>CALOAB010000014.1:0-186726 GCA_942491185.1 uncultured Alphaproteobacteria bacterium | reverse complement strand
TTATGGCGTTCGCGAGAAAGGGGAAGGCGATGGCCACGATGCTCGGTGCCGATATCGGCGGCACCTTCACGGATTTCGTCGCGCATGACGATCGGACCGGGCAGACGCGCGTCTGGAAGGTGCCGTCCGTTCCGGCCGATCCGGTGCAGGCGATCCTCGACGGGCTGCAGGATTACCCCGACCGGGACGCGCTCAGCCATTTGCGGATCGGCACGACGGTGGCGACCAACGCGATCCTCGAGCGCCAGGGCGCCGTCGTCGCCTATGTGACAACCAGGGGCTTCAGGGACGTGCCGTTCATCCAGCGCGGCAATCGCAAGCATCACTACGACATGAGCTGGGTGAAGCCGAAGCCGCTCTGCCTGCGGCGGCACTGCTTCGAGCTCGACGAGCGGATCGACGCCAAGGGCCGCGTGGTCAAGCCGCTCGACGACGATGCCGTGCGGCAGGTGGCGGCCGCCATTCGCGCCATCCCGGAGATCGAGGCGGTCGCCTGCTGCCTGCTCTTCTCCTACCTCAACCCGGACCACGAGCTGAGGGTCAAGGCGATCCTCGAGGAGGAGCTGCCGGAGCATGCCGTCTCGATCAGCTTCGAGGTGCTGCCCAAGTGGAAGGAGTACGAGCGCGCCTCCACGACGCTGGCCGACGCCTACCTGAAGCCCGTTGTCGGCAAGCGGCTCAAGGCGATGCGCGAACGCCTGGATGAAGCGGGGATCACCGCACCGGCTGTCCTGATCCGCTCGAATGGCGGCGAGATGACCCTGGATGCGGCGGCCACAACGCCGATTCAGCTGCTCGTCTCGGGCCCCACCGGCGGCGTCATCGCCAGCCGGCACGTCGCCCAGCTTACCGGCATCGACCATCTGGTGACGCTCGACATGGGCGGCACGTCCACCGACGTCTCGACCATCCTCGACCGCGCCGAGACTTTCACCACCAATTTCGAGATCGAGTGGGGCGTACCCATCCAGATCCCGATCATCGACATCCGCACCATCGGCGCCGGCGGCGGGTCGATCGCCTGGATCGACAAGGGCGGCATGCTGCGGGTCGGCCCGCAGAGTGCCGGAGCCGATCCTGGCCCAGCCGGCTACGGCAAGGGCGGCACCGCGGCCACCGTGACCGACGCCAATCTCGTGCTCGGACGGATCGATCCGGCGAACTTCCTGGGTGGCGCGATGCAGCTCGACCAGGCCGCCGCCGAGGCTGCGGTGGCCAAGGTGGGCGAGCAGGCGGGCCTCGCCATGGAGGAGGCGGCGCTGGCGATCCTGCGGATCGCCGACAACAACATGGTGGGTGCCTTGCGCTCGGTGCTGATCGAGCGCGGCCTCGATCCCAGGGACTTCACGCTCTTGGCGTTCGGTGGTGCCGGCCCCCTGCACGCCGCGTCGTTGATCCGCGAGATGGGGATCCCCAGGGCGATCGTGCCGAACCACCCGGGCCAGCTCTCGGCTTATGGCTTCACCCTGACCGACGCCAGGGTCGACCGGCAGCGAACCATCCAGATGACCAGCCATGACTTCCCGGCAGCCAAAGCGCGGGCCATGCTGGCCGAGCTCGAGGCGCAGGCGCTGGCCGAGCTCGAGGCGCAGAGCTACACGGATCGGCTGACGGTGACCCGGGCGCTCGAGATGCGCTATCTCGGGCAGAACTACGAGCTGGAGCTGGCCATCGGCGAGGATGCGCTGGACGATGCGCGGGTCTTGGACCTCTGGCAGGCGTTTCATGAAGCGCACGAGGCGCGCTTCGGCTTCGCCATCCCGGGCGAGCCGATCGAGATCGTCAATGTCGCGGTGACCGCCGTGTCGCGGACCGAGCGGCCGGCCGACGCGAGGCTCGACACGACCATGCCCGACGGCAGGCCGATCGGTGAGCGGCGGGTCCGATTCGCCAGCGGCCGGCTGCCGACGGCGATCTACGCCAGGGATACGTTAGCACCCGGTCAACGCATCACTGGCCCGGCGCTGATCGAGGAGGCCGCGTCGGTCACCGTGATCGAGCCCGGCCAGCATCTCGCGGTCGATCCGTTCGGCCATCTCGTGATTGGAGCGGCGCCATGAAGTTCTCGGCCAACGGCTACTATGTCGAGCGCTACAACAAGTGCGCGAATTGCGGGATGCTGGTCTACGGCGAGGGGCTCAGGGGCGAGCGGCACGGCAAGCCGGCGCTCTTCTGCTCCGACTGGTGCATCGAGTGGACCGCCCGCCGCGACGGCGCCGGTGGGCACATCGCCTTGCCGATTCCTCAGGCCGGCGGCCCGGAGCGGCAGGCATCGCCCGACATGGTGATGATGAACATCCTCGATTCCACCATGGTCTCGATCTGCCGCGAGATGGGCATCCTGTTGATGAAGACGTCCTATTCGACGATCTTCAACGAGGGCCTCGACTTCACCTGCGCGCTCGCCGACGCCAAGGGCGACATGATCGCGTGTGCGGAGTTCTGCCCGACGATGATCGGCGGCATGCCGCTGCTCATCAAGACCTGCTTTCAGGAGATCCCGCACAGCGACATCGAGCCCGGCGACGTCATCCTGCACAACGACCCGTATCGCGGCGGGCTGCACTGCCCCGAGCACACCTTCTTCAAGCCCTTCTTCGACGGTGACGAGCTCCTGGGCTTTGCCGTCTGCATCGGCCATGTGGCGGAGATCGGCGGCATGGTGCCGGGCGCCTTCTGCGGCGAGGCGACCGAGATCTTCCACGAGGGCATGCGGGTGCCGCCGGTGAAGATCAAGAAGGCGGGTCAGGATGTCGACGAGGTCTGGAAGCTGCTCCTCGCCAATACGCGCACGCCACGCCAGAACTATGGCGATCTGCGCGCCATGATCGGCTCGGTCGACCTCGGCGTCGCCCGGATCGGGCAGATCGTCGAGAAGTATGGCCGCGAGGTGTTCAAGAGCACGTGCGAGGACCTGATGGACTATGCCGAGCGGCGGATGCGGGCCGAGCTCGCGAGCTTCCCGGACGGCAAGTACTCGTTCGAGGACGTGATCGAGAACGACGGCATCGAGGCCAAGCCCTACACGGTGGCCATCGACCTGCACATCAACGGCGACGAGCTGGTCGCCGACTACGACCGCAGCTCACCGCAGGCGCGGGGGCCGATCAACGCGACCCTGGGGGTGGCCACGGGTGCTGTCTACAACGGCATGCTGCACGTGACCGACCCCTCGATTCCCAAGAACTCCGGCTGCTTTCGGCCGATCCGCGTCGTCGCCCCGCCCGGCAAGGTGGTCAATGTCGACTATCCGGGGCCGCTGGTCGCCGGCAACACCGAGACGCATCCCAGGCTCGCCAACATCACCATCGGTGCGATGTCCCATTGCGTGCCCGAGCGGGCGATGGCGTCCGAGAGCTGCACCGGCACCAACTTCGTCTTCGGCGGCGAGCACCCGGACTACCACGAGTACTTCGCCTGCTACGACATCATGTCCGGTGGCTGGGGCGGCAGGCTCGGCCACGACGGCAATGACTGCGTCATCGCCATCAACGGCAATTGCCGGTTCAACCCCACCGAGGTGTTCGAGACGCGCTTTCCCTTGATGGTCGAGGACTGCGCCATGGACATCGACTCCGGTGGTGCCGGCGAGTGGCGCGGCGGGCTCGGCTACACACGGACGCTGAAGATCACCGAGGTCGTGATCACCGGCTCGCAATGCAGCGACCGGCACGAGGTCAAGCCCTTCCCGCTGTTCGGCGGCGAGCCCGGCGGCAATGGGGCGACGCTCATCCAGAAGGCCGGCAGCGACGACTGGCTGACGGTCAAGGAGCTCTACGGCAAGGTCTCGTCGAGCAAATACGCCAATGTCCGCTTCGAGCCCGGCGACCGCGTGCGCCTGACCACGCCGGGCGGCGGCGGCTACGGCGAGCCCGCGAAGCGCGACCCGGAGACGGTCGCCGAGGACGTCGCCGAGGGCTATGTCAGCGCCGAGGCCGCCGCACGGCTCTATGGCCGGAGCGGCTCGCCATGAGCTTCGAGCGGCAGGGCTTCAACGTCGCGCAGATGCGGCTGCTGGCGCGGCGCGCCCTGCCGCGGCCGGTCTTCGACTTCGCCGATGGCGGGGCCGAGGACGAGGTGACGCTCCGCGCCAACGAGGCGGCCTTCGACGACGTGACGCTGTGGCCGCGGCCGCTCGATGGGGCGGCGACGCGCGATCTGGCGATCGAGCTTTTCGGGCAGAAGCTCTCGATGCCGCTGATGATCGGGCCCACCGGTCTGGCTGGCCTTTTCTGGCCGGACGGCGAGCGCTGTGCCGCGCGGGCCGCCGCCAAGGCCGGCACCGCCTATTGCCTGAGCCACGGCTCGGTCTGCACGCTGGAGGCGCTGGCCGAGACCGGGGCGGCGCCGCGCTGGATGCAGGTCTTCATCTACAAGGATCGCGGCTTCACCGAGGAGCTGACCAGGCGCGCCGAGACCGCCGGCTACGATGCGTTGGTGCTCACTACCGACAACCAATTGCTCGGCAAGCGCGAGCGCGACATCGTCAACGGCTTTGCCATTCCGCCGCGCTTCGGACCTATGGGGCTTGCCGCCATGGCGACCAAGCTGCCCTGGCTCTGGCGGATGAAGGACGACCTCTCCAGGCTCACCTTCGGCAACTATGTGCGGGCGAACGAGCCCAGCGACATCAAGACCCTGGCCGGGCGCATGGGCTCGATCCTCGATCCGGGGATGAGCTGGCAGGATGTCGCGTGGTTGCGCCGCCTGTGGAAGGGGCCGTTGCTCTTGAAGGGCGTGCTGCACCCGGAGGAGGCGCGCCTCGCGGTCGAGCACGGGGTGGACGGGCTCATCGTCTCCAACCATGGCGGGCGGCAGCTCGATGGTGCCGTGGCCTCGTTCACGGCGCTCCCCAGGGTGGTGGAAGCGGTCGAGGGCCGCATCCCGGTGCTCCTCGACGGCGGCATCAGGCGGGGCAGCGATGTGCTGAAGGCCCTGGCCATGGGCGCTGCCTGCTGCCTGATCGGCAGGCCGCAGCTCTGGGGGCTGTCGGTGGCCGGTGAGGCGGGTGTGACCCATGTCCTCGACATCCTGCGCCAGGAGCTCGACCGCGCCATGGGCCTGGCCGGGATCGACCGGATCGCGTCTATCGGTCCAGGCCTGCTGCAGCCGCTCACCGAGCGGGTGAAACCACGACTGGAGGTGGCCGAATGAAGCTCGATGGCTTTCGCGCGAGTGTCGCCAGCGACGATGCTCCACCGGCGGATCTGGCGCCGCCGCTCGCCGCACTCTGGTGGCAGGGCAAGGGCGACTGGGAGGCGGCGCACGGCATTGTCCAGAGCGCGTCGGATGACGATGCCGCCTGGGTGCATGCCCATCTGCACCGGGTCGAGGGCGATCTCGGCAATGCCAGCTACTGGTACCGCCGGGCCAATCGGCCGGCGGTGACCGGCGACCTCGACGCCGAGTGGGCGGCGATGGTCGAGGCGCTGCTCGCGGAGAGCGGCTGAGCCGCTACTCTGCCGCGATCAGGTGCCGGTCGGCCGATGCCTGGCCGCGCGGGTCCTTGTAGAGCCGGCCGGCCTGCATGATCATCGCCAGATTGGCTTGGTGCTGGAGCAGCGAGACGTCCTTTAGCGGGTTGCCCTTGACCAGCAGGAGGTCGGCGATGAAGCCCTCCCGCACCCGGCCGAGCTCGTCGCCCATGCCCATCAGCTCGGCACCCACGACGGTGGCGCAGCGCAGCGCCTCGGCGGGCGAATAGCCGAAATAGGTCACGAAATGCTCGATGTCGCGGGCGTTCTGGCCCATCGGCGTCACCGCGAAGCCGTAGTCGCCGCCGATCACCACGCGGATGCCGCGCTTCCTGATCTCGTGATAGGTGGCGCAGCAGGCGTCGAACTTGCGGAAGAGGTCGAGGCTCTCGCAGGCCTCGGGCGTGAGGCCGACGACGGCACCCTCCTTGGTGCAGTTGTGGACGAGGCCGAAGGCGGGGCCGACGAACGAGGTGTCCTTGACGCTCTCCAGCAGGTCGAGCGCTTCGCTGTCGGCGAAGTCGCAGTGGTAGATGCAGTCGACGCCGTGGTGGACCGCCATCTTCACGCTCTTGGACGAGCGGGCGTGGGCCGCCACCAGCTTGCCGAAGCCGTGCGCCGTCTCGACCGCGACCTGCAGCTCGGCGTCGGTCAGGGGCGTGATCTCGGCCCTGGCATGGCTGACGAACTCGTCGCCGGAGATGTTGACCTTGATGGTGTCGACGCCGTCGCGGATGCACTCGCGGACGACGCGGAGCATCTCCTGCGGACCGTCGGCGACGAGGCCGAAGCTCTCCTGGTGGATGTGCCGCTTGCGCTCGTCGCCGAGGCCGGCGGTGACCGTGATCTCGGGGCTGCCGGCGCGCATCCGGGGGCCGGCGATCAGGCCGCTGGCGATGGCGTTCCTGGCCGTCACGCCCAAGAGCGGCTTGGCCGAGGCGGCCTCGAAGATGCTGGTGAAGCCGTGGTCGAGCAGCAGGCGGCAGTTCCTGGCGGTGAGCAGCATGTGCTCCTCGGGCGGGATGACGCCCAGCTCCGCCGGTGCGCCGATGCCGGTGAAGGAGGGGTGGCAGTGGCCCTCGACCAGGCCCGGCATCAGCGTCATGCCCGTGCCGTCGATGACCGCGGCCCCGTCCAGCGCCAGGCGCTCGCCGCCGCGCACGACCTTGGTGATCCGCTCAGCGGTGATCTCCACCTCGGCCGGAAAGGCCTCGGCACTCTCGCCGTCGAAGACGGCCGCGTTCTGGATGACCGTTCGGCCCATGACCCACTCCCTGACTGCTCTTTGCGCCCATAGTAGCCGCTGGCGACCGATTGCAAAGGGGCTTGCCAGTGCCGGTCCGTGGCCCGGCGAGCCGGTGCTGTCGGGTTCGCTCGGCGATCGGCAATTGCCGGGTGCGGCGGTCCGCTCGCGGTGGCGACGGGAGTCCTCGATCGCCCCGGAACGGCGGCTGACTGCGACAAGCTGTCAGCTCGGGTTCCCATCCCGAGCGCCGGGTTCGTTCGTCGGATTCTCGGGTTCGCTCGTCGATTCCGTGGGTTCGTTCGTCGCTTCCCGGGTTCGTTCGCAGGTTTCAGGGGGCCGTTTTTTGCGCTATACGCTACATAACGATCGCTTATGAGTCGATATATGCGACATTTCTCGGGTTCCGTTGCACTATACGCAACGGCTCGACGGTTTTGTTGCGCTATACGCAACACCTCTCGGGTTCCGTTGCGCTATATGCAACACTTTCGGCGGCGAGCGCGGTTGGTCATAAGCGTTCGTTATGGAGAAAAGCAGGCGGGAAGGCAGCGCCTTCCCGCGCCCATCCGGTTTTTTGGGATTGGTGGAGGTTGGGCGGTTTGGCGGTGGCGGGTAGGGGGGCCGTGTCCCCTTTCGCCACCGCCCGAGGCCCCCCCCCCCCCCCCCCCCCCCGACCGTCCGCCCCCCCCCGCAGGGCGGTCGACCGCAAGTCGATGATGCCTTCCCCGGCGCTCGACGCAATCCCCATCGGTGATCGAGACCGGAGATGAAGCCCCCCATCCGGGTAGCTTCATCCGTGCGGAAATCCTCGACGAGCTGAACTTGTCCGTGACCAAGGCCGCCGGTATTCTCGGCGTGCGCCGGGCAACGCTTTCCGATCTCGTCAACGAGAAGGCGGCGCTATCGCCGGAGATGGCCTTGCGGATCGAGAAGGCCTTCGGCGTTTCCATGGACACCCTGCTGCGCATGCAGGCCTGGCACGACAGCCATGCCATGCGCGAGCGGGAAGACGAGCTCGACGTGAAGCGCTACGAACCCGCCTGAGCACGCCAAGGTGCGAAGATCAGGGAGTGGGTAGAGCCATGACACGACGTCCGCACGCGACGATCGAGGCTATGGAGTCATCATGGCCGCAGGGGAAAAGGGTTAAGGGCGCCTCGAAAAATTGCTGCTGAGATTCCGTGGGGGTAGAATGTGAGCGAGGTGACACCGGGACTGAGGCGCAGCGGCATGGGACAGATGGGTTTTTTCGACGTGGCGCAGCGGTATGCTGGCCTGGACGCCAAGCAAGATCCTCTTTTGCGGATCGATGCGCTGGTTCCTTGGGAGAGCTTTCGCGGGCGCCTGGATGGGGTCTGGCGCCGGCCGGCTGCGGAGCGGAAGTCGAAGGCCGGGCGCAAGCCCTGGGACGCGCTCGTCATGTTCAAGGCGATCGTGCTCTGCGAGCTGTACAACCTCTCGGATGACCAGGTGGAATACCAGCTGCGTGATCGGCTTTCCTTCGTCCGCTTCCTGGGCCTCGGGCTCGAGGACACGGTGCCCGACGCCAAGACGGTCTGGCTCTACCGCGAGCAGCTGGCCGAGGCGGGCGTGATCGAGGCGCTGTTCAACGACTTCGACGGCCATCTGAAGCGCCAGGGCTACTTGGCGATGGGCGGGCAGATCGTCGATGCCTCGATCGTCGCGGTTCCCAAGCAGCGCAACAGCCGGGACGACAACGCCAAGATCAAGGCGGGCGAGACGCCGGAGGGCTGGGACAAGCAGCCCGCTAAGCGCGCCCAGAAAGACACCGACGCTCGCTGGACCAAGAAGCATGGCCGGAGCCACTTCGGTTACAAGAACCACGTCAACGTGGACCGGCGGCACAAGCTGATCCGGCGCTACCAGGCGACGCCCGCCTCGGTGCACGACAGCCAAGTGGTCGACGACGTGCTCGACCCGGACAACACGGCCTCGGACGTGTGGGCGGACAGTGCCTACCGCTCGGCGGAGATCGAGGCGAAGCTGGCCGAGAAGGGCCTGAAGAGCCGCATCCACCGCAAAGGCCATCGCGGCCGGCCGCTCGGCGAACGCGAGCAGCAGGGCAACCGGACGCGCTCCAAAGTCCGCGCGCGCGTCGAGCACGTGTTCGGTGCCCAGTCCAACGACATGGGCGGAACGCTAGTCCGCAGCATCGGCCTGGTGCGGGCCAAGGCCAGGATCGGGCTCAAGAACCTTGCCTACAACATGCGCCGCCTGGTTCAGCTGGAACGCGTCACGATGGCAGCCCCGGGGTGACGGATGCAGGGGGCGCCATCGGCCCGAAGCTGGCGCGGACGGGAAATCGCCCGCCCTCGAGCCCGAGAACCTCTCCAACCGACGCTCCGAAGCCCGGCCGCCACCCTCCCGAGACCGAGCTAAACGCCGCAGTCCGTGCCAAATTCGCTATTCTTCGAGGTGCCCTTAAAAGAGTCCTCGTGGACCCGAATGTGGATCGGCGTGGAAGAAGGACCCCGTCTGAGGGGTTATCGGCGTCCAATCGGGACCCCCTTGGCATAGGGGTCCACTGTGCTTCCGAGATCATCGGGAGCCGAGTTCAGGATGCTGGTTGTGGAAACGATCGCGAAGATTCGTCGGGCGTATTTTGTTCAGGGTAAAGCGCTCAAGGCGATCAGCCGCGAGCTGAAGATCTCGCGGAAGGTGGTGCGTAAGGTGATCCGGTCGGGCGCGACGGCGTTCGCTTATGAGCGGACGGTCCAGCCGCAGCCGAAGCTCGGACCTTGGCGGGAGGCGTTGGAGCAGCGGCTTGCGACGAACGCGGCGCGGTCGAGCCGCGAGCGGCTGACGCTGTCGCGGATCTTCGAGGAGCTGCGCGGGCTCGGCTATGCGGGCGGCTACGATGCGGTGCGGCGGCATGCGGCTCGATGGCGGCGCGAGCATAGCTCAGCGACCGCCGCAGCTTTCGTGCCGCTGAGCTTCGCGCCGGGCGAGGCGTACCAGTTCGACTGGAGTCACGAGATCGTCGTCATCAACGGTGCGACCACGATCGTGAAGGTGGCGCACATGCGGCTCTGCCACAGCCGGATGCCGTTCGTGCGGGCGTATCCGCGCGAAAGCCAAGAGATGGTCTTTGACGCCCACGAGCGGGCGTTCGCCTTCTTCAAGGGCGCCTGCACGCGCGGCATCTACGACAACATGAAGACGGCGGTGGATGCGGTCTTCGTCGGCAAGGAGCGCACCTATAACCGCCGGTTCGCGCAGATGTGCGCGCATCATCTGGTCGAGCCCGTTGCCTGTACGCCGGCGGCTGGCTGGGAGAAGGGGCAGGTCGAGAATCAGGTCGGCGTCATCCGGCAGCGGCTGTTTACACCGCGTCTGCGGTTCAAGAGTTACGACGAGCTGAACGCCTGGCTGCTCGATCAATGCGTCGTCTGGGCCAAGGCACAGCCCCATCCCGAGGTTCGCGACCGCACGATCTGGGAAATGTTCGAGGCCGAACGGCCGAGCCTGATACCTTATGCCGGCCCGTTCGACGGCTTCCATGCCGTGCCGGCCACGGTCTCCAAGACCTGCCTGGTTCGCTTCGACACCAACAAATACTCGGTCAAGGCGAGCGCCGTCGGTCGGCCGGTCGAAATCCGGGCCTATGCCGACCGCGTCGAGTTCCGCCAGGACGGCAGCGTTGTTGGCGAGCATCGCCGGGTCTTCGGCCGTAACCAGACCGTCTTCGATCCGTGGCACTACGTGCCGGTGCTGGCCCGCAAACCAGGGGCACTCAGGAATGGCGCGCCATTCAAGGACTGGGTCCTGCCGGCATCACTCGAGCAGGTGCGCCGAAAGCTCGCCAAGGCCCCGCGCGGTGATCGCCAGATGGTCGACATCCTGAGCGCGGTGCTGACCGACGGGCTCATCGCGGTCGAGGCAGCCTGCGTTGAAGCCCTCGGCGACGGCGTGCACTCGGCCGACGTCATCCTCAACATCCTCGCCCGGCAACGCGAGCCCGGACCGCCTCTGACGATTGCGACACCAGTGGCGCTCAGGCTCGACTGCGAGCCCATGGCCGACTGCGCCCGTTACGACAGCCTCAGAGGAGGCGTCTGATGGAGCGTTCCGAGATCCTCGACGCCATGGCCGGGCTCAAGCTGTTCGGCATGAAGGCTGCCTACGACGAGATCGTCACCAACGCCGTGAAGCGCCAGCATGAGCCGCAGCGGATCATCGGCGATCTGTTGGCAGCCGAGATCAGCGAGAAGCAGGCGCGCTCGATGAAGTACCAGCTGACCATCGCCAAGCTGCCGTTTGCCAAGGAGATCGACGAGTTTGTCTTCACCAACACGCCCATCAACGAAACCCTGGTGCGCGACCTCGCCGGCGGCGGCTTCTTGGCCAGTCAACGCAATCTGGTGCTGGTCGGTGGCACAGGCTCGGGCAAGACGCATCTGGCTGTCGGCATCGCCCGTGCCTGCATTCGCAGCGGTGCTCGTGGCCGCTTCTTCAATGCTGTCGATCTGGTCAACAAGCTCGACGCCGAGGCGCGAGCCAGCCGCCAAGGCCGTACCGCCGATCACCTCTGCCGCCTCGACTTCGTCATCCTCGACGAACTCGGCTACCTGCCCTTCGCCCAGACCGGCGGCCAGCTGCTCTTCCACCTGATCAGCCGGCTCTACGAGCGGACCTCGGTGATCGTGACCACCAACCTGACCTTCGGCGAGTGGCCGACCGTGTTCGGCGACGCCAAGATGACCACCGCCCTCCTCGACCGGCTGACGCATCATTGCGACATCGTCGAGACCGGCAATGAAAGCTGGCGCTTCAAGAACCGCGCCTGAATACCCCCAACTCCAGGCCGCATCGCGGTGGAGATCGCCGCTCCGCCTACGGCTCCACGACGATCTCCACCGCGCAGCCTAACCAACGCCGCAGAGGGGTCCCTTTTGCACGCCGATCAGGGGTCCCGGTTCCATGCCGATTGACACCCGAATTTGCAAGCGGGGACGTGTCCCCCGCCTGAGGCTCCTGATATCAACTCCCTGTCGGCAATGTCCTGTATCACTAAACGTAACCCCCCCTTTTGTGTGAGGCGGAGAACCCCCCCCCCCCTGATTCCTTGATAATATTTGGAGTGTCCCCCCCCCCCCCCCCCCCCCCCCCCCCCCCCCCCCCCCCCCCCCCCCCCCCCCCCCCCCCCCCCCCCCCCGTCCCCCCCCCCCCCCCCCCCTCCCCCCCCCTGTGGCAGCAGTGTCACCTGATCCTGCCACCCCCCCCCCCCCCCCAGTTCAATTTGGCTAGCCATAATCGTTATAATTCTTTCACTTATGTCGGTATTTTTGATTGGCGTTCTTGGGGCGCTGACTCAGCCTGTTGCGACGGTGGCGAGTGCGATCGTCATCACGTCCGTCGGCTTTGTGGGTTTTCGATTCCAGAAAGTACATGACCAGCGCATCGCTGATGGCAACGCACGTAGAGAGCACTTGTTGCGACTGATTGATGATATTAACAAAATACACTTTAGTATTCTAGATAACAATCTATTAGAAAGGTGCCTATTCTGGAATTATTGATCATCACGCGACCGAGCATTAGTGTTGTGCGGAGGCTCTGTGCTTAATGCGATGCCGAAGCATTCCAAAGCCATGCTCGCTCTCTCAAGCTCGAAAATAAATGAGGATTCGTTTGAAGAGTTGGTGAAATTGGAGCGTCAAGCATTCATAGTTCTACTGAATGCAATTCGAACCGAGTTTCAGGTGAGTGCCAGCTTCACGCGGTCACATCGGAAAATTCAGGACCAAGATGATGCAATCTTTGCCGTACCCGAAGAAGGCTTGCTTTACCTGAAAACATTGCATCCGGCTTTGCCCACAACTCCCAGCTCTTGAGTGTTTGACAGCGGGACACCTCCCTTTTTAACTTCACCTCCCTTTTAACTTTTCGCGGCCCTGCCTTGACGCATGCTTTCCGTCTCTCCGCTCAACCCGTCGGCCGCGCGTACTCGTTGACCAAGGCCGTACCGGGCGCACCTGTCCAGTCAAGACCAGCCACCGCCGTCGAGGCCTGCCACCCATCCAAGAAGGCGGAGGGGGCCACGGGGGAACTCAGTTCCCCCGCCTTCTTCCCCTTGTCGTCGCCTCAAGACGCTAGTTGTGGGGCCTCCGCGGGACAGCTCCGTCTCTAACCAAAGAGTGCCGTGGTCGAGCTTGCGTCCCTGAGATTGCTGCCGTCGGCTTCCCGCGCTCAGGCCGCAACGCGGGCCGGCGCCTTTGGTTGTACGGGCTCCATATACCCCTCCCGCGTCTGCGGGGTCTTGATGCCTAGAATACCGCTGGCGACTTGGGTGCGCAGCACCTGTGCGGTGCCGCCGCCGATGGTGAACATGCGGACGTCGCGGTACATGCGCTCGAGGGGCTCCTGGTCGCCGTAGCCGCGGGCGCCGAACATTTGCAGCGCGTCGTTGACGACCTTGATGGCGGCTTCGGCGGCGAAGAGCTTGGCGCGGGCGGCCATGGTCATGTCGGGGAAGGGGCTGCCGTTGGGTCCGCGTGAGCGGGCGGCGTCCATGAGCATCAGGCGGGAGGCGTGGACGGCCGTGTCCATGTCGGCGAGCATCCATTGCAGGCCCTGGAACTCGGCGAGCGGCCGGCCGAACTGCTCGCGCTCCAGGAGGTAGCGTTTGGCGTGGTCGAGGGCGCCTGCGGCGATGCCCATGGCCACGGTGCCGGCGCCGACGCGCTGGCTGTTATAGGCGTTCATCAGGTCGGCGAAGCCGTGGCGCAGGCCGGATGGCGGGGTCAGCAGGCTCGAGGCGTCGAGCTCGACGTCGGTGAAGCGCAATTCGGCCTCGGGCATGCCGCAGAGGCCCATGTTGCGCTCCAGGCGCACCACCTCGAAGCCGGCCGGGTCCAGGCCGTTCTCGGGATCGCGGGTCAGGAGGAAGCCGCCGATGCCGAGATTGTTGCCGGTTTCGTCGATGACGTTGGCGAAGACGAGGTGCAGCTTGGAGAGGCCGCCGCCGGTGATCCAGTGCTTGGTGCCATTGAGGATGTAGCGGTCGCCGCGGGCTTGTGCGGTGGAGGTCATCATGGTGGCGGCACTGCCGGCGCCGGGCTCGGTGATGCAGATCGCGGGCTTGTCGCCGGCCAGCACGAAGGGCGCAGAGTGGCGTTTTTGCGCCTCGGTGCCGTAGGCCATGATGGCGCTGACCCCGCCCATATTGGCTTCGACGACGATCCGCGCGGTGAGCGCACAAGCGCCGGCGATGGGCTCGATGACCTCGAGGACGTCCGCAAAGGACGCGCCCAGGCCGCCATACTCGGTCGGGATGGTCATGCCCATGATGCGGGCATCGACCAGATCCCTGACATTGTCCCAGCAATAGACGCGCTCGCGGTCCCAGTAGGCGGCGCGCTCGGCGAAGACGGGGGCCAGGTCGCGGGCGGATGCTATGGCGGTGTGATGGCGGCGGTGCGGATGGCATCGGTGCGGGTGGCAGCGGTCATCGATAAGCCTCCTTGTCTTTGTTAAAAATCATTCATTTTCAAATTCAATTCAATGGAATAAATTTGGATCATAAGTTAAGGAAAGTTGATGCACACGCGGAGCCTGCGCACCTTCGTCGCGATTGGCCGGGTCGAGTCCTTTGCTGTGGCGGCCCGGCAGCTGAACATGACGCTGTCGGCCGTGTCGATGCAGATGAAGGCCTTGGAGGATCGCTTCGGGATCGCGTTGTTCGATCGCAGCGTTCGACCGCCACGCCTGACGCCGCTGGGGCGGCAGCTCATGGACCATGCGCAGGAGGTCGTTGCGGCCGAGGACGCGTTCGTGGCGGCGGCCAGCTTCGACGACGCCGTTGCCGGTCAGTTCGCCATCGGCTTCGTCAACACGGCGAGCGTGCGGCTGCTGCCCGAGTTCCTGGTGCTGGCCAAGACACGGCTGCCGCGGATGCGCTTCGAGCTGAGCACCGGGCTGTCGCACGTGCTCGAGGAGAAGGTGCAGAACGGCACGCTGGATGCCGCCGTGGTGACCGAGCCGTTGCTGCCGGGTGCCCGGCTGGACTACCTGGGAATCGTCACCGAGCGCATCCTGTTCGCGGCGCACGCCGAGGTGACGACCCGCGATCCGGCGTTGTTGGCGGCGACCACGCCGTTCCTGCAGTTCCAGCCCAACGCCGGCATCGGCAAGCTGATCGCCCGGCAAGCGGCGGCGTTCACCCCGGCATCGGCGCCGGCACCGATCCTGCTGGATTACGTTGATGCGATCCTGGAGTGCGTGAAGCGCGGCGTCGGCTTCACCATGCTGCCGGAGCCCGATATCCAGCGCGGCGCCGATCCGCGCATCATCGCCTTCGCCGCTCCGGGCCTGGACCTCACCCGCCGCTTGTCGCTGGTCACCAAGGAGGGTGCGGGCGTGGCGGCACGCGCCATTCTCGGGCTGCTACTGGCGGTGGGCGGCGGTGAGCAGGACCCTGTCGTCGATACCTGACCCGTCGCGACGCCGGCGGATCGAGACGCCTACTTTGCCGGCTCTTCCTCGGGCACGAGCTCGAGGGAGGCGGAGTTGAGGCAGTAGCGCTGGCCGGTGGGTTGCGGGCCGTCGGGGAAGACGTGGCCGAGATGGGCGTCGCATTTGCTGCAGAGGACCTCGGTCCGGCGCATGAAGAGGCTGTCGTCCACCTTCTCGGCGATGGCGGACTCGCTGAGCGGCGCCCAAAAAGACGGCCAGCCGGTGCCGCTGTCGTATTTGGTGTCGCTGGCGAAGAGCTCTTGGCCGCAGCAGACGCAGGCGTAGGTGCCCTTGTCCTTGCTGTTCCAGTAGCGGCCGGTGAAGGCGCGCTCGGTGCCGTGCTCGCGGGCGACGTGGTACTGCTCAGGGTCGAGCTTGGCGCGCCACTCGCTCTCGGATTTGATGATCTTGTCGCTCATTTCGGGGTCTCCTCGCGGTCTTTCGCCTGAGATAAGTGGGCAGCCGCCTCGGCCAAGGCGTCGAAGGCGATGGTCACGCAATCGTGGCGGCTCTTCACCGCCCTGACCGGCGACAGCGAGGCCAGCTCGGCAAACGGCGGCTCTGCTGTCTTGCCGTCGAGCCAGGCGTGGGCGCTTCGCCGCAGTGCCGCGGCCTCGGCGAGCGGTCGGCCTTCGGCATGGGCGGCCATCAGGCTGGCGGCGGCACGGGTCAGTAGGCAGCCGCGGGTCTTGTGGCGGACCTTGCCCATGCGGCCGTCGTCGACGTCCAGGTCGAGGGTGACCCGGTCGCCGCAGAGCGGGTTGTCGGCGGTGGCGGTGGCGGCCGGGTGGTCCAGGCGGCCGGCATGGGCGTCGGACTTCGCCGCCTCGATGATGGCCTTGTTGTAGAGCTCGTCGCTCATCGGTTCCTCAGCGAAGCATTTCGATGGTCTGCTCGAGGCCCCGCAGCAGGGCGTCGATGTCGTCGGTGTCGTTGTAGGGTGCGAGGCTGGCCCGGGCGGTGGCGTCGGTGTTGAAACGGGCCATCAGCGGCTGGCAGCAATGGTGGCCGCCGCGGAGCGCCACGCCAGCGAGCTGGTCGGTCAGCTGGCAGACGTCGTGGGCGTGAACGCCTTCGACCTCGAAGGAGACCACGCCGAGGCGTTGCTGCAGGCCTGTGGGCCCGATGACGCGGATGCCCGGCAGCTCCTGCAGGCCGTCGAGGAGCCGGGAGGTGAGGTTCAGCTCGTGCGCCAGGACCGCTTGCCAGTCGAGGGTGGCGAGCCATTCGGCCGCGGCGGCCATGGCGAGGACCGGGCCGATGGGCGGCGTGCCGGCCTCGAAGCGATGCGGCGGTGCGGCGTAGGTCGTGCGCTCGAAGGTCACCTCGCGGATCATCTCGCCGCCGCCGAGCAGCGGCTGGAACGCGTCGAGCAGCTCCGCCTTGCCCCAGAGCACGCCGGCGCCGGTGGCGCCGAACATCTTGTGGGCGGAGAAGGCGTAGAGGTCGCAGCCGATGCTGGCGACATCGACAGGGCCGTGCGGGGCGCGCTGGGCGCCATCGACGACCAGGATGGCACCGACGCTGTCGGCGGCGGCCCGCAAGGCGCCGAGATCGGTCATGGCACCGGTGACGTTGGAGACGTGCGTCGCGGCGATCACCCGGGTGCGCCGATTGACGAAGCGGTCCAGGGCGTCGAGGTCGAGGCGGCCCTCGTCGGTGACCGGCAGCGCCTTGACCACCGCACCCGTGCGCTCGGCCGCCAGCTGCCAGGGGACGATGTTGCTGTGGTGCTCGAGCGTGGTGAGCAGGATCTCGTCGCCGGGTGCGAGGCGGGCGGCCAGGCCGTTGGCGGCGATATTGAGCGCCATGGTGGCGCCGGAGGTGAAGACGACGTTGTTCTTCTCGGTCTCGCCGAGATAGCGGGCCATGCTGGCGCGCGCGGCGTCGAAGGCGGCGGTTGCCTGGTCGGCCAGCCGGTAGACGCCGCGCTTCACATTGGCGCGTGCCTCGGTCTCGAAGCGCATGAGTGCGTCTGCGGCGGGGCGGCAGATCTGGCCGGTTGCCGCATTGTCGAGGAAGTGAAACGGCGGCTCGGCGGCCGCGAAGATCGGGAAGTGCTGGCGCAGGTCCTTTCCCGGCGTCATCGGGCCGGTCTCGCGAGGTAGGCGTCGAGCGCTTCGGGCGTGTCGATGTCGATGAGCGAGCCCTCGGTCTCAAACGGGATCTCGACCAGGGCTTCCGGGTGCTGGCCGATCAGGTGCCGCGCCCCGACATCGCCTTCCAGTGCGGCCATGGCGGGAAAATGGGCGCTGCCCCAGAGCACGGGATTGCCGCGCTTGCCGGCGTGGGTCGGGACGACGATGGTGCCGCCATGCGCCGCATCGAACGCGTCGATCAGCCGGTCGAGCAGCAGGGCGTCGATCTCCGGCATGTCGCCGAGGCAGATAATGGCCGCGTCCGTGCTGGACGGCAGCGCCTGGATGCCGGCCTTCAGCGACGTGCTGAGCCCCTGGGCGTAGTCGGGGTTGTGGACGAGGCGAACGGCCGTGCCCTCGAGGATCGCCTCGATGTCGTGGCACTCGTGGCCGGTGACGACAACGGTGTCAGAGGCTTTCGATGCCAGCGCTGCCTCGACGGTGTGGTGCAACAACGGCTTGCCGTCGACCGGGACCAGAAGCTTGTTGGTCTTGCCCATCCGCCTGGACTGGCCGGCGGCGAGGATCAGAACCGCTATGCGCGGTCGCTCCTTTTGCGGACGCTTGCGGGCACGGGGCTGCGGGCGGGTGGCGATCTCGGTCAAGAGGCCACCCACGCCCATGCCCACGATGGCAGCACGATCGACAGGGACGTCTGCCGCGAGGCGCTGCAGCACCCAGTCGAAGCCGTTGAGCTTGGGCGAGCGGGCGCAGCCGGGAAGGCCCAACACAGGCTTGTCACGGTGCCGGGCGAGCAGCAGCAGATTGCCGGGATCGACCGGCATGCCGAAATGCTCGACCGTGCCGCCCGCCGCCTCGATGCCGGCCGGCAGCACGTCGCGGCGATCGGTGATGGCCGAGGCGCCGGCGATCAGCAGCAGGTCGCAGCCCTCTTCCAGCGACCGGCCGATCTCGGCGGCGAGCGGCGCAGTTTCGTGCGCGCAGCGGGTCTCGGCCAGAAGTGTGCCGCCGATCGCTGCCATCCGCTCCTCGGTAATCCGCGTGGTCTTGTCCAGCATCTTCGACGATGTGCCCGGCAAGACCGTCTGGATGAGCCGCGCGTTCAAGGCACCGTAGGGATGCAGGCGCAGCACCGGTGAAGCTGCCTGCAGCCGGGCCACGGCCTGGGCGAGCGCCGGCTCGGGGGCGGCAAAGGGAATGATCTTCACGGTCGCCAGCATCTGGCCCAGCTCGACCGCCGCGTAGTTGGCCAGCGTCGCAACCGTGATCGCCTCGTCGATCGTGTTCACGGCGTCGATGGCGGCGGTGTCGATGGTCAAGACGCCGGCCGCCTCGGCGAACAGGTTGGCGCGGCCGGTAAACGCCTCGGCGATCCGGATCAGCGGTGCCTGGCAGGCCCGGGCGAGGCGGGTGGCGGCAGCGTCCTCCGGCACGTCGCTCGTGTCGAATCTGGCGACGAGCACCTCGGCAATCTCGGCCTGGCGCAGCGCCTCGATGTCGTCGCCATCCAGGGTGCGCCCCTTTTTCAGATCGCCGCTATCCAGGCGCACGCTATGCGCCAGCACGGCACCTTCGGCTTCATCGATGCTGACGGGGCCGAACTTCATGGCAGCATGGGATGGCTGTTGAGGGCGGCCATGATCATTGCCAGCGACGGCTCACGCCGCTGCCCGCGCCACCGCCGCCTCGGGCTGGCGCAGCACGCGTGTCATCTCGGCCATCACCGAGATGGCGATCTCCGCGGGGCTGACGGCGCCGATATTGAGGCCAGCGGGGCCGTGGATACGGGCGATCGCAGTATCATCGTGGCCCATTTCCTTGAGCCGCTCGACGCGGCCGGCATGGGTGCGCCGGCTGCCCAGTGCTGCGACGTAGAAGGCTTCGCTCTTCAGCGCCACGTCGAGCGCCGGGTCGTCGAGCTTGGGATCGTGGGTGAGGGTGACGATGGCCGAGCGGCGGTCCGGGGCGAAGGCCTCCATGGCCTCGTCCGGCCAGTCGTCCAGGAGCGCCACGTCGGGAAAGCGGGCCTCGGTCGCAAACGCGCCGCGCGGATCGATGATCGTCACCGCATAGCCGGCCAGGGTCGCGATCGGGGCCAGGGCCTGGGCGATGTGGACCGCGCCGACGATCGCCAGGCGCAGCGGTGGGTTGAAGATCTGCAGGAAGACGGGGCCGGCGTCGCTGTCGATCGTCCGCGACCTGTCCGCCCGATGCGCGGTGTCGACCTCGGCCAGCAGCGCCGGCGATACCGTGCCGGCGGTGACCGCGCCATCGATGACCAGCGCCTGCTCGCCGCTCTGCAGGTAGCGGACGAGGCAAGCCCGGCGCTTCTCGGCGCGGGCTGCATTCAGGCTCTGCAGATGGGCTCGGTTCACGACACCGCCTCGACATAGACCTGGACGCGGCCGCCACAGGCGAGCCCGACCTCCCAGGCCTGCTCGTTGGAGACGCCGAACTCCATCAGCTCAGGCGGCGCGCCGTCGATCACATCCAGCGCCTTCTTGACCACGGCACCTTCGATGCAGCCACCGGAGACCGAGCCCAGCATATTGGCATCGCCGTCGACCAGCAGCTGGCTGCCCGCGGGCCTCGGGCTCGAGCCCCAGGTGGAGACCACCGTGGCGATGGCGACGCTGCGGCCCTCGTCCAGCCAGCCTGCCGCCTGGTCGAGAAGATCATCCTGCATGTGACGTTTCCTCCCGCTTTGCGGTCCAGGCCGAGACGCCCTCGGCCCGGCGCTTCGGCTCGTCGCTCAAGACATCGGCGAGCTGCGCCAGGCTGTCGAGATTGTGGACCGTCCTGAAGTCGTCCACATGGCGAACCATGGCCCTCGCACCGGTGGAGATGGGCTCGAAGCCGTCATAGCGCAACAGCGGGTTCAGCCAGACGAGGCGGCGACACGACTTGTGCAGCCGCTCCATCTCGACCTCGAGGCCCTCGCCGGCGTCGCGGTCGAGGCCGTCGGTGATGATCATGACGACGGCACCCTGGCCCAGGACACGCCTCGACCAGTTCTTGTTGAAGTCCTCGAGGCAGTGGCCGATGCGCGTGCCACCGGACCAGTCCTTGACCACCTCGCCGACCTTCTCCAGCGCCACGTCGACGTCGCGGTTCTTGAGATAGCGCGAGACGTTGGTGAGGCGCGTGCCGAAGACGAAGCTGTGCACCCGCTCGCGGTCGCTGGCGATGGTGTGCATGAAGAGCAGCAGCATGCGCGAGTAGCGGCTCATCGAGCCCGAGATGTCGCAGAGAATGACCAAGGGTGGCGGCCGCCTGAGCCGCTTGCGCTTGGCGATGTCGATGATCGCCCCACCGCCGCGCATCGACTGCCGCAGCGTCTTGCGCAAGTCGATCCGGCGGCCGCGCGGGTGGAGTGCCATGCGGCGGGTCGGCCGTTCCATGATGGGCAAACGGAGGTTTTTGATCCGGCGCCGCGCATCGGCGAGCTCATCCGCGCTCATCTCCTCGAAGTCCTTCTCCTGGAGGACCTCGTTGGCCGAGTAGGTGAGCACCATGTCGAGCTCGATCTCCTCCTCGGGCGGCTCGTCGTCGTCGGGCGCCTCGCCCTGGCCCGGCTGCTTCTCGGGTGACAGCGCTTCGGCGACCCGGCGATTGACGTCCTCGCCCGGCTCGTCCTGGTCTTTCTGCAGCTGCGGCAGCATCAGGTTCATCAGCCGCTCGAGCAGCTTCGGATCCCGCCAGAAGATGTGAAAGCACTGGTCGAAGAGATCGCGCTGGTCGCGCCGGTTCACGAAGACCGCGTGCAGCGTCCAGTAGAGGTCCTCACGGCTGCCGATGCCCGCAACCTCGATCGCCTTCAACGCCTCGAGCACGCGGCCGGGACCAACCGGCAGACCGGCAGCGCGAAGGGCGCGAGCGAACTGCGCCACGTTGTGCGCAAAGCGGCCACCGCTCGGCAGCGTCTCGTTCGGTTCAGGCATCGCGGCCTCGGTCATTCGGTCCTCCCGTTACGTGAGAGAACCTAGCACCCGGCGACGGGTTTTGCATGGGCGTGAATGGTGCGGCGACAGCATAGCTGCTCGTTGCTGTTGCAGCGCGTGCGATGCGAAGCTGACCGCGGATCGTCAGGCCGTCGCCTCCGGCCGCCCCAGCAAGCGCGAAAGGACCGTCAGTATGCTTGCGGCCGAGAGAACGACAATTGGTGGCAGCTTTATGTAATAGGCTATTGTCCGGTGTGCGGACGAGGGGGAGATAAATGCTGATGATCATTTGTCATTGGCAAAGTGCCCGAGCCAAATTTCCGCACGGGCTTTGTCGCGTGCTTCATAATCGCGGATAGCTTGTCCGAGGTCGCCAACAACCGGCGTCTCCTTGTCAGCACCGATCTCGGTCAAGCGCATCGTATACCATGCGGTTATGCCGCCCTCTGGCGCTTCGGAAAACCGTGGGAAGACCGGCTCTGGTAGCTGATCCGCTTTCCAGAGGTTGGGGAGTGACGGCTCGAGGACGAATGCGCGGGCAAGACCAACGATATCGGCCGCGCCGCTGGCCAAAGCGTCTTCGGCCTGCGCGCGGGTCTTGAAACCGCCCGTCAGCATCAAGGGTTTGCTCGTCACTGTGCGGGCGCGCCGGGCAAACTCGATGAAATAGGGGCCGCGTCCTGCATTATCGGTCGCAGACGGAGCGCCCGGAAAGTAGGTTCCACCGCTGATGTCGATCAGGTCGATCGATGTCCGATCCAGCGCCGCCAACACTTCCAGCGCGTCATCCTGGCCGAACCCACCCTCGAGCTGATCTGAGGAATTGAGCTTCACGGCGATGGGGAAATCCGGCCCGACAGCGGCACGGGTTGCAGCGATACTCTCGAGAAGAGGTCGCATGCGATTGGCGATCGCCCCGCCGTAGTCGTCGCTCCGTTTGTTGAATAGTGGTGACAGGAACTGACTCAGCAAGAAGCCGTTCGCCGCGTGGAGTTGCACACCGCCAAAACCGACCTGCTGTGCCAACCGGGCGGTATTGGCAAATGACACCGGCAATCGAGCGATCTCGTCAATCGTCAGTGCGGTGCAGTGTAGCCCTGGAAAATCGAGCGCACTCGGCCCCTTGGGATCGCTGGTCGGCCCATAGGCAAGCGCCCCGGCGTGGCCAAGCTGCAACCAGAGCTGAGTGCCGTTTTCGCCGCCTAGCTGCGCGAGTTCCCGGAACCGACCAAGGTCGGAATCCTCGTTGAGCACTAAATTGCCGGGCTTCTCGGCATAACCGGCATTGCCCTGAACCTCGCCGATGATGGCGACCGCCAATCCTCCGGCGGCCCACCGCTGATACAACCTGATCTGTTCCGTTGTCGGATGGCCGGTCCCATCGCCCAAGGAATCCGACATCGCCGATTTCGCCATCCGGTTCTTCAGCGTCACGCCGCAAGGAAGCGTAAACGGCTCGAACAGATGTCCAGGTTGCTGCATTAGAGCCTCCGCAACCAATTGCCGAGATTCATCAACCGGTATGTCCCAGTTGCGCCTGCGCCGACCGGCCTCGGTAGCGTCTCGTTCGGTTCGGGCGTTGCGGCCTCGGTCATTCGGCCCTTCCCGTTGCGCGAGAGAACCTAGCACCTGGCGACGCGTTTTGCTCGGGCATGAATGGCCCGGCGACAGCGCGATCAGGCCTGTGCGTCAGCCTCGCGTTCGGCCTCGGCCTGTTCGGCGGCCCAGGCGCCTGCCGCCTCGACGGCGACGGGCGAGGTGGTGGGCAGCACGCCGATGTAGCTTTCGGTCTCGGCCACCGGGCGCTGCGTCATGCGGTAGAGCGCATAGACCGCGACGAGACCAAAGGTCGCCGAAAGCACCAGCCAGAACGCGAACGGGCCGAACCCCTGCATTGCCCAGCCGGTGATCAGCGGGCCGGCGATGGCGCCAAGGCCGAAGGTGAAGACCAGCCCGCCGGACGCGGCGGGCATTTCATCGGCGGTGAGGTAATCGTTCGTGTAGGCGAGAAACAGGGCGTAGAGCGGCGTCGTCACGCCACCGGCGAAGAAGGCAGCGGCCATCAAGGGCCACAGATCGTCACCGTTGAGCCAACCGAGTGCGCAGGATGCAGCACCGAGGATAGCCGCGCCGAAGATCAGCTTGCGCCGGTCAATCCGGTCGGAAAGCCAGCCGAACGGGTATTGCAGCAGCAGCGCTCCGGCGAACAGCATCGCAATGAAGAGCGCGATCAGGTCCGCCGACAGCCCGATCTGGGTGCCGAAGACGGCGCCCATGCCCGATTGCGTCGCGTACAGGCTGCCCAGCAGGAAAATCCCGATGGTGCCCAGCGGCGAGCTCGCGAAGAGGTTGCGCAAGGACATCGGGCGCGCGACCTCGACCGTCGGGGCAGGCGCGACGGACAGCAGGATCGGCGCGAACGAGATCGACACCAGAATCGAGGCCACGATGAAGAGGGCAGAGGTCGCCGCATCGCCCAGGGTCAAGAGCCCCTGCGCGCCGATGATGCCCAGCGTCTGCGCGATCATGTAGGCCGAGAGCACCTTGCCGCGGGTCTCGTTGGTGGCGGCGTTGTTCAGCCAGCTTTCGGCGGCAACGTAGATGCCCGACATGCAAAAGCCGACGAGCACCCGCAGCAGCGTCCAGGCCCAGGGCTCGGCCAGGAGCGTGAACGCGATCAGCCCCGCCGACATGAAGCTGCCCAGCGCTGCGAAGACGCGCACATGCCCCACACGCCGGATCAGCAACGGCGTCAGACGCGCGCCCGACAGGAAGCCCATGAAATAGCCCGAGGTGACGATGGCCAGCTCGCCGGCCGAAAACCCCTCGATCCCGCCGCGCAGGCCGATCAGCGTGAAATGCATGCCGTTGCCCAGCATGATGAGCACGATGCCGAGCAGCAGCGCCCAAACCCCGGCCAATACTTGGATCATGAACGTCCTTTCGCGCCCTCGGGGCCGCCCGTGCCGACAACCGCTCTACACCGAGCGGCCATCACCGCGGTCGCTGCAGCGCCGCATCCTGGTCCGTTTACGACAAGGTGTTGTCGGCCGCGAGATCTCCGGCCATGGCAACCCGTGCTGCGATGTGCTGCCGGCCAGCGTCCGCCTCGGAACGGCGCGACACGGGTAAGAGCCTGTTTGAGAAGTTTTCGTTGTGTTTCATCGGCTCGCGATCGACCGCCCTTGCTGTGCCGAGCGCAGCCCGATGCCGGGGCATCGGGCAAGCTCGGCGACAAGGCCGGAGCCGATCGCAAGCCGACCGTAGGTGAGCTTGGCAGCGGCACCTGCATCGTCGTTGGTCGGCCGACGATGCTTAGGCATCGACGACCGACCAACTCCTCGCATCTGCTCGCCGCCAAGCTCATGAAACACAACGAAAACTTCTCAAACAGGCTCTAAGGCCGGACAGGAACCGCTCTTGGCTTAGGTTGCAGGCTGCCGAGCACTTGCGTGGCCAGAATTGCGGGGGCGGAGGCGGCTGGTGTGTCGCATGGTGTCACGCAGAGCGGCATTTGACACCAGGCTGTTCTCTTCGTCGATTGTGGCTGTCACGTCTTCGCGACTTGTCGCGGACCAGCGGCAAGCGGGCGGGAGTCGCCGCATGGGCCGGGTGCTCGGCTTCAAGTCGCTTGGTGTTCCGACTTTCCCCCAAAGGCAGGGGCTTCATCTCATCTTTGGTCCCGAGCTACGCCTGACGTCTGGCGATGTAGCCGCAAGACGTTCGGCTGGGTGGACCGTCGCGGAAGGGGACGATGACGACGTCGGCGAAGCCGGCTTCGAGCAGCATTGCTTTCATGCTCTCCGGCGGCCAGGCGCGGGTGCGCCACAGCAGCCGGATCAGTGCGGTGCACCAGTGCGGCCGATTGATGGCGAGGAATGCCACGCCGCCGGGGCGCAGCATGCCATGCATCCAGCGCAGTGCCGCCAGGGGATCATCGACATGCTCGATGACATGCGCGCAAAGGAGCGTGTCCTTGGGCGGCAGGCCAGCGACGCCGACCTCGGCTTGCACGACCTCGTGGCTGTAGGACTCCGAGCGCAGATTGGCCGACGCCCGCCTCAGCATCTCGGCGGAAATGTCCAGCAGCGTGAGAGACGAGATGCCCGGAGCGTGGCGCGCAAGAGTGAGCGCAAAGCTGCCCGTGCCGGTGCCGATGTCGAGCACGTCGCCAGCCTCTCGGGTGCGAGCTGCTTCCACCAGCGCCCGGTAGGCGGCCGGGTAGCCGAGCCGGTCGACCAGGCCATGCCAGCGTGGCGCCTGTGCATCGTAACGCGCTGTCAGATCGCTCATCGGGCTCTCATTGCAGCGGGGGCAAAAAACAGTATCTGGAACCTTCGCTGCGCGAGAACAGGCGAGGGGAGTGCTTTCCGCCGCGCCCCTCTCAGAATTCGGCAGGAGCGTGCGGAAGATCATCCGCCCCACATGTCTTCTCTCTCAAACGTCCAGCTCCGCGACGGGGCTGGCGTTTTCCTGGATGAAGCGGAAGCGCAGCTCGGGCTTCTTGCCCATCAGGTCCTCGATGATCTCGGGCGGTCGGACAACAATGAGCGATGTGGGCAGGTCGCGGAACAGTGGCGAACGGCGGTGAGCTCGGTCGAAGCTCGTGGTAGTGTCCACGCCGACGAAACAGCTTCAAGGGAAGCCCGCGCGATGCATGCGACCCTCGACGGCAAACGGGCGGCCATCGAAGCGGCCGCAAGGCGCTACGGCGTCCAGCGGCTCGAAGTCGTGGGCTCCGCGGCGCTTGGGAACGACTTCGACCCAGAATACAGCGACGTCGATCTTCTCGTCACCTTCGAGACCGATGCCAGCCTCGCCCCCCTCGAGCAGTTCTTCGGCCTCAAGGACGCCCTCGCCGACCTCCTGGGCCGACCGGTCGACCTGATCGAAGCCGGCGCGGTTATCAATCCCTACCTGAAACGCGAATTCGACGCGGCGCGGGAGCTGGTGTTTTAAAAACTAAGGGGTGTACAGAGTTTCCTTTTTGGCTGGGCGTGCGAGCTTTGGAGGATGCACTATGGAGATCGACCGCGGCACGGTCAGCGGTTTTGCCCGCCGTGTGAACAAAAACCTGGACTTCATGGTCAACGCCCGTGAAAGAGATGAAGACATTCATATTGCGACCCAGCTAACCTGTTCCCTACTGGGCCTGATTGTCTTCCCGTACGAACACTTCAAGCAGACCAAAACTCTCGACTTCAACGCTCTGTCATTGGTCGGTCTGGTCGAAAAAGGTTGGCCGAAATGGACATTTCATATCGGTGAATCAGAATCGCTAGACAAACATCTGTTTCACCTGCGTAACGCCCTTTCGCATCGCCGCGTCTGCTTTTCCTCAGACGATCGCTCGCTCGCTCAAGTCGAAGTTACGTTTTCCGATCGTCCATATCCAAAGGCGTGCGATAATTGGTCGGCGTCGATCACGGGTACTGACCTGCTGGTCTTCGTCAAATGTCTTTCCGAGGTCATCGACAGTCGAGCATAGGACTCAAGACGGCACGTCCCTCGTTAACCGTCGATCGAGGTATAATAGGCCTTCCGCCTCAGACGCGTCCTACTAGAACCGTTGGGAAGGGTTCAGGAGGGAGGTAGGCGCCTTTGCTGTGACCGATGCCAGCGTGTAGTCTCTGGTGGCGCGAGTAGGAGACAAAGGATGCGAGCTGTTGTGGCGGTATCACTGAGCATCTTGGTCGCCGGATGCGCTCAAGACGCTCAGTGGCTCCCTCCTGGGGGCGGAATATCACGGTAGAAGCACCCAAGCCATTGACGACGAGAAGTGTCGTGATCTTGGATTTCAGCCCGGAACTGAGGGGTATGGCAACTGCCGCCTCCAGCTTGAACAGATTCGGGCGATCGAACGAAGCGGCGCGCGCAGTCGCTCCAACGTGTCGCCAGCACATGGTGGTAGTGTGCAAGGCGGAGAGGTTTACGATTTCAGCGAGTGCATTGGCCCGGTGATCATGGGCAAGTGCGGGGGAACGATAGCTCCGAACAAGGCATACCATCCGACATGCCATGGCGAATGGCTGAACGGCCAATGCACCGGACCAATGTTTTAAATCCGTGGTCTAGGAAATTCGGGTCCACAGGATTCTTTTGGCCATTTGGAAATGCGATGCGCGGGCTGCGCGTCATCGCTCAGGGCGGGAGATTTCGCGCTCCATGAAATCGCGGATGAGGCGGGTGTAGGAGGAGATGCCGCGATGGCTGGCCCGCTGCTTCAGGGTGTCGAGCAGGGGCTTGGGTACTCAAATGTCGATTCGTTTGCAGCCTATCTCAAACGTGGAAGGAAGTAGGCGAAGCGCGAAGGCCCGGTTCCCCATTAGCCCAAAATAACGGTGGGGCGCGGGGAGGATCATCCTCCCCGCATTTCTTTTCTTGTCACCGCTAAACGTCCAGCTCCTCGACGAGCTTGGCGTTCTCCTGGATGAAGCGGAAGCGGAGCTCGGGTTTTTTGCCCATCAGGTCCTCGATGATCTCGGCGGTGGGCTTGCCTTCGATGTCGTGGACGCCGACCTGCAGCAGCTGGCGGGTGGTCGGGTCCATGGTGGTTTCCTTGAGCTGCTTGGGGTTCATCTCGCCCAGGCCCTTGAAGCGGCCGGTCTCGATGTTCTTCTTGCCCTTGAAGACCGTGGTGAGCAGCTGCTCGCGATGCGCGTCGTTGCGGGCGTACTCGACCGTGCCGCCGTGGGCCAGCCGGTAGAGCGGCGGCTGGGCGAGGAAGAGGTGGCCGCGCTCGATCAGCGGGCGCATCTCGCGGAAGAAGAAGGTCATCAGGAGGGCTGCGATATGCGCGCCGTCGACGTCGGCGTCGCACATGATGATGACCTTCTCGTAGCGCAGATCGTCGATGCGGCACTGCTTGCCGGTGCCGCAGCCGAGAGCGGTCGTCAGGTCCTGCAGCTCGCGATTGGCGTTGAGCTTGTCGGCGGTGGCGCTGGCGACGTTGAGGATCTTGCCCCGGAGCGGCAGGATCGCCTGGGTCTCGCGGCTTCGCGCCTGCTTCGCCGAGCCGCCGGCCGAATCGCCCTCGACGATGAAGATCTCGGTGCCCGGGCGATCGCTGATCGAGCAGTCGGCGAGCTTGCCGGGCAGGCGCAGCTTGCGGGTCGCGGTCTGCCGCTTGACCTCCCTGGACTTCTTGCGCGCCAGGCGCTCCTCGGCGCGCATGACGAGGTGGTCGAGCAGGGCCATGGCCGTGGCGGAATGCTCGCCGAGCCAGAGCTCGAAATGGTCCTTGACCGCGGCCTCGACGAGCCGTGCGACCTCGGGCGAGACCAGGCGCTCCTTGGTCTGGCCCTGGAATTGCGGCGTCTTGTAGAAGAGCGAGACCAGGATCGCCGCACCGCCGGTGATGTCGTCGGCTGTGAGGATCGAGGCTTTCTTGTAGGCGACCCGCTCGGCGTGGGAGCGCAGCGCCTTGAGGAGCGCTGCCCGAAAACCCTGCTCGTGGGTGCCGCCGAGCGCGGTCGGCACGGTGTTGCAGTAGAAGCCCTGATAACCTTCCTCGTCGATCGGCCAGGCGACCGCCCATTCGATCCGCCCTGTTCCCTCAGGCAGATCGGTCTCGCCGGCGAACGGCTCCGGCACGACCGTGTCGCGGCTTTCCAGCAGGCCCTTGAGGAAGTCGGTGAGGCCGGCCGGGAAATGGAAGACGTCCTTGGCCGGGACGGACTTGCCCTGGACCAGGGCCTGATCGCACGACCAGCGGATCTCGACGCCCTTGAAGAGATAGGCCTTAGAGCGCGCCATCCGATGCAGGCGCTCGGGCTCGAAGGCGAGCTTGTCGCCAAAGATCTCCGGATCGGGGATGAAGCTGATCGAGGTGCCGCGGCGGTTCTGCACCATGCCCTGGCTCTGCGGCGGGCCCAGCGGCGCGCCCTTGGCGTAGGCCTGGCGGAAGAGGGTCTTGTTGCGCGCCACCTCGACCTCGAGCTCGAGTGCTAGCGCATTGACCACCGAGACGCCGACGCCGTGCAGGCCGCCCGCCGTCTGGTAGGCCTTGTTCTGGAACTTGCCGCCCGAGTGCAGCGTGGTGAGGATCACCTCCAAGGCACTCTTCTTCGGGAATTTGGGGTGCGGGTCGACCGGTATGCCGCGGCCATTGTCGCGCACGGTCACCCGGTTGCCCGTCGCCAGCTCGATCTCGATCCGCGTCGCGAAGCCGGCCACGGCCTCGTCCATGGCGTTGTCGAGCAGCTCGGCCACGAGGTGGTGCAAGGCGCCGCTGTCGGTGCCGCCGATATACATGCCGGGGCGCCGGCGGACCGGCTCGAGGCCTTCGAGCACCTCGATCTCGGCGGCATTGTAGTCATCGCGGCTGGCCCGGCCCTGGCCCAGATCCAGAAGGTCTGCCATCGTCGTCACGTTACCCTTCAAGTCGTTCGCATCGGCCGTGCGCTTGACCGTGTCGGTGCAGCCCGGCAAGCAGTCTTCTATCGGAAGTGGAGGGGCGAGGACAATGGACGGAGCTGCCGATACGGCCACACCTGCGGATCGAATGCCAGCCGTTCGCACGCTGGCCATGCCCGGCGACACCAACCCCGCAGGCGACATCTTCGGCGGCTGGCTGCTCTCGCAGATGGACGTGGCGGGCGGCATCGTCGCTTACCAGCGGGCCGGCGGCAGGGTGGCGACGGTGGCGCTCGACGCCATGGTGTTCCATGCGCCGGTGGCGGTGGGCGATGTGGTGAGCTGCTACGCCGACGTGGTCAGGGTGGGGCAAAGCTCGCTCACCGTGCATGTCGAGACCTGGGTCGAGCGCGCCCGCACCGGCGCCCCCGTCAAGGTGACCGATGGCAGGTTCACCTACGTGGCGCTGGCGCCGGACGGCGAGAAGCGCCAGGTGCCCGAAAGTGCTGGCCACCGCCCATGACGGATGATGGCGGAAAGCTCAGGCGGCCTTGCGCTCCTCGGCCGGCTCGTCCTGATTGGCGACGGCACGCACCGTCGTCGTCTCGGCCACCAGCTGCGGCTCGCCGGCGGGACCAGGCGTGCCTTTCTCCTTGTCCTTCTTGAGCAGATGGAGCTGGTGGAGGCCGAACGCGATCGGCAGACCGAAGCCGATCAATGCCTTGAAGATGATGAAAGCCGCTCCACTCGAGAACATGCGCCGTCTCCCATGCTGATGCCACGAAAAGCTGATACGTTTGCCGGGGCCGCCGCGATCACCGTGCGGGGTGCAATCTCGTGACTCTCGGCTTCACGCGGCTCGCTGACGACGGCCACGCCAGACGCGGCCGGTTGCAAACCGCGCATGGGCTGATCGAGACGCCGGCCTTCATGCCGGTCGGCACGGCAGCGACCGTGAAGGCGATGACCGTGGAGATGGTCCAGGCCACCGGCGCCCAGATCATCCTCGGCAACACCTACCATTTGATGCTGCGACCGGGTGCGGAGCGAATGGCGCGGCTCGGCGGGTTGCACCGCTTCATGCGCTGGCCGGGGCCGATTCTCACCGACAGCGGCGGCTTTCAGGTGATGTCGCTCGCCAAGATCAGGAAGCTCGACGAAGCGGGCGTCGTCTTCGCCTCGCATATCGACGGCTCCAGGCACACGCTCACGCCGGAGCGCAGCATCGAGATCCAGCATCTGCTGGGTGCTGACATCACCATGCAGCTCGACGAGTGCCTGAAGCTGCCGGCCGAGCGGTCCGAGGTGGAGCGGGCGATGGCGCTGTCGCTGCGCTGGGCCGAGCGCTCGAAGGCGGCGTTCACGGCCCGGCCGGGGCACGGCCTCTTCGGGATCGTCCAGGGCGGCACCGATGCGGCGTTGCGCCAGGCATCGGCCGAGGGCTTGCAGGCTATCGGCTTCGACGGCTATGCGGTTGGCGGGCTTGCCGTGGGCGAGCCGCAGGCGGTCATGTTCGAGACGTTGGAAGCGGTGACGCCGGCCTTGCCCGCCGACCGGCCGCGCTACTTGATGGGCGTCGGCAAGCCCGCCGATATCGTGGGTGCGGTCGCCCGCGGCATCGACATGTTCGACTGCGTGCTACCCACCCGCTCGGGCCGCACCGGCCAGGCCTTCACCTGGCGCGGTCCCGTCAACCTCAAGAACGCCCGGCATGCCGATGACCCGCGGCCTTTGGACGAAACCAGCGACTGCCCGGCCGCAAGGGATTACTCCAGGGCTTACCTGCACCACCTGGTCAAGTCGGACGAGATCCTGGCCGCGATCCTGCTCACCTGGAACAATCTGCATTTCTACCAAGAGCTGATGCGATCGCTGCGCCAGGCGATCGAGACCGGCCAACTTCAGGACTTCCAGGCGCGTTTCGCCAGCGGCCAGGCCGCCGGTGACATTCCCCCCTGGCAGAGCTAGAGCACTTTCAGGGTGACCGGAGACGAGGAAGGCTAGGCGATCGGCGCGCAGCGTAGCCAGCCTACGTGAGCACCGATCGTCCGCAGCCTGACGACGTATGCGGTCACCCTGAGAGTGCTCTAAACCGCGCACCGTCTTGACGACGCGGGCGCCATCGCCGATAGCGACCCCGCGTTTCACGCAACAAGCGCCTCTAGCTCAATTGGCAGAGCAGCGGACTTTTAATCCGCGGGTTCCGGGTTCGAGTCCCGGGGGGCGCACCACGTTTCCAGGCTTCTTGGTTGCTCGAGGCGCGTTGTTGCCCAATCCGCTGGGGGCCTTTCGCCGTTGCGTGTGTCGCTCGACACGCCGCGACGCGGCGCATCGATGGCCAGGGGAGGCGTCGATCCGATCTTCGCTAGTGACGCGGTAGGCAGGCCCCCCGGAGTTGGGCGTGCCGAGCGCCGGCTGGCCGACGACCGTCGATCCCGTCGCCTCGTCCGGCACCGATGGGGATGCGGCCCGAATGGTCGGCGGGTCGCCAAGAAGACGCTCCAGGAAGGCTGCCGGTCCGGCGCTGCAGCGATCTCGGCCTCTGCCAGGCTTTCAGGCTTCCCTTACATCCGGATCGACACGCAGGCGCTGGGGCGTGCCGCTCTGCGGAATCCAATCGAGCTCGATTCGCAATTTCCCTTCGAAGCCGGTTCCCTTGACGTCGAACACCCACCCTTCACCGTCGGGTTGCATCTCCTTCCGGGCACGCCTGGCACTGCGTACCTGATCCGACCGGCCGCCTTCGAAATCCTCGCCGTTATAGAGCCAGAATGTCGGCAGCTCGCCGGTTTTGCTTTGCACCGCACGGATATAATACTGCTTGCGGTAGACGACATTGTCCGAAAAGCCGATGCCGAACGTATCACGCTCGCCGACATAGAAATCAGCGCGAAACACCAGATCTCTATTGCGCTTCATGAGCGTCGAGCTGCTGGCGGGTGCGAGGTTTTCGTCGTCGATCTTGAGATAGCCTTCCCAGATCAAGCGATTGGGGCCGGCCCAGCTGAAGGCGTCATCGTCCGGTGGTCGGTTGAAATCGACATCGTTGAAGGGACCGTAGCAGTTCTCTCCATCACGGCTCTGGTGGAAGAGCTCGAAGTCGACGAACCGCGGCTTGATGCTGACGCCAAGAAAGAACTCGCTGCTGCCGATCCAATCCATGCCACGCAGCACCTTGCCTTCGAGTAAGCGCAGACGAATCCGGGTATTGCCGTGGAGGAAACGCATGGCGATTTCGTACGACTCTCGTGCCGTCACCAGCGAATCGGGGCCGCCATGGCATTTGTGGACGAACGTCCGAGGACAACCCGGCACCTGGGCGTTGGTGATCTTGACCAGGCCATCGCTTCGGTTGTAGGCGCGGCCGCCTTCACCGGCCTGGCTGAACAAGCGGTTGAGAAACGAGGCAATGCCGACATCATAGCTCTGGTAGCTCGTGCCGACGACGGTGAGCATGCGCTCTACCGGGAAGTGCCTGGCGAAGTTCTTGTAAGAGAGCGGAAAGGACTCGTCGGCCTGCTTCTCCGGTGAGAACGCTGCCAATTCGTCGCTGGCGCCTATCGGCAGCCAGCCGATCTGGCTCAAGACCTGGAACGACACGCCTCGATGCGGCGTGCCGAGCGTGACGATCTTGTTGATGTGGTCTCCGGCCTCGAGACCCGCCTCGGGATAGGTCACCTGGGCGCATTGGCGGACGATCAACCCGCCCATCGAGTGGGCGATCACATTGACCTTCGTGCTGGCGCCGGTCGCGCACTCGGTGACCGCCTGAATGAGCTCGATGAGGCGCTTGAGCGATCGGCCATAGCGCCCGAGGGTGCGGTCACCGAGATCATAGTAGCGCAGGATCCAGATGGTCCGCAGTGGATCTTGAACACTGTTCAAGAAGGCCTCGGTCATCGGCGCATCCATGACGACCCGGTCGCCGACGTAGCACGATTCGGGCATCGTCGCCGATTTGCCGGTCCGTTCCTGCGCGTGGTCAATGTCGGCTGGATAGTAGCCGACGACGTTCGTGGCGTCGTGGTAGCCGAGCTCCGACTTCATCAGCCGCAAGATGAAGCCTTCGTAGATGTAGTTCTCGCCGCGCTTTTGCGGATAGACCGTGCCGACATTGAAGCCCTGATAGGCAAGGGCCTGCTCGTCTGCGACATCAAGTCCCCCGAAACCGCGGATCAAGATGATCGGCAAGGGTGTGCGCACGACACTGTTGCTTGCTGGCATGACGTTTTCCCTTTGTTGAGACGCTGTAATCCACGCTCTATCGCGGACCAGTGTCTCTCGAGCGGACAAGATCCATCTCTTTCGCAACCCTTCAGCGAAAGACGGGATGCTGTCCGAACCTCGCGCTCGATGCAACAAGCCTCTTGCGTCGACAGCCTGCGGGCGATGGCGCCCACGTGCCGGCAGCGACCTGCAACGCGATGCCGGCCTCGTCCAGCGCTCGACCTGCCGCTTCGGGCGGGGATGCGCCGGTGATCACTGCAACGCGCCGTCGCGCCCGTCCGCTCCGAGCCCGCATCGCCGTTCTTCGGCCCCCTCATCGTGCCACCTGCGGCGCCATACCTGCTAGTGCTCGGCGTGGGCCTCGCTAACGTCTCGATGTCGGGTTGGTCCCGCAGGCGGGACAGCGACGACCGCAATTGGTGAGCGAGAGGAGGTGCCGATGCCGCTCCGCCGGCTGACCCAGGGGCTGCGTGAGTTCCAGCAGCGGACGTTCGCCCAGCGCCGCGAGTTTTTCGCGAAGCTCGAGGTCGAGCAGCGTCCCAAGGTCATGATGATCGCCTGCTCGGACTCGCGGATCGATCCCGGGATCGTGCTCAACGCCGAGCCGGGCGAGCTCTTCATGGTGCGCAACGTGGCCAATCTCGTGCCGCCATACGTGTCCGACGAGCAGCACCACGGCACCAGCGCCGCGCTCGAGTTCGGCGTCAACGCGCTGCATGTCGAGCACGTCATCGTCTTCGGTCACGTCGGCTGCGGCGGCATCCGTGCCCTCCTGACCCACGATCCGAGCGTCGGTGACGGTCATCGCTTCATCCACCCCTGGCTCGACATCGCCGACGAGGCGCGCCGGCGCACGCTGCTTCGCTCGCGCGACCGGCCGGTCGAGGAGCAGCTGCGGCTCTTGGAGCAGGAGGCGATCAAGACCTCGCTCGCCAATCTCCTGACCTTCCCCTGGATCGAGCAAGGCGTGGCCGAGGGCCGGCTGCGCGTGCATGGCTGGCTCTTCGACCTGCACGACGGCGAGGTCCGCGCCTACGTGCCGGCCACCAACACCTTCGAGCAGCTCACGCCGGAGCTCGCCGCCGAGCTCTCGGCGCTGGCGGGGGAGACGGCGTAGGGGTAGGGGCGTTACACCTCCGCGCTCACGCATCCTCCAATTGCTCTCTTGGCTCACAAGCAGCGGCCGATTGTTCGACCGGAGTTCGCATTGCACCCATGCGCGCGCAGCAGCTCGGGCCGCACATCCGGGGACACAAACGGCGCGAAAAGGTTTCGGTTTAGCCCATGCCTTTTGTCACGCTGAACCCCTTGATATCGGGTCGCAATCAGCTGGTGGTCAGAAACGACCGTTTTAGGCCGAACGGTTTCGTCACGGGCTTTTGGCCCTCTCCACGAATTTAGCATTGTAGTTTTTCGTCCAAAGGGCGAGGTTTATTCTAGAATTTTATACACGGAGCAAGACTTGGACGAACCATTGTGGGCAACAGGTCCAGGGGAGATTCTAAGGCACGGGTTAGAACTCCTTAAAGAAGACACCGACAAGAAACGTCGACTGGCAATGATCGCTATCGACAACTCTGTTGAGTTAATGCTCCAAACATACATTTGTCTCCCTAAACGGGTTACTGGACTCTCGATTTCGCGTCGCGAACGAGATGAAATTTGCAGCGGATTTCCGCAACTATTGGATGGAATCGAGAAACATGCTGCGGACAAAATCATCGGAATCGACCTTGGGGAAATCGAATGGTTCCATCGCCTGAGGAATGAATTGTATCATCAAGGTAATGGCTTAACGGTTGAGCGCAACAAAGTTGAGGTCTACGCGGAACTGGCGAAAATACTCTTCGAAAACCTCTTTGGCGTAGAGATGAAAGTTATTGAAACGGATCATCTACGCAGGATGGGCGATTTCATCGAGAATTGGGTAAATCTTGAAAAGAAGCTGGCAAAAGTCCCTGGCAACAAGCCGGGCCAAGTGCCGCGCCGGCAAATTCTTCAAAAAATGGTAGATGAAGGGCAGCTGACTAAGTCGCAGCTGGAGGAATTCGAAGAGGTCCGACGGCTGCGGAATCAGCTGGTACATGGCCAAATTGATGCAAGGGGCTCACTCGACAACTTGACGCTCAGCCGAGCAATAAAAATCATTGAGATTATAGGTCACGCTGTCGCAACCCTGACGTAGCATGACCTTCTGACTTGGCTGACAAAACTCATACGTTTCTGACACCGACGAAAACGACCGATTTTGCTGCTCTTGACGCGCGTGGTCGTGGGGCCAGAATGCAATTGGCACTACATCTACAAATCACGCCAATTGCAAAACTCATGAGCGGTCGTTACCCATTTCCAGAGGTTCGCGCGCAATATGCCTGAACAAGAGAAACGCAGTTTTTGGGGATTCTTGAATAGCCCATTTACGATTTGGTTTATGAGCGCTGTTGTTGTTAGCGGTCTTGCATTTGCATTTGAAGAATATTGCAATTATAGAGAGCAATATTTTGATCAACAAAATAGAATATCCAAAATTGAAAGAGAAATCATTGATCGATTTGACCAGTGGGTAGACATGAGCGCTGCGCCAGAGCTAGCTGTAACGTTTGCACCGGGAAACCCAAATCCACATCCGTATCAGTATTTTCTTATTCTGAGAGATGAGCCTACCGATAAAGAAGTAATATATAAAATACGACACGTTTATCCGGAATTTAGGGGCCGAAATCTTCGTTCTTTGATTGTTGAGCTTCGAGATTTAGTTGACAACGGAGAAACAAAAAGAGAGTTTAGCGCCATCTTGAATAAGTTAGCAGGATGGGATTATACAGTGAGAGGAGAGCTAGAGCTTGATGAATACATTGCATTTGTTCTCAATGAAATTCGGCATGAGCGTTGGCATTTTACGGATTGATTATCAAACCGATCCGAAACATGTCCAGAGTGACACATGCTCCCGTGCGTCGGATTGTGTCAAAACCCGAACTGTTTTGGCCAGTTCGCCGGTTTGGCTGCGCGTTCTGGCCTGACGTTTCCGTCATCGGCGAAATCCACCGTTTCTGTCCGGCATCAAGTGTCCAGATAACGTACTTCCGGGACAAGCCGCTGGATCGTCTCCCACGGTCATCGATCTTGCTCGTGGTAGGCCCGGTTTAGGATGCCGCGGTTACCATCGAGTGCTCTTGCACCACGCGCCCTCATATCATCGCACTCGTAAGGCTGTGCAACCCCGCGTGCATTCGCCAGTCTGCCGATCGGCCTGCCGGGCCTGCGACAGACGGTGGCGGTCAAATGACGCGCGTTTCGCGTAAAGATGCGCCACGCGAACAGGGGGAGTGCTGGGATCGATGGCGAAGAAGCAGGGGCGCGCGAAGGATGCGGGCAAGGCGGCGGCGTCGGGTGCCGAAGGGACACAGAGCGAAGCAGGCGCCGGCAAGACGGGGGCGTTGCCGCTGGACGGTATTCGGGTGATCGATCTCGGCACGTTTCTCGCCGGCCCGTATGCCGCCTCGGTGATGGGCGAGTTCGGGGCCGAGGTCTTGAAGGTGGAGCATCCGCTCGCCGGTGACCCGATGCGCCGGTTCGGCACGGCCACCAAGCGCAGCGACGCGACGCTCGCCTGGCTGAGCGAGGCCCGCAACCGCAAGTCGGTCACGCTCGACCTTCGTCAGGCGGAAGGGGCCGAGCTGTTCAAGCGGCTGATCGCCAAGTCGGATGTGCTGATCGAGAACTTCCGGCCCGGCACGATGGAGGAGTGGGGCCTGGGCTGGGACGTGCTGAGCGAGGCGAACCCCGGTCTCGTCATGCTCCGGGTCACGGGCTACGGGCAGACCGGCCCCTACCGCCGCCGGCCCGGCTTTGCGCATATCGCCCACGCCTTTGGCGGTCTTTCCTACCATGCGGGCTTTCCCGGCGAATCGCCGGTGACGCCGAGCTCGTCGCCGCTGGGTGACTACATGTCGAGCCTTCAGGGCCTGATCGGCGTCCTGATCGCGCTTCGCGACCGCGAGCAGACGGGCCTCGGCCAGGTCGTCGATATCGGCATCTATGAGGCCGTGTTCCGTCAGCTCGACGAGATCGCCACCGCCTACAACCTGTTCGGCAAGGTGCGTGAGCGCGAGGGGGCGGGCAGCTTTCTGGCCGTGCCGCACGGTCACTTCCGCACGCACGACGACAAGTGGGTGGCGATCGCGTGCACCACCGACAAGATGTTCGAGCGGCTCGCCGAGGCCATGGAGCGGCCACAGCTCGCCTCGTCGAGCACCTATGGCGAGCAACGCAAGCGCCTCGCCGCCCGTGACGAGGTCAACGCGATCGTTGTCGAGTGGGCCGGCTCGCTCGAGCGCACCGAGCTGCTGCAGCGCTGCCTCGACAAGCAGGTGCCGGTCGGCAAGCTGAACTCCATCGCCGACATCTTCGAGGACGAGCACTACCTGGCGCGCGGCAATCTCGTCGAGATCGAGGAGCCGGATATCGGCAAGGTGGTCGTGCCCGGCGTGGTGCCGACGCTGTCGGAGACGCCGGGGCGCATCACCCATCTCGGCGGCAAGCTCGGCGAGGCCACGGACACGGTCCTGCGCGAGCTGCTCGGCCTCACGGCCAAGGAGATCGCCGACCTGCACGCCCGCAAGATCGCTTGAAGGAGGCGACGGATGACGGAAGACTCAAAGAGCGCGTCCGCCGCTCCGGCGGGAGCCGACAATGGCGGCACGGAGAACCTGCCGCTGCGCGGCGTCCGCGTGATCGACGTGGCGACGATCATCGCCGCCCCGTTCTGTGCCACCATCCTGGGCGAGTTCGGTGCGGAGGTGCTCAAGGTCGAGCACCCGATCGGCGGTGACCCGGCGCGCAATTTCGGCACCGCCAGCTCGATCGGCGACACGCTGTGCTGGATGAGCGAGGCCCGCAACAAGAAGTCGGTGACGATCGATCTGCGCACGCCCGATGGCGCCGAGCTGTTCCGCAAGCTGGTGGCCACCGCCGACGTGCTCTGTGAGAACTTCCGGCCCGGCACGCTGGAGAAGTGGGGCCTGGGCTGGGAGGTGCTGAAGAAGGTCAATCCGGGCCTGGTGATGCTGCGCGTCTCGGGCTACGGGCAGACCGGCCCCTACCGCGACCGCCCGGGCTTCGCGCGCATCGCCCATGCGGTGGGCGGCATCGCGTACCTCACGGGCATGCCCAAGGGCACGCCGGTGACGCCGGGCTCGACGACCTTGGGCGACTACGCGTCGGGTCTCTACGGCTGTGTCGGTGTGCTGCTGGCCCTTCGCCATCGCGAGAGGACGGGGGTCGGCCAGTATATCGACGTGGCGCTCTACGAATCGGTGTTTCGTTGCACCGACGAGCTGGCGCCGGCCTATGCGGCCAACGGCTTCGTCCGCGAGCGCCAGGGGCCGCACTCCGACATCGCCTGCCCGCTCGGCCATTTCCGCACCAAGGACGACAAGTGGGTGGCCATCGCGTGCACCACCGACAAGCTGTTCGAGCGGCTGTGCGCCGCCATGGAGCGTTTGGAGCTGGCCTCGTCGAGCATCTACGGTGACCAGAAGACGCGGCTCGAGAACCGCCACGACGTCAACCAGATCGTTCGCGACTGGTGCGATTCGCTGCCGCGGGACGAGATCCTGGCGCGCTGCTGGGAGCACCGGGCGCCGGCGGGACCGCTGAACGACATCGCCGACATCGTCGGCAACCGGCAGTTCCAGGCCCGGCGCAACCTCGTCGCCATCGACGAGCCGGACAGCGGCGAGGTCATGGTCGTGCCCAACACGCTGCCGCGCCTGTCACGCACGCCCGGCAATATTCGTTCGCTCGGGCCCCGCCTCGGCCAACACACGCACGAGGTCCTGCAAGACCTGCTCGGCATGTCCGACGAGGAGATCGAGGGCCTTCGCAGCAACCGGGTGATTTAGGAGCGGCGGCGAGAGGCAAAGAGCGCCAAGCGGCTCGCCAGGCGGCCCGGGAGGCCTGCTTTCAGGCGTTCGGTGGCTTCTCGCCGGCGCTCATCCATAAGCCGATGCACCACCGCGAGAGCGTCTGAGGCGGGCTCTTTGGTGCCGATCCAAGTGCTGCTTGGCGGGAGCGGGGCATGATGCCTACGAGATTGATCAGAACGCACAATCTACGCGTTGGCGATCTGTCGGGGCTGGAGGCCTTTTATGGTCGAATGCTCGGCATGCACTGCTTCGGTGTCGCACCGGACTTGATGTCGTTCGGGTTTGATCCGGCACGATGTCACCTCGTTTTTCGCAAGGCGGACGTGTTGCCGTTTGTCGGGCGCCCCAACGATTTCTATTGGAAGATCGGGATCACGTTGCGGGATCTGGACGCCGCCGTCGGCTTCTTGCGGGACAACGGGGTGGATGCACCAGATCCGGTTCAGTTCCGAGACATCGGCTACATGAGCACGATCACTGATCCCAATGGTTTCATCATCGAGCTCTTGCAGCAAGGATTCGAAGGGTACGCCAAGCCTGCTCTCGAGGGGCACCCGGTTGGCGGGCAGGCGACTTTGGCGCACATCACGCTGCGGGTGACCGATATTGCCACGGCGCAGCGCTACTTTGGAGAGACGCTGGGCATGCGTCTGATGTCCGTCCAACCGGTCGAAGATCTCGGGTTCTGCTTGTACTTCTACAGTTGGAGCGATGAAGACCTTCCCGTGCCAGACATTGCAGCTGTCGAGAATAGAGAATGGTTGTGGGCGCGACCCTATACTTTAATCGAGCTACAACACCTGAAACAGCGTGACGCGGTGGTCCACAAGACCAGCAGTGCCAGATCTGGATTCGACGGATTCTCCTACGGCGAAGCGGCGACCCGAACGCCAGTGCTCGTTTCAATGGCCGACCTCGAGAACTTGTCGTAACGCACTCGCCGGCGGCCGTTGACCGCCATGTCTCAGGCCACCCCAACCCAAAATCCCGGTGGAGCGCGAGGAGGATCATCCTCCTCGCTTTCTTTCTAGATCCAACACAAATAGCCTGCCTCGGCCAGTACTCGAGATGGGTTGCTGGTCTGATTGGACAGGCCGTGAGCAGGAGCGAGCATGGAAGCGGCATTCTGGCATGAGCGTTGGCGGAGCAACGAGATCGGCTTTCACGAGCGCGAGGGGAACGCTCTGTTGGTCGGGCATTTCGCCAGCGCGTTCGGGGGGCAGGGCAGTCGCGTGTTCCTGCCGCTCTGCGGCAAGACCCGCGATATCGGCTGGTTGCTGTCACAGGGCTACCGGGTGGTCGGGGCCGAGCTGAGCCAGATGGCCGTTGACCAGCTCTTTGCCGAGCTTGGTCTGGAGCCGGAGATCGTCGAGCTGGGCTCGCTCCAGCGGTACGGCGCGGACGGCGTCGAGATCTTCGTCGGCGATATCTTCGCTCTCACCGCCAATGTGCTCGGCTCGGTCGACGTCGTCTACGACAGGGGCGCCTTGGTGGCCTTGCCCGAAGCGACGCGCCAGAGCTACGCGGCGCATTTGGTGCGCATCACGGCTGCAGCGCCGCAGTTCCTCGTGACCTTCGAGTACGACCAGGCGCAGATGGCCGGGCCGCCGTTCTCGATGTCCGGCGAGGACATTCGCCGCTGCTATGGCGACCCTTACGAGCTGAAGCGATTGGCGAGCGCTGAGGTCGCCGGCGGCCTGAAGGGAAGGTGTGCTGCCACCGAGCATGCGTGGCTGCTGCGATCGGGATAGGTGGCAATGTTCGAGCCGAGGTCGGTCAGAGCCGCTCGCTGGTCTGGCAGGTCACTCGCCTACACGCCTGCGTTCGTGTGCCGATCTCGATGGCTCGATCACGATGCGGCTTGTTCTTTCTGCACATGCGGAAAATCGCCCTTGGCGATGTAAGCCTCTTCCGCGAGCGTGGACGGGCGGCCCAACACGGCGTTGCGATGGGGATGCCGGCCGAAGCTCGCAATGATCTCCAGCACGCGCTCGTGCTGTGCCCTGAAGTGCTCGCCAAGGGGGCTTAGCGGCTCGGGCATCCGGCTGATGATGCCCTCGACGACCAAGGTCAACCGCTCCATGCGCTGCAGGTGGTCGGGTCCCTCGCAGTGCGAGATGGCGATCACGTAGAAGGTTTGCTCCCAAGGCTCGAGGCCATCGAAATGGCCGTTCTCAAGGCCTTCGAGTGCCAATCGTGTCGCCTTGATGTCCTGCGCGAACGCTGCCGGTGTATCGCGCCACAGCGATCTCGGGAACTGGTCCAGCGCTATCAGCAAGGCGAGGCGGCCCCGCGGTGTTTCAGCCCAGTGATCCAGCAAACCGGTCGCCGCGGCCTGCGTCAGCCCGGCAAACCGGGCGATGATCGTGGCGTCCATGCCGCCGTGCATCCGTTCCTGCCAGAATTGGCCGTGGGTCTCGGGGTCGTTCTGGTGGCCCGTGTCCGGGAACCAAAGGGCAAGAACGTCCTCAGGGGCATGGCTGTCTTGGTTCATGATGGTCATTTTGCCTCGAACGAAGGCAGCCTGGAAGCGAACTGAAGGTTCGCTTGGCGTTGCAGCCCGCCGGACGTGTCTCGAGCCCGTTGGCTGGCTGTCCGTGGCGCTCATGTCGAAATGAGACGCCAGGGCCGAAGTCGACGATCATGCGCAAGTGGAATGAGCCGCTTCGTTAGCGCTGGTCCGGGGCTAGATGCCTGATCCGCGCCACGTGGGCCTCGATGTCGTCGCTGGCGAAGTTGGTGTGACGACGGACGGTGCTGGCGGGGTGGTGGGCCGAGCTGCTTGCCCCCGCGCCAGGCGTTCTGCGGGCGGATCGGGCGTTGGGCGAAGAGCCTCCTTGAGGCGGTATCGTGATATTTCATCGACTGGCGATCGCCCGCCCTTGCTGTGCTGAGCGCTGCCCGATGTCGGGTTATCGGCCACGCCATGCTCCAAAGCCGATCGCAAGCCGACAGTAGGTGAGCTCGGCGCCCTGTGGAGCTGTGGGAACCCCACAGCTCCACAGTGAAGCATCTGCTCACTGCCAAGCTCTTGAAAGGCCTCGCGGGCTTCTCGGACAGGATCTAGTTGTCGCTGATCAGGCCCAGCCGAGGGCTCTGAGCGACCAGGCGTCGTTCCAGATCTTGGTCATGTGGCGGATTTTGTCGCCGTCGAACTGCATCACGTAGACGTAGTCGCCGGCGAGCGTCTTGCCGGTTGGTGGAACCGGGCCGCCCTCGCCGGTCTGGGTGGCGTGGATGACAGCGGCGGCGACCACGGTTGCGCGTTCCGGGTCGGTGGCGAAGGCCGTCAGCTCGTAGCGTGCATCGGGCAGCGGTGTGAACAGGCCCTTCATCCATTCCGTGTAGGCTTCGAGCGTCGTCGTTTCGGCGAGCGCGTCGGCCTGGCACGCGAAGGTGGCGCCATCGTGGCAGAATGGTTGGCAGGCGGCCCAGCCCTTGCCGGTCTCGCAGGCATCGAAGAACTGACGCGCGCTGTCGCTGATGGTCATGACTTGGGCTCCTCTGATTTCTTGCCGCCTGGCAGCAGGCCCCGGCGCGTTGGCTCCAACGGCACGACTGGGCCCTAAACAATGGAGCAAGTCCAGACGATTTCAGGGCTGCAGCTTGCTGCACCGGCATCCGGCGCTCTTGAAGTGGCAGGGCGAGGTGGACGGCAGCATCTGCTGCGCGCTCGGTGCTCGGCTGGCCTTGCACGAGCGGTCGGCCCATTCGCTGCACGCCTGGAGATGTCTCTTCAGGCGGCGGTCATCGGGCGCGACCTGGCAGGCGGGACGGGGGCGGGCTTCAGCTGCTAAAGAGCGGCAGCACCGTCCACTCAGGGAGTCTGCATCCATGGCCACATCATCGTCGCGCGTGCTTCGGCACATTGTCCTTTTTGCGTTCAAGCCGGAGGCGACGGCGGCCGAGGTGAAGGCCGTGGAGGAGGGTTTCGCTGGCCTGCCTGCGCAGATCCCCGAGATCATCGGCTTCGAGTGGGGGCATGACGTCAGCATCGAGGGCAAGGCTGCGGGCTTCACCCATTGCTTCACCGTGACCTTCGCCGACGAGGCGGGCCGGGACGTCTACCTGCCGCATCCGGCGCATCAGGCCTTCGTCGAGCTGGTCAAGCAGCATCGCGTGCAGGGCCTGGTCTTCGACTACTGGGCCGAGCAGGGGGCGTGATCGATCGTTTGCTCGCCGCCGGTCAGACGGCCGTCCGCCCGCGCTCGTGCAGCCGCTTGATGAGCCAGGCATAACCGATCGGATCGCTCTTCGGCTGATGCTCCTCGTCGCTGGCGCCGGCCTTGGCGAAGGCATCGAGGAAGCTCTTGACGATGCTGTAGCCGAGCTCGCGATAGGCCTCGAACTGCGCCTCGTCGAACCATTGGTCGCCGGTGCTCTGGTCCGGGAACGCCGGGTCGGCCAGCTTGTAGGCGTAGACATCGGCCGGAAGATCGTGGGTCATCGTCGTCTTGATGTAGACGAGCAGGCCATCGTCCTTCGCGTCTTTAGAGTAGCGGATGCGGGCCACGGCAAAGCCACGCCGGGCGAGGCGCAAAGTCCCATCATGGCCGATCGCGTCGTGCGGGATCAGCTGATCGAGCTCGAAGTCCGAGCCGGAGAACTTGATGTCCACGCCGAAGTCCACGCGGCAGCGCTCGAGCGCCGTGCCGAGATCGGCAAACGAGTATTCCGGATCGCAGCCGGCATCCGCCGCGATGATGAGCTTCACCTTGCGACGAACGAGCTCGTAGATGCCGAGATTCTCGAAATGCCCGCCGTCGGAGAGCTCGACGAACGGCTGATCCTCATGATGGGCCCTGGCGGCGAGAATGCGCCAGCCTGGCGACCACCAGGTCGGTTTTCGACCCGTCTGCTTGCTCTTGTCAGGGTTTGGCACCCAGACGGCGAGCCGAAGATTCAAGAGGCTCATGGCGAGCGCCACGAAGCGGTTGCGGGTGGGTCCCTGGCCGGCGCTGGCCGCATTCGGATTGACTGCGGCACCGGAAATGGCCATCGCCGTCGCCAAGCTCAGATGGTCAGAGCCGTTGGCGCTCGGAAAGCGAATCCACTTCTCGGTTTTTTCCCACCCGGTCGCATTGCTGCCGCAATAGAGCGGGGACAGCACGAAACTGTCACCGCCACGACCGGCCCAGAGCGTATTGTTCGACCGCAGCAGAACGACGTTCGTGTTGATCAGGTGGTAGGGGCCGAGCCCGTTCTTCGGGCTGGCCTCGTGGAGCCAGAACTTTTCGGCCTCTGTCGCCTCATGCCACTGCCGACGCATTTCCCGTCGTCATCCGGGCAACCGACCGGATTCGGCATGAACGTCTCCATCAGCCGGTCGCGGTAGAGCCGGTGAAGAGCGATCATGTTGAGATCGTAGCGGTACATCACGACGAGCGAGAACGCGGCGAGATCACGCCGACGGCCAGCATCGCCATGCTACCGACAAGTTCTTGGGCCACCCTTCCGCAGTTTTCGACCTGGGGATCCCGATCCCCATAACTGCATCGGCCACAGATGAGCGCGAGCACGAGACCAGCATAGAGCATCAGGGCGGCCCCGACCGCCGCGACGATGCGGGTGAGATCGAAGCCGGCCACCTTGATCCGGCCCCGCGTGAAGTACGCCCAAAAAGCGGCGAGGCCACCGACCGCGCTCGTGATCGACGCGAACGACAATCCTCCTGCAGCCCTGACTTTGTCGCCCGCGTCTGGAATGAGTTGCAGCGCGTAAGGAAGGCTGGCGAGAATGACTGCAGCGAGCGCTAACCTGAAGAGCCACCCGAGCCACTTTTGTCTGATGAGACGCCTGCTGTAGTCGGCCTCTGGCTTGTCGGAGCGGCAGAAGAAGCATGGCAAGACCGAGAATGCCGCCATAAGCGCCACCACGGCCAAGGCGATAACCACCCCGAACGTCTTCAGAGCATCGACCGGCAGTGTCGTGAGGGGTGGGGCCACCAAGTCGCTACCGCCTGTGGTCGCGGCGGCGAACAGGACGATCACGGCGAGGCCGAAGGCCGCGAGTGGCAGCCAGATGACAAGGCCGACCAAGATCGAGCGCAGCAGCATGGCGACGACGGAACCGAAGCCGAGCTTGTCGCCCTGCGTCACGTAGTTGCCGTGCCCACGGATGTGATCCAGGTGACGATTCTTTTCGGCGTCCGTCGTCTTGGCACCAACCCAGCGGGTGCCGAGCTGCAGCCGCGACTTGGCTTCGTCGTCCTTGGCTTTGGCGTAAAGCGCCTCGAGATATGTCCAGGCGGCACCGATATAGCCACCGCCGGAGACGGTCGAGAGGTAGTCGATGTGTTGCAGCACCTCATGCTTCTTCAGCGAGTGCAGCACGCCCAGGCCAAAAGCGGCCGAGCGGATGCCGCCGCCCGAGAGCGCCAGGCCAATGTGAGGCGCATCGTCCGCCAGCTTGAAGCCAGCATCCGCTCGCGTTTTGCGAATGGCACGGATGTGGTCTTGCTCTGCAGGCAAGATTTCCGTGGTGAAGAAATCGGCGCCAGGTTTGTTGTCGGTGTCTTGGTTCTCTTCGGTCAACATGAGGCCTTCCCATCATGCGCGGCGATCCGAGGCTGAGAACTCCAACACAAGCAAACAAGTGACCTTCAATCATTGATCGAGATCAAATTTCACATTGTTCGCTCTGGACGTGAGCGTCGAGGGCAAGGCTGCGGGCTTCACCCATTGCTTCACCGTGACCTTTGCCGACGAGGCGGGCCGGGACGTCTACCTGCCGCATCCAGCGCACCAGGCATTCGTCGAGCTGATCAAGCAGCATCGCGTGCAGGGGCTGGTCTTCGACTATTGGGCGCCAGCGGGCTAGCGGGCAGACATCGGCCGGCAGTCAGAGGCGGGTCAGCCGCCGCGGCCGCCCGGCTTGCGCAGCTTCGACGGGCTGCCGCTGCCCTTGCCGCCTCCGCCGCCCTGGCTACCGCCGGCACGCTGGCCGCTGCCTTCGCGGGTCTGGGCGCGCTGTTGCGCCTGGAGGCGCGCCTCCTCGCGAATCTGCGCGCGCTGCTGCTCGCCGGTCGCGTCCTGCAGTCGGCGGCGGTAGGTCGTGCGTTCCTGCTCGGTCAGCTGATTGACATTCGGGATGCCCGAGAGGTCGTCGGACTGGGCGCCGGCCATGGTGCCGGCGAGCGCGATGCCGAGAACGGCGGCGAGCGCCGCCCGGCGCGAGATGGAAAGCGTTGACACGGAAAAACCTCGCTCAAGGAGGCCTGGCGGCGATCGCCGCCCGGACGTGGTGCTTTAGGATGCGGGCCGGTCGCGCTGCTGGCCGAACATCTTGGTGGTCAGAAGCATGGGCGCCTCGTACGGGTGCACGGACGCGCTGATCTGCGGTGCATCGTCGGCCGCCAGGGTGAAGCCGGCGGCGCTGCTCGCCACCGCATCGGCATTCGGCTGGACGATCGCCGAAGCCGCCGAAACCGACCGTAGCCCGTTGCCGGCGCGCGATTGGTTGCGTCTTGCCATATCTGTCCCCTCCTTCAACCTGTGTCCGATGCGCCGACCATCGTCACGGCCGCGCTTGGCCCGCAAAGAGACTCTCTCTTTAGCATTGCGGCCTGCTCGATGAGCTGATCTGCATCAAGCTGCCGCGCCATCATCGAGCGGGCGCAGAGGCCGTGTCAGTGAGCGGCGCGTTCGGCGTCCTGCCGCGGCAGATCTCCGCGAGCGTTGGCTTCGAGTGGGGGCGGGACCTGCGTATCGCGGACAAGATGCAGGACTTCACGCACGGTTCTCTCGTCACTTGACGGGGCGAGGCGGGGCGCGACGTCTACCTGCCGCATCCGGCGCACCAGGCCTTCGTCGAGCTGGTCTCGCAGCACCGCGAGACGGGGCTGGTGTTCGACTACTGAGCGCCGGCGGGCTAGCGGGCGCCAGGTATCGTCAGCGGGCGATGGAGTAGACGTCGGCTGGCGGGATCACCAGGCCGAGGGCCATCTTGCCGCAGACGGCGAGGACCAGGAGTGCGAGCAGGATGCGCAGCTGCTCGGCGCGCAGATAGGTTGCGGCCTTGGTGCCGAGCTGGGCGCCGATGACACCGCCGATGGTCAGCAGCAGCGCCAGGACGATGTCGACCGTCTGGTTGGCATAGGCCTGGAGGAAGGTGGTGACGGCGGTGACGAAGGCGATCTGGAAGAGCGAGGTGCCGATGACGATGCTGGTCGGCATGCCGATCAGGTAGATCATCGCCGGCACCATGATGAAGCCGCCGCCGACGCCCATGATGGCGGCCAGCATGCCGATCGCGGCGCCGACGGCGAGCGGCATCAGCATGCTGATATAGAGCCTGGACTGGTGGAAGCGCATCTTGAAGGGCAGGCCGTGCAGCCAGAGGTGCTTGTGCAGCTTGCGCCGATGCGCGCCTGGGCTCGTGGCGCGGATCAGCGCCCGGATGCTCTCGACCAGCATCAGGCCACCGACGCTGCCGAGCAGCAGCACGTAGCAAAGGGCGATGACCAGCTCGACCTGGCCCACGCTGCGCAGCCAGGCGAAGATGGCGACGCCGACCACCGAGCCCACGGCACCGCCGGCGACCAGCACCCCGCCCATGCGGAAATCGACGCGGCGCTTGCGGGTATGCGCGATGGCGCCGGAGGTGGCGGATGCCAGGAGCTGGGCCGCGGCCGAGCCCACCGCCACGGCCGGCGGGATGCCGATGAAGATCAGAAGTGGCGTCATCAGGAAGCCGCCGCCGACCCCGAACACGCCGGAGAGAAAGCCGAAGAACCCGCCCAGGCCCAGCAGCAGAAAGACGTTCACCGAGATCTCGGCGATGGGCAGGTAGATATCCATAGGCGATGCCGGCAGGGGTGAGGATCACCGGCAAGCACGGCATGACGCCCGGCCTGTCAAGGCAAACTGCCGGTCGCCGCCGTCGTCGTGTGCTCAGGGTTGCTGCTCGTGGTGGCTGACGCGATGGCAGCGAAAGGCCGGGAGGGGCTGCGGTCCAGGGGCTCGCCCCGGGCGATCCGACGAGGTGACGGGCGGCGGCTGTGCACCGCCCGTCATCGCCGGATCAGGCGTCTTCGAGGATCGTCCGGCCGATGATGTCGGTCATCGAGATGATGCCCGCCGGATTGCCACCCTCGGTGACCACCAGACGGTTGATCCGCCGTCCGGTCATCATGCTGATCGCATCGCTGAGGCGGGTGTCGGCGTCGCAGGTCATCACGCCCCGGGTCATCGCGTCGGCGACCTTGACCGCCCGCGCCTCTTCCGGCGTCCGGCCCTGGCGGGCCAGCACCATGTCGGTCTGCGAGACGACCCCGACCGCCTGGCCGTCCTCGATCACCACCACGGCCCGGATGTTGGACCGCTTCATCAGCCGTGCCGCGTCGCCGATGGTGTCCTCGGCGCTGCAGGAGACGATGCCACGGTGCATCAGATCCCTGACGCGGGTGCCGTCGTCGGCGATCACCGGCTCGGTCTCTAGCGGACCCGGCTCGACGCCCAGCGGCGGCGTGGCGCTCGGGGTGACCCGCGGCTCACCGCCGTGGGTGTCGCTCGCCGGGATCTCGACATGCGGCATCGCCGTCGCGGGTGCCGCCGCGGTGGCGCCGGTGCCGGTTTCCGTGGCACCGATCAGGATCGCCATGTTGCCATGGGGGTGTCGATTCTCGTGCATCAGCTGGTGCGCATCCGGCAGCTCGTCGAAGGTGAAGGTGCGCGCCAGGCACGGATCGACCAGTCCCTGCATGACCAGGTCATTGATGCCCTGCGCCTGCTCGTCATTGGCGAAGTGCGAGCCCTGCACCCGCTTCTGGCGCATCCAGAGATAGCGCAGGTCGACGGTCGCATTGTAGCCGGTCGTGCCGGCACAGATCACAACCATGCCGCCGGTATCGCAGACGAACAGCGAGGTCGGCATCGTCGATTCGCCCGGATGCTCGAACACGAGACGCGGGCTGCGCTTGTCGCCCAGCACCTCCCAGATCGCCGCACCGAAGGCGCGGGCACCTTTCAGCCACTTGCCGTAGCCGACCTGGTCCTTCCAGTGCGGCAGCATGCCCCAGTGGTCGAACTGGCGCCGGTCGATGCAGCCTTTCGCACCCAGGCTCTCGCAGTAGGCGACCTTGTCCTCGCCGGCGATCACCGCGATCGGCGTGGCACCCATGGCGCGGGCGATCTGGATCGCCATCGAGCCGAGCCCGCCGGCACCACCCCAGACCAGCACGTCGTCGCCCTTGCGGACCGCTTGCTCGCCCCAGCCGCACAGCATCCGATAGGCGGTCGCCCCGACCAGCATGTAGGCCGCCGCCGCCTCCCAGGTCAGGTGCTTGGGCTTGGGCACGCACTGGTGCGCCTGCACCGGGGTGAACTGGGCGAAGCTGCCGTGATTGGTCTCGTAGCCCCAAATCCTGAAGGTCGGGGAGTACATCGGGTCGTCGCCACGCTGCACGGACGGACAGCTCGCGTCCCACCGGCCGCAATGCATCACCACCTCGTCGCCGACCTTGGGCCAGGTCACGTTCTTGCCGGTCTTGTAGACGATGCCGGAAGCATCACTGCCGCCGACATGGTAGTCCTCCTTCTCGCCCTGCTTCTGCCGCGCGGCGATCACGTTGACCGGGATGCCGAGCGCTGCCCAGACATTGTTGTAGTTCACGCCGGCCGCCATGACGTAGACCAGGACCTCGTCGTCGGCGATCTCCGGCACGTCGACGACCTCGAGCTTGAAGGACTCCTTCGGGTCGCCGAAGCGCTCGGGACGGACGACCCAGGCGTGCATCTTCTGGGGTATTTCACCGAGCGGCGGGGCCTCACCCATCGCCAGCAACTCCGTGGTCATCCTCGTCTCCTCCCGGTTTGCAAAATGCAGCTCAAATAATGGCCATTGGCGTTGTAAGACGCCTGGACATGCAGAACGGTCGAGATGGCCGCCACGGAAGAACCGCACTCTTGCTGACGACCTGAACCGCCGCAGTTGCACCGCGCGCGGAACCAAGTCGATACATCGCGAGGCGGCGATATCGATCGGACTAGGTCTAGTAGCTTGCCATAAGTGGCGACGCGACGTAACGCGTCTTTGGGTCGCGCAAGACATTTATTTGGGTGCATGTACTGCAACGGATTGCCCGGCGGGCATCGGCCTGGGTCGGCGTGACGCAGGCCGTCGGGCCGCACTCCAACGATCGACGTGGTCGCAACGCGTTGCAGCGAGGATCTGGCCACCTATGCCGCCACCGCCTCGCGCGCCTTCGGCGGCACCGCCTTCGTGCTCGCCGTTCCGTTCCAGGGATGCGCGATAGTTGAGGATGATGGCGGCGAGCAGACCGCGACCAGCTGCGTAGCTGGTCGCGGTCGCGCGGATCGATGCCGGCCGCGGCGACCGCCTGCCGCGCTCAGCCGAGCTGAGCGCCGACCGGATCGAGCTTGGCCTGGATCTGGCTCTCCAGCCCGTCGAGGATCAGCTCGGCGCGCTGGCTCAAGAGCCTGCCGGCGGTGTCGCTGGCCGAGAGGTAGCCGATCACGATCACCGGCAGCACGGCCATGACGACGAGGCCGGCGAGCACGAGCGGCAGCAGCGTGGCGAGCGACACCTGCCAGCGGTCGCGGCCGCCGGTCACGGTCGGCGGTCGGTCTCTATCGGGGCTCACGCCAGGCGATCCACGGCACTCCTCCGGCTCTCTCCGGCGATATAGGCCAAGGGCCGGGCCGGGCCGGGCGACCGGCGGGCCGGCGATCGCGGCTCGGCTTGTCGGTCGAGATCAACCATGATAGCGCCGTCGCCGCAGGGTCACGCCGATGATCCGAGACAGCCGGGGAGGGCACGAGAGATGATCGACGAAGCGCCGATGCTGACCATCAAGCGTCGTTTCGCGCGGCCGACCAAGGCGCAGGTGGCGGCCTTCGAGGGGGTGCTGACCGGCTTCGTCGTGGATGCGCTGGGGGGCCGGGGCGCGCTCGATCCGTCGGTCAAGCCGATCGCGGAGTCCGGCCCGTTTGTCGGCGTCGCCGTGCCGTGCGCTGCCGGTCCCGCCGACAATCTCGCCGTCTTCGGCGGGCTTCTGATCGCCGAGCCGGGCGATGTGGTGATCTGTGCGGCGGACGCCTTCCTGCACACCGCGATCACCGGCGACCTGCTGCTCGGCATGCTGAAGAACAAAGGTGCCGTGGCCTTCGTCACCGATGGCGCGGTGCGCGATTTGCCGGGCATTCGTGATGTCGGGCTGCCCTGTTATGCGGCGGGCGTGACGCCGAACTCGCCGGCGAAGAACGGGCCGGGGACGGCCGGGCTGCCGGTGGTGGTGGCGGGCGTGACGGTGGGGCCGGGCGACATTGTGGTCGGTGACGAGGACGGGGTCGTGGTCGTGCCGCACAGCAGCATCCCGGAGGTGATCGAGCGGCTGGAGGTGGTCAAGGCGGCCGAGGCCGAGATGCTGGCCAGGGTCCAGGGCGGGCAGACGGTGCCGGAGTCGATCAAGGCCCTGGTCGAGGCCGGGCGGTTTCGCGAGGTGGAGTGACGCTGATGCGCATCGCCGTCATCGGGGCCGGGGCCATGGGCGGGATGTTCGGCGCCCGCTTTGCCGAGGCGGGCGCCGAGGTGGTGCTGGTCGACCGGGATGCCGAGCATGTCCGGGCGATCACCACGGACGGGCTCGCGGTTGACGCGGAGGGTGGGCAGCACTGGCATCGCCTGCTGGCGGTCACCGACCCTGCCGGCCTGGCGCCGGCCGACCTCGTGCTGGTCATGGTCGACTGCAACGCCACGGGCGAGGCGGCTTCTGTGGCGGGTGAGTTGCTGGCGCCGGGCGGGGCCGTGCTGACGCTGCAGAACGGCATCGGCAATGTCGAGGCGCTGGTCGCGGTCCTGGGCGAGGCCCGGGTCATGGCCGGCTCGACCATGAACAGCGCGGCGCGCACCGGGCCGGGGCGGGTGGCGCACACCCATCTCGGCAAGACGGTGCTGGGTGAGCTGGACGGCAGCCAGAGCGAGCGGCTGGAAGAGGTGGCGAAGCTGTTCGAGGCGGCCGAGCTGCCGGTTGCCACGAGCGACAATGTCATGGGCCATATCTGGCAGAAGTTCGTGCTGAACGCGGCGCTCAACCCGGTGAGCGCCATCACCCGGCTGCGGCCCGGCGAGATCGCCGACAGCCCGGCGGCGCGCGATCTGGTCAACCGGATTCTCGACGAGGTGCTGGCTGTGGTGGCGGCCGAGGGGATCAGCCTGCCCGAGCCCGACACCCGCGGCTCGATCCTCGGCCATGCGGTCGGGCGGATGAACAAGCCGTCGATGCTGCAGCATGTCGAGCAGGGCCGGCGGACCGAGATCGATGCGTTGAACGGGGCGCTCTTGGGCTATGCTGCGCGGCACGGCATCGCGTGTCCGGTCAACGAGACCATCGTCCAGCTGGTCAAATCCATCGAGGGCCGCGGCGCCGGCTGAAGGCCGGGCGACGCTAGAGGGAACGGAACGGTTTGCGCGAGCTCTACGGCGCCATCTGGCGGGTCACCGGCCGGCGGCAGTTCCTGCTGATCGGGCTGGCGATCCTGGTCTCGCTGCTGGCCGCGGCACCGCTCAAGTTCCAGCAGCTGGTGATCAACAGCCTGGTCGAGGATACCCAGCCGGCGCAGATCGTCTGGCTGTGCTTGGGCTTCATCGCGGTGGTGCTGCTGAGCGCGGCGCTCAAGTTCGCCATGCGGCTCGGCATCGCGAATTTGGGCGAGCGGGTGGTCCGGCTGATCCGCGAGCGGCTCTACGGCAACTACGTCGCCGACACGGCGGCCGGCACGGCCGACCTGCCGAAGCGGGGCACCATCGTCACCATGCTCTCGGCCGAGGCCGAGATGGTCGGCGCCTTCGCCGGGTCGGCCATCGCCATGCCGCTGGTGCAGATCGGCACGCTGATCAGCGTCGTCGCCTTCATCCTGGTGCAGCAGCCCTGGCTCGGGGTGATCGTGCTGGCCGTGGTGCTGCCGCAGGCGCTGATCGTCAAGGCGCTGCAGGCAAGGATCAATGCGCGGGTGCGCGAGCGCGTGCAGCTGCTGCGCGACGCCTCCGATCGCATCTCCGAGAGCGACATGCAGGCGATCGACGACGCCGGTGAGCGAGGACTTTCGCCAGGTCTACGAGACGCGCAAGAAGATCTTCGTGCTCAAGCTCACCTCCAAGCTGGCGCTGCAGGTGATCAGCGCCATGGGCGTCTTCGGCATCCTGCTCCTGGGCGGGCTCCTGGTGCTCGACGGGCGGACCGATGTCGGCACGGTGGTCGCCAGCCTCACCGGCCTCGCCCGCCTCGAAGGCCCCTGGCGCGAGCTGATCGCGTTCTTCCGGAGCGCCAGCACGGTGCGGGTGAAGTACGAGATGCTGGTCAAGTCGCTGACGCCGCGGGCGGGGAGGTCGGCGGAAGCTCTGTCGACCTAGTGGGTCGGCAGCACTTCATTACCGCAGAGCAGTGGCGTTGTGCTTGAAGAGAGCGCAATGGTAAGAAAAGCGAGACCTCAAGGTAGGCGTGCAGAGATTGGAATTTCTGCACGTCACCCAAACCAGTATCGATAGCGGAACTGAGGTCACAACTCACATATTCACCGCCTCTTTGCACCGGTGGCTTTTCCTGTCGTCGGTAAGTCCGAAACGTGGACACAACTCGTCCTTTGTCGTGATGAAAGTAGGTCGATGCTCCTCGTAGCGTGCGCAAGTCCGATCCAATGTGCAGAACCATAGTACCTACGATCAGGCCGGGGCCCTGTTCGTCAAAAAATTCCAGTACGATTTGGCCGCCATAAATTGATCCAGTGTATTTAAATTTTCTTTCCCCATTCTTTACTATTCGTGTTACTTCAGCATTGATCTTATTGCCAATCTGGTGGATTGTAAGTTTGCTGTGCGCTTTGCTAGCCAAACCGACCTCATCAGAGTACCCGAGCCAATATGAGTTGTCAAAGTTCGGCAACTGCTGCGATTTTCCACGATATATTGGCAGGATAAATGACAAGAATAAATATTGTACAATTATTACAATTATACCACCCAGAACGCCAATGATGAGGTCGCCGACAATTGGAATGCTAAATATGCTTTGCAAGATATTATCCATCACGCGCTCAACCTATGAACTTCGCGTGCAGCGAGCGACCTAAGCGCTTCCTCAGGACAGCACCGATGTTCAACCGCGATCAAACATCATGAGCAACTTGGTCACCAGTCTTTTCAGCGCAATGGTCAGGAATGCGAGCAGCGGAGGACGGTGAGCATGCGCTTGTTTTGCATGCAACTTCTGCATGCGCCAAGCGCCTGATCTTAACTGGTTCGATGACCCGTGCAGAAATCACGAGTTCTGAGAACTCACTCGTCAAACCGATCCTGCCAGTTCCGGCCGCCGTGGAATAGACGCAAGATCGTCACGCGGGTTTCTGAGACTGTGAATGCGACGGAGACACGCCGCTCGAAACCGATGATCTTCAGGCCTGGGCGAATGTCGTCGCGTTTGTGGCCGCGCTTCGGCGCAACGCGCATACCCCGGCAGTAAGTCTCTATTCGGTCGATGTATCGGATGGCAATTTCCGGCGACGCCGCATTTGCGATCCACTCATAGATCTGCATCAGGTCTTCGACGGCTTCCGGAGCAAACTCGACGTGGCGTTCGTTCACCCGCGCCCCGTCAGGCGCTTGGCGTGATGCTTGCGGACATCGGCGAAGACATCATCCAGGCTCCGGGCGCGCCCAGGGTCGGCCTGCATGGCATCGTAGGCGGGGGCCACCTCTTCGCGCAGCCAGCGCTCGACGGCGATGTCACGCTCCTGGAGCGCTCTCAGTCCGGCCCTCACCACCTCGCTGGCAGAGGCATAGGCTCCAGACGCGACCATCTGGTCGATGAAGCCTGCCTGTTCTGCAGGCAGGCTTACGGTTCTCTTCTCGATGTTCGGCATTATGATTCTCCGTCCCTGAGAATGCTAGCATGCGGTATGAAAAAATCATACTTCTTGTCATGATTTGTTTTGAAATTTCGTAGGCGGCTATGCGCGCGAGGCTCCGCCTCTAGGCCTTCTGGCGTGTCAGCAGCGTCCATGACCGGAGGTCGACGATGACCTTCACAGCCGCTGCCAGAACCAGCGCGCAGAGCGCGGCCTTGGAGAGAGTCCCCATCGTCCCCTCGATCAGCATCGCGTGGACCACGCTGCCCGCGACGATCACCGTCGCCAGGGCGGTGTGACAGAAGCGCCAGACCTTGGGTCTGAGGCGCAGCCGGCGGCGGAACGCGGCGAGGAGGGCCGCGGCGAAGACCGCCCACATGGCGACCACGCCCCAAACGGAGAATGGCGTCGGCGACCTGAAGAGGAGCACGTCGATCACGTCCGGCGGGCTGGTCAGCCACAAGCCCGCGACATGCGCGACGACCGCGGCCACCAGCCCGGCGCCGATCCAGGCATGCAGCCGTCGGCCGCGTCGCCCTGGCAGGCCCGGCAGGTAGCCGCCGGCCAAGAGCGGCTGGAGGAGGAGCAGACCCAGAGCCACAATGCCGGCAAAGCCAGAAGCGATATAGATTGGCTCGCGCCAGGCGAGCAGCGGGCTCGCCGCCGCAACGGCGAGCGGCAGGGCGAGGGCGGCTGCGAGGGCCGCCCAGATCAGGACTGTGCGCGCCCGGGGCAATCCGTCAGGCCGGCTGCAGCACGAAATGCGCGCTCAGGCTGGTCTCGCTGGCGCTCGACATCACGGGACGGAGAAAGACGGTCTCGAAGCCGTTGCCGTCGAGCTCGGCGTCGTAGGCGAGGTGGCCGTGCGGTTGGCCGAAGGCCGGAACGATCTGCGGCATGTCCATCCGGAACACGCCGTCCGCGTCGGTGAGCGTGGCGCCGTGGCTCTCCGGGTCGCGCTCGTGACCCTCCGTCGTGTGCGCCCACATCTGGATGCGGACGCCGGGCAGTGGCGCGCCGTCGCCCGCGCGCCGCACCGTGCCCGTCAGCCAGAAGCCACCGCCGCCGATGCGCTCGACGATGGGCGCACCGGGTCGATAGTTGTTCGCACCACCGCGCATGGTCGGGGTGGGCGCCAGGCCGTTCGCGCGCGCCGGCGTCAGCAGGCTCGAGCCGCCGACAAGCGCGGCTCCGGCGGCGCTGGCGCCAACCAGCAGCACATCACGGCGGGTCTGCAGAACTCTGGCCATCGTGGTCTCTCCTCATCTGCGTGGCGGGCGGCAGGCGCTGCCGAGCCACACGCCCAGGAATGTGTCGCTGCGACGCGCGCTGTCGTCGCTCCATCTCAGCTGTGAGATAAACGCGAGAAGCGCGTCGTAAAGCGTGCCCCGTGTGCGAATCGACATTTTACCTGCGTCTGCGCGTACATGCCTCGCCCGACGGCCGCTCTCGTCCGGGTTCGATTTGTGCGGTGGGCTCCTAAACCCGCGCCATCTCCTCCTCCAGGATGTCGAACGCCATGGCCAGGAGGTTGATCGAGGCCTCTCGGGTCATGAAGCCGGTGTGGGCGGTGTTGACCAGCATGGCGCCGGACTTCGTGGCCGCCAGGCGGCCGTCGTCGAGGATGCCGGTGGTCGCGTCCTCGCCGACACTACCATGGGCGGGCACTCAGCGTTGCTTCGTCGCCCATGTGGCGTGAGATGGTGATCGTCAGAATGCCGTCATCGCCGAGGTTGGCATCGCCCGAGCCGCTGACCTCGTCCATCTCGTCGAAACCTTGCCAGTCGAAGTCGACGCCATTGGGGCCGTAGGCGCAGAGCATGGTGGCGGTGACGCAAATGAACAGGAAAGCGCCGCAGCCATTGGCATCGAAGCGGATATAGGCCGGCTCGACCAGGTCGAGGTCGCTTGCTTCCCAAAGGTCCGATTCGAAGATGCGCCACTTGCCGATCACGGCACTCACGAGCTTTGTCATGACTTGCCTGGGTTGGAGTGTGTTGCACGATACGCCTTCCCGGCGACGCCGGCGAGCGAGACGTCAGCTCGAAGGGCGACGCCGTTGCGAAGGCGCGTGTCGCGCTGCTTGCGCCATCGTGTGAACTTCTTTAGACCATCCAGGTGGATGGTATATGGATGTTCTTGGTATGGTGAAGGCGCGTGGCGGAGACGCTGTGACGAGCGAGAAGCTCACGCTCAATCTCGGCTATGTCGATCTCGGCCATGTCGACCTCCTGGTTGCCGAGGGCTTCTACGCCAATCGCAGCGACTTCATCCGCACCTCCATCCGCAACCAGCTCGACCGGCATGGCGAGGTGCTGCAGCGCTCGGCGCGGCATCGCCAGCTCGATCTGGGGCTGCGGCAGTACGATCGGGCGGTGTTGGAAGCGGCGCGGGACGAGGGTCGGATGCTGCACATCAACGTGCTGGGCCTCGCCACCATCGCTGACGACGTGACGCCCGAGCTGGCCCGGGCCAGCATCGCCTCGATCTCCGTCCTGGGTGCGCTGATGGCGAGCCCAGAGGTCAAGGCGGCGCTCGGCGATCGCATTCACTAGCCCATCGCTCGCTCATGCAACGGAGGTTCCTCTCATGACCCGGATCGATCCTTCCCGCATGGCGGAGGCCACGCGTCTTACCCGGGCCGGCCGGCTCGGCGAGGCGACGGCGCTGATCCAGAAGATGTTGGGTGGGAAGCCGGCACCGTCGGCCCCGAGCGACGGCTGGGCGGGTCCGACCCTCGATCTCCGTGCCGAGCCAGTGCCGGAGGCCGGTCGCGAGTCCGAGCGCGCCCACCGGTCGCAACCCGAGGCGGCGCTCGATCCGGAGCCTCGGCCCGCGCCCGATGCGGCTACCGGACAGCTTCTGCCGTCCGCCTGGGCGACGCACAGTTACGTGAACCCGTTCGGCCGGCGCGCCTACAAGCTCTATCTGCCCGAGCGGCGGGCGGGCGTGGCCTTGCCGCTGGTCGTCATGCTGCATGGCTGCACGCAAAAGCCGGACGACTTCGCCAAGGGCACAAGGCTGAACCGGCTGGCCGAGCAGCTGGGCTGCATCGTGGCCTATCCGGGCCAGACGCGGACGGCCAACGTGTCGCGCTGCTGGAATTGGTTTCGGCCGACGGATCAGGAGCGCGAGCGTGGCGAGCTGTCGCTGATCGCCGGCATCACGCGGGCGGTCATCGCCCAGCACGGCGCCGATCCGGCGCGCGTCTATGTGGCTGGGCTCTCGGCCGGTGGTGCAGCGGCCGCCCTGATGGCCAGGGGCTATCCCGATCTGTTCGCGGCGGTGGGCGTCCACTCCGGCATCGCACCAGGGTCAGCGAGCGATGTCGCCTCGGCGCTGGCGGCGATGCGGGCGCCCGAGGCTAGTGCGACGGCTGGTGCTGCGTCAGGCGGCAGCGGGCCCGTGGTGCCGACCATCGTCTTTCACGGCACCGCCGACCAGACCGTGAATCCGGCCAATGCCGATGCGGTGGTTCGCCATGCGCTGGGTGGTGCTCGTGACCTCGAGCGCGTCGTCGAGCGGGGCCGTGTCGCCGGCGGGCATGGCTATCGCGTCACCCGCCACCGTAACGGCGATGCCCGCACACTGGTCGAGGATTGGCGGATCGAGGGGCTCGGCCACGCCTGGTCTGGCGGCGATCGCAAGGGCTCGTTCACCGATCCGCAAGGTCCGGATGCCAGCCGTCAGATGCTCGAGTTCTTCCTGCGGCAGCGGCTTGGGCAGCGAGGCTAGCGGGCCTCGCGGCCGGGGCGGCGGTGCAGCTCCCAGAAGCGCTCCATGGCGAGATAGGTGAAGGAGGCCGACCAGCCGATCAGCACCAGGCCGTTGAGCGACTGGATGCTGGCGACGATGCGCATCGGGCCTGTGGCATAGAGGTCGCCGACGCCGAGCGTCGTGAAATTGGCGATCGAGAAGTAGAAGAAATCGAGGCCAGTGCCTTCGAGCAGTCCGGCCAGCGTGCCGAGCGCCAGCCACTCCTGCATGACCCAGAAGACCGCGGCATAGAGGCTGATCTCGAGCAGATGCGCGACGAAGGCGGCGCCGATGACGACGATGATCCGGGTGCGCGGCGGAATGGCCAGGAGCGGGATGAGCCGCGAGGTGCCGCGCAACAGCTCGTAGTGCAGGAGGACCGTGGCCGTGACCACCAGAAGTGCAATGGCACTCGCCAAACCGATCGCCATGGCTGGTCTCCCGATGGCTCGCCGCGGCACCGCTGCGCAGCGTTCTCGATCACATTCTTGACCGCACCGGGCTCGCGTGTCAGCCCTCGCCGGCTACAGCCCCAAGCGAAAGAGGTCCCCGTTCATGTCAGCCCCTGACGGCCGCGCGTCCGACCATGGTCCCGAGCGGGCCGCCGACCAGCTCGCCCGGCGGCTCGCCGAGGCCGGCTGCCGGTTCGCCTTCGGCATTCCCGGCGGCGAGGTGCTGACCGTCATCGACGCGCTGGGCAAGGCCGGCATCACCTTCATCACCACCAAGCACGAGACGGCGGCCGGCTTCATGGCCGAGGCCGTCTGGCAGCGCACCGGCACGCCGCCGGTGCTGGTGGCGACGGTGGGCCCGGGCTTGAGCAATGCCGTCAATGTGGTCGTCAATGCCAGTCTGGACCGGGTGCCGCTCATCGTCATCGCCGGCTGTGTCGATGCGGATGACGCGCTCACCTACAACCACCAGCTAATCGACCACGCCCGGCTGCTCGAGCCCGCGATCAAGGGCGCCTTCACGCTGAGCGCCGGCGCCGCCGACCTCATCGCCGAGAAGGCACTCGCACTGGCCAGTGACCCGCGTCCCGGGCCGGTGCTCATCGACGTGCCGATCGAGGTGGCGGCCCGGGCCGCGTCACCTGCCGCCGGGATTCGCAGGCGCGCTCCGGCACCGGCGGGGCCGGCTGAGGGGGCAGCGCTCGACGAGGCGCGGCGCTGGCTCGCCGAGGCCAGGCGGCCGCTGCTGATCGCCGGGCTGGATGCGGTCCAAGACAATGCCGGAGCGGCGCTCGGCCGCTTCGTCGAGGCCACCAGGGTGCCGGTGATCCAGACCTACAAGGCCAAGGGGCTGTTGCCCGAGGATCACCCGATGGCGCTGGGTGCGGCGGCCCTCTCGCCGGCGGCGGATGCGGTCATCCTGCCGCTGATCGAGGACGCCGATCTGGTGATCCTCGCCGGCTACGACGCGATCGAGATGCGCCGCAGCTGGGTGCAGCCCTGGGATCCGGCGGCGAAGCGGGTGATCGCGTTCGAGGCCGTGGCCAACGACCACTATCTGCACCAGGCGACGACCAGCTTCGTCTGCGATGTCGGTGCCGGGCTCGACGCGCTGGCCAAGGGCGTCACCTCGGGGTCGAGCTGGACCGATGAAGAGGTGGCGGCCGCCCGGGCGAGCGTGCGCGCGCCCTTCGCGCCGGACGAGGCCTGGGGGCCGTCGGCGGTGGTCGACACGGCGAGGCGGGTCTTGCCACGGGAGACCGTGGCGGTCGCCGATGTCGGGGCGCATCGCATCGTCTTGAGCCAGGTCTGGCAGAGCTACGCGCCGCGTGAGCTGCTGCAGTCGAACGGGCTCTGCACCATGGGCTGCGGCCTGCCGTTCGCCATCGGCGCCAAGCTGGCCGAGCCGGACCGGCCGGTCGTGGCGTTCACCGGCGATGGCGGGCTGTTGATGGTCCTGGGCGAGCTGGTGACGGCGGCCGAGCAGGGGGCGGCGGTGATCGTCGTCTGCTTCGTCGATCAGTCGCTGGCCCTGATCGAGCTGAAGCAGCAGGATCGCCAGCTGCGGCGGCATGGGGTCGCCATCGGTGCCGTCGACCTGCTCGAGGTGGCGCATGGCCTCGGCGGCCGCGGTGCCGTCGCCACCGACCGGCCGAGCCTCGAGGTGGCGCTCAAAGACGCGCTAAACGCCGACGGGTTCACGCTCATCGCCTGCCAAATCTCCGCCGACGGCTACGCCGGTCGGGTTTGAGAATGAGTGCAAGCAAATGGCTGAAGACGTCTGAACACCCGCGACGAGATTAGGCTCGATCCGGTGGATCTCCGTTATGGGTGCGCGGCACGGCAAGCTCCGCAAGAAGAGGCCGGGCACATATCAGTACCCGACGATCAGCTCAGACCAAGGCCAAGTACTCGCTTGCACCCGACGGGGCGTCCACACACGTTTCCCCTTAGAAGGGAATGCCCTGGCGGCGCAGGACGTGGGCGTCGTTACCGACGCGGTTGACGACAGTGGACTCATTCATGGCGTTGCTTCGATCTCGGCCAGCATCACGGCGACGGCTGCTCTGAGTGGGACGACCTCGACAGTTGCAGCAGTCCAGATGACGCCCGCATCGATCTCGTCGTAGTCGTGGCGGAGCACGTTGCCTATCCCGGCGACCTTGCGCCACGGGATTTCGGGATGGGCCGCCTTCATCATCTCGGGCAGTTTGCGCGAGGCCTCGGAGATAACCTCTAGGCAGCGCTCGACCCCGCGCTGGGCGATGCGATCCTCGAGATAGTCGGACCGCTCCCGCCCGCGTGTCAACGTCTCGAGGTCGGCCAGCGCCTCGGCCATATGCTCGAGGGCGAGCCTGATGCGGGCAGGGTCGCTCACAGGAGGCGCACCTTGTCCCTGGTCATCCGCTCGGCGATGTAAGGGCGAAGGCGGCTCTTGAAGACGAGATCGACACGCGTCCCGAGCGCCGTCTCCAGGTCCTCCTCGAAGGCCACGAGATCGAAGAGCCCGAAGGACGCGTCGGCGGCAAGATCGATGAGCAGGTCGACGTCACTCGCCGGGCCAGCCGTGCCGCGGGCGCGCGAGCCGACGAGCGACACCTCCCGGACGCCGCGGGCGGCCAGGAGAGCGTGCTGCTCTGCCAGGAGAGCTTTCAGCCGCTCGATCAGCTCGTCGTCACGGGTGATTGAGGCCATGCTCGATCTTCTCCAACCGGTCGACGGTCAGCATGCCGAAAATGTCAGTCAATTGCACGCAAGAGCTGGCTCACGGCGCCGCAATGGCCGCGGCCTTTGGGCGGCGGCGGCCGGCGCTTGTGCTGTCGACCGAGGCCTTCAATGCCGGTCATCCGGCGGTGGTTCTGGCAATGATCACGACGGCGCGGGCGAGCGATTGGCCGAGCGACGTGGTGCTGCAGGATTGGCAAGCCGCCGGGCTGATCGCGGCCTGCCGGGTTCGCTTCAAGCTGTTCACTCTGGACGTGGCGTTGGTATTCGATCAGCGGGGCGTGTTGTCGTCGCGCGACCGGCTTGAGGTCGAGCTGGGCCTGCGCGCAACGCTCGCCATCGCCTGAACCGCCACCAACCCAAAATACCGGTGGAGCGCGAGGAGGCCAGCCTCCTCGCATTTCTTCTCTTGTTGCCTAAAGCAACCGCCCCTTCTTGGTCTTGAGCTGCATGGCTTCGCCCTTTCTGCCTGAGATGGTTCGGCGGTTGACGCCGAGCCAGCCTATTTCGCCGAAGAGGCGGCCGTGCTCGATTTTGGGGCAGCGGTTCTGGACGGTCTGGAGGCCGGCGGCTTCGGCTTTGGCGGCTGCTTCGTCGTGGCGGACGCCGAGTTGGAGCCAGAGGGTTTTGGCGCCGAGGCGGATGGCGGCGTCGGCGATGGGGGGGACGTCGGCGGATTTGCGGAAGACGTCGACCATGTCGGGGGGCTCTGGGAGGTCGTCGAGGCTGGCGTAGACGGTGCGGCCGAGGATGGTCTCTGGCCGGCGCTTCTCGGGTTGATGGGGTCGATGACGTAGCCTTTGTTCTGCAAATAGAGCATGGCGAAGTAGGAGGGGCGCATGTCGTTGGGCGAGGCGCCGACCATGGCGATGCGCTTGGTCTGCTCGAGGATGCGGCGAATGAAGGTGTCGTCGTAGGTCAGCGGCTGTTCGGTCATCGCTCGGCTGTTCTCGATTGTCTGGGCGGGGCCGTCCCCGATCGCCCGACGGGGGCGAGCCAGCGGACCACGACGTAGTGGACGGGTGTGAAGATCAGGGCGAAGACAACGACGCCGGCCTCGCCCTGGGCCAGCAGCACCCCGAACTGGCGGTGACGGTCAGGTCGGATGGTTGCCGCTCAAGCCGGCACCGCGAGCAGCGGGCGGGCGGCGCGGCGGAGCACGGCTTCGGTGGTCGAGCCTCGAAGTGCGTCGAGGAAGCCGTGGCGGCCCTCCGTCGTCATGACGATGAGGTCGGCGTCGAGGGCGTTGGCGGTCTCGACGATGGTCTCGACGACGGGCCCCTGGCGATCGAGCCTTTCGGCGCGGGCGCCGAGCCAGGCCGGCAGGCCGGGTGTCGGCATCGTCTCGGCACTGCCGACATGCAGCAAATGGAGCTTCGCTTCCTGGGCGTCGAGCAGCTCGACCAGGCCTGCCGCAGCGCTCAACGCGGTTGCCGGCGACGGCTTGTGGTCGACGGGGATGAGGATGTTCTGCAGGTGCAGGGCACCGCTCTTGGCGTCGACGAAGCCGCGGCCCTGATGCGGCAGGAAGAGGCTGGCGACGCCGCTGCGTCTCGCCACGTTCTCGGCGATCGAGCCTTCGAGAAAGCGCGGCAGGCCGTCACGGGCCGCCGTGCCGAGCACGACGAGGTCGGCTTCGTGGCGGTCGATGTAGCGGACGACGCCTTCGATGGTAGCACTACCGCCGAGGTCGGCCTTGCTGACCCGGACGCCCAGCGCCTCCTCGACGCTCTCGGCTGCGGTGCCGAGATCGAGCAGGCCCCAGGCGGCCAGCGTGTCGCGAACACCGGGAAAGGCCTCGCGCCGCGCCGCGTCCTCGAGCTCGCCCCCGGCGTTGTGGACGATGGCGAAGCGGCCCCTGCTGGCGACCGCCAGCTTCAGTCCGTGGGCAAAGGCGTTGGCGCTGGCCTTGGCGTAGTCGGTGGGGTGAACGATGCTGTTGAAGGCGGGCATGGTCAGGCTTTCAATGGGGCCAGCTTGGTCGACGCTTCTCGACAAAGGCCTCGAGGCCCTCGGCGAAGGCGTCGCCGACGGCGTTCTCGACGATCACCTCGGTCGTATAGCGATAGGCTTCGGCGTCGGCCATGCCGCGTTGCCGGTAGAAGGCCCGCTTGCCCATGGCGAGCACGTCCTTGGGCTTGTCGAGCAGGCGATCGCAGAGCGACCGGGTCGTCTCAGCTAGAGCTTCCTTGGCGACGACGTGGTTGACGAGGCCCAGGCGATGCGCCTCGGCGGCGTCGATGAAATCGCCGGTGAGCAGCATCTCCATGGCCGGCTTCTGCGGGATGTTGCGCGCCAAAGCCACCATCGGCGTCGAGCAGAAGAGGCCGTACTTGATGCCGGATGTGGCGAACCGGCTCGCCTCGGTGCAGATGGCGAGATCGCAGGCGGCGACCAGCTGGCAGCCGGCGGCCGTGGCGATGCCGTCGACCTCGGCGATCACCGGCTGCGGCAGCGCCTGCAGCTTCAGCATCATCGCCGAGCAGTGGCTGAACAGTGCGCCGATGGCCTCGGCGGTGCGGTCCTGGCCGATCTCCTTGAGGTCGTGCCCGGCGCAGAACGCCTTGCCGTTGCCGGCGATGACGACGACGCGCGCCGTGTCGCTCGCAGCGATGCCATCGAGCGCCGCGTGCAGCGCATCGAGCGAGGCCCGATCCAGGCTGTTGAAGGCCTTGGGCCGGTTGAGCGTCAGCCGGACGATGCCGGCCGTCTCGGTCTGCAGAAGGATCGGCTCGTTGCTCACTCTGGCCTCCTTTGTATCAATTGCCTCCATGCCGTCAGGCCGTCTTGGCGAGGCGGGTCTCGACGAGCTTTGCCCAGTAGCTCACGCCGACCGGCAGCGCCTCGTCGTTGAAGTCGTAATAGGGGCTGTGCAGCAGCGCCGCTTTCTCGCCATCGCCGCTGCCCATCCAGATATAGCTGCCCGGAACGGCTTCCAACATGAAGGCAAAATCCTCGGCCCCCATGACCGGTGCCGGGTCACGCTCGACCTTGTCGGCACCGACGACGAGCGCTGCGACATCGGCGCCGATCGCCGCCTCGCGGACGTGGTTGACCGTCGGCGGGTAGCCGCGGCGGTAGTAGAAGCTGGGCTCGAGGCCGAAGCTCTGGGTGATGCCGGTCGCGACCTCGCGCATGCGCTGCTCGATGCGGTCGCGGGTCTCGGGCTTGAAGGTGCGAACGGTGCCGGCCAGGACCGCTTGCTCCGGCACCACGTTGAAGGCATCGCCGGCGTGGATCTGGGTGACCGAGAGGACCGCGTTGTCCAATGGATCGGTCTCGCGGCTGACGATGGTCTGCAGGCCGATGACGATCTGTGCGGCGACGGTCACCGGGTCGAGTCCGACATGCGGCATGGCGGCGTGGCAGCCGCGGCCCTTGATGGTGATCTTGAACTCGTCCGAGGCTGCCATCGCCGGGCCATCGCGCATCGCGAAGGTGCCGACCGGCATGGTCGGCCAGTTGTGCAGGCCGTAGATGTCGGAGACCGGGAAGCGCTTGAACAGGCCGTCATCGATCATCGCCTTGGCCCCGGCGCGGCCTTCCTCGGCCGGCTGGAAGACGAGGTAGACGGTGCCGTCGAAATTGCGGGTCTCGGCGAGGTATTTGGCCGCACCCAGCAGCATGGTGGTGTGCCCGTCATGGCCGCAGGCGTGCATCTTGCCGGGCTTGGTCGAGGCGTGGGCGACGCCGGTGGCCTCGGTGATCGGCAGCGCGTCCATGTCGGCGCGAAGGCCGATGCGCCGCTCGCCCGTTCCGGCCTTGATCACCGCCACCACGCCGGTCTTGCCGATGCCCTCGTGCACCTCGTCGACGCCGATGGCGCGGAGCTGCCTGGCGACGAAGGCCGCCGTCTCGACCTCCTCGTAGCCGAGCTCCGGGTTCATGTGCAGATGCCGACGCCAGGTCGTCATTTCGTCCTTGTAGTCGGCGATGCGGTTGATGATCGGCATGTGCTGTCCCGGTTGCGCGCGTTGCGGCGACTTTATATGTGATGTCGCGAATGTGCGGCGGCACGTGACGCCTGGCAAGGCGTGGGTCGACAGATGTGCTACCTACGTCATCATCGGTGCAATGAGGAGAATGATAATGATCAGGTCAAGTTGGCGGGCGACGGCTTTGGGCGCGCTGGGCAGCGTCTTGCTGGCAGGGACCGCCATGGCCGAGGGGGCGAAGGTCGGTGCCTTGATCCCGCTCACCGGTGGCCTTCAGGCTTACGGCGAGGCATCGCTCAATGGCATGCGCCTGGCGATCGCCGAGGTCAACGCTGCCGGCGGTGTGCTCGACGGCGAGGTCGAGCTGATCGTCGGCGACACCCAGACCAAGGCGCAGACGGCGATCGATTCGGCGAAGAAGCTGGTCTCCGTGGACGGCGTCAGCGGCATTCTGGGCGCGCTGGCGTCGGGCAACACCATCCCGGTGGCGACCAGCGTCGCCGCGGTCGACGGCGTGCCGCAGATTTCCAACGCCTCGACGGCGCCGGCGATCACCACGCTCGACGATGGTGATTTCCTGTTCCGCACCGTGCCGTCCGATGCGTATCAGGGCGTCGTGCTCGGCAATCTGGTCGACGCGGCCGGCATCGGCAGCGTCGCCGTTCTCTACATCAACAACGACTATGGTGTGGGCCTCGCCGAGAGCTTTGCCGACAATTATGGCGGCACGGTCACCTCCTCGGCGGCCTTCGAGCCGAACAAGGCCTCCTATCGCGGCGAGCTGCAGGCGGCGACCGACGGCGAGCCCGAGGCGCTCTTGCTGATTGCCTATCCTGACGATGGTGGCCTCCTGATCATCCGCCAGTCGCTGGAGGAAGGCTTCTTCGACCGCTTCGTCTTCACCGACGGGCTGAAAACCGCGCAGCTGGTCGACGATATCGGTGCCCAGTACATGAACGGCATGTTCGGGACCTCGGCGACCAGCCCGGAGGGCGACGCCAGCGACCGCTTCGCAGCGGCCTACGAGGCGGAGTTCGGTGAGCTGCCGCCCTTGCCCTATATCGACAGCGCCTATGACGCGACGATGATCATGGCCTTGGCGATCGAGCAGGCCGGCAGCACCGACGGGCCGGCGATCCGCGACGCGATCCGCGAGGTCGCGAGCGGGCCGGGCGAAGTGATCCTGCCGGGCGAGTTCGCCAAGGCCAAGGAGCTGATCGCGGCTGGCACGGACATCAACTACGAGGGCGCCGCCGGCGCCCATGAGTTCGACGAGAACGGCGACGTCTCCGGTGTCTTCGAGCATTGGGCCGTCACCGATGGTGCGATCACCAGGGTCGAACTGATCCAGTGACCTCGCTCGCGGCCACCACCCGGATCCTGGTGACGGGTGGTGGCCGCGGCCTCGGCCGGGCGATCGCTCTGGCTCTTGCGGCGCCCGGGCGGCGTATCGCGTTGCTCGGTCGTAATCGTGACGGGCTCGAGCAGACGGCGAAGGCGCTGCTGGCGGCTGGCGCCGAACCGATGCTGATCCTGGGTGATCTCACGAGCAGCGATGATCGAGCGGCGGCGGTGCGGGGCGTCGACGCTGCCTGGGGCGGCCTCGACATCCTCGTCAACAATGCGGGTACCGGTGCCTACAAGCCGTTTCTCGACCACGCTCCGGCCGAGATCGAGGCGATCGTCGCGGTCAACCTCACCGGCCTCATCCAGTTGACCCATGCGTTCCTGCCGTTGATCGAGCGCGGCGAGGGTGGGCACATCGTCAACATCGCGTCGGATGTCGGCCGCCGGCCGATCGCCAAGATGGCGCCGTATGTCGCCGCCAAGCACGGCGTGGTGGGCTTCAGCCACGCGCTTCGCCTGGAGCTGAGGCCGCACGGTATCAAGGTGGGGGTGATCCTGCCGGGCCTCATCGACACCGGCTTCAACGACAGCGTCGAGGGCTCGAAGCCCGGTGCCTTGCGGCCGGCGGATGTGGCCGCTGCCGTGGTCGCTATGCTGAGCCAGCCGGCGGGCGCGCAGATCGACGAGCTGACGGTGCACCCGATGAGCCAGGACGCCTGAGAACGTTGATCAAGCGCGGGTGATGTCGGTCCGGGTGAAGTCGTCGCCCTTGGCCAATAACGGGATGTTGCGCGAGCGGGCGCAGGCATAGGCGAAGCAATCGCCCATGTTGAGCGCTGCCGGGTGCCGGCCCTTGCCATAGCGGGCGAAGGCATCGATCGCGGCCTTGCCGATCGCGGCATCGATGGGGATGGTCTCGGCGGCGATGCTGGTCAGGAAATTGGCCACGGCCACCTCGGCGATTGTCACGTCGTGCGCCCGAATGCGGGCGACAGCCAGCACCGTTTCGTAGACGACCATCGGTGAAACAGTGATCGTCGGTGCTGCGTCGATGCGGGCGATGAGCTCACGCCAATCGGGCTCGCGTGCCAGGATTCCGACGATCGCCGAAGCGTCGACGAACATCAAGGATCGCCTGAGAGGTCGTCGAAGAAGGCCTTGTCGGCCTTCAGGCCGGTCGGCGGATATTGCTCCAGCTGCTTGATGATCTCATCGATCCGCTCGACCAGCGGGCGGCGGCGGCGCTTCAGCTCGTTCTCGACCGCCTCGCGCACGGCAGCCGTGAGGCTGATGCCGCGCTCGGCGGCGAGCTTGCGCACTGCGGCGTCGGTGGCCGGGTCCTTGATGTGGAAGGCCATGGGCGAGGCTCCATCGGTCTAGACTGAGCTATGCTAGAGTATAGACCAGCGTGCCCGGCCGCAACAGCCGGGCTTCACGCTGTCGCCACCGCCACCTGCTTGCCGTCGAGATGGAGGCCCACGGCAACGCTGTCCCAGGTGACAGTGATGGCCATTGCCGGCGGATCATGGGTAATGGGCCTGCTGGTCAGGGTCCAGGCGCGGCCCTGCGGGCCATCGACGAAGACCTCGAGGCAGTGCGATTCCGTCAGCGCCACCTCGAGGTAGACGCCGTCGGTGGCGATCGGCGGAAAGCGGCAGGGCTGGCCGCGGCTCTGCCAGTAGCCGTCCGGCACGCGCAGGCGGCAGCTCGCCGTGCCTTCGCGCCGGATGTCAGTCGTCACGCCAGATCGGCCGGGGCGGGCGCTCGGGCAGCAGGCCCTCGGGGCGGTAGATCAAGATCACCTGGAGCAGCACGCCGATCAGCAGCACGCGCACGGCGCTCGCCTGGGTGACGTACTCGGCCGGCAGCTGGCTGGTGAGCATCTGGGTGCCCGACCAGACGCCCCAGATGACGAAGGCACCCAGGATGGCGCCGCGGTTGTTGCCGCTGCCGCCGGCGATCAGCATGACCCAGACGATGAAGGTGGCGAACACCGGGTCGAACGCCTCGGGGCTGATGAAGCCGACGAAATGGGCGTAGACGGCGCCCGACAGCCCCATCAGCGCGCAGCCCATGACGAAGGCCTGCAGGCGGAAGACCAGGCTGTTCTTGCCCATCGCCCGGGCGGCGGTCTCGTTGTCGCGAATGGCGCGCTGCACGCGGCCCCAGGGCGAGCGGTAGATGCGCTCGAGCGCCCAGTAGGTGATGCCGATCAGGACGACGACCAGGAGCAGCAGCACGAGCGCGTTGGCGCCCGGCACGATGTCGTCGAGCGGGCGGGGGATGCCGGCGATGCCGCGCACGCCGCCGGTCAGCCATTCCTCGTTCTTCAGCACGAGGCGAACGATCTCGGCGATGCCGATGGATGCGATGGCCAGGTAGTCGGAGCGCAGATTGAGCGTGATGAGGCCGATCATGAGGCCGAGCACGCCGGCGATCGCCATGGCGACCACGAAGCCCACGGGCCAGGGCAGGCCGAAGCCGCCCAGATGGCCGGCCGAGTCCGGGGTGGTGAGGATGGCGCTGGTGTAGGCGCCGATGGCGAAGAAGGCGGCGACACCGACATTGAGCATGCCGGCAAAGCCCCACTGCACGTTCAGCCCCTGCACCAGGAGCGCGTAGATGCCGGCGAAGGTGAGGAAGAAGACGAAATAGCTGAGCAGGCCGGCACCGGTCATCTCAGGTGCTCCGTCCGGCGAACAGCCCGGTCGGGCGGAAGAGCAGGAGAACGACCAGGATGGCGAACGGCACGACCGGGCTGTACTCGGTGGGCAGGACCAGGGTCGAGAGCTCCATCATGATGCCGATGATGTAGCCACCGGCGATGGCGCCCATGGGCTTGCCGATGCCGCCGAGGATGGCGGCGGCGAAGCAGGCGAGCAGGATGAACCAGCCCATCTCCGGCTGCAGGCGGGTGTCCATGGCGAGAAAGACGCCGGCCAGTGCCGCGAGCCCGCCGCCGATCACCCAGGTCCAGACGATCACCCGCTCGGTGTCGATGCCCGACAGGCGCGCCAGGGTCGGGTTGTCGGCCATGGCGCGCATCGCCTTGCCGACCTTGGTGCGCTGCAGGAAGAGGTGGAGGGCGAGGACGATGGCCAGCGTGGCGGCGATGATGCCGAGCTGGTCCCACTTGTAGCGGATGCCGGCGAAGCGCTGCGCCATGACGATCTGGCTCGAGTACATGTAGGTGCCGGTGCCCCAGACCAGCTGGATGGCAGAGCGCAGGATCAAGGCGGCGCCGAAGGACGAGATCAGGCTGATGATCGGTCGGCTCTTCCTGAAGCGGCGAAAGAGGACGCGGTCGATCAGCAGGGCGGCGAAGATCGTGGCTGGAATGGCGACCACGACGCCAAGGCCGAACGGCAGGGCGAGCTGGGAATAGAGCAGAAAGCAGACATAGGCGCCCAAGGTCATCAGGTCGCCATGCGCGAAATTGGCGAAGCCGAGGATGCCGAAGGTGAGCGTCACGCCGACCGCGCCCAGCGCGATGATCGAGCCGAGGAGCGAGCCGTAGAGCAGGAGTTGCAGAATCTCGATCAACGCAGTCTTCGCCCGCCTTTGTGCAAGTGCCCGGAATCGCTGCCGGATGACGCTTCCCGCTTAGTCATCATCGCCATGCGCAGCAACCCCACTCCGTCGGCGGCGGTCACGCGAGCGTATCGGCGGGCAGGGCGTGGCAGAAGGCGCTGATCTCGCCGGCGCGGGTCAGCCAGATGTGGTCGCGCTGTGCTGTGATGTGCGTGAGCGCCCGGCGCAACTGGCGCAGCCGGTGCGGCTGGCCGAGGATGTAGGGGTGTAATGCTATGCCCATCACCAGCGGCTGGTCCGCCGCCTGCTCGAGCATTTCGTCGAAGGTGTCGGTGATCATGTGGGCAAAAGCCGCAGCACCGTCCTTGCGGGCGACGATCGCCGGGATGTCGTTGACCTCCTGCGGGTAGGGCACGGCCAGCAGCCGGCCGGAGCGCGTGCGCAGCCAGACCGGCTGGTCGTCCATGCACCAGTTCAGCGTGTAGCGGTAGCCGGCCTCGACCAGGAGATCGGGCGTGACCCGGCTCTCGGCGATCCAGGGGCTGAGCCAGCCTGCCGGCGGCTGGCCCTCGGCTTCGGCGATCACGGCGGTGGCCTCGGCGATCAGCGCCCGCTCGGCGGGCTCACCGAGCACCGATTGCCGCTCGGCATTGGTCCGGCCGTGCCCCACCACCTCGTCGCCCCGCGCCCGCCAGGCGGCCATCAGCTCCGGCGCATGAACGTACATGGCGCTATTGGCGATCACGGTCGCCGGCAGGCCCAGCTCATCGAAAAGCGCCAGCATCCGCCAGGCGCCGACCCGGTTGCCGTAATCGCGCCAGGCGTAGTTCAGGACATCGGGCGGCGGCCCGCCGGGCGCCAGCTCGGCGCCCAGCCCCTCGCCGAAGGCGAAATGCTCGAGATTGAGGCCGAGATAGACGGCGAGCCGCGCGCCGTTCGGCCAGTCGAAGACCTTTCGAGACGTGATCGGCGAGTAGTCGTAGCGGCCGTGGCTGGTGAGCATCGGAGGCTGTGGCTAGCGTTTGCCGTCCTGGTGAACGGCGTTCTCCAGGACCTCGCGGATGAAGCGCTGATAGGGCAGCCCCCGCGCTTTCGCTTTGGCCTTGACGGCGGCGAGCAGTGCCGCGGGCAGGCGCATGTTCACCCGCTCGCTCTTCGGCGCGAACTCGAACTTCATCCGCTTGAAATCGGTGAGATCATAGGTCGAGAGGTCGGCTGTATCGATGAACCGCTCGGCTTCCTGGTCCGTCAGCAGGGCGGGTAGCTTCTTGAGGTCAGCCTTGTGCTCATAGCGCCTGTACGCTCCTTGGCGTGCATGTAGCGTCTTTTCGAGCTCGGTGTAGTCCCAGATGATCTGCGTATTGTCGGCCGAGAATGCATGAAAAATAATGGTAGACCTACGGAATTGACGCTGATGAAAGAAAGTCAGATTAAGGAAGCGCTGTATTAATATTTCCTGTCTGACTGGGCCCTCTTGTAAGCTTGAGTTTGTGGGTCAGTCCAATATCATTCACGCTCGGCGAGGTGTCGATCTCACCCACCCAAGAACATCTCCGCCACTTCGGGGTCGTCGAGGAGTTCTTGGCCGGTGCCTTCGTGGCGGTTCTGGCCGGTTGCCAGGACGTAGCCGCGATCGGCGGTGGCGAGCGCTTGCTTGGCGTTCTGCTCGACCATGAGGATGGCGACGCCGGTCTCGTTGACGGTCCTGAGAATGCTGAAGATCTGGTCCATGAAGAGTGGTGAGAGGCCGGCCGTGGGCTCGTCGACCAGCAGGAGCTTGGGGTCGAGCATCAGCGCCCTGCCCATGGCGACCATCTGCCGCTGACCGCCGGAGAGCGTGCCGGCGGCCTGGTGGCGCTTCTCCAGGAGCGGCGGGAAGAGCTCGAACACCTTGGCCTTTTGCGGTGCGATGTCGTCGTCGCGCAGGTAGGCGCCCATCTCCAGGTTCTCTTCCACGCTGAGCGTCGGGAAGACGTTCTCGGTCTGCGGCACGAAGGAGATGCCGGACCTGACGATCTCGTCAGGCCGCTTGCCGGTGAGGTCCTTGCCGTCGAAGATGATCTGGCCGCGGCGGATGGTGACGAGGCCGAAGACCGCCTTCAGGGCCGTCGACTTGCCGGCGCCGTTGGGGCCGACGATGACGACGACCTCGCCCGGCGCCACCTCCAGCGACACGCCGTGGAGGATGTCGGCGTCGCCGTAGCCGCCCTCGATCCCGGTCATCTGCAGCAGGCTCAAGCGGCGGCTCCAACCGCGGCGCTGTGGCCGAGATAGGCTTCGCGCACCCGCTCGTCACGCTTGACCTCGTCCATCGTGCCCATGGTCAAGACGCGGCCCTCGGCCATGCAGACCACGGGATCGCAGAGCTCGCCGATGAAGCCCATGTCGTGCTCGATGATGCAGAAGGTGTAGCCGCGCTCCTCGTTGAGCGTGCGGATCGTCCGCAGGATGTCGCCGAGCAGCGTCCGGTTGACGCCGGCACCCGGCTCGTCGAGCAGGACCAGCGTGGCGTCGGTCATCATGGTGCGGCCGATCTCGAGCAGCTTCTTCTGGCCGCCGGAGACATTGGCCGCGAGCGTGTCCTTGAGATGCGTCATCTTGAGGAAGTCGAGCACCTCGAGCGCCCGGTTCTTGAGCTGGGTCTCCTGGTCGACCACGCGGCGCCAGCCGAGCCAGTTGGCCATGACGCCCTCGCCGTGCTGGCCGGGCGGCACCAGCATCAGGTTCTCGAGGCAGGTCATGCGGCCGAACTCGTGCGGGATCTGGAAGGTGCGGACGATGCCGAGCTGGAACAGCCGGTGTGCGGGAAGCCCGGTGATGTCCCGGCCCTGGTAGCGAATGCGGCCGGCGGTGGGCGGGAAGGCGCCGGCGATCATGTTGAAGAGCGTCGTCTTGCCCGCACCGTTGGGGCCGATCAGCCCGGTGATGGTGCCGGGCTCGAGCGCGAAGCGGCAGCCGGTGACGGCCATGACACCGCCGAACGTCTTGTGGACGTCGTCGATCTCGAGCAGCGTGGCGGGCGTGCTCGGCGGCGTTGCCGCAGGTTCTTGCATGACGAGACGTTCCCTAGGATTTATGCGGCTTTAGCCATGATCGAGGCCGCTCGCAAGGCGTCAGGCCGCCGCCGGGTGAGGCAGGGCTCTGGGCTTGCCTCGAGACGTACGCCCGGGCATGCCCAACAGAGCAAGCAAAGGAGGGGCCATGGCCTTGCGGCGCATCTGTGTGTTCTGCGGCTCGAGCGAAGGCAGCGAAGCGATCTACCGCGAGGCGGCGACGGCCACCGGCGCAGCCTTGGCGCGGGCCGGCATCGGGCTCGTCTATGGGGGTGCCTCGGTCGGCTTGATGGGCGCCGTCGCCGACGCGGCGCTGGCCGCCGGCGGCGAGGCCATTGGCGTGATGCCGCGACCGCTGGTCGAGAAAGAGATCGCGCATCCATCGCTGAGCGAGCTGCACGTCGTGGGCTCGATGCACGAGCGCAAGGCGTTGATGGCCGAGCTCAGCTGCGGGTTCGTGGCACTGCCGGGCGGCATCGGCACGTTCGAGGAGCTGTTCGAGGTCTGGACCTGGGCGCAGCTCGGCTATCACGAGAAGCCGTGCGCCATCCTCAACGTGGCCGGCTTCTACGATCACCTCGTTGGCTTTCTCGACAATGTGGTGGAGCAGCGGTTTTTGCGGGTCGAGCATCGGCGCATGCTGATCGAGGTGACCGAGCCTGCTGAGCTGCTGGCCCGACTCGCTTCCTACACGCCGCCCACCGCACCCAAGTGGATCGGCCGCGGCGAGGGCTGAGCGCCTACCCGCTCAGGCGCTCCAACATCTCAGGCCAGGATGCCGCCGCGGTCGTCAGAGGGCTTCGACGGCTGCTTCTCCTTGGCGATCCGCCAGGCCAGCTTTTGCCGCGCGAGCTGGACGATCGTGCGTTGATCGGTGCCACGGGGCGCCTGGAAGACGACCTCGACGAGGCTCGCAGGATCCATCGCGGTGACCCGTTGTGCGCTGCCGAGCAGCACAGTCTCGACGATGATTTCATCCAAGTCCTCGGGCATGCTCGTAACTATAGAGTGAAGGCCGGTCACAACGACAGGTTCTTTCGTTCAGGGCGATGGACAAGTATCGCTCAGCGCCCTATCTCTCTGGCGCACATATATCAAAATGATAGAGGTTGTGCCGGCAAGCGGCAGGTAGGGATCGCCATGAGGGGTCGTGCGGGACAATTGGGCGAAAAGGGTCGATCGCGGGCTTTGGCGGCGGCTTTGTCGCTTGGGCTGCTGGTCGGATTGGCCGGGGTCGAGGCGCGCGCGCAGCAACCGCCGGCCATGGTGCAGGTCGATCCGGTGATCACCGAGCCCGTGGTCCAGACCGTGCCGGTGCTCGGCCGGATCGTCGCCATGGAGCAGGGCCCGGTCGCGGCCAAGGTCGCAGGGCCGGTGGCCGATGTTGCGGTCGAGGTCGGCGACCGCGTCGAGCAGGGCGACGTCCTGGCCGTGCTGGAGCCGACGCGGCTCGAGCTCGACCGGGCCATGGCGCGGGCCGATCTCGCCACGGCCGAGGCCGAGCTGGTAGCGGCGCGGCGGACGCTCGAGCTGGTCGAGCAGGAGCGGGCGCGGCTGGCAGCGCTCGCGGACTCGGCGGCTTTCTCCAGGGCCAGGCTCGACGACAAGATCACCGAGGCGACCGTTGCTGCCAGCCGCATCGACGCGGCGGCGGCGCGCGTGGCGCGGGCCGAGGTCATGGTCGACTACCGCGAGGCCGATGTGGCCGATGGTGAGATCAGGGCACCTTATCCGGGCGTCGTGGTCGAGAAGCATGTCAGCCCGGGGGCCCATGTCCAGGTCGGCCAGCCATTGGTCACGATCGTCGACGACGTGCATCTCGAGGTCGAAGCGGAGGTGCCGGCGGAGCGGCTGAGCGGCCTGGTGCCGGGGATCGAGATCGATTTCACGTTGGCCGACGGCGACGTCCACGGCGCGCTGCTGCGGGCGATCGTGCCGGTCGAGAACCCGCTGACCCGGACCCGGGCGGTACGTTTCGCGGCGATGAACGGGGGGCTGTCGACGGCGCGTGCCATCGGCCAGAGCGTCACCGTCAAGCTGCCGGACGGGGCACCGCGCGATGTCGTCACCGTGCACAAGGATGCGGTGACCGTGGGCCTCCAGGGCCGTCAGGTGTTTCTCGTCGCCGAGGACGATACGGCCCAGCCGCGACCGGTGGTGCTGGGCTCTGCCGTGGGCAACCGCTTCGAGGTGATCGAGGGCCTGGTGCCTGGCGATCTCGTGGTGGTGCGCGGCAACGAGCGGCTACGGCCGGGCCAGGCGGTCGCCTATGGCGCGCCCAAGGCCGAGAGTGCGCCCGCTCCTGCGGCAGCAGGCGAGCGGAGCTGATCGCTTGAACCTGATCCGCCTCGCGATCGACCGGCCGATCGCCGTCATCGCCGCCGTGCTGATGGCGGTGATGTTCGGCTATGTGGCGCTGCTGACGATCCCGATCCAGCTGGCGCCCGATGTCAGCAAACCGGTGATCTCGATCACCACGGAGTGGCCGGGTGCCGCACCGGCCGAGATCGAGCGCGAGATCGTCAACGAGCAGGAAGAGGTCATGAAGGGCCTCGAGGGGCTCGAGCGGATCGAGAGCAGCTCGGAGGACGGCCAGGCCACCGTCACCCTCGAGTTCGGCGTCGGCACCAACATGGACCGGGCGCTGCTGTTCGTCGCCAACCGGCTGCAGCGGGTGCCGAGCTACCCGCCAGAGGCCGACGAGCCGACGATCTCGGCCTCGGACGAGGACGCCAACGCCATCGCCTGGTTCGTCATCACGCGCGAGGCGGGCAACGACCGGCCGATCGAGAGCTTCGGCAAGTTCGCCGAGGACACGATCCAGGACCGGTTGCAGCGCGTCCAGGGCGTGGCCAGGGTCGATGTCTTCGGCGGCGCCGATCCAGAGCTGCAGATCATTGTCGAGCCGCAGAACCTCGCCCGTTACCGGCTGACCGTGCCCGAGGTGGTCGACACGCTGCGTGAGGCCGGCATCTCGCTCACCGCCGGCGATGTCGCCGAGGGCAAGCGGCGCTACGTCGTGCGCAGCGAGGGTGAGTTCCACGAGCCGGCGGACGTTGCCGCCGTCGTGCTGCGCTCGATCGCCGACCCCGAGAGCGGCCGGCTCGGCCGGGTGACGGTGGCGGACATCGCCGACGTGCGCTTCGGGGTCAAGGAACCGACAGCGACGATCCGCGTGCTCGGCGAATCGGCACTGGTCGCCCGCGCGATCCGCGAGATCGGCTCGAATGTCATCGAGACCATGGACGGTATTCGTGCGGCGGTGGACGAGCTGAACGCCCACGACCTGCCCAATGAAGGGTTGCAGCTACGGCAGGTCTACGACGAGACGATCTACATCAACAGCGCCATCAGCCTGGTGACGCAGAACATCTATATCGGCGGCACGCTCGCCGCCTTGATGCTGCTCTTGTTCCTGCGCTCGTTCGGAGCGACGCTGATCGTCTCGGTGGCGATCCCGGTCTCGGTGATCGCCAGCTTCGTCGCCATGGCGGCGATGGGCCGCTCGATCAACGTCGTGTCATTGGCCGGCATCGCCTTTGCCGTCGGCATGGTGGTGGATGCGGCGATCGTCGTGCTCGAGAACATCTACCGGCTGCGCCAGGAGGGCAAAAGCGCCGCCAAGGCGGCCTACGAGGGCGCGGCCCAGGTCTGGGGTGCCATCCTCGTCTCGGCGCTGACCACGGTCATGGTGTTCATTCCGATCCTCACCATGCAGCTCGAGGTCGGCCAGCTCTTCCGCGATATCGCGGTCGCCATCTCGGTCGCCGTGATCCTCTCGCTGATCGTCGCCGTCACGCTCATCCCGGCGATGGCGACCCGCCTGCTCGGCGGCCGCGACGGTGGCAGCCTGACGATGATGCGGATCCCGGTGGTCGACGACATCGCCGGCGCGTTCTCCCGGGCCGTGCTCGCCACCACGAGGCGGATCGTCGCCTCGCGGCTGGTCTCGCTGGCCGTGGTCGTCGTGGTGACGCTGACCGCGGGCACGCTTGCCTGGACCTTCCTGCCGAAGCTCGAGTACCTGCCCGAGGGCAACCAGAACCTGGTCTTCGGCATCGTCATCCCGCCGCCGGGCTACAATCTCGGCACGATGACCGATATCGCGACCGACATCGAGGGTGCGGTGCGCCCTCTCTGGGCGTCGGAGACGGGGCCCGAGCAGACCGAGGAAGGTCTGCCGAAGCTCGACCAGTTCTTCTTCGTGGCGTTTCGCGGCAACATGTTCGTCGGCGGCAGTGCGATGGAGATGGATCGCGCGGCTGAGCTGATCGGCCCGATGAGCGCACCGGTGTTCCGGGAGCCCGGCACGTTCGGCTTCGTCAGCCAGCCGTCGATCTTCGGCGGCGGCATCGGCGGCGGACGGACCATCGACTTCGACATCTCCGGGCCGGACCTCGAGCAGGTGCTGGCTGTTGCGTTGCGGGCCACCGGGCGGATCGCCCAGGTCATGCCGCGCGAGGCGGGGCACCAGTTCCGCCCCGATCCCGGGCTCGAGCTGGGCGCACCGGAAATCCGCCTCGAGCCCGATCGGGTGCGGCTCGCCGATGCTGGGGTGACCGCGCGCAATTTCGCGCTCAGCGTCGATGCCTTCAATGACGGGCTGCGGATCGCCGAGATCACCGTCGACGGCAGCCAGATGGACCTGACACTGATGGGCCCGGAAGGCGGCACGACGTCGACCCAGGGGATCAATGCCCTGCCGATCGTCACGGCCGACGGGCAGATCCTGCCGGCGAGCGCCCTTTCGGCGATCGAGGTGACGGCGGGACCGATCGAGATCCGCCGCGTCGAGCGGCAGCGGACGGTGACGCTCTTGGTCAACCCGTCGAGCGAGATGCCGCTGGAGGTGGCGCTCGAGCTGCTGCAGACCGAGGTCATGGCGCCGCTCGAGGCCGAGGGCCTGCCGCCCGGCGTGCAGATGCGGCTCTCGGGCACGGCCGATCAGCTGACCGAGACGTTCGACGAGATGGTCCTCGACCTGATGCTCGCCATCGTCATCGTCTATCTGGTGATGGCGGTGCTGTTCGAGAGCTTCGTCTTCCCGCTGGTGATCCTGTTCGCCGTGCCGCTCGCCGCTGCCGGCGGCGTTGCCGGGCTGGTCATCCTCAACCAGTTCACCTTCCAGCCCTTGGACATGCTGACGCTCCTGGGCTTCGTCATTCTGGTCGGCATCGTCGTCAACAACGCCATCCTCTTGGTCCATCAGACGCTCTACGAGCTGCGCACCAATGGCCACGAGCCGATCGACGCCATCGTCGAGGCGACCAAGAACCGGCTGCGGCCGATCTTCATGAGCACGCTCACCTCGGTCTTCGGCATGCTGCCGCTGGTGCTCTTCCCTGGCGCCGGCTCCGAGCTGTATCGCGGGCTGGGCTCCGTCGTCGTCGGTGGGCTGTCGCTGTCGGCCGTGCTCACGCTGCTGTTGATCCCGCCGCTCATGGCGCTGGTGCTGCGCACCGCACCCGGCACGGCGCGCCGTGGCAGCCAGTCGGCAGAGGCCGCAGCGTCGCCGGCCGAGTAGGCGCTGAGCTCCCTCGCTCTGCTGTTGGTGGCCTGCTAGTCTCGCCGTGGTTCCAACAAGTCGCTGACGAGGCACGCCCGTGATCGAGAATCCCTATCTGTTGTTCCTTGGCGATGTCCCAGATCAGCTCTCCGCCAAGACGGCGCAGGGCATCGTCGACTGGCGGCCGGATACCTGTGTCGGGCAGCTGCGCCTCGCTGGCTGCAAGGCCGATGTCGGCCTGGTCGAGACCGGCATCGACGAGGCCGTGGCCAAGGGCGCCCGCACGCTGATGGTGGGCGTCGCCAACGCCGGCGGAGTCCTGCCGGCGCATTGGACGGCGACCATCGTCCAGGCGATCGAGGCGGGCATGGACGTGGCCTCTGGCATGCACAGCAAGCTGGTCGACATGCCCGAGATCCGCCAGGCCGCCGAGCGGCAAGGCGCCAAGCTCTTCGATGTCAGGCACCCGACACAGAGCTTTGCCACCGGCAAGGGCACAGACCGGCCCGGCAAGCGTATCCTGGCGGTCGGCACCGACTGCTCCTGCGGCAAGATGTACACGGCACTGGCGCTCGAGAAGGCGATGCGCGAGCGGGGCATGAAGGCTGATTTCCGCGCCACGGGCCAGACCGGCATCCTGATCACCGGCGAAGGCGTGTCGATCGACGCCGTGGTCGCCGATTTCATCTCGGGCGCCGTCGAGTGGCTGAGCCCGGCCAACGACCCGGATCACTGGGACCTCGTCGAGGGGCAGGGCTCGCTCTTCCACCCTTCCTTCGCCGGGGTCAGCCTCGGGCTGTTGCACGGTGCCCAGCCGGACTATCTCGTGCTCTGCCACGAGCCGACCCGGACCCACATGCGCGGCCTGCCGCACCAGCCCTTGCCCGGCCTGGCGCTTTGCCTGCAGCGCAACCTCGAGGCGGCGCACCTCACCAACCCGGACGTGAGCGCGCTCGGCGTGGCCATCAACACCGCAGCGCTCAACCCGGCGGCCGCCCGCGACTACCTCGCCAAGGTTGCCGACGAGATGCAGCTGCCGGCGGTCGACCCGTTCCGTGACGGCGTCGAGCCGCTCCTGGACGCGCTGCCTTGACCAGCCGCCGGCTCGATGCCCGGATCGAGCATTTTCCATTGGCCAAGCCGTTCACCATCTCGCGCAGCACGGTGAGCGATGTCGAGCTGGTGGCAGTGACGCTGCACGACGGCGCCGGGCATCGAGGGTGGGGTGAGTGCCGCGTCTATCCCCGCTACGGCGAGTCGGCCGAGAGCGTGATCGGCGCCATCGAGGCCGTTCGCGCCCTGGTCGAATCCGGTGGCAGCCGCGCCGACCTCGTCGAGGCCATGCCGGGCGGGGCGGCCCGCAACGCGCTCGACTGCGCGCTGTTCGACCTCGAGGCCAAGGCGACCGGGCGCACGGTCTACGAGCTCTTGGACCTGCCGGCGCCGCAACCGGCCCTGGTCACCTACACGATCGGTCTGGGCACGCCCGAGACAATGGCCGCCGATGCCAAGGCGGCGGGGCGGCCACTGCTGAAGCTCAAGCTCGGTGGCGAGGGCGATCTCGACCGGGTCCGGGCGGTGCGCGAGGCCGTGCCCGAGGCGCGGCTGATCGTCGATGCCAACGAGGGCTGGACGTTGGCGATGGTCCAAGAGTGGGGTGCACCCATGGCCGAGCTCGGCGTCGAGCTGATCGAGCAGCCGCTGCATGCCGATCAGGACGACGGGCTTGCCGGCATCGAGCGGCCGGTGCCGCTCTGCGCGGATGAGAGCTGCCACGGCCCCGACAGCCTGGAGCGGCTGGTCGGCCGCTACGACATGATCAACATCAAGCTGCACAAGGCGGGCGGCCTGACGACGGCGCTGCGGCTGGCCGACGCGGCCGAAGCACGCGGTCTCGGCATCATGGTCGGCTGCATGATGGCAACCAGCCTCGCCATGGCGCCGGCTTTCGTGCTCTCAGCCCGCACCCGCTATCTCGATCTCGACGCGCCCTTGCTGCTCGCCCGCGACCGCGAGCCGCCGATTCGCTACGAGGGCGCCATGATGCAACCGCCGCCGGTAGAACTCTGGGGATAGGCCTGCGGACAGGCTGTGGAAACGTGCGGTAGAATGCTGTGAGCAAAGTGAGGAGAAACCGATGGCGGACGATGATGCGCTGAACGTGCTGGGCGAGCCTCTGGCCATCTGCTCGACCTCGCCGATGACCGGCTTCTACCGCGACGGCTGCTGCGCTACCGGGCCTGAGGACGGGGGGATCCACACGGTCTGCGCCGAGGTGACGGCCGACTTTCTCGCCTTCAGCAAGAGCCAGGGCAACGATCTCTCGACGCCACGCCCGGAGTTCGGCTTCAAGGGGCTGGTGCCCGGCGATCGGTGGTGCTTGTGCGCCGACCGCTGGCAGCAGGCGCTCGATGCCGGCAAGGCGCCGCGGGTCGTGCTCAGGGCGACCCACGAGCGGACGCTCGAGGTCTGCGCGCTCAAGGATCTGAAGCGCCTGGCGCTGGACCTCAGCTAGGCGCAGCTGCTGCGCGCTGCCGCAGCATGCGGATGCCGAGGACGGCGAAGAGAATGGTCACGAGCGGGCTGATCAGGCTGAAGAGGGCATAGGGCGCGTAGGCGAGCGTCGAGACGCCGAGGGCTGCTGCCAGATAGGCGCCGCAGCTGTTCCAGGGGATCAATGCGGAGGTAACGCTCGCGGAATCGGCGGTGGCGCGGGAGAGCACGACCGGCGCCAGGCCGCTGGCGTCGAAGGCGGGCTTGAAGATCCGCTCGGCGAGGCGTGTGCCGGCCTGCTGGTCGGCGGTGAGCAGGTTGGTCACGAACGAGGCGCCGACGACGCTGCTGACCAGGGCGGTGGCTGAGCGCGCCTTCTTGGCGATCGGCTCGAACAGGCGGCTCAGCAGGCCGATCCGCTCGATCACGCCGCCAAACGCCAGGGCTGCCGTGATCAGCCAGATCGTGTTCAGCATGCCCGCCATGCCGCCGCGGCTGAGAAAGGCATCGAGCGCCTGATTGCCGGTGTCGGCGACGAAGCCGGTGGCCATTGCCTGCCAGACGCCCTTGAGCAGCAGCAGTGCGGGCCAGAGCTCGGCGTTGCCGGCAAAGGCGATCACCGTTGCCGGCTTGATGGCGACGGCCACAGCACCGCCAACCAGGGCGCCTGTGAACATCGTGATGAACGGCCGGACACCGAGCAGCGCCATGACGATCACGGTCGCGAGCGGCAGCAGCAGCACCGGCCGGATGTCGAGCGCCGTGTCGATGTTGCTGATGATCACCAGCACATCGCGACTCGCTGCCTCGCCCAGCCACCAGAAGAGGACGAGGCAGAGCGTGAAGGACGGCAGTGAGGTCCAAAGCGCTTCTCGGGCGTGCACGCGGTGCTCGACCCCGGCGAGCGCAGCGGTGAGGCGGCTCTTCTTCGACAGCGGCGACAGCTTGTCGCCGAAATAGGCGCCGGAGATCACCGCGCCGGCGGTGATCGCGGGATCGAGGCCGATCTGCGTGGCGATGCCGACGAGGCAGATGCCGACGGTCGAGGCCGCGGTCCAGGCGCTGGCGATGGTGAAGCCGATGAGTGCCGTGATCAGGGCGGAGGTGAGGTAGAGCCACTCGGGCGTCAGCACCTGCAGCAGGTAATAGCCGAGCGCCAGGAGCGTCCCGCTCATCGCCCAGGTGCCGAGCAGCGCGCCGACGGCGAAGAGGACGGCGATGGTGTCGAAGCCGCCGATGACGCTGGCGAGCGCCGCATCGCCCATGGCGTCGAAGCCGTGCCCGGCCCGCCAGCCGATCAGCATGGCGCCGGCGGTGGCGGTGATGATCGCCGTCTGCAGAGGGCCGCCCAGCGCCGCCGGGCCGAACAGCAGGAAGGAGAGGCCGAGCGAGAGGCCGCCCAGGACGATGGGCAGCAGCACCTCGATCGGGGTCAGCGGCCGAAGCGTCGGCGGCGCCTCCGGCGAGCCGGATTCGGACGCCACAGGCTGGCCGGGCTCAGGCTCTCAGGCGCCAGCCACGCTGTAGAGGTCCGGGTCGTAGACGTAGCCGACCTTGTCGAGGGCCTCGATCAGCGCCTGGCCGCTGGCGGCGTCGAGCTCCAGCAAAGGCGGGCGGACGGTGCGCCAGACATCGTCGTGCTGGCCTTCGGCGATCACGTGCTTGATCCCTGGGATCAGCGGGTGCTCGGTGAGGCAGCGGCGCACTCCGGCGACGATGGTCATGCCGGCCTCCGCAGCCGCCCGATCGCCATTGGTAAAGGCCTTGAAGACGTCGGCGCTGTGCTCGGCGGCGAGGTTGGCGGCGGCCGAGATGGTCCCGGCACCGCCGGTCTCGAGGTTCTGCAGCAGATGCCCGTCATTGCCCGAATAGATGGCGAGATCGGGGAAGCTCTCGATCAGGTCCTTGGTGTGGGCCCAATCGCCCGAGCTGTCCTTGAGGCCCTTGAGCGTGTCCGGGTAGCGCTCGGCCAGCCGCTCGATCACACCCTTGGTGACCGGCACGCCCGAGACTTGCGGGAAGTGGTAGAGATAGAGCTCGAGCCTGGGATCGGCGACGCTGTCGATCACCTCGGCGAAGGCGCGAAACAGGCCCTCGTCGGTGTTGTTCTTGTAGAAGAAGGGCGGCATCATCAAGAGTTCTGTGACGCCGTGGTCGAGGGCATGGCGGGCGAGCGCCACGGTGTCGGCCCTTGCGCAGGTGCCGATGCCGAGGATGATCTTGTTGGCCTCCAGCCCGGCGGCGAGGAAGGCGTCCAGGGTCGCCTGGCGCTCCGGCACGGAGAAGGAGTTGGCCTCGCTGGTCGTGCCGAACACGCCGATCCCGGCGCAGCCCTGGCGCAGCAGCCAGCGGGCGTGGCGGCAATAGCGCTCGATGCTGATGGCCCCGGTATTGTCGACCGGAGTCACGACCGCCGCGAAGATGCCCTTGGTCGCCATGAAATCCCCCTTATGTCCGCCACGCGATCCGCTGTTGGTAGTCAGTAGCGTGCTGCACTGCAAGAGAGCGCGCAAGATGACCGCTCAGCGCAGCACCAGCTCCTGAAAGGCGATCATGAGCGCGATGGCGGCGACGATGGTCGCCGCGATGCTGCGATCGGCTAGATCGCCGCGCGCTTCGGGGATCAGCTCGGCCGCGGTCATCCAGAGCATGGCGCCGGCGGCGAGGCCGAAGCCCACCGGCAGGAACGGCTCGAACCAGAGGACGAAGAGGAAGGCCGGGACAGCCATCAAGGGCTGCGGCAGGCTGGAGAAGATGCTCCACCAGGCGGCGGTCAGCCAGGACACACCGCGCGGCACGAGGACGAGGGCGATGGCGAGGCCTTCCGGCACGTTGTGCACCGCGATGGCGGCCGAGATGAACATGCCGAGCTCGTCGCCGCCGCCGAACGAGACGCCGACGCCGATACCTTCGGCAAACGAATGCAGCGTCATGACGCCGACGATGAGCAGCGCCTTCTTCGCATCAGCGCCCTTGAGCTCACCGACATCGAGCTGCTCGCGGCTGTCGATCAGCTGATGCGCCAAACGGATGAGCAGGAAGCCGATGGCCGCACCCAGCGCGGTTCGCCACGGGCCGATCACGGCGCCTTCGATGATGAGGCTGAGGCTGGCGGCAATCATCAGCCCGGCGGCAAACGCGTTCGAGACGCCGAGCCAACGCCGGCTCATCTTCGGGACGAAGGCGAACGGCAGCGCGCCGAGACCGGTGGCGACGGCGGTGACCAGGGCTGCGAGAAAGACGAGAAGGACGGGATCGAGCGACATCGGGTGGCCTCCAGACCACCCTCATAATTTGAATGATTCTAAAGAAACTTCAAGGCGCGGCGCTACTCGAAGCTGTCGGGAATTTCCGCCTCGCGCTGGATGATGAACGCCTCGAGCGCCTCGTCGACGGCCGGGTCGATGGGCGGGGCGGTCCAGCTCTCGAGCGCCGCCTGGGCTGCCTCGCGACCGCGGGTGGCGGAATCCTTCGCACCCTCGGCCTTCCACTGCTCGAAGCTGTTGTTATCGCCCAGGCGGCTCATGAAGAAGGCGTCTTGGAAATGCGCCTGGGTGTGGGCGGTGCCGAGGAAATGGCCGCCCGGGCCGACCTCGCGAATGGCGCCCATGGCCTCCTCGAAATCGCTGAAATTCGGGCCCTGACCGAGCCGATGGAGCATCTCGATCTGCTCGGCGTCGAGCATGAACTTGGCGAGATTGGCGACCAGCCCGGCCTCCGACCAGCCCGCCGCGTGCATGACGTAGTTGGCGCCGGCGAGCAGGATCGGCATCATGTTGAAGGCGGATTCGTAAGCTGCCTGGGCGTCGCAGATCTTCGACCCGGTGAGCATGCCCGAGGAGCGCCACGGCACATCGTAGCGGCGGGCCAGCTGGCCGATCATGAAGTTGATCAGCGCCAGCTCGGACGTGCCGGCCATGGGCGCGCCCGAGCGCATCGAGACGGTGGCCAGGAAATTGCCGTAGAGCACCGGTGCTCCAGGCCTGACCGCCTGGGCGAACGCCATGCCGGCGAGTGCCTCGGCATTGAGCTGCGCCACGGTGGCCACGGCCGAGGCCGGGGTGTTGGCGCCGGCCAGCGTGAAGGGCGAGAGGATCACGCCCTGGTTGGCGCGGGCATAGACCTTCACCGCACCCAGCATGGTCTCGTCCCAGACCAGGGGCGTGTTGGCATTGGCGAGTGCGAGCATCACCGTGTTGGCCTCGACGAAGTCGGCGCCCATGGCGATCTTGGCCATCTCGACCGCATCGGCGGCACGCTCGGGCGCCGTCACCGGGCCCATGAAGCTCTTGTCGGAATGGCGGATCGCGGATGCGGTGATGCGCAGATGCCGCCTGGAGACGGGCGAATCGGTGGGCTCGCAGATCACCGAGCCGACATTGTGGAAGACCGGGGCGACGTGGGCCAGCTTGTGCAGGACCGCCAGGTCGTCGAGCGTGCCGTAGCGGCGCTCGTTGTCGGCCATGCGGACGAAGGGCGAGCCGTAATTGGGCGCGAAGACCGTGTGATTGCCGCCGATCTCGACCGTGTGCCTGGGGTTTCGGGCGTGCAGGGTGAAGCTGGACGGCGCCTTGGCGACCAGCGCCATGAGCAGCTCAGCTGGGATATGCACCCGCTCGCCCTTGATCTCGGCGCCGGCCTCGCGCCAGATCTCGAGCGATTCCGCGTCGCGGAAGTCGATCCCGATCTCGTCCAGGATCTTCAGCGAGGCGTCGTGGATCATCTCGAGGCCTTCTGCGTTCAAGACCTCGTAGACGGGGATGCGCCGGTAGAGCGCCGGCAGCATTTTCGGCCCACCGCCCAACCGCTCGGCGTGGCGGGCGCCGCGGCCTCCTCGACGTGCCTCACGCGACATGCTGCGTCTCCCTCATCCGCCCCCGCGGGACGGTTCGAACGCTTGCAGTTACGCGTGCCGGGCGCCGGCCGCCCTCAGCGGCGCGACGTGGAGTTGCCTGCAGCGGACAATGACGGTGCGGCGGCGTCTCGATGCCGGGCCGCCAGCCCCTTGTGCAGCCAATCGGCGAGGCTGGTGACATCGAAGACGGCAAGCCCGGCATGCCGGACGAGGGCGGCGGCGTAGGGGCCCATATTGGTGCATTCCAGCACCAGGGCACCGATCTCCGGGTGGCGTCGGCGCAGCTCGTCGGCGGCGGCCAGGAGCTCGGTCTCGGCGATCTCGCGATCGAGCGTCGGGCCGTCGTCCAGGAAAACGCTGGCGAAGTGGCTCTGCCGCGGCAGTCCGCCGATCGGCGTGTCGATGGCGGCATTCACGGCGCGCAAATGTGCCGGCGTCAGGTCGAGGGCCGAAATGGTGAGGATGCCGACGCGTTGGCCCGGCGGCAGGAGCTGATCGACCGTGCCGACCTGGAGCAGGCTCGAGGTGGCCACCGGCACGGCAAGCGCTTCGGCCAAGGCCGCCTGATGCAGGGCGAGGAAGCCGCAGCTGGTCATGATGGCGGCCGCACCCCGATCGACCAGGCGTTGCCCGGCGGCGATGAAGGCGTCGATCAGGCCATCGGCTCGATCGTGCACGACGCGCGTCGCCGAGGCGCCGGGCACGACCTCGTAGAGCACGGGAAAGGGGAACGTCGCCGGGTTGCCGATATCGCCCACGATGCGCGGAAAGCGCGTCTCGAGCATGACGACGCCGAGCGGCCGCTCGGCGCCGCTGGCCAGGGCGTCGGGCTCAGCTGGAGAGGCGGCGCTTGAGCGCTGCGACATCGTCGGCGAGCGAGCGGTCGGCCTCGCAGAGCTTGTCGATCTGCTTGACCGCGTGCATCACCGTCGTGTGGTCGCGGCCGCCGAACTTCTTGCCGATCTCGGGCAGCGAGCGCGGGGTGAGCTGCTTGGCGAGGTACATGGCCACCTGGCGGGGCCGGGCCACCGCCCGGGCTCGGCGGGCCGACTGCATGTCGCTCATCTTGAGCTGGAAATGCTCGACCACGGCGCGCTGGATCTCCTCGATGGTCACCCGCCGCTCGTTCGAGCGCAGCAGGTCGCGGAGCACGTCCTGGGCCATCTCGATGGAGACGGGCCGGCGCAGCAGGGTCGCCTGATGGACGACGCGGTTGAGCGCACCTTCCAGCTCGCGGACGTTCGAGGTGATGCGGTGTGCCAGGAACTCGTAGACGTCCGGCTGGACCAGGGCACCCAGCTGCTCGGCCTTGGCCTGGAGGATGCCGACGCGGAGCTCGTAGGTGGTGGGGTGGATGTCGGCGACCAGACCGCAGCCGAGGCGCGAGCGGATGCGCTCCTCCATGCCGGAGAGGTCCGACGGGCTGCGGTCGGCGGAGATCACGATCGAGCTGCCGCGCTCGGCCAAGGCGTTGAAGGTGTGGAAGAATTCTTCCTGGGTGCTGTCCTTGCCGCTGATGAACTGCACGTCGTCGACCATCAGGAGATCGACCGAGCGGAACATCTCCTTGAAGCCCATGGTGTCGCGCTGCTTCAGGGCACGGATGAACTGCACCATGAATTTCTCGGCCGAGAGGTAGACGACGCGGCGGCTGGGGTCGGTCTTCTTCGCCTGCCAGCCGATGGCGTGCATCAGATGCGTCTTGCCGAGGCCGACGCCGCCATAGAGGAAGAGCGGGTTGAAGGGCGGCTTGTCATTGGCCGACATGCGCTCGGCGGCGGCAAAGGCGAACTCGTTGGGCTTGCCGACGATGAAGGAGTCGAAGGTGAAGCGCGGGTCGAGGGTGGCACCGAGCTCGGCCAGATCCGGCAGCTGGCCATCACCAGCCACTGGCTCGATGCGTGCAACGACGGCCGGATTGCTCTGGATGTGGTCGCCGGTGCCAGTGCCGCCAGTGCTCGGGTCGCCTTGAGCCGCTCGTTGGGCTGCGGCGGCGCGCGCGGCGGTGTCGGCGGCGGCCCGCGGCCTGGCATTGCCGCCATTGCAGTCGAGCTGCGCCGTTCGGACATGGAGCGCCACGCTGCGCACCGCCGGATTGACGCTGGCCCACAAGGCCCGGATGCGGTCGGCATAGTTGTTGACGACCCATTCACGCATGAACTGGGTCGGCACGGTGATCACGACCCGGTCACCGTCGATCTGCACCAGGTCGAGGGGGCTGAGCCAGGTGGAGAAGGCCGACTCGCCGAATTCGTCGCGCAGGAGACTGCGGACGTTGTCCCACTGCTGCTCACTCTCTTTGGATCTGGGGACGACCATATGCGTTTCGAACACCGGCTCGGGTTTGCTCCCTCGGACCATCCGCTCGCGATCCATCCTGTCAGTGCCGGGCAGCATAACCGCGACCCGGACGTTCTTTGCAACCCGGACGGCGCCGTCCCGTCCGCCGACCTTCGCCTTGTCGCGTGCATCGCTCGAAGATGGCGCCAAGAGGCCCGATCGACGAGCGCTGAACAAGACGATGCCTTGTTTTGGCGGGTAGTTCGAACCGACTAGTCTCACCCTGCGGTTTAGCGCAAGCGAGCCAGCGATACGTACCTTTTTACCACCCAATCTCAAGTATAACTAAGTGTTCAGCGATGAACCAACCGCTTGATCACATTCGATAGCAATATCCGAAGGCCTCAGTCTTGGCAAGTAGCCCAAAAAGAGAACAACAGATTTCACCTTTAGGTTGATAGGCAAGGCGCAGAAATACGCCGCCGCCTCGCCGCCTCGCTCAAGAAACGCGGCGGCTCGTCGACGGTCGCATCAATCCAAGGGCGACCGGAAAGCTTAGGCTTGCGCGCCCGTATTCAAGACGCGCACCCTGCTCGACAGGCGCGAGATCTTTCGGGCGACCGTATTGCGGTGCATCACACCTTTGCTGACACCGCGCTGCAACTCGGGCGCTGCGGCAGCGAAGGCAGCCGTTGCAGCGCCGGCATCACCCTTATCCAGCGCGTCCTCGACCCTGCGGACGAAGGTGCGGATCCGGCTGATCCGGCTCCGATTGCGCTCGGTCCGCTTCTCGGCCTGGCGGATACGCTTCTTGGCAGTACGACTATGGGCCACTTTTGGTCCTCTATTCTCGAAAGGCTGGTCGTATAGCGATCCGCCGGGGTGCCGTCAATCGGTGCGGCGCCGGGGAAACGCGAAAATGCTGGTCAGCGGTGGGTGAAGTTGGCGGTGCGCTTCTCGGCAAAGGCGTTCATGCCTTCGCTGCGATCTGCGGTCGCAAATGTTCCATAGAAGCTGCGCTTCTCGAACCGCAAGCCCTCGGCGAGCGCCGTCTCGTAGGCGACGTCGACGGCTTCCTTGGCCATGGTGACGATCGGCTGCGACTTCTCGGCGATGGCCTCGGCGAGCTTCACGGCCTCGTCCAGGAGGTCGGCCAGGGGCACCACGCGGGACACCAGATTGGCGCGCTCGGCCTCGGCCGCGTCCATGTTGCGGCCGGTGAGCACCATCTCCATGGCCTTGGACTTGCCCACCGCCCGGGTCAGCCGCTGGGTGCCGCCGAGCCCTGGAATGGTGCCCAGATTGATCTCCGGCTGGCCGAACTTGGCGTTGTCGGCGGCGATGATGATATCGCACATCATCGCCAGCTCGCAGCCGCCGCCCAACGCATAGCCGGCAACCGCGGCGATCACCGGCTTCTTGTGCCGGGCGAACATGCTCCAGCGACCGACGAAGTCGCCGATATAGGCGTCCGAGAAGTCGAGCTCGGCCATCTCCTTGATGTCGGCGCCGGCGGCGAACGCCTTCTCCGAGCCCGTCAGCACGACCGCGGCAATCGCCGGGTCGGCGTCGAAGCCGGCGATCGCTTGATTGAGCTCGCCTGTCAGCTTCTCGTTCAGGGCGTTCAACTGCTTCGGGCGGTTCAGCGTGATGATCGCTACGGCGTCACGCTTTTCGACCAGGATGGTCTCGAAAGCCATGCCTCAACTCCGTCGGACGATAGGGCAGAAAAGAGCGTCGTCGAGCGCTTCTCGGGTCCAAAGAGAGCGCACGTCAGACACGCGGTTTAACACCAGATCGCCGATGCGCGTCCAGGGCAAAACCGCGCATCCTGCTGCAATGCAGCATGCACTGGGCGGCACTCACGCGAAGCGATGTCGCTTGCCTGCTCGGTCTCTCAGCGCTGGCAGCTGCCGCAAAAAAAAGTCGCCCGGCCGGCCTGGACCATGCGGCGAACAGGATTGCCGCAGCTCGGGCAGGGCAGCCCGGCCCGGTCATAGACCCGAAACATCCGCTGGAAATTGCCGAGCTCGCCGTTCGACTGGACGTAGTCGCGCAGCGACGAGCCGCCGGCGTCGATGGCATCCAAGAGCACCTCGCGGATCGCCTGGGCCAGCCGGCGAGCGCGCTCGGGCCCCACCGAGGCGGCCAGCCGGCGCGGCGACAGGCGGGCGCGAAACAGGCTTTCGCTCGCATAGATATTGCCGACGCCGACGACGTGCCGCTGGTCCATGATCGCCACCTTGAGCGCCACGTGCCGCCCGACCAGCCGCGCCAGCAGTGCTGGCCCATCGAAGCTGTTGCCCAGCGGCTCGAGGCCCAGATGCTTGAGCCATTTGTGCTCGGCGAGGCGCGACGTGGGCCAGAGGTCGAGCATGCCGAAGCGGCGCGGGTCGACGAAGCGGAGGATGCTGCCATCGTCGAAATGGAAGGTCAGGTGCTCGTGGGGTCCGGCGGGCTCGCCGTCGAACACCAGCCGGCCCGACATGCCGAGATGCAGCAGCAGCGTCTGGCCGTCGTCGAGCATCAGCTCGATATACTTGGCCCGCCTGGCGAAGCCGGTCAGGCGGCGGCCCTCGAGGCGCTGCGGCAGGTCTTGCGGCAAGGTGAAGCGGAGGTCGGCGCGGCGCTGCTCGACCAGCCGAAAGCACCTATCTTCGAGTCGGCGGGCGAGCGCGCGCATCGTCGTCTCGACCTCGGGAAGCTCGGGGCACGGGTGGTCCTGTCGTGGCGGTGGGCCGGTTGCCCTCTCATGGCGGCTTCCATAGAACAAGGACGGGCGGCGGGCCAGCCGCCCCTGACGGCTTGAGGATTGGCGTTTCGATGGAGAGAAAACCGGCCGAGGACGCGCTTGGGGCTGCCAAGCGGTTGGCCGAGAGCTTCGGCTTTCAGCGGGTCGACCCGACCGGCAAGGCGGCCAGGGTGCGCGCCGTGTTCGATTCGGTGGCGAGTCGCTACGATCTGATGAACGACCTCATGAGCCTGGGTGTTCACCGGCTCTGGAAGAATGCGCTGGTCGACTGGCTCGCCCCGCGACCCGGCATCCGCCTGCTCGATCTCGCCGCCGGCACGGGCGATATCGCCGAGCGTGTGCTCAAGCGGGTCGATGGCGCCGGCAGTGTGGTCTCGAGCGACATCAACCCGTCGATGCTGGGCCATGGCCGCGACCGGGCGCTGGACAAAGGCTGGTTCGGCGAGATCGACGTCGTCTGCGCCGACGCCATGGCGCTGCCGTTTCCCGACCGCAGCTTCGATGCGGTCACGATGGCGTTCGGCATTCGCAACGTCACCCATATCGACCAGGCGTTGGCCGAGGCGCATCGGGTGCTGGTGCCGGGGGGGCGGTTCCTCTGCCTCGAATTCTCCAAGGTCGTGCTGCCGGTTCTCGATCGCCTCTACGACGCCTATTCGTTCAACGTCCTGCCCAATCTCGGTCGGCTGGTCGCCGGCGACGCCGAGAGCTACCGCTATCTGGCTGAGAGCATCCGCCGCTTTCCCAACCAGGCGGATTTCGCGGCTCTGCTGGGCGAGGCCGGCCTCGAGCAGGTGCGCTACCGCAATCTATCGGCCGGCATAGCCGCGATCCACTCGGGCTGGCGCCTCTAGCGGCGGGCCGGCCCGATGCTGGCGAGCGTACGTCATTGCTGGCGGGTGATCCGTATCGGGCGGACGCTCGCCCGCTACAACGCGCTCTTTCCCTTCGAGCTGCTGCCCCAGGCGCGGCCGTTCCTGCGCCTCGCGCGGCCCTTCGTGAACAAGCGGGCCAAGGGCCGGCCGGGCCAGCGGCTGGCCGCGGCGCTGGAGGAGATGGGGCCGTCCTTCATCAAGTTTGGCCAGAGCCTGGCGACCCGCACCGATCTCCTGGGCGACGACATTGCCCATGACCTTGCAGCGCTCCAGGATCGCCTGCCGTCCTTTCCGGTCGCGGCGGCGCGGGCGACGATCGAGGCGGATCTCGGGCAGCCGGTCGAGCAGGTGTTCAGCGAATTCGTCGAGAAGCCGGTGGCCGCCGCCTCGATCGCCCAGGTGCATTTCGCCGTCACCACGGATGGTGAGCTGGCCGCGGTCAAGGTGCTTCGCCCCGGCATCGAGCAGGCGATCGAGCGGGATCTGGTCTTCTTCGGCTGGCTGGCGAGGCTGGTGGAGCGCACGCAGCCGCATCTTGGCCATTACCAGCCGGTCGAGGCGGTGGCCATCTTTGCCGCTGCGACCCGCCGCGAGCTCGATCTGAGGCTCGAGGCGGCGGCTGCGGTCGAGCTGGCGGAAAACTGCCGCGACGATGAGGGCTTTCGCGTGCCGACTGTGGATTGGCAACGGACCGGTCGGCGGGTCTTCACCATGGAACGCATCACCGGTGCCCATGCCACCGACCGGGCAACTCTCCTCCGGGCCGGGCTCGATCCCGACCAGATCATGGAGAACGCTGCCAAGGTGTTCTTCAATCAGGTGTTTCGCGACGGCTTCTTTCACGGAGACATGCATCCAGGCAATATCCTGATCGATGCGGACGGAACCATCGTGGCGCTCGATTTCGGCATCATGGGCCGGGTCGACATCGCCGACCGCCGCCACATGGCCGAGATCCTGGTGGGCTTCCTGCAGCGCGACTATGCCGGTGTGGCCGATGTCTTCTTCCGTGCCGGCTTCCTGCCGCCCGAGGCCGACCGCATGGCCTTCGTCCAATCGGTCCGCTCGATCGGCGAGCCGATCCTGGGCCTGCCGCTCGAGGAGATCTCGTTCGGCCGCCTGATGGGCCAGCTCCTGGCCACCGCGAACAGCTTCGAGATGCGCACCCAGCCGCAGCTGCTGCTGCTGCAGAAGACGATGGTGGTGTCCGAGGGCGTCGGCCGGTTGCTCAATCCGCGGATCAACATGTGGCAGCTGGCGCAGCCGCTGGTCGAGCAGTGGATCATCGTCAATCTCGGGCCGCAGGCACGGGTGCAGCAGGTCGTGGCGGACGGTCTCGACACGGCGAAGCGGCTGCCGGGCCTGGTGCGCCGGCTCGAGGACGCGCTCGACCGCGATCGCGAGCGCATGGTGGCGGAGATCCGACCGTCGCTGCTGCCCAAGGGCTGGTTCTGGCCCTTGCTCATGGGCGCGCTCATCGGCGCATTCATCGGATTGGCGCTGGCCTGAAGGGGCTTGTCGCGGCGCAAAAGAACGCCATTTTCCCTGTAGTTTCCGGAATTCTCCGGGAGACAGCGCGCAACGGGGCAGCATGCAGCAGGAGCGGCGTGTTCTTCTGATCATCGGCGGCGGCATCGCCGCCTACAAGGTGCTCGAGCTGATCCGCCGGGGCCGCGAGCGCGGGCTGGCCTTTCGCGCCATCCTGACCCGCGCCGGGGCCGAGTTCGTCACGCCCTTGTCGGTCGCGAGCCTTGCCGAGGAGAAGGTCTACGACCAGCTCTTCTCGCTCACCGACGAGGCCGAGATGGGCCACATCCGGCTGTCGCGGGAGGCCGATCTCGTGGTCGTCGCACCGGCCACCGCCGACCTCATGGCGAAGATGGCGAACGGTCATGCCGACGACCTCGCCTCGACCGCACTGCTCGCCACCGACAAGCCCGTCCTGGTGGCGCCGGCCATGAACCCGATGATGTGGGGCCATGCGGCGACCAGGCGGAATGTCGCGCGGCTCGAGGCCGACGGCGTCCGCTTCATTGGCCCCGATGCCGGCGACATGGCCTGCGGCGAGACCGGTGCCGGGCGGATGGCCGAGCCGCTGGTCATCCTCGATGCCATCCTGGCCATGCTCGGCGATCGAGAGAATGCGTCGCACGGCCAGGGTCCCCTGGCCGGGAGGCGGGCACTGGTGACCAGCGGGCCGACGCACGAGGCGATCGACCCGGTGCGCTACATCGCCAATCGCTCGTCTGGCCGGCAGGGCCATGCGATCGCCCAGGCGCTGGCCGAGGCGGGGGCGGAGGTGACGCTGGTCACAGGCCCGGTGAGCCTGCCCGATCCGCCGGGGGTCGCGGTCCGTCGGGTCGAGAGTGCACGCGATATGCTGGCCGAGGTCGAGGCAGCCTTGCCGGTCGACATCGCCGTTTGCGCCGCGGCCGTGGCCGATTGGCGGCCGACGGCGGCGCGTTCCGGCAAGATGAAGAAGACGGATGGCCAAGGCCCGGCGGCCTGGAGCTCACCACCAACCCCGACATTCTGCAGACCCTGTCGCGGCACGGAACGCTGCGGCCGCGGCTGGTCGTGGGGTTTGCCGCCGAGACCGACGACCTCATCGCCAATGCCCAGGCGAAGCTGGCGCGCAAGGGCTGTGACTGGATCCTGGCCAACGATGTCGGGGCCAAGAGCGGCGTCTTTGGTGGCGAGCGGAACCTCGTGCACCTGGTGCAGAGTGCTGCGGCACCCGAGGCCTGGCCCGAGGCGACCAAGCACGACGTGGCGACGCGGCTGGTCGCCCGGCTCGCCGAGGCGCTCGGGCCATGACCGCCGAGATTGCGGTGATGATCGAGCAATTGCCGCATGGCATCGGCCTGCCACTGCCCGCCTACGCGACAGCGCTGGCGGCCGGCGCCGATCTGATGGCCGCCGTCCCGGCCGGCGAGCCTCTGGATCTGCAACCCGGGGCCAGGGCGTTGGTGCCGACCGGGATTCGGATCGCGTTGCCGGAGGGGTTCGAGGCGCAGGTCAGGCCGCGCTCGGGGCTGGCGCTGCGGCACGGGCTCACGGTGCTCAATGCGCCCGGCACCATCGATGCGGATTATCGCGGCGAGGTGGGAGTTGTTTTGCTCAATACGGGCGCTAGCCTCTTTAGGGTGGAGCGAGGTGCGCGGATCGCGCAGCTGGTCGTGGCACCGGTGAGCCGAGCGTCGTGGCAGGCCGGCAGCGTCGATGTGGCTACGAGCGAGCGTGCCGCTGGCGGGTTCGGCTCCACCGGGCTCGGCGCGATCGACACTGGGTCGAGCAATGGTGGTTGAGGGGCATTCAACAAGGCGAGGTAGCCGGAAGCGATGATCAAGCCATCGAAGAAGCTGGCGCTCGCGGTCGAGGCGGTGGTCGACATCGCCTATCACGGGACGGCGGAGCCGGTGCAGAGCCAGGATATCGGCCGCAGGCTGAACCTGCCGCGGCGCTATCTCGAGCAGGTCATGCAGCAGCTGGTCAAGGCCGGCATCCTCAAGGGCGTGCGGGGGCCGCGCGGCGGCTACCGGCTGGCCCGCGAGCGGCGCCGGATCTCGGTGGCCGATGTCGTCTCCGTGGTCGAGGCCAATGACGCCGAGCCCGCCAACATTCGCGCCAGCGATCTGGGCCAGCGGGTGATGGCGCCTTTTTGGACCGAGCAGGAGCGCGCCGCGCTCGAGCGGCTCGAGGCGATCACCATCGACGATCTCTGCCACGCGGCCGAGACGTCGGCGGTGCGGCGCGAAGTGCGCGACGGCATCGACTTCGCCATCTAGCAGCGCCGCGTGCAGGCGTCCGACATGACCAGGACGCATGTCTTCCTTGCGCAGCGGCGCTGGCCATTCGGCACGGTTTCGGCATAAACACGGGTCTTGCCGTCTCCCGCCCGGACCGACCTGCCCATGAGCTCGCTCGTCCCTGTTGCCGCCGAACCGGGGCGTATTGCCCGCGGCATCGGCCTTGCTCTCGTGGCCTACGCCGCCTTCTCGACCGCCGACGCCCTCCTCAAGCTGTCCAGCGCCGGGTTCTCGGTCTTCCAGATCGCGCTTTTCATGGCGCTCTTTGCCACGTTCCCGGTCTTCCTCACCACCATCGGTCGGGGCGGGCTGGCCAGCCTGCTGCCGCACAATTGGCGGCTGGTGGCGATGCGCGGCATCCTGACCGCGGCCTGCGGCACGCTCGCCTGGAACGCCTTCGCCATGCTGCCCATGGCGGAGGTCTACGCGCTCTTGTTCGGCGCCCCGATGCTGGTCACCGCCTTCTCGGCGCTGCTGCTGGGCGAGACCGTCGGCTGGCGGCGCTGGTCGGCGACGTTTGTCGGCTTCATCGGCGTCATCATCATGATCGATCCGAGCTTCACCGGCCTCGGCATCGGGCATTTGATGGCCGGACTGGCGGCCTGCGCCGGCGCCTTGAGCTTCGTCATCCTCAAGAAGATCGGCGCTTCGGAGAAGAGCGCTGCCATCCTCTTCTCGGTGCTGTTTTGGATCATGGCGGTCTCGTTGCCGCCGGCCGTGGCGAGCTGGGTCTGGCCGAACCTGTCCGAGCTCGGTGTCCTGGCGGTGGCCGGGCTGCTGTTTGGGGCCGGTCAGGCGAGCCTGGTCTTCGCCACCCGCCAGGCGCCGGCTGTTGTCGTCGCACCCTTCCAGTACAGCCAGATGATCTGGGCCGTGATCTTCGGTGCCCTGGTCTTCGGTGACGTGCCGACTCTGAACCTCTATTACGGGCTCGCAATCGTGATCGCGGCCGGGCTGTTCACGGTCTACCGTGAGACCGTTCGGGCAAAGCCGGTCACCGTCGGTGGTGGCCGCGGCGAGGTGCCGGCCCGCGTCGCCAGACTTTGACGAGCAGCCTGATACTCGTGGGAGATGTGCATGCGTGAGCTTCAGGTATCGATCCCCGATCCGCAAGGCGCGCTTCGACTCGGCTATGTCGACTGGGGCGATCCGGCAGCGCCGGTGGTGCTTTGCGTCCACGGGCTCACCCGCAATGCCCGTGACTTCGATGCGCTGGCCAACGCCTTGGCAGCCGACCGCCGGGTGATCGCGCTTGATGTCGCCGGGCGCGGCCGCAGCGGCTGGCTGGTCGACGCCACGCGCTATTCGCCGCCAGTCTATGCCGCCCATGTGCTGGCCTTCCTGGCCGCTCTCGGTCTCGACCGGGTCGACCTCGTCGGCACGTCGATGGGTGGCATCATCGGCATGGCGCTGGCCTCGCTGGACCCATCGCCGATCAGCAAGCTGGTGCTCAACGATGTCGGTGGGTTGGTGCCGAAGGCGTCGCTCGAGCCGATCGGTGCCTATCTCGGCGGCCCACCCAAGCTCTTCGCCGACGTCGTGCATCTCGAGCGGCATCTCCGCCTCATCCACGCGGGCTTTGGACCTTTGAGCGATGCCGAGTGGGCGCATTTGGCGAAGCACAGCGCGCGCGCGCAACCGGGCGGGGTCGTCCAGCACTTCGATCCGGCGATCGCCGTCAACTTCAAGGCTGGGGTGGCGAGCGACATCGAGCTCTGGCCGCTCTACGACGCGGTTCGCTGCCCGACGCTGCTGCTGCGCGGCGGCGACAGCCCGCTGCTGCCGGCCGACGTGGCCGACGAGATGACGAGGCGGGGTCCTAAGGCCGAGCTCGTCACCTTCGCCGGGATCGCCCATGCCCCGGCGCTGATGGCCGAGGATCAGATCGCACCGTGCGGCGCTTCCTCCTGGCCTGAACGGTCTCCGTCCAGCTCGTTACCACTGCGCCATGGTCACGCCAGGGGCGACGCAAGAAGCTGGTCTTTCGCGCAACGCGGCCTAGTGATGGCCGCCGCGATCGATAACACACAGTCCGGAAGGCAGTTGCCAGGTGTTCAAATCCTTCTTTCCGCAGCCCAAGCTGTTCTTCATCTCGGTGCTCGTCTGGTCGACGGTGGCAACCGCGCTTTGGTACCTGGGCGCCAACGGCTGGGGCGCCTCGTTTGGTCTAGGGGCGTCGCCGCCGGACAGCCCACCGGTGATCGGGCTCGGCTATTTCGTGACGCCCGAGTTCCTCTGGTTCTATATCTACTACACGATCGCGGTGCTGCTGTTCGCCGCCTTCTGGCGTCGTTTCGACCCGCATCCCTGGGCGCTCTGGTCGATCCTCGGCTCCGGGCTCATCCTCTTCGTCACCTATTTCGGCGTGCAGATCTCGGTCGCCATCAACAATTGGCGCCGGCCGTTCTTCGACAGCGTCCAAACGGCGCTCAGCGATGACTCGACGGTCACCCAGGCAGAGCTCTTCCAGTTCATCGGTCTCTTCGCCGAGATCGCGTTCATGGCCATCTTCGTCTTCGTGCTCACGCGGTTCTTCGTCAGCCACTGGATCTTCCGCTGGCGGACGGCGATGAACGATTACTACATGGCACGCTGGAAGCAGCTCCGGCACATCGAAGGCGCATCGCAGCGCGTGCAGGAGGACACCATGCGCTTCGCCGGCGTGATGGAGGGCCTGGGCGTCTCGGCGATCGATGCGGTGATGACGCTGATCGCCTTTCTGCCGGTGCTCTGGGCGCTTTCCGAGTACGTCACCGAGCTGCCGCTCGTCGGCACCATTCCCGCCCCGCTGTTCTTTGCGGCACTGCTCTGGTCGATCTTCGGCACCGGCCTCCTGGCGCTGGTCGGCATCAAGCTGCCGGGGCTCGAGTTCAGGAACCAGCGCGTCGAGGCCGCCTACCGCAAGGAGCTGGTCTATGGCGAAGACCGCGCCGAGCGGGCCGAGCCGATGACGGTGCGCGAGCTGTTCCACCATGTTCGGCAGAACTATTTCCGCCTCTACTTCCACTACATGTACTTCAACGTGTTCCGCTCGCTCTACCTGCAGGCGGACAACATCTTCGTCTACATTCTCCTGATCCCGACGATCGTCGCCGGGGCGGCGGTCGGCTTCACGTTCGGCGTGCTGCAGCAGATCTTGACCGCCTTCAATCAGGTCTCCAATTCGTTCCAGTATCTGGTCAATTCCTGGACGGTGATCGTCGAGCTCTTGTCGATCTACAAGCGTCTCCAGGCCTTCGAGGCGGCGATCGACGACCGCGATCTGCCCGACATCGACAAGGAATGGCTGGAGCTGCACGGCGCCGGCCCCGAGCCGCAGATCGAGACGATCGGGCCGCGGATCTAAGCGCGTAGCGGCCACGAGCTCTATGGGGAGGATGATCCTCCCCATGGCCCCACCTAATGGTTGGGCGGCGATCTTGCGGTGATCGCCGGCCGGCTGCTCGATCGCGGCCTCGCGATGTCGTGCGTGTCGATTCTGTGCAATAGCGCCGTGTGGCGGTCGTGATTGCGTCCGATGCCACGACAATTCTTGAAACGTCGATTTTCGAAGCAGGCGGATGAGGGCAGCAGCGATAGCGGACCTGCAGTCGACCTGGGGACTGCTCACCGGCTATTGGCGCTCGGAGCGGTGGCGCGAGGCCTGGCTGCTCACCGTCCTCATCTTGATGCTGACCACGCTGCTCAGCAAGGCAGCGGTGTGGGCGGCAACGGCGAGCGCTGACTTCATCGCCGCCCTGGCGGGTGCCGGTGACGCCGCGGTCATCGATGGGGCCGGGCCGGCGCTCGGTGCGGCGACGCTGGCGTTCTTCGCCATCCACGTCGGGCGCGCCGGCGGAGTGGCGCTGCGCCACCTCCTTTCCGCAACGCTGCACCGCCGCGCCCGCGCCTGGTTGGTCGGCCGCTTCAACGATGCCATTTTGGCCGATGATCGCATCGCCCTCGACCTGATGAGCGATCGCGAGATTGCGGCGGCCGGTGCGACGCGGCTGCCCGATGCCATCGACCAGCGGATCGATGACTGCTCGATCGGCCTCTATGGCGGGCTCGTCGGTCTGACGATGGGTTTTTGGGGCGCCTTTACATCGATCTGGTTCGTTGCCGCGGCGCTGATCGAACGCAGCACGGCGATCCCGGCGCTCGACGAATGGGCGCTGACACTCTCGGCAGGCCTGCTCCAGCTGACCGGCATCGGCGTCGATTTGCGCCCGGGCGTGTATGGTACCGCGTTGCTGGCGGTTCTGCTCGTGATCATCTACGTGCCGGCGCTGACCTTCGTCGCCTGGCTGATCGGGCGAGTGATCGAACGTCTGCAGCTGGAGCGCCAGCGCCGCGACGGCGCCTGGCGCGGTGAGCTCAACACGATGCTCAACCGCGTCGCCCAGATGGCGGCCTCGCGCGGCGAACGCGCGCAAAAGCGCATCAATCAGCGGCTCTACACCGACGTCGATCGGGTCTGGCAACGCCAGAATGTCTGGGCCGCAGGCATGATGATGTTCACCGACGTCTACAATTTCCTGTCGCATCGGCTGTTGGCCTACCTGCCGGCCATACCGGCGCTGACCGCCGGGACCATGAGCTTTCGCGACTACATTGCCAGCTCCGAGCTCACCGCTGAGCTCATCGGCGGCATCTCATGGTTCATCAACGTCATGCCGGCCATCGCCATGCTGCGCGCCAATGCACGCCGACTGCGCGAGCTGGCTATCGCCGTCGAGCGTGTTCACGATCGACAGGCGTTCTATGCCGAGACCGGAAACAGTCGCTTTCGCCATGTGCGCAGCAAAGGCCATCGCGGCCTGAGGCTTGACGATCTGGCGATCAGCCATCGTGGCCACGACGCTCAGCCGTTCCTCCAGGTGCCCCATTTCGAGCTTCGCCCGGGGCAGTGGGCCTATGTTCATGGGCCGAGCGGCTGCGGCAAGAGCGCACTTCTGAAGACCATCGACGGGCTTTGGCCCTACGGCCAGGGGACCATCGTCTTCGGTGACAAGGATCGTCTCTTCTTCGCCGCTCAGGAGCCCGATATCCCCGAGCGCATGAGCCTCCATGCGCTCTGCAGCTATCCCGATCCACCCGAGCTCCATGATGTGGCCCTGGTCGCCGATGCCCTGCGCCGCGTCGGCCTCGGCGAGTTCGCCGATGGGCTGGCGGACGAGCTGCACGAAGGTCTGAGCTGGCGGCAGATGCTGTCGGGCGGGCAGAAGCAGAAGCTGGTGCAAGCGCGCATCCTCCTGCAACGGCCCGACATCTTGCTGCTGGACGAAGCGACGTCGGCGCTCGATCCGAGCTCGATGATTTCATTCTACGAGATGCTCAGCGAGGAGCTGCCCGGTGCCGCCGTCCTCTCGGTGCTGCACGACAAGGAGGCGCCGAGATGGCCTGACGGCGAGCCGATCCACACGATCATGCTCGAGATCCGCGATGGCGTCGCCCGACCTCGCCCTGCGGGTCCCGGCTTGCTGCGGGTCGTTGCGGGTTGAGGGAGTGTGTTGGGGGTATCTAAGTATCGGAAAAAAAGCATTTGGGGAGGATGATCCTCCCCATGGCCCCACCTTCATTTTGGCGTGGTGGAGGTGTGGGCTTGCGTGGTGCTCTTGGTCGGCAACTGCCTGGAGGTGCGCTTCGTGGTCGAGGCCGAACGTCGTTCGCGCCGCGTCGCCGGTCAGCGCGAAGCGCGCGATCGAGTGGGCGCATGACGCGCGCGACCGGGTGGTGACTCGACAGGGCTGGGGCGAGGTGGCTAGGCTCGGCGCATGATGAAGGGATGGCGGCTCCTCACTTTCGTGCTGATTGGTGCGCTGTTGGCTGTGGCCGCGCCGCGGGTCGGGCTGATGGCCGGCATGGTGGCGCATCACGGCGGGATGCTGGCGGACACCAGCGCCATGGGCGATTGTCCGCACGTCCCTGCCGATCCGGCGTGCGCCGCCGATGGTGTGTCCGACGGGTCGGCTTGTGCGCTCGCCTGCGCCCTGCCGGCGTTGGCGGATGATGGTGGACAACTCGGCATCGTGGCACGTCTGTCGCTGGCGACGCCGCGTGATGTTGCCCGGACCATTGGGCGCTCGAGCGCGCCGGACCCGCAACCACCACGCGCCTGAGAACCGGGCGGCGCTGCTGGCGCTGCCGGAGGTGTGTGTGGCCGCGTGACGCGGCCGGTTGGTTCTCGGGTTCGGAGTTTCTTCAGATGACAGCAAGTGCTCTGGCGGCGTCGCGCTGCCGGGTTTCGGCCGCTCTTGCGGTGATGTTGGGTGGCGTCGGTCATGTCAGGTAAGGGGCGGGCGCGGCGCCGGCGAAAAGGGCGAGCGCCGGTGGTCTGGGGGCTCGGCGTGCTCGTGCCGGTCATGGGGCTCGCGGGCGTTCTGGTCTGGCTCGCCGGTCCGGCGAGCGGGCCGGGCGGCCGAATGCTGCCCGGCGACCCAGCGCTGCCGGGCGGGCTGACGCTCGCCGATGGCGAGGCGCTCTATGCGCGCGAATGTGCCGCCTGCCATGGTGCCGATCTCCAGGGCCAGCCGAACTGGCGGCAGCGCTTGCCGTCGGGCCGGCTGCCGGCACCGCCGCACGATGCCAGTGGGCATACCTGGCATCACCCGGACGACATGCTGTTCGTGATCACCAAGCACGGACCCGGCGCCCTGGTCGCCGACTACGAGAGCGACATGCCGGGCTTCGCCGATGTGCTGAGCGACGATGAGATCTGGGCCGTGCTGGCCTATATCAAGAGCACCTGGCCCGAGCGCGAGCGGGAGGCCCAGGCGGGGATGAGCGAAGCGCAGCGCTGAGCCGATCGGGCTGCTCGCACCGAAGGCTTACGCCCGCCTATCGGCGATGCGCATTCGGTGCGATCGGCGCAGACGCCCAGCCCCCGTGAAGGAGATAGCGTCGCCCTTGGCTCTGAGCGCTGTATGATGCGCTACGACAACGAAGCCGGTAAGGGCGATCACAAGCATATCGGGAGCCTGGAGGTTCCTTACAGGTTCGCGAGCTTGACGCGGCTGCAGACAGATTTCTGGGCCGATGTCGAAAGCTGGCAGGAGGAGCGGTAATGCGGACCGTGACGGTAGGCGTGGCCTCGCTGGACGAGGCGAAGCGTGGGTTGGCGATCGCTTTCGATGGCGAGACGGCGGGTGAGCGGATCGACTTCACCTCGATCGAGCTCTTGTGGCGGGTGCTGATGCCGAGGCGGCTCGCCCTCTTGCAGGCGATGGCGGGCCAGGGGCCGATGGCGATCCGCGAGACGGCCCGACGCCTCGGCCGTGATGTCAAGGGCGTGCACGGCGACATCCATGCCCTCCTCGCTGCCGGCATCCTCGATCGCACGGCTGACGGGCAGGTGGTGTTCCCCTTCGACACCATGCACGTGGATTTCGTGCTGGGAGCGGGAGCCTGAACGCCGCCGGCTAGCCCCTCAGTCGGCGGATTTCCGCTCCTGCCTGCTTACTCCGCTGCGATGTTGCCGCGGGCGCGCTCCTCAGGGCGCAGCAGCTTGAACTCGCGGCGGTCGCCGGGGTTCAGCTTGCGGACATGGCTGCGATAGGCGATCTCGATCATCGGGGCGACCTCGGGACGGCTGTAAACCGTCAGTGTGTCGTGGGTGGCGCGGACGTCGAGCCGGTGCCGGCGATAGCGGAGCTGAACGGAGAGCGCCTTCACCTCGACCGGCAGCGCTGGGTTGAAGCGCAGCGTGCCACCCCTCGTCTCGATGCCCAAATAGTTGCGTTGGACCAGGTCCACCGTGCCGGCCATGGCGCCGGTGTGGATGCCCTCGGGCGTGGTGCCGCCCTGGATGTCCTCGATGTCGCTGTCGAGCGCTCGGCAGAACAGGTTCCAGGAATGCTCGCGGTCGGAGCGGGCGAGGATCCAGGCGTGCGTGATCAGGCTCAGCGTCGAGCCGTGCGAGGTGCGCTGAAGATAGTAGTCGATGTTCCGTCTGATCATCTCGGGCCTGAACTCGTAGCCGAGCGCCTCGAAGATCATGTCGAGCTCTTCTGTCGAGAACAGGTAGAACAGCATCAGCACGTCGGCCTGCTTGGAGGCCTGGTAGTCGTTGACGTCTTTGCCCTCGGCCTCGAGGATGCGGTCGAGCCGCTGGATGTCGTTGTACTTGGCGCGATAGGCGTCCCAGTCGAGCGGCTCCAGCTTCTCGTAGCCCTGGAACTGGCTGATGATATCGCCGTCGTGGAACGGCACCAGCAGCTTGCGGCTGATATCGTACCAGCGCTCGATCTCGCTCGGCCCCACCTCGATCCTTTCGAGGGTCTTCGTGCAGCGGGTCTTCGGCAGCACCTCGACGAGGTCGAGCGCCCGGCTCATCAACCAGGCAACCATGACATTGGTGTAGGCGTTGTTGTCGACGCCGCCGGCCTCCTCGGGATCGGTGCCGGGATAGGCGGTGTGGAACTCGTCGGGCCCCATGACGCCTTTGATCTCGTAGCGGTCGATCGTCTCGTTGTAGGTGGCGATCGACGACCAGAACCGGGCGATCGAGAAGAATAGCTCGGCACCGTAATAATACATGAAGTCGTCGTCGGCGCTGGCCTCCCAGTAGTGCCAGATATTGTAGCAGATGGCGGCATTGACGTGGCGTTGCCGCTGGCTGGTGTCGGGCAGCCAGTTCCCGGACTTGGGATTGAGATGGACGACCTGGGTCTCCTCGCGACCGTTCGAGCCGCTCTGCCAGGGAAACATCGCTCCGGCATAGCCGTGCTCCTTGGCCGCGACCCGCGCCTCGCCCAGGCGGCGGAAGCGGTAGCGGATGGTCTCGCGCACAACGTGCGGCAGACGCAGCGTCATGAATGGGAGAATGAACAGCTCGTCCCAGAAGATGTGGCCGCGATAGGCCTCACCGTGCCAGCCTCGGGCCGGCACACCGACGTCGTAGTCGATCGAGTTGGGCGAGATGGTTTGCAGAAGGTGGAAGATATGCACCCTGAGCTTGACCTGCTCGCCATTGGTCACGCTGCGCTCGAAGGACATATCACAGGTGTCCCAGATCTGCCTCCAACGGCGCTCGTGGCGTGTCTGGAGGCTGGCGAAGTCGTGGGTGCGTTGCAGCGCCTGCGCAGTCTCCTCACCGGGCTCCGAGATGGCTGGGTCGCGGCTTGTGTAGAGTGCGATCAGCTTCTCGATGACCAGGCCGCCGCGCTCCATCACGAGGCTCACAGTCTGCTCGATCGTGTCGGCATCGGCCTTGGTCTCGCGCTCTGCGGCATGCAGCTCGCCGTCCTGGTAGAGACGCAGGCGCGACGCCACGGCCACCTCGACGCGCGATTGCGTGGTGCGCGAGCGCAGGAAGATGGTTTCGGCGTCGAGCGCCTTGGTCTCGAGCGTCTCGAGGTGCCGGCTGGCGAGCGCCTTGTAGCGGTCGACGCCGGCATTGATCACCGAGCCGTCGAGCCCCGCCTTGATAGTGATGCGGCCTTGCCAGTCGAGCGGCTCTAGGGTCAGCCTGATGCCGGCCTGATGCCGGTCGCCCATGCTGACCAGCCGCTCCTCGTGCCAGCGCGTGCTGCGCCCGGCCGCGTCCTTGAAGGTGAAGCTGCGGGTCAGGAGGCCACGCTGGGTATCGAGCGCCAAGTGGTAGCTGTCGACAGTGACGTCGTCGATGCCGAACCACTCGCCATCCTCGACCTTGAAGGTCAGCGGCAGCCAGTTCGGTATGTTGACCAGGTCCTCGTTCTCGATGTCCCGGTCGCCGACCCGGCTGGTCAGGCGGTTGTAGAGCCCGGCGACGTAGCTGCCAGGGTAGTGGTGGCCGCCGGCCCGGCTGTCGGCCACCGCACCACGCGTGACGAAGTAGCCGTTGCCGAGTGCGGTCAGCGCTTCCCGGTGCTTTTCCTGCTCCGGCACGTAGCTGTCATAGGCGAGAATCCATCCCATATCGATCTCTTGCTCCCTCTGGCCTATTCGTCTCGTGAACCGTTTTCTATCGCGGCAAGCTGAGACCTTGATAGCAGCTCGTCTCGTTGTTGCATCACTTGATTGCCCGAGTTGGCCGCTTGGCCTTTTTGGTCGCATCTTGTAGCAGGCTGCTGAAGCGACGTCGGGACAGGCGTCTAAATCGTGATTGGGGTTGCTGAGAATGGCTGAGGGCGACGCGCTGCTCGAGCGGATCGAGGCGGAGGGGATCAGAAGTGTCGATCTCCGCTTCACCGATCTTACCGGCCGCTGGCGGCATACGACGATCGACGGGCCGAGCCTCGAGCGGGAGCAGCTCGAGCATGGCGTGCTGATCGACGGCTCGGCGGTGCCGGGCTGGCGCGATGTCAGCGAGGCCGATCTGCTGCTCCGCCCGGACCTCCAGAGCGCATTTCTGGATCCATTTGCCGCGCAGCCGACGCTCTGCCTGTTCTGCGATGGCGCCGAGCCGGCGACCGGCATGGGCTACGAGCGCGATCCCCGCTCCGTAGCGTTGCGCGCCGTGGCGCATCTGGCGGATTCCGGGATCGCTGATAGTTGCTTGATGTCGGCCGAGCTCGGCTTTTCCATCTTCGATGACGTGCGGATCGAGCTCGGCCCGCTGCGCGCCGGCTATGCGCTCGAATCGAGCGAGGCGCGCACCGCCAGTGCTGCTACCTATGCCGGTGGCAATAGCGGCCATCGGCCGGTTCCGACCGCAGCCCAAGCCTGCTTGCCGCCGGCCGATCACCATGCCGACATCCGCGCCGAGATCACCACGACGCTCCGCCAGCTCGGCCTGGCCGAGCTGCGCCACGAGCATGGGCCCGCTGCGGCCCAGCATCGGCTGATGATCGGCAAGAGCAGCCTCGTGGCGTTCGCCGATCGGCTGCAGCTGGTCAAGTACGTGACCCAGCAGATCGCCGCGAGCTACGGCAAGTCGGCGAGCTTCATGGCCAAGCCCATCGCCGACGAGCCGGGAGCACCATTCTACCTGGCGCAATCCTTCTGGACGAACGGCCGGCCGCTCTTCGCCGGCCAGGGCTATGCTGATCTGAGCCCGCTCTGCCTGCAGTTCACCGCCGGTGTTCTGGCCCACGCGCCGGCCTTGAACGCCTTCACCAATCCCACCAGCAACAGCTACCGCCGCCTGCAGCCGGGGATGGACGAGCCGACCTTGCTGACCTACGCCGCCCATAACCGCTCAGCGGCGATCCGGATTCCTTATGCCGACCGGCCGGACCGCAAGCGGGTCGAGCTGCGCTTTCCAGATCCCAGCGCCAATCCCTACCTGGCGACAGCCGCCGTCCTGCTCGCCGGGCTCGACGGGATCGCCCGCAAGCTCGAGCCGGGCGATGCGATGGACCGCAACCTCTACGATCTGAAGCCCGACGAGATCGAGGGAATTCCCTCGACAGCCCGCTCGCTCGAGGCCGCCCTCGATGCGCTGGTGGCCGACCAGGACTTCCTGTTGCGCGGCGACGTCATGTCGTCGGAGCTGATCGACGCCTATGTCGGCGTCAAGCGGGCCGAGCTCGACCATCTTGCCCGACTGCCGACGCCGCCCGAGTTCGAGCTCTACTATGGCCTGTAGCTCTCAGGAGGGTGCGCCGTGAGTTCTGCCATTCAAGATCATCAAGGCGTGCTCGATTTCTGGTTCGATCCTGAGAGCAAGCCGTATTGGTTCAAGCAGAGCGACGCCTTCGACCAGGCGGTCGCCGAACGGCTCGGCCCATTGCATGCCCGGGCCCGGGCCGGTGAGATCGATGGCTGGGCGGTCGAGCCCGGCGGCCTGCTGGCGCTGGTCATCCTGCTCGACCAGGTGCCGCGCAACCTGCAGCGTGGCACGCCCGAGGCGTTCGCCTGCGATGCCAAGGCCCTGGCGCTGGCGCGGCTCGCGGTCGACCAGCGCATGGACCAGGGTCTCGACGTCGATCAGCGGGCTTTTCTCTATTTGCCATTCGAGCATGCCGAGGATCTGGCCGACCAGGAGCGCGCCGTGGCGCTGTTTCGCGAGCTGGGCGATGCGACCTATCTCGATTTCGCCATCCGCCACCGCGATGTCATCGCCCGCTTCGGCCGCTTCCCGCATCGCAACGCCATCCTCGGCCGGGAGAGCAGTGCTGCCGAGCGGCAGTTCCTCGAGCAGCCGGGCTCGCGTTTCTGAAATCGTGGCGTCGCCTCGTGCGGCTGGGCGGCAGGCGCGAGCGCTCGCCCAACCTGCTCGATTCGGCGCTGCCGTCGGTGGACGGCCGCCCGTCCGGCACGCTGCCGGAGGGGCTCTACGGCTTCGTCAAGGCGGTGACCTGGCGGCAGCAGATCGTGCTCTGTCTCCTGACCTTCCTGGTCTTCCCCCTGACGCTGGCCCCGCTGGAGCTGCAGCGGCGGATCATCAACGAAGCGATCGGCGGCCTGGACCTCGATCTGCTGCTCTGGCTCGGCGCGCTCTACCTCGCCGCCGTGCTCGTCCAGGGCGTGCTCAAATATCTGCGCAACGTCTATCTCGAGCGGGTCGGGCAGGGGATCGGTCGACGGCTGCGGCGGCGGATCGTCGATAGCGAGGCGTTCGGCGCCGAGATGGCGGAGGGCACCAAGCAGTCGCTGATCGCGGCCGAGGCCGAGGCGGTGGGTGGGTTCGCGGCCGAGAGCCTCGCCTTTCCGTTGCTGCAGCTCGGCATCGTCCTCAGCGTCGCCGGCTACATGCTGATCGTGGATCCACTGGTGGCCGCCGTGGCGCTCGCCTTCTTCGTGCCGTCGATCGTGCTGCTGGTGATCCTGCAGCCGCGGCTGAACCGGCTGACCGGGGACAAGACGGCGGCCCAGCGGGAGCTCGGCGAGGCGGTGCTCGAGGACGACCGAGCGGCGACGGGCGCCGACGCGGCCGGGGTGACCAGGATCGATCGGCTGATCGATCGGATGTATGGGCTGAAGATCAAGATCGCGCTGCTCAAATACGCGCTCAAGTTCGCCAACAACCTGCTCGGGCATCTGGGCCCGCTGAGCGTGCTCGTCGTCGGCGGCTGGCTGGTGATCGAGGGGCAGACCGAGCTCGGCACGATCGTCGCCTTCATCTCGGGCTACGACAAGATGAGCGCGCCGGCACGCGACCTGCTGAACTTCTACCGTCGGCTGTCGATGATGAAGGTGCAGTACGGCATGGTGCGTGATGCCGCCAACGGTGTGCCCGACGCTACGGCGTCTTGAGGCGATCCGTGCACTCGCGGCGAAAGCCGGCGTCGGCGACGATGCGTTCCATGAAGGCGTCATAGGCCAGATCGGCCGCGATGCGCCGATGCGCGAAGCGGAGTGCCGCCGGCTGGGTCAAGGCCGGCCAGGCGCAACCGGACGACGCCGTCTCGGCCAGGCGGATCGGTGCCGCCTCATGGCGCAGCGGGCCGTGTCGGCTGACATAGGCGCCGATCGGCACGGCGGCCGTGACCAGGGTCTCGCCGTCATGCTCGAGGCGAAAATCCGCCAGCTCGCAATAGTCGTAATTGACGCCCAGCGCCTCGGTCTCGTGCATCCGCTCGAGCTGGCTCTGGTCCAGCCAGGTGATCGCGACGAAGGTCAGGCCGCCGACATGCTGCTGCAGCGTTGCCGGCAGTGAGCCGTAGCGGCTGAAATGCGCCGAGTAGACGACCACGTGGTCGAACAGGACGGCCCGGCTGACCGGGATATGGCCGAACCCCTGGCCGAACTTGCGCTTGAGCTGCAGCGGTGCCGCGTTGGAGCCCAACGCCAAGACCGGGGTGCGGCCCTCCACGTCGAAAGCCGGGGCCTCGCCGATCGCGGTGAAGACGTAGCGCTCGAGCGGCGCCAGGAACGGGTAGTCCGCGGCGCGGGGCATGGTGTCCTCGTCGATGACCGTCATCATTCGGTCGCTCCCTCGGCACTGCAACCCGCCCTTTGCTGCAGCGCAACATGATCTTTGAAGTAATAACTTTCCTTTTATTTAATACGAAATCACTCGATCGGCAATCCCATAATCGTTCCGCTCAGGCAGGCAAACGTTGGAATCGTTTCATGCCGGCATTTACATAGGCGCCGAGGATGACGATGACTGATGTCAGGTAAAAGAACATTAGTGCGATGACGACGCTCGCCATGCTGCCATAGGTGACGCTGTAGTTGCTGAAGTCGGAGAGATAGACCGAGAAGCCGGTGCCGGCGAGGATGAAGAGAACGACCGTGAAGACCACGCCGGGCAGGACATCGCGAAGGTGTTGGCCGTGGTTTGGCAGCCAAAGATGCAGGACCAGCAGCGTGGCGAAGAGTGCCAGTATGGCGATGCCGTACCGGACGACGATGAAGAAGAGATGGAAGGTGAGCCCGAGATCGACCCAAATGCTCGCCGCCCGCCAGACCAGCGGTGCCAGCACGATGAGGAAGGACATCAACGGCACCATGAGTCCCGCCAGCAGGACAAAGGCGAAGTTCTGCAGGCGTCTGACCACGAACGAGCGCACATGCTCGACGTTGTAGGCGCGGTTGAAGGCGAGGCGAACGGCCTCGATGCCGTTTGAAGCCGCCCAGAGCGTGGTCAAGATACCAAAGGTGAGAAAGCCGGTCTGCCGCCCGACTACCACCTCGGCGACCGCGGGCTCCAGTGTCTGCGCCACCTCCTTGGGCAGCGTGTCGAACATGAGCTCGACGATCCGGTTGAGGTCGTCCTCGGTGCCGAGAAAGCTCATGAATGCGGCGACGACGATCATAAAGGGAAAGATCGCGAGCAATGCCGTAAAAGACATGTAGCCCGCCACCATGAACCCGTCTTCGGCGGACATGCGTGCGGAAGCGCGGCCGAAAACCAACGCACCTTGCCGCAGCCGGCCAGCTAGTCCGCGAAGCGTATGGGACATGGATATCAAGCTTTCGTCCTCATGCTGGGCGCGGGCAGCGCACCCTCATCCTCTTGCCGGCTACTACAGCGTCTCGGTCCACTCGACATAGGCCTCGATGTCGAACTTCCGCTTGAGGCCGTTGGCGTTCATGTAGCGCAGCTTGCCGAACACCGCCCGCTCGGTCCAGGCGCGGTCGTGCAGGCCGAAGAGCCAGCCGACATTGGCGAAGGAGGCGGGATCCCGGCCGTCGAGGAAGTAGCGGTTGTTGAGCCGCAAGGTGGTGGCAAAGGCGTCCTCGTGCGACGCCGACCACTCGATGATCTTCTTGCCCCAGTACATCCGCATGTAGTTGTGCATGTAGCCCGAGACGCGCATCTCACGCATCGCCGCATTCCAGTAGCGGTCGTGGGTCTCGCCGCCGGCGAGCTGCTTCTCGGTGTAGGTGTGCTCGCGTATATCGTGGCTGTGCTCGGCCATCGTCTTACGTGCCCAGTTCGGCATGGCCTCGAACTGGTCGTAATTTTCGGTGAAGGCGACGTAGTTCATCGCCAGCTCGCGGCGGACGATCAGCTCCTCGAGAAAGGAACCGCGGTCCTCCTTGCCGATCCCCTTGGCCGCCTTGGCGGCGAGCGCCAGATCGAGCGGCGAGATCTGGCCGAAATGCAGATACGGGCTGAGCTCCGAGCATTGTCGGGCGACCGGCTCGTTGCGGCCATCGGCGTAGCCGTCGAGCTTCTCGCTGATGAAGGCGTCGAGGCGACGTCGGGCCTCACTGGCGCCGCCGGTGAACCGCACCACCCGATCGACGGCGCCGTCGAGCTTCAGCTGATCGAGCGTCGCATCGGGGTCAGTGGCGTCGAGATCGCTCTCGATGGTGAGCTCGAGCGAGGGATGCTCGACCGGGCTTGGGTCGAGCCCGACCAGAAAGGTCTCGCGCTGGCGCTCGATCTTCGGCCGGATGGTTCGGGCCGCGTGCTCGGCCTTCTGGCTTGTCACCTCGATCGGCACGACGACGTCGCTCTCGACCTCTTCGACCCGACACGGGGCCGCCTTCGCCACCGCCTTGCGCCACGCCACTTGATGGCGGAGATAGCCGCGATCGCAGACGACGAGCGCTGCCGCCTGGGCCAGCTCGATGGCGACCCGATCGGGCGGGCCTCGCCGCATCACGAAGCGGATGCCACGGCACCGCAGGTCGGCCGCGACCTCGGCCAGACCCTCCAGCATGAAGGCGTAGTGGCGGCGCGTCGCCTCGGGGTAGTCGTCCATCAGGCCGAAGCCGACGATGACCGGCAGGCCCAGCGCGTTGGCGCGCTCGATGGCGTGCTCGAGGGCATGGTTGGAGCGCACGCGCTGCGCCTGCTGCATCCAGTAGAGGACGTAGCGGGCGCCACTATCGCCCGCGGTGCGCTCGGGCGCGTCGTTGAGTCGTTTCAAGCGTTCGCTGTGCAACATTGTTCGGATAGAGCTAGTTCGCCGAGCAAGGTGTGGCCAGTCGGGCGCTTCGTCTGTAGGAAGATGCTGTATCGTGCGGGCAGTGAGCTATGTCCGCTAAGTGGCGAAGACCGAAGCGCTGGACTTTTCCAGCGGGCGGCGCGTCCATATGCAAATATAACGGAGGAAACCGATGATTGATAATGAAGCCGGCAAGGTCGGCCAGGCACTGAAGATGGTGTTGCTGTCTGGGGTGATGGGCCTGGCGCTCGTCGCCTGTGATGATGCGCCGAGCGAGGACGAGGCGACGAGCGAAACGGGCTCGGTGGTCGAGGAGGCGGAAGAGGCCGTCGAGGAGGCTGTCGACGCCGTCGAGGATACGGCCGAGGAGGCTGTCGACGCCGTCGAGGACGCTGCCGAAGAGGCAGTCGATGCGGTAGAAGAGGCGGTCGAGTCGACAACAGAGGCAGCGGGCGACGCTGCAGATGCGACCACTGAGGCCGCCAGCGACGCCGCTGACGATGCGACCGAAGCTGCAAGCGACGCTGCGGATGCCGCCAGTGAGGCGGCCGAGGACGCGACTGAAGCGGCGAGTGACGCTGGTGATGATGCCGCCGAAGCTGCCGGTGATGCTGCCGACGCGGCGAACGACGCCGCTGAAGACGCCACCGAAGCTGCCAGTGATGCTGCCGATGCGACGGCCAATGCTGCTGGTGATGCCACCGATGCGGCGAGCGATGCTGTCGACGATGCCACCGAGGCTGCTGGTGATGCGGCCGATTCCGCCGCTGAGGCGGCCGAGGACGCAGCTGACGCGGCTGAGGATGCTGTCGACGACGCCACGACCACGACCGGCAACTAGGCTGGGCGGCCCGACTCAGGCCGCCTCGAGCAAGCCGACCCCGATCCGCGCGATGTCGTCGAGCGGCTCGGGGTCGCTGCCCATGACGCCGCGTGCGAGCGCCGTGTAGAAGCGGGCGAGCGCGCGGCTGTCGGAGGCGGGGCCGAGCCGGCCGGCAGCGCGCGATCGCTCGAACAGGTCGAAGAGTGCCGTCTCCAATGCGCCTGCCTCGGTCCTGGCCTGGGCGGCGACGGCAGATGGCAGGCGATCCTGGCAGCGTCGCGCGTCTTGGAGCATGCAGCTTCGCGGGCGTTCCGGGTCGTCCGCCGCCTTGGCGAGGAGGGCGAAGAAGCGGGTGAGCGCGGCCTTCGGGTCATCACCACGCAGCGCGTGCAGGAGAGCTGCCAGCACCTCGCTCCGATAGAGGGCGAGCGTGCTCTGGAACATGCCGGCCTTGTCGCCGAAGGCATTGTAGAGCGAGCCGCGCTTGAGGCCGGTGGCGCTGACGAGGTCATCGATCGAGGTGGCGTCGAAGCCCTGGCGCCAAAAGACGCGCATCATCGCGTCGAGAACCTGGCTTTCGTCGAACTGCCGCGTGCCGGGCATGGGTTTTCTCCCGAAGAATCGTTCTTCGGCTCTCCATCTACCCGCTTGACCGATTGGTCAAGGATCGTCTCGAAGTCGTGAACGCTGTGTTTCCGAGACACATGCTTGAATGACCGGTCAAGAATGCCACTTCGCCTATCGCAGGACGGATGGCGGCTGCACCATCGCGTGACCAGCCAGCAAGCAAGGAGACGGCGATGACCGAGCATGCCCTGATCGTTGGAGCTGGACGCGGTCTGTCAGCGTCGTTCGCGCGACGGCTGAGGGCGGACGGCGTCGCCGTCTCACTCGCCGCGCGCGACCCCGGCAAGCTGCAAGAGTTGGCCGCAGAGCTGGATGCCTACACGCATGCTTGCGACGTCGCCGACCGGGCATCGGTGGACGCTCTCTTCGCAGCTCTCGATGCTGCCGGTCGGACGCCGGACATCGTGCTCTTCAACCCGAGCGCGCGGGTGCGCGGTCCGTTCGTCGAGCTCGATCCGGCGGCGGTTGAGCAGGCGGTCAAGGTGACGGCGATCGGCGGCTTTCACGTGGCGCAGGCCACCGTTCAGCGGCTGCTCGCCAAGGGCGGCGGCACGCTGCTCTTCACCGGGGCCTCGGCGAGCGTCAAGGGCTATGCGCAGTCGGCCTCGTTCGCCATGGGCAAGTTCGCGCTGCGTGGTCTCGCCCAGAGCCTGGCGCGCGAGCTGCAGCCGCAGAACATCCACGTGGCGCATCTGGTGATCGACGGCGGCATTGGCCCGGCCGGCGCCACGGGGCCCGAAGACACGAGGCTCGACCCGGACGCGATCGCCCAGACCATGCATCATTTGGTCCGCCAGCACCGCAGTGCGTGGACCTTCGAGGTCGAGCTCAGGCCCTGGGTCGAGCGGTTCTAGCCGTCGGGCAGCCAGAGAATGTCCTCGTGGCCGACGCGGAGCGTCGAGCGGCCGGCGTCGATCTGCTTGCGCCGTTGCAGGGCCCAGCTCCTGATCTCGCCCGCCTGGTCGGACGCCATCTCCAGCGAGACCTTCATGTAGCCGTCGAGCAGCGCCTTTTGCATCTGCTCGTCGTCGTAGCGGAGCTGCCAGTCGCTCGGCTCGACCAGCAGCCGGCCGCCGAGCGGCTGCAATCGATCGCGGAGGGCGGAGACCGCGGTCGGGCCGAGGGCCGGGCCGAACCCCTTGTCCGTCATCTGGTGCGTGTGGAAGGCGCGCTTGATGGTGGCATCGAAGATGTCGCCGGGCCGCCACCGGAGACCGCCGTCATAGGTGAGTGCTATGTAGAGCGCAGCGCGGCGGGCCTCGGCGACGGCCATCAGCCGGTCGAGCCAGTCAGCACTCACGAGGTCGAGGAAGGCGGCCGCCGTGATCAGATCGGTCCTTGCCGGGATTGCCTTGTCCAGATCGGCTGCCAGATCGGCTTCACGGTACGCCGCCTCGACGTCCTTGGGCAGCGTTGCCAGCTGCATCTTGCCGGCCTCGATCAGGAGCGAATCGTGCTCGATCAGGGTCCACGCCTGCGGCACCTTCAAATGCCCGCTGATAGCCCGCAGATTACTCCCCGTCCCGGCACCGAGATCGACGATGGCGAGCTGCCGATGGTGCGTGGCCCAGGCGTTGAGCACCGGGAGAATCGACTCGGCCCGTGCCGCTTGATCATACGTCTCACGTAAGCTCAGCCAATCGCTGGCGAATCCGCTCATCGCCTCACCTCCATATCCAGTCCCTTTACTACAAGCCTGGCCGTCTCGTCCCAGCCTTTGAGCGTATCGCGACCACGCCGCGCACCATCGCGCAGGCGGCCGAGCGCTACGGCGTCGTTCCAGAGGCCCTGGATCAGGCTGCGGAGCTCGGCCACGTCGCCCGGCTCGAAGAAGAGTGCTGCGGTCGCCGGGACCGCCTCGACGATGGCACCGCCACGGGCGATGAGGCAGGGCAGGCCGGCGGCTACAGCCTCGGCAGCGGCCATGCCGTAGCCTTCGTAGAGGGCCGTGGAGACGAAGAGATCGGCGGTCTCGAACACCTCGTCGAGGGCCGCGGCATCCAGCTCGCCGGCGAGCTCGATCCGGTCCTCCTGCTCCGTCTCGCGGATCAAGGCGGCCAGTGCTTGCACGGTTTTGGGATCGCGCTCGAGCGAGCCCGCAATGATCGCGGTGACCCGGCGGTCGTCGATTCCGGCAAGGGCTGCCACCAGGGTGCGCTGGTCCTTGCGCGGCGTCACGCTGCCGAGCGAGATGATGGCGAGCCCGGCGCCATCGGAGCCCTCGGCCAGCGGCTTGGGATCGGTCCCGGGCGGTGCGACGATGATCTTGGCCGGGTCGACCGCGAAGTCCTCGACCAGTGCCAGGCGTGTCGTCGCCGAGGTGCAGATGACCTTGGCCGCATGCGCCAGCGCCTGGCGCTCGCTCTCCTGCAGCGCATCGGCGCGCTCCGGCTCCAGGCCCGTCTCGAAGGCCAGCGGGTGGTGCACCAGCGCGATCAGCTCGAGCCGTGCCGCGAGCTCTGCCGCGAGCTCGGGCAGGACGCCGAGCGCCAGGCCGTCGATGACCAGCCGCGTGCCTTCGGGTATCGCCAGCAGCATCTCGCGGGTCTCGACCAGCGTCACCGGGTCGGGGTCGGGAAAGCTGGCGCCGAGGCCGAGCCGGCGGAGGCGGAAGCCTCGTGTTTCCAATGCCATGGCCAGCCGGCGATCGTAGATCGTGCCGCCGGTCAGCCGGTCGAAGCCACCGGGCACGGCGAGCGCTAGGTCGAAATCGGGCATCGAGGTCTCCTGACGGCAATCAGGAGCAAGAACACCTGGCCGCGGCGGACGTCAACTGGTGGCTGATCGCCGCATTGGCCGGCTTGCGTCGCGAGATCGCATCGGGCAGTCTTTCGCTCGCTGGCCGCGCTCGTGCCTGCCGGGCCGGGTGCGCCCTGTCGGCCGAGGCTCCGCCTGAATGTCGGGGATCTCGGCCATTGGCTGTCTCTTGTCGGGTGGTGGGGCTTTTGTCGGTGGCAGGTCTGGTGTCGGTGGTAGGTCTTGGGAGCTCGCGCGTCATGGCCATTCTAGGCCCATCGTCCAGGGTCGCCCGCAGACTGCCGTCGACCCTGGCGGCGGCGATCCTGGCGGCGGCGCTCGGTGGCAGCGTCTCGGCCGGGGAGATCCGCAGCTTCGTTCTCGGCGCCGATCCCGCAGCGGTCGTGGACGGCCATCATTACGAAGTGCTGGCGGTGGACCTGCCCGCCGCCGAGCGCTTTCGCGTCAGCTTGCGGTCGACCGAGGTCGACAGCTTCCTCACGCTCGTCGCGCCGGATCAGGTCCTGCACGACGACGACGAGTCCGGCGGTGACAGCGACGCCCTGGTCGAGATCGCGGCGCCGACGCCGGGCCGCTGGCTGATCGTCGCCACCACCTTCGAAGCCGGTGAGACGGGCAAGGTCGAGCTGGCGCTGGACCCTGGCAATGTCGACGATGACGCCGACGTCACGCTGCCGGAGAGCCTGACGGCGACCGTCGTCGCCGGGCGTGACGACCGGGCAGAGGCCCGTTTGCTCGCTGGGCCGATGGCGCGGCAGGAGGCCGATATCGCGCAGCTGGCGCTCTGGCTCGACGAGGCTGTGCACCGGGACGCGGTGCAGGCCATCATCAGGGGCAAGTCGGCGAAGCTCGAGGCGGAGCGCGAGCGGTTGCGCGCCGAGCTCGACGTCGCCGAGGCGGGGGTCGGCGAAGCGGCGCTGTCGGACGAAACGGTTTCAGACGAGGCGACGCCAGTGGATGCGACGCTCGTGGATGCGGAGGGTGAGGTCGAGCTGCTGCAGGATGCGCTGGCCGAGATCGACACGCTGCAACTCGGCCTCGATGCTGCCAGCGACGCGCTGGACGAGATCGCGGCACTGGCGACGGTGGTCGCCGGGGGTGACGGCGTGCAGCAGGTTATTCAAGAGCTGGTGGCGGAGACCAAGGCGAAGCGCGACGGCTTCGCCTCCATCGAGGCCATGGCAACGGATCGTCGCGAGACGCTGGCCTGGCGGCTGGTGGCCAGCGACATCGTGGTGATCGGCGCGGACGGCCCGGTGGCGAGCGCTTACGGTCCGGCGCCGCGCAACCCGATGATCGACCGGGAAGTCTACTTCGAGGAAGCCGCGCGCGGCATCGACAACGGCCTGGAAGAGGCGATCGTCGAGAGCGGCGAGGCCGGCATGGCGGTGGCAATGATGCGCTGGCGGCGCTGTTGCCGGGGCTGCATCCCTGGCCGCCGCCGGTGGCCTCGGCGCGCATGGTGCTGCCGCGCACGCTCATCAATCCCGATGACGACCCGGAGCTGACGCTTGGCGATGTCGACCGTCGGCTGACCGCCGCATTGGCAGCGGCCGGGTATGCCGGGCACGGCTACTCGGGCGTGCCGGGCGGCTTCGCCATTGTCACTCCGGTCGAGCGGTTTCTTCCCGACGGTTCGGCACTCGACCCGGCTTCTCGCTGGTCGACCAAGCTGCCGCCGCTGCGCAGCTTCTCGCTCGGCGAGTATATCCGCGCGTTGTTCACGGCCAGGTCGGGGCACTTCCGGGTGCTGCTGTTCATCGTGACCGACCAGCCCTTCCACAGCGATGCGGGCAGGGCGCGGCTCAGCACGGTCGAGACCTGGGCGCGCCAGGGCGTCAACCTGCTGCCGACGGAGGTGCAGGATCAGGAGTATACACGCGCCCACAACACGACCGTGCTCGTCTACGAGTTCGAGAAGGTGCGCGGCAGCGGCGTCAGCCAAGTCGTGCTCGAGGAGCAAACCATGAATGCACCGACCCACTTGAAATCATCGGGCATCCTGCCGGCGCTGGGCGGCTCGTGAACTACGTCGACATCGGGCCGTGCAGGCGGCGGATCGCCACGGCTTGGCTGCTCGGCAGCGGCTTGATCTATTTGCTCGTGCTGCTGCAGACTCTCTTTGGCTATTACGGCAGCGGCGCCGATGCCGCATGGTCCTGGATCCTGCCGGTGACCTTGCCGAACCTTTCGTTGATCATCGGTGTCATGGTCGCCAGCGCCCGCAAGAGCCAGAAAGGCCGCAACGAGCAGGTGAGCGAGTTCGTCTACCGTCTGGCGCTCGGCCTCTCGCTCTTCTACCTCGCGGTCGTCCTGCTGACGTTGCTGGTCCAGCCGATCGTCGATATCGAGCCACCGGACCTGATGAAGCAGTCCAACCTGTGGCTCGCCCCCCTGCAGGGCCTAGTGACGGCAGCGCTGGGTGCCTTCTACATCAGCAAGGAGCAGGGCACGGGCTGATTCGGAAGGGTCGTTCAGAAGGGAAGAGACGGGGAGGCTGGCCTCCCCGTTGGCCCCTCCGGCTTTTAGGGGTAGTAGCCTACGCCGCACAGTTGCTCGACTGCTATGGTCAGGTAGGACGCCTTCGGTATTGCGTCCGTTTCGCCTGGGCTTCGTCGGCGCTGCCGAACGCCTGGGCCAAGGCAGGGCCGGCGGCGGGCGAGAGCGCCAGCGCCGATGTCAGCCAGAGCGTGCGCATTTCTGTTCCCCAGGCATCAGGCATTGAGCGACCAAAGCAACATCGTCGACAAGGCTATCGCGACTGAGAAGGTTAGAAAGAGAGGATCCGCTCCTTTGCCCATCTGACCGCAGGAGCAATTATAGGAATAATAGCGGATTTTGGCCTTCCGGTCAAGCCGGCGCTCGGGATCGTTTGGCGGCATTGGAGCGTTGGGGTGCCGTCGGCGGGCTGGGCTGACAGGCTGAGCCAGCGTCATCGCGCAACGTCTTGATTCTCAAGCCCGCGGTCGTTGTGCCTGCGGCAAGCTGTCGGCTCGGGTTCGATCCCGGGACGTCGGGTTCGCTCGTCGAAAACGCGGGTTCGTTCGTCGATTCGCCGGGTTCGTTCGTCGGCTGGAGGCCCGTTCCCGGGTTCGTTTCGGCAGAATTGCACGGTATATGCTACATAAGCATTGCTAATGAGTCGCTATATGCGACAAATCTCGGGTTCCGTTGCATATAGCGCAACGGTCTCGGGTTTTTGTTGCGGTATACGCAACAGGCTCGGGTTCCCGTTGCGCTATATGCAACAGATTTCGCGCATTCGTACGCAGGCACATGATTTTCCATAAGCGTTCGTTATACTGCCTCACAGCGACGCCGAAGCCTGTTCGGTGCGCGGCGTCGACGGACCCGCAAAGGTTAAAAAGGGACGTGTCCCCCTCCGTTATTGGGAGGTGAAGACTGGGCGAACGGTTGAACGAGACGGTATCGGGAAAGACCGAAGGTAGGGGGCAGGCGCCAACGAAGCGCGCGGAGGTGATGTGGACCCGATCCGGCGGCTCTCCATGACCGCCCGCGGCGTGTCGAAAGCCGCAACCAGAGGCCCGACACATGTCAGCACCCGACCATCAGCCCAGACCAAGGCCAAGCTCTCGCTTGCATCCGCCGGGGGCGTCCACACATGTCTCCGCCTTGCGCCCTTATCGCTAGTCCCATTACGGGATTGGTCCGAATGACTGCTTACCAGCAGAGGTGAGTTGTTCTGTGATCGCAAAGCCATTTCTTTTAACAAGCACGCAGTGTGCTATTTCAAAAGTGCAGGTTCAGGTGGATGCTTCATTGCTGACGGGCCTGCCCACCAACAATGGATCAGGAGAGAACCATGTTGAGCAGAACCACTCTTCTAGCTGCCGCGGCCGTCCTGGCCATGTCCGGAGAGCATATGCCGACAGTGCAAGATGAAACTATTAGCAATATTGTAGTAGACAAGTCCGCTTTTCTGCGTCTTTTCATATCGAGAAATTTTGAGATCGAAGACGGAAAATAGTCTTCAAAATTGAACCCGTTATTTTTTGTTAAGTCTTCTATGTGTTCTGGACCAAAATGTAATTCTGTTCCCTCTTTTTATTAACAAGTTTCATGGGCGTTTTGGGAGCATTTTTCATGCGGCTTTTTTCTTGCCAAAGGCTCATTATTCTTTTTCAAAGTCACTTTTTACTGCGGCGCCATCAAACAGATTTTTATCGTCGCTACCTTTAATAATGATAATCGGCTGGACGGCTCGCGAAACTGCCATAATGCTCGTGCCCAAACGTGGAGTCCAAATCTGAGGTTTTCTAAATCACCGGCGCCGGGATCCTTTCTTTTCGCTTCATTGTCCGAAACCAGGGTCCAAACCTCGTCTTCCAGACGAATGGCTTCAGCATGAAGGCAAGATGTCCATAGTTCGGCTCGGGGAAGAGAGGATCGGGTCGAAGGCGTTTTCCGTCTGGTAAAATCCTCTCTTCCGGGAGCCAGACTATGGTCTACAGCAAGGGCTACGCCACACCGTTTTTTACCACCGCTATCACGTCGTATGGGCGACCAAGTACCGCTACCAGGTGTTGGTCGGCCGGCGACCGGGGGCGAGCGAGTTCGCCAAATCATCCGGCAGGTCGGGTTTAAGTCGAAATCCGACGTGTGCAAATCGTCAAGGGCGTCGCTCTCCAAGGGTACCGAACGTCCACATGTTCATCGCCGTGCCGCCCAATCGGGCGATCAGCGACGTCATGCAGCCGCATCAAGGGCCGCTGCATCGTCACGTGCTATCCAGCGTGAGGAGGATTCCCGGCCATCCGCAAGCGCTACTGGGGGTTGCCACTTCTGGCCCGCGCGCTCGCGTCGGCTACCTTCTCCACCACCAGCGGTAACATCACCGATCGACGACATAGTGATACAATTCAGCAACTTGAAAACCATCTCATGCAAAAGCTACCGGCGTCAGCTGTCGGTAGTTGTTTAGTTTTGCTAGACTATCGCTGATTTTTCCGTTGTTGGTTTGAATTCAATATTAAATTGGCGATCTTTGTTAAAGAAAATCTCAAATTGCCGCACCACCATTTCTGCGCTTGGGTAGATCATTGTGATCCACTTGCCCTGCTGACGCTCGTAAATAACGAATGCGCTCGAGACTTGAGGCCCTTGATCATTTGAAGTCTGCGTTGCGTAAATATCACCACCGCGGTGTGATCCATTCGTTTTACGATCCTGTAAACCTTTGCGCAATGCCAACTACGTTTAGGAGGATCTCGCAAAGCTTTCCTTTGATCTTCCAAGCCGCAGCAGAGTGGGTGCGTTGCATTCTGCTTGCGCGTGCAGTTGTCCTCTCATCGACAATGCGGAAATCTTCAATCTGCCGATTGAGCAATTCGTCCGCGGCTGACGGAGGCGCGCTCCCGGATGCTTCTGCGGCCCCAAATGAGATAGAAGATGCGCTGTGGTGGGAATGGCGCTGGTTAAAACATTATTGGAGAATGCACGGCCTGAAATATTAAGTTACATCCGGGAGGAAGTGGCAGGGAGGCGAGCCTCCCTGCTTTCTTCCCTTCCGACCGTCAGGCCGCTTCTTCTCGCGACTGGGCGGCCAGGGTTTCGGCGAGCTTGGGTGAGCACTTCCTGGAGGTGGTCGTAGGTCCAGGTGAAGAAGCCGGTGCCTTGGCTCATGGAGCGGAGTGAGACGATGAGGTCGTGGGTTTCGTTTTGCGGGAGGTTGGCCTTGATCTCGTCCCAGCTGGTTCGGTCTCGATGCAACGTATCCAAGACGATTGCCGACATCGTGCGTGCCGGATTGCGGCTCGGCTGAGCAAGGCACGTTAGCTCGCGGCCTCGATGAGCTCGATGTCCTTCTTGAGGAGCTCGTTGACGAGTTGGTCGACGTCGACGCCGCGGGCTGCCGCGCGGGTGGCTAGGTACTCTTCCACTTCGGGGTCGAGGTAGACGGGCAGCTTCAGCGTCGTTTCCGGCTTCGCGAACTTGCCGCGGGTGCCCTTGGAGAAGTCGATCTCGGCGGGCATGTCGTCGTCATGTGGGCTCGATCCGGTTTCCATCCTGCTCGTCTTCTCTGTCACTGGTGCAGCTCGGCGTTCAAGTCGGCTCGTTTTCGTACTGTCGGCGCTCGTTGCGGGTGGCTTCCCGCGCGGAGATGATCCGCACTGTGGCCAAGTCCGGGCCCGTCGACATGAAGGTGTGCGACACGGCCAGAAGCTTGCCCTCTCTCGACACGCCCAGCGTCAACCAGCGTTCCTCGCTCTTGCCGTGCTCGGTGTCGAGCACCGTCAGTGCCAGCGGATCGAGGAGGACTGTCGCGGCCTGCGCGAACGTCACCCGATGCTTGGCGACGTTCGATGCAGCCTTGGCCGGGTCCCAGGCGAACTCGATCTGCGGCACGTCAAGACCTTACCATCTTCCGCCGCGAAAGTAACGGTGGGTGCAGGGAGGCGAGCCTCCCTGCTTTTCTTCCCTTCCGGCCGTCAGGCCGCTTCTTCTCGCGACTGGGCGGCCAGTGTCTCTGCCAGCTTGTTGGGGACTTCCTGGAGGTGGTCGTAGGTCCAGGTGAAGAAGCCGGTGCCTTGGCTCATGGAGCGGAGTGAGACGATGAGGTCGTGGGTTTCGTTTTGCGGGAGGTTGGCTTTGATCTCGTCCCAGCCGGACCAGCCGAGCTTGGCTTCGTAGCCGAGGATCTGGCCGCGTTTCTGGCTGACCAGCTGGAGCGCCTTGGAGGTGGCATCCGATGGGATCGAGATGGTGACGGCCAGGATGGGCTCGAGGAGGACGGGGTTGCAGGCGGGCATGCCTTCCTTGAGTGCCAGGCCTGTGGCCATCTTGAAGCTGAGCTCGTTGCTGTCGACGGAGTGGAACTGGCCGTCATTCAGGGTGACGCCGATATCGACCACGGGGAAGCCCAGCGGGCCCTTGGCCATGTACTCCTTGGCCCCGGCCTCGACGGCTGGGATGTACTGCTTGGGCACCGAGCCGCCGACGATCTTGTTGTCGAAGGCGAAGCCCTCGCCGCGGGGCAGGGGGCGGATGTCGATCTTGACGTCGCCGAACTGGCCGTGGCCGCCGGACTGCTTCTTGTGGCGGCCATGCGCGCTGGTGCCCTTGCGGATGGTCTCCTTGTAGCCGGTGCGGGGCGTGTGGGGGGTGACCTCGACGTGGTATTTGTCGCGCAGCCGGTCGAGGGCGACCTTGAGGTGGATCTCGCCCTGGCCCCAGAGGAGGGTCTGGTGGTTCTCGCCGTCCTGCTCGAGCGCCAGTGACGGGTCCTCGTCGCAGAGCTTGTGGAAGGCGGCCGAGAGCTTGACCTCGTCGTTGCGGTTGGCGGCGGTGACGGCGAACGCGAACATCGGCTGGCCGGTGTCGAGCTCAGGGAGCGAGGCGTCGGTCTGGGTCTCGCCATTGGTGAGGATGGCGCCGGGCTTGGCGTCCTCCATGCGGGCGAGCGCCACGATCTCGCCGGCGCCGGCTTCGCCCTGGCTTTCCTGGTTGTGGCCCATGAGGCGGTAGACGCCGCCGATGCGCATTTCGCCCAGATGCATGCCGTCCTTGACGCTGCCGGCCCAGATGCGGGCGAGGGAGAGCTTGCCGGCGTGCGGCTGGTGGTAGTTCTTGAGGATCTGGACGGTGGTCGGGCCGTTCTCGTCGATGCCGTGCAGCTCGGCGCGGGCGGCGGGGGACGGCGCCTCGCGCTCCAGCGCCTCGAGGAAGCGGCGCATGCCCATGTCCTTCTCGGCCACGCCCATGAAGACGGGCACGACCTGGTCGGCCTTGAGCGTCTTCTGCAGGTCCTTGACGATCTCCTCGGTCGAGGGCTCCTGGTCCTCGAGCAGCTTCTCCATGAGGTCGTCGTCGAAGTCGGCCAGGGTCTCGAGCATCTCGGTGCGCGCCGCCTGCTCGCGCTCGAGGTAGTCGTCGGGGAGGTCGATGCGGTCGGAGGGGGCGCCCTCCTGGTAGGCGTAGGCCTGCTCGGTGACGAGGTCGATATAGCCGACGAGGTCCTCGCCGCGGCCGATGGCGTATTGGTGCGGCACGACGGGGCGCGCGCTGACCTGGCGGATGGCGTCGAGGAGGTCGCGGTAGCCGACCTCGGAGCGGTCCATCTTGTTGATGAAGATAACATGCGGGATGCTGGCCGCATCCAGGTGGTGGAGGAGGGGGGCCACCGCGCTCATCCGCTCGACCACGGGCTCGACGACGACGACGGCGAGGTCACAGCCGAGCAAGGCTGCCTTGGCCTCGGCCGAGAACTCGACCGAGCCCGGGCAGTCGAGCAGGGTGAAGGCGAAGTCGTTGTGCTCGAGCCTGGCGGCGCTGATCTCGGTGCTCATCTGCCGGGCGCGGGCCTCAGCACTGGCATCGCCCACCGTGTTGCCGTCGGCGATCCGGCCGCGTCGGTGGATGGCGCCGCCGACGAAGAGCAGGCTCTCCAAGAGGCTGGTCTTGCCGCTGCCCCCGGGTCCGACGAGTGCGACGTTTCTGATTGCCGGTGCGGCTGACATGGATGTTGCCCCCCTGAAGAGTGTTGATCATCGAATCCGGTGCGACGTCGTCGATCCGGCCTACGGGTCGAGTAGATTGCCTTCTCGTCCTGTGAAGGCAACCGAAATCATGAAAGCGGCGGCAGGCTCCCTTGGCTGCGCCGTGCTCATTGATCGGGCATTGCGTCGATCCGTCGATTCGGTGAAACTCCCGTTAAGGGTTAAGGTCGCACGATGACGGCTCGGCACGGGCATCCTGGTTGGTGTTCCGGCCGTGCCGAGAGCTGGCGACCAGGGCATGGACAGCATGTCGACCGGGCAAGGCCCGGCCGGCCGACGAAGGGATGGCAAGATGCACTGCTCTGACCTGGAGCGGTATCTGGAGGCCTGCTTGGACGGCCAGCTCGGTGACGGCCGCCGCCGGGCCTTGCACGACCATCTGGCCATCTGTGCGGGCTGCCGCGGCCGGGTCGACGGGCTGCGGTATTTCGAGGCGGACTTGCAGCGGCGGCTCAGGGCGATGCAGCACGAGGCCTCGCTCTGGCAGCCGCTCGGGCTCGAGACGGTCGGCGGCAGAGGTGGCACAGCCTTGCCGACGTCGTCACCAGGGCTGGAGGAGACGGACGGCGGGTCTCAGGCAATCGGCGATGGACCGCAAGAGACGGTGCCGTTGCCCGCCATCGGCCATCCACTCCGCCGCGTGGTGGCACGGCCGGCGACCGGGCCATCCTGGTGGCGATTGCAGAACCTGGCAGGTGCGGCGCTGCTGGTGGCGGCTGTGGCGGCGCTCACCAATATGGCGCTCAGCGGGCTCGGCTGGATCGGCGGCGACAAGCGGCAGGCTGTCTACCGGGCCTATCTCGATGGTGATCTCCAGCTCGACCTGCGCACCGGCGATCCGGGCGAGCTCGAGCCTTGGCTCGCCGAGCAGCTGGCAGCACCGGTGGACCTGCCCGACGCGCCGGCGAGCTTCGCCCTGGTCGGCGGCGAGGCCGACCCGTCAGTGCTGCCCGATGGTTCGGTCATGGCCGTTTACGGCGACGACGCCGGGCCAGCGCTGCTGTTCATCGAGGCGTTGGACGATGCAGCCCCCATCGCCGGCGGCGCACCGCAGCTCGCCATGCAGGATGGGCTGACGACGCTGAAGTGGCAGGACCACGGCAATGCCTACTCGCTCCTGAGCGCGCTGCCCGCCGACAAGCTGGCCCTGTTCGCGGCCGACTGATCGTCGGCCTCGCCGATCTCGGCTCCATCCAGGTTTTCTGGGCTCGGGTCTCTTGCGTCTGGATCGTCTTCGCCTGGGTTCTTTGGGGAATCCGACGTCTCGAGCGCGTTGCCGGCGAGCACCGCGTCGATGTCGGCCATCGCCCGGTCCACGGTCGCCCGGCGTAGCCCGTAGAGCTTGCGCAGCTCGTCCAGGGTCTCCTCGAGCCGCCGCTCGGTGCGCCCGGCGCGGGCCGCATAGCGCTCCCACGCTTGGCGGAAGCCGGCCATGGCGCGGGCCAGCTCACGCCCCGATTGGGCGAGCCGGGCCTCGCCGTCGAGCAGGCGCAGGCTGCGCAGCAAGGCGTAGAGCGTGCTCGGGCCGACCAGCGCCACCGCCTGCCGGGCCGCCTGATCGACGATGTCCGGCGCCAGCTCGATGATGGCAACGAACAGCGCATCCGACGGCACGAAGAGAAGCGCGAAATCGGCGGTGCCGAGCGACGGGTCGGCATAGCCACGGGCCGCGACGGCGGCAATGTGCTGGCGGACATCCTTGATGAACTGCCCTTCCAGTCGGCGGCGGTCCTCGTCGTCGTTGGCTTCGGCAGCCCGCCGGTGGTTGTCGAGCGGGAACTTGACGTCCATGGCGAGCTTCGGGCCGCTGCCGAGCGTCAAGACGAAGTCGGGCCGCCGCTCGGCGTCGAGGGCCGCCTGGCGCTGGTAGTGCAGGCCCGGAGCCAGGCCCGTGGCCTTGAGCACGTCCTCGGCCAGATGCTCACCGAGCTGGCCACGGAGCCTGGCGCCGCTCAGGCTCCGGGCGAGCTGGCGGGTGGTCTGGCCCAGCGCCTTGGCGTTGTCGCCGGCGAGCTCGATCTGGGTGGCGAGCGCCTGGAACTTGCCGGTGCGGTCGCGCTCGAGCTCGCGGATCAGGCCCTGGGTGCGCTCGAGCTGGGCCAGCATGGTGGCGATGCGTGCTGCCAGCTCGCCACGCTCGCTGTCGAGCGCCTCGCCGAGGACGCGGCGCTCGGACGCGAGCTGCGATTGGGCGAGGCGCAGCATGTCGTCGCGGGCATCGCCTGTCGTCGAACGGCTGATATCGTGGAAGGCGAGCTTGACGCCGTCGAGCAGCGCGTCGGTCTCGGCCTCGCGCCGGCGCTGGGTCTCGCCCATCACCGCCAGCAGCCGCCGGGCCTGGCCGCGGGTGAAGAGAGCAGCAGCCGCGATGCCGAGCACGAGCCCGAGCAGGAAGGCCGCGGTGAGCCAGGGCAGGGCTGCGAGATCGGGCATCATGACTGCTCACCCGGTGGGCACCGGCGACCTTGGTCACGGCTTCGCCAGCGGCTTTCTTCACGGTTTCGGTTGACAAACCGTAACTGGTTTTTGACCCTCGACCTCAACATGCTTGTGGGAAACCCGCATAACCAAGGAGAGCGCCGATGCCGCGCCGCCCCACGCCTCTGCCAATGCCGATGCTCAACCGTCGCGGACTGCTCGGCAGCAGCCTCGCCGTCGCTGCCGTGGTCGGTAGCCATCCGCGCCTGCTGAACGCCCAGGCCCGCGAAGTCAACGTTTTCAACTGGGACACCTATATCGGCCCGGACACGGTCGACGATTTCACCGAGGCCACCGGCATCGAGGTCCGCTACGATCTGTTCGGCAGCTCGGACGAGCTGTTCGGCCGGCTGCGCGAGGGCAACCCGGGCTACGACGTGATCTATCCCTCGAACGACTATGTCGAGCGGATGATCGTGGCCGACATGCTGGTGCCGCTCGACCACAGCCGCATCCCCAATATCGCCAATCTCGACCCCGCCTTCACCAATCCCCGCTTCGACCCGGGGCGCGTCTACAGCGTGCCCTATTTCTGGGGCACGATCGGCATCGGCTACCGCACGACAGCAGCCCAGCCGACGAGCTGGAAAGCGGTGTTCGACTCGGATGAGCATGCCGGCCGCATCTCGCTGTTGAACGACAAGAACACGCTTCAGGCGGCGTTGCTCTATCTGGGCTATTCGCTCAACACCGAGAACCCGGACGAGATCAACGAGGCAGCCGAGCTGCTGATCCGGCAAAAGCCCAACATTAAGACCTTCGGGCCGGACAACGGCCAGGACCTGCTGATCGCTGGCGAGGTCGATATCTGCCTCGAGTGGAACGGCGATATTCTCCAGGTGATGGAGGAGGACGACGAGCTGAGCTACGTCGTGCCCGAGGAGGGAGCGATGCTCTGGGAGGACGCCATGGCGATCCCCAAGGGCGGGCCCAATCCCGACGAGGCGCACGAGTGGATCAACTTCATCCTCGACGCCGAGGTGCACGGTGCCATCGCCACCTACATCAAGTATCCGCTGCCGAACAAGGCGGCCAAGGCGTTCATCCCGGAGGAGGATCTCAACAATCCGGCGATCTATCCGCCCGAAGCGGTGATGGAGAAGCTGGAGGTCTCGGTCTACAAGGGCGAAGAGATCGAGACGCTTTACGAGCAGGCGCTGACCAGGGTGCTCGCTGCTTGACGCCGAGTGGCTGTCAGGGGGTGGCTGCAAGGCGTCGGGCAAGCTCACGCGAAGGCGCCCGCTCGCCGGTGCGTCATCGGGTTGGCGGGTGCGCAGCGGCGTGGCGGCTTGGCGTTGGCCAACCCGAGCGCCTGGCGTGACGGCTGGGCCGTGAGGCAGCCGTCAAACGCCGAGGTGTGGCGCTGACGGTGATGGCCGCAATCGACCCGCCCATGTTGGCCCGAGACACGTCTGCAGGTCCGGTTCGCGTCGGTTTCGCTAGTCGCGACGGCCATGCCGAGATGATCGCCAAGCGCATCGCAGAGCGCTTGCGGGCGGATGGGCTCGCCGCCGACACGCTGGACCTTGCCAAGGCCCCGTCGATGGCTGAAATCCTCACCGGCACCCCGCTCGTGGTGGTCGTCGCTGCCGTGCGCTATGGCCGCCATCTCGAGCCGACCGAGCAGTTCCTCGAGACCTATCGGAAGCACCCGGGTGCCCCGCCGCTGGCCTTCGCGTCCGTCAATCTGACCGCGCGCAAGCCCGAGAAGCAGACGGTCGAGACCAATCCCTACGTCAAGAAGCTGATCGAGAAGCACGGGCTTCGGCCGGTCGCAGCCGCCGTGTTCGCCGGCCGGTTGGACTACCCGAGCTATGGTTGGCTCGACCGCCAGATGATCCGGCTCATCATGTGGCTGACGGGCGGCCCGACCGACGGCACGAGCCGCGTCGACTACACGTCTTGGCCCAGCGTCGATGCCTTCGCCAGTGACATTTCGGCGGCCGTGCGATCGAAGGCTACGTGAGGGGCTGGCGGTGGCTCTGAGCGCGGGCTCCCGCGCGCTGCCTTTCGACAGAGTGCTCTAACCACCCGCTTCAGGGCTCGCCAGCGACAAGCACCTCGATGACGTCTTTGGCCCGGCGGCCTGCCGTCTCGCCGATGGCAGCGAGGGTCGCGTTTTCCGAGACGGTTTCGAAGCCAGCCGTCCGCAATCGTTCCATCGCGACGTCCGGCGACATGCCGAAGGCGGGTGCCGCAACCTCCAGCCGTGCGTCGGCTAGGGCATGCAGCACGGCGCCCGGGCCGCCGCCGCCAGTGGTCGTCGATGCCGTCATGGCAATGAAGGCGAGTGCCACGGCGAGCGTCGCGACCATCGCCACTTGCGGCATCCTGCGGCGCAGATAGTGCACGAAGGCGCGCCAGTTGCGGGCAATATGCCAGCCGGCGACGACGACAAAGGCGATACCCAGCCATTCGTGGGCGTCGCGCACCAATCCGCTCTGCCAGTGCAGAAACAGCATCGCGCCGGTCACCGCCGAGACCAGGAACAAGCCAGCCGTCGCTGGGGTGACGACATTCCGCTCGAGCGAGCGTAGCGATTTCTGCATGGCGATCATCCTTCTCCAAGAGCCAGAACGAGCTCTATTGGAGCAGACGCCTGTCGCAGCAGTTTCGTCGTGCGCGGTGGCTACTGTATCGATGTGTAACGATAGCCCGTCAGACGCCCTGCATCAGGCCTTGCATCAAGAGCTTGCGAGCGGGGGGCAGGCGGTCGAGGAGGCCGAAGGCGAGGCTCGAGGCCTGGCGGAACGGCGGCAGGCTGCCCTTGACCAGGTAGTTGAGCGTGTCGACGCCCCAGAACCGGGTCTTGATGTCCGTCATGCGGGCGCTGGCATAGGCGTCGAGCAGGTCGTCGTCGCCGGGGTCGCCGTCGTGGCTCGTGAGCAGGGCCGCCAGCGTCGCCACATCACGCAGCGACAGGTTGAGGCCTTGCGCACCCAGGGGGCTCATGACGTGCGCCGCCTCGCCGACCAGGGCCCGGCGCGGGGCGGTGAGCGCCTTGGCCAACCGCGCGCGAATGGGATAGGCGTGGCGAACGGAGACGTCGCTCACCTCGCCGAGCCAGGGCTCGGCGTGCTCTTCCATGGCCACGAGGAAGCGCGCGTCGTCCAGGCCGAGGCGCTCGGTGCTGCGTTCGTCGGTGTCGACCCAGACCAGGCTGGAGTTGCGGCCGGGCAAGGGCACCATGGTGAACGGGCCGCCCTTGCGGTGCAGCTCGGTCGAGACATTGCGGTGCGGGCGGCTGTGGGCGAAGCGGCAGACGATCGCCGTCTGGCCGCGATCGCGCTCGGTCGTGGCGATCGCGGCGGTCTCGCGGACCACTGAATCGCGGCCGTCGGCGCCGATCACGAGCCGTGCCGCGAGCCGTTTGCCGTCACCGCTGCGGAGGATCAGTCGGTCGTGGGTTTCGACCACCGAGCTCAGCGCCGCATCGTCGTGCAGCGTGATCTTGGGCTCGCGCCGGACCGCGGCGCCCAGCCTGGCGGCGAGGCTGGCATTGGGGATGTTCCAGCCGAAGGCGTCGTGCCCGATCTCCGCGGCATCGAAGGTAATCGACGCACCATCGCCGTCACGCTCGCTGACGATTCTGAGCCGATAGAGCGGCTCGGCCCCGAGGCCCGCCGGGTCGAAGACGCCAAGCCGGGTCAGGAGCTCGATCGCCGGCTGCATCAGTGCTGCCGTGCGGCCGTCGCTTGGGCGTCCGGCCATGGTTCCCGGCAGCGCGCCGGCGGCGAGCAGCGTGACCTCGACACCTTGCCGGGCGAGCGTCAGCGCCATGGCCATGCCGGTGATGCCGGCACCGACCACGACGATCTCGACCGGGCACTCGTCCATCGACACTCCTTCCAAACCACGCCGTGCAGCACGCTCGATCATAAGCCTGGTCGCCCGTGCTGGCCACGTCCTGCGGCAATCGGCGCGGGCAAGGCAGGCTGCTAGCCGCCTGTTGGAGGCAGGGCGATTGACAAGCCATCGTGGCTCGGGACAACTAGCCCTGTCGGGTTTGGCCCTGGGGAAGAACGCTTGGAGAGCTGGCGCGCGCAACCTGCCGTGTTTTGGGCCTTCGTCCTGCCCGGCGCCCTATGGCTGTTGCTGTTCTTCTTCGTGCCGCTGACGCTGATTTGGATTCTCGCCTTCGGCGAGCGGGTCGGCCCGGTCGAGATCGACATCACCTGGACGCTCGAGAACTACGCCGCCGTCTTCGATCCGGTCTATGTGGGGCTTTTTGGCCGCTCGCTCTGGGTTGCCGTCATTGCCACGGTCATCGCACTGGTCATGGGGCTGCCCGTGGCCTTGGCGGTGAGCTTTGCGCCCGAGCGGGTCAAGCCGCTGCTCCTGCTGCTCGTCATCCTGCCGTTTTGGACCAACATCCTGATCCGCACCTATGCGATGATCGCGGTGCTGCGGTCCAAGGGCTTCGTCAATCTGGGCCTCGAGCAGATCTGGCTCCTGGCCAAGACGGCGCTGGTGCCGTTCGGCCTTAGCGAGGCCGTGATGGGCGAGCGGTTCGTGCCCTTGGAGCTGCTCTACAACAACACCGCCGTCATCTTCGGCATCGTCTATGTCTACCTGCCCTTCATGGTGCTGCCGCTCTATGCGACCCTGGATCGGCTCGACCGCTCGCTGCTCGAGGCCAGCCTCGATCTGGGTGCTAGCCAGGTCAGGACCTTCTTCTCGATCATCGTGCCGATGGCCAAGCCCGGCATCGTCTCGGGCGTCATCCTGGTCTTCATCCCGGCACTCGGCACGTTCCTGATCAGCGATCTCCTGGGCGGCACCGACAGCCTGCTTGATCGGCAACGTGATCGAGCGGCAGTTCAAGGCGGCCAATCACTGGCCCTTAGGCGCGGCGATGAGCTTCGTCCTGCTCTACGTCACCTTCGCCATTCTGGCGCTGCGGGCGTGGCTCACCGCGCGGGAGGAAAGCCGTGCTCGGGCGTAACCCTATCGGGCCCCTCGAGTATACGAGACGCCTCTGGCTGAGGCTCTGGCTGCTCGCCGTCTTCGTCTTTCTCTATGCGCCCATCGTCATCCTCATCGTCTTCAGCTTCAACGACAGCCGGCGGAACATCGTCTGGCAGGGCTTCACCACGGACTACTATGTGAAGGCCGCGGAGAACGCGTCGCTGATCGAGGCCTTCTCCAACAGCTTGATCATCGCCGCCGTCTCGACCGTGCTCAGCACGATCATCGGCGCATTGCTGGCACTCGCGCTCTGGCGGTTCCGCTTTCCCGGCAAGGCGGCGCTCGACGGGGCGGCAGCGCTGCCCATCGTCATCCCCGAGATCTGCATGGGGGTCTCGCTCCTGGTCTTCTTCAACCGGGTCGGCTGGCCCACCGACATGCCGTGGCCGTTGAGCCTGATGCCGATCATCATCGGCCATGTCGCCTTCAGCTTTCCGTTCGTGGCCGTGGTCGTGCGCTCGCGAATGGCGGGCTTCGATCGGTCGCTGGAGGAGGCGTCGAAGGACCTGGGCGCGTCCGAGTGGCAGACCTTCTGGAACGTGACGGTGCCCTACATGAAGCCCGGCCTGATCGCCGGCGGCCTCCTGGCGATGACGCTCTCGCTCGACGATTTCGTCATCACCTTCTTCACCAGCGGCCCGGGCACGCTGACCTTCCCGGTCCAGGTCTATTCCATGGTGCGCTTCGGGGCGACGCCCGAGGTCAATGCGGCGTCCACGGTGCTGATCGCGGTGACCGTGGTGCTCACCATCATCGCGGTGCGCTGGCAGCGCCCCGGCAAGGAGGCGGCGACGCTCGGATGAGAGACCTCAACGCCGCTCCCCCCAACGCCCCACCGATTGTCGAGATCGACCACGTCAGCAAGCGCTACGGCCGGGTGACCGCCGTGGACGAGGTCAGCCTCAGCATCCCGCGCAACGCCTTCTTCGCGCTGCTCGGGCCGTCGGGCTGCGGCAAGACCACGCTGCTCCGCATGCTCGGCGGCTTCGAGCACGCCAGCTCCGGGCGCATCCTGATCGACGGCGAGGACATGGCGGGCGTGCAGCCCAACCGCCGCCAGGTCAACATGGTGTTCCAGTCCTACGCGGTCTTCCCGCACATGACGGTGGCCGACAACATCGCCTACGGGCTCAAGGTGACCGGCACGCCGCAAGCCGAGATCGGCCCCAGGGTCGAGGAAGCGATCGCCATGGTCCGGCTCGGCGGCATGGCCGAGCGCAAGCCCGACCAGCTCTCCGGCGGCCAGCGGCAGCGCGTGGCCCTGGCCCGGGCCCTGGTCAAGCGGCCGAAGCTGCTCTTGCTCGACGAGCCGCTCTCCGCCCTCGACAAGAAGCTCCGCGAGGAGATGCAGCTCGAGCTGGTGCGCTTGCAGACCGAGGTCGGCATCACCTTCATCATCGTCACCCACGATCAGGAGGAGGCGCTCGGCATGGCGTCCGAGATCGCGGTGATGAAGGACGGCAAGATCCTGCAGATCGCACCGCCCAGGGCGCTCTACGAGCATCCGACCCGCCGCTTCGTCGCCGAGTTCATCGGGGCGTCGAACAGCTTTCCTTGCAACGTCGTGAGCATCGACGGCGATCATGCCACGGTGGAGAGCCCACTTCTGGGCACGCTCACGGTGGAGCGGGCGGCACCGGACGTGACGAGCGGCATCCTGATCGTCCGCCCGGAGAAGGTGCGGATGGACTACTCGACGCCGGCACCGGAGCCTGGCGAGGTGCTGCTCGAGGCGACCATCGACCAGATCGCCTATTTCGGCGATCTCTCGATCGTCTATCTCACGGCCGAGGACGGCAGCCGGCTGCAATGCTCGCGCTACAATGTGAGCCGGATCGCCAACCCCGATCCAGCGCCGGGCACCAGCTGCACGCTCGGCATCCACCCCGAGGACCTGCTGCTCGTCGGCGACTGAGACGGTTCTGTCGACTGCCGAACGGGCCCGTTTCCTGAGACCGGCCGGCGCCACATTAACTGATTATTCAGCATGTTGGCCGTAGGTTGCGCCGTGTGGGCGATGACGCTCAAGCGGTTTCGGGTTTCAGGATGGCCAACGAGGTCCAGACAGCAACGATCGAGGACGGCGCAGCCGTGCCGGCACCGACGCCGGCGCTGAGCTGGTTTGCGATGCAGCTGCGCCAGATGGGCGTCGAGCGCATTCTTGCGCTGGTCGTCGCCACTCTCGGGCTGATCGGTCTCGTCGGCTTTCTCGGCATGAAGGCGATCGAGCCGCACTACACGCTGCTCTATTCCGGCATGGCGCTCGAGGACACGCAATCCGTCGTCACCCGGCTCGAGGGGATGGGTATCGACCATCGCCTGTCGGCCCAGGGCGATGCCGTGCTCGTGCCCGCCGATCGGGTGCTCGAGCTGCGCATGGCGCTGGCCTCGGACGGACTGCCGGGCGGTGGCGTGGTCGGCTACGAGATCTTCGACACGGTCGACAGCTTCGGCACCACCGAGTTCCTCTCCAACGTCAATCTCAAGCGCGCCATGGAAGGCGAGCTGTCGCGCACCATCCAGAGCCTGCGCTCGGTGCGCAGTGCCCGGGTGCATCTGGTGCAGCCGCGGCGCGAGCTGTTCCGCCGCGAGGCCGGGCCGGCCAGCGCTTCGGTGTTTCTCTCGGTCGGCGGCGGCGGCCTCGACCGCGGCGAGATCGCGGCGATCCGCCACCTGGTCGCGGCCGCCGTGCCGGGGCTCGAGGCCAACAAGATCACCGTTGCCGACGATCAGGGCCGGCTTTTGGCCAGGGGCGGCGACGGTGGCGACGCGCTGCTCGCACTCGACGACACCGAGAGCTACCGCACGGTCGTCGAGACGCGGCTACAGGCGAAGATCCTGCAGCTGCTCGAGCGCTCGCTCGGTCCCGGGCGGGTCGAGGCGCAGGTCACCGCCGAGCTCGATTTCGACAGTGCCACGACCACCGAGGAAATCTACGACCCCGAGAGCCAGGTGGTGCGCAGCACGCAGCTCGTCGACGAGAGCAACGAGCTCGACGAGCGCGAGCCCAATGACCAGGTGACGGTCGCGAACAACCTGCCGGGTGGCGACGAGGCGGCGAACGCTGCGACCTCGCGCGAGCAGCGTTCGCGCAACGAGGAGACCATCAACTACGAGATTTCGCGCACCGTCCGCAACGAGACCCGGCATGCCGGCAGGCTGGAGCGGCTCTCCGTGGCGGTGCAGGTCGACGGCACCTACCGCACCAATGATGCTGGTGAGCAGGTGTTCGAGCCCTTGCCGGTCGAGGAGCTCGAGGAGCTGGAGATGCTCGTGCGCAGCGCCGTCGGCATCGACGATGCGCGCGGCGATACGCTGTCGATCGTCAGCCGCCGGCTCGCCATGCCCGAGCCCCTGGCCGAGGTCGAGGAGCCCTTCATCGCCCTCGAGCGTCTGGACTGGATGCGCATGGCGGAGATCGGCGGCCTGGTCGTTGCCGCGTTTCTGATCTTGATGCTTGGCGTGCGGCCGCTGCTGCGCCGCATCGATCGGCCGGCAGTGAGCGCCGACGGGTCTGCTGGGGCAAGGCTGCTGACCGGTCCCGACGGCAAGCACCTGCTGGTGCGCATTCCCGATGGTCGGACGATCAAGATCGACGAGAACGGCCTGCCGCTGCTGGTCGGCCCGAACGGCGAGGCCATGGCCGACGATCGGCAGAGCGACCACGATCGGATCAGCCTCAAGCACATCGACGGCGACGTGAATGCCTCGGTGCTCGACGAGATGTCGGATCTGATCAAGGACCGGCCCGAGGATGCGATCCGCGTGATTCGCAGCTGGCTGCACGCCAGCTAGGGGATGGAGACGATGTCAGCACTACCCATGCTCAATTTCGACAAGCTCTCGGGCACCGAGAAGGCGGCGATCTTGATGCTCGTCGTCGGCGAGGAGGATGCCGCCCAGCTCTTCGCACGCCTCGAGATCGACGAGGTCAAGGAGCTGTCGCAGACCATGTCGCTGCTCGGCCGCGTCGGCTCCGACGTGGTCGAGAAGATCATCGGCGACTTTGCTGAGCGGTTGAGCCAGGCAGGCGGCGTGGTCGGCAGCTTCGACACCACCGAGCGGCTGTTGCAGCGCTTTCTCGATGCCGAGCGCGTCGATGGGATCATGGAGGAGATCCGCGGCCCTGCCGGCCGCACGGTCTGGGACAAGCTCGGCAATGTCAACGAGTCGGTCCTGGCCTCATACCTGAAGAACGAGTACCCGCAGACCGTGGCCGTGGTGCTGTCGCGGATCGAGCCGGCGCACGCCGCCCGGGTGTTGGCCAGCCTGCCCGACGATTTCTCCGTCGAGGTGGTGATGCGCATGCTGCGCATGGAGGTCGTGCAAAAAGACATCCTGCAGGATGTCGAGCGGACGCTCAGAGCCGAGTTCATGAGCAATCTCGCCCGCACCAATCGGCGCGACAATCACGAGGTGATGGCCGAGATATTCAACTATTTCGACCGCAACACCGAATCCCGCTTCGTCGCCTCGCTGGAGGAGCGCAACAAGGAAGCCGCGGACCGCATCAAGGCGCTGATGTTCACCTTCGAGGACCTGCTCAAGCTCGACAGCTCCGGCATCCAGACCTTGATCCGCAACGCCGGCAACGACCGCATCGCCGTGGCGCTCAAGGGGGCCTCCGATCAGCTCAAGGAGCTCTTCTTCGCCAACATGTCCGAGCGTGGTGCGAAGATCCTCAAGGAGGACATGGGGGCGATGGGCCCGGTCAGGCTCAAGGATGTCGATGAGGCGCAGCAGTTCATGGTCAACATGACCAAGGAGCTCGCCGCTTCCGGTGAGATCTTCCTCGCCGACGACAAAGACGACGAGCTGGTCTACTGATGGCGACGGCGCGCACGGCAAGCAAGGCTGCAGGTGGCTGGCTGGGCGATCAGGCCAAGAGCCAGTGCAGCAAGGCCGCCTGGCCGCAGCTCGGCGAGAACGGCTTCGCGCCGGCGGGCAGGCCGGCTGCGGTCTCGCCGGCGGGCGGCATCTCGCCATTCGGCAGCTCCCTGGCCTTCGACGAGGCTGACTTGGCCCGAGCCTGCGCTCAGGTCGCACTCGAGGCGCGCCTGGCCGAGCGCGAGGCTGCTGCCGCCGGCCACGAAGCGCGGATCGCTGCTGCGCTGGAGGCGATCGCGGGGTCGCTCGACGCGGCGGACGCCGTTCTCGACGAGCGCCGGCTGCAGTTTCGCGAGGCTGCGGGCGTGCTCGCCGCCCTGGCCACCGAGGCTTTGCACATCCCATCCGGCGCCGAGCTGGCGGGGCGGCTCGCCGATGGGCTGGCCACCGATTGCCTCGCCCGCTTCGATTCCGAGCTCGCCATCGTCATCGAGGCGGCACCCGAGATCGCCGACGCGTTGGCTGCCAGGCTGGCAAGCTCGGCCGTGGTCGAGCGTCGCGCTGGCCGCGTCACCGTCGAGGCCGTTGCCGCGATCGAGCCTGGAGCCGTGCGATTGGTCTGGCCGCACGGCAGCGCCGAGTGGTCGATCCAACGGGTCCAGGAGGCTGCTGCAGCACGGCTCCGCCGGCTGACCGATGACGACCGGCAGCCATCCGAGCCGTCGGTCCCTCGACAATCGTCCCCTGAGCAACCGCCCCTCGAGGATGCTTCGCACCCACGGGACCGGCTTGAAACCATGGAAGGTGAAGAGGCATGACCGACGAGACGGCAATCGACGAGACGGCGTTCGAGGCAGGAACTGCCGTGGCCGAGGCGGGGACGGCGGAAGAGTCTCCGGCCGATCGGGCGGCAAACGATCGGCTGAGCGCCATCTACGATATTCCGGTCCAGCTCGCGGCTGTCCTGGGCAAGACATCGATGCCGGTGAACCAGCTGCTCAGGCTTGGCCGCGGTGCGGTGGTCGAGCTCGACCGCAAGGTCGGCGAGCCCATCGATATCTATGTCAATAATCGGCTCGTGGCGCGTGGCGAGGTGCTGATCGTCGACGATCACCTCGGCATCACCATGACCGAGATCATCAAGAGCGACCATTGATGGCACGTGCCGCCCTCGATCGACGGCAACGCGGCCAGCACGGCGGCCAGAAAAGCCGCCGGCAAAGCGGGCCGCGTCAGGCCGGCTCGCGGGTGCCCGGCGGTCAGCTCGGCGGCCTCCTCGACCGTCTGGATCCGGCGGGTGCTATCGGTCTGCTCGCCGCCTTTGCCGTCATCGGTCTGGCGATCGCCAGCGGTGGTGCTCCAGCCCGGTTCGTCGATGTGCCGTCGCTCCTGATCGTGCTCGGCGGCACCTTCGCCGTTACGCTCGCAAGCTTTCCGCTCAGAGATTTCGCGCGCAGCCCGCAGGTCATGGCGCAGGCCCTGTCGGCGAGCCCGCCGCCGCCGCTGCGGGCGATTGCCGACGATGCGCTCGAGCTCGCCGGGGCCATTCGCCAGGCGAGCCTGCCAGAGCTCGAGCAGCGGGTGACGACGCTCACCCGTCACGGCGTTCTGCATCGTGGGTTGCTGATGCTGTTGGACGGCGCCCAGGCCAGGGTGATCGAGCAGGCGCTCGAGCGTGAGATCGAGGCCATGACCGAGCGGCAGACAGCGGCGGTCGCCGTCCTGCGCCGCGCCGCCGACGTGGCCCCGGCCATGGGCCTCATCGGCACGCTGATCGGGCTCGTGCAGATGCTCGGTCATCTCGAGGACCCAGAGCAGATTGGCCCGGCGATGGCGATAGCACTGCTGACCACGCTCTACGGCGCGCTCCTCGCGCATGCGCTGTTCACCCCTTTGGCCGAGCGGCTGGCGGCGCGGTTCGACGTCGTCCGCTTAGGGGCCGAGCTGCAGCTGGTGGCTGCGATCGCGATCGTCGAGCGGGACAATCCCCGCCGGCTCGAGGCGACGCTGAACGGCCTCCTGGCGCCGGAAGACCGCGCAGAGCGCTTCGACTGATCTGGATGACCGCGATGCTGCATGACACCAACGGAGGCTCGACCTTGGCGACCAGGCTTTTGCTCATTGGCCCCGAAAGGCGGGAAGTGGCGAGTGCGGTCGACATGGCGGCGGCCGCTGGTGCTGCCGTCCGGCGGGTCGCCGATACCGCAGCTGCGCTCGCGAGCCTGCGCTCGGGCCGTGGCGCCGATCTCGTCTTCGTCGATCTCGCCGTCGATGTGCCGGCCTTGATCGAGGCGCTCAAGGTCGAGCGCTTTCATTTGCCGATCGTCGCCTACGGCATCGATGCCGAGCCTGCGGCGGCCGTTGCCGCCATCCAGAGTGGTGCCAGGGATTTTCTCCCCTTGCCGCCGGACCCTGAGCTCATCGCCGCCATGCTGCAGGCAGCGAGCGCGCCCTCCAGGCAGCTCGTTTGTATTTCCGCTGCCATGACCGGTGTGCTCGATCTGGCGCGGCAGTTCGCGCCTGCCGATGCGAGTGTCCTGATCACCGGCGAGAGCGGCACCGGCAAGGAGATGGTCGCTCGCTTCCTGCACGCAGAGAGCCGGCGCGCCAGCGGCCCGTTCATCTCGCTCAACTGCGCCGCCATTCCCGAGAACCTGCTCGAATCCGAGCTCTTCGGCCACGAGAAGGGTGCGTTCACCGGTGCTGCGGCGCGGCGCATCGGCAAGTTCGAGGAGGCCTCGGGCGGCACGCTGCTGCTCGACGAGGTGACCGAGATGGACCCCAGGCTGCAGGCCAAGCTGCTCCGCGCCATCCAGGAGCGCGAGATCGACCGGGTCGGCGGCAGTCGGCCGATCAAGATCGACATCCGCCTCGTGGCCACGAGCAACCGCGATATGGACGAGGCGGTGGCCGATGGTCAGTTTCGCGAGGACCTCTATTTCCGCCTCAACGTTCTGGCCCTGCATTTGCCGCCACTGCGCGAGCGCCTGGCCGATATCGCACCACTCGCCAGCTTCTTCGTGCGCCAGCATAGCGTTGCCAATGGCCGGCCGGCCTTGCCGCTCGAGCCCGCTGCGTTGGCGCGCCTCGAGGCGCATGCCTGGCGCGGCAATGTCCGCGAGCTCGACAACTGCGTGCATCGCGCCGTGCTGCTGGCCAAGGGTGATGCGATCAGCGCCGCCGACATCGTGCTGGGCGGTCGTCCCGAGGCGCCGACGCCGACCCTTGCGGCATCAACCGGGCGGGCAGCTGAGGGCCGGTTCGGCGGTGATGCGGGCGCGCCCACAGCGGTCGGCCGCAGTCTCGCCGATGTCGAGCGTGACTTGATCATCGATACCCTCGGCCACACCGCGGGCAACCGCACCCATGCCGCGACCATCCTCGGCATCTCGATCCGCACCTTGCGGAACAAGCTCAAGCAGTACGACGACGCAGGCGTGGCCGTTCCGGCGCCAGCGGCCGCCGGTGCGTCGGGTTGAGTAGGACCATGGTCTTGAGCATCGGCATGGGCAACAGGTGATCTGATGGCGCTTCAGCTCCACTCGACGACGAGGCAGGTCCTGCCGGAGATCGCCCGGGCGCTCAGGCAGAGCGACGTGCTGATGGCGCTCGGCGTCATCGCCATTCTGGTCGTTCTCATCCTGCCACTGCCGCCGCTGCTGCTGGATCTGCTCCTCGCACTCTCGATCATGTTCTCGGTCATGGTGCTGCTGACCTCGCTGTTCATCGAGAAGCCCCTCGATTTCAGCGCCTTTCCGACCGTGCTGTTGATAGCGACCATGCTCCGGCTGTCCTTGAACCTGGCATCGACGCGGCTGATCCTGGCGCATGGGCACGAAGGTCCAGAGGCCGCCGGTGGCGTGATCGAGGCCTTCGGCGGCTTCATCATGCAGGGCAACTTCGTCATCGGGATCATCGTCTTCGCCATCCTGGTGATCGTCAATTTCGTCGTCATCACCAAGGGCTCCGGCCGCATTGCCGAGGTGGCGGCCAGGTTCTCACTCGATGCCATGCCCGGCAAGCAGATGGCGATCGACGCCGATCTCTCCGCCGGCCTGATCGACGAGGCGACGGCCAAGGCGCGACGCAAGGAGCTGGAGGAGGAGAGCGCCTTCTTCGGCTCCATGGATGGTGCCGCCAAGTTCGTGCGCGGTGATGCCATCGCCGGCCTGATGATCACCTTCATCAACCTGATCGCCGGGTTGATCATCGGTGTCGGGCAGATGGGGATCAGCTTCGGCGAGGCAGCCGAGAGCTACACCATTCTCACCGTCGGCGACGGTCTCGTCTCGCAGATCCCAGCACTCGTGGTCTCGACCGCGGCGGGCCTGCTCGTCTCGAAGGCAGGTGTCACCGGCCGTGCCGACAAGGCCCTGCTGAACCAGCTGGGCGCCTTCCCGAAGTCGCTCGGCGTGACCAGCGGCCTGATGTTTGCGCTCGCCGTGCTACCCGGATTGCCGATGCTGCCCTTCGTCGTCATCGGCGGTGGCACAGGCTGGCTGGCCTGGCGATCATCCAGGACAGCTTCCGCCGAGGCGGAACGCCTGGCGGCACCACCGCCGGCACCGGCCAAGCCAGCCGAAGAGCCGATCACGACAGCGCTGCAGATCGACCCCATTCGCCTCGAGCTCGGCTACGGTCTTCTGCCGCTGATCAACGAGCAGGGTGCCGGCAGGCTCACCGATCAGATCAAGGCGCTCAGGCGACAGCTCGCGGGCGAACTCGGCTTCGTCATGCCGTCGGTGCGCATCCAGGACAACATCCAGCTGCCGGCCAACACCTACGTTCTCAAGGTCAAGGAGATGGAGGCAGGCCGCGGCGATGTGCGGCCGAGCATGCTGCTCGTCATGCACCCGCAGGGCAGCAAGATCGAGCTGCCGGGCGAGGAGACGGTCGAGCCGACCTTCGGCCTGCAGGCGATGTGGATCAGCCAGTCGCTGCGCGAGGAGGCGACCTTCAAGGGATTGACCGTGGTCGATCCGGCGACTGTCGTGACCACGCATCTGACCGAGATCGTCAAGGACAACCTGGCCGAGATGCTGAGCTTTGCCGAGACGCAAAAGCTCCTGGCCGATCTCGACCCGCAGTACCAGAAGCTCCTGGCCGATCTGGTGCCGCAGCGCATCTCGACCGCCGGCATCCAGCGCGTGCTGCAGGGTCTGCTCGCCGAGCGCGTCTCGATCCGCGACCTGCCGCTCGTGCTCGAGGCGGTGGGCGAAGCCACCCAAATGACCCAGAACGCGGTTTTCATCATCGAGCATGTCCGCGCCCGCCTCGCCCGGCAGATCACCAATGCCGCGACCGGCCCCGGCGGCTACGTGCCGCTGCTCACCTTGTCGCCGGAATGGGAGCAGGCCTTTGCCGAGAGCCTCGTCGGCCAAGGCGATGAGCGCCAGCTGGCCATGGCACCGAGCCGGCTGCAGGAGTTCATCCGCGGGCTAAGGGACGTGTTCGAGCAGCAGGCGATGCGCGGCGAGCTGCCCGTGCTGATCACCTCGCCGGCGATCCGCCCCTATGTTCGCTCGATCGTCGAGCGCTTCCGGCCGTCCACCATCGTGCTCTCGCAGAACGAGATTCACCCCAAGGCCAAGCTGCGCACCTTGGGGCAGGTCTAGGCGATGCGGCTGAGGGTGTTCACCGGGCGGACCGTGCACGAGGCAATGCAAGCGCTGCGCCGGGCGCTCGGCGACGAGGCCGTCATCCTCGCCACAGCGGAGGACGAGGAGGGTGTGCGGATCACCGCCGGAGTCGAGCTGCGAGCGACCCGCTCGATCAGATCCTGCGCTCGTCGACGCCGTTGCAGGTGGTCGAGCGGCTGGCGCTCGCATTGAGCTTCCACCAGGCCGGCAGTCGGCGGATCGAGCGGCTTTGCCTGACCGCTCGGGAGAGTGGTGCCAGCGAGCCCGAGGACGTGCTCGCCTTCGCGCTTGCCGAGCATTGCCGCTTTGCGTCGCTCAGGCAGCGCCATGGTGTGCCGATTATCCTCGCCGGCGGGCCAGGCGTCGGCAAAACGGTGATGGTGGCCAGGCTGGCTGCGGCCGCAAGGCTGGCCGGGCTTCAGGTCCGCGTCACGAGCACCGACGGCGAGCGCAAGGGTGGCACCAGCCAGCTCGCGGCGCTGCTCGAGGTGATGGGCGTTCCACTCGAGCTGCCAGCCGCCTTTGACGAGGACCGTCATGGGCAGCGCCAGGATGCATTGCTGCTGGTCGACACCGCGGCTGTCGACCCGCTTTGCTCCGAATCGCTGGTGGCGAGCGCGGCGCTGGCCAAACGCTTCGGCGGCGAGCTGCTGCCCGTGCTGCCTGCCGACCTGCTGCCGATCGAGGCTCATGATCAGGCAATCGCCTGGCGGGCGCTTGGCGCCAATCGCTTTCTTGCCGCGCGGCTCGATACGACGAGGCGCCTCGGCATGCTGCTGGCGGTGGCCGATGCGGGCTTGGCTTTCGCCGGGGTCGGTATCGCCCCGCGCGTGGCGGAGCCGCTCAAGGCGCTGACCCCTGCCAATCTGGCGAGGCTGCTGTTGCATCGAGCCGACGTATTTGCCGAGGAGTCGCGGTCGTGACCGGGCTTACCGTTCTGGCCTCCGGCAAAGGCGGCGTCGGCAAGACGTTTCTCGCGGTTTCGCTCGCCCATGCCTTGGCACGCCGCGGCCGGCGCGTGCTCCTGGTGGACGCCGATCTCGGTCTCGCCAATGTCGAGGTGCAGCTCGGGCTCGAGCCCGGTCTGGGGCTGGCGCGGGCGATCGCCGGCGGGCTCGATCTCTCAGCGCTCGTGCGCCCCTTGCCCGGACTCGCTTTCTCTTTCCTTGGCGGCAGTGGCTCAGGCGCCGCATTGGCTGGGCTCGGCGATGCGCGGCTCGGTCGGGCCGTCGATCAGCTCGCGGCGCTGGCAGAGCGTTTCGACGATGTCCTCGTCGATCTGCCGAGTGGACTGGAGCGGATCGCGCTTGTCTGCATCGAGCGGGCCCGTCGCTTCGTGGTCGTCGGCAATAACGAGCCTACGGCGCTCACCGACAATTATGCGCTGATCAAGCTCAGCCGCGACGCCGCCAGCCGGCCGTGGTTTCTCGCCAACGATGTCGCCAATACGACAGAGGGCCGGCTCGCCCATGCCACCCTGGCCCGCGCCTGTCGTCGCTTCCTCGATCTGCCGTGCGACGATCTCGGCAGTGTGCAGAGCGATCCGCGGGTGCCGGAGGCGATCCGTCGGCAGATGTCGCTGCTCGATCGTTCGCCGACGGCACCAGCTGCTGCTGACATCGAGCGGATCGCCAAACGCCTGGCATCCGGCGACGTGGAGTGTGACCCATGATCCATGACGTGGTTGCGCCAGCGCCGACGGCACCGCAGACATCGACCGATGCCGGCTCGCACGCCCCGGACAGGCGTGGCGTGCCACGCGATGCGGCAGCGCCGAGACCTCACCGCGTTGCGCAGAATGCTGCACGCGCGCCGGCAGCGGCTGCGATTGTCAGCCAGAGCGCGCTGCGGCTTCCCGCTACTCTCGAAGGCTCTTCCGGCGCCCGCATGTCGGTTGACGTTCGCCTCCTCGGACCTGCGGGCGATGCAACGGCTGCATCGGCCACGCGTGGCCTCGTGGCGACCGTCATCGGCAGTAGCGTGGCATCCGATGTGCTCTTGGACCTTGCCGGGCAGCGGCTGCGGCTAGCCGGGCCGCGTGTCCACCTGCCGCTCGGCGCCCATCTTGCGCTCGAGCTGCTGCCTGCAGGCGGTGGTCCACCGATCCGTGACAAGGCCGGGCTCGCAGGCTTGGCGGCGGAGCAACAGCGTGTGGTCGGTGGCGGACAGCAGCCAGCTCTCCCACCAGCCTTGGCAATGCCGGACGCGACGCTGGCCGCGCGCCTCGTGGCCGATTGGCGAGCGCTTGGTAGCGCAAAGGCGAGCGCCAAGCCGGCGCTGCCGGTCGGCAGGGCGACAATTGCCGCCGAGGACGACCCAGTGTCCTCGACTCCAGTCGATCGTGAGAACAGCTCGCGCGCTTCGTTCGGCCTCCTGGCCGAGCCAGGGGCGCCTGCCCAATCCTTCGCACTCTGGCGACGGGCTCGCACGCCGCAAGCACTCGACGAAGCGGGCGATCATCTGCTCTTGACGTTGGATCTAAGCCGGTTCGGCCGGATAACGCTGGAGATGTGGGTCGATCGCAAGCGGCTCCAAGCGGTGATCCGTAGCCCGGCAGCCTTGCCGACCGATGTTCGCGAATCGCTTGCCCAAAGTGTCGCCGCCGCCGCCGAGGTCGCCGGGCGACAGCCAGCACTCGTCTTTCGGCTGGTTGCTCCCGGAGCGCCCGCGCCCGTGCCGGACGCCATCAATGCCTGAGCGCTTTCTCTGCTTGGGGGGCATCGGCGTCGAGACGCTACGTTTCATCCTTGCTCCCACGATCGGCCCGGCTCGCTCTTGCGGGTCACTCACTTCTCTTCATGTTCGGCTCCCATTCGGATTAATGTGAGGCGTCACGTGATCGGGTCAGGGGGGCGAGGCGTCTCAATATTCTCATGATCTTTCGGGCATGGCTCGAAAGATCAGGGTTTTCAGTGAGATCGCCTTGTCCATCGCCCCGGCATTACCGAGCCGTTTCGCCCCACCGGGCGACTTGGTGCTCTTCGCTCGATGCAGCCTTGCTCAGGCCACGGCCTCCTTGTCGAAGCGGAAGTCGATGCCGTCGAGCGTGCGGGCGGCCGCGGGCCTGGCTGGTGTCATGCCACGCGTCTGGCAATGTTCATGCCCCAGATGCGCAGGCTCGACCACTTGCGCGAACACACGAGCAGCAAATGCGCCGCGTCCTACCCCAAGCGGGGCATTTCTGCGCCAGATGCTCGGTTGCCTCGAAGCTCAGTGCGTGCCTCGCCCGGAGATGGAGAATCTCGGGCGCCGCGATGGCGTCGAACGGTGGACGGCCGCGCTTCGAGCGGTGACCCGAGCCGATCGCCTCGCTCAGAGTCGACTGCAACAGCCCGGCGTCGACCATCATCAAGGGCTTGTCGGGCGGGCCGCCAGGCGCGGGTAGCTCTTTGATGTGATCATCATCCCTCCAGAGGTCTGGTTGCCTCGGCGAGCCATGCCATCTCGCGCCACTGTCCAAGAACGACTACAAGCCGGGCGGATTTGCGCCGCGTTTTGTCGCGACGACACCGCTCGGAGCAATGCCGAACCTCTGGCCATGCTTCAGCCCATTTCTTGCGCCAACGAAAACGCCGACCGCAGGTGGCGCAGACCTTCTCCGGCAGATTCGACTTCGCGACAGTGCGTCCGGTGCGCGACTTCATGGCTCCGAGATGTCGCTGTCGGCCGGTGGCACGGTGAAGTCCAGCGCCAGCTGCGCTTGACGTGACTTGCTGGTGCTCAGCGTCGCCGTCTTGCCTGCCCTTTTTCCAGTCCTTGGAATGCCGCTCTTGCGGCTGCCGTGCTTATCCTGGATGGCTTTGGCGGTGTCGCGGAAGGTGCTGCTCTTCCGTGCGCCATGGATCCGTTCCCGAGCCTCACGCGCGGCGGCCATGTGGTCGATGATGGGGAGCGGGTAGGTGCGATCGAGGATCTGCCGGGCGTGCGCCGATGTCCACGGCTCGTGCACCTCGGGGCCGGTGATCGACGCGAGCTCTGGAATCCAGCGGCGCACGAAGTCGCCGTTCGGGTCCTGGTCATGGCCCTGCTTGATCGGGTTGTAGATCCGCACGGTGTTGATGCCGGTCGTGCCGGACTGCATTTGGATCTGCGGCCAGTGGATCCCGGGCTCGTAGTCCGTGAACTGGCGGGCGAGATGCAGCCCGGGCTCACGCCAGTGCAGCCAGAGATGGTAGCTGGCGACCGCCGTCAGCATGGCCCGCATGCGGAAGTTCAGCCACCCGGTGGCCGCGAGATAGCGCATGCAGGCGTCGACGAACGGCAGCCCGGTCTCCCCCTTCGCCCAGGCAGCAAGACGTGCCGGCTCCGAGTCCCCAGGCTGCCGCAGCGCGTCGTAGGCCGGATGCAGGTTGGTGAGCTCGAGTCGCGGCTCGTCCTCGAGCTTCTGCATGAAATGGCAATGCCAATGCAGCCGGCCGGAGAACGACACCAGCGAGCGTCGCCATCGCGCTGCCCGCTCGCCGTCGATCTCCCTAAGCTCTCGCTGACGCGCCCAGGTCGCCTGGGCCACCTCGCGCATGGAGACGGCGCCCCAGGCGAGATAGGGCGAAAGGCGCGAGCAGGCGGCCTCACCGGATATCGGGCTGGACATTGCCGAGCGGTAGGATTCGCCACGCTCCTGCAGGAACGAGGCTAGGGTTCGAGTCGCCTGTGAGCGACCGCCGCGTTGCCGCATTGGCGGATCGTCGATGGCCAAGCCCAGCTCGACCGCCGTTGGCAAATGCTGACCGTCAACTCTCATTGGCAGCGGTGCCAGTGCCGATGGCTCGGGCGTTATCGGCGCCGCCATGAGCCGGTCCCAGCGCCTGGCCCAGCCATCGCGTGAGGTCAGTCGCCGAACGACGCCATCCTGTCGGAGCTCGTGCCAGGCAATGCCGCGGTTGCGACACCAGCCCCGGACGCGAAGATCCCGGCGGAAGGTCCAATCGCCGCCGGTCTCCTCGTGCGACCAGAGGCCGTTGATTGGGAATTGCTCGGCAAGGTCGTCGAGGACCGCCAGGACGTCGCTGACGCGAACGATGAGCGGTTGGCCCAGTGCGGCCAGTGCGTCGGCGAGCTCGGCCGCGCACTCGCCGACGAAGGCGTACTGCCTCGCCGACATGTCGGGTTGCCGCCACAGCTCCGGCTCGATGACGAGTAGCGGCAGCACCGGACCGCGCGCACTGGCCGCTGCCAGCGGACGGTGGTCATGGGTCCTGAGATCGCGCTTGAACCAGACGATCTCGATTGCTTGCTTGGGACGGGACGGCGCCATGGCGGACAGTTGAGTGATATGCGACATTCTCCAGTACGTCGATCGCCTGCATCGAGATCGGCGGATCTGAACAGAGCGGCGTCGGACGGACCACGCGCGTTCGCAGTCGACACGATGCGCTCTCTTTAGGTGTCCCGTGTCCATACCCTAGCGACTGCCGACCGAGCGGGCTCGGTCGAAACCGGACTCCGCTCGCCCAACTGCCCGTCAAGCTTCCGGACACGAAATCGGCCGAGGTCGCCCAACGTGTGTTTCAGGGATAAGAAGAGGAAGAGAACGAGCGGGCAGAATCCTTGGCTCTCGTTGTGTTTGCTATGCCTGCCGGGCTTTGTTGTGAAGCGTCCCGGGTTTTCCGGAGGCTCTGATTTGTGAGAAGGAGCATCCGGTTGAGGAGACAAGGAACAGGTTTTCCCCTGAGGTTCGGCACCTCGGGCGGTACGGTGGTGGGCGAGCATCGCGCCGATTACCGCTCCGAGTGGGAGGCGATGACGTCGATTGCTCTCGAAGATCGGGTCGGCACGACGGAGACGCCGCCCTGCGCTGGTGCCGCGAGGAGGCGAGCCGACGAGCGGGGCCAGCGGCGCAGGCGGCCGTGGTCGGGGCGGCTCGCTCTGGGCCGGGTGAAGGAGCTTCTCCCCCCCTCCCCAGCCTCTTGCCGAGCGGCCCCGCTCCACCGCCGCGGAGTGACGAGTCGCGGGCATCCATTCCCCCTCCCGCGCCCATCGCGGAGGACCTGGGGATCGAGCCGATCTGCCGCGAGCTGGGGATCGACCGTCCCTCCCTCCCGGCCTACCACTGAGCCCGCCCTCCCTGCCTTGCCGGGAGGTCCCGGCCCGCCCGTGCCCGCCCCCCCCCCCCCTCCCCCAGCCTCGGCGTTCCCCGTCGTCTGGCCCCCCGCCCCGATGCGGCCCCTGCGGAACCGTGGAAAGGCTCTTGCGTGGGCCATTGGGGCGGGTGGCGTGCGTGCGCCGGGGCAAGAAGACGGTAACGACCGTCAGCAACTCGAAGATGCCGTGCCCGTTGGACAAGGTCAGCCGGGAGTTCCGGGTCATCCGGCCCAACGCCCTGTGGGTGGTGGATTTCACCTACGTGCACACCTGGGCAGGCTTCGTCTACGTCGCTTTCGTGATCGACGCCTTCGCCCGGCGCATCGTGGGCTGGAAGGTCAGCACCTTGCCCACGGCGGACTTTGTCCTCGATGCCCTGGAGCAGGCGATTCATGCGCGCAGGCCCGGTCCTGAGGACAGCCTGGTCCACCACAGCGACAGGGGCGTTCAATACCTTGCCATGAACTACACCCAGCGCCTGGCCGAAGCCAACCTGGTGCCATCGGTAGGCAGCGTTGGCGACAGCTATGACAATGCCCTCGCCGAGACGATCAACGGCCTTTACAAAGCTGAGGTCATCTGGCGGCAGCGTTCATGGCCGAGCTGCCTCGGCGGTGGAAATGGCAACGCTGCGCTGGGTAGACTGGTTCAACAACCATCGCCTCTTCGGTCCCATCGGGCATATCCCGCCCGCCGAGGCCGAAGCCAACTACTATGCAGCCATCGAGAACCTCGATTTGGCCGCATGACCCAAACTGAACTGCCTCCGGAAAACCCGGGACGCTTCATTGGTCTGCCGCAAAGAGGTGTGGCAGACGGCGATGGAGCGTGAAGCATTCCAGGCTTGGCTTGCCGCAGTCGATGAGCTCTCGGTTCGCCAACGAGAGGAGGCGGCGCGGGTGCTGACCGAGCCTGCGTCCTTGGCGAACGTTCTGGCGTTCTTGGAGCCGCGGATCGACGAGGCCTGTGCCGTCCGCACTGCGCAACCGACAGGGCGATGATCCGCGGCCGGTCAAACGGGCTCATGCACGATTGCTGCACGGGCTGCGGTAGCACCTTCAGCGCGCTGACCGGCACACTCTTGGCGCGGTTGCGCAAGAAGTAAGCGTGGGCGGCGTTCGACCTCGGCCGCGGCGGAGGGGACACGATCAACGGGGGTCGATCGCTGCGGGGCGCCGGACAAGACGTCGTTTCGCTGGCGGCATCGGTTTCTTGCCGAGGTCAAGGCCTGCGGCATCAAGTTGAAGGGATCGTCGAAGCCGACGAGACCTACATCCTCACCAGCCACAGAAGCGCAAGGAAGCTCGACCGCAAACCGCGCAAGCGCGGTGGCGTCGCCAAGAAGCGCGGTCTCCCGAAAGAGCAGGTGTCGATCGTCGTCGCTGCCAATCGCAGCGGAACCACGCTCACCCGCATGCTGCCCGACGCTGCGGCCGCCGCCATCAGGGCCCACCTCGAAGCCGCGATCGAGCCCGGTGCCTTGTTCGTCACCGATGGCGCACCGTTCTTCCCACCCTGCGCCCGATCCCTGCGCCTCACCTACGCGCCGCTCGACCACAAAGCCGGCGAACGCCGCGTTAGCGACCGCCACCTCAACACTGTCAACTGCCGCCACGAGCGCCTCAAGACCTTCCTGCGCGGGCGCCGCGCCGTTGCCTTGCGAGCATTCGCCTGGGCATACGGATCGGTGCATGGCGCCGATGTGACCATCTTATTGGTCGCCAGGCCCGCCATCAAGCAGCCTCGGTGACGAGCAGCTTGGGCATTCGGGCGAGGTTGCAGGCGGCGAGCGCGAGATGGAAGCCGTGCGCCGTACGATCCATCCTTGAAAGGGCCATGGTCAGGAGACCCTGGCAGGCGAAGATTTCCTCGATGTGCTGGCGGCATTTCTGGCTGGCGGCGTAGCCCACATGCCTAATCGTCCGCCCGTCGATGTTGGATCGCCGTCTCGCCTTGCCGGTGTCGTAAGCATTCTGGGCGACGTGCGGGGCGACCCGCCGTTCCCGCAGCTCGGCCATGACATCGGCCGTGTCGAACCCTTTATCGCCGGCGAGCGTGCCACCTTTGGGGATGTGCGCGTCGGCGAGAGCGACGGCCGAAAGGCATTCAAAGACGCCCGACGCTCGGGTCAAGCGCCCGTTGACCACGAGGCCGTTGCGGTTCTCCATCAACGCGGTGCCGACGAAGCACAGCCGGCTCGGCTGGCCATCCGCCTTCTTGTAGAGCCTGGCGTCGGAATCGGTGATCGACGCGTGCGTCTTCTTGGATCGCCTCTGCCTGTGAGAATCCCGCTCGCCGTTGCGGCCAGCAGTTCCGCTGTGGCATCCATCCCGAAGAACCGATCGCGGTTCTTCGCGAAGGTCGATGTGACCCGGCCCCCTAAATTGGGTCCATGGATAAGGGGACTCTGTTCTACCTTGGTTCGTGAGGAGGACAGATGCGCAAGAGCCGGTTCACCGAGGAGCAGCTCATCGGAATCCTGCGGGAGTACGAGGCCGGGGCGAAGCTCGACGAGCTTTGCCGGCGGCACAACGTCTCGCAGACGACATTTCACAAATGGCAGGCCAAGTACGGCGGGATGACGGTGTCGGACGCCAAGCGGCTGAAGGAGCTGCTGGCCGAGGCGCTGTTGGACAACAAGGCGCTGAAAGGGCTTCTGGAAAAAAACTGGTAACGCCTGCAGCCCGACGGGAAGCGGTGGCTCTGGCTCAGACGGAGCACGGGTTGTCGCGACGTCGAGCCTGCAGGCTCGTCGGGATCTCGCGCTCGCTGGCAGATCGCGAGGCGCTTCGCCCGAAGGACCATGCGAGACTGCGCGAGCGGCTTCGCGCGCTGGCCGGCGAGCATCGTCGCTTCGGCTATCGCCGGTTGCACGAGTTGCTCAAACGCGAGGGCTGGCGCGCCAATCACAAGCTCATTGCCCGGCTCTACCAGGAAGAGCGGCTCGCGATCCGCCGCCGTCACCGGCAGAAGCGCGGGGCCGGCACGATGTTCGGCCACTGGTGCCCGATTGCTGCCAACCAGCGCTGGTCGATGGACTTCACCCCACCCCATGCAGCAGGCTGCATGGGGACCCCTGCTGGGAGGACACCTTGGCCAGCGGCCGCAGGTTCCGCACCGCCAATCTCAAGGACGATTGCACCCGCGAATGCCCTGCGATCCTCGCCGATTTTTCGCTGCCCGGGCGCCGCGTCACCCTGATGCTCGACGACGTCGCCCGCAAGCGCGGCTATCCTGATAGTCTCGTCGTCGACAATCGATCGTCAGTAGACGGTCGATCCGATCTGCGAAGCAGGCGCGGCCAGGAGGCCGCGAAGGGGCCCGGAGTTCACCGGCCGCCGTCATCGGCCGATCGACCGTCCAGCGTCAGGAAGACGCTGGATCCGTTTCCCGAAGGGAACGCGGTCAGTAGACCGCGGAGGGGCAAGCCGATGCAGAACGGTTCGATCGAAAGCTTCAACGCCGGGGTCCCCGAGGCGGCCCGCCGCCTCGGGGTGGGGGGCCGCTTCCGGGACGAATGCCTCGATCCGCACTGGTTCCGTAGCCTCGACGAGGTCCGCCAAATCATCGAGCGCTGGCGCCTGGCCTACAACGAGACCAGGCCCCACACGCGCGTTGCGCATGTCGACGCCCAAAGCGTTCGCGGCGGCTCGACCGTTCGAGCGGCCGCGGCAAGCGGCTCCGGCTCCAGAGCTCTCTGGCGGCTCACCGCCGGGGCCGCTTGCCGCTCTGTCCACGCCAGTGCTATCCCAAAAGGGCAGATTCCACTTATGAGTGGCCCTAAGCTCGGGGCTGGATCACACCGGCGCGGCAGACCAAACCGGTGCCGCTTCGTGGACTACTTTCTCATCGCCCTACACACATCGGCACCGCCTCTCGCCCAAGCTGCACGGATGTGCGTCACGCCGATCAGGAGGTTCTGCGTTGCCGGGTGGCCCGACGTGGCGGCCAGCACATCGTCGGCGATCCGTCTGATCAACCAAAGGGGATGCGCCCGCGGCACTCGAGCTTCGAGGTCAACGTACGAAATCAGACTGCCGTTCCGAACCTCCCCACCGCGCATCGTGCCCTCCGCTGGTCAAGCACAACGAACCACCAGAGCCTGCACACCGCCACGCCTTCTTTAGCAGCCTGTTAAGCATAGCCTGCGCGATGGAGAATGTCTCCGGCCATGCGCTCGAAAGCTCTCTTCCTCGCTTCGGGCCAGTTCTCGAAGCGCCCGATCGGATTGAAGTGGGCCTTGCGCTCGACAGGCTCCCAGGATTGCGCGCCGTTCTCCCTCGTCGTCGAGGAACCGAAGATCGGTAGCTGCTTCAGCTGCTCGGCTGGAAAACGCCACGGGTCGAGGCCGAGTACCGGCAGGATCTTCGCTACCTGACTTTCGGGATCCTCGACGAGATCCTCATAGCGCACGACGATGGTGTTGGGATTTGCTCGCGGACCGCCCGGTGCGAAGGCCAGCACCGCCTCGGTCGCGAGCCGCCACTCGACCACCAGCTGGCGAAAGCTCTTGCGGAAGATGCCGCGCTCGCGAAAGCCCTTGCTGAGGAGACCACGCTCGAATGTGGCCATCGTCGATGCGACGACGTCGCGTCCGTCGCGCAGGCACAAGACGAGCTTGTCGTTCGGCATGGCGGCGCGAAACAATGAAATCTGGCGGACATGCGGACTTTTGAAGAGAAGCTGCCGGTCTTGCACGTCGCGCTGCAAGTCCGCGAGCCAACCAGACGCGAGATAGCCGAAGAGCTCGAACGGCTGCACCAAAGAACTGTTCGCGGGGTAGAGCGACAGCCACTCGTGCTGCAGGGCTCGAGCACCTGGCGCGATCTCGATGAGTGGGAACTCGTGCATCTCGCGAGGAAAGGCGGCTACGTCCGGGTGCAATGCCAAAGCGTTCGCAACGAAGTTGGTGCCGGAGCGGGGCAGGACGCCATTGACGAAGATCGCGGGGCGATAGCTCGGCCCACGCACCTGGCGCGCTATGGATGCAAGTCGCTCCTGGGCCGCGGGAGCGATGTCGAACAGGAAATCATCTGGCTTGCAGGCAGGCAACCCAACCAAGCGACGCAATAGTTGGCCGCATTGCGCAATGCGCAAAAAACGTGGCACATGGCTGAGAAAGCCAGAATCCGGCCCGCTGCCTGAAACGTCGACGTTGCCGGTACCATGCATCACTTGCTCGATTGCCATCGACGATCACCTTCTCTTCTCGGCCAAGCCCTCTCTACCGGGCGGCATCCAATCGGCCGTGCGAACGACTCTTGTGCAGCCATGAGGGGGCAGGCGTGCGCAAGAGCCGCATCGCTCGGTGCTCAGTTGGTGTAGTAGTTGTCCGCACCCTGGGGCGAGTAGCTCTGCTCGTAGGCAGCGAACGCTTTGGTATCAACTTGCGACAGTGCGGCGAATACATGGGCCCCGCCACGGCGCACCAGCATTCGAACGCCAGCCGCGCTGGTCGCCTTCGGCGTAGCGCCCCAACGGCAGAGGTAGAGCACAGAGTCGACGAGCTCGGCGATCGCCTGAGCGTCAGGAATCGGCATCACGGGTGGCGCGTCGACGATGACCATCTGGTGACCCGTGGTGAGATAGGTCATGAGCCGGCGGAATTCCTCCGACTGCAGGAGGAAGAGAGAGTTGTCGGCGGTGCCGCCAGCGGTGATGACGCTCATGCCGGTCACCGGATCCTGCTGGATGATATCGGCAAGACCGGCCTCGCGCTCGAGGAACTGCAGGAGGCCGACCCCAGGCGAGCAGCGCAAGACCGTCGAGAGGCGGGGACGGCGCAGGTCGCACTCGACCAGGCAGACCTTGTAGCCGGCCCGCGCCATCATCCGTGCCATCGAGGCCGCTGTGGAGCTTTTCCCCTCGCCGGCGAGGGCTGAGGTGACCATGAGGCTGCGGGGCGCCGACGCTGCTTGCGCCAAGCCAATGCCGACGACCATGTTGCGCATGCTCTCGACGAAGGCCGAGCCTGGCCTCTGCATCGCGTAGTCGACCGGCGACTGACGGCGGGCGTTGCCGGGTAGAGCCGGGATGGCCCCGAGGACGGGCACGCCGAGTGCCCGCTCCGCGGCGCCGAGGCTGCGCAGCGTTCGGTCGGTGCTGTCGCGAAGATAACCGAGGATCATCCCCAGCATTCCAGCGCCAACAAAGCCGAGCATGACGATGGTCGTGCGCGAGGGTGAACTGGGGTAACGCGACGGCACGGCAGCCGAGATAACGCGCGCGTCGGGGCGAATGATGGAGTGCTGCTCGGCGGTCTGGTTGAATCGGGTAAGATATCCGTCCAGCAGCGTCTGCATGGTCTCGATCTCGCTCTGCAGCGCCGCGATCTCGCTCCGTTGCGAGCCGAGCGCGCGACCGGCGTCGCCGTCGCGGTTCAACGCCGTTTGAAGCTGGTTCTCCTCGGCGCGAACGGCGGCGAGCGCGTTCTTGCGGCTGGCCAGGGCGCGGCCGGCTTCGACCTCGACGTCGCGAAGCGCCTGTCCGAGCTGGGCTTCGGCATCGAGGCGCAGTGGATGGCGTGTGCCATACACGCTCTTGAGCTCGGCCAGCCGTCGCTTCGCCGCCGAGACCTCCAAGCGAAGCTCCGACATGACCTCCGAGTCGACGCGAGCGGCGATTTGCTCCGGCCCCGCCTCGGCAAGCAGGCGACGCAGCGATGCGGTTTCGGTCTCGAGCCGAATGCGCTCGCTTCGAGTCTCCAGCAAGCGCTCATTGGTCAGAATCTGGCGCTGTGCCGAGAGCGAGTTGCCGGCAATGTCGATTTCGCCGGATGCGCTTCTCAGCTCCTCATACTCGGCGCGCTTGCGGCCGATTTCGGTTTGCAACTCGGCAATCTGCGTTTGCAGCCAGGTATTGGCGCTATCCGTCGCCTGGGTCTTCCAGGCCACCTGCTCCGTCAGGTACTCTTCGGCAAACAGGTTGGCGACCCGCGCGGCAAAGCCGCGATCCGTATCCGAGAAGCCGATGTCGAGCACAGATGTCCCACCGACCTGACGGGTTTCCAGCTTCTCGGCAAGGAACATCACGGCATCATCGAGCGGTGTTCCCGGCGCTTCGGCGTCGGGCTGAGCGCCCGGCCGAGGCAGCGACAGCTCGCCCGGAGCCATTGCCATGACCTTTGAGAGGAAGAGGTCTGCCACTCGACGCAGACCTTCCTGGAAGGATTGCTGCTCGGCGGCCTGGTCGCGCGCGGCAAGCAGCGCCGGCAAATCCAGGCGCAGGGCGACGCGCTCCATGATCGAGCGTGAGCGCACCATCTCGATCTCTGTCTCGATGACCTCGACGGTCGGTGTCAGATCCGAGAGCACGGTTTGGGTCTCGAACACTTGATTCCGTCGCGTCTCGAGCATCACGCTGGTGTAGCTCGTGAAGACCGGGCTCATCAGCAACGATCCGCCGACCGCCAGCGCCGTGCCGAGAGCGGTGACACCGACCACCGTCCAGCGTTGCCGCCAGACGCCGCGAAGGACCTCGAGCATGTCGATCTCGAAGGCGCGGGCCGTTTCGGGAGGTGGCGCAACCGACTGCATCTGGGGCAACGGCGCAGCTGGGAGCCGTTGACGGTCTGTGTACTCGACCATCTCGTTCGGCTCTCTGTGCATTTTCCGCTTTCCGTTTGCAGGCATGAATCGTTCGGGAAGGCGGGTGCTCATCCCGTTAAGCGCGGTGAAGCTGCCCGGTCGACGCGTTGTCGCTCTTTGGGCCGGCTGTTGAGGCAAGAATGCGTCGCCGGCCGAAGCGCGGGCAACCGCAATGATTCATCCGTTGTCTCTTGATGATCGCCTTGTTAACTAATTAGCAATCATTGTTAACAAAAAACTTACATACGCATGCTGTCACTTCTCGTGCTTGGTGTGTATTTTGATAGCAAAATGGTATTCAAAAATCATCAATGACTGTCACATCCTGATACGCGCTGTTGATTTTATTGGATGGAAAACAGGATTTGAGGATGAATCTGCAGTGCTATTTGGGCATTGTGGATCGTGAGGCTAGTGCGGTGGTTCGCTCTGCGGAATGCGGCCGAGCGCAAGCCCCTCAGCCCTCACCATGCCTTTGCCGGCTACGGAGATAACAGCATGCGCCTATGGCTACGAACCAAGAGCCTGGGGGGCCGTTCGGCCCTCCGGGCCGGCTCGGCCTGCTGGTGCCCTATTGGAGTGTCACGATGAGCGAGCCCGCCATCATCGCGCCGGATCAGCTGAGTGCAGCGCTGGTAGACGCCGAAACGGACGATCTGATGGTTGTCGACTTCGACGAGACGCTGTTCCTGCGCAACTCCACGGAACTGTTCCTCGACAGCGCGTATCCGGCAGTAATAGCCGCAGTCTCCGGCCGTCTGCTCGACTTGCTCAAGCCGTGGCGCCTCGTTCCACGCTTTCGCGACGGGTTCGCAATGGCCGACTGGCTGCGGGTTCTTGTCGTCGTCTGTCTGATGCCGTGGACGGTTTGGCGCTGGCGGCGCATGGCCCCGGCGCTGGCCCGGGCTCATGTGAACCCGGAGCTGGCAACCTTGCTGCTTGAGAAACGCTTCTCACGGATCGTTGTGGCGAGCCACGGATTTCGATTCATCATTGCGCCACTGCTGGCAGCCTTGCCGATCCAGGCGGAGTTGGTCGCAAGCCCTCTGTGGTCGGGCTTCGCTGCTCGTGCGCGGGGCAAGCAGCTGCAGCTCGAGGAGCGGTTTGGTGCGCCGGCCGTCGCCAAGGCCACGGTGATCACGGACCATGCCGGACATGACGCCGACTTGCTCGCCGTTGCGGCGAGGCCGCTTGTCGTCTTGTGGCCCGAGGCGCGCTACGAGCGCGCTTTCGCGCGGACCTATGTGCCTCTCGTCTACACGGAGAAGGCCAAGCACCCCGGGCATTTGCACGTGCTTGGCGTCTTCTTCGCCAAGGATTGGATGGCCCTCGTCATGGCGTCGGCATTGCTTGCGCCCAATCCGCTGCTGACGGCGCTGGGCCTAGCCTTCCTCATGGTCTCGTACGCAATCGTCTACGAGGTCGGCTATCACGAGAACGACTATCTCGGGCGACAGCGCGAGAAGAAGCCGATCTTAAGCGATGAGCGCATTGCTCTGGCTGGCACCGTGCATGAGGGGCAGGCCTGGCTCTTCGGTGCGCTGGTAGCGGTGCCGGGGGCGTTCCTGCTGGCCTACTCCGGGGCCAGCGCTTGGCTCATACCCGGTCAGACCATGGCGGGCACAGCTCTGCTCCTCGGTCTCTGGCTCGGCCTGTTGGCTGTCATTCGAGCAACCTTTTGGCTGTTCAATCGCATCGACGAGCGGTCGCGAATGTTGTTGCACCTGCCTTTGCAACTGATGAAGGGCCTGTGGCTGGCTTGGTTGCTGGGTCTGCCCTTGAGCCTTGCGGGTGCGGCTCTGCTGCTCGCCAATTCGATCTGTGCCTGGATTCCCTATGTCGTCTATCGCATGGGTGGGGTGCGCTGGGAAACGCCAGACAATCTGGTGCGGCTGCTCGTTCTTCTGGTTATTGTCACCGGCGCAGCAGCCGTGGGCGAGGGCGCCACATTGTTGACCTGGCAGGCTCTGGCAGTGCTCAGCTGGGCCGTCTACAAGGCACGCAATGATGGTATCCGTTTCGTCCGCGCTGCCCATTTTCTGGCAGATCGAGATGCATCGGCGGCGCTGCCGGAAGGGATGCCCGCGAGTCCGCTCCGCGGTCCTGGCGGCTTTCGAATGAGCGGCGCCGCGGCGCCGCAGCGAAGCCTGCGCATCAGGGATGGCGACAATGAGTGATGCGGCGACCTGACGAGGCTGTCGGGCAAGCAGCATGTGGCGCTCGCCCGTCTGGCTTGCGCGACTGCTCTTTAAGCTCGCCGATTCGGGCAAGGATTGATGGCCCTTGCCCAAGGCGTGAGCGTTGCCGCGGACTGGAGGCGGTCATTCGAGACGTGGCAGCCAGGCTCGGTGACGCTTTCACCTGCCCGAGCCAAGAGGCACGCACGGCTCTTGATGCGTGCCCGTTGCTGCCCTCGAATCGTTCTGCCGCTGCGGGTTCCCAGCTTTTGCTCGGCTTGCGCAGCCAGCGGATGAGAACGGACCGTCAGTCAGTCTGCTGAAGCGGCTTGGCGCAGTCGGTCAGCCAAGTCGGATTGCCAGGCTGCCGGTCGTGGCAGGACGGATCCACCATTTGCTCGCAACGAATGACCGAGTTGGTCGAGGCGTAGCATGGCGAGCGCTATCTTGCCGGCGACGCTCCTGATGTCTCCAGCTTCGCGCTCACCCGCCATCACCGGCATGCCCGGCTCGATGTCGGCAGTCTCCAACTCGACGGGGACCAGCCGCCGCTTGACGAGGCCGCGATACCGCGTGCGTGCCGTCAGCTCCTGACCGACGAAGCAACCCTTGTCGAACGCGACGGCGCCGAGCTGGTCGAGACCTGCTTCCAACATGATCGTCTTGTCGACGACGAGATCCGTATCGGGCTCGGGAATGGCGAGAGCGATACGATGCTGCTCGGCGAGCATGGCATCGACCCGGCTCACCTGATGCGCCGCGAGCCAAGCCTCGATATCGCCGGCGGCGCCGTAGAGACGGATGCCAAACTCGGCCAAGCGCGGGTCGACCTGAAGAGCCAGGCCGGATCTGCGGGCCGTTGCGCCCGCCGTCGGGTGCAACTCGGCCAGCGTTGCGGCATCCTCGCCGAAGACGATCGCCACCTGCGGCTCGATCGACATGCGTTCGATCGCGACCGGCGCACGCAGGCGATAGAGCAGCAGTCGTCGCTCGAGCTCGGCCAGCCGGTCGCCCGAGGTCTCGAGCAAGATGGTCTCCTCGCCATCCTCTGTGGTCGCCTCGAGGACAATGTGGAAAGCGAACCCATACTTGCCCTGAGGGGTGAGTAGCGCGCCGTAGAGCGACCGCTCCGCGCTGAGCAGGCGCAGATCACAGGTCACCAATCCCTGCAACAGCGACCGAGCGTCGTGTCCGACGAGTCGCAAAAACGCGCGATTGTCGAGAATTGCAGCCTGCGTCATCGATTTCTTAACCTTCGCGACCCATCATCACGCCAACAGTAACCCTAACATGGGTTCTAGCGGGCTTTGTTGAAGGCTCGTTGGCAAGCGCCTTGGCGTGCCGTCGAGACAAGTTGCTCGGCGCAGTCCATGGTCCAGATCAGGAGATGTCGCCCGATGCAAGCAACCGGCAAATGATGCAATACGGCCTCATCGGGAATTGCGCGATCAGCGCGTTGATCGACGAGGAGGCGCGGATCGTTTGGAGCTGCTTTCCGCGGTTCGACGCCGACCCGGTTTTTTGCCGTCTGCTGGACAATGATGGCGAACGCGGCTTCTTCGGTATCGAGCTCGAAGGCCGAGCCAGCATCGAGCAGAACTATGTCGAGAACACGGCGCTGCTCGAGACGATCATGCTCGACGAAGCCGGCAACGGCATCAAGGTCATCGACTTCGCGCCTCGCTTCGAGCTTTACGGGCGAATGTTCCATCCGACCACGCTGATCCGCATCGTCGAGCCGATCGGGGAGGCTCCGCGTATTCGAGTGCGCTGCCGGCCGCTCTACAACTACGGCTCGCAGTTGCCGGTGATCACCAGGGGTAGCAATCACATTCGCTACGTCGACGACGTGGTCGCATTGCGTCTGACGACGAACGCACCCCTGACGTTCGTTCTCGACGAGACGGCCTTCCAGATCGACGAGGCGATCGTGTTGCATTTTGGTGCGGACGAAAGCCTGCGCAGTGGCCTCAGCGAGATGGCGCGGGATTTTCACGAGCGCACGGTTGGCTATTGGCGCCTCCTCTCAGGCCGTCTGCATATACCCTTCGAGTGGCAGGATGCCGTGATCCGGTCCGCCATCACGCTCAAGCTCTGCTCCTATGACGAGACTGGTGCGATCATCGCCTCTCCCCCGACCACGATCGTCGCTGCCTCGAGACCGATGGTTGGATGATGTCGCGACGCGCTTGCGGAGGCAAGGGCTTGTCGCGGGCGTGTCAGCTGTCGGTGGTGTCGGGTGCCTCGCTTTCGGTGTCGCTGTCGCCGTCACGCCGGTCGGTCTGTCGCGGGCGCGACAGGGCTGAGCGGCGGCGATAGCTCTCGACGTTGAGCTCGAGGATGGTGGCGTGATGGACGAGGCGATCGACGGCGGCGACGGTCATCGCCGGGTCGGGGAAGATCTCGTTCCATTCGCCGAAGGGCTTGTTGGCGGTGACGAGGAGCGATCGCCGCTCGTAGCGGGCGGCGATGAGCTCGAAGAGGACGCTGGTCTCGGCCTGATCTTTTCGCGCGTAGCAGAAGTCGTCGAGGATCAGGAGATGGTACTTGTCGAGCCGGGCGATGGCGGCTTCGAGGGTGAGCTCGCGGCGCGCCAGCTGGAGGCGTTGGACGAGGTCGGTGGTGCGGTTGAAGAGCACGCGGTAGCCGGCCTCGACGAGGGCGTGGCCGATGGCCGCCGCGGTGTGCGACTTGCCGCTACCGGGCGGTCCGAAGGCGAGGAGATTGGCGCCTGTGTTGATCCAGCCGTCGCCCGCGGCGAGCGCGGTGAGATGGGCCTTTGAGAGCATTGGCACGGCGGTGAAGTCGAAGCTGTCGAGGGTCTTGCCGGCGGGCAGTTTGGCCTCGGCGAGGTGGCGCTCGATGCGGCGCCGGGCGCGGTCGGCGAGCTCGATCTCCGCAAGCGCTGCGAGCAGCCGGGCGGCCGGCCAGCCCTCCTCGTCGGCGCGGCGGGTGAACTCTGGCCAGAGGCGTGCGATCGACGGCAGCCGGAGCTCGGTGAGCAACAGCGGCAGCCGTGCGGTATCGACGGCAAGGTCGCGGGTTCCGGTCATGGCCGCACCTCCCCGTCCTCGAGCAGGGCGTCGTAGAGGGCGACGGCCGGCATGGCGACGTTGACCTCGGGCACGGTCGTGGGCGGCGGCGCAAGCTCGGCGGCGAGGGCCTCGGGATCGGGCAGCTCGCCGCGCTCGAGGATGCGCTCGATCGCCCGAGCGAGCTCCGCCTCGCAGGCGTGCTCGTGGGCGAGGCGCAGGAGCGCGACGGTCTTGCGGCAGGCGACGGCGGGCGGCTCGGCCTGGCGCAGGGCCTCGAAGGCGCGGCGGTAGGCGTCGCGTGGGAAGAGCTGATCGCGATAGACGAGGTTCAAGAGCGCCTGGGGCTTGCGCCTGAGGCTGTGGAGGACGTGGCGGTAGTCGACGACATGGGCGTGACCGCCGCGGCCGCGCTTGGGTGGTCGCCCGCGCGGCAGCGTCAGGATGTGGCTGGTGCCGAGGAAGCCCTCGAGGCGGTCGTCGTAGAGCCGCACGTGCAGGCGGTGGCCGACCAGCTGCGACGGCACGGTGTAGAACACCTTGCGCAGCAGGAAGCCGCCGCTGGAGGTGACCTGGACGGTGGCCTCGTCGAAGTCGGTGGTGCGCCGCCGCGGCAGCGGCCGGAGATGGCGACGCTCGAGGTCGATCTGCGGCCGGCGGCGGGCGTTGCGACGGCCAACCAGCTCGGCAACGAAGCGGCGATAGGCGTCGAGGCTCTCGAACGCGCGGCTACCGCGCAGCAGCAGCGCCTGCTCGATCGCGCTCTTGACGTGGCCGTGCCGGCTCTCGATGGCACCGTTCTCGTGCGCCTGGCCGCGGTTGTTGCGGGTCGCCGTCATGCCGTAGTGGGTGCACAAGGCGTCGTAGCGGCGCGTGACATCCTCGATCGCCTCGCGCGTCAAGTTGCGGTAGGCCGCCGAGAGGCTGTCGGTGCGGTGCTCGCCCGGCGCGCCGCCGAGCGACCAGAGCGCGTTCTGGAGCCCTTCGGCAAGCGCGGTGAAGCTCTCGCCGCCGAGGACGACCTCGGCGTGCTCGAAGCCCGAGTAGGGTAGCGCGAAGTGGTAGAGCCGGTGATCGAGGGGCTCGCCGGCGACGCTGACGGCGAGTTCGGCCATGTCGGTGAAGTCGGACTGGCCCTGCTGGCCGGGGAGGTGAAGCTGGCGGAAGACGATCTCGCGCTCGGGGCCGTGCACGGCCTTCCAGCTGCGGATCCGCCGCTCGAGTGTGCGGCGCCACCGCGGCCAATCGTGGTCGGGATGTCGGCGCGCCAGCTCCTCGAGGAGCGTGATCGGCCGCAACCCTGGCGCCGCTTCCAAGAGCGGCACGCCGTCGGCGGTCCAGATCGCGTCGACCGGATGGGCTGGGGTCGGTCGCTTCGGCGCCGCGGCACGCTTTTGCGACGGCAGCCTGGGATCGCGCTCCAGTCGGCGCGCGGTGCGCTCGCTGAGGCCGGCCTTGGCGGCGGCTTTGGCCTGAGGGTCGGTGCGTCGGAAAGTCATGTAAAGTCTCGCTTGCTGGTCAGTGATGCGGGTCCCGGGCAATGGCGTGCTCTTCCTCGCGGAAAAAAACGCCTTAGCCCGGATCCTCACGACCAGCGGCGGGGCTCAAGGCCGCGCCGTCGGTGGGCTCCGCCTACGGTCGGGCTACGCCCTCCCTACGGCCGACCCCACCGGCCACCTTCCGTGTCGCGCACCGGCGAGGATGTCGTCTAAGCGGCCGGGCCTTGGTGCGTGCGACGGCGGATGCAAATCGCAGCAGGGGGATGAGCCGTGGGACGGCTGGTGGTCGTATCCAATCGCGTCACGCCGCTTACCGGCCGGCAGGCGGCTACGGCTGGCGGATTGGCGGTTGGCGTGCTGGCGGCACTGCGTGAGAGCGGTGGGCTCTGGTTCGGCTGGAGCGGTGAGGTAACCGAGGAGGCGCGAGGCGGCAGCGATGGCGCCTCACCTCCGCCGGCGCGCCTGTTTCGGACCGGCAAGGTAACCTATGGGCTGATCGATCTCGCGGCGGCGGATTACGAAGGCTTTTATGCCGGTTTCGCCAATCGGACGCTATGGCCACTCTTTCACTACCGGCTCGACCTATCGTCCTTCGAGCATCATTGGTATGCCACCTACCGGCGCGTGAACCAGCGTTTCGCCGAAGCGCTCAAGCCGTTGCTCAAGCCCGATGATATCATCTGGATCCATGACTACCATTTGATTCCGATGGCGAGTGAGCTGCGGCGCTTGGGCTGCGAGAACCGCATCGGCTTCTTCCTGCACATCCCGTTTCCGGCACCTGAGATTTATGTCAGCTTGCCATGGCACCGGCAGCTCGCGGCTGACTTGTGCTCTTATGACGTCGTCGGCTTCCAGACCGGCACCGACGTTCGCCAGTTCAAGCAATATGTCGAGCTCGAGCTCAATGGCACGGCCGATTGGACAGGCGCCGTCCAGGCGCTCGGTCGGAGCCTGCATGTCGATGCCTATCCGATCGGCATTGATGTCGGTGACGTCATGGCGATGGCGACGTCCGCCGAAGCGCGTCGCCAGGCATCGCGTCTAGGTGCCAGCATGGCCAATCGACAGTTGATCGTTGGCGTGGACCGTTTGGACTACACCAAAGGCATCGTCGAGCGGCTGCGTGCCTTTCAGATGCTGCTCCAGGACTATCCCAATCTGCGCCGCCAAGTGACCTGCATGCAGATTTCAGCACCCTCACGCGAGCAAGTGCCCGAATATCTCGACCTTCGACAGCAGGTCGAGCTTCTCTCGGGTCACCTGAACGGGGTCTACAGCGAGGCCGATTGGGTGCCGCTCCGCTACCTCAATCGCAGCTATACGCGTCGGTCGCTCATGGGTTTCTTCCGCTTGAGCCGCGTCGGTCTGGTCACGCCGCTTCGTGATGGCATGAACCTCGTGGCGCTCGAGTACGTCGCGGCACAGGATGAGGACGATCCGGGCGTGCTCGTGCTTTCCCGCTTCGCCGGGTGCGCCCAGCAGCTCGATGGGGCGTTGATCGTCAACCCGCATGACGTGCATCATCTGGCCGACACCATGCATGCCGGTCTCGCCATGACCCTGGACGAACGCCAGGACCGTTGGCGTCGCATGATGCAGGCGGTGCGAACCTACGACATCATCGCTTGGCGTGATCGGTTCCTTGCCCGGCTCGAGAATCGAGAGAGGGTTGGCTGAGCTCGAGCACCGCTCAACGCCGATAAGCACAGCTGCAACACTCGGGCCGCTCTACTGGCATCGTCATCGGCCGATGCGCCAATTGCGTGCCCGCAGCCTTCGCCGTGACCCCTGCCATCCATGCCCTTGTCATGCTCGTGCCTGTTCGGGCGCAGTCCAGGACGATCCAGATGGCAAGACGAGACGTGCAAGCAGTCGGCTCTCGGACAGGCTCTAACGGCTGCGGCGCAGAGACTTTCTGATCTTGATGTCACCCAGCGCCAGGACCCCCAGCGTGAGCAGGGTGGCGTGGAAGACGATGGAGGTCGCCTGCAGGACGGCGAGTTGCCAGACGAGGACGGCCGTGGCGGCGAGCACGGCCGTGGCGATCACGTAGGCGACAAAGCGTCCTCGTGACGTGAAATGGCCCGCCTGCCAGTAGACCAGCGCCATGACGGCGGCCGCGATCGCTGCCTTGATCAGCGCCATGCCGCGCAACAAGAAGGTGAGATCGGCGTCGGCGAGGATCGACGGGCGCGGCTCGCCGAGCCATGCGGCGAGCGCCATGGCCGCGAGGACTGTCAGGGCCAGGGCAACGCGTCGGCGCCCCGCTGCGGTGGCACCCAAGGCACCGGCAGGCCACTTGGAATCGATGAGCCTCGCAGCAGCTCGAGGATCGATCGTCGCCATCGCTCACCCCTCCCGCTGGTTGGCATCTGCGGCTTCGTCGATAGCGCAAAGCTAGCACATTCGGCTGTGGACGGCAGCAGAACATGATTGTTCGCCTCGTCCGGAGTCGATGTGTAATGCTGCCAGTGGGTGCTCCTCGCCGGCCGCGATGCTGTCGTGGGCATTATGTGTGCGCGGGTTAGACCTTATGTTCGCAGGCTGGGCTGAGGCGCCCGTCTCCAGTATGCGACGATCGAGGGTTGCGCCAGATGGTTTGGTGCCGAGCCTCAGGCATAGGAGACGGGCATGATGGAAGTTACCACATTCGTGGGACTGGACGTCCATAAGAGAAGTACCTCGGTAGCGATCGCGGAAGCTGGTCGCGGTGGCGAGGTGCGTTTTCACGGCGAGATTTCGAGTACCCCGGAGGCGCTGCGACGCCTCGTCAAGAAGCTGGAACGGCCTGATCGTCGGCTTCACTTCTGCTACGAAGCTGGCCCTTGCGGCTACGGCATCCATCGGCTGCTGCGCGGTCTGGACCAGGACTGCATCGTGGTCGCACCATCGCTGATCCCGAGGCGGCCCGGTGATCGCGTGAAGACCAACCGCCGCGATGCCTCGGCGCTGGCGAAGCTGCATCGGGCCGGCGAGCTGACGGCAGTGTGGGTACCTGACGACGCGCATGAGGCGATGCGCGATCTGGTTCGAGCCCGCAGCACGGCGCGACGGGTGCTTGGCAAGGCACGCCAACATCTCCAAGGTTTTCTGCTGCGCCATGGCCGGATCTACCAGGCACCCGCGGCTGGACCAGAGCTTTCAGGCGCTGGCTGACCACGGTCCGCTTCGATCATCCCGCTCAGCAGATCGTCCTGCAGGATTACATCCACGCCGTCGAGGATGCCGAAGCCAGACTCGCCCGCCTGGAGGGCCAGATTGAAGAGCTCCTGCCAAGCTGGTCGATGGCGCCGGTGGTCGAGGCCGTGCAAGCCATGCGCGGCGTCGGCCTGATCGTGGCGGTGACCGTGGTGGCCGAGGTCGGTGACTTCTCCCGCTTCGCCAAACCCCGCCAGCTCATGGCCTATCTCGGCCTGGTGCCGTCGGAGCATTCCAGCGGCGCCAGCGTCCGCCGCGGTGGCATCACCAAAGCCGGCAGTGCCCATGCCCGCCGCGTCCTGATCGAAGGGGCTTGGACCTATCGCATGCAGGCCCGGGTCAGCAGCAAGCTGCTCGACCGCATCGAGCATCTGCCCAAGGAGATCCGGGATATCGCCTGGCGTGCGCAGCTGCGCTTGTGCAACCGCTATCGCCGCCTGGCCGCAGCCGGCAAACCCAAGGTGGTGGTGACCACTGCGATCGCCCGCGAGATGGTCGGCTTCATCTGGGCGATCGCCTGCTCGGTGCAGCCACGACCAACCCCAGGCTAACGCCGCCCACCAAGACAAGGAGACCATTCGGCAACGACTGATCGAGATACGCCTGGCGAGCGGCAGGGCACGGTTGGGGAACCCTCGTCGCCTGTTATGAGCCGACCCTGATCGATGCTCGCCCTTAGAACGAGGCAGCCCCGAGACGAAACCGCGGTCATGCGGTAGCCAACCCGCGCATGAGAGCTTGCTCAACCGTCGTCTCCACGCCCTGTCGTTCGCCAGGCGGATCGCTATCAAAAACCAACTTCAGCGCAAGCTGGAGACCCGCTGTCCTGCCAAGGTGCTTGACCGTGAACATGAGAACAGGCTGCTGAAAAAGTCGCCCCGTCCCAACCTTGTGGGGTGCGGGGTCCCCACAGCCCCGCTGGGAGGGATGCGGCGAAAATGACCGGCGGGCTTCGTCGGACGCTCGGGCGCGCAGCGCTACTGCGCTGGCCCTCCCGCCTCCTCGCCTCCGGTCATTCTCGCTGCGCATCGCGGCCATCGGGACTTTTTCAGCAGCCTGCTAGAGGTGCTGGAAGGAGGCTCGGTGCGGCGCTTGTCGGCGGGCAAGTGAAAGATCTCGTCAACGTCCAGCACAGGCTCTAAGCATCGGCGGAACCGTTGCCGGTGCAGCCGCTGCTCCAGTTGTGGACGTCGCCGCCGCTGCCGCGCCTGCCCGAGCTGGTGCACTGGCGCAGTTGGGAAGCTCATGTTGCACGAAGACCTTGCCACCAACCCGATCGTGACGATCGCCGATATCGAGGCGGCTGCGGCGCGGCTTGCCGGTATGGCGGTGCGGACGCCGCTCCTGCACAACGAGGCGCTGGATGCTCGGGTCGGCGGCCGGCTCTTGATCAAGCCCGAGCCCTTGCAACGGACGGGCTCGTTCAAGTTTCGCGGTGCCTACAACGCCATTGCGCAGCTGCCGCCGGGGCCGGTGGTCGCCTACTCGTCCGGCAACCATGCCCAGGGTGTGGCTGCCGCGGCGAAGCTGCTGGGACGGGCGGCAACGATCATCATGCCGAGCGATGCTCCCGCCATCAAACGGCGAAACACCGAGCGCCTGGGCGCCGAGGTCGTGCTCTACGACCGGCATGGCGAGGATCGAGAGGCGATCGGTCGTGAGATCGCCGAGCGCAGCGGCGCACAGCTGGTCAAGCCCTATGACGATCCGCGGATCATGGCGGGCCAGGGCACGGTCGGGCTGGAGATGGCCGTCGACGCCAAGAGCCTGGGCATCGTCCCCGATGCCGCTATCGTCTGCTGCGGCGGTGGCGGGCTGATTGCCGGCACGGCCACCGCACTGCTGCATCATTTTCCGGGGATCGCGGTCTACAGCGCCGAGCCGGCAGGCTTCGATGACACCGCGCGCTCGCTGGCCAGCGGCAAGCGGGAAGGCAATGCGCCGGGCGCCAAGTCGATCTGCGATGCGTTGCTGGCGCCACAGCCCGGCGAGCTCACCTTGAGCGTCAATCGACAGCTGCTGGCCGGCGGATTGGTGGCGGACGACACAGCCGTGCTGGACGCCATGCGGGCGGCCTTCCTCGAGCTCAAGGTCGTGGTCGAGCCCGGTGGCGCCATAGCACTCGCCGCAGCGCTCTCAGGTGCTTTCGACTGCCGCGGCAAGACGGTGCTCGTCGTCCTCTCCGGCGGCAATGTCGACCCGGAGCAGTTTGCCGAGGCCTTGCACGCGGCGCCTGTGGGTGGCTAGAGCGCCGTCAAGCTGACCGCATACGTCGTCAGGCTGCGGACGATCGGTGCTCGCGTAGGCTTGCTACGCTCCGCGCCGATCGCCTTGGCTTCCTCGTCTCCGGTCACCCTGAAGGTGCGCTTAGCCCAACTGTCTGGGCGCGCGCTCAGTCGTAGCGGAGCTCGGTGGCCTTGCCGCGAAACACCCGGTAGGCGAAGGCGGTGCTGGCGACGATGATCGGCAGCACGAAGACGACGCCGATGAGGATGATCATCAGGCTTTCCGGCGCCGCTGCCGCATCATAGATCGTCAACCTCTCGGGCACGACATACGGGTAGAAGCTGTGCGCCAGCCCGCCGAACGCCAGGACGAACAGGCCCACACCTAAGGCGAAGGGCAGCCAGCACCAGCGATCCTCCGGATCGGGGAGACTGGCAAGGCTCCGCCAGAGCCCGGCGATGACGGCCGCCGAGACGATCGGCAACGGTGCCAGCAGCAGCACCTGGGGCATGGTGAACCAGCGCTCGAACAGCCTGGGGCTGACGAAGGGCGTGGCGAGCGAGACCGTGACCATGCCGAGCACGACGAGAACCAGGCTGTAGCGTGCCCAATGGACGGCCTTGAGCTGCAAGCCTGCCTCGGTCTTGAGGATGAGCCAGGTGGCGCCGATGAACGTGTAGCCGGCAGCGAGGCAAACGGCGGTCAGCGCGGCGAAGGCGAGCGTGAACGGTGTCGCTACGAGGCCCATGATGTAGAGGCCGAGCATCCAGCCCTGCGCCAGTGCCGTGGCGAGCGAGCCCAGGAAGAACAGCCGGTTCCAGAGCGCCTTGCGATGGGCGTCGACCTTGGCGCGGAACTCGAAGGCGACGCCGCGGACGATGAGACCGACGAGCATGATGCAGACGGGCAGATAGAGCGCCTGCAGGATCATCCCGTGCGCGATCGGGAAGGCGACCAGGAGCAGGCCCACCGCGAGGACCAGCCAGGTTTCGTTGGCATCCCAAAAAGGTCCGATCGAGGCGATCATGCGATCCTGCTCAGGCGCGGCTGCCGCCGGCATGAGAATCCCGATGCCGAGATCGAAGCCGTCGAGCACGACGTAGACCAGGATCGCCAAGCCCATCAGGCAGGCGAAGACGAATGGCAGCCAGGATGCAGGGTCGTCGAGCGGGGTCATGATCGCTACTCCGCCGGCTGCAGGAGGCCGGGCGCCAAGGGCGGGCGATTGACCAGGTCCTGATGGCCGCCGGCACGCCGGGCGAGCTGGAAGAGCAGCGCCACATAGGTCGCGAGCAGGAGCGCGTAGACGGTGAGGTAGATGGCCAAAGTGAGGCCGACCATGCCGCCGGCGACGCCGCCCACCGCGTCCGAGGTCTTCAGCAGGCCGGAGACCAGCCAGGGCTGGCGGCCGATCTCGGTCGTGTACCAGCCGGCGAGCACGGCTACCCAGCCCGAGAAGGTCATCGCCACGAAGCCGCGCGTGAGCCAGGCGGGAAGGTCGCCCCGACGCCAGAGCTGCCAGGCACCGAGCCATCCCATGGCGAGCATCAGGAGGCCCACGCCGACCATGACGCGAAAGGCGAAGAACACCGGTGCAACGGGCGGGTGCTCGCCCTCGAACTGGTCGAGGCCCGGGACGACGCCGGCGGGGTCGTGCTTGAGGATCAAGCTGGCGCCGGACGGGATCGCTATCTCGAAGCGGTTCTCCCTGGCCTCCTCGTCCGGGATCGCGAAGAGGACCAGCGGGGCGTGGCTCTGCGTTTCCCAGTTCGCCTCCATGGCCGCCACCTTCTGCGGCTGGTGCTCCAGCGTGTTGAGGCCGTGCAGGTCGCCCGCCAGGATCTGCAGCGGTGCGATGACTGCCGCCATGACGATGCCCGTGCGCAGTGCTGCGCGGACGCTGGGCGCATGGTCGCCGCGGAGCCAGCGATAGGCCGAGAGGCCGGCGATGAGGAAGGCGGCGGTCAGCCCCGAGGCGAGCAGGGTGTGGACGACGCGATACGGCATCGATGGGTTGAAGACGATGGCGAGCCAATCGGTGGCGTGGATGACGCCATCCCTGAGCTCGAAGCCCTGCGGGGTCTGCATCCAGCTGTTGAGGACGAGGATCCAAAAGGCGCTGAGCGTGGTGCCGATCGCGACGATCAGCGTGGCTGCGGTATGCACGCCGTTCGACACCCGCCTGAAGCCGAAGAGCATGACGCCGAGAAAGACGGCCTCGAGGAAGAAGGCGGTCAGGACCTCATAAGCCAGCAGCGGGCCGGCAACGTTGCCCACGGTCTCCATGAAGCCCGGCCAGTTCGTGCCGAACTGGAAGCTCATGGTGATGCCGGAGACGACGCCGAGCGCGAAGGACAGGGCGAAGACCTTCACCCAGAACTGGTAGGCTTCCATCCACTTCAAGCTGCCGGTCCGGTTGTAGGCGAGCTTGAAGCCGAGCAGCACCCAGCCGAGTGCGATGGTGATCATCGGGAAGAGGATGTGGAAGGAGATGTTGGCGGCGAACTGAATGCGGGCGAAGAGCAGGGCGTCCATTGATCAAACCCCCATTTCGGTATCTGGCGAAGCGGCGCCCGCCTCGATGCTCGGCTTGTCGGCGCGCTTGCGGCCCGGCCGCGGGTCGAGCCGGTCTTTGAGCTCGAGCACTTTTTGCACTTTCGCGCCGAGGGTCAGGAGCTGCATCAGTCGGTCGGTCTCGAGCTTGCGGACATCGCCATACCAGCCATCGAGCAGCTCGATCAGGTCGTGCATTTGCTCGAGCTTGGCTTGGGCATGCCGTTCCTCGGGCGCGCCCGGCGACTGCATCAATGCCTGGCGAAGCATGGTCAGCGTGGGATCGATCTCCCGCCTCTTGCGCTCCTCGACCAGGGTCCGGAGGATCTCCCAGACGTCCTCGGGCGTCGTGAAGTAGTCTCGCCGATCCCCCGGCAGGTGCTTGAGCTGGACCAGGCGCCAGCCCTGCAACTCTTTCAAGCCCATCGACACGTTGGAGCGAGAGAAGCCGAGCTGGCAGGCGATGTCATCGGCGTTCAACGGCTGCGCCGAGAGGAACAGCAGGGCGTAGATTTGGCCGACGGTCCGATTGAAGCCCCATCGGCTGCCCATCTCGCCGAAATGGAGGACGGCCGTCTGCACCAGTGGTGGGAGATTCATCGCTGATTCCGAACTTTCAGAAATAACTGAAAGACCAGATAGCGGTGCCGCAGCGGGCGGCAAGAGGTGGCGCCAGGGCAAAAAAAATGGCCGCGGCAGGTGCCGCGGCCAAGTGATTAGGGAGGAAACGCCTCAAGTCGGGTGTCACAGGAGAAACCCATGAACACAGTCATTGGTCTAACCTATAGGTAGAATAAGAACAACGAAAAACTGGCGTGACCGTCGAGTTATCGTTTTGAATTTTCAGGGATTTTGCGATGAAAGCCGCTAAAATTTTAGACGAAACGGTTCAAGTTTACGGTATCTCGTTGAAAAGAAATGCAACTTATAGGCGAAAATTCGGGTTTCAGCCCGAGCCGGGCCGCAACTCGATCCAGCCGCTGTCCAAGACCAGTGACGCCGCATAGGTCAAGATCGCCGCAATGACCGTCGTTATGGCCACCTTCAGCAGCAAGCGCGGCTTTTCGGGCGCGCTGGTGGCGTGACCGGGTTCCGGGTTCTCGGCTGGCGCCGCACCCCACGGCAGGGCCATGAAGAAGACCAGCCACCAGACGCACACATAGGTGACAACGGCACCGAGCGCGGTCACCTCGGACTGGCTCTATGCAGTCTCAAGCCTGCTCGAGCTCGACCAGCGTGCCGTAGAAGTCCTTGGGGTGGAGGAACAGCACGGGCTTGCCGTGCGCGCCGATCTTGGGGTTGCCATCACCCAGGACGCGAGCGCCTTCCGCGGTCAGCTGGTCGCGCGCGGCGAGGATGTCGTCGACCTCGTAGCAGATGTGATGCATGCCGCCACCGGGGTTCTTGTCGAGGAAGGCCTTGATCGGCGAGGCGTCGCCCAGCACGCCCAAGAGCTCGACCTTGGTGTTCGGCAGCTCGATGAAGACCGTCTGCACGCCATGCGCGGCCTGGTCCTCGATCGGCGAGACGGTGGCACCAAGCGTCCCGGCATAGGTCGCGCGCGCCGCCGCAATATCGGGCACGGCGATGGCAACGTGGTTCAGTCGACCGAGCTTCATATGATCAGGCATCATGCTGCTCCCAGTTTTTCATCTTCGAGGCTATCGATGGATTGGGCGTTCAAGCGGGTGATCTGCACCTCGACGATCGGCCGCTTGTTGCGCGGCAGATTGAGCGCCTGGCGAAGGGCGGTGCGCACCACCTGCTCAACTCGTTCATCGTCCATGACGTCGCGATCGGCAAGATCCTCGATCGCATCTGCGACAAGGTCGGCGGCTTCCTTCTCCAGGTCTCCGAAGCTCGAGAGATCGATGGCGCCGATGCAGGTGAGCTGTGGTGTCGCCAGGACGCTGCCGGCCGGGTCCAGAACGACGCCAACCACCATCGTTCCGTGACTGGCGAGACGCCGCCTGGAACGGTAGAGCTCGTCGCCGGAGTCCAGGAGCTCGTCGGTCTCCAGCACGCGCCGGCCGACCGGCACCTCGCCCTCGACCGCGGCCGGGAGCGGACCGAGACGGACGAGATCGCCATTGCGGACGACCAGCGCCTGCTCGACGCCGAGCGACTTGGCAAAGCGCGCATGGGCATAGAGGTGTCGCGCCTCGCCATGGACGGGAACCGCCACCTTGGGCTTCATCCAGCGATACATCTGCTCCATCTCGTCGCGGCTGGGGTGGCCGGAGACATGGACGAAATGGTCCTCCTCGGTGATCACCTCGACACCGAGCTCGACCAGGTGGTTGTGCAATGCGTAGAGCGACTTCTCGTTGCCGGGGATGATTTTGGAGGAGAAGATCACGGTGTCGCCGGCCTCCATGCGCACGCGTGGGTGGTTGCCGGTGGCGATGCGCTGCATGGCGGCGCGCGGCTCGCCCTGGCTGCCGGTGACGAGGTAGAGCAGGCGGTGGCGGGGCAGGGCTGCGGCATCACGCTCGTCGCGCAGCGGTGGGATGTCCTTGAGGTAGCCGCATTCCTTGGCGGCATCGATCATCCGGTGCATCGAGCGGCCGACGACCACGATCTCCCGGCCGGCCTCGGCTGCGGCGAACATCGCCGTTTCCAGCCGCGCCACGTTGGAGGCGAAGGTCGTGAGCGCCACGGCGTGCGGCTGGGCCTTCACCAGCTCGCGCAGCGAATCGCGGACCTCGGCCTCGGAGCCGGACGTGCCGGGGCTCAAGACGTTGGTGCTGTCGCCGACCAGGGCCAGGACACCCTCCGCACCGATCTTCTCGAGCAGCTCGATATCGCTCTTCTCGCCCAGCATCGGCGCCGGGTCGAGCTTGTAGTCGCCGGTGTGCATGACGATGCCATAGGGCGTCTCGATGGCGAGCGCGTTGGCCTCGGGGATCGAGTGCGTCATGTGCACGAGGCGACAGGCGAAGGGGCCGACGTTGAACTTCGTGCCGCTTTCGATCTGGCGGATCGCTGTTGGGGCCTTGGTGTCGTGCTCGGCGAGCTTGCGCCGCAGGACCGTGGCCGGGAAGGCCGTGCAGTAGAGCGGGCAGCCGAGCCGCTCCCAGAGATAGGGCACGGCGCCGATATGGTCCTCGTGGGCGTGGGTGATGACGATGCCTTTGAGCTTGTCCTTGCGCTCCTCGATGAAGGCGATGTCGGGCATGAGGATGTCGGCGCCCGGATGACGGTCGTCGGCGAAGGCGATGCCGCAATCGACCATCAGCCACTCGCCGTCGAGCTCGTAGAGATAGAGGTTCATGCCGATTTCGCCGATCCCACCGAGGGCGACGAAGCGTAGGGGTGCGGTCACGGTTGTGCTTTCTTGCCGGAGCGAATGAAATCGCGATTTTGGAAGTAGATCTCAACGAGTCCGATCATCGTCAGATCGGGGTCGACATGCTCGACGATGCTGCAATGACGCGCAAAGAGAGGGGCGAGGCCACCGGTCGCAATGACACTCATCGATTTGCCGTACTCGGCCTGGACGCGGTTCGCAAGCCCTTCGATCAGCCCGACATAGCCCCAAAAGACCCCCGATTGCATCGCCTGGACGGTCGATCGGCCGATGACGGCGGGCGGTGGCTCGACGGCGATCCGCGGCAGCTGGGCGGCGGCGAGGTGCAAGGCCTCGATCGAGAGGTTGATGCCGGGCGCAATGATGCCGCCGAGGAACGCGCCCTCCTCGTCGATGACGTCGAAGGTGGTGGCGGTGCCGAAATCGACCACGATCAAAGGCGGCGCGTAGCGTCGAACGGCCGCCACCGCGTTGACCAGCCGATCGGCGCCGGCCTCGCGCGGATCGAGCAGCCGGTTCTCGATCGGGATCTGAATGTCCTCGCCGCAGACGAAGGCCTCGCGACCGAAGAAGTTCCGGCTCATCTTGCGCAAGTGAAACACGGTCTGCGGCACGACCGAGGAAATCAGCACGGCACCGACATGGTCATGCCGAAAGCCGCCGACCGTCATGAGCTGGATCAGGAGTGCAGCATACTCCTCCGCGGTCCGCTCGCGCGCCGTCGACAGGCGCCACTCGCCCAAAGGCTCGCGCTCGCGATAGAGCGCGAACACGGTGTTGGTGTTGCCGACGTCGATCAGGAGGAGCATCTGAAGCTCCAGCTAGCGTGACGCTGCCTGGCTTCAAGCCGGCCGTCGAGCGATGCGGTTGCGCTCATGTTCCCGCAACCGGCACTGTCAGGCCGACCCAAGCTGCAACTCCCCGGCCGGGAGCGTTCGAACACCATCTTCGGTTTCGAGCACCAGATGGCCGGCGGGATCGACGTCGATGAAGCGGCCGGTGATCACGGCATCGCCGCGATTGAGCGCCACCGGCTCGCCCAAGCCGTCGGCATGGCTCAGCCAGCGGGCGCGAAGTGCTGCAAAGCCCGCTGCCTGCCATTTAGCGTAGTCGGCAGCGAAGTGCTCGAGGAATCGAGCCAGCATGCTCTCTGGCGTGACGACAGCACCTTCGTCATGCAACGAGGTGACCTTGTAGGGCATATTCGCCGGTGCTGCGGCGATATTGACGCCGAGACCGGCAACGATTGTGGGGTTCGCCGCATCGGCGCCGGCATTCTCCAGCAGGATGCCAGCCGTCTTGGCCCCGGAGAGCCGGACGTCGTTGGGCCATTTCAGCCCCGGCGACAGGTTGGCCGGCAGCGCCAGTTGGGTGAGCGCCTCGGCCAGGCTCAAGGCGATGACCAAGGAGAGGCTAGCCGCCTCGTGGAGCTGGCGATGGGGGCGGAGCAGGAGTGAGGCGTAGAGATTGCCGCGTGGCGACTCCCAGTGCCGGCCCTGCCGGCCGCGGCCGGAGGTCTGCGCCTCGGCGCGAATGACCAGGCCCTCGGCGGCACCGTCACGGGCCCGCGCGGCAACGAGGTCGTTGGTGCTGGCGACGGCCGGCACCGTCTCGACGGTGAAGCGGATCAACGCCGCGTCGCTCGTTGCGTCGTCAACATGCCGCCATCACGGCATCAGTGCTGCGGCCGCGGCCTGCGCGGTTGCGAGCAACGGTCCCGGGATGAGGATGAAGCCGAGGATCAAAATGGCGCAGACGGTGACGATGGCCTGCAGCTCGAGGCGTGCTGGACGATCGAAGCTCTCGGTCGGCTCGTCGAAATACATCAGCTTGACGATACGCAGGTAATAGTAGGCGCCGACCACGCTGGCGAGGACACCGAGCACGGCCAAGGGCGTCAGGCCCGCCTCGACGGCTGCCATGAAGACGTAGAGCTTGCCGAAGAAGCCGGCGAGCGGTGGGATGCCGGCCAGCGAGAACATGAAGATCGCCATGGCGGCGGCCATCATCGGTCGGGTCGAGGAGAGGCCGGCGAGGTCGTCGATGGTCTCGATGTAGCGGCCCTGCCGGCGCATCATCAGCACCACGGCAAACGTGCCGATGGTCATGACCAGATAGATCGTCATGTAGATGAGCACGGCATAGATGCCGCGCTCGGTGCCGGACGCGAGACCGACCAGCGCGAAGCCGATATTGCCGATGCCGGAATAGGCCAGGAGGCGCTTGATGTTGGTCTGGCCGATCGCGGCAAAGCCACCCAGCAGCATGCTGGCAATGGCGATGAAGACGATGATCTGCTGCCACTCGTCAGCCACCGAGCCGAAAGGCTGCATCATGACGCGCAAGGTGAGGCCGATAGCGGCCACCTTGGGCGCCGCGGCGAAGAAGGCGGTGACCGGGGTCGGGGCACCCTCGTAGACGTCCGGTGCCCACATGTGGAACGGCACGGCGGAAAGCTTGAAGGCGAGCCCGGCGGTGATGAAGACGAGGCCGGCGAGCGCACCCAGGCCGAGCTCGACCACGCCACCCTCGGTCGCGGTCAGGAGCGCACCCAGGTCGTCGAACAGCAGGGTGCCGGTGAAGCCGTAGACCAGCGAGCAGCCGTAGAGCAGCATGCCCGAGGCGAGCGCGCCCAGGACGAAGTATTTGAGCCCGGCTTCGGTCGAGCGCAGCTGGTCGCGGTTGAAGGCCGCCATGACGTAGAGCGGCAGGCTCTGCATCTCGAGGCCCATATAGAGCGCGATGAAGCTGTTGGCCGAGACCATCATGCACATGCCGAGGCTGGCGAACAGGATCAGCAAGGGCAGCTCGAAGCGGTCGAGGTCCAGATCCTGGAGGTAGCCCTGGGCGAGGAGGATGCTGACCGCCGAGCCCAGGAGAATGATCACCTTCAAGAAGGCCGCGAACGAATCGAAGACGAAGTGACCGTTGAAGATCGGCTCGGCCGACTTGTCGGCGCCGATCACGAAGAGTGCAGCCACGACCAGCGCCAGGGCCGCCAGTGGCGTTACCAGGCGACCGGCGTCGCTCCCGCGCATCGAGCCCGTGACCAGCAGCGCCAAGCCCGCCAGCAGGAGAAAGACCTCCGGCAGGGCTGGAATGAGATTGAAGTCAATGGCGCTCGTCATGACAGGCTCTCAGCGCTGGGCCAGGGATGCCGGCACGTCGGCCGCACCGATCTGGACGAGAAGATTGTCGACCGAGGCCGTCATCGGATCGAGGAAGAAGGATGGATAGATGCCCATGAAGATGACCAGCAGCAGCAAGGGCGCGAAGGCGATCATCTCGTTGGGCCTAAGGTCCTTGATCAGCTTGAGGTCATCCTTGGTCAGCGCGCCGAAGATGGCCCGGCGGTAGAGCCAGAGCATGTAGGCAGCACCCAGGACCATGCCCGAGGCGGCGAACAGCGCCACCCAGGAATTGACCTGGAAGATGCCGACGATGACCAGGACCTCACCGACGAAGCCCGACGTGCCCGGCAGTCCGACCGACGCCATCATGAAGATCATGAAGACCAGCGCATAAGCCGGCATCCGCTCGGCGAGCCCGTCATAGCGATCGATGTCGCGGCTGTGGATGCGGTCATAGACGATGCCCACGACCATGAAGAGGGCGCCCGAGACGATGCCATGGCTCAGCATCTGGATGATCGAGCCCTGGATGCCGAGCGCGTTGGGCGTGAAGATGCCGATCGTGACGATGCCCATATGCGCCACCGACGAATAGGCGATCAGCTTCTTCATGTCGGTCTGCATCAGCGCCACCAGCGAGGCGTAGATGATGGCGATGACCGAGAGCGCATAGACCAGGGGTGCGAAGTAGAGCGAGGCGTCGGGCAGCATCGGCAGCGAAAAGCGCAGGAAGCCATAGCCGCCGAGCTTCAGCAGCACGCCGGCAAGCAGCACCGACCCTGCCGTGGGTGCTTCGACATGCGCGTCCGGCAGCCAGGTGTGAAACGGCCACATCGGCACCTTGACGGCGAACGAGGCGAACATCGCGAGCCAGAGCCAGCGCTGCAGGTTCTCGTCGAAGGCCGTTTCCATCAAGGTCGGGATGTCGGTGGTCCCGGCCTGCAGATACATCGTCAGGATGGCGACGAGGAACAGCACCGAGCCGATCAGCGTGTAGAGGAAGAACTTGAAGGACGCGTAGATCCGTCGTGCCCCGCCCCAGACCCCGATGATCAAGTACATCGGGATGAGGATGCCCTCGAAGAAGATGTAGAAGAGGATGAGGTCGAGCGCCGAGAAGACGCCGACCATCAGCGTTTCCATCACCAGAAACGCGACCATGTACTCCTTGACCCGCTTCTGCACCGAGTGCCACGAGCCGACGATGACGACGACGGTCAGCAGGGTCGAGAGCAGCACGAACCAGAGCGAGATGCCATCGACGCCCATGTGGTAGTCGATGCCGAACCCGGGCAGCCACTCATGCCGCTCGACCAGCTGGAAGCCGGCCAGGCTGTTGTCGAAGCTGGCGAGGATCAAGAGCGACAGCAGGAAGGTGACGACAGAGGTCCAGAGCGCCACGGCCCGGGCGTTCTGCGCCACGATCGCCTCGTCGCCGCGGATCAGCAGGATGAAGCCGGCACCGACCAGTGGCAGGAAGGTGACCAGGGAGAGAAGCGGCCAGTCGCTCATCGGCTCAGCCCCTCCCGACCATCATGTACCAGGAGACGAGAAAGGCGACGCCGATCAGCATGGCGAAGGCGTAGTGGTAGACGAAGCCCGTCTGCAGGCGGCCGGCTCGTTTGGCGGTGGCCCATGCGGCGGCGGCGATGCCGTCGGGGCCGAAGCGGTCGATGATCGCCTGATCACCGCCATGCCAGAGACCACGGCCGATCGCCTTTGCCGAGCGGACGAACAGGAGGTCGTAGAGCTCGTCGAAATACCACTTGTTGTAGACGAAGGTGTAGAGCGGCTTGAGCAGGCGGGCGGTCCGCTCCGGCAGGCTCGTTGACTGCATGTAGAAGAGGTAGGCGAGGCCCAGCCCGATCACCATGGCGATGAAGGGGGCAGCCTTCACGGTGGGTGGCACCTCGTGCAGGTCGTGCAGGACGTGGTTGTCGGGGCCTGCATAGATCGCACCTGCCCACCAGCTGCCGTCAGCCGCGATCATGCCGACGCCGATGAAGCCGGCGAGCAATGCGCCTGCGGCCAGCACGCCGAGCGGCACCGTCATGACCTTCGGGCTCTCGTGGATGTGGCTTTGGACGTGCTCGTCGGCGCGGCATTCCCCGTGAAAGGTCATGAACAGCAATCGGCCGGAATAGAAGGCGGTGAGTGCTGCGGCGGTGACGCCCATCCAGAAGGCATACAGGTGGAAGCTGTTATGCGATGCCCATGCGGCCTCGATGATCGCGTCCTTGGAGAAGTACCCGGCGGTCAGCGGAAAGCCCATGAGCGCCAGAGAGCCGATCCACATCATCGCATAAGTGACGGGAATCTTGCGCCAGATGCCGCCCATCTTGCGCATGTCCTGCTCGTCCGACATGGCGTGGATGACCGAGCCGGCGCCGAGAAACAGCAGCGCCTTGAAGAAGGCGTGGGTGAAGAGGTGGAAGATGCCGGCGGAGTAGGCGCCGACGCCGCAGGCGAAGAACATGTAGCCGAGCTGCGAGCAGGTCGAGTACGCGATCACCCGCTTGATGTCGAACTGGGTCAGCCCGATGGTCGCCGCGAAAATGGCGGTCGAGGCGCCGATGAAGGTGACCAGCGCCAGTGCGGTCGGCGCGTGCTCGAAGACCGGCGAGAAGCGGGCGACGAGGAAGACGCCGGCGGTCACCATGGTGGCGGCGTGGATCAGCGCCGAGACCGGGGTCGGGCCCTCCATGGCATCCGGCAGCCAGGTGTGCAGCCCGAGCTGCGCCGACTTGCCCATGGCACCGATGAACAGGAGGATGCCAACAACGGTGAGCGCGTGGTGCTCGGCGCCGAACACCACGATGGTGGCGTCAGCCATGCCCGCGGCACCGGCGAAGATCACATCGTACTGGACCGAGTCGAACAGCAGATAGCAGGTGGCGATACCGAGCATCAGGCCGACATCGCCGACGCGATTGACCAGGAAGGCCTTGATCGCTGCCGCGCACGCCGAGGGCTTGGTGTACCAGAAGCCGATCAGCAGGTAGGAGGCGACGCCGACGCCCTCCCAGCCGAAGAACAGCTGGATGAGGTTGTCCGAGGTCACCAGCATCAGCATCGCGAAGGTGAAGAGCGAAAGATAGCTCATGAACCGCGGGATGCTCTTGTCGTGGCTCATATAGCCGATCGAGTAGATGTGGATGAAGCAGCTGATGAAGCTGACGACGAACATCATCACGCCGCTGAGCGCATCGATGCGCAGCGCCCAATCCACCTCGAAGGTCGAGACGTTCATCCAGGTGAAGAGCGGCACGCGGAACGGCTCGGCGCCGATGGTCGAGGTGATGGCGACGATCGAGCAGACCGCGGAGACGCCCATCAGGCCGCAGGTGACGTATTGGCTGGCCCGATCGCCGATCATGCGGCCGAAGAAGCCGGCGATGATGGCGCCCAGGAGAGGTGCGAAGACGAGGATGACGTAGAGCATGGCCAGCCCTTGCTCAGCCTTTCATCAAATTGATGTCGTCGACCTCGATCGAGCCTCGATTACGGAAATAAACGACGACGATGGCGAGTCCGATGGATGCCTCGGCCGCGGCGACGGTGAGGATGAACATGGCGAAGATCTGACCCGCCAGATCGCCCATGAAGACCGAGAACGCGACGAAGTTGATGTTGACGGCGAGCAGGATGAGCTCGATCGACATCAAGATGACGATGACGTTCTTGCGGTTGAGGAAGATGCCGAACACGCCGATCGTGAACAGGATCGCCGCCAGGGTCAGGTAGTGGGTCAGCGGGATGATCATCAGATGCCGGCCCTCGACTTGACCTTCTTGAGCGCTACGGCCGAGTTCCGGTCGCGGTGGACCTGCTCGCTGATGTTCTGGCGACGGACGTCGCCGCGGTCGCGCAGGGTCAGCGTGATGGCGCCGATGATGGCGATCAGCAGAATGACGCCGGCAGCCTGAAAGATGTAGAAATACTCGGTGTAAATCAGGTTGCCCAAGGCCTCGGTGTTGCTCAGCCGGTCAATGGCCGGCGTCGGGTCGGCCAACTCGACGGCCGGCGCCAGCGTCCAGGTGCCGACGATGAGCACCAGCTCGACCAGCAAGACGATGCCGACCAGAGCGCCAATCGGCAGGTACTGCAGAGCACCCTGCCGCATTCGCACGAAGTTCACGTTCAGCATCATGACCACGAACATGAACAGCACGGCCACGGCGCCGACATAGACGACGACCAGCACCATCGCCAGGAACTCGGCGCCGATCAGCACGAACAACCCGGCGGCGTTGAAAAAGGTGAGGATGAGAAACAGCACCGAGTGGACGGGATTCTTGGCCGATACCACCATCACCGCCGCTGCCACGGCGACCGCGGCAAGGAGGTAGAACAGCAGGAGGTGAGCAGTCATGGCAGGGGTCCGCTGGCGGCAAGGCTGTCGGGCACTGGGACGACCGCGAAACCCCGCGGTCCTTGTGGGATTAGCGGTAGGGAGCGTCCGCCGCAAGGTTCTGCGCGATCTCGCGTTCCCAGCGCTCCCCGTTCGCGAGCAGCTTCTCCTTGTTATAGAACAGCTCTTCCCTGGTCTCTGCGGCAAATTCGAAATTCGGACCCTCGACGATGGCGTCGACCGGGCAGGCTTCCTCGCAAAAACCGCAATAGATGCACTTGGTCATATCGATGTCGTAGCGCGTCGTCCGCCGGCTGCCATCGGGCCGCGGCTCGCTCTCGATGGTGATCGCCTGGGCCGGGCAGACCGCCTCGCAGAGCTTACACGCGATGCAGCGCTCCTCACCGTTGGGATAGCGACGCAGCGCGTGCTCGCCGCGAAAGCGCGGGCTCAACGGGCCCTTCTCGTAAGGGTAGTTGAGCGTCACGCTGCGGCGGAACATGTATCTCAGCGTCAAGCCGAAGCCGGAGATCAGCTCTCGCCACAAGAAGCTGCGGGCGACACGGTCGAGGGCGATCATACGATTTCCTTCAATGACTTAGCGCGGCAGCATGTCGAAGTAGACGAGAAAGCCCGAGGTCAGCACGACCCAGAACAGCGACAGCGGCAGCAGCACCTTCCAGCCCAAGCGCATCAGCTGATCATAGCGATACCGCGGCAGCGTCGCCCGTGCCCAGATGAAGCAGAAGAGCACCAGGCAGATCTTGAGGATGAACCAGATCGGCCCGGGGATCAGGGTGAACGGGAAGATGTCGAACGGCGGCAGCCAGCCACCGAGGAAGAGCACCGTCGCAATGGCGCTCATCAAGATCATGTTCATGTACTCGCCCAGGAAGAACAGGGCGAATGTCATCGACGAGTATTCGACGTTGTAGCCGGTGACCAGGGTTGCCTCGTCCTCCGGCAGGTCGAAGGGATGACGGTTGGTCTCCGCCAGAATGGAGACCAGGAAGATCATGAACATCGGGAAGTGCGGGATCACGTACCAAAGGCCCTGCTGGGCCATGACGATCTCGGAGAGATTGAGCGTTCCGGCGGTGATGAGCACGTTGATGATGATCAGGCCGATGGCGATCTCGTACGAGACCATCTGCGCCGAGGAACGCAGCGCGCCGAGGAAGGCATAACGCGAGTTCGACGCCCAGCCCGCCATGATGATGCCGTAGACGCCGAGCGAGCTGATCGCCAGCAGATAGAGGATGCCGACATTGATGTCGGCGAGCACCATCCCCTCGCCGAAGGGGATCACCGCCCAGCCGATGAGCGCGAGCACGAAGGTGACCATCGGCGCCATGACGAAGACGAGCTTGTTGGCACCGGTGGGGATCACCGTTTCCTTGAAGAACAGCTTCACCCCGTCGGCCAGCGGCTGCAGCAAACCGAAGGGGCCGACGGTCATCGGTCCCTGGCGGAGCTGCATAGCACCAATGATCTTGCGCTCGGCGTAGGTCAGGTAGGCCATGGCCGTCATCAGCGGCACGGCGATCACCAGAATGTAGAAGACGATGACCAGCAAGGGCCAGATCGTGCCGCTCCAGAGCTCAGCCATCGGTGCCAGTGGCCCCCGTCTTGTCGCCATGGACGAAGAGTGCGCTGCACTCGCGCATCACGCTTGACGCCCTGGCGATCGCATTGGTCAGATAGAAGTCGCTGATCGGTGAGGTGAAGGGCTCAGGCCCGATCTCGCCGCTCGTCCCGAAGGCGCCGAACGAGGCGGCGCTGATCGTGTCGACCTCGCCGAGCGTTGGTGCCATCTCGGCCATGCGCCGACGCACGTCGCCCAGCGTGTCGAGCGGCACCTTGCGGCCCAGGGCCTCGGAGAGTGCGCGCAGGATCTTCCAATCCTCCTTGGCCTCACCGGGCGGAAAGACGGCGAGCTTGGCGCGCTGCGGGCGGCCTTCGGTGTTGACCCAGGTGCCGTGCTTCTCGGTGTAGGCGGCGCCGGGCAGGATGACGTCGGCGGCATGCACGCCCCGATCGCCATGCGTGCCCATGTAGACGGTGAAGGTGTCGCCGAGGCCGTTCGTTGCGACCTCGTCGGCACCGATCAGGAAGACGACGTCCAGCGCCTTGGGCTCGAGCATGGCAGCGACGTCGAGGCCGCCGGAACCGGGGACCAGACCGAGCTCCAGCCCGCCGACCCGGCTGGCTGCCGTGTGCAGCACGTTGAAGCCGTTCCAATCGTCCTTGACCATCGCGAACTGCTCGGCCAGCTGGCGGGCAGCGGCCAGGATTGCGGCACCATCCGGGCGGGTCAGCGGACCCTGGCCCAAGATCAGCATCGGCCGCTCGGCCTTCTTCAGCACGTCGGCGAAGCTGTGCTTGGCGTCGAGCACCTCCTGCAACGACGGCGCGCCGGCACCGATGTCGACGACCGGATAGGTCAGATCGAACGGCTCGCCGATCCGGCCCACACGAAAGCCACCCCGCAGGTGTCGCTTGCGCAGGCGCGCATTGACCAGCGGTGCCTCGTGGCGCGGGTTGCTGCCGATCAGCAGGCAGGCATCGGCCTGCTCGATCCCGGCGATGGTCGTGTTGAAGAGATACTCGCCGCGCTCAGCGCCGGTGAGCTTGGTGCCGTCCTGGCGGCAATCGACATTGGCGGTGCCGATGGCGGCCGCCAGATCCTTGACCAGCACCATGGTCTCGCAGTCGACCTGATCGCCGATGACGAAGCCGATCCGCTCGGCCGGCACGCCATCGAGGCGCGCCTTGATGGCGCCGAAAGCGTCGCGCCAGGTGGCCGTCTGCAGCTTGCCGTCCCGCTTGACGAACGGCACGTCGAGCCGCCGCTTCTTCAGCCCGTCATAGGCGAAGCGCGTCTTGTCGGAGATCCACTCCTCGTTGACGTCCTCGTGCAGGCGCGGCAGCACGCGCATCACCTCGCTGCCGCGGCTGTCGATGCGAATGTTCGAGCCCACGGCATCCATGACGTCGATGGATTCGGTCTTCTTCAGCTCCCAGGTGCGCGCCCGGTACTCATAAGGCTTCGAGTTCAACGCACCCACCGGGCACAAGTCGATGATATTGCCCGACATTTCCGAGGTGAGCGCGCTCTCGACCCAGGTCGTGATCTCCATGTGCTCGCCGCGATCGCAGGCGCCGAGCTCCGACACGCCGGCGATCTCGTCGATGAAGCGGATGCAGCGCGTGCAATGGATGCAGCGCGTCATGTGGGTGGAGATCAAGGGGCCCAGATACTTGTCCGGGACCGGCCGCTTGTTCTCGGCGAAGCGTGAGCTGTCGGGGCCGTAGAAGAGGGTGATGTCCTGCAGGTCGCATTCGCCGCCCTGGTCGCAGATCGGGCAATCGAGCGGGTGGTTGATCAGCAGCAGCTCGAGCACGCCCTTGCGCGCCTTGTGGACCTGCGGCGTGTCGGTCTTGATCACCATGCCGTCGGCGGCCGGCATGGCGCAGCTGGCGATCGGCTTGGGCGACTTCTCCATCTCGACCAGGCACATCCGGCAATTGCCGGCGATGTTGAGGCGCGGGTGGAAGCAGAAGACCGGGATCTCGCGGCCGGCCGCCTCGCAGGCCTGCAGCACCGTCGAGCCTGCGGGAACCTCGATCTCCTGGCCATCGATCGTCAATTTCGGCATGCGTGCTCCAACCCTATCCCGTCCATCGGCCTATTCGGCCGCGATCCGCTGGCCTGCCGTGTAATCCTGGATGCGCCGCTCGATCTCCGGGCGGAAATGCTTGATCAGGCCCTGAAC
>CALOAB010000013.1:0-68078 GCA_942491185.1 uncultured Alphaproteobacteria bacterium | reverse complement strand
CATCCGGGTGAGATTTTGGCCGACGAGCTTTTGGAGCTGGGGTTGAGTGCGGCGGCTTTGGCGCGGTTGATCGGGGTGCCGGCCAATCGGGTCAGCCAGATCGTGGCCGGCAAGCGGGCGATCACGGCGGAGACGGCGTTGCGGCTGGCGCATTATTTCGGCACGTCGCCGGAGCTCTGGCTGAACCTGCAGAAGACCTATGAGCTGGACCTGGCGCGGGCCGAGGTCGGGACGTCGCTGGAAGCCCTACCGAAGCGGCCGCTCGCTCCGGCCTAACCACCCCTCTCTCCCGCAAAATCCCGGTGGAGCGCGAGGAGGCCAGCCTCCTCGCATCCTTTCCTAGCCGAGCCCGTAGGGCATCACGCCGAAGGCTGCCGCTCTTTCCAGGGCCAGGCCGGTGTCGAGGACGGTTTCTTCGTCCCAGGGCTTGCCGATGACCTGGAGGCCGAGGGGGAGGCCTTCGGCGGAGAGGCCGGCGGGGACGGAGATGGCGGGGAGGCCGGCGAGGCTGGAGGGGACGGTGAAGACGTCGTTGAGGTACATGGCGACCGGGTCGTCCATTTTCTCGCCGATGCGGAAGGCGGCGGAGGGGGCGGTGGGGGTGAGGATGGCGTCGACCGAGGTGAAGGCCTGCTCGAAGTCCTCGACGATGCGGCGGCGGACCTTTTGCGCCTTGAGGTAGTAGGCGTCGTAGTAGCCGGCGGAGAGCACGTAGGTGCCGATCATGATGCGTCGCTTGACCTCGGCGCCGAAGCCGGCGGCGCGGGTTTTCTTGTAGGTGTCGGCGAGGGTGTCGCCGTCGACGCGGAGGCCGTAGCGCATGCCGTCGTAGCGGGCGAGGTTGGAGGAGGCTTCGGCGGGGGCGATGATGTAGTAGGTGGGCAAGGCATACTTGGTGTGCGGCAGGCTGATCTCGACGATCTCCGCCCCTTGCGCCTTCAGCCAGTCGGCGCCCTGCTGCCAGAGGGTCTCGATCTCGGCGGGCATGGAATCGACCCGGTACTCCTTGGGGATGCCGATCTTGAGGCCCTTGACGTCGCCGCAGAGGAGCGTGCTCCAGTCGGGGGTCTCGAGGTTGACGGAGGTGCTGTCCTTGGGGTCGTAGCCGGCCATGGCCTGGAGCAGGAGGGCGGTGTCCTCGACGTTTCTGCCAAAAGCGCCGGCCTGGTCGAGCGAGGAGGCGAAGGCGACGATGCCGAGGCGCGAGCAGCGGCCGTAGGTGGGCTTGATGCCGGTGATGCCGCAGAAGGCGGCGGGCTGGCGGATGGAGCCGCCGGTGTCGGTGCCGGTGGCGGCGAGTGCTATGCGGGCCGCGACGGCGGCTGCCGAGCCGCCGGAGCTGCCGCCCGGGACCAGGGCGGCGTTGTCGGTGGGCTTGGTCCAGGGGTTGCGGACGGGGCCGTGGTAGGAGGTCATGTTGGACGAGCCCATGGCGAACTCGTCGAGATTGGTCTTGCCGAGCGAGACGGCGCCGGCGGCCCAGAGCTTGGCGGTGACGGTCGATTCGTAAGGCGGCTCGAAGCCGTCGAGGATGTGCGAGCCGGCGGTGGTGAGCACGCCCTCGGTGCAGAAGAGGTCCTTGATGGCGATCGGCAGGCCTTCGAGGAGGCCGGCCTCGCCCTTGGCCAGGCGCGCATCGGCGGCCTTGGCCATCGCCAGCGCCTGGTCCGGCGTCTCGGTGATGAAGGCGTTGAGGTCGCGCGCGGCCTCCATGGCGTCGAGATGGGCTGTGGTGAGCTCGACGGCGGAGATGTCCTTGGCCGCGAGGCGGCGCTTGGCCTCGGCGAGGCCGAGATGCGTGACGTCCGTCATCACTCGACCACCTTGGGCACGACGAAGAAGCCGTCATGGGCCTTGGGCGCGTTGGCGGTGATGGCATCGGCCCGATCGCCGTCGGTCACCACGTCCTGGCGCCAGGGATGGGTGATCGGCATCACCGAGCGCATCGGCGCCACGTGGTCCGTCTCCACCTCGCCCAGCTGCTCGATCCAGCCCAGAATGGCGGAGAGCTCGTTGGCCAGCGGCTCCAGCTCGGCATCAGGCACGTCGATGCGGGCGAGCTCGCTGATCTTTCTCACGGTAGCCTTGTCCAGCGACATATGCGATCAATCCAACTATTGTTCGAGAACGGTGTTGCCCCGATCGGCCCCTGGGCCCGTTTCCTGCCTGATATTCTGATCAGCACCGGGGCCGCGCCATGTGTTTGCGTAAATGGGAGTAGCTTGTCCAGCGATGACGCCGAGCGATAGCACAGCAAAGCATAGCAAATCGGCGCCCGGGCGGAAGACCGAGCTGGCGCGGCTCATCGAGGCGTGTGGCCGCGACGAGCGGCCGGCGCTGGAGCGGATCTACGAGCTCACGGCACCGACGCTCTTCGCGCTGGCCAAGCACGCCACGACTGAGCGGGGTGCGGCCGAGCAGGCCTTGCAGCAGGCCTATCTCGCGATCTTCGAGGATGCCGGCCGGTTCGATGCGGCCAAGGACGATCCGGCCGCCTGGCTGCGCGATGTGTTGATCCGCCATCTGCCGAGCCTGCCGCCCGCCAGCAAATCGAGCACCATCGAGCCCGTCGTGCCGCCAGCCGAGCTCTGGCAGCGGCTCGACATCGCGCTCGGCCTGAAGCGGCTCGACCGGCATATCAAGCCCGGCATCGCGACGCAGGAGCGCGGCCGCGACCCGATGCCGAACGCCGCCGACCGGCAGGCCGACCGCCAGCTTCGCTTCTGGCGCGCGACCAGCGGGGTGGCCGTTGTGGCATTGACCGCGAGCATCGGGCTCTTGGCGCTGCTGCTCACCCAGACCGGCCGCCTCGACCCATGGACCCGGTCGACGCCCAATCTCGCGGCGGTCTATTCGCCGCAAACGACGGCAGCAAGCCCGGCAGCAGGACCCACGACAGCAGCGGTCTCGCGGCCAGCAGAAGCGACCCTGACCGAGGCCGCCGAGGAGAGCGATGCGGCCGCGGCGGCAGAAGCCGCCAACCCGGAAGCGCCGCGCCAGGCGATTCTGCAGCCCAGCGACGAGAGCCGGCTCTGGCACGTCGTGCTCGACGGTAGTGATCTGCAGGTCGACGCCCTGCCGCCCTTCACCGCACCTGCAGATACCGATGGCAACCACGTGCTGACCCTTTGGGCCGTGGCCGATAACGGTGCGGCGATGCACCGGCTGGCCGAGCTCGACCCCGCCAAGACGACGAACGCGGCGCTGCCCGACGAGGTCGACGCCAAGGGCTTGGGCTTCGTCGTCTCGCTGGAGCCGAAGGACGGCCATGCTGCGGATCGGCCGCAAGGCCCGGTGCTCTTCGCCGGCCAGCTGCAGCCCTGACCGAGTCGGCTTTGGACCTGACGCAGAGGGTGCGACGTTGCCAGAAGGGGCGGTCTTGAACGAGCGACGCGCGCCGGTCCTCGACGGCAGCCTCCCTGGTGCCGCCGGGCAAGCGGCCGTGCAGGTCTTTCGCCGCACGCTGCCCGAGACCGGCTCGCTGCTGGCACTCGATCTCAGTCGGCGGCGAATCGGTCTTGCCGGCACCGATGTCGGCCGCCGCATGGTGACGCCGCTGGTGACGCTCGAGCGCCGGGGCATGGCGGCCGATATCGAGGTTCTGTCGACGATCTGCGGCGAGCGCAGTGTCGCTGCCCTGGTCATCGGCCTGCCGCTCGACATGGCTGGCAGTGCCGGGCCTATGGCGCAGACCATGCAGGGCTGGGCCCGCCATCTGGCCGCAGCGCTCGGGCTCCCTGTGCTGCTGCAGGACGAGCGGCTGACCACGGCGGCGGTCGAACAGGCGATCGAGGAGGGCAGGCTAGCAAGGCCGAAGCCCGGCGCCCTGCTCGACCATTACGCGGCGGCCGTGATCCTCGAGGACGCGCTCAGGGCCCTGCGCGCGCTGCCGTCGAACGGCACGCCTGCTGCCGAGTGATGAGCACCAGCTGCCAAGCGACGGCGACGGCGGACGGGAATCGTGCGGGTAGCGGACAGGTGCTCAGCGCACCAGGCGATAGCCGCCGGGCTCGGTGACCAGCAGCGTATTGTCGCCGGGCGCCGGCTCGATCTTCTGGCGCAGGCGGTAGATATGCGTCTCCAGCGTGTGCGTGGTCACCCCGGCATTGTAGCCCCAAACCTCGTCGAGCAGCGTGTCGCGGGCGACCGCACGATCGCCGACCCGGTAGAGATATTTGAGGATCGCCGTCTCCTTCTCGGTCAGGTGGATCTTCTTGTCCTTCTCGGTCACCAGCATCTTGGCGGCCGGCTTGAAGGCATAAGGTCCGACCTGGAAGGTGGCGTCGTCGGATAGCTCGAATTGGCGGAGCTGAGCCCTGAGCCGGGCCATCAGCACGCCGAGACGGACCGGCTTCGCGACATAGTCATTGGCGCCGCTGTCGAGGCCCAAGATGGCATCGGCGTCACTGTCATGCCCGGTGAGCATGATGATCGGTGCCTTGACGCCGGCCTTCCTGATCAGCTTGCAGAGATCGCGGCCGTCGGTGTCGGGCAGGCCCACATCGAGGATCAACGCGTCGAGCTGGTGCGATTTGGCGAGCTCGAGCCCGGCCTTGCCGGTCGCCGCCTGGAGCACCTCGCAGCCCTCGTGCAGCCCGAGCTGCTCGGCGAGCTCGCTGCGAAACTCGTTGTCGTCGTCGACAATCAAAATCCGGTTGCCGGTATGCATGTGCTGTCGTCCGTCCTCGATTCTCGGCCACACCGCCCAGCCAACTCTAGCTGGCAAAGCGATGTGAAGATAGCACGACCGCCGGCGCAACCGAGCCTGCCGTGTTGCTCCGAGGTCATCATGCCTTGTCGCAACCGCTGCATGTGGGTATCGCCTGCTGGCTTGCCGTTAACCGAAGTTTTACCATCAAGGGTGCCAAATGCGGTGGCGCCAGATGGGGCAGCACGGCTCGGTGAGGTTCGCCGGGACAGTGTCAGCCGCCGGGCCGGCGTCGGGTCCACCCGGGGCCCGATCGGCGACCCTGCCTTGCCCGGCGCACGACGACGGGCATCGTGGTTGCCGGCTTGCCACGGGCACGACGTCGCATTGGGCATTATCGCCCGTTCGGAGCAGCACCAGACGAGATGATCCTCAGCTTCTACATCCTGGCACTGGCCGCACTCTTCCTGCACGTCCCGGACTCGTTGGCCGATCCGGCAGCGCGGCCGTTCGTGCTGTCGGTAGGTGTCATCGTGCTCTGGCGGTATGGTTGGGGTGCCGTGCATTTCGTTAGGGCGCAGCTCTACAAGCGCCGCCGTTTTCCGCGGCTGCGAGCAGCGGCGACCCGTCTCGCGGCGGCGACCGCGCCGGACGACGGCCAGCTTCCCCAGGTTTATCTGGTCTGCACGTCCTATCGGATTCGCGCCGAGACCAGCACCCACGTTTTCCGTGCGTTGATCGAGGAAGCCGAACGCTACCCCGGCCCGGTCACGGTCGTCGCCTCGCTCGTCGAGATGGCCGACCAGCGGCTGGTCAAGCTGCTGTTCAATCGCCTGGCACCATCCGATCGGGTGCGCCTCAACCTCGTGCGGATCGAGGGCCGGGGCAAGCGGGACGCGCTGGCCGCAGCACTCCTGGCGGTGGCGCGCGACCGACCACCGCCCGACGCGGTGGTTGCGGTCGTCGATGGCGACACGCTCATGGCGCCCGGCACGCTCGAGCGCTGCCTGCCGTTCTTTCGGTTGCTGCCGGATGTCGGCGGGCTCACCACCGACGAGGAGGCCGTGGTCGATGGCAGCTGGTTGATGCGGGACTGGCATCGCCTGCGCTTCGCCCAGCGCCAGATGCTGATGTGCTCGATGGCGCTCTCGGGCCGCCTCTTGGCGATGACCGGCAGGATGTCGATGTACCGAATCGGTGTCGCCACCAATCCGGATTTCATCGAGACGATCCGCGACGACTATCTGGATCACTGGCGTCTCGGCCGGATCAAGCTCTTGACCGGCGAGGACAAATCGACCTGGCAGTGGTTGCTGGCGCATCGCTGGCGGATGCTCTACGTGCCGGACGTGCAGATGCTGACCATCGAGCACCCGCCCGATCGGCGTTTTCTGGTCGCCAGCACGATGCTGATGCGCCGCTGGTTCGGCAACATGCTACGCTCCAGCAGCCGGGCCATCGCGCTCGGGCCACGCGAGATCGGTGTGTTCACCTGGTGGAGCCTGATCGACCAGCGGGTGTCGATGTGGACGCCCTTGCTGATGCCGCTGAGTGCGGTGGCCTTCACGCTGCTGATCGGGCCCGTGGTCCTCTATGCCTACCTGCTCTGGGTCATGACGACGCGGCTGATCCAAGCGCTGATGCTGCTGACGATGCGCGACACGATCAGCGGCACCTACCCGCTGTTGATTCTCTATGGCCAGGTCTATGGCGCGCTGGTGAAGACCTGGGTGTTGTTCCGGCCTGACTATCAAGGGTGGAGTCGGCAGCCGGTCGCCGTCGCGCCCTCGGCCGGCTGGGCCGATAGGCTGAACCGGCTCGGCTCGCATCTCACCTACGCCGTGGCCATGCTGGCACTCATCACCGGGATCGCGTTTGCGACCGGTCTCCTCTTGCCGCCGTCGCTCGAATCGGTGGCGATAACTCTCGATCGATTGCTGTAGGAGCCTGCCCGAAACATGGTTACGACCTGCACGCGCCAGCCCTGGCTTAGAGCCTGCCCGAGAAGTTTCCGAGGCATTTCATGAGCTTTGCAGTGAGCAGATGCGAGGAGTTGATCGGCCGACGATGCTGGAGCATCGTCGGCCGATCAACGACGAAGCAGGGGCCGCTGCCAAGCTCACCTGCGGTCGGCTTGCGATCGGCTCCAGCTTTGTCGCCGAGCTTGGTCGATGCCCCGGCATCGGACTGCGCTCGGCTTCGCGCCGGCGGTCGATCGCAAATCGATGAAATGCCTCGGAAACTTCTCGGACAGGTTCTTAGGGCGAGAAGAACGGCCCGCCGCGATACCGGGCCATCGTCAGGGTTGCTCGACGTTGCCCGAAGCCAGGGCTGGCGCGCCCTTCGAGTCGCCGAAACACCAGCCGGGGCGGCGTCCCGCCGGCTCGACGATGCCCCGACGTTACGTTCGCCGCCACTCCTTGGCCTCGCCCGCCCTGCCGCACTGCAGGCCGTGACCCATTCTCGGACAGGCTCCTAGCTCCGATCGACTACTTGGAAACCATCATGCAACCACAGGTCGTTCACGAGGCCGAAGTCCATCGCCAGCATGTCCGGCTGAAAATCCCCATCAATGTGGAGATCGACGGCACCACATTCACCGTCGACGACTGGTCGATGGGAGGGTTCGGCATCTTGAGCGAGGTGACCTCGCGGCAGCCGGGCGAGCGCTTCGCGGTCAGGCTCGGCTTCCCGTTCGAGGATTTCGACGTCGCACTGCGGCTCGATTGCCAGATGGTCTACATTCTCGAGGACAACACCCGCTTCGGCTGCCGCTTCCTCGGCATGAGCCAGGGTCAGCTGGCACTCTTCCGCTACCTGGTGGACGCCTATCTCTCCGGTGAGATCGTCAGCGGCGGCGACATCCTGGCGATCGCCGGCCGCGAGAACACCGCCTCGATCCGCGAGCGCACCGCCGGCTTCGATCCTTATGCCGAGCAGACGACCACCGGGCAGCGGATCAGGCGCTTCGTCGGGTATGGCCTGCTATCGTTGGTCGGGCTCGGTCTCATCGCCCTGGTGGGCCTCGGTGTTCAGGAGCGTTTCTTCACCGTGCGTGCCGCCAATGCGGTGATCGAGACGCCGATCTACCGACTCCGCGCACCGGCGGCGGGCATCATGGTGCCGTTGATCCTGCCCAACCTCCTGGCGCCGGGCACGCCGGTGGCACGAATCGAGACCGCCGACGGCCGTTTCATCCGCATCGAGAGCCCTTGCGATTGCGTGCTGCACGAATGGATCGTGACGCCCGGGCAGTTTGCCGAGGAGGGCGAGAATGTGGCGCTGCTGGTCGCCGCCGATCAGCCGCTGCTGGTGCGCGCCGGTGTCGCGTTCGACAAGGCGATGCAGCTGAGCGAGGGCGACCTGGCGCTGATCGACGTCCCCGGCCGTGACGGCGAGATGCGCGGGCAGATCGAGCGTATCGATTTCAGCCCGAGGCTCGGCCGCAGCGAGGCAGCGGTCGGCCCCGAGCCCGACCAGCGCCTCGTCCGCGTCGTCGTCCGCCCGGACCAGCCCTTCGAGTTCGAGGATCTGGGCTCCATGGTCGCCGTCCGCTTCCCCTGATTGCGGCCGCAGATCGACTAGCCTCTCGCGCCGCAGGACTTTCGCGGTCTGTGGGCTGGGAGCTGAGAGGCGTACCTTGGCGGCGTCGCGTTCTGCTTCGATTGTGGTTGTGGTTGCAGCAATGCCGACCGACCGATGCCGCTGCCGCCCAGAGCTCATTCACGCTGACTCGACCCTTTTCCCGCTTGCCCTGGTCGACAAGAAGCGAGCCCTCCCATTTCTTGGTGAGATGCGCAGACGACGGGTGACGGCGTGGCGTTGGTGGCATCGTCGTTTGGCGATGTCACTGGAACGTGTGGCGATGCGGGATGGCTGGCGAGCGACGTCCGTTGCCGAGTGCTCAGGTGTCATACCAATCTTCAATGACACTGACTCGCATTTGTTCCTATCTAGATCGCTTTTGGTTAAGGGATCTGGCACCGGGCCAAGGAGGAAGCGATGCCGGCAGCTGTTGGGTTGCGATCGGATTGGCATGTGGAACGGGTCGAGGCTGCTGCTCGCGCCTGCAAGGACGCCAAGCAGTATCGCCGTTTGAAGGCCATAGCGGGGGTCTATGGCGGCATGTCTCGGGCGGCGGCGAGCATGCTCGGAGGGATGGACCGACAGACGCTGCGCGATTGGGTTCATCGCTTCAATGCCAGCGGCTCCGAGGGCCTGATCGATCGCCCGGCGCCGGGCAAGCCACCCAAGCTGACCGAGCCGCAGAAAGCCGAACTGGCGGAGATTGTCGAGCGTGGGCCGGCCCTGGCCAAAGACGGCATCGTGCGCTGGCGTTGCGCCGACTTGGCTGGTGTGATCGAACAGCGTTTTGCTGTCACGGTTAGCGAGGTGACAGTTGGCCGGCTGCTCAAGGAACTGGGTTTCACCCATGTCAGCGCCCGGCCCCAGAATCCCGGCCAAGACGTTGAAGCCATGGAGTCTTTTACGCCGGGCGGGTAAGCGAAGCGGTCGGCGATCTCGACCGCGGAACACCGCTGGAGATCTGGTTTTAGGACGAGATGCGGGTCGGGCAGAAGAACGGCACTGTCCGGCAGTGGAACCGCAAGGTACCCGTCCCGCCCCACAGGATCAGCGCTATCTCTCGACCTATGTCTTCGGCGCGATCTGTCCCGCTTTGGACAAGGGTGCCGCACTGATCCTTCCCTCAGCGAATACCGAGGCGATGCAGATGCATCTCGACGAGATCGCCAAGGCAGTCGCGCCTGGCACCCATGCCGTCCTGGTGATCGACCAGGCCGGCTGGCATATGACCGACAAGCTCGCCTGGCCGTCCAATGGCTCGCCGTTGCCTTTGCCACCACGCTCGCCAGAACTCAATCCGGTCGAGAATATCTGGCAGCTCCTACGCCAGACCTATCTCTCCAACCGGGTCTTCGAGACCTACACCGACATCCTCGACGCCTGTGAGGCGGCATGGAATGCCCTCGTCAACGAGCCTGGACGAATTCGTAGGATCAGTATCCGTCGTTGGTCCGCAATCGGTCAAACTCATTGAAGGTTGGTATCAGTCATTCGCGCGGCGGCAAGGCGTCGCGGCGACGGCTTCAGACCGGCGCGACGAGCGGGCGCGGCGCATCAAGCAGGCGCTGAAGCTCTCGAGCGCCACGCGATCCGCACCGAGATGGGCTGTCGGCCGGCGGTGGCGCTGGGAGAGCAGCGCGCCAGGCGGGTCGAGACGCTTATCGGCAGCGCACGGCAACCTGCCTGACGGTTGTTCACCGGCCGATTGCCGAAACGATCTCGGGCAGGCCGGCCAGGTGCGGTGGGCATGGGCTGGCCTGATGGCATCTGCCGTCGTCGACGGTAGGCAGCTCTCCACGGGGACGGACAGCTTTCTTGCCCCGCTCGGGGGCCTGCCCTAAGCTCAGATTCCGCTGTTGTCGCCGATAGGCGTGCCGCACCGGGCAATTGGACAGTCGAGCTTTCCCGATCTGGACGAGCGACGATGGATGTATGGGATTGCGCTGCGGTGGTGACCGGCGCGGCTTCCGGGTTGGGCGCGGAGACGGCCCGTTACCTGGCCGAGGCCGGCGCCAAGGTGGCCATGATCGACATCCATCAGGCCTCGGTGGAAGCCCTGGCGACGGAGATCGGCGCCCTGGCCCTGCCATGCGACGTCGCCGACGACGAGGCCGCGGAGGCGGCGATCGCCAGAGCGCGCGACGCCCATGGGCCCGCCCGCATTCTGGTCAATTGCGTCGGCCTGGCGAAGCCGCAGCGAATCGTCGACAGAGACGGCAAGCCGATGCCGCTGGCGGATTTCCGCTATTTGGTCGAGGTCAACCTGATCAGCGCCTTCAACATGATGCGCTTGGTCGCGGCGGGCATGGCCGGGTTGACACCGGGGCGTGACGGGGAGCGCGGGGTCATTATCTCCACGGCATCCGTGTCGGCCTATGAAGGGCAGAGCGGCGAGGCGGCCTATGCGGCGTCGAAAAACGGCGTCATCGGCATGATTCTGCCGGCCGCACGCGAGCTGGGGTCGCTGGGCATCCGCGTCGTCGGGATCGCGCCCGGGCTGTTCAGCACGCCCACTTTGTTCAAGATGGAGCGGGACCTGGACCCGGGTATTGTTCGCTCGGTGCCGTTCCCGCAGCGCTTCGGCGACCCGGCGGAATTCGCGATGCTGGTCGGCCACGTCATCCAGAACACGATGATCAACGGCACCGTGCTGCGGCTGGACGGCGGCTATCACAAATAGAGCCTGTTTGAGGCGTTTTCATGGTGTTTCATCGACTTGCGATCGACCGGAGGTGAGCTTGGCAGCGACACCTGCTTCGTCGTTGGTCGACCGGCGATGAGCACGAGGATCGTCCTGCATCTCGTCTCGCCGGCCTCGGGTGAGGTTGTCGAGGCGATGGCGCGAGTCCTGGTCGCCCAGATCGCCGACGTGATCCCCGTTCGCCATTTCTGGCAAATGGTGCGTAAGCCCAAGGGCGTGGACGAGGTGCTCGCCGGCGTCGAGGAAAAGGGCGGGCTCGTCCTGCACACCCTCATCGACGCCGACCACCGGCAGATGCTCGAGGAGGGATGCCGCCGCCTGGGTGTGCCCTGCCTGTTCCTGTTCGAGCCGTTCTTGAGCGCGATTCTCGGTCATTTCGACGTAGCACTACGCGAGAACGCCAGCCCCCGGGTGGTCATGGACCACGCTTTCCAGCGTCGGCTGGAGGCGATGCGCTACACCCTCGGCCATGACGACGGCATCGGCCAGCAGGACCTGGAGCAGGCCGACGTGGTGCTGCTCGGCGCCTCACGGGTCACCAAGACCCCGACCTGCATGTTCCTCGCCCAACGCGGCATCAAGGCTGCCAATGTCTCGCTGGTCCATGGCATGGGACTGCCGGACGCCGTGATCAACGCCAAGAAGCCGTTGAAGGTGGGACTGACCGTAGCACCCCGGCAGCTGGCGGGAATCCGCAGCAAGCGGTTCGAGGTGCCGCAGGAGAAGGGCGGCATCGCGTATTCGGACATCGACGCCGTCGCCGAGGAGGTGCGGGAGATCCGCCGCATGATCGTCCGCCGGGGATGGCCGGTCATCGACGTCACCACGCGCTCCATCGACCAGACCGCAGCGATGATCATGGAGCTGCTGCAGCAGCACCGCGACTCGGCCCGGCCGGGCGACTGACCGGGGCTGGTTGGGTGAGCTGCGGGCCGCTGCCAGGCTTGCGGTAATCGGGGCGGCAGATGGCTAGGGCTCGACGTCGTCGGCCCTGGGGTCGAGCGCCATGGTCTCCGGGGTCGTCACCGGCGTGGTCTCCATGCCGACGAAGGGCTGCCGGTCCGCGAACACCGGTGGTCGTATCCGCGTGCGCCAGACCGCGTGGCCGGCCAGCGGCACATAGACCAGCACGAGGAAGAGAAACAGCCAGCGCGGCCCGCCGAGCTGCATCATCGCCGCAGCGATCGCCGGGCCGATCGCCGCACCAGCGCCGAACACCAGGAGCAGGCCGCTCGACACCAGGACGAAGTCGCCGTCGCTCGCCATGTCGTTGGCATGCGCCACGGCGACCGGGTAGATCGTGTGCATGGCGCCGCCGAGCAGCACCACGAGCAGGATCACCCTGACCGGATCATCGAGGTCGCGGGCGAAGAGATAGGCTGCGATCGCGGCACCGGCGAGCGCCGTGCCGCAGATCACCCAGCGCCGGTCGAGCCGGTCGGAAAGCCGCCCCAGCGGCACCTGCATGACGGCACCGCCGACGATGGCGCCGGCGACCAGCAGCGCCACCGACTCGAGCGACAGGCCGATGGATTGCGCGTAGACCGGCGCCAGCGTGCCGAATGCGCCATTGGCGAGGCCGACGGCGAAGCAGGCGACGACGGCGATCGGCGAGGCGCGCACCAGCGGGCGCAGATCGAGCCGGACCTGGCGCAGCGGCTCAGGTGCCCGGCCCGAGCTCAGCGCGGTCGGCACCAGCGCCACGCAGGCGAGGATCGCGACCAGCACGAAAGGCTCGAATCCGGCGGGGCTGAAGAGCGTCACGGCGAGCTGGCCCAGCACCGAGCTCGCCAGATTGACCAGCATGTAGCGGGCGAACACCCGGCCGCGGCTCGCCGGCGTCGCACTCTCGCTCAGCCAGCTCTCGATGATCATCGTGCCGCCGGCAAACGCGAAGCCGGTGAGCACGCGAACGGCAATCCAGGCAAAGGGTGTGACCGCCAGCACGTTGACCAGCGCCGTCACGGCGACCACCGCCGCCATCGCGCTGAACACCCGGATGTGGCCGACGGTCGCCACCAGGCGCGGCACCAAGAGGCAGCCGGCGACATGGCCGATGGCGAAGGCGCTGCCGATCAAGCCGATCAGCGAGGTCGGAAAGCCCTCGAGCTCGGCGCGGACCGGCAGGCTCAGGCCGAGCAGCGCGCCGGCGGCGAAGAGCAGGCCCGCACCGAGCAGCAGCGCGCTGGTCTTGAGACGAAGATTGTCGGCCATGGCGGCGGAGAATAGCGGCGGCGCCGGACGCCGCAAGGCAGAGGCAACCGGAGATTTCGCGGTGGGCAGGCGCGTGCAGCACCGCCTCCTGCGCGCGATGCCCGGCTACCAGATCAGGTAGATGCCGACCTCGCCCGGCATGCCGCCCGGGAAGTTGAGGATCTGCGCCTTGACCTTGTAGCCCTTCGGCTCGAGCTCCTTCATGAAGACCTCCTCGTAGCCGGCCTTGGCGCGACCGGTGAGCGTCTCCGGCCAGCTCGGCTCGAAATTGTTGATCGCCCGGCCCTTGTCGGAAAGCCACGCTGCCGGAAAGCGCATCACCATGACCTCGTTCTGGCCGCGCTCGACCGCGGCAGTGATGGCGCGGTTGAGACGGTCGGCCCAATCAGGCCGCGGCCCCTCGTTCATGAACGCCTCGTGCAGATCCTCCTCGTGAGTCTCCTTCTTCTTCATCGCCTCCATGGCCTCGCGCAGCCTCTGGCGCTCGACCTCCTCCGCTCGCTGCCTGAGCTCGGCGGGGCTGAGAACTTCGCTCATAACGTCTCCTTCGTCCTAGCGGCTTGGGCCGCTCCATGATCGTGAACCTGCCGTCCGCGCCGCCGGGCAGACCGAGACCCGGCGTCGCCGACCGCAACGGCCAGCCGGCCAGCAAGCTGGCGCCGAGGCAAGAACCTGCTAGCGCCGGCCTCAGGCGTTCTCGCGGCGTTCGATCGGCTTGCGGGTGAGCGCGGCGGCGCGGACACGCCCCGTAGCGTGCCTGGACGGCTCCGGCAACAAAGCCTGTGCTACAGCGGCTCCGGGTCGTTGGCGGCAGCCGCGTCGGGCAAGGTGTCGGGGTTGATCGTCTCGACATCGGCGGCGGGCGCCGCCGGCGCCGGGGCGGCAGCCACAGGTGCTGCCGGCGACGCTGGTGCCTCGACTGGTGCCGCGATCGATTGCACCGGTCCGGAGTCCAGCGGCTGGGCCGGCGCCGTCGATGCCTCGACGTCTTCCTGCGGCAACGGGATCTGTGCCACAGCCGCACCGACCAGCTCGACGATGTCGGAAAGCTGGGGACTGTCGGTGGGCGCCACCAGGGCGAAGACCATCGGCCCGCGGCGCCACTGCAGCGACAAGTGGCCCTCGCGCATCAACCAAAAAGCGTGGTTGGCATCAGGCTTGCCGACCCCGGCATAGAGCAGCACCGCATTGTCCGCGGCATCGCGATAGACGATGCGAATGGCCGGAATGCCGTGCCGCTCGAAGGTCTCGCTGCTGACGAGCTCGAGCCCGATCCGATCCATGCTGGGCGCCTGCAGCGAGAACTCGGTGATGTGCCCCGCGAGCCAGTCGAACGCGTTGTTGTCGGCCGTGCCTGGCTCGCTCGACGGCGTGGTCGCCGCCACCAGCTCCGGCTGGTCGAAGAGAAAGACGGCCTGGGGCAGCGATGGCGCCGCAACGCTGGACGCCGTGGTCACCGGCTCGGGCGTCCGCATACCCTTCACGGCGCCTGTGAGGCTGCCGCCGGCAACGACCAGCACCAGCGAGGCGGCCACGGCCCAGCCGCGCCAGCCGCGCCAGTTGGTGCGCTGCGGCCGCTGGCGCAGCTGCTGCGCCAACTCGCCTTGCAAGGCCGGTGCGAACGCATGGCTGTCGGCCATCGGCAAGTGCTCGCGCAGCTGCCGGAGCTGGGCGTTTTGGTGCAGATAGGCCTCGACCCGCTCGACCGCCGCCGGATGGGCGGCGAGGTAGGTCAAGACACGAACCCGACACTCATCGTCGAGCGCACCGTCGACGAAGCGGAGGAGATCGTCATTGCTGACCGGTTCGCCGGTCAGCTGTCGATTGCTGGTCATTTCACAACTCGAAGTTTGCGTGAGCTGTCGCGGTTGGTCATTTGGCGCAAGGCCTCGCGACCGCGGGACAGCCGCGACATGACTGTGCCTACGGGAATGCCGAGGGCCGTCGCGGTCTCGAGGTAGCTGAGCCCCTCGAGGCCGACGAGCAGCACGACCTCGCGCTGCTCGGTCGGCAATTTGTCCAGGGCATCGATGGTGTCGCGCAGCTCCAGCCGCTTTTGCTGGTTGGCGGGACTGACCAGCAATGCCAGCGCGTCCTCGGAATTGGCGTCGGTGGGCATCCGCTTGTTGCGGCGGGTGGTGTCGATGAAAACATTGTGCAGCGTCGAGAAGAGATAGGCGCGGAGGTCGTCGATGGCATGCCAGCCGCGCGTTCTGGCGAGCACCCGGGTCAAGGTCTCCTGGACGGCGTCATCGGCGTCGGTGGCGTTACCCACCAGCAGCAGAGCGTAGCGCCGCAAGCTGGTAACGTGCGCCACAAGTTCCTCGGCCATCACCTGGCTCGACTGTGGCCCGTCGACACCGTCGGGTTTCGAGATCATGCGCCCTCCCCGTCCAACCAGCTCCCCTATCAACTATAACGCAACCATAGCAAACTACCAGTCGTTCCGGGCGTCCATCCGCTGTCGAGAGGCACAATTTCCTGTCGACAAGAAACGCCGATGTGGCCAACATCGAGATCATAAGCCGAGGTCGAGCGACGAAAAAAATGTCCGCCGATCTCGACGACCGGCGGACGAGCTTTGGGCGGTAAAAGCCTTGAACGCCGGCGCGAGAGCCCTCTCGGTCTATCGCCAATCAGCGTCAGTCAAGACACATGAGTTAGACGCTGGCGCGCCTCTTTTATTCCGCGTTTTTTCGCTCGCGAATGGCGATTTGCAGACGGGCTAGTCGGCGCTTCTGGCGCGCACGAAGCGGCCCGGTGCCGGCTCGATGACGTCGAGCGGCCCGGCGCTCGGATCGCGGGCCGCCACCTGGCCACCGCCATGCTGCTCCAGCCAGCGGCGCCAGTCCGGCCACCAGGACCCGTCCTCGCGTGTCGCCTCGGCGAGCCAGGCCTCGGGGTCGGTGCTGCGGCTGGTCCCGGTGCTGAAGCCGTATTTGCCGGAATCGGCCGGGTTGATCACGCCCGCGATATGGCCCGAGCCGCCGAGCACGAAGCGGACCGAGCCGCCCAGCAGCCGGCTGCCCTTGAAGGTCGCCTTCCAGGGCGCGATGTGGTCTTCCCGGGTGGAGAGGAAGTAGCTCGGCACCTCGACCGTGCCGAGATCGATCGGCACCCCGTCGAGCGTGATGCCGCCAGGCTCGGCCAGCCGGTTCCGCTGGTACATGTTGCGCAGGTAGAAGCTGTGCATCATGTACGGCATCGCCGTGCTGTCGGCGTTCCAATAGAGCAGGTCGAACGCCATCGGCTCGCGGCCCATGAGGTAGTTCGAGACGACGAACGACCAGATCAGGTCGTTGGCGCGGAGCAGGTTGAAGACCTGCTGCATGTGCCGGGATTCGAGAAAGCCCCGCTTCTCCATGTGGCGGTCGAGCAGATCGAGCTGCTCGTCGTCGATGAACACCGCGAGATCGCCGGGCTCGCTGAAATCCAGCATGGTGGTGAAGAAGGTCGCGGATTTGATCCGCTTTCGGCCCTTGGCCGCCTCGTGCGCCAGCAGGCAGGCGGTGAGCGTGCCGCCCAGGCAATAGCCGATGACGTTGAGCTCGGCCTCGCCGATCTGCCGCTCGATCGCCGCCATCGCCTCGAGCGGTCCCTCGAGCAGATAATCCTCGAAGCTCTTGTGCGCCATCGCCGCCGACGGGTTGACCCAGGAGATGACGAAGACCGTCGAGCCCTGCTCGACCGCGTAGCGGATGAAGCTGTTCTTCGGCTTGAGATCGAGAATGTAGAACTTGTTGATCCAAGGCGGGATGATCAGCAGCGGCCGCCGCTGCACCGTCTCGGTCAACGGCTTGTACTGGACGAGCTGCATCAGCTCGTTCTCGTAGACCACCGAGCCTTCGCTGGCGGCGATGTTGCTGCCGACCTCGAAGGCGTCCTCGCGGGTCATGCTGATCTTCAGCTCGCCCTTGCCGCGCTCGAGATCGATCAAGAGATGCTTGAGCCCGTCATAGAGGCTCTCGCCATTGGTCTCGCTGGCGCGCCTGAGCACCACGGGGTTGGTGGCGGCGAAGTTGGTGGGCGCCATGGCATCGACATATTGCCGGGTGAAGAAGGCCACCTTGTTGTGCAGCGCCGGGTCGATGCCCTCGACGTTCGCCACCGTGCCGTGGATCCAGCTCGCCGTGACCAGGTAGGACTGCTTGATGTAGTCGAAGACCAGCTCTTCGCTCCACGCCTCGTCCTTGAACCGCCGGTCGTCGGGAGCCGGCGTCACCATGGGCTCGACCTCCTCGCCGAGCATCCGGCGCATGTAGCCCTCCCAGAGCCGACCCATGTCGTTCCAATAGGCGAGCTGCGAATCGATCAGCTGCTCGGGGTTGGCCAGCAGATGCTCGGCGAAGCGGGCAAAGGCCCCGGAGACGATGCTGGGGTCGGGGATCAGCAGGATCTCGTCGTCCTGCCGCTCGAGAAACGTCCTGAAGATGCGGTTGCTGCGCTCGCCGAGCTCGGCCAACCGGGTGGCAAGCTCCCTGGCGTCGGGCAGCTCTTTGCGGTCAGCCATCCTGGAACTCCCGTATTGCGGTGCAACATAGCCTTGCCCGTATGGCGCGGTCTGGTGCTGCACCGCAAGAGCGGCTGGGCCACGTCTCAATGATTGCCGCAGGGTTGACCGCCGGTCGTGGTCTGCCGCTCACGTCGTCGCCGCGGCAATTGCCGCGTTAGGTCGCTGCTGCGAGCGTGCTGCGCTGGCGTCGACCGGTCAGCTGGTCGGCTGCTTGACGACCCGCATATAGGGCTTGGGCGCGCGCCAGCCGTCGGGGAACTTGACCTTGGCCGCCTCGTCGGAGACCGCGGGCACGATGATCACGTCCTCGCCCTGCTGCCAATTGGCCGGGGTGGCGACCTGATGCCTGGCGGTGAGCTGCAACGAATCGATGGCGCGCAGGATCTCGGCGAAGTTGCGTCCGGTGCTCATCGGGTAGGAGAGCGCCAGCTTCACCTTCTTGTCCGGGCCGATGACGTAGACGTTGCGGACGGTCGCGTTATCGGCGGCCGTGCGGCCCTTCGCGCTGTCACCGGCATCGGCCGGCAGCATGCGGTAGAGCTTGGCAACAGCGAGGTCGTGGTCGCCGATCATCGGGTAGTTGGGCGCCGTGCCCATCGTGTCCTCGATGTCCTTCGACCAGCGGACATGGTCCTCCACCGGGTCGACGCTGAGCCCGATGATCTTGGTGTTGCGCTTGTCGAACTCGGGCTTGATGCCGGCCATCGTGCCGAGCTCGGTGGTGCAGACCGGCGTGAAATCCTTGGGGTGCGAAAAAATCACGCACCAGCTGTCGCCGACCCAATCATAGAAGCTGATCCGGCCCTCGGTCGTATCGGCGGTGAAGTCGGGCGCCGTCTCTCCGATCAAGAGCGTCACGTCGGTTCCCCTTTTTTTGGATGGTAAAGATCCATTGACGCCGAGCCTGCGTAGATGGGTTTACACTCGTCGCCTTGGCGATGCCGGACTTTGCTTCTAGAGGCTTTGGCTATCTGAGGCAAAAGCACGAGTAGGTGACATGGCCAAGAGAATCGTAACCCTGACACTGAACCCCGCAGTCGATTCGTCCTGCTCGACGGATCGCGTCCGGCCGCTGCACAAGGTGCGCACGACCAACGAGCGGTTCGACCCGGGCGGCGGCGGCATCAATGTTGCACGCGTCATCAACGAGCTGGGCGGCATCAGCTTCAGTGTGTTTCTTGCCGGCGGTCGGCCGGGCGACGTGCTCGAGGAGCTGGTGCACCGCGCCGGCGTACGCTCGCACCGCATCGCCATCAACGACCCGACACGGGTCAGCCATGTCGTGTTCGAGGAATCGACCGGCCAGGAGTTCCGCTTCACGCCGGAGGGTCCACGCATTGCCCCCGAGGAATGGCGCGAGGCCTTGGATTTCGTCGAGCTGCTCGATGTCGATTTCGTCATCGCCAGCGGCAGCCTGCCGCGCGGCGTGCCGGTCGATGTCTATGCCCGCCTGTCCGCCGAGCTGAAGCCGCGCGGCGGCCGGCTGGTCCTCGACACCTCGGGCCCACCGCTGGCGGCGACGCTCGAGCAGGGCGTCTTCATGGCCAAGCCCAGCCGCGGCGAGTTCGCCGCCATGGTCGGCAGCGACCTGTCGGACCCCAAGGATCTGGAGGAGGCAGCGCGTCAGGTCGTGGCCAACGGCAAGGTCGAGCACCTCGCGATCACCATGGGCCACGACGGTGCGTTGCTCGCCAGCCGCGACGGCGTCCGGTGGCTGGCCACGCCCGAGGTCGAGGCCAAGAGTGCGGTGGGCGCCGGCGACAGCTTCGTTGCCGGGATGGTGCACGGCCTCAACAACGGCGAGAGCATCGACCGTTCCTTTGCCCTCGGTGTGGCGGCCGGCACGGCCACGGTCCTCACGTCCGGCACTGATCTTTGTCACAAATCGGATGTGATGGCGTTCTGGGAACCATTATGCAGGACACTGTCCTAGAGTTTGATGCGTATATTATAGATCTCGACGGGGTCGTCACCGACACCGCGGCTCTGCACGCGCGCACGTGGAAGACTCTGCTGGACGGCTTTGTCGCCGAGGCGCACCCCAACGCCGAGGTCAAGCCCTTCCGCACCAGCGAGGACTACCAGCAGCACATCCGTGGCCACTCGCATGTCGATGGTGTGCGCCGCTACCTGCAATCGCGGGCGATCGCACTGCCGGATGGCACACCGGGCGATCCCGAGCATGCGCATACGATGCACGGCCTCGCCAAGCGCAAGAGCGTCATGTTCGGCAACGTGATCGCCGAGCGCGGTGTCAACGTCTTCACCGGCAGCAAGCGATTCTTGGATCACCTCGATGCATCGTCGCGGCCGACAGCGCTGGTCACCGCCTCGCGCAATGGCGAGATGGTGCTGGAGCGGGCCGGTATCGCGCAGCGTTTCGACGTGGTGGTCGACGGACTCACGCTCGAGCGTGAGCGGCTCGAGCCACAACCGTCACCGGCTGGCCTCCAATTCGCCGCCGCGTGGCTCGGCGTTGGACCGGCCTGGACCGTGGTCATCGAGGCGACCGAGGCCGGGGTCGCCGCCGCGCGCGAAGGCGGCTTCGGCTGCGTCGTGGGTGTGCTCCGCGGCAACAGCCGGGCGGCGCTTCGCGCTGCCGGCGCCGATGTGCTCGTCGAAGACCTCGCCGAGTTGCTCTAACAGGCTGCTGAAGAAGTCGCGATGGCCGCGATGCGGTCAAAATGACCGGGAGCGAGGAGGCGCGAGGGCCAGCGATGCAGCGCTCCCCCCACTCGGCTTCTTCAGCAGCCTGTCCCTGCCTGCGGCAGAGCTTTGCGTCTTTCTCCTTGTCATCGAACGGTCATCAGCGTTTTCTAGCCGCTGCGACCAACGAGGTTCAAAGCAAGAGAGAGGCAAATCATGTCGCGATCGTCAGTAGCGCTGGCGTTGCTCGCCGGCACCACGGTGCTCGGCGCCGGCTGGGCGGCCAAGGCGCAGGAGCTCGTGCTCTATTGCAGCCCGCAGGAGGAATGGTGCCAGCAGGTGGTGACGTCCTTCGAGAGCGAGACCGGCATTTCCGTCGCCATGACGCGAAAGAGCTCCGGTGAGACCTACGCCCAGATCAAGGCCGAGGCCGACAACCCCAGAGGCGACGTCTGGTGGGGCGGCACCGGCGACCCGCATCTGGCAGCGGCCGAAGAAGGCCTGACCGAAGCTTACGAATCGCCAATGCTGCCTGAGCTGCACGACTGGGCGACCGGCCAGTACGAGGCCGCCGACGGCAAGACCGTGGGCATCTACGCCGGTGCCCTGGGCTTCGGCTACAATACCGAGCTCTTGGCCGAGAAGGGCCTCGAACCGCCGGCATGCTGGGCCGATCTGATCAAGCCCGAGTTCCAGGGCGAGGTGCAGATCGCCAACCCGAACAGCTCCGGCACGGCCTACACGGCACTCGCCACCTTCGTCCAGCTGATGGGCGAGGAGGAAGGCTTCGAGTACCTCAAGGCACTGCACGCCAACGTCAACCAGTACACCAAGTCGGGCTCGGCGCCGATCAAGGCCGCAGCGCGCGGCGAGACGATGATCGGCATCGTCTTCCAGCACGACGCCGTGACCCAGAAGGTGGCGGGCTTTCCCATCGAGGTGGTGAGCCCGTGCGAGGGCACCGGCTACGAGATCGGCTCGATGAGCCTGATCAAGGACGGCCGCAATCCGGACAGTGCCAAGGCCTTCTACGACTTCGTCCTCCGGGCCGATATCCAGAGCCAGGCCGGCGATGTCGGTGCCTATCAGGTGCCGTCCAACACCGGTGCCACGCCACCACCCGAGGCGCCTGACTTCGATTCGATCAACCTGATCGATTACGACTTCAAGACCTACGGCTCGTCCGACACCCGCGCCCGGCTGCTCGAGCGCTGGGACAACGAGGTCGGCAGCCTGCCGAACTGAGCTCGGCCGGGCTGACCGGTGAAGTCGAGACGCACAGGCTCGCTCGGCCTTTGGCTTGCCATTGGCTGGGCGGGCTTCGTGCTCATTCCCTGGTACGCGCAATCGCGCGGCCTGCTCGATGCGGGCTGGCTCGCAGCCTGGGCCCAGCAGGGCGCAGCACCGGGCCTCCAGCAGGCGCTGCTGCATGGCCGGTGGTGGCTCTTGCCATTGGCCGTGCCTTTGGCCTTGCCGCTCCTTCTCCTCGGGCGGCGCCTGGACACGCCGGCGGCTGCAAGGCTGCTCATCGGCTGCGGCCTCTTCGGTGTCGTTTGGCTGCTCGGCCAAGGTTTCCTCGTCATTCACCGGGGTTGGGGCTTTGCGATCCTCAACGCCTGGTTCGGCGAGCTCGAGGTGCGTCAGTACGGCATCGGTCTGGGTGCTGCGCTGACCCTCGCCACATTCCTGATGCTCTTCGCCCAGGGCCTAGCCGCGCGCGGCTGGGTCAACGGCGATCGCTTCGTCGTGGGCTCGATCACCGCTATCGTCGCCCTGGTCGCCGCCTTCATCTTCTTTCCCGTCGGCCGGGTGCTGACCGGCGCGCTCCAAGACCCCGACGGCGGCTTGGCGCCGCTGCTCTTCGTCGAGCGCTTCCTTGACACACGCATCTGGGGCCTGGGCTGCCTGACCGGCGGGCCCAGTTGCGGGGTCGCTTGGAACACGCTGGCGCTGGCGATCAGCGCCGGCACACTGACCACGCTGCTCGGCCTCGCCTTCGCGCTCGTGGTGACGCGCACGGGCTTTCGCGCCAAAAAGGCACTCCGAGCGCTGACCATCCTGCCGATCATCACCCCGCCCTTTGTGGTCAGCCTCGCCATCATCCTGCTGTTCGGCCGCTCGGGCACCATCACGCAGTTCGTCGGCGATCTGCTCGGCATCGATGGCGGCCGCTGGATCTACGGCTTCTTCGGCGTGCTGCTGGCCCAGGTGCTCTCCTTCACACCGATCGCTTTTCTGGTGATGATCGGTGTCGTGGAAGGGGTCAGCCCGTCGCTCGAGGAGGCCTCGCAGACGCTCCGGGCCAGCCCCTGGCAGACCTTCACCACAGTCTCCCTGCCGTTGATGCGGCCGGGCCTCGCCAATGCGTTTCTCTTGGGCTTCATCGAGAGCATGGCCGATTTCGGCAACCCGCTCGTGCTCGGCGGCAATTTCCAGGTGCTCTCGACCGAAATCTTCTTCGCCATCGTCGGCGCCCAGCACGATCCGGGCCGCGCAGCGATGTTGGCGATGGTCCTCCTGACCTTCACGCTGCTGGCCTTTTGGGCGCAGCAGCAGTGGCTGGGCAAGAAGCAGTACACCTCGGTCTCCGGCAAGGGCGATGCCGGCATGCCGGTCCGCCTGCCGGTCCCGGTGAAATGGGCGGCCTACGGTATCACCGTACCCTGGGCGATCTTTACCGCGGTCATGTACGCGATGATCCTGTTTGGCGGATTCGTCGAGATCTGGGGCCGCGACCACAGCTTCACGCTCCGCCACTACCACGATGCCTTCAGCGTCACCCAGGGCGCCTTCGGGCTGGTCTGGTCGGGCACGGCCTGGAACAGCTTCACGACGACGCTGCAGATCGCCTTCATCTCGGCCATCCCGACGGCGCTCATCGGCCTCTTGACCGCCTGGCTGCTCACCCGCCAGCAATTCGGCGGCAAGGCCGTCTTCGAGTTCGGCACCATGCTGTCCTTCGCCATTCCCGGCACGGTGATCGGCGTCGCCTACATCATCGCCTTCAACGTGCCGCCGCTCGAGCTCACCGGCACCGGCATGATCCTCATCCTGGCCTTCGTCTTCCGCAACATGCCGGTCGGCGTGCGCGCCGGCATCGCCACCCTGGCCCAGCTCGACAAGAGCCTGGACGAGGCGTCGCTGACGCACCGGGCGACCACCTTCCAGACCGTTCGGCTGATCCTCATGCCGTTGATGAAGCCTGCCCTTCTGGCAGCCCTGGTCTACAGCTTCGTCTCGGCGATGACGGCGATCTCGGCCGTCATCTTCCTGGTGTCGGCCCGCTACGAGCTGGCCACCACCTACATCCTCAATCGGGTCGAGAACGGCGATTACGGCATCGCCATCGCCTATAGCTCGGTGCTCATCGTCGTCATGCTCATCGTCATCGGCATCTTCCAGCTGCTCATCGGCCAGCGCCGCCTCGGCCGGCGTGGCGCGCCGGCCTCGTCCGCTTTTGCCGGAGGTGCCGGATGACCGAGAGTCTGCCTGGGGACATCACCGTCCGCTTCGCCGCCGTGACCAAGGCCTTCGGGCCGGTGGTCGCCGTCCAGTCCGTGAGCTTCGAGATCCGCCGTGGCCATCTGGTGACGCTGCTCGGGCCTTCCGGCTGCGGCAAGACGACGACGCTCAGGATGATCGCCGGCCTCGAGCTGCCGACCTCGGGCCGGGTCTTCATCGGCGACCGCGACGTCACCAACCTGCCGGCCACCGACCGCGACGTCGCCATGGTCTTCCAGTCTTATGCGCTCTTTCCGCATATGAGCGTGCTGGAGAACGTGGGCTACGGCCTCAAGGTCTCGGGCCGGCCCAAGGCGGAGGTCAAAGAGCGGGCGGCGGCCGCCCTCGACCTCGTCGGCCTGGCACATCTGGGCGAGCGGCTGCCGTCCGAGCTGTCGGGCGGTCAGCAGCAGCGGGTCGCCGTGGCGCGCGCCGTCGTCCTCGAGCCCGAGGTGCTGCTGTTCGACGAGCCGCTCTCCAACCTCGACGCCAAATTGCGCCGCCGAGTCAGGGAAGAGATCCGCGAGCTGCAGCAGCGGCTCGGCCTCACCGCGGTCTACGTCACCCATGACCAGGAGGAGGCGCTCGCCATCTCCGATCGGATCGTCGTCATGAACAACGCCGTGATCGCCCAGATCGGCCAGCCGCGCGAGCTCTACGAGGCGCCGGCCGACCGTTTCGTCGCCGATTTCATCGGTGATGCCAACGTCGTCGAGGTCACCATCGCCGAGGTCTCGGGCGAGATGGCCACCGTGATGATCGGCGATGCAAGCCGGCAATTGCCGCACCGCGGCCTCGGCCCGGGCCCGGCGCATCTGGCACTCCGCCCCGAGGGCCTGGTCGTCCAGGAAAGCCCGGCGGGTGGTGCGATCAGCGGCCGGGTCAGGCGCGCCAGCTATCTCGGCAGCCACGTCGAGTACGACATCGACACGAGCCTGGGCGAGCTCTTCGTCACCGACGGCAATGTCGACCAGGTCCGCGCCATCGGCGACGAGATCGGCCTCGATTTCGGCACCCACGGCGTGACCCTGGTGAAGGGCTGAGCCCGGCCCTAGTCGCAGCCCTGATGCCGTCGCCACATGGCCGGGTCATGCCCCGCCGGCGCCTCGCCCGCGCAGGGATCGCCCGCTTCCGCATAGCCGCGCAGCTCGTTGTAGCGGCTGATCTGCTGCTCGCTCAGCAGTGCTGGGGTCGCCAGGTGAGTGGCGAGATGGATGTAGCGGAGCCGTGCCCTGGTCTCGGCAATCTGCGCCAGAAGCTCACCGAGGCTCGCCTCGGTGATGGTGGCGTCCCGAAACTGGGTGTCGAGCGCCGCCTCGAGCCGGATCAGCTCCTCGCCGACCGCAATCGCATCGGCCTGCATCGCTTCGAATAGAGCCTCGAGTGCGGCGACCTGGGCCGCCTCGAGCGGAATGGCGTCCTGCAGCTCGAGCAAATGCGTGGGCCCCGGCATGCCGTTGAGCTCGGCTGCCTTGGCCAAGCCCCAGCCGCCACCGCGGCGCAGCTCGGCGATATCCTCGGCCGACAGGCTCTTGATCGCCCGCTGCTCCTCGCCGGCGTAGGGTCCAGCCGACAGCGCGTCGGTGGCAACCGCGGCGGTGGCGAGCGGCAGCACCAGGGTTACCGCGAGCATGGCTCGACAACGCATCGCGAAACTCCTCAAGCGCGTTCGACAGCAGCGTTATGGCGCCCAACGCGGCCAGCACCTATGATCGCGATCATGTCAGCGCCCATCGATGCCGTTTTTCGCCAATTGCCGGCGACCGCACGGCAATTCGCCAAGGGTGCTTTCCTCTTTCATCAGACCGAGCCGGTCGTGGTCATCCACCGGATCACCACAGGCGCGGTTCACCTGCGTCGGCAGCAAGCGGCAGGCAGCGTCCTCGTCCTGCAACGTGCGGCCGGCGGCGACGTGCTGGCCGAGGCATCGCTCTTCGCCACCCATTACCACTGCGACGCCATGGCTCTGGTGCCGACCGAGACCCTGGCGGTCGGCGTGGCAGCGCTCCGTCGGCAGCTGGCGGTCGACCCCGCCCTCGCCGAGGCTTGGGCCGCGCATCTGGCGCTTGAGGTTCAGGCAGCCCGGCTGCGCGCCGAGATACTGGCACTGCGCACGGTCGCCGACAGGCTGAATGCCTGGCTCGCCTGGCACGACGGCAAGCTGCCGGCGCGCGGCGACTGGAAGCTCGTGGCGGACGAGATCGGCGTGTCGCCGGAAGCGCTCTACCGCGAGCTGGCACGGCGGCGACGAGACGGCTGAGCCCGGCGCGGCACCGCGACGCTTGCCAATCGTTGGGTTGCGGCTAGATTGCGGCGGCGCAGCATGGCGGGGGTTGCGAGCGGCACTTGTCGGTGCCAACCCCCAAACGGCTGCGCCGGGATCAGCACCAGGGGGGCGCAGATGCGCCGTGGCCGCACCGGTATCTACCCGGGCACCTTCGATCCGATCCATAACGGCCACCTGGACGTCATCCGCCGGGCGACGGTGCTCGTCGACGAGCTGATCGTCGGCATCGCCATCAATGCCGGCAAGGACCCGCTGTTCGATGTCGACGAGCGCGCAGCGATGGTCGAGGCCGATATCAACGGCATGATGGCGGCCAACCAGCACAATGGTGCCAAGGTGCGGGTCCTGCCTTTCAAGAACCTGCTGATGGCATTTGCCGCCGACAACGGTGCGGATTTCATCATTCGCGGGCTGCGGGCCGTCTCCGACTTCGAGTACGAGTTCCAGATGGCCGCCAACAACAAGCGGCTCTACCCGAAGATCGAGACGGTCTTCCTCATGGCGTCCGAGACCAACCAGTTCATCTCCTCCCGCTTCGTCAAGGAGATCCATCTCTTGGGCGGCGACGTGTCGAGCTTCGTCTCGGCGAACGTGCTCTTCCATCTCCGCGGCAAGCGGCAGGACTGAGAGTCCGCCATTGCGCGTCGACGCCTTCGATTTCGACCTGCCGAGCGAGCTGGTCGCCCAGGCGCCGCTGTCCGAGCGCGATGCGGCGCGGCTGCTGGTGGTCGGCGATCGGCTGCAAGACAAAGGCGTCCGCGACCTGCCGGCACTGCTGGAGCCCGGCGACTTGCTCGTTCTCAACGAGACCCGGGTTCTGCCGACCCGCTTCGCCGCCTTGCGCGAGCGCGGCCAATCGCCCGTGCAGATTACCTTGGCGCAGGATCTGGGCGGTGATTGCTGGACAGCCTTTGCCAAGCCCGGCCGGCGCCTGCAGGCGGGCGACTTCCTGGAGCTGGGCCCCGGCCTCATGGCCAGCGTCGAGAGCAAGGGTGCGGACGGTCTCTTCACGCTCCGGCTCGCGGCCGAGCGTGGTGAGGTCGGCGACGCCATCCGGCGGACCGGCGCCATGCCGCTGCCGCCCTACATCAAGCGCCCGCGCGAAGGCGACCCGGCCGACCGCGAGCGCTACCAGGCCATCTTTGCCAAGGAGGACGGCTCCGTCGCGGCGCCGACAGCGTCCTTGCACTTCACCGAGCGCTTGCTCGACGCCCTGGAGACCCGCGGCATCCAGCGCGCTTTCCTCACGCTCCATGTCGGGATCGGCACATTCCTGCCGGTCAAGACCGAGGACACGACCGCCCACCGGATGCATGAAGAGCGGTTCGAGCTGCCGGACGCCACAGTTGCCGCGATCAACGCGACCCGGGCACGTGGCGGCAAGGTGATTGCCGTCGGCACGACGGTGTTGCGCGTCCTCGAGGCGCAGACGCTCGAAACGGGCACGCTCGCGGCCGGCAGCGGCGAGACAGCGCTCTTCATCACGCCCGGCTTCCGCTTCCAGACTGTCGACCGCCTGCTCACCAACTTCCATTTGCCGCGCTCGACGCTCTTCATGCTGGTCGCCGCGATGGCCGGGCTCGAGCGCATGCAGGCAGCCTACGCCCACGCCATTGCCGAGCGCTACCGCTTCTTCAGTTATGGCGACGCCTGCCTGATCGACCGGCTGGGCTGATCTGCCGGCTTTCTGCTACACTTACGGCGAGCTGGCGTGGTGAGCTGGAGGAGATCACATGGCCGAGCGTGCGCCCAGTGAGCGGATGACCACCGAGCAGTTCCTCGACTGGGCGTCGGTCCAGGAGCAGGGTCGCTTCGAGCTGCTCGACGGCGAGGTCTTCGCCATGTCGCCCGAGCGGATTTCTCACAACGAGACCAAGCAACTGGCTTGGCTGGCACTGCGCAATGCAATTCGATCGCGCGGCCTGCCCTGTACAGCCTATGGCGACGGTCTGACGATCAAGATCGACGACGCCACCAGCTTCGAGCCGGATGCGCTGGTCCGCTGCGGCGATCCCCTGGACCCCGAGGCGACCTCCATCCCCGACCCACTGATCGTGGTCGAGGTGATCTCGCCCGGCTCGCGCGGCATCGACACGAATTTGAAGCTCCAGGCCTATTTCAGCCTGACCAGCGTCGCCCACTATCTGGTGCTCGAGCCACAGCGGCGCGCGCTGATCCATTATCGTCGCGACGCCGATGGCGCGCCCGCTGTCAGGATCTGCCACGATGGCACGCTCGTCCTCGATCCACCCGGGATCGAGCTCGATGTCGTGAGCTGCTTCTCCGACGCTGCTCTCTAGGGTCGTTCGGCGACTGCCGCGAGGAAGCGCCCGGCGGCCTCGACGCTTTCGACCTTGTAGGTCGCATAAGTCGGATTCGGGCCGTCGTCGCCCACGGCGACCCCCAGCCCCCAATCATGGATCTCGCGGAACGCATCCTCGTCGGTGACGTCGTCGCCGACGAAGATCGGGTAGGTGGTGCCCCGCCCGAGATCGGCCGTGCCCATGATCCAGTCGATCGCCTTGCCCTTGTTCCAATCGAGCGCCGGCACGAACTCGAAGACCTTCTTGCCGGTCTTGAGCGCCAGCTCGGGAAAGAGGTCGCGGACGGTCTCGACCGTCTCGACGACCCCGGGCACCTCCGCGTCCGCGACCCGGCGGTAATGCACGGCAAGGCCGAAGCGCTTGAGCTCGAGCTGGCTGCCGGCGACACCTGCCAGCCTGGTCTCGAACTCCTTGACCAGGTCCTTGAGGCGCTCGGCGGCCTTCGCCGCCGCCTCGTTGGACGTTGTCTCGCCGTTCGGATAGCGCAGCTCGAAACCGTGGCTGCCGGCGTAGAAGATATTGTCGACGGCCACCCGGTCGAGCAGGTCAGCGAGGCCGCGGCCGCTGATCACGGCCGTCCGGTGCCGCGCCGCCACCTTTTCGAGAATCTCCTTCATCGCCGGCGCGAGCACGGCGTCCTCCGGCCGCTCGACGATCGGCGACAGAGTCCCATCGTAGTCGAGAAAGATCGACAGCGGCAGGCCGTCCGCACCGAGCTTGTCGAGGACGCCAAAGGCGTCGGGGAGCTGGCTTCGATCATGCACGTCCGCTGTCTCCTTTGATCGTGACGGCATCGAACGACGATACCACGCTGTCGGCGCCGGCTTCGCGCAGCGCTCTCGGGGTTCCCTCACGCGCAACACCGAGCACGAGCGCGAAGTCGCCCGCGCGCCCGGCCCGGACGCCGGAGACGGCATCCTCGGCGATGGCGGCTTCGGCGGGTCCGAAGCCGAGCTCTGCCGCGGCGGTGAGAAAAACGTCCGGGGCAGGCTTGCCCGGAATGCCGCGCTCGGCGGCGACCAGCCCGTCGACCAGGACCGGGAAACGCTCGCGGATGCCGGCCGAGCGCAGCACGTCCTCGGCGTTCTTGCTCGCCGAGATGGCGGCGATGCGGACCCCTGCCGCCTCCAGCCGATCGATGAAGTCGACGGTGTCGGGAAAGGCCCGCGCACCCTTTGCCGCGAGCACGGCGCGAAACGCGGTGTTCTTGCGCTTTGCCAGGCCCTGGATCGTCGCCGTCTCCGGCGAGTCGTCGGGGCTGCCCTCGGGCAGCTCGATCGAGCGCGTGCGCAGGAAAGTCGCGAACGCCGTCCAGCCGCGCCTTGCCGTCGACATGGCGCAGATAGTCGTCGCGGCTGAACGGCAGCGCGCCCGGCGACCGCGCCTCGAGAAAGGCGTTGAAGATCAGCGCCCAGGCCGCCTCGTGCACCGTTGCGGTGTCGGTGAGGACACCATCCATGTCGAAGATCACGGCCTTGATCTGCGCGGGATCGAGGACAATTCCAGGCAGCGGCGGGCTCAGCTCGGTCGTCTGGTCGGCCATTGGGCAGCTCCTTCGATCCGCTTGCGCTCCCCCACGGAGCCGTCGTGACGCCCTCACGGCGCCGCGGATTGTGTCGTCGGGCAGGCGTCAGCGCCCCAGGCGGCCTGCCACCTCCAGGGCCGCATAGGTCAAGATCGCATCGGCGCCGGCGCGCTTGAAGCAGATCAGGCTCTCCAGCATCGCCGCATCGCCATCGAGCCAGCCGTTCTGGCCCGCGGCCTTGAGCATCGCGTACTCGCCGGACACCTGGTACGCCATGGTCGGCAGGTGGAAGGCATCCTTCAGCACCCGGATGATGTCGAGATAGGGCATGCCGGGCTTGACCATCAGCATGTCGGCGCTCTCGGCGATATCCAGCGATGCCTCGCGGATCGCCTCGCTGCCATTGGCCGGATCCATCTGGTAGGTCCGCTTGTCGGCCGCACCGAGCGCGCTCGCCGAGCCCACAGCCGAGCGGAACGGGCCGTAGAAGCTGGATGCGAACTTGGCGGCATAGGAGAGGATCAGCACGTCCTGGTGGCCCGCCGCATCGAGCGCGTTCCGAATGGCGCTGATCCGGCCGTCCATCATGTCCGATGGTGCGACGACGTCGCAGCCGGCATCCGCCTGGCAGACCGCCTGCCGGCAGAGCGCTTCGAGGCTCTCGTCATTGAGCACGACGCCGTCCCGGACCAGGCCGTCCTGGCCGTGTGTCGTGTAGGGATCGAGGGCCACATCGGTGATCAGGCCGATCTCCGGGAACCGCCGCTTGATCATGCGGACCGTCCGGCAGACCAGGTTCTCCGGGTTCCAGGCCTCCTCGCCGCCCTCGCTCTTGCAATCGAGCGGCGTCACCGGGAACAGCGCCATGGCCGGCACGCCGAGCTCGAGCGCCTGCTCGACCAGGCCGAGCAGGCGGTCCGCCGAATGACGCTCGACCCCGGGCATCGACGGCACCTGCTCGTCGTGGCCTTTGCCCGGACAAACGAAGGCCGGCAGGATCAGGTCGGCCGAGGACAGGCGGTTCTCGGCCACCAGCCGGCGGCTCCAGGCAGCCCGACGCGTCCGCCGCGGGCGGGAGCCCGGGAAGGGTGGCAAAGGCGGGAGATGGCAGGGCTGGCTCACATTGGTCATCCGCAGTGGTGATGGGCGGTCATCCGCAGTGGTGATCGGCCGGCCCAAGGGCGATGGCCTGGAGCAGAGGTCACGGGCTGGCCGCTGGTCGGGAATCCTTATATCCCTCGCTCGCGCCCGGCAACCGCAACGGTGATCGAAGCGGGGCCAAGAGACGATGGAGGGCTGGCGATTGGCCGAGAAGGTGACCGATGGACGCGTGCACGTCGAGCAGCGACGCGGCTGGGGCATCTTGACCCTCGACCGTCCGGACACGCTCAACGCGCTCAGCCACGGCATGGTGCGCGCCATCTCGGGCGCGCTCGCTCGCTGGCGAAACGACCCGTCGATCCAAGCTGTGTTGATCAAGGCGGTGCCCGGCAAGGCGTTCTGTGCCGGCGGTGACGTCCGCGTCGTCGTCGAGGCGGCGCGCACTGGCGGCAGCGCCGCCGCCGCACGGTTCTTCGCCGACGAGTACGAGATGAACTGGCGCATCGGCACCTTGGGCAAGCCCTACGTGGCGCTGGTCGACGGCATCACCATGGGCGGCGGGCTCGGCGTCTCGGTGCACGGCACGCATCGGATCGCCACCGAACGCACGGTCATCGCCATGCCGGAGACGGCGATCGGCTTCTTTCCGGACGTCGGCGGCAGCTACTTTCTGCCACGCCTGCCGTCGCGGATCGGGCTCTATCTGGGGCTCACCGGGGCGCGGATCGACGGGGCGACGGCAACCCGCCTCGGCATCGCCACGCATTTCATGGCCAGCACCGCGCTCGAGGAAGTGACGACGAGCCTGCTGGACGGCGCACCGCTCGACGTGACGCTGGAGCGGCACAGCGAGGAGCCGGCACCGGGCGGGCTCGATGCGCCGGCGATCGCGCAGCATTTCGCCAGCGACGATCTCAAGGCGATCCTGGCCTCGCTCGCCGCCGATGACAGCGATTTCGCCCGAACGACGCTGGCCACGCTGCGCTCCCGCTCGCCCTCGAGCCTGCTGGTGGTGATGGCCCAGCTCGCCCGTGGCCGGCAGCTCGATCTCGCCGGCTGCCTCGCCATGGAGTATCGCATGGTGCACCACTTTCTCGAGGCCAGCGATTTCGCCGAGGGCGTGCGGGCAATGGTGATCGACAAGGACCGGCAGCCGCGCTGGCGACACGACAGCGTCGAGGCCGTGCCCGATGCCGAGGTCGAGGCCTGCTTCGCCGCGGTCCCCGGCGGTGAGCTCACGCTCGACTGGCAGCCCTGAAAGCGGACGAAGGAGGCGACCAATGGCGCAACTGGCATTCATCGGACTGGGCAATATGGGGCTGCCCATGGCCAAGAACCTCGTGGCGGCCGGCCATGCGGTGACGGGCTTCGACCTCGCACCGGGGGCCGCTGAGGCGGCCGGGCAAGCCGGGATCACCTTTGCGCCGAGTATCGCAGAGGCGGTCGCCGAGGCCGCGATGGTCATCACCATGCTACCGGCCGGGCCGCAGGTGCGCGCCGTCTACGAGGGGCCGGACGGCGTGCTCTCGGCAGCTGCCGAACGCGCGCTCCTGGTCGATTGCTCGACCATCGACGTCGAGACGGCCCGCGCCGTGGCCGCAGCCTCTGAGGCTAAAGGTCACGCCATGCTGGACGCGCCCGTCTCCGGCGGGGTCGGCGGTGCCGAGGCCGGCACGCTCACCTTCATGGTCGGCGGCAGCGAAGAGGCGTTCGACTGCGCGGCGCCCATTCTCCAGACCATGGGCAAGACCATCGTCCATGCCGGCGGCGCCGGCAACGGCCAGGCGGCCAAGATCTGCAACAACATGATGCTCGGCATCCAGATGATCTCGGTCGCCGAGGCCATGGTGCTCGCCGAGAAGCTCGGCCTCGACCAGCAAAAACTGTTCGATATCAGCGCCAAGGCGTCCGGTCAGTGCTGGTCGTTGACGACCTATTGCCCGGTGCCGGGGCCGGTGCCGACATCGCCCGCCAATCGCGACTATCGCCCTGGTTTCACGGCCGCCATGATGCTCAAGGATCTGCGGCTCGCCCAGGGAGCGGCGCAAGCTGTCGGCGCGGCGACACCATTGGGCGCAGAAGCTACCCAACTCTACACGCTGTTCGCCCAGCAAGAGAATGAGGGGCTAGATTTTTCAGCCATAATACAGATGATGCGTGGAACCCCTAGTTGACGCACCTACGCTGCTTTTAAGCGTTAAGCGTCACGAGATGGGGCAAGCTCGATGTCATACTGCTGGGCGGACGCCATCGTGAAAGACCAGTACCTCGTTACGATTCGCTTGATCGAGCGCCTGCATCGGCGGTTTCTCGACGTCATCAAGACCGAGCTCGATCGCCTCGGCATCGAGGATATCAACAATGTTCAAACCCTGATCCTCTCCAATATCAACGAGGATCAGTTGACCGTGGGCGAGTTGACCATCCGCGGTTACTATCTGGGGTCCAACGTCTCCTACAATGTCAAGAAGCTGGTCGAGAACGGCTACTTGATCCAGGAGCGCAGCAGCCATGATCGGCGGATGACCCGGGTGCGGCTCTCCGACAAGGGCCTTGAGCTGACCGCCAAGATCGACCAGCTTTACGAGCGCAATGCCGAGGCGGTTGCCGAAGGCATCGTCTCGCAGGAACAGCTGACCGAGCTCAACAATGTCCTCAATGGCCTCGAGCGCTACTGGAGCCGCCTCGTCAACTTCACCCGCTGAGCAGCACCCTCGTGCGCTGCTGCGACTGACCCGGCGACGCCTTCTGGCGGGAACGGCGCTTCTGGCGGTGGCGACCCTGGCGGTCACGCCGGTCGCAGCGACGATCGTGGCGGACGACGAACGCGGCGAGCCTTTCGACGACGGCACCTGGTTCGACGACGGCTACGGCTGGGTCGACTGAACCCACCAAGCCCGGCTCAGGGGTCGATTCGATCAGCGCCTAGGCCTTCTTGACGGGCTGCTCCAGAGTCTGCAGCGAGACCATCTGCTGCCGCAGACGCTCCATCTCCGTCCGCAGCGTCTCGACCTGATGGCTCAGCGCCGCGGCTTCGGCGGCGACCTCCTGCGCCGTCGCCTGGACCTTCTGCTCGACGGGCTCGCCTTGCGGCGGCGTGAAGATGCTGGCCGCCTTTTGGAACAGCGCCATGTTCTGCCGCGCCATCTCCTCGAACGGCTTCATCGCATCGAGCTGCTTGAGCGGAAAAAAACGGCCGACCGTCTCCTCCATGTATTCGCGCATCTGCCCCTGGTGCCGGGCGAAGTTCTCCATCGACACCTCGAGGTAGCGCGGCACGACGGTGTTCAGATTGTCGTCGTAGAGGCCGATCAGCTGGCGCAGGAAGCCGATGGGCATCAGGTTGCGGCCCTTGGCATCCTCCTCGAGGATGATCTGGGTCAGCACCGAGCGGGTGATGTCGTCGCCGGTCTTGGCGTCGTAGACCAGGAACTCGTGCCCCTCGCGGACCATCTGGCAGAGCTCGTCGAGCGTGACGTAGCTGCTGCTCGCCGTGTTGTAGAGCCGTCGATTGGCGTACTTCTTGACCACGGCCACCTTGCCGCCGCCACGCCCGGCATCGCTGCCGATCGTGCCGCCCGGCTCGATCGCTTCGGTCTCTTCTCGTGCTTTCCGCGCCGCCATAGCGGTCTCCTCGCTCATGCCGCCCGCTTCAGCTTAGCGACCAACGCGCACCGACGCCATCCGTTCCGCACGATTTCCAAAGCCGCCAAGTATGGCCGGGCTACCAGCACCGCGCTTGCGCGGCCATTTCCGCCGGATATCGGGCCCGGTGAGCTAGATGTCGAGCTCGTCGAAGCCGCTGCCGCGGGTGAACTCGTCGCTCTCCGGGTCGGCTGCCTCCTCGGCCTCGACCGGTGCTGCCTTGCCGGCCTGGATATCGGCCTCTTCCTGGGTCCGCGCGATATTGACGTTGACCGTCACCTCGACCTCGGGATGCAGCGCCACGACGACGTCGTGGATGCCGAGCATCTTGAGCGGGCTTTCGAGCCGAACCTGGCTGCGACCCATCTTGATGCCCTCGGCGCTGAACGCATCGGCGATGTCGCGGGCACTCACCGAACCGTAAAGGTGAGAACCCTCGCTCGCCTGGCGCAGGATCACCACGGACGCGCCATCGACGGTGAGCGCCGCACCTTCGGCCTCGCTCTTGCGCTCGAGGTTCTCGGTCTCGAGATGCGCGCGCCGGCTCTCGAAGGCGGCGAGCGCCTGATCGGTCGCCCGCAAGGCCTTGCCCTGGGGAATCAGGAAGTTGCGCGCGAAGCCCGGGCGCACCTTCACGATCTCGCCCATCTGGCCGAGCTTCGGCACGCGCTCGAGGAGGATGACTTGCATGAGACGAACTCCGGTGTGGTTAGGCCAGGCGGCGGCGGAAATGCGCCCAGTCCTCGAGGAGACCGAGGAGCACGACGCCGCCGACGAGCGGCCAGCTGAAGATGAGAAGCACGATGTAGAAGACGGTGAGCACCAGCCCGCGCGACTTCACCCGGTCGGCAGCGCTGTGCACCACCGCCAGGCCCTGCAGCAGGAACGGCACGGCGAGCACGGCCGCCAACCCTTGGGCGAAATAGGCGGCGTCACCGCCGACGATGAATGCCGCCAAGGTCGCCACGGCGAAGGCCGGGCCGCACCAGACCGGCAAGAAGATCTTGGCCAGCGCGAAGCCCTGACGCTGCACCTGGCCGGAGCGCAAGGCCAGGAACTGGGCGATCGCGCCGTTGACGATGGTCATCAGCACCCAGGAGACGGCAACGATGCCCGGCATGATGGAAGCGTACTCGGCGATCTGCTGCCCGACCATCGCCGCCGGGCTGTCCGTGGCACCGAGATCGGCGATGACCGCGGCCACCGCGCCGGTGAACGTTGCATCGATGTTACCGGTGAGCCAGCGCACCCAGAGCAGGGCCAGCACCATGACGAGCCCGGCATAGAGGACCAGCTGGCCCAGCACCTGGCCCGGCGGGTACCACTCGGTGCTGCCGTCGTCATTCTGACGATTGAGCAGCATCTGCCGAACCGCCAGGAGCGTTGGTGCCACCTGGACGACCAGAAAAACCGCAGCCGCGATGCTGCCACCGAACAGGATCACCAGGCCGAGCGAGCCGAGGCTGGCGAGCCCGGCCGGTGCCAGGCCGAGCGACAGGCCGACGAACAGCAGCGGCAGCTGGACGAAGTAAGCGAGAACCGGCGCGCCCATGACGCCCGAGGCCAAGGACAAATAGAGCGCGGCACTGGCGGCGGCAGCTAAGCCGGTCAGCATGAGCTCTCGGCGCATGACGTCTGTTGTCCCCGCTATCGTCCGGCCGCCGCTCAGCCGGCGACGTAGGGCAGCAGCGCCAGCTCGCGCGCCCGCTTGACCGCCTTGGCCAGCTGGCGCTGCTCCTTGGCGGTCACCGCGGTGATCCGGCGCGGCACGATCTTGCCACGCTCCGAGACGAACCGCTGCAGCAGCTTGACGTCCTTGTAGTCGATCTGCGGCGCGTCGGCGTGCGCGAACGGGCTCGCCTTCTTGCGCCGGAAGAACGGCCGGCGAATGGTGATGTTCGGCGGCTCGCCGCCGCGCGGCCCGCGGTCACCGAAGCTCTGCCCGCGATCGCCCTGGGGGCGGTCGCCTTGCGGACGATCACCCTGTGGACGGTCACCTTGCGGGCGCTCGCCCTGCGGACGCTCTTGCTCTTCCATGATCTAACTCACCCTCTATCGACGAAATGGCGCCCCACAAGACCATCGATCCAGGGGCATGAAGAAGCTCAAAGGAGGCTCAGGGGCGGTCGCGGCGGCGGTCGTCGCGGCTCGACTTGACCTGCATGACGATCGACGGCTCGGGGTCGATGGCATCGATCTTGACGGTCAAGTAGCGAACGACGTCGTCGTGGATCCGCTCGTTGCGCTCGAGCTCCGCGATGGCGGCGGCAGGCGCCTCCACATTGAGGTGCACGTAATGCGCCTTGCGGTGCTTCTTCAGCCGATAGGCCAAGGAGCGCAGGCCCCAATATTCCTGCTTCTTCACCTCGCCGCCATTGGCGGCGAGGATGGCGCCGAGCTCCTCGGCGAGGGTCTGTGCCTGCTGCGACGAAAGGTCGGGGCGGGCGATCAAGGTGTGCTCGTAGAGCGGCATGACTGCCGTTTCTCCTCTGGATTTGGACGACAACAGGGACCGCCGCACAACATTGCGACGATCCGCCGTCATGACTGAATTCGCTGCCGTCGGCCGGAACGCCGACCCACCGCGAGGATCGCGGCGTTATACGCGAATAGCGCCGCCTCGCAAGAGGTATCGGCGTCGCAACGGGCCACTGCGCGGCCTCACCGGTCCGGTGCGCCGACCGGCCTTGCGCAAATCTTCCCTGACTTGACATGGACCGGCGGCTGGTGAAAGCCACCCGGCACCCTTCAACAGCATGAGACGAGACATGACACGCATCGCGGTGTTCCCGGGACAGGGCGCCCAGGCCGTCGGCATGGGCCGCGCGCTTTATGACGCCGTCCCGGCGGCGCGGGACGTGTTCGAGGCGGTCGACGAGGCCCTGGGCGAGAAGCTCTCGGCCATCATCTTCGACGGCCCGGCAGAGGCGCTGACCTTGACCCGAAACACCCAGCCGGCGCTGATGGCGACCTCGCTCGCCGCCGTGCGCGCCTTCGAGGCCAAGGCCGGCCGACAGCTCGTCGATTGCGTCGATGCGGCCGCCGGGCACTCGCTCGGCGAGTACTCGGCGCTCGCCGCCATGGGTGCGTTGGAGATCGGCGAGGCGGCCCGCCTGCTCCGGCTGCGCGGCGAGGCGATGCAGAACGCGGTGGCGCCCGGCGAGGGTGCCATGGCCGCCGTGCTCGGCCTCGATCCCGAGGCCGCATCTGCGCTCGCCGCCGAGGTCGAGGCGGAGACCGGCGGGGTCTGCGAGCTCGCCAACGACAATGCCGACGGCCAGGCGGTGCTCTCGGGCGATGCCGCCTCGGTCGAGCGGGCCTGCGCGCTGGCCAAGGAGAAAGGTGCCAAGCGGGCGATGCTGCTCCAGGTCTCCGCACCCTTCCATTGCCGGCTGATGCAACCGGCCGCCGATCGGCTGGCCGAGGCGCTGGCCACCACCGCGTTCAAGGCGCCGGGCAAGCCGGTGATCGCCAATGTCTCGGTCGAGCCGGTGAGCGATCCGGCAGCTCTGGCCCAGACCTTGACCCGTCAGGTCACGGCCCGGGTGCGCTGGCGCGAGACCATGCAGCATTTTGCCGCCGAGGGTGCCACGCTGATCGCCGAGTTCGGCGCCGGCAAGGTGCTGACCGGGCTCGCCAAGCGCGCGGTGCCCACGGCCACGCTCTTCAACATCCAAACGCCAGATGACGTCGATGCGCTGATCGCGGCGCTCGACTGAGATAGAGGACTGACGCCATGTTCGATCTTTCCGGGCGCACCGCGCTCGTCACCGGCGCCTCGGGCGGCATCGGCGGCGCCATCGCCGAGGCGCTCCACCAGCAAGGTGCCAGCGTCATCCTCGCCGGCCGGCGGCAGGCGCCGCTCGACGCGCTCAAGGGCCAGCTGGGTGAGCGGGCGAGCGTGCTGGTCGGCGACCTCACGGATCCGGCCGCCATGGCGAGCCTCGGTGATGCTGCGGCCGCGGCCGACATTCTCGTCAACAATGCCGGCATCACCCGCGACCAGCTGGCGATGCGGATGAAGGACGAGGACTGGCAGGCGGTGCTCGACACCAATCTCGGTGCTGCTTTTCGCCTCACGCGCGCCCTGCTCAAGACCATGATGAAGCGGCGCTTCGGGCGGATCGTCAACATCACGTCGGTGGTCGGCGTCACCGGCAATCCGGGCCAGACCAATTATGCTGCTGCCAAGGCTGGGCTGATCGGCATGTCGAAGGCCCTGGCCCAGGAGGTCGCGAGCCGCAACATCACGGTCAACTGCGTGGCCCCGGGCTTCATCGAGACGCCGATGACCGACGCGCTCGACGAGAAGCAGCGCGACGCCATTCTCACCCGCGTGCCCGTCGGCAGGCTCGGCCAAAGCAGCGAGATCGCGGCTGCCGTGGCCTACCTCGCCAGCGACGAGGCGGCCTACGTCACCGGCCAGACGCTGCACGTCAATGGCGGCATGGCGATGATCTGACACACCGGCGGCGCGGTCACGGTTCCTGGTTTTGGCAAGGGCAGCCATGCCACGCCGGCATCGGGAATTGACGGCAGGCCTCGCCTGCGCCTAGTCAAGGCCGCGCGCGTCGGCTACATGCCGCGACGCGAAGGGCGGGACGATTCGGTCCGACCGGTTGACCTTCAGGTCACTGAACGAGCCGGCCGTCTGCAATCATCTAGCCGCCGAGCGCGGAGCGTCGGCAATGGCAAGCGCCGTCGCCCTCGCCGGCGACACCGGGTCGGCCAATCACAGCAGGTTCAAAAAAATGAGCGATGTAGCTGAGCGAGTTAAGAAAATCGTCGTCGAGCATCTCGGCGTCGAGGAAGCCAAGGTCACCGAGAAGGCGAGCTTCGTCGATGATCTGGGCGCCGACAGCCTCGACACGGTCGAGCTGGTCATGGCGTTCGAGGAGGAGTTCGGCTGCGAGATTCCGGACGACGCGGCCGAGAAGATCGCCACCGTCCAGGATGCCATCAACTACATCCAGGCCAACGCCTCCTGATCGTCGGGGTGGGCTGGTCAGTCGGGCTCGAGGCCCCGGCCAGCCGAGCCCGACGAGTCGAGGCGCTCGTTAACCGTTCGGGGTCGAGCTGATGCGTCGTGTCGTCGTCACTGGAATAGGCCTGGTCACGCCGCTCGGCGGTGACACGGCCACCTCATGGTCGAGCCTGATCGAAGGTCGATCCGGCTTGGGCCGCACCACCGGCTTCGAGACCGACGACCTGCCGTCCAAGGTGTCGGGCCAGGTGCCGCGCGGCGAAGGTCCGGGTCTCTTCAACGAGACCGACTACATGGCGGCCAAGGACATCCGCAAGAACGACCCGTTCATCGTCTTCGGCATGGCGGCGGCGACGCAGGCGCTCGCCGATTCGGGCTACGTGGCGGAGACCGAGGAGCAGAAAGAGCGCGCCGGCGTGCAGATCGGCTCCGGCATCGGCGGTCTGCAGACCATCGCCGAGACGACGCTCATCCTGGAGAAGAGCGGGCCGCGTCGGGTCAGCCCGTTCTTCATCCCGGCATCGCTGATCAACCTGGTGAGCGGCCAGGTCTCGATCCGCCATGGGCTGAAGGGCCCGAACCACTCGGCGGTCACCGCCTGCTCGACCGGCGCGCATGCCATCGGCGATGCGGCGCGGTTCATCGCCCTCGACGACGCGGACATCATGGTAGCCGGTGGCGCCGAAGCAGCGATCTGCCGACTCGGCATCGCCGGGTTCTGTGCTGCGCGGGCGCTGTCCACCGGCTTCAACGACGAGCCGGAGCGGTCATCGCGGCCCTGGGACAAGAACCGCGACGGCTTCGTCATGGGCGAAGGTGCAGGTGTCGTCGTGCTCGAGGAGCTGGAGCACGCCAAGCGACGCGGTGCCAAGATCTACGCCGAGGTCAAGGGCTACGGCGTCTCCGGCGACGCCCACCACGTCACCGCCCCGGCACCCGAGCATGCCGGCGCTTTCCGCTCGATGCGCAATGCGCTGCGCAATGCCGGCCTGACGCCCGCCGACATCCAATACGTCAATGCGCACGGCACCTCGACCCCGATGGGCGACGAGCTCGAGTTCATCGCGGTCAAGCGCCTCTTCGGCGACGCCGCGGCGCAGCTGAAGATGTCGTCGACCAAGTCGGCGATCGGCCACCTCCTGGGTGCTGCCGGCAGTGTCGAGGCGATCTTCTCGATCCTCGCCATGCGCGACGGCGTGGTGCCGCCGACCCGCAACCTCGACGACCCGTCCGACGACTGCCACGGCATCGACCTGGTGCCGCACGAGGCGAAGCCGCACGCCGTCAAGGCAGCGCTCTCCAATTCCTTCGGCTTCGGCGGCACCAACGCCACGCTGATCTTCACCCATCCCGACCTGATCTGAGCGCCTAGCGCCGACGTTCGGGACAGAGACAGGCATGGTCTGGCTGCGTCGCATCGCCGCTGCCGTCGTGGGGCTCGTCCTGTTGGGCGTGCTCGCGGCCGGTGGTGGCTGGTGGCTGCTCAACCGCTACCTCGACAAGCCCGGACCGCTCGCGGCCGAGACGATCGTCGAGCTGCCGCGCGGCAGTGGGCTGGCCACGATCGCCGGCCAGCTGGAGAGCGGCGGCGTCATCGAGGATGGCCGCATCTTTCGGGTCGCTGCCCGGCTGATCGGCCGCGACCGGCGGCTGCGTGCCGGCGAGTACCGGATCCCGGCGCATGTCAGCCCGCGCGAGGTGCTGGATATCCTCGAGAGCGGCCAGATGGTGCTGCACGCGCTGACCATCCCCGAAGGCCTGAGCACGTTCGAGGCCTTGGCAGTGGTGGCCGACCATCCCGTGCTCGTCGGCGACATGCCGGAGACACTGCCCGGCGAGGGCGAGCTCTTGCCCGAGACCTACATGTTCGCCCGCGGCACGACGCGCGCCGAGATCATCGAGCGGATGCAGGACGACATGAGCGAGCTCCTGGCCGAGCTCTGGGAGAGCCGCCAGCCGGACCTGCCGCTGGAGAGCCCGGAGGAAGCCATCATCCTGGCCTCGATCATCGAGAAGGAGACGGCGATCGCGGACGAGTACGGCACCGTCGCCGGCGTCTTCGTCAACCGGCTCCGGCGCGGCATGCTGCTGCAGACCGACCCGACCGCGATCTATGCCATCACCCGGGGCCAAGGGCCGCTCGGCCGGCGGCTGCTGCGCCGCGACCTCGAGATCGACGATCCCTACAACACCTATGTCTATCCAGGCCTGCCGCCCGGCCCGATCGCCAATCCCGGTCGTGGTGCCCTGGCCGCCGCCCTCGATCCCGAAGAGACCGACTATCTCTACTTCGTCGCCGACGGCACCGGCGGCCACGCCTTCGCCCGGACGCTCGCCGAGCACAACCGCAATGCCGCCAAGTGGCGGCGGATCAGGGATGGCGGCGGCTAAAGCGTCTTGCCTTCCTCGTCTCCGGCCACCCTGAAAACGCTCCAGGCGGCCAAAGAGGTCACTCCTTCGAGCCGAAGCGCTGATAGAACGGGTCGGTCAGCGTCGTAGGCAGCAGGCTGCCGAGGACGACCGGCCAGTAGAGACGCCGCGGGAAGGCGATCTGCGCATGGCCACGCTCGAGGCCTCTGACGATCCGCTCGGCAGCCTCCTCGGCCGACATCAAGAACGGCATGGGAAACGGATTGTCGGCGGTGAGCGGTGTCTTGATGAAGCCCGGGCAGATCACGCTGACTGCGACACCATCCGGCCCCAGCCTGCCGCGCAACCCGTCACCATAGACCCGAACGGCCGCCTTGCTGGCGCAGTAGGCCGGCGCGTTGGGCATGCCGCGAAACCCGGCGAGCGAGCTCATCAACGCGAGCTGGCCCCGGCCCGCAGCGCGGAGCAGCGGCAGCGCCGGCTCGACCGTGTTGACGACACCTTGCACGTTGACGGCCATCTGCACTGACGGATCGCCGCCCGAGATCCCGGCATTGGCGATCAGGAGGTCGACCGGGGCAGCGGCGAAGGATTCTGCCACCGCGCGCTGCATGCCGGGCTTGTCGCAGACATCGACCGAAACGGTCCGGACAACGCCGGCACAGCTGGCGGCAACGGCATCGAGCCGGCCCTTGTCGCGACCGAGCAGCGTCAGGCTGCGGCCCGGTTGGGCGAGCCGCCTTGCCAGTGCTGCGCCGATGCCGCTACTTGCACCCGTGATCAGCACGTGGTGCGGATCCCATGTCATTCTCGCAGCTCCTGGACCCCTCGATGATTGCGCTCGACCGTCTCATCCCCGGCCGCCGCCGTGGCCTGATGCTGGTCATGTCCTCGCCGTCCGGCGCCGGCAAGACCTCTATTTCCCGGGCGGTGATGGGCGAGGAGCCCGAGCTCGAGCTCTCGGTCTCGGTGACCACCCGCAGCAAGCGCCCGGCCGAGATCTGACGGCCGCGACTACCACTTCATCGGGGCCGAAGCCTTCCAGACGATGGTCGACACCGGCGAGCTGCTCGAGCACGCCTCGGTCTACGGCCATGCCTACGGCACGCCCAAGGGTCCCGTCCAGGCAGCACTCGCCGAGGGCCGCGACGTCCTCTTCGACATCGACTGGCAGGGCGCCCAGCAGCTGCGCGAGGCCGCCGGCGACGACATGGTCGGCATCTTCATCCTGCCGCCGTCCACCGACGAGCTGGCGGCCCGGCTCAGGACCCGCGCCCAGGACAGCGAGGAGACGGTCCGCTATCGCCTGGCGCAGATCGCCAACGACGTCACCCACTGGCCCGAGTACGACTATGTCCTGATCAACCAGGACCTGGCGAACAGCGTCAGCGCGGTACGCGCGATCCTCGCCGCCGAGCGCCTGCGGCGGGTCCGCCAGCCCGGCCTCGGCGAGTTCGTCAAGCAGTTCCGCGGCTCCGCCTCATAACGAGCCAAGCCTCCGCCAGCGCCCTGAACTCGGCGAGGCTCAGCGTTTCGGCGCGGCGCTCAGGCGCGATGTTGACGCTAGCCAGCAGCTTCTCCGGCTCAGGCGTCAGCGATTTCAGGCTGGAGCGCAGCATCTTCCGCCTTTGCCCGAACGCCGCCTTGCTCACCGCCTCCAGCGCCGCGAGGACCGCCGGCGATGGCCGCTCGGCCGCCGGCCGCGGCAGCAGCTCGACCAGGCTCGAGACGACCTTGGGCGGCGGCAGGAAGGCGCCTGGCGGCAAATCGAAGCAGCGGCGCACCCGGCAGAGCGATTGCGCCAGGACCGCGAGCCGGCCATAGGCGCTGGTGCTCGTGGCAGCGACCAGCCGGGCCGCCACCTCCTTCTGCAGCAGGACGTGCAGCGATGCGATGGCATCGAGGCGGTGCAGCCAGCGGACGATGAGCTCGGTGCCGATATTGTAGGGCAGGTTGGCGACGATGGCCCAGGGCGTGTCGACCTGCAACGTTGAGCGCAAGGCCTCGATATCGACGTCGAGCGCGTCCGCCTCGAGCAGCACCAGCCGGCCGCCCGACGCCGCCTGCAGCTCGGCCAGCGCCCTGATGCAGCGCGGGTCGCGCTCGATGGCGACCAGCCGTGCCCCCTGCTCGAGCAGCGCCCGGCTGAGCCCCCCTGGCCCCGGGCCGATTTCCAGGACGGTGGTAGCCCGAAGATCTCCAGGAGCCGTGGCAATCCGCCGGAGAATGGCCGGATCGAGGAGGAAATGCTGGCCCAGCCGCTTGTCGGGCAGGAGGTCATGGGCGCGGATGACCTCGCGGAGCGGCGTCAGGCCGACCGGCGGTTGCCGGTGCGAGGCGTCCTCGGGCGAGCGGTCGGGGTCGGTCAGCCGCTGATCCGCACGTCGATGAAGGCATCCTTGCGCAGATCACGGAGGTAGCGGCCGGCGAGGCGCTCCATCTGCTCGTTCTCGAGCGTGCGACGCAGCTCGGCGCGCACGGCCGCATCGGCATCGGTGCGGCCGTCCTGGCAGACCATGAGATAGTGCAGCCCGGACGTGCTGCGCACGGGCTGGCTCAGCGTGTCGATGGGCAAGGCCTCGATCACCGGTGCCATGTCGGCCGGCAGCTCGTTCGGTCCGAGCCAGCCGAGATCGCCTGAGCCCGGCAAGTCACGCTGGCGGGCGATCCGCTCCACGTCGTCACAAGTCTCGACCGCAGCCGCGGTCTCGCGGGCATCGGCCATGACGCTGGCCACCACGGATTCCGACGCGTCGGGCTCCACCGGGAAGAGCAGCTGGGCGATCCGTCGCAGGTCCGGCGAGACATCGTCGCCGGCGATTCGCCGATCACGAACGAAAAAGAGCTGCACGCCGGATGGGGTGGACACCGGATCGGACACCTGACCCGGCCCGAGGGCGGCAATGACCTCGCGCAGCGATGCCTGCAGCCCGTTGAGCGGGACCCAGCCCAGATCACCACCCGTGTCACGACTGCCCGCGGCCGACACCTGTGCTGCCACCGCCTCGAAGTCGGCACCCTCACGAACGGCCTCGCGCAGGTCCTCGGCCTCGGCAATGACCTGAGGCGCATCTTCCGGATCGTAGACCGGCAGCAGGATCTCCGACAGCAGCACCTGGGTGACGCCACCCTGCGCCGCGAGCGCGCGCGCCAGATCGATCTGCTGGTCGGTCACCACGATCCGCTCGCTGAACTGCCGCCGGACCAGGCGCACCCAGGCGAGCTCGGCCTCCAGCTGGCGCTCGAGCGCCTCGGGCTCGACACCCTGCTCGGCCAGAAAGGCGCGCAGCTGCTGGTTGGTCATGCTGTTGGCCGCCGCCGCGTTCTGCATGGCACCAGCAACCTCCTGCGGCTGGATGACGATGCCGCGGCGCGCCGCCTCCTGCAGCTGCAGCCGCTCGTCGATCACCCGGCGCAGCACCTGCGGTGCCAACCGGCGCTGCGTCTCGGCGTCACCGGGCAAGCCGCTGAACAGCAGCGCCAGCCGCAGCCGCTCGCGCAGGTCCTGGGTCGAGATGATGTCGTTGTTGACGACGGCAGCGATGCGGCTGGCCGACTGGGCTTGCGCCTGCACGGGGTCGCTGCCGGCCAGCGCCACAGCCAGCAGCATCAGGCAAGAAATCAATGCGGTCATCGTGCTTCGCACTCGTCACCCGTTCACAAAGGGCGGGAGCCCGAGCGAGCCCCGCAGATTATATGATCAAATCAGGCCGCCGCCGGTGCCGACGTCACCCAGGCCTTGGAACGTGACCCGCACCGTGAAGCTCACCTCGTCGTCGAGCTCACCCTTCTGCGTGAAGTTCTGCTCGAGGCCGGCGACCAGCACCAGGCAGGGATTGGTATAGACCAGACCGTATTGCGTCGCCACGGTGCGATCCTCTTGAAGATCGCGCCGCATGCGGAAGCCCAGGGCCAGGCTGTCGAGCACCTGATAGCGCACGCCGCCGAGGATCTCCTCGCGCTTGTCCAGGGTCTCGCGGGTCGATTCCTCGCGCTCCTCGGTAAGCCGCAGATACTGAAGCTCGAAGCGCAGCGCCGGCGGCCCGAAGGCGAGCGTCAAATCGCTGCGGCGCAGATCGAGCGAACTCTTGTCGAGCCGGAACCGATAGCCGACATCGAGGAGCTGAAACGGCCGCACATCGACCCGGCCGACGATGTCGGAGACGGTGTCCTCGAGACCCGACTTGTTGGGATAGAGATCGTCACCGCCGGTGCGCACGCTCTGTCCGACGAGGCCGGCGACCTTCCAGGCCGAGGGCCCGAGCGAATCGAAGTTCAGCCCGTAGGACATGGTGGCGCCGCTCTGCACCCGGTCGATGCCGGTGAACCGGTTCGCCCCGAACAGGTTGGTCTCGTCGAACTCGAAGACGATGCTGTCCTCGTTGGGAATGTCCTCGTCGTTGAGATTGTTGGGTATGTAGCTGAACGACATCTGCGGCTCGATCACGTGCGACCAGCGGCCGGTCTGGCCGACCACCGGCAGGCTCCAGTCGAGATTGGCCGCCGGAAAGACACGGCCCGTTGTGTTGATGCCGCCATTGGGGCCGCGCGTCTGCGGGTTGCCGTCGGTGTTGTAGGCATCGCCGCGCAGCGCCAGCTGCAACGACCAGACATCGCCGATCGGGCCGATATGCGGGCGCTGCCAGCCGACCTGGGTGGAGAACCGCCTGGTGTCGAGCCCGTCGCTTCGCGTCAGGGCCAGCACGTTGGTCTTCAATGACGAGAACCCGCCGAAGCGGTCGCGGCCGCCGTAGAGATTGGCCTCGGCGAGTGGCAGCACCACCGGTATTTTGTCCTGGTCGTCGTTCTCTCGCAGGCTCTGGAAGCCGTAGGCGTTGACCGCCAGGAAGTCGCGCTCGCCGTAGCGCTGCAGATAGGCGTCACTCTGCAGCACATTGCTGCCGGAGATGTTGTAGCGCTGCAGGAAGGTGTTGTCGCTCGCGAGCCTCAGATTGAAGCCGGCGCGATCCTGCTCGCTCAGCGCGTAGCGGCCGCTCGCATCGATATTGCCGCGCACCTCCTGGCCGCGCGGCTTGAGATTGCCGTCCGAATCGCGCTTGCCGGCGGCATCGGTGTAGGTGATGGCGCCGCCGATCCTGGTCAGCCCGAAATCCTGCAGCTCGCGGTACTCGGCGCTGAGCAATGGCCCGGCACTGGTGGTCAAGAGCGGCGTCAGCGTCAGGTCGCGGTTGGGCGCGATATCGATGAAGAACGGCGTCTCCAGCGTCAGGCCGAGCTCAGAGTCCGAGCCGAAGGAGGGGGTCAGGAACCCGGTGCGCCGCTCGACGGATGGATCGGGATGGTAGAAGTAGGGCGTGTAGGCGATCGGTACGCCGAAGAGCTCGAGGCGTGCGTTGCGATAGGCGACCGTGCCCGAGGCCTCGTCGTGCACGACGCGTTCGGCCTTGATCTGCCAGAGCGGATCGCCGCCGTCCTCGCAGACCTCGCAAGGCGTGTAGACGGCGCGATCGAGGATGGTGCGATCGCCGCCGGACCTGACACCCTGGACCGCCGCGAGGCGGCTGTCGTCGCTGAGCAGCACGCCCACCCCCTGGACGAAGCCATTGGCGAGGCTGTCGTCGAGCTCCAGCTCCTCGGCGAAGAAGGCATCGCCGTTGGCCTCGATCAGGATGATGTTGCCTTTGGCCGTCACGATCCCGCTGTCGATCTCGTAAGCGATGAAATCGGTGAGCAGCGTGCGCTCGCCCTGGGTCAGCTCGACATTGCCCCGGGCGGTCACCTGATTGGCCAGGGTGGCATAGGTGATCTCGTCGGCGGTGAGTACCAGCGGCCCGGTGCCGGGCTCCAGCGATTGCGCCCAGGCGCCACAGCGCCAGCCTGCGGGCAGGAGCAGCACGGCTATGAGGGCGAGCATGCCGAGCCTCGCCCACCGTCTAGCCATTCCCGAAGACCTGCACGCTTGCGCTCGCCGCAATTGAAAGCCATTTGGTCGACACTGGGCCTGTGAGGACGAACCGGTGAACGACCGCTGTCAAGGCCTGCTAGCACAGCGCCCCGCGCAAGAGGAGAGAAAGCGTTGATCGAGGTCAGCCTGTTGACCGGTAGCCTGCCCGAGTCGGCAACGGTGGTCGTCGGTATTGCCGCACCAACCGAGCTCGGCACCGCCGCCGCCCGATTGGACGAGGCGAGCGGCGGCACGCTCACCAAGGCCTTGGCCGCGCACGGCGCGCTCAAGCATGGCAAGCTGCTCGACCTCGTCTTGCCGCGCGGCCTGGAGCAGGCGCGGGTCGTGCTGCTCGGCATCGGCAAGCCCGACGGCCTGACCCGGCTGCAGCGCGAGGAGCTGGGTGCCACGCTGGTCCGCAAGCTGCAGGGCCTGGGCGTCAGGCAGGCGGTGCTGGCGGAGCTCGGCGGCATCGATCTCCTCGGTGCCGGCCCTGCCGAGGCTGCCGCCGACATGGCACGCGGTGCGATGCTCGCCAGCTACGCCTTCCGCCAGTACCAAAAGCCGTCGACCGACGAGGAGCCACGCTTCGAGGAGCTGCAGCTGCAGCTCGGCGAGCAGCCGGATGCGGGCTATCTCGAGGCTATCGAAGGGACGACGGCGGCCGTGGCCCTGGCGCGCGACCTGGTCACCGAGCCCGCCAACATCCTCTACCCGGAGAGCTTCGCCAAGCGCTGCCTCCAGCTCGAGAAGCTCGGCATCGAGGTCCGGCTGATGGCCACGGCCGAGATCGAGCGGCTCGGCATGCGCGCCCTGCTCGCCGTGGCGCAAGGCAGCGTGCGCGCACCCTACGTCGTGGTCATGCGCTGGCGCGGCGCGGACGACGAGAAGCCGCTGGCGCTGGTCGGCAAGGGTGTGTGCTTCGATACCGGCGGCATCTCGCTCAAGCCGCCCGCCGGCATGGAGGAGATGAAGTGGGACATGGGCGGTGCGGCCGTCGTGGTCGGCGCCATGCAGGCGATCGCCGCGCGCAAGGCCAAGGCGCATGTCGTGGGCGTCATCGGCCTGGTTGAGAACATGCCGTCCGGCGCCGCCCAACGGCCGGGCGACGTGGTGACCGCGATGTCGGGCAAGACGATCGAGGTGATCAACACCGACGCCGAGGGCCGCCTCGTGCTGGCCGACCTGCTCCACTACACCAAGGAGGAGCTGAAGCCCAAGGCGATGATCGACCTCGCCACGCTCACCGGTGCGGTCATCGTGGCACTCGGCCACGAGAATGGCGGTCTCTTCGCGTCGGATGACAAGCTGGCCGAAAGCCTGCTCGCTGCCGGTGCTGCCGTCGGCGAGGGTCTCTGGCGGCTGCCCTTGGGCAAGGCTTATGCCAAGCACATCAAGTCGCAGATCGCCGATATCAAGAACACCGGCCGCGGCCGCGAGGCCGGCGCCACGGCAGGTGCGGTGTTCGTCCAGGCGTTCGTCGGCGACGTGCCCTGGGCCCATCTCGACATCGCCGGCGTCACCTGGTCGAGCCGCGACCTGCCACTGGCGCCGAAGGGTGCGACCGGCTTCGGCGTCCGCCTCCTCGACGAGCTGGTCCGGGCGACGGCCGAGAGCGACTGACGGGAGCTGGCGCTTGACCGAGCTCGGCTTCTACCACCTGACCAGAAGCGGCCTCGACCAGGCCCTGCCCCGGCTGCTCGAGAAGGCGCATGCCGGCGGCCACAAGGTGGTGCTGCGCTGCGCCGATGCCGAGCGGCTGGACCAGCTCGACCGCCTGCTCTGGACCTACAGCAACGACTCGTTCCTGCCGCATGGCAGTGCGGCTGACGGCCACGGCGAGCGCCAGCCGATCTGGCTCACCATCGGCACCGACACGCCCAACGGTGCGACCATCCTGGTGCTGGTCGATGGTGCGCCTGCAGACGATGCGGCCGCCTTCGAGCGCGTGCTCGAGCTGTTCGACGGCCGCAACCCGGACGCCGTGGCCGCTGCCCGGGCGCGCTGGCGCTGGGCCGAGAGCCAGGGCATGGATCGGGTCTACTGGCAGCAGAACGAGCGCGGCGGGTGGCAACGCGCCGCATCTTCCTAACGACCCCGGCTGCTGCTAAGAGCCCCGCAGCCCATTCTCACAGCAAATCCCCGTACAGGAGTCCGCCCCCATGGCCGTGACGCGCACGCTCTCGATCATCAAGCCCGATGCCACCCGCCGCAACCTCACCGGTGCTGTCAACCAGCGCTTCGAGGAGGCGGGCCTGCGCATCGTCGCGCAAAAGCGCCTGCAGCTGAGCCAGGCCCAGGCCGAAGCCTTCTACGCCGTGCATCGCGAGCGGCCGTTCTTCAACGACCTCGTGGCCTTCATGCTCTCAGGCCCCGTCGTCGCCCAGGTGCTCGAGGGCGAGAATGCCGTTGCGCGCAATCGCGAGGTGATGGGCGCCACCGATCCGGCCAAGGCCGACGCCGGCACCATCCGCAAGGACTTCGCCGAGAGCATCGAGGCCAACTCGGTGCACGGCTCCGACAGCGCCGAGAACGCCGCCATCGAGATCGCCTTCTTCTTCAGCGCCATCGAGATCGTCGGCTGAAGCAACTCCTCGTCATCGCCCACGCCCCCTCGCCCAACACCGCCCGCCTGCGCGACGCGGTGCTCGAGGGGGCAAGGGCGCCGGAGATCGAGGGGGTCACGACCAGGGCGCTCAGCCCCTTCGACGCCACCGCCGACCACGTCCTCGAGGCCCAGGCGGTCCTGCTGCTCACAACTGAAAACCTCGGCTACATGAGCGGGGCGCTCAAGGACTTCTTCGACCGCTGCTACTACCCGCTCCTCGACCGCACCGATGCCCTGCCCTACGCCCTCCTGGTCCGCGCCGGCCAAGACGGCACCGGGACCTGCCGTGCGGTCGCCAGCATCACCTCCGGCATGCGCTGGAAGCCCGTCCAGGACCCCATGGTCTGCCGCGGCCAGTGGGACGAGAGCTTCGTCGACCAAGCGAGAGAGCTCGGCACCGCCATGGCCGCCGGGCTGGAGATGGGGGTGTTTTAGCACCTTGATTGAGAGGTCAGCTGAAGCGGTCGCCCGGAAAAGAAACGACCTGATGAGGTTGGACAGAAACGGTCCTTTTCGCCTGTGGCAGAAACGTATGGGTTTTGTCACTGATCACTGCGATGCAGGCGATAGATAATGCCGATCACAAACAGGGTCAGACCGACCAGAAACGCATAGAACTCGATCGAGCCAAATGCCCTTGCCGCGTCCGGCCATGCTACGTGACCCGGCCCCTGCGAAGTTGGGCTGTATAGAAATCCATCGCAGTGACCAGATTGTCTACCTGCGATTGTCTCTAGGTTTAAGAGGCGGCTACAAACGTCATACATCTGGTCTTCCAGAGCAAATATGTGGCCCTTCAAGACTTCACGCTGCGCAATAGACGAAAGGCCTATTTGAAACCAACTGACGAGAACGAGTATCAATGCACCGGGAACCTCCGCAAAGTCCTTCAAATATCGCATATTGAGCTCCAGTTTCTCCGTAGCAACAACGATACCTTGGCAGGCCAGAGACCGAAAGCGCACTAGCCCGATCATCTAGAACGTCCTGATCGAAGCAGGTCAAAAACGCGCGGTCAGAACTTCCTGGTCAAAAACGGTGGTTTGTGTCCCGGCTCCTCGGCTGCTCATCCACGATGGGATCAGCAGTGACAAAACCCGTGGACGATACCTCGGGCGTTGTGCCACGTTTTTTGCCCGGCCAGCGCGGCGCCCCATCGTCATCGGTCAGCGCCGAGCCGCTCTACGCCGCAGCCGGAACGAACAGCCGCAGTAACGCACTCCCCAGCAGCAGAAGATACCCCACCGTCAGGCAGATTTCGTCGATTTGGCGCCAGTCGGTGACGTCGCGGTTGTGCTTGTCCTTGAGGATGGACTTGACGCGGTCCTTGAAGGTCGTGGGCTCTGCCGGAAGCGCGTCGCGGATCTGCTTGAGCTTCTTTTTGCGGAAGTTGAGCGACCAGACCGGGACGGCGGGGATGGCGATGCCGGCGAGTGTGGCGAGGTCGAGCCACCAGTGCGCGTCGGTGGGCGTCATCAGACGGCGACGGCGGCGATCATCTCGTCGGATGTGTTCTTCCGCGACTTGACGAAGGCCTGCTCGTCGAAGGCCTGCGCCGAAGAGATGCCGCGATGGTGTCTGGCCTGGCCAGCTGACGTCGGCCAGCGGCGGCGCCGTTCGGCAGTTTCTTGCGTGCTCTACCGTCACATGTGGTAGAAACCCTTATCGATTCCACGCTGACAAGAAGAAGAAGAAAAATGCCGAAACTCATGGCGACACACGAAGTGGATGACGTGGCACATTGGCTCGCATCACCCAAGCGGGCCGAGATCTTCGCTTCGGTGGCCAAGAACATTTGCACGTTCGTGCTGCCCGACGACCCCCATCGGGTCGGCCTGACCATGGAAGTCGACGACATGGCGGCGTTTGAGGCGGTCATGAAGAGCGAGGCCGGTGCCGCCGCCATGAAGTATGACGGCGTTCGGCCTGAAACGGTCGTCTTGTATATCCAGAAGTAACGCCAAGAGGCGGTCCAGACGCCTCAGGCTCTGGGCTCGCCTGGCCGCTTCTGGTCCATCGTGTAGAGCGCGATGTCGCCCATCGGGCCGGCATCCAGGAGGCGATCGAACCGCATCCCCAGGCGCTCGATAACCCTGATTGACCGGGTGTTGGCGCGATAGGCACGGGCCACGAGGCGGGACAACTCGTGTTGCTCGAAAGCTGCGGCAACAACGTGCTCGGCTGCTTCAAATGCCAGGCCCTTGCGCCAATGCGCCGGCGACAGCCACCAGCCTATCTCGGTCTCGCTGATCGATGGCAATGGTGCCAGCCCGCAAAAGCCGACGAGCCCACCGTTGGATCGGTCGATGAGCTTCCAGTTGCAGTAGCCGAGCGTCTGCTGGAACGCGCTCTGTTGCCCGAGAAACCAACCGATCCTCGAATCGGGCCATGGGCGGCCCTCGGCGATGAACCGCATGACGTCAGGATCCCTGGCGATCGCCGCGAAAGCGTCGAAGTCCCCCAGGTCCCAGGTCTCCAGCAGGAGCCTTGGCGTTTCATGGACGATCATAAGAGCTCATCAGCTGGATCTCAGATCGTGCCGTCGTCGATTTCTGCGGAAGTAGCTGCTGCAAGGCGCTCGTGCAGGACATACCGCGGACGGCCCGCGGGACCCCTGACCCGGCCGCCATCGATTGTGATGTCACCCTGCGCCACGAGATCGAGGGCGATGGGGTAGCAGCGATGCTCGATCTCGAGGACGCGGGCGGCGAGGCTGGCTGCGTCGTCGTCCGGCAGCACCGGCACGATGCCCTGGACCAGGATCGGGCCGTCGTCGAGGGTTGGCCGCACCAGGTGAACCGTGCAGCCGTGCACCTGGCAGCCGGCGGCGAGTGCGCGGGCGTGGGTGTGCAGGCCGGGGAAGGCCGGCAAGAGCGATGGGTGGATGTTCAAGAGCCGGTCGTGCCAGGCCTCGACGAAGCCCGGGGTCAGCACCCGCATGAAGCCGGCAAGGCAGACCAGCTCGATCCCGGCGTCGCGCAGCAGGCGATCCAGCTTCGCCTCGAAGGCCTCGCGGCTCGGGAATCCACGATGGTCGAGAAGCTCGGCCGGCACGCCGTGGCGACGCGCTCGCTCCAGCCCGAAAGCGTCCGGGCGGTTGCTGACGACGAGCGCGATCTCGGCGGCCTCCGCTGGCGCATCGAGCAGCGCCTGCAGGTTGCTGCCGCCGCCGGAGATCAGGACGGCGGTGCGCTTGGCGCCCACGCCGTCTCCACATTCTCGATGACCACCTCGGCAGGCCCCGGCCGGCCCGCCTCGACGGTGCCGACCAGGCTCGCGGTCTCACCTTGATGGCGCATGATCTCGAGCAGGGCATCGGCCTCGTCGGCGGCAGCGAACAGCAGCATGCCGAGGCCGCAATTGAACGTCCGGGCCAGGGTGGCGGTGTCGAGCCCGCCGGCTTCGGCGAGCCAGCGCATGACCGGCGGCAGCTCCCAGGCCGTGGCATCGAGCCGCAGCCGGAGCCCGTCCGAGACCACCCGGGGCGGGTTCTCGATCAGCCCGCCGCCGGTGATGTGCGCCATGGCCTTGATCCCGCCATGGCGGATCGCCGCCCGGCAGCTCCGCACATAAATGCGGGTCGGCTCGAGCAGGATCTCGCCGAGCACTCTGCCGGGCGCGAACGGTGCCGGGGCGGTCAGCTCGAGTCCGGCATCGGCGACCACGCGGCGGACCAGCGAGAAGCCGTTGCTGTGCAGGCCGGACGCGGCAAGGCCGATGATCCGATCACCCGCCTCGACCGGCTTGGGCAGCAGGTCGCGGCGCTCGACGGCACCCACCGCAAAGCCCGCGAGGTCGAACCGGCCGGGTGCGTAGACGCCGGGCATCTCCGCCGTTTCGCCACCGATGAGCGCACAGCCGGCCAGCGTGCAGCCCTTGGCGATCCCGGTGACCAGCCCGGTCGCCGCCTCCAGCTCGAGCCGGCCGGTCGCCAGATAATCGAGAAAGAACAAGGGCTCCGCACCCTGCACCACGAGGTCGTTGACGCACATGGCGACCAGATCGATGCCGAGCGTGTCGTGAAGCTGCAAGGCTTCGGCGATCAAGAGCTTGGTGCCGACACCGTCGGTGGCAGCCACCAGCAGCGGGTCCTCGAACTCCTCGGCCGCGAGATCGAAGACCGCACCAAAGCCGCCGAGACCGCCGGTGGTCCCGGCCCTGGCCGTCGCCGCCGCCAACGGGCCGATCCGCTCGACCAGCCGGTTGCCGACCGCGATATCGACACCGGCCTTAGCGTAGGCGTCGCCGCATTCCTCTTGTGTCAAACCAGGGGTGCACCTTATCTCTGACCTGAAACGAAGCCGACGCTAGCCGCACCAGGCTACTTTGCGACCATTCGGGGGAAGTGCCCCTGCCGGCGGGAACCTAGGAGAGAAGATGGCTCTTGCAAAGCGCGCTGCTGCCCCGCTGCTGCTTGCCGGCGGGTTGATCCTCGCAGCCGTCGGGTTGACCGGCGAAGCGCACGCCAACCCGTACGAGGTGAGCGGCATCGCCGTCGATGTCGAGGCCGAGAACGCGGTCATGGCGCGCGAGCTGGCGATCGAGCAGGCCCAGCAGGCCGGGCTGCGCGAGCTGCTCGAGCGCTTGACCGTGCCCAGCTACTACGGCCAGCTGCCGAGCCCCGGCCCGCAATCGATGAGCCGGCTGGTGAGCGGCTTCGGGGTGGAGGAGGAGAGCGTCTCGGCAACCCGCTACGTGGGCGAGCTCTCGGTGGTCTACGACGCGACCGCCGTGCAGGACATGATGCAGGGCAGCGGCGTGCCGATCGCCATCGACCTGCCGCCCTCACTGCTGATCGTGCCGGCCGTCGACGTGGCCGGCGAGCTTGCCGTCTTCACTGGCCCCGATGGCTGGCGCAATGCCTGGGCCGAGGAAGCAGGCCGCAACACGCTGCTCGATATCAGGCTGCCCTTGGGCGACCTCGATGACCTGCGCATGTTGAGCGGCGAGGCGCTCAACCGGCAGCCGCAAACAGCGCTTGCCGACGCCGCGACGCGCTACGGCACCGAGGCCGCCATGCTCGTCGTCGCCAATCCCGACGATCCAGAAGCTCCGTCCCAGGTGACCGTGGCGATGGGCAGCGCGCATGGCTGGTCGACGCCGGTCAACAGCGACACGGTGGCCCCTGCCGGCGAGCCCGAGATCGTCTGGGCCGCCGCCGTTCGCCGCTTCATGGGCGGTCTCGAGGGTCAGTGGAAGGCCGAGAACGTCGTGCTCACCGGCCGGCTTGCCAGTCTCGGCGTCGACGTGCAGCTCGGCTCGCTCGATACCTGGGCGGATATTCGCCGACGCCTGGCCGAGGTGGCAGCGATCAGGCAGGTCGAGATCGAGACCTTCGCGCAGCAAGATGCGACGCTGGTCCTCAACTATATCGGCTCGCTCGACCAGCTGCAGCGCTCGCTGGCGACCCGCGGCCTCGACCTGGCCGATGGCGCCGGCACCTGGCGGCTGCTGCGCATGGCCGGACAACCGTCGAGCCCGTCAGCCGTCTCACCCGGCGACCTGCCAGCGGTCCTTCCCGGCGATCAGCCGCCCGTCCCACCCGGCGACGGCCCAATCGAGCAACCGATCGAGCTGCCAGCCGACCAGCCTGCCGGCCAAGCCGCGGGCTGATCCTTGGAGAGCGTCTAGCCGTGTCGATCGCAGCGGCGGTGCGCCGCAATCTGGCGAATGCCATCACGCTGTCGCGGCTGGTGGCGGTGCTGCCGATTTGGTTCTTGATCGATGCCGGCGAGAATGCGCTGGCGCTGGCACTCTTCGTTGTCGCCGCCATGACCGACGCCCTGGATGGTGCCGTCGCCAAGCTGACCGGCACCGCCTCGACCTTCGGCGCCTTTCTCGACCCGCTGGTCGACAAGCTGATGCTGGGCTTTCTCTTCATCATCGCCGGCACGCTGGGCTGGACCTCGCTCTGGCTCGTCGCACTCGTGGTCGGTCGCGACATGGCGCTCGGCATCGGTGCCTTGAACCTCCAGGTCCGCAACAAGACACGGCGGCTCGAACCTCTGGTCATCGGCAAGCTCTGCACCATGACCCAGTTCGTCTTCTTTGCCGTGCTGCTCGCCGAAGCCGCAAGCCTCCTGGCCTACGGCCTGCCGCACCAGCTGCTCGCGGTCCTGGTCGTCATCACGGCCACCAGCTCGATCGCAGCCTATGTCTACTATGCCCGCTTCGGCGCGGACATGCTCAGCGTCGGCACCTGACGGCATGGTCCTCGCCTCTCAGCTCCTGGCCAGCTCATGCTGACCGCGCTCCGGACGACCCAGCTCGCCCTCGACCTGCCGTTCGCCGATGGCGACCGGCTCGAAGATTTCCTCCGCTCGCCCGCCAACGCCGAGGCCCTGGACGCCGTCCTCGCCTGGCCCGCCTGGCCGGCCCCGGCGCTCCTGCTCTGGGGCCCAACCGGCAGCGGCCGCACCCATCTGGCCCGCATCTGGGCAAGGTCGGCCGGCGCCCGGCTGCTCGACGGCAACCGCCTGGGTGCCGCACCGGCAGCCCTGGCCATGCTCGGCGACGCCCGCTCGTGTGTGATCGACGACGCCGATGCGGTGCATGACGACCGGGCACTGCTCCACCTCTACAACATGATCGCCGGCCAGGGCGGCCACCTGCTGCTGACTGCCTCCAGCCCGCTCGGCGCCTGGGGCCTGCAGCTCCCCGACCTCACCTCCAGGCTGAAGACCGCCTGGAGCTGCCGGATCGACCAGCCGGACGACACCCTGCTCGCCGCGCTGCTGGTCAAGCAGCTCCAGGATCGCCAGCTCGCCGTCCTGCCCGGCGTGGTCGCTTATCTGGCCACGCACATGGAACGGTCCTTCGCCGCAGCCCGGCGGATCGTCCGCGAGCTCGACCGCGCCTCGCTCCGCGCCCGCCGCCCCATCACCCTGCCGCTCGCCCGTGCCGTTCTCGCGAGCGAAGCGGCAGCACACGAGTCGATCGACGACACCGACGGATGACCGCCGAGCGGCCAAGTCTATGCGCGATCATTCGCTTGCCTGACACGTCCAGCGGTTGCAGTGTCGTTGCAAGGGACGCTAGCACGCCGTCCCGTACATCGTGATCGTAACCGGCGCGAAACGCCGATGGCCTCGGCTGTGTCGCCAAGGCCTGTGCCGGACGATCGCCTCTTGGGGAGGAACCATCATGAAAATGCATGACCGAAGCATCGGTTTGGCGCTGGCGCTCTGTGTGTCGTTCAGCACGGCGGCCCTGGCGCAAGATGTCAACGACGACCCGTTGACCGAAGACTGGGCGCCCACCGAGTGGGGTCCCGACGACAGCGTCGGTGCTGCCAATCGCACCACGCCGGAGCTGGTGCTGCAGGCGGCGGGACTGGTCAAGCAGGGCAAGGTCGCGACGCTCGGCAAGATCTATGCGGGCGACGCGCCGGCCTTCGGCAGCCGCGGCTGGCGGATGACGGTGCCCGGCCTGCCGACCGGTGGACCGTTCGGCGCGCACCAGCTCGTCTACAACGACGAGTATCTGGCGACCGAGATCGGCCAGATCGGCACCCAGTTCGACGGCCCGGGCCATATCGGCGTGATCACGTCCGACGGAATGTACTTCTACAACGGCCGCATCCTCGACAAGGACCCGGCGATAAACGCCTACGGCCTCGGCCCCTTGGGCGTCGAGCATGTCGCCGAGAAAGGCTTCGTCTGCCGTGGCGTTCTCTTGGATGCCGTGGCCTATCGCGGTGGTCAGCTGCCGATCCCGACCGGTGAAGCTGGCGATCCGGGCATCATCACCGACGCGGATGTCGAAGCCATGGTCGCGGCCCAGGGCATCGACCCAATCGCCGAGGGCGATTGCGTGTTCCTGCATACCGGACATGGCGACATCTGGCACCCGAGCGACTGGGACAAGTTCGATGCGGCTGAGAAGTCGGAGCGGGTGGCCGAGTTTAATTCAGGCGAGCCCGGCTTTGGCATCTCGGCCTGCGACTATCTCGCCGAGCGCAAGATCATCCTGACCGGCGCCGACCAATGGTCCGTCGAGGCCGTGCCCGGCGAGAACGCGGACAAGCCGTTCGAGTGTCACGTGCAGATGCAGACGCGGCGCGGCATCTGGAACATCGAGAACCTCGACCTGAACCAATTGGTCGAGGATCAGGCTTATGAGTTCCTGTTCGTCTGGGCGCCCTTGAAGATGAAAGGCGCCACCGGCTCGCCGGGCAATCCGGTGGCCATCTACTGAGCGACCGACCGCCGATGCGTGACCTCCAGCACAAGTGAACGCCTTGCAGCATCTCCAGGAGCTCGGCGCCAAGTCCGAGCTCCTGGTCGCGGGCCTGATGACGGGCACCTCGGTCGACGGCCTCGACATCGCGATCTGCCGCATCTCGGCGAGCCTCGATGGCATGCCGGAGTTGATCGCCGGGCGCACGGTGCCTTTCCCGGCGTTGTTACGCGAACAGCTGCTCGGCCTGAAGGACGCGAGCGTCCCGGAGCTGGCCCGGGCCGACCTGGCGCTCGGCCGCTTCCAGGCGACGGCGCTCGAGGCTGTTCTGACCGAGACGGCGGTGGGGCCCCTCGATCTGGTCGGCAGCCACGGCCAGACCGCCTATCACGAGCACCGGGTGACGACGCTGCAGATCGGCGAGCCGGTCTGCATCGCCCAGGCGCTTGGCTGCCCCGTGGTCGCCGATTTCCGCCGCGCCGACGTGGTCGCGGGCGGCTCGGGCGCACCTTTGGTGCCGGTCTTCGACCAGCTGTTCCTCGCCGATCCCGACCGCACCGTGCTGGCGCTCAATCTCGGCGGCATCGCCAATTTCACCGTGCTGCCCAAAGGCGGCGGGCCGCCACTGGCGATGGATTGCGGTCCCGGCAACATGATTGTCGACGGCCTGGTGCAGCGGCTGAGCGGTGGTGCCCTCGCCTACGACAAGGGCGGCGCGCTCGCTGCCAATCGCCGGGTCGACCGAACGCTCCTCGCCGAGCTCGCCAGCCACCCGACGCTGCAAACCCCTCCGCCCCGCTCGCTCGGCCGTGAGCAGTTCGGCGACAGCTTCGTCGAGGCGCTCATCGACCGGGTGGCACCGTCCAGCGACGCCGAATGGGGCGAGCTCATCGCCACGGCCACGGCGCTCACCGCCGAGGCCCTGGCCCGGGCCTGCGAGGCCTTTGTGCCGGCGCGGCCGAGCGATGGCGCCCGGATCGACCGCATTCTGGTCAGTGGCGGCGGCGTCCACAACGCCACGCTCTTGGGCCTGATCGAGATGCGCTTGCCCGGGGTCGAGGTGGCATCGACCGCCTGCGTCGGGCTCGACCCCGACTTCAAGGAAGCGATCGCCTTCGCCGCCATGGCGGTGCTCGCCGTTGTCGGCGCGCCGGTGGCCACCGGCAGCTACACCGGTGCCGGCAGCAAGGTCCGCCTGGGCAAGCTCGCACTTCCTTGAGCAAGGACGACTTGGCCTGAGCGAGGCCAAGCTGAGCTGAACAAGGAGGCCGGCCCTCCTTCGAGTGCGGGCAGATCACCCGGCAGCGTTAACCGTTCCTTCAGCAATTCGTGTCATCGTCGCTACATGGCGTCGGTCTATGGGCCACGCCGCTCCTTTGCCGAGCAGTGCGCAACATCGCGTTGAGCGCTGGCGGTGGTCCGCGATGGTGAGGTCGGATGTCTGTGCAGAACGGTCGAAACCCAGTTGTTGCCCGCTTGACGTTGTTGCTGCTCATGGGCGTCGCCGGCTGCACGCCCAGTCCGGGCGAGAGCCCATTGCTCGCAGGCTCGGGCAGCAACCGTTCGATCTCCGGCGTGGTCCAGGGCCAAGGTGTCGAGCAGCTGGTCCGCATGGCCCAGCGCAGTCTGGCGAGCGGCGATTCGACCACCGCGGTCGCTCTTTCGCAGGAGGCCCTGTCGCGCGACGGCGACAATGACGAGGCGGCGCTGGTGCTCGGCTACGCGCAGCTGGCGGCAAAAGCACCCCAAGAGGCGGGCTTCGCCTTCGGCCGTATCCTGCGTCGCCAGCCGGATCATCGCGAGGCCGGCATCGGCTACGCCAAGGCGATGATCGCCATTGGCCGCACCGACGCGGCCCTCGATCATCTCGAGCCGCTGGCGCAGCGCGCGCCGAATGATGTCGAGGTGCTGAACCTCTTGGGCGTCTCGCATGATCTCGAGGGTGCCCATGCCCCGGCGATCGAGACCTACCGCCGGGCACTGGCCGTGTCGCCCGACACACCTGACGTCACCAACAATCTCGGTCTCTCGCTGGCCCTGGCCGGGCGGCACGACGAGGCCATCAGCGTGCTGAGGCCACTCGCCGAAGGCTATGTATCCACCGCCCGGGCGCGGCAGAACCTGGCGCTGGCCTACGGCCTGGCCGGTTCGCTCGACGCTGCCGAGCGCTGGAGCCAGATGGATCTGTCCGGCAAGGACGTCGACAACAATCTGCGCTACTTCCAGCTCATCGGCGGCCTCGCCCCAGGCGCCGCGCGGAGCAGCGCACTGCAGCCCGACTTCGCGCGGCCGGTCGTACAGCCGGCGCCCGTGCTGCGGCTCGGCGAGCCCCGTGTAGAGGCAGCACTGCCACCACCGCCCGTCGAGCTTCTGCCGGCAGCCGTCCGGCCGAAGGCCGGATTTGCCGCTGGCGGTGCGGCGGTGGCCGGTGTCGGCGTCGACGTTACGAGCCTCGGCAGTTGGTTCGTCGATCTGGCGCCATTGACTGAAGCCGACTGGCGCCGACTCCGCGATCAGCATCGCAGCGCCACGGCCGAGCTCTATCGCCTGGCGCCGAGCGATGATGCCGATGCGCCCTTCATCGTTGGCCCGTTCGAGACCGCCACCGAGGCAGACGCCCTCTGCGGCAGCCTGGGCGACGACGTCACCGGCTGCAAGGCGGTTCGACTGTGACGCAGCACCTGAAAAAGTGCGGTGCCTTTCCTCTTTCTTAACCTCTTGGGCGCACAATCAGCGCCGATCGATGCAGCAAAAGGAGATCTGCAGATGACCCCTCTCAAGCGTTTCATCAACGACGAAAGCGGCGCTACGGCCATCGAGTATGGCCTGATCGCAGCTCTGATCGCGGTCGTCATCATCGGCACCGTGACCGCCTTGGGCACTCGGATCGATGGTGCGTTCCAGACCATCCGCGATGCGCTTCCCGGCGGCGGTGGTGGCGGCGGTGGCGGCTGAGCCGCGACCTTACCGCATCTGAGCATTGCCGGCTGGCGGCACGCCTACCGCCAGCCGGCCGGCTCCCCCCACACTTCTGATCCAGGACCAGGGCGTTGCTCGAGATCGCTCATCTCTTCGTCGGTGCTGCCGCGTTAACCGTGTTGCTGGTGGCCGCGATGCAAGACGTCCGCCAGCGGCTGATCGCCAACCGGCTGTCACTGGCGCTGCTCGCCCTCGGCCTGGCTCGTCACACCTTGGCCGCCATCGTCCTGGGCTCGCTTTCGTGGGCGATGCTGCTACCGGCTGCGGCGGCCCTTGCCGTCTTCGCTGTCGGTTACGCACTCTGGCGGGCCGGCGGCGTCGGCGGTGGTGACGTGAAGCTCCTCGCCGCCACCGCATTCTTCGTCGGGCCGGAGAGCATCGGCGCCTTGATCATGGTAACAGCGCTGGTCGGCGGGTTGCTTGCCTTGGGCTACGTCGCCCTGGCAGCGCTCCGGTCGTTCGCCGCCATGCTCTTGCCGACCCTCGTGGCACCACCCTCGGGTGACAATACGTCGACAGCAAGAGGTGCCACGATCCCGTATGGCGTCGCGATCGCCGCTGGCGCCGCCGTCATCATTCTTCCGTCCCTGCCAATCGTCCTCGGCTGAAGGGCTTGACCATGCGCCGCTTCATTTTCCCGATCTTCGCCCTGCTCCTGGCCGGCGGCACGGCCGTCTTCGTCAATGCCTGGCTCGAGGACCAGAAACGGGCCGCCATGGCCAATGCCCAGCAGGTCACGATCGTGGCCGAGCCCGACTTCATCGAGGTGCTGGTGGCCGGCGAACGGCTGACACCGGGTCAATTCGTCAAGCCGGGCGTGCTGCGCTGGCAGAAATGGCCCGATGTCGAGCTGCCGGCGAGCTACCTCGTGCGCGGCGTCGCCGATGAGACGGCGTTCGAGGGCGCCGTCGTTCGCCAGGTCCTGGTCGCCGGCGACCCCATCGTTCCGGAAAACCTGATTCGTCCCGGTGATCGCGGGTTTCTCGCAGCCGTGCTCGATCCGGACATGCGCGCCGTCTCTGTGCCGGTGGACGAGGCATCGAGCAACGCCGGATTGATTTTCCCTGGTGACCGGGTGGACCTGATCTTGACCCAGTCGGTCAACATGACAGGCGAGCTGGCAACGGCGCGCCGGGTCAGCGAGACCGTCCTCGAGGACGTCCGGGTGATCGCCATGGGGCGCCGCCTGCATACCGAGCCCGAGGAGGATCTGGGCACCAGCCCGATCCGCACGGTGACGCTCGAGGTGAGCCCGCAATCCGCCGAGGTGGTGGCACTCGTGACCGAGCTCGGCAAGCTCTCGCTCAGCCTGCGCAGCATTGCCACCAGCGGCGTGCCGCCGACGGCAGCCACCGAGCAGCGCGAGGTGACCTGGGACAGCGACATCAGCCAGGTCCTCGGCTCGAGCGGTCGGGCCTCATCGACACTGATGGTCATGCGCGGCTCCAAGGTCGAGGAGATGCAGACCACCGAAGGAGAGGAAGAATGAGCGTGGCGCTCCGATCGGCGAGCCCGTCTCGCGGCAGCCAGCGGCGCCGGCGTCGCAGCATTTGGTCCGCGACCGTGGTCGCGCTGGTCCTGGCAGGCCTGCCAGCTGGGATGACCCCATGGTCGGGTCCCCTTGGCGCCAGCGTGCCTGACGTGATGGCCGCGAGCGATCAGATCGAGCTCGAGGTCCGGCAGGGACGGTTGGTCCGCCTGGAGCGTCCTGCGGCATCGGTCTTCGTCGCCGATCCGGAGACCGCCGACGTCCAGGCCCACTCGGCGACCCTCGTCTATGTCTTCGGCAAAGGCGCCGGCACGACCACGATCTTTGCCGTCGACGAAGCCGAGAATGTTCTCTTCAGCAGCACCGTCGAGGTCCTCCATCCATTGTCACGCATCGAGGAGATGATTGCCGGGCTCGGCCTCGGCGAGCGGGTGGCGGTTCAGTCGATCGACGGCGGCATCGTGCTGACCGGCACGGTTCCAGATCCGGCAACGGCGGAAGATCTGCGTGAGCTGGTGGCACAGTTCATCGGCGAGGACGAGGTTCTGCTCAACCGGCTCTCCGTCGATGCACCGACACAGGTCAATCTGCGGGTCCGGGTTGCGGAAATGTCGCGGGAGGTGACGCGGCTTCTCGGCATTCGCTGGGACGGTGCCTTGAGCTTCGGCGATTTCGCCTTGGGTCTCGCCACCGGCAGGCTGTTGGACAGCACCAACCAGCTGGCAGGCAGCTTCACGAGCAGCGATGTGAACATCGCGGGCGTCGTCGACGCGCTCGAGCGGGAAGGCTTGGTCAGCGTGCTGGCCGAGCCCAACCTCACGGCACTCTCCGGTGAAACGGCGAGCTTCCTCGCCGGCGGCGAGTTCCCTGTGCCCGTCGGCACCGACAACAACGAGGTGCAGATCGAGTTCAAGGAGTTCGGTGTCAGCCTAGCCTTCACCCCAACGGTGATGAACCGCAAGCGAATCAGCTTGCGCGTGCGGCCCGAGGTGAGCGATCTGAGCGAGAATGGCGCCATCCAGGTCCGGGAGCTGACCATTCCGGCACTGGCGACTCGTCGCGCGGAAACGACGGTCGAGCTGGGCAGCGGCCAGAGCTTCGCGATTGGCGGACTGATCTCCAACAGCATCCGCGCCAATATCGAGAAGCTTCCGGGGTTGGGCGATCTGCCCATCCTCGGCACGCTGTTTCGCTCGAACAGCTTTCGCCGCCAGGAAAGTGAGCTCGTGATCATCGTCACGCCATTCCTTGTTCAACCAAGGAGCGAGCCAGATTTGGCACTGCCAACCGACGGTTTTCGGCCCGCAAGCCAGCTCGAGAATCTGCTCGACGGCAAGCTGGTCGGCTCGGCGCCTCAGCCTGGCTTAATGGCCGAGCGGACTGGCGGCGCATTGCACCTCGCCGGCCCCGCCGGCTTCGCGATCGATTGAGAGGCGAGTTCCATGGCAACACTCCTGACTTCCTGGCGCAGCATGGCATGTGCTCTCGCCTGCGTTGCCGCCGGCTGCGCGCCAATCGTACCGCCGTCGACGACGACAGCTTCGTTGCCGCAGCCCCAGGTCGCCGAGGTCGAGCTGCTGCATACTGTCTACTTCGACACCGACATCGCCGAGCTGCGGCCGGAAGAAGAGCGTGCACTTCGCGAGTTTGTGCGGCTCACAGATGAGCGTTTGAGCATCGATCAGATCGTTGTTGGCCACGCCGACGTCCGGGGAAGCGACGCCTACAACGATCCGCTTTCCACGAGACGCGCAGCGAGCGTTGCCAGCCTCTTGGAGAGTGAAGGCATTCCCGCCGATCGAATTAGCCGTCAAGCACTGGGGCGACGTTTCCCCGTAGAGGCCGCTGAACAGGCCACCAGCTGGCAGCTCAGTCGCCGTGTCGAGATCCTCGCCAGAGGCGTCGTCGTCGTCGAGCCCCGCTGCCCCGATTGGTCGAGACCGTCAGCTTGGCACCCTGACAACTTGCCGACCAGCAATTTCGGTTGCGCTACGACAGTCAATCTCATGCGCATGGTCGCCGATCCACGTGACCTCATTCGAGGCTCAGATCTGGGACCCGCCGATGGCACGAGGGAAGCTGACTCTGTCAACCGCTATCGGACCGACGAGGTCAAGCCGCTGCAGCTTGAGGCCGTAAGCCAATGATCATGCAAGCCGAAGCCGGGCACTCGGGCTCAAACAGCGATGTCGCACAGTTTTCGGCCTTCCTCGACGACGACGTCTCAAGATCAGTCATTGAGCAAGTTGTTCGCGATCTGGTCATCGCTCACGCGACGGTGAATAAGGGCACAGTTCGCAACGCGATCAAGGCGCTCGGCCAGAAGCGATCGCCCAAGACCCTGATCGTCGACCTCAGTAAATCCGAGCTTCCCCTCTCCGATATCAACGAGTTGGCCGACGTTTGCGAGCCTGGTGTCACGGTGATCGCTGTCGGCGATCGAAATGATGTTGGTTTGTTTCGTGAACTCTTGAACAGTGGCGTCAGCGACTACCTCGTCAAGCCGCTGACACCAGCGCTTGTCCAACGCGCCTTGCTAGCAACCGCCGATGCCGATACTCGGAGCCGACAAACGACACGGCTCGGACGGTTGGTCACCACCATTGGCGCACGTGGTGGCGTTGGTGCTACCATGCTCGCGACAAGCATGGCATGGACAATCGCCAACCGACGGCGTCGACGCGTAGCACTGCTCGACCTCGACCTGCAGTTCGGCAGTGTAGCGCTCTCTCTCGACCTCGAGCCGACACACGGCCTCCGTGAGACGCTCGAGAATGCCGGTCGTGTCGACGCTCTCTATATCGAGCGATCAATGGTGCAGCACTCGGATTCGCTGTACGTCCTTAGCTCCGAGGAAGAGCTCGCTGAGGAGATGCCTCGTGATCCCCAAGCACTCGGCGCGCTTGCCGGCGAGCTGCGAAGCAAGTTCCACTATCTTATTGCCGACATTCCCAAAGGTTTCATCAATGAAGCGCATGCAATCATCAAAGAGTCGACCCATACCATCATCGTAACCGACTTCTCACTCGTTGGGATGCGCGATACGCTTCGTCTCACACAAAACATTGCGAATCAGAATGCTGCCAGCCAGATTATAATCGTCGCGAACCGCGTCGGTGAATACCGTCAAGGGGAAATAGCGAAGCGCGAGTTCGAGAAGGCAATTGGTCGGCAAATCAACCTTGCAGTTCCCTTTCAAGCGAAGGGGGTACACTCAGCCATGAACATGGGCAGCCCAGCCGCTGGCGCGAACAAGGCGATTGAGGCGGCCCTCGACAATCTAATCGACCTGGTATCTGGCACGGCTGGCAGCTCGAAGCCGGGTCTTCTTCAACGACTCTGGCAAGCTTGAGCTTTGGTATGTTTGGAAAACGAGCATCACTTGTCCCGAGCGCGTCGCCGGCAACCACCGATTCACCAGCCGTCGTCCACCCTCCCACCAAAGTCGCTCACTCGCCTAAGTCACCTTCCGCGGAGTCGATGCGCGTGCCCGCAACACTTCCCGACAGCACGCGCGAAGACGCCGAGCCGACCGCAAACCCCAGACGCGCGCAAAACCTCTCAGCATCGCAGGCAATCATCCAAAACCTGCTCTACGAACGGATCGATGGCGCAGCAGCCACACGCCTACAGCGCGAAGAGCTTCTCCACCAGGTAATCGATGTCATCGGCGACATTGTTGTCGAGGAGCGCCTTTCCCTCACCAGCTCTGAGCAAGAACAGCTGGCACGTGCCATCGTCGACGATATGATTGGACTTGGACCCCTTGAAGAATTGCTGAAAGACGATCTAATCACCGACATCATGGTGAACAAACCCGACCAAATTTATGTCGAAAAGCGTGGCAAGCTCCACCTCACAAGTGTGCGATTTCGTGATCGACATCATGTCATGAACGTAGCCCAGCGCATCGTTACGAAAATCGGCAGGCGGGTTGATGAGACGTGCCCGATCTGTGACGCCCGCCTTGCCGATGGAAGTCGAGTAAACATTATTGCACCACCATTGGCCATTGACGGCTGTACGATCTCAATAAGAAAGTTCTCAAACAAGCGGATTACTCTGGACGTAATGGATCGCCAGAACAATCTTAGCCATTCAATGTCGAAGGTGCTTAAAATTGCGGCTGCTTGTCGTCTGAACATTGTTATCTCGGGTGGCACCGGATCAGGCAAAACCACTATGCTAAACGCAATGTCGCAGTTGATTGACGAGGGAGAGCGCGTAGTAACAATTGAGGACGCAGCTGAGCTCCAGCTCCAGCAACCGCATGTTGTCCGTCTGGAAACGCGGCCTGCCAATTTAGAAGGGCATGGCGAGATCTTGATGCGGGATCTCGTAAAGAATGCTCTACGCATGCGCCCAGATCGAATCATTTGCGGCGAAGTGCGCGGCCCCGAGGCAATGGACATGCTTCAGGCCATGAACACAGGCCACGACGGCTCTATGTGTACGCTCCATGCCAATAACCCTCGCGAGGCCATGACTCGCTTGGAAAATATGATCACGATGGCGGTAGGTAATCTGCCCCAAAAAGCGATCCGCTCTCAAATTATCGGCGCAATAAATCTTGTTATTCAGGTTTCAAGGATGCGCGATGGAATTCGACGCGTTACCCACATTTCCGAGGTCATCGGAATGGAGGGAGATATCATCACCATGCAGGACCTCTTCAACTACGAATATCATGGCGAGAATCGCGACGGCTCGCTTTTTGGCGCGTTCAAATCAACACAAGTACGGCCCCATTTTGTACAGCGTGCGGCATACTTTGGGCTCGAGCGCGCACTCGTGGGAGCGATGACGACGGACCCAGCGGACTCCAACCAATGAATCTGACCATCGTATCATTATTTGTCGCTGGATCGGCCGCGG
>CALOAB010000012.1:0-159127 GCA_942491185.1 uncultured Alphaproteobacteria bacterium | reverse complement strand
ATGCCACCGGCTGGCTCCGCAGCATCCGGCTCGATCAGCGGCGCGTCGGCAAGCGCGGCTCTCCAGTGGTTGGCGCACGTTACCGCCACCGCCAGATCATGTTCGATTTCGGCGACGCCGCGATCACGCGTCAGCAGCAGTGAGAAAAGGGCAGGCTCATCCGTGCCGGGCATGGTCGAGAAGATGCACCCTTGCGTGAGCTGCCAGGAGATATTCGCCTGCAACAGGGGCTTGACGTGGGTCGGGTCGTCCGCGTCGATCTCCGGAGCGGGGATAGCGACGACAAGCCCCGGGGAGATGAGGGTCGTGGGCAAGGAGCACATCGATCGCGCGATTGATGCGCAGTTGGGCGACGCCGGCCTCGTTCAGTCCCAGCCCCTCGAGCCCGAGGTGACGACCGAGGTCGGCCACGATGCGCTGCATGTCGGTGCGACTCTGCGGGTCTTCGCCAAGAGGCCATTTTCCGGGAATTCAGACGTGCTTCAACGGTCCGATCGAGGCTCGATCGCTGATCCTTCTCATGTCGGTAGCGGGACCGCTTGTGGCCTGAGCGGGTCGATCGAAAGAGGTATCTTCTCGAGATCGAACGTCAGGTAAGAGCTCTGTGCGATCGGTGGCCGTTGCGGTCTCGTCTGGCAACCATGCCCGGGCGTGCCGCACGGGCGGAGGCCTCATGCGCCCCGGGAATCGGACGGAGGCGTCGGCACATTGGGGCGTTTCGCGGCGTTCCGGCAGAGTTTGCCAATCGCGGTGCTCGTCGATTCTCGGCGCGAAGGCGTGCTGGCGGCCTCGGCGTCGAGCGCTGGGGACGACATCCGACCCGGGCTGCCGCTGTGCGCCCGCCTTGCTCGGCTTTGCCGATCCGGATCTCGCACACTGGCCGCTGAGGCATTCTCGCGTCGTTTTCTGCATGTTCAGCAGGCTTCGGAAAAGCGAGGCTTGTCCTTTGGGCCGACCCTCGCCAAGCTTCGGCCCCTTCAAGGGAGCATGCGGGCTTGCCGCGGCACGGCCGCCGTCGAGCGCGGTCCAATCTGGGAGCCAGCAACCATGGGCCATGCCACGGCCATTCGCCCGTCTACCGCCTTTCTCACGGTCGACCTCGACAAGCCGGGAAAGCAGGTGGGTTTCTTGATGATCCCGCACTCGCCCGACGACGACGCCTGGGGGGTCACCCGGGTGCCGGTGGCCGTGATCGGCAACGGCCCGGGGCCGACCGTCATTCTCGAAGGCGGCAATCATGGCGACGAGCACGAGGGCCCGATCACCATCTGCGAGCTGATCCGCGACCTCGATCCGGCCGAGGTCCAGGGGCGGCTGATCTTGATGCCGGCGAACAACGTGCATGCCGTCGTTGCCGGCAAGCGCACCTCGCCGGTCGACGGGCTCAACTTCAACCGCACCTTCCCCGGCGATCCCACCGGGACCATCACCCAGCAGATCTCGGCCTTCATCGCCGATCAGCTCTATCCGGTGGCCGATGCGTTTCTCGACCTCCATTCCGGCGGATCGTCGCTCGACATCCTGCCGTCGGCGATTCTCGAGCCGACCGAGGATTTTGCACTCTGGCAAAAGAGCATCGCCGCCGTTCGCGCGTTCGATGCACCGATGACCGTGGTCATCAGCAATCTCGGCGAGCCCAGGACCGCCACGGCCGCTGCCTGCCACGCCGGGCTGATCACCGTCGGCACCGAGATGGGCGGCGGCGGGGGGGTATCGCTCGAAGCGCTCGGCGTTTGCCGTCGCGGCGTGCGCAACGTGCTGGCGCATCTGGGCGTGCTCGGCCCCGAGCACAGCAGCCCGCCCGCCGGCGACGGTAAGATCCTCGAGCTGCCGGGCAGCAACGCTTTCGTCTTCGCCACCATGGATGGTGTCTTCGAGCCCTTCCACGAGAACGGGGTCGAGGTGCGTGCCGGGCAACCGGCCGGCCGCCTGCACTGCACCTGGGACCCGACGCGGGCGCCCGAGACCCTGCTCTACAATGCCGACGGCATCCAGTACGGCAGGCGGCAGCCGGGCCGCGCCCGGCCGGGCAATTGCTGCGTCGTGGTCGCCGCCGACTATCCGGGAGAGCTCGGATGATCGACATTGCCGACATCGAGGCGGCGCGGGCGCGCATCGCCGAGCGGGTGCGGCGGACGCCGGTCCTGACGCTGGGCCAGCTCAAGGACCCGCCGTCGACGCAGGCCAAGGTCACGCTCAAGCTCGAATGCCTGCAGGTGACGGGCTCGTTCAAGGCGCGGGGTGCCATGAACCGGCTGCTGGGTGCCGAGGGCGGGGTGCCCGAGGCCGGTATCGTCACTGCATCGGGGGGCAATCATGGGCTCGCCGTGGCGCGCACGGCCTATGCTGCTGGCGTGCCGGCGGTGATTTTCGTGCCGGAGAGCGTGTCGCCGGAGAAGGTCACCAAGATGCGCCGCTGGAACGCCGATGTGCAGATCGTTGGCCCGGTTTGGGACAAAGCGAACGAGGCCGCATTGGCCCTCAGCCAGAGCACCGGTGCGGTCTATTTCCACCCCTTCGCCGATCCGCTGGTGGTGGCGGGGCAGGGCACGCTCGGTCTCGAGATCCTCGACGACCTACCCGACATGGACGCCATCCTGATCGCGATTGGCGGCGGCGGCCTGATCTCCGGCATCGCCACGGCGATCCGTGCGAAGCGCCCGGGCGTGAAGATCATCGGCATCGAGCCCGAAGGCTCGCCGACGCTCAAGGCCTGCCTCGATGCGGGCGAGGTCGTGACGCTGCCGGCGGTGACCACCAAGGTGCCGACCATGGCCTGTGCGCGGACCGATCCGCGCATCTATGCAACCGTCAGGGACACGGTCGACGATGTCGTGCTGGTCAGCGACGCGGCGATGGAGGACGCGGCGCGCTGGCTCTGGTTTGAGCTCGGGATTGCCGCCGATCTCTCCGGCGCCGCATCGCTCGCCGCCCTTCGCCAGGGCGTCCCGGCGCTCGCAGGCAAGCAGCATGTCTGCGCGCTGGTCTGTGGTGCGGGGCCCGAGGGCACGACGGCGCCAGCGGAGGGCCGGTGACCGTGGCGAAGCCTGCGCCAGAGCTGGTGCGCTACACAGGGCCGATCGTCGACGCGCATCACCATTTGTGGGATTTGCAGCTCGGCAAGCATCCCTGGATCGTGCCCAACCCTGAGGGCGAGATGGTGTTCGGCGATCCGACGCCGCTCTACCGCAACTACCTGCCGGCAGACCTGGAAAAGGACGCGGCCGGGCTCGATCTCGTGGCGTCCGTGCATGTCGAAGCGGGCTGGGATCGAAGCGATCCGGTGGGCGAGACCAGATGGCTGGCATCGCTCAAGGGGGCGAGCCGGCTGCCGACGGTGGCCGTGGTCTTTGCACCACTCGACGATCCGGCCGTCGCTGGCATCCTGGAGGCGCATTGCGCGCATGACTTCGTGCGTGGCGTGCGCTTCATCCTGAGCTGGCACGAAGACCCGGCCAAGCGCTTCGTCGAGCGCACCGATTACATGACCGATCGGCAGTGGTGCGAGGGCTTCGCCAGGCTCCAGGCGCTCGGTCTCTCCTTCGATCTCATGCTCTATCCGGGCCAGCTCGACCAGGCGGCAGGGCTCGCCGATCGCTTTCCCGAGACGACCATCATCGTCAACCATGCCGGCAGCCCGGTGGACCGTGACCCGGCTGGGATGGCGGCCTGGCGTGACGGCCTGAAGCGCCTGGCCGAGCGACCCAACGTCTGGCTGAAGATCTCCGACCTCGTCGCCTACGATCACGATTGGACGTTCGCAAGCCTGCGCCCGGTGGTGCTCGACTGCATCGAGGCGTTCGGCACCGACCGAGCGATGTTCGCCAGCGACTTCCCGGTGGCGGGCCTGCATGCCGGCTACGTCGAGATGTACGACGTCTTTGCGACCATCACGGCCGATCTGGCTGAGGCCGACCAGCGCCGCCTCTTTGCCGGGAATGCGCGGCGGGCCTACCGGATCGACAAGCTATCGGACCAATCCTAGCATGACGGCTGTGCAGGGGCTTCAGCATCCCGTTCTCGCTGTAGCTCTCCTGATAGCGTTCTTCGACGATGCGGCACAAATCCTTGGCTGTTCAAGAGCTGACACCGTCCTTCTCGATGTCCGGCCCACGCAGGACGAGGGCCCTGAAGGCCGCCATCTGCCCTTCGCTCAATCGCGACGGCCGCCCGGTATGTGGCCGATCGTGCAACCCCTCGATGCCCTCCGCGTTGAACCGGTGAACCCGGCATAGGTCAGAAGACCTTTGCCCCCACCTCCGAAGCAGACGCGGCGAGTAGGCCGCGGCGGGCGCGCAGCGACTGGCGATCCATGCCGACACCCATGTCTTCGGCGACGAGCTCGCCAATGGCATCAGCGAGACGGACATCATCCAGGACCACGACGCGCACTAGGATCTCGTCGACCTCGGTGGCAACGAGATCGTGCGCCATGTCGAATCCACCAACTCGGTCGTGCTCTGGGGCGGCGCCGACGAGGACGTGATCGTCGTCAACGGTGCCAGCAGCCTGGTTTTCGTCGAGGGCCAGGATGCGTGCCGGAAGCAATCGCCTGAGGCGGCTGGCGGCTCGGCGCCTCAGCCGCCCGGCTGCAGGACGTCGTCGGCGTAGGCGAAGAGTGCTGGCGTGCCGCCGGTGTGCAGGAAGACGACCTCGTCCTTCGGCCCGAGGCGGCCCTGGCGGACGTCGTCGATGAGACCTGCCATCGCCTTGGCGCTGTAGACCGGGTCGAGGATGATGCCCTCGGTCCGGGCGGTCAGCGCCAGGGCTTCGCGCGCGCCGTCGGTGACGACGCCGTAGCGCTCGCCGATATAGGCGTCGGTGCTGTCGATCTCAGATGCCTCGACGGTGAGGTCGAGCCCGAGGCGGCCGGCGGTGACGGTGGCGATCCGCGCGATGTCCCAGGCCCGGTCGCTGCTCCACTTGATCGGGGCCACGCTGCGCAGGTGGATCTTGCGGCCGAGCGCCTTGAAGCCCAAGGCGAGGCCGGCCGGGGTCATGTTGGCGCCGGACAAATAGAGGTGGCCGGGCGTCCGGCCGAGCGCTGTCAGCTGCTGGTCGAGCTCGAGCGCCGCGCCGACATAGCCGAGCGCCCCCGTCGCCAGGTTCGCGGTCTCCATCGGCCCGACGACATGGGGCTTCTTGCCTTGGGCGCGCAGCGCCTCGGCCTTGGCGTCGAGCAGCGGCTGGACCTTCTCGAGGCTGTCGAGATCGACCACCTCCACCTCGGCGCCGAGCAGCTGGTAGAGGAGGAAGTTGCCCTGCAGCTTGGGCCCCTTCTCGCCGTGCAGCAGGATCAGGTGGATGTCGAGCCCGAGCTTCTTGGCGGCCGCCGTCATCTGCCGGCACCAGTTGGACTGGGTGTAGGCGCTGCCGATCACCGTGTCGCAGCCGCTGGCCAGGATCTCGGCGAAGACGTGCTCGAGCTGGCGGGTCTTGTTGCCGCCGAAGGCGAGCCCGGTCATGTCGTCCCGCTTGATCCAGATCTCCGGGCCGCCCAGGGCCGCGCTCAGCCGCGGTGCCGGGTCGAGCGGCGTCGGCAGGTGGGCCAGCGGGACGCGGGGCAGCGCGTCGAGCTTCGCGCGCAGGGCTTCTGGTGTCATCGGATCAGGCTGCCATTGGCTTGGTCGGCTTGCGCCAGTCGAAGAAAGGGGGTCGTGGCAATTCTCGGCCGCACGAGGCTCCAGGGCAAGACGCTACAAGCGACGATGCAAAGATCGAGCCCGTGCCAGGTCTGCTACCAGTGACCGACCACCGACATCTCGTGATGGACACCCATGGTGCAGGCTCTCAGCTCGCGTCGAGCTTGATCGCAATGCCGCGCACCGTCGTGCAGGTGTAGGCGAAGGCGTTGTAGATCGGGATGAAGCCGTAGAGCGAGGTCTCGACCGAGGCGTTGATGATCGCGTCGCCACCGGTGCCGGCCAGAGCATTCTCCATGGCCTTGGTCGAGGTCGAGTCGCCCCAGGGCACGACGCCGAGCGCGAAGTAGCGGCAGGCCTCGCCCTCCACCGGGCCGATCTCGGTGTAGGTTCGGGCCTCGTTGATGATGGCGCCGACATTGGCGGTTGGCGGGGTCATCATGCCGACCTGGCCAACGGACGTGCAGCCGGCGAGAATGAACCCTGCGGCCGCCGCAATCACTGAGGTGCGCACTCGCTCTCTCCTGGGTTCTCTTCCGTCCGCAACTGGCGCGGCGCGAACGGCAATCACGATCGGTGCGCTTTCGGACAGACCTGCGCATTGATGCAGATCAAGTCCTCGCCAGCGGGCTAGCCGATCGGCTGGAGCGGGGGCACCGCTCCTTCGCTTGGCGGTGGGCGCTGGTCCCTCGGCGATGGCGTTGCGACCTCTGGCGCCAAGTCGGTGAAGAGCTCGCGGATGTTGCGTCGCAGACTGGCGGCGATGAGCCGCTGTTGCATCGGGTCGGCAGAAGCCTTGCCGTCGATGATGCTGGCGGTGTCGTCGTCGGACAGCTTGAGATAGCGGGCGAGCTCCTGCTGACTGAGGCCCGCCTGCTCCACCGCTGTGCGCAGTGCAATGCCAAATCGAGAGATATCGTCGTCCGTCCTGAAAAAGTTGCTGCCCACTTGCGCCATCCGCGCATAGGCACGTTCCGATAACAGGCCCGAGATGATTCCGACGAAGGACAGCACGAAGGGATTGAGCTGTTGCGACGTGCCGCCCGAGGAAAGTGTCAACTGCCCGGCCCGGACGAAGACGAAGATGATGAACGCGCTCATCGCGCCGACGAAAGGAAGGATGATGAACCGCCGAAACGAGAAATCTGCATCGCGCTTGATGAAGGACCACGTCATGGTGATGACGCTGCCCAGCATGCCCATGACCATCGTCAGCACGAGTGTCAGAACTTGTGTCGGCACCCTGACGAACTGTTCATAGAAGAGTGGGGTAAACGCGAAAAATTCGTAGGTGTCGAAATGCTCGGAATGCTCCTCGCTCGCCCGGAGTTTGGCTGCTTGCGCCGCTGCTTCTGCCCATAATTGATCGTAGTTGATCGCATTGACCTGCTCTTCGATCGAAGCGTATTCCTCAGTCAGCTCGGAATAACCGTATAGAAGGTGGCACTCTATCGTTGCCTTCGGCAGCGCCACGCGTCGTTCTTGCGGGGGCGTCAGGTCGGCTGGGCACTCACGCCAGAGAGCATTGAATGCCTCTGAATTCAAAAAGTCCCCGAGCGAAAGGTCAGCGTTCGGAAGAATAGCATCTTGAATTTCGCCAAGCCTCTCGTCGATTTCAAGGCTGAGTTCACCAAGGGTCCGGACTAGTGCCGCACTGGTGTCCCAATTCGCGTAGATGGCCTGCTCGCGTTGGAGGTAGCGTTCATAGGCACGCCCTACGTCGGCAAAGGTCTGGTCGCCATCGGCCGCGAGGATTTGTTCACGTATTTGAATGGCGGTGAACGAGCCGACCACGAGCCAGACGGTTACGCCGTAGAGCGCGATGAGCCAAAGGCCGGCAAAGATGGTCGCCAGTAGGCTGTGTGCGCCATTGAAGGCGCGGTGGGCGGCGGCAAACAAACGGCTCATGCTACGCCCTCAAGCCTTTGTTGCCTGGACGTGCGTCCAGTCGTCATTGCGTTCACGGCGAAGCCTCCCAGACGTAATGCACTTGGTTTCGCCTGTTTGAGTGAGAATGCATACAGGAACGGCTTGAGGCAACCGTGATTGTCTTGAGAGCGTCGGTGATGGAGCGCCAAGGTTGATTCCAGCACCCTGGGCGCCCGCAGTCGCTGCCGCAGAGCGGATTTCTCGGTATTCAGGCGTGGGCTCAAGGCCCGTTCGGTGATCTTCTGTCCTCCATGAGCGGTGGTGGCAGCCAACGTCCTTGCTTTCGTCGGTCGCATCCATGCACTGCGCGATGCCCGGCTGCGCGAGGGCGGCTATGGTTGGCAGTTGTTCCGGCCGGTCGAGTGCGAGGATCTGTTGCGAGAGGTCTTTTTCACGGCGTCCTGGCTCGACCACCTCCGCCAGCACGAGCGGGTCAGCCGTGATGATGCCGCTCTTCTGGCCGAGCTGCAGGCGCTCTGCACCGATGGCCAGGCGCCGGCCGTGACCCATCACGTCGCTGCCGACCGGCTTGGAGGGTGACGGAAACAGTCAGTGCAACGCGCGCTCGAGGCAGCTGATCAGGCGGTCGACCTCGTCCAGTGTGTTGTAGTGGACCAGGGACGCGCGGACGACGCCGTTGCCGGGGGCGAGCCCGAGGTTCTCGACCAATCGGCGCGAGGCGAAGTCGCCGTAGCGGATGCCGATCGCCGCTGCGTCGGCGGCGCGGACGATCTCGGCCGAGTCCTGGCCGTCGACCTTGAAGCTGATGGTCGGCACGCGGATGGCCTGATCGGCACTGCTGCTGCCGATGACGCGCAGGTCGTTGCGGCTGTTGAGGAAGCCGAGCAGGTGCCGGCTCAGCGCTTCCTCGTGATCGGCGATGTCGGCGAAGGCGCGCTCGATGGCGGCGCGGTCGCCGGTGCCGCCGCCGAGCGCGTCCAGGTAGTCGACGATGGCGGTGCAGCCCCAGGCCAGCTCGTAGCTGGGGTTGCCGGGCTCCAGCTTGGCCGGCACTTTGTCCTTGCCGTAGAAGTAATGGTAGAGGCCGTCGAGCTCCAAGAGCTGGTCGTGCTTGCCGTAGAGCACGGCGAAATGCGGGCCGTAGGTCTTGTAGCAGCTGAAGGCGTAGTAATCGACGTCGAGGGCGCGGACGTCGATGGCGCGATGCGGGGCGTAGGCGACGCCATCGACGCAGATCTTGGCACCTCGGTCGTGCACGAGCTGGCTGATCGCCTGGATCGGCATGATGCTGCCGAGGATGTTGGACGCGTGGGTGACGCAGACCAGCTTCGTGCGCTCGGTCATCAGCCGGTCCAGCGCGTCGAAGTCGGGCTCCAGCGTCTGGCCGTCGATGCCCCAGGTCTTGATGACCACGCCGCGTGCTTCGAGCGTCAGCCACGGGCCGATGTTCGATTCGTGGTCGAAGGCGGTGACGATGACCTCGTCGCCCGGCGCCAGCTGGCTCGCCATGGCGGTGGCGAGAAAGCGCAGGTTGATGGTGGTCGTCGCGTTGAGCACGATCTCTTCCGGCCGTTCGGCATTGATCAGCCGGGCGATCTTGGCGCGCGCCTCGCCGAGCCTCGCGGCGGCCAGCTCCGAGGCGGCGTAGCTGGCGCCGATCTGCACGCTCGAGGTCAAGAGGTAGTCGGCGACCCGCTCGGCGACGCCCTTGAGGACCAGCGAGCCGCCGGCATTGTCGAAATAGGCGACGCCGCTTTCGAGGGCGGGGAACTGGCTGCGGACGACATCGAGATCGAGGGGCATGGGTGGCTTTCTGGTGGGATCAGCGCCGTTGGCTGGCGAAGCGCTGCTCGAGCAGGCCCACGAGCCTGACCAGCGGCAGGAGGAGGATGAGGTAGATCACGGCGGCCATGATCAGCGGCGTCGGGTTGGCGGCCAGGGCCTGCGCCTGGGTCGCCTGCTTCAAGAGATCCGGCATGGCGACGACCGATGCGAGGGCAGTGTCCTTCATGACGTTGATCGAGTTCGAGGTGAGCGGCGGCACGACGATGCGCACGGCCTGCGGCAGGATCACCTTCAACATGGTGGGCCAGGGTCGGAGCCCGAGGGACTTCGCCGCTTCGAATTGGCCCACCGGCACGGCCTCGATGCCGGCCCTGAAGATCTCGGCGGAATAGGCGCTGGAGACCAGCGAGAGTGCCGTGACCGCAGAGACGAAGGGCGAGAGCCGGATGCCGAGAAAGGGCAGGGCGTAGTAGACGATGACGAGCAGCACGAGGAGCGGCATCGCGCGGAAGACGTCGATATAGGCCACGGCCAGCTTCTTGAGCGGCCAGGCAGCGTAGAGCCGCATGAGTGCAAGCAGCAGCCCGCCCGCCATGCCGAGCACGATGCTGACGGCACCCAGCATGATCGTCACCCAGAGGCCGGTCAGCAGCAGCGGCAGCGACTGGATGAAGACCCGCTGGTTGAAGAACGTATCGATGATGTCCAAGGACCGGCCGCACCAGCGAAGCGGTGGAAGAAAAGCGAGCACGAAGCGTGACGCCTGGCGCCACGCTTCGTGTTATCCCCGGCAGGGGTGTTACGGCATGGGCAGCACTTCAGCCGTGCTGGTGCCGGCGTCGGGCGCCTTGCCGAACCACTTCTCGTGGATGGCGGCCAGTGTGCCGTCTTCCTTCATCGCGGTGAGGACGTCGTTGACCTCGGCAGCCAACGGCGCGTCCTTGGCGAACATGACCGAGTACTGCTCGCCGGTGAGGATGCGCTCGGCGACGACGAATTGCGGCTTGTCGCGGACGTAGTAGAGCAGAGCCGGGATGTCGGAGATGTAGCCGTCGAGGCGGCCAGCACCGAGATCGAGCATCGCCGGATTGAGGCCCTCGAAGCGGCGGATCTCGGCAAAGCCGTTTGCTTCGGTGTTCTCGGTCGCCCACATGTCGCCGGTCGAGCCCGTGTCCACACCGATCACCTTGCCGTCCATGTCGGCGACGCCTTCGAGCCCGCTATCGGCGCGAACGGTCAGCGACTGGTCGCTGTCGTAGTACGGCTGGGCGAAGGAGACGCTCTCCAGCCGTTCCTCGGTGATGGTGATCGACGAGGTCGCGGCATCGATGCGGCCGGACTGAACGGCGGCGAACAGGCCCTGGAACGGGATGTTGACGGTCTCGATCGGCCGCCCGAGGCGCTCGCCGACCTCGGCCATCAGATCGATCTCGAAGCCGACGAACTCGCCGTCGGCGTCCTGAAACTCCCACGGCACATTGCCGATATTGGCACCGACGATGATCGGCTCCTGGGCCTGAAGGGAGCTGCTGCCAAAGGCGAGGGCGGCGGCGATCGCGATGGCCGAGAGACGTGTTCCGGAGAGATAACGCTGCATGCATTCTTCCAATTCTGAGGCGATGGGTCGGCTCTCGTTGCAGGATGCGCGACGGCGAAGCGGAAAAGCCGCCCATGCCGCGTCTTGGTGTTGCCGACCGTCCAGCGGTTTTGGGTGCGTGGGCCGCGCTGGTCAAGCGACCTGATGGCAGTCGTTCCGCTTCGCTCTCTCAGTCGCCAGCTCAGCCCGACGGGGCGAGACAAGGGCGAAGACCGTGCTTGGGCTCAAGCGGCGTCGTTCAGCAGCATGCCGGCGTCATCGAGCGTGTTGCGGATATGGTCGAGCGTGGCGCCTTCGGGCTCGCGGATCGGTGGGCGGTTGCGGGCGGACTTGAAGCGGCCGGCGAGCACCATCGCCATCTTCATCCGGGCATGCGCGTCGCCCGAGGGCTCGCCGGTGCCGTAGACCATCTCCTTGAGCGGGAAGATGCGCTCGTAGACGGCCTTGGCGCGCACCAGGTCGTTGGCCTGGACGGCCGCGTAGAGGTCGATGATCAGCTCCGGCACGAACGAGGCGAAGCCGACCAGCGCCCCGTCGACGCCCTGGATCATGGTGGCCAGCAGGAACTCGTCGATGCAGTCGAGGATGGTGACGTCCGGGTCGGCGGCGCGGATCGCCTTGATGTCGCGCTCGTACTTGCCGACCTCGCGCGTGCCGAGCTTGAAGGTGGTGACCCAGGGCAGGCGCGCCAGCTCGGCCAGCAGCTCCGAGGCGTAGCTGGCCCGGGTCCAGGCCGGATAGACGTGGACCACGAGATTGGCATCGACCGCCTTGCCGATGGCGGTGAAGTGGTCGATCACATGCTCCGGACGCATGCCGAAGCGCAGCCAGCCATGCGGCGGCATGATCAGGCAGCCGGACGCACCGGCCTCGACCGCCATGCCGGCATGCTCGACCGCCTCGTTGATGCCCTCGCAGCAGATGCCGGAGATCACCGGTGTGTCGCCCGCCGCTTCGGCGACGATGCGGGTGACGTGCGCGCGCTCCTTGGGCGAGAGTGCGTAGACCTCGCCGGTGTGGCCGTTGGTGGCGAGCGCGCCGATGCCCTCGTGACCGACGAGCCAGCGCGTGAAGCGCTGCAGCTCCGCCTCGTCGAGGCTGTCGTCCGAGTGCCAGGGGACCGACATGGCGGGCACGATACCGCGGAACGGTGCGACTTTGCTCATCTGGCTCAGCTCCCTGTCGAGGCGATTGCGGCGCGCTCCCGAGCGCCGCGTCGTTCGGCTTGCAGGTCGGGATCGGCGACCGGGCTCGCGGCCAGCAAGGCCTGCGTATAGGGATGATGCGGGCTGGTGAAGATGTCGCGCGTTCGCCCCGTCTCGACGATCTTGCCCTGGTGCATGACGATGACCCGATCCGCGATATCGTGCACCACCGGCAGGTCGTGGGCGATGAAGAGGTAGGCCAGGCCCAGCCGGTCGCGCAGCTCCTTCAGCAGTGCGATCACCTGCGCCTGGATCGAGACGTCGAGGGCCGAGACCGCCTCGTCGCAGATGATCACCTCGGGCTCCAGTGCCAGTGCCCGGGCGATGGCGATGCGCTGGCGCTGGCCGCCGGAGAACTGGTGCGGGTAGCGCTTCATGTGGTCGGCCGCCATGCCGACCTGCTCGAGCAGCTGGGCCACCCGGTCGCGCCAGGCGGAACGCGGCAGGACACCTTTGTGGATCGTCCAGGGCTCGGCGATGAGCTGGAAGACCGACATGCGCGGGTTCAAGGACGCATAAGGGTCCTGGAAGACCACCTGCAGCTCGCGGCGGTAGCGGAGCAGCTCGGCGCCCTCGAGCGCGTAGACGTCCCGGCCGGCGAAGCGGGCGGTGCCGCTGGTCGGTGCCTCGAGGCGGAGCAGGGTGCGCGCCAGCGTCGACTTGCCCGAGCCGGATTCGCCGACGACGCCCAGGGTCTCGCCGGGCTCGAGGGTGAAGCTGACGCCGTCGAGGGCGCGCACCACCTCGCCGCTCTGGCGTCGCATCAGCCCCTTGGTGACGGCGTAGTGGGTGGCGAGCGCCTCGACCTCGAGCAGCGGCGGGCGGTGCTCCAGCTGCCGCTCGGCCAGCTCGCCAGTGCCGGGAATGGCCGCAAACAGGCGCCTGGTATAGGCGTCCTTGGGTGCCTTGAAGATGTCGCGCACCGGGCCCCGATCGACGATTGCGCCATTGTGCATCACCACCACCCGATCGGCGGTGTCGGCCACCACGCCCAGGTCGTGGGTGATCAGCAGGAGGCCCATGCCGAATTCCTGCTTGAGCTCCTTCAGCAGTGCCAGGATCTGCGCCTGGACCGTGACGTCGAGCGCCGTCGTCGGCTCGTCGGCGATCAGCAGTGCTGGCTGCAGCGCCAGCGCCATGGCGATCATCACCCGCTGCCGCTGGCCGCCGGAGAACTGGTGCGGGTAGTCGTCGACCCGCCGCGCGGCGTCCGGGATGCCGACCCGATCGAGCAGCCGCACAGCCGCCTCGCGCAGGTTGCCGGGATGGCGCCCGTGCGCCTTGAAGCCCTCGGCGATCTGCCAGCCGACCGAGTAGACCGGGTTGAGGTGCGCCAGCGTGTCCTGGAAGATCATGGCGATGCGCCGGCCGTTGATGTCGCGGCGCTCCGCCCGGCGCATCGCCAGCAGATCATGGCCCTCGAAGAGAATGCGCCCGCTGGTGATGTAGCCGGGCGGGCTGTCGATGATGTCCATGATGGCCGACGCGGAGACGCTCTTGCCGGAGCCGCTCTCGCCGAGGATCGCCAGCGTCTCGCCGGCGTCGAGGTGGAAGTCGACACCGCGCACCGCCTCGACGACACCCTGTGCGGTGTGGAACTCGACGCTGAGGTCGAAGACCTCGAGCAGATGGTCCTTGGCCTCGCTCACGGCTTCCGGCCGCCGACTTCCAGCCGCCAGCGCTGGGTCGGATCGGTGACCACGCGCAGCCAGCTGGAGAGCAGGTTGAGCGAGAGCGTGGCCAGCATGATCGCGAGGCCGGGGAAGAAGGCCAGCCACCAGGCCGTGTTCAGGTAGTTGCGGCCTTGTGCCACCATCAGCCCCCAGGTGACCTCGGGCGGCTGGATGCCGATGCCGAGAAAGGAGAGCGCCGACTCGGCCAGCATGACGAAGGCGAAGTCGATGGTGGCGATGGTGATCAGCGTCGGCAGGGTGACGGGTGCGATGTGGCGCAGCACGATCCTGAGATTGCTGGCGCCCATGGCCGTGGCGGCGCTCACGAACATGCGCTCGCGGATCTCCAGGACCTCTGCCCGGGCGGTGCGGATGTAGATGGGCAGCCGCGTGATGGCGAGGACGATGACCAGATTGCCGACCCTGGGCTCGAGGATATAGAGCACCACCATCGCCATGAGCAGCGAGGGAAAGCTCATCAAGATGTCGGCGAAGCGCATGATCAGGTTGTCGACCCAGCGACCGGCATAGCCCGCGACGATGCCGAGCGTGGCGCCCACCGTGAAGGAGACGACGACGGCGGCGGCGGCAATGGCGATCGTGTTCTGGGCGGCGACCACCAGGCGGGCCAGGATGCTGCGGCCCAGCGCGTCGGCGCCGAAGATGAAGAGCCAGCCATTGTCGAAGGAGAACGGGGCGGCGTTGCGCAGGCGCAGATTGAGCGCGGTCGCGGCCTCGCCGAGCAGGGTCGGGCCGAAGATGGCGCAGAACACCATCAACAAGAGGTAGAGGGCGGCGACGAGCGCGAACTTGTCGCGCCAGAGCATCATGAGCGCGGTGCGGGCGCCGCTTCGGCTGGCAGGCTCGGTGACCGCGACGTCCGCCATCTCAGCGATACCGGACGCGCGGATCGAGCATGGCGTAGACGAGGTCGATGAGGATGTTCATGGCGAAGATCAGCACGGCCGTCGCCAGCACGGCGGCCTGGATGACGGTGAAGTCGCGCTGCACGATGGCATCGATCATCAGCTTGCCGACGCCCGGAAAGCCGAAGATGGTCTCGACGATCACCGCCCCGTTGATGATCCCGGCGGCCTGGTCGCCGGCCACCGTGATCACCGGCAGCATCGAGTTGCGCAGCGCATGCAGGAAGACGACCCGCCGGCCGCGCACACCCTTGGCCCGGGCGGTCTTGACGTAGGCCGAGGCGAGCGCGGTGACCATGGCACCCCGGACCACCTGGACGAGCAGGCCGAAGGGACGGATCAACAGCACGGCGAGCGGCATGACCCAGTGCCAGACGGAGCCCGTGCCCGAGGTCGGCAGCCATTCCAGGCTGACCGCGAAGACGAGGATGCCGGTGATCGCCACCCAGAAATCCGGGGCACTGGCGCCGGCGAGCGAGATGACGCTGGCGGCCCGATCGAAGGCACCGCCGGGCCGCACGGCGGCAAGCGAGCCCACGACGATCGCGAAGCCGACCGCGAGCGTCATGGTCCAGGCGGCAAGCGTGAGCGTCGTCGGCAGGGCCTCGAGCACCACCTCGAGCGCCGGCCTGGCCTTCCTGATCGACATGCCGAGATCGAAATGGGCGAGATCGCCCAGGAAACGGCCGAATTGCTCGATCAGCGGATCGTTGAAGCCGTGCCGCTCGCGGAACTCCTCGCGCTGCTCCAGCGATGCATCGAGCGGCAGATAGAGATTGGTCGGATCACCTGTCAGTCGTGCCAGGAAAAAGACCAGGATGATGAGCCCGACGAGCGAGATCAGGCTGTAGAGCGTGCGACGGCTGAGGAAGTCGCCCAATCGGAACTCCGGCGCTGCGCCTGGAGGAAATCAGGCCGCCGCCCGAGACGGTGTCGGGCGGCGGCAGAGCGCGTGCTCGCGAAGCGTCAGTTGAACGTGATGTTCGAGATCTGCAGCTCGCTGTTGGTCGAGATGGACGGCGTGAAGCTGATCCGCGGGCCGACGCGGGTGTAGCCGACCATGTGGAACATCATGACGTCGACCACGAGGTCCTCGTGGATCATCCGAAAGGCCTCCTGCCAGGCCTCGCGGCGCTCGTCGCCGGTGGAGACCGTGGCCTTGTCGATCAGCGCATCGAGCTCTTCGTTGCAGGTCGTCGATTGGCCGCCGTCGCAGTGATACTTGAAGAAGACGGTGAACACGGCGTCGCCATTGTTGTTGTCGTGCTGCGCCTGATGCAGGGTCGGCGGCCGGTCCTCGGCGAACGGCTTGGTGAAGATATCGACCCAGGTGGCGACCTCGGTCATCTGCAGGTCGATGTTGAAGCCGACCGCCTGGTACATCGCCATCAACGCCTCCATCGCCTCGGTGGCGTTGGGGTAGATGTTGAGGCGGCCGAGGATGCGGATCGGCGCGTCGACGTCGACGCCGTCGGCGCGCGCTTCCTCGAGCAGCCGCTTGGCCTCCTCCGGGTCGTAAGGATAGGGCTCGAGGTCCGGGTTGTGGCCGTTGATGCTGGGAACGACCAGTGCTGTCGCGTTGATCACGTCCTCGGGGAAGATCGTGCCGATGAAGGCTTCGCGGTCGATCGCCAGGTTGAGCGCCTTGCGCACGCGGATGTCGTCGAGCGGCGGGATCTCCATGTCGATCCGCAGCCTGGACGTCTCGGAGTTCGGGTAGCTGAAGTCCGTTTCCGGGTTGATCGCGTCCTGCACGGCGATGTTGGGCGCGATATCCGCCTCGCCGGTCTCGACCATGGCGGCGCGCACCGCCGATTCGCCGCGGAACACATAGGTGGCCCGCTCGACCTCGGGCATCTCGCCCCAGTAGTCGTCGGCCCGGGTGAGCGTGATGCTCTGCCCGACGTCCCAGTTGTCGAGCACATAAGGGCCGGTGCCGATCGGGTCGCGGGTGCGCTCGCCCATCGGCGTGTTGGGCGAGACCACGGTCATCGTGCCCATCATGGTCGGCATGATCGGTGCCGGCTCGGCGGTCTTGATGTCGATCGTGTACTCGTCCACCGGCTCCGGGGTGACTTCCATGCCGCCGAAGAACTTGATCCGGATCTCGCAGTCGATGCGGTCGTCGAGGGTGCGGTTGATCGAGTAGGCGAGGGTCTCGGCGTTGAACGGCTCGCCGTCGTGGAAGGTCACGCCCTCGCGCAGCTGGAACCGCCAGGTCAGGTCGTCGACCTGCTCCCATGCCGTCGCGAGCCGGGGCGTGATGGTGCCGTCATCGGGGTCGATCTCGACCAGCGTCTCGGTGATGTTCTGCTTGACCACCCGGCCGACATTCGAGCGGCTGGCCTCACACGGATCGATGATGTCGGGCTCCTCCGACAGCACGATGGTGATCGCGCCCGCGTCCTGCGCCATGGTCGCACTCGGCATGGCGAATGCGCCGAGCGCCAGGCATGGTAGCGCCAGTGCAATGAGTTTGCGTGATGCCAGCATCGTTTGTTCGACCTCCCCTGTGTTTTTTTCTCGACTATCGCCGAGGCCGCCGGACGGTAGACGGCTTTCCGGCGGGTTTCAACCAGCGCTCGCGGACCGGCGCTCGCCGCGCGTCAGCAACACGACGGCGGCGAAAATGATCGCGCCACCAAGCCAGGTCCAGGCGTCGGCGACCTCGCCGAACGCCCAATAGGCGATCAAGGCCACGAGCGGCAGGCGAACGAACTCGATCGGGCTGAGGAAGGAGGCGTCGGCAAGCGCCATGGCGCGGGTGACCGACGTCATGGAGAGCGCGCCGGCAGCGCCCTGGAACGCCAGGAGACCGAGCATCGGCCAGGTCGGCACGGTGAGGAACGGCAAGGCGAGGAGCAAAGCCAGCGGCACCGAGAGCAGCAGGTTGAGACCCACGATGGTGCTCGGCGAATCCCGGCTGGTCAGGAACTTGAGCATCAGCGCGATGGCGGCGATGCCCATGGCACCGGCAACGGCATAGAGCAGCGCCGGCTCGGCCAGTCCCTCACCAGGCCGGACGATGACCAGGACACCGAGGAAGCCCATGGCGATGGCGGCGATGCGCATCCCCGGCAGCCGCTCGCCGAGCAACAGCACCGCACCCATCGCCACGAACAAGGGCGTGGTGAAGGCAATCGCCGTGACGCTGGCCAAGGGGGCACCGGCGATCGCCTGGAAGAAGGCGAAGAGGGCCAGGAGCTTGAGCAGCGCCCGGCCGAGATGCAGGCGGAAATTCGCGGTGCGGGTGATGGTCGAGCGGTGTCGCCAGAGCCAGGGGGTGACGGCGACGAGGCCGAACAGGCTGCGATAGAAGACGATGGTGAAGGCATGCAGCTCGCCGCTCAGCACCCGAACCAGCGCCGTGTCGATGGCGGTGAGCCCCGCGACCAGCAGCATGAGGAGTGCCGCCTGGAGCGTCGCCCGTGGGTTCGGACCAGCCGTCCGGGCGGGCTTGGGCGGCGGCGTGGTTGGTTCGGGCAGGGACACTGACGATCGATCCGATCAAGCGGGAGCACCGCCCATCGATGGCCGATCGGTGCGCCGATGCAAGGCCGATCTGTCGGACCAGTGCGAGGTGACGTTGGTCACTCGCCGGAAGACGGGCCCGGCGGCTGTGCCATCTCGGGATGTTGCCCAACTGGCCGTCGCTCGAGAAAGGGCTAGTCTCTTCGCCGTAGCCAGCGAAGCGGAGGTCGGGCCATGGAGAAGGTTCAGGGCTTTGGCGGATTCTTTTTTCGCGCGGACGATCCGAAGCGTCTCGCCGAATGGTACCACGCCCATCTCGGCATCGATCCGGTGCCCGGCGACTACGCCACACCCTGCTGGCGGCAGACCGCCGGCGAGACGGTGTTTGCGCCGTTCGAGCGGATCACGGCGTATTTCGGTGATGCGGAGAAGCAGTTCATGCTGAATTTCCGGGTGCACGACCTGGAAGCGATGATCGCCCAGCTCGAAGCCGCCGGCATCGCCGTGCGGCGCGACCAAGAGGCTCAGCCGAACGGCGTGTTCGCTTGGCTCAACGACCCCGAAGGCAATCCGATCGAGCTGTGGCAGCCAGCCTGAGGGACGGCCTTGGTGACAGCGCCCATGAACTCACCGGAGTTGCACTTGAGCCCCAGCCGGTGCGTTGACAGGATCCGTCGACGACCACGATTCCGGCGGCCTGGACAATCTGAGGCAGACCCATGAACGCAATCGATCGTGCGGCCCTCATCGACGACGCCAAGGCTATTCTCCGTGAGAACGACCTCGGCGACTACACCGTCCCGACCCACGGCCTCTATCCCTTCCAGTGGAACTGGGATTCGTGCCTGACGGCGCTCGGCCTCGCGCATCTCAGTGAGGACCGTGCCTGGCGTGAGCTCGAGACGCTGCTCGCGCACCAATGGCCGGACGGGATGGTGCCTCACATCGTCTTTCACGTAGCCGACAATGGCTATTTCCCTGGCCCCGACATCTGGCGCACCGGCCGACCGGTGCCGACATCGGGTATCACCCAGCCCGCCGTTGCCGGGTTCGCGGCCCGCCGACTGGTCGAGCGGGCGCCGGATCCGGTCATGGCAGCCGTCCGGGCGCGGCCGCTCGTCGCCGCGATCGACCGCTGGCACCAGTGGTTCTTCGCCAATCGCGACCCGGCGGGCGAAGGCCTGGTCGCCATCATCCACCCCTGGGAATCCGGCCGCGACAACGCAATCGACTGGGACGCCGCCCTCGAGCGTGTGCCGACGGACGGAATCGCGCCCTATATGCGCCGCGATCTGGGCCATGCGGATGCCGCGCATCGCCCGACCAACGCGCAATACGACCGCTATCTCTGGCTGCTGGAGCGCTTCCGCGGTCTCGGCTGGGACAACGCCCGGCTGCACGACGCCTCGCCCTTCCAGATGGTCGATCCCGCATTCAACGCCATTCTGATCCGCTCCTGCATCGATCTGGCGGCGCTGGCCGAGCGCTTCGGCGACTGGCCCGTGGCCCGGCGCAACCGGGCTTTCGCCGAGCGGGGCCTGGCCGCCCTCGAGGGCCTGTGGAGCGAGGCTGATGGCCAGTATCTGGCCCGCGACCGCGCCGCCGGCAGGCTGGTCGACAGCCGCTCGGTCGGCGGCCTGGCCGCTGCCTTCGCGCCGATTCCACCCGCTCGGGCGCGGGCGATCGCCCGCCGCATCGAGACGCTGGCCGGCAGGGTCCGCCATCTCGTGCCGAGCCACGATCCGGCCGATCCGCGCTTCGACGCCAAGCGCTACTGGCGCGGCCCGGCCTGGCTGATCGTCAACTACATGATCGCCGACGGCCTGGCCGCCGCCGGCGAGACCGCCATCGCCGAGCGGATCCGTGCCGACAGCATCAGGCTCATCGCCGAGAGCGGCTTTGCCGAGTACTACGATCCGCTCACCGGCGAGCCCTGCGGCGGCGGGCGCTTCACCTGGACCGCGGCGATGGCGCTGGAATTCCTCGAGGCGACCGCAGACTTGGCCGCGAAACCCGAATGAGCGGCTAGCGAATCACCGACGTCGAGACCGTGGGCCGAAGCACGACGCCGAGCCTACAACCGATAAACCCGGACCGCGTTGTCGTGGAAGAGCGCGCTGCGCTCGCTGTCGCTGAAGTCCGCGGTGATGGCGTCGAACGCGCGCCACAGCGTGGCGTAGTCGGAGAACAGCTTGTCGACCGGGAAGTTGCTGGCGAAGAGGCAGCGCTCGGCGCCGAAGATCTCGATGGTGTCGAGCACGAAGGGGCGGATCGAGGCCTCTGTCCACTGGTTGTCGACCATGCCGAGGCCGGAGATTTTCACCGTGACATTGGGGCATTCGGCGAGGCGGCGCATGCCGGAGCGCCAGCCGTCGAGGCCGGCCTGGTCGCGCTCGAGCGGCATGCCGGTGTGGTTGAGGATCACCGGAATGTCGGGGTGAAGGGTGGCGAGCGCCGCGGCGTCGGCCATCTGCGGCCAGTAGAGCTGGAGGTCGAACGAGTAGCCGTAGGCGGCGAGTCGGGCATAGCCTCGCTGCCAGGCGGCATCGTTCAGGTAATCGACGGCGGCGACGTTGATGGCGGGGTCGGCGTGTCGGTTCAGAATCTGACGGATGCCGCGCATGTTGGCAAAGGCGCCGTGCGCCTCCAGGACCGCCTCGACGTCGGGGGCGGCGAGATCGGCGAACGCGACGATGCCGTGCGGGAAGCCCTTCGATTCCGGATCGTCGGCCACGGCCTGCAGCCAGCGGGTCTCCTCGACGGCCAGCTCGGGCGCGATCTCGGCCTGGAGATGGACCGATTTGACCAGCTCGAGACCGGCGGCGTCGGCGAGGAAGTCCTCGAGCAGGTAGGACCGGCAGAGCGGTGCCGTGTCGCCGATCATGGGCGAGACGACTGGCTTCGCCAGCCAGGGATAGCGGTGGCGATCCAGGTCCCAGAGATGGTGATGTGCATCGATGATCCGCATGGCCTCAGTCCCCGCCGAAGACGTGATGCTGGGTGCGGTTGCTTTCGATGTAGCCCCAGTCGTAGGTGACGCCGAGGCCGGGGCCGTCGGGCACGGGCACGCAGCCGTCCTTGCCCAGGTCCTCCGGCTGGTCGCTGTAGCCGCAGGTGTAGACCGGCGGCACCGCGTTGGGCATGCCGGGGCCGACCAGCGCCATCTCGTAGAAATGGGTGTTGCGGGTGGCGGCCATCACCGCCCGGTGTGCCGGGCCGCAGGCGTGGAACTGGACGTCGAGGCCGAAGCGCCTCGCAGAAATGGGCGATCTTCATGGCCCCGGTGATGCCCATGTCGTATTCGGGATCGGCGTGGATCATGTCGCAGCCGCCGGCCAGCAGGAACGCCGCCTTCTGCTCGATGGTGCGGACATGCTCGGAGACGAGGATCGGTGTCGCCAGCTTCTCGCGCAGGCGCTTTTGCCCCTCGGCAGACACGCCGGCGTCGCGATAGGGGTCCTCGTACCAGAAATAGCCGGCCTCGTCGCAGGCCCGGCCGACCTTGAGGGCGTCCATCCAGGTCCGTAGCTGACAGGCCGGATCGATCATCAAGGACCAGTCGTCGCCGACGGCCTTGCGCACGCCCAGCAGGTTTGCGATCTCGCGCCTGACATTGCCGTCGTGCCAGCCGTGGATCTTGAAGCCGGCGAAGCCCTGCTCCTTGCAGGCGACGGCATAGTCGGCGAAGGCCTCGGGCGTGTCGAGGCCGCCCTTCTGGTCCTGGCCGTGATAGGTGCTGGCATAGGTCGGCAGGCGCTTCCGGTAGGCGCCCAGCATCCGCGCGACCGACGCCCCCAGCCGCTTGCCGGCGAGGTCCCAGAGCGCGATGTCGATGGGGCCCGTGCCCCATGTGGTCATAGGCGCGGATCTCGCGCTTGAGGTCCTCCCAGATCTCGACCCGGGAGTCGGGATCACGGCCGATCAGATGGGGTGCCAGCATCAGCGTCTGGCCGAGCGAGGCCGGCGTGCCGACCCAATGCGTGACGTACTCGCCCCGGGCGCCGTCGGCGGTGTCGATGGTCACCGCATAGCGGCTCATCGGCATCCGGCCGCCCTGCTGCCAGACGAGATTGCCGACGCCGGCAGCGCCATGCGGCGGCAGTGCCAGGTTCTCGACCTCGTAACCGAAGACGTGGATGTCGACGCGGGTGATGGTCGTCATGCGTCGTCTCCCGGAACGGGCGCATCGGCGCGGATCAGCCCTTCCTGCTTGAGCTCGGCCCAGAACGCGGCCGGGATGGCGTGGCGCATATGCGCGAGGTTGGCCTCGATATGCGCCGGCGCGAAGCCGCCCGGGATCACGGATGCGATCGATGGGTGGCCGAAGGGGAACTGCAGCGCTGCTGCCGGCAGTGGCACGCCGTGCCGGTCGCAGACCGCCTGGATGCGGCGGACCTTGTCCAGCACCTCTGGCGTGGCGTCCGCATAGTTGTACTTGGCCCCGTCGACCGCACCCGTGGCGGTGATCCCCGAGCTGAAGACGGCGCCCACGATGATGGCGACGTCGCGGCGCTGGCAGTAGGGCAGCTCCTCGTCCAGCGTGTCGTGCTCCATCAGCGTGTAGCGCAGCGCCAGGAGGAAGAAGTCGAGATCGACCAGGTCGAGGAAGCGGGGCATCATGCCGAGCTCGTTGATGCCGGCGCCGATGCCCTTGATCAGGCCAGCGGATTTGAGCTCATCCAGTGCCCGCCAGCCCGAGGTGGCGAGCTGGCCCAGATAGGCCTGGACCTTGGCCTCGACCTCGTGGTGCCAGAAGTCGAGGTCGTGGATGACCAGGAGATCGACGCGGTTCATGCCGAGGCGCTGCAGGCTGTCCTCGTAGGCGCGCATGATGCCATCGTAGCTGTAGTCGAAGACGTGGTCGAAATGCAGCCCGCCGGTCCAAAAGCCGGTGTCGAAGCCTTCTGGCCGCTGCGGCGCCTTGAGGATGCGGCCGACCTTGGTCGACAGCACCAGCTCGCTCCGCGGCTGCTGGTAGAGGAAGCGGCCCAGGCGGTGCTCGCTCTGGCCACGGCCATACCAGGGGGCCGTGTCGTAGTAGCGCAAACCCTCATCCCAGGCGGCCTGCAGCGTCGCCTGGGCATCCGCCTCACCGATCCGTGTGAACAGCTCGCCCAAAGGCGCGCCGCCGAAGCCGAAGCTCGGCACCATGAGCTCGGACTTGCCGAGGCGGCGGGGCTTGAACGGGTCCATGAGCGTTTCTCCGACTGTGCCGTGGCTAGCGCTGGCCGACGCGCTTCTGCAGGGCGTCGAGCAGCACGGCGGCGATGATGATCGCGCCCGTGGCGAAGTCCTGCCAGAAGATGTCGATGCGCGAGAGGTTCAAGAAGTTGCGGATCAGGGCGATGATGATCACGCCGATGATGGTGCGCAGGATGTTGCCCTGGCCGCCATAGAGGCTGGTGCCGCCGATCACCACCGCGGCGATCACCTCGAACTCGAGGCCGCGCGCGGTGTCGGCCTGGATGGCGCCGATGCGCGCCAGCAGGATGTTGCCGGCAAACGCGGCCGTGAAGCCCACGATCATCATGCACTGGATCTTCACCCGATCGGCATGGATGCCCGACAGCGTCGCCACCATCCGGTTGGCGCCGACGGCGTAGACCCGCTTGCCGAAGGCCGTGCGGCTGAGGACGAACCAGCCGACCGCGTAGCAGAGCAGGGCTATCAGGAAGGGGATCGGCACGTTGAAGATGCGCCCCTGGCCGATCACCTTGAACGCGTCCGGCAGGTTCGAGATGACCTGCCCGCCGGTGACGACGAAGGCCAGCGAGCGCGCCATCATCAGCATGCCGAGCGTGACGATGAAGGACGGTATTCGCCCCTTGGTGGTGACCACACCGTTGACGAAGCCGATCGCCGGGCCGATCAGCAGCGACAGGATAACGGCCGGAACGACGCCGATCTGCTGCATCAATGCGGCCGAGACGGCGGCGGCAAGTGCCACCACCGAGCCCACCGAGATGTCGAACTCGCCCGAGATCATGACGATGGTCATGCCGGCGGCGACGATCAGGTTGACCGCCATCTGGCCCATCAGGTTGGCGATGTTGATCCAGGTGAGAAAACGCGGCGAGAGGATCGACATGATGACGACGAGGACGGCCAGCACCGCCAGCGCCTGCAACAGGCCATAGGACTGGCGCAGCAGCTCCTGGCGTCGGTTGATCTCGATCGTGCTCATGCGGCGACGGGCTCCCCGCTGACGGAGGCGTGGAGGATGGCACCGCGCTCGATGGCCGGGCCGGTGAAATCGGCGATGATGCGGCCGCGGAACATGACCAGCACGCGATCGCAGAGGCTGATCAGCTCGTCGATCTCGGCCGTGATCAAGAGCACGCCGACGCCCTCGGCCGCCGTCTCGCGGACGATCGAGCGGATCTCGGCCTTCGAGCCGACGTCGACGCCGATCGTGGGCTCGGCCATGATGAAGACCCGGGGCCTGGTCCCCAGCCACTTGGCGAACAGCACCTTTTGCTGGTTGCCGCCGGAGAGGGCTCGGGCCGGGGTCGTCGGGCCGGGCGCGCGGATCGCCAGCCGGCTGATGGCATCGCGGCCGGCGTCGAGCATGGCCCGGAGATCGAGCATGCCGGCTCTGTTGGCGAAGCGGTCGAGCACGGGCAGGGTGACGTTCTCGAAGATCGGGCTCTCCGGCAGGAGGCCCTCGCGCAGCCGGTCGTGGGTGAGCAGCACGATCCCGGCATCGAGCGCGTCCCTGGGCGTGCGGATGTCGAGCGGCTTGCCGTCGAGGCGGATCTCGCCCGCGGTCCGCTTGGTGTCGGGGCTGGCGACGATCGCCTTGCCGAGCAGGTCGAGGCCGGAGCCGGTGAGCCCGGTCACGCCCAGGATCTCGCCTTGGTGCAGGGTGATGGCGATGTCGCTCGGGCCACCCTGCACGGCGAGCCCCCGCACCTCGAGCAAGGGTGCCCCGATCGTGCGCTCAGCACCCCGCTCGAGCTGGTGGTCGAGCTCGCGCCCGATCATCGCCGCCACCACCTGGTCGAGGGTCAGCTCACGCCGCTCGCCGACCAGCGACACCGCACCATCGCGGAGCACGGTGACGTCGTCCGCGACCTCGAACACCTCGTTCAGGTAGTGCGAGATGAAGACGATGCCGACGCCCTGGCCGGAGAGATCGCGGATCAGCCGCAGCACCAGCTGGACCTCGGTCTCGGTCAAGGACGAGGTCGGCTCGTCGAGCAGCAGAACCTGCGCCTCGCGGCTGATGGCCTTGAGGATCTGCACCATCTTGCGCTGGTCATTGGGCAGGTCGGCGACCCGGGTCTCGGGCGCACACGCGATGGCGTAGCGCTCGAGCAGCTCGGCCGTGCGCCGGTGCATCTCGCGGCCGCGAATGACGCCCATGGGCCCCATCGTCGGCTCGTTCGCGAGAAACACGTTCTCGGCCACGGTCTGCGAGACGATCAGGTTGACGTCCTGGTGCACGGTGACGATGCCGCGGGCGAGGGCGGCCGCCGTGTCGGCCAGCGACAGCTTCTCGCCCTTGAAGGCGAGGCTGCCGCTGTCGGCCGGGTAGAGGCCGGCGATGATCTTGGTGAGCGTCGACTTGCCGGCACCATTCTCGCCGACCAGCGCGTGCACCCGGCCGGCGCGCACGTCGAAGTCGACGCCGCGCAGCGCCCGGACACCGCCGAAGTTCTTGGCGATGCCCCGGCACGCGAGAAGCGGGCCCTCGGTCATCCGCGCGACCGCCAGCGACGCTGCTCGCGCGACGTGCCCAAGCGCGCCGTCAAGCCGCTGCTAGCCGCCCGTCACCTGCGGGTCGTCGGCGAACTCGTCGGCATTGTCCTGGGTGAGGATGCGCGTCGGGATATCCATGCGCTCGACCGGCGTGCCGCCCTGCAGCTTGGTGACCATGGCGTTGACGCCCTCATAGCCCATCAAGAACGGATCCTGCACGACCAGGCCCAGGATCTTGCCCTCCTTGACCAGCTCGAAGGAGACCGGGTCGAGATCGAAGGAGACGAGCATCACGTCGTCGCGGCCGGACGCCTCGAGCGCTGCCAGCGCACCCTGCGCCACCACCTGGTTGAAGAAGAACACGCCCTTGATGTCGGGGATGGCGACCAGCGTGTCCTCCATCAGCCGCCGGCCCTCTTCGAGCGAGAGCTTGAGGAACTTCTCCTCCTGGACGTCGAGGCCGAGCTCCTTGGCCCGATCCTCGAAGCCGCGCTGGCGGTTCTGGGCGTTGTCGTTGCCGGGCGCATGGTCGAAGGTGATGACCTTGGCACCCTCGGGCACATGCTCGGCCATGAGGTCGGCACCCGCCTGCCCACCAGCGTAGTTGTCGGTGATGATGAAGGTGTCCCAGCTGCCGGACTGCAGGCCGATATCGGTGATCACCACCGGGATCTCGGCCGCGTTGTAGATGTTCTTCACCGGCTCGGCCAAGACGATGCTGTCGCCGGGAAAGAGGATCAGGCCCTCGATGCCCTGGGCGTAGAGATCCTCGAGGTCAGCGACCTGGCGGGTGGTGTCGGTGTCGCCGCCATTGGTGAAGATGAGCTCGAGATCGACACCCTTCTCGGCCCATTCCTCGGAAGCCTTCTTCGCACCGTTCGCCATGGTCACGAGAAAGGGGTTGGTGCCCCAGAACTGCGAGTAGCCCAGCGTGTAGCTCTCGGCCGAGGCGCTGGCCCCGGCGAGCAGCCCAACGGCCAGAGCCGCGCCGGCGAGCGTCATCCGTCTCGTGTGCATCACTGCCTCCCCCATGTCGCCGAAGCCCGAGCTTCGTGCTTAATCGTTATCATTGCGGCTGAAATTAGGGGTGCGGCTCGGGGCAGCGCAAGCGATTTGTGGGTCGGCCCGACCCTCAGTGATGCTTGCGCGTCAGCTTGTCGAGCTGCCGGTGCAGCTTGTCCTGGATGCTCCCGGAGAGCGTCTTGCCCGCGTTCTCAAGCGCCTTGGCGATGGCCTTCTGGTCGGCCTCGCTGATCTCGCCCTGGGCGTGCCCGCTCTCGGCCGCCTCCTTCAGCTTGTCGAGGATGCCGAAGATCGAGAGGTCGGCGTCGATCGTGATCTCGACGCCCTTCTCCTCGTCGCCGATGGTGACCCGCTTGGCGCCGATCTCGTTCCAGAGCCGATCGAAGCGCTCGGTGGGTGAGAGCGTTCCGGGCTGTGCTTCAGGCATGGTGCGGTCTCCCTTTGGGACTGGCTGGCGGTGGGATGTGGGCTAGACGGTGATCTTGTCGACACATAGCTGATCGAGCGTCAGGTCGCCGAGCCGAATGCCCTCGACCGAGACGGGCGTGCTGACCCCCGCGATCTGCACCGCACCGATCGAGGCAGACGCGCTGAGCTCGGTCAGGACCAGCTCGCCGATCTGCAGATGCAGAACAGGCGTGGCGACGAAGACGGCCTTGAAGATGTCGCCGATCTTGAAGACCGGGGCCTCGAAGGTCTCGGGCTGGATGTCCATGAGCGTCACCGGCTCGGGCGAGGCCACATCGGGGACGTCGACCTCCGGCAGCTGGATCGCACCCAGGCCGATATCCGGCAGGCGCAAGGGCTCGTCGGGCGCGAAGCGGGCGATCGTCAGCTGCCGGCTGTCGGCGGCCGGGGCTGCGAATGACTCGATCTCCAGCGAGGCGAAATCCATGCCCGAGAGCTGGAAGCCGTCGGACGGCAGGCGCGTGTCATCGATGGCCAGGCCCTCGAACGACGCGCCGCCCAATGCCACATTGGTCACCGGCAGCACCGTTGCCGAGACGTCGCTGACCTCGGCCGATGGGATGTCGAAGGCGATATCGCGGAGCATCGGAATGCGGATGTCGTGCAGCGGTATCGGCTTCTCCTTCGAGCCCAGCGTCTTCACGCCGTTGTCGCTGCCGAACCATTTAAGATCGTAGCTCCAGCGCACCTCGAAATGTAGCTCCAGGATGGCGCGGACATTGCGCAGCAGTGCTGCACCGCACTTCAGATGGGCCGCGAGGTCGTCGATCGTCACACTATCGATCGAGGCCTCGCCGACATTGATTCGGTCGACATGCACCGAGCCGGCGCGACCGCCGGCGGTGGCGATGCGCTCGACAGTGATGCGCCGGCGGAGCGCGTTCTCGAGCTGGTCGAGCAGCTGTGGATCGAGCGGTGGTGTCGCGAGGCTGGTCAGCGGCTGTTGCGGCATGGCGGGGTCCTCGTGCTTCAGCGCAGGTTGCGCGCGATCTCGTCCAGCTTGGCGTCGTCGATCGGGTCGAGGATGGCGCGAATGTCGTCCACAGCGGCAGCGAGCCGGTCGCCGTCCTCGGCGGTGATCAGCGCTTGCTCGACGCAGGCCTGGGCGATGCGCTGCAAGCGGCTGATCATCCCCTCGACGCCGGTGCCGGCGCCCGGCGAGTCCTCGGTCACCGGCGGCAGCGTTTCCGGCTGCTCCAGTGCGGCTTGCCAGCGTTGCTCGAACGAGGCGCGGGCTGCAGCGGCGTCGGTCTGGTCGTCAGGCATGGCATACCTCCCGCGGTTGGTGGTGGTGCGCTCGGCTAGACGGTGATCCGATCGATCGTCAGCTGCTCGAGGCTGAGGCCATCGAGCTGCACGTTGCGGATGGTGACCGGTGCGGCAACGTCACGGATCTCGAGCGCTGCGATCGACGCCGATGCGCTCAGATCCTCGATCACCAGGCGCTCGATGACGAAGTCGAGGACCGGTCGCATGCGGAAATCGAAGCCGATGACGCCGAGGCTGAAGGGCACGACGCGCTGTGACGCCGTCGCTTGCGGCACGGAGATCAAGCCATCCGATTCGATCCGCGGTGCCGAGGCCGACGGCAGGTTCAGATTGTCGACGCGAATCGACGGCAGGACCAGCGGGCCGTTGGGCGAGAAGCCGCCGAGCTCGAGCTTGGCCGAGCTGGCGGCAGGGATCTCCAGGCCGTCGAGCTTGACGGCACCGAGGCCTAGGCCGCCGAGGCCGAAGCCGGCGGACGGCAAGACGGTGTCGGTGAGCGCCAGGTTCTCGAAGGTGCCGCCACCGAGGTCGAGATTGACCACCGGCTGCAGCGTGGCGGTGATGTCGTCCAGGCTCGCGGTCGGTATCTCGAGGCGGATATTGCGCAAGCGCGGGATGGCGATGTTGCCGACGGTGAACGGAAACGACACCGAGCCGAGCGAGACCGTGCCGCTGTCGCTGGCGAACCAGAAATCGTACCACCAGCGGACGGAGAGCTGGATCTCGACCAGTGCGCGAGCATCGGCGAGGAAGACGTTGCCGGTGTCGAACGTGGTCCGGGTGTCGAAGACGTCGACATGATCGACGCTTGCCTGGCCCAGGCTGACCTCGCCGATGCGGATGTTGGCAGCACTGCCCGAGGCGGAAGCGAAATGCGGCAGCTCGATCCGCCGCATCACCGCTGCCGCCAGCTGCTGCGCGAACGTCGTGCTCGATTCTGCCAGCCCGGCCGTCGTCGTCGAATTGGATCGCTCGGACATCGCCTGAGAACCCCTTGCGCTACAGTGGATTACTGCGTCTTGCCAGCTACGAGCCAGCCGCAAAGCAATTTACCTGCAGACGATTATTCTCGACGATTTTGCCAGTTTCATAGCATGTTTTTGAGCTCAAAGCCTGTCCAATCGACGTTAGTTTGAATGCCGATTTTCAACCTCTCCTTACCAATGACATTTTCGGTCGTTTGCTCTGTAACGCCGGTCACAGTCGCCACGCGGAACCGAACCTAGAACAGAGACGGTCGCTCGACAGCGAGTGTCACTCGCCTCGACTTTGCGAATTCTCGACGACGGCGAAATGATTGCGATCATGCGGTTGCATTCCGAAAGATTCGGGTAGATGCTCCAATCGCATTCGTCGCTCGCAGAAGCGAAGTGCTTCGATGTCGGCTCTTGTTGATTAGGGGGAGAAGAGTCATGGCTCGTGCGTTGCCGCTGGTCGTGCTGCTGATGGCCTCGCCATTCGTGCAATCCGCTCTGGCAGCCGACGGCCCGTTGGACGAGGCGATGCTCGTCGGGCGCGACGCCGCCTCGTTTCCAGCTGCCGACGAAGACTATTTCAAGGGCATGGACAACGGCCTCGAGCTCTCGGTCGAGGAGGTGATGGGCCGCAACATGTGGATGGTCTGGACGGGCGGCAACGACCTGTTCTGGGACCGGGTCACCAATGACACGTTCGGCCAGTTCGACCTCCTCAAGACCCTCTCCTCGCATCCCGACCTGCCGGCGCATCGCTCGAACCGCTTCGATCAGCTGGGCCTGATCAATGAGCCTTGCTTCGAGCAGGCGACCGGGCCCGACGCCGACCATTACGGGCTCTGGCTCGACAAGCGCACGGCCGACTGCGCCCCCGATCCCTTCGCCAATGCGGAAAAGTATCCGGGTGTCGAGATCGGTGCCCGTGGCCGCAACATTCCGGTCGGCTCCTATTACGGCGAGCCCTCGGGCGTGCTGGGCTTGCGCCTCTTTCCCAATCCCGACTTCGACGAGCGGGCCGAGCGCGACTGGGACCCCGAGCGCTACTACGACGATCCGGACTACTACCTGAGCGACGATCTGGTCAGGCCCTACCGCGTCGGCATGTCCTGCGCCTTCTGCCATGTGGGGCCGAGCCCCATCGATCCGCCGGCAGATCCCGAGAACCCGGCGATGACCAACCTCAACGCCACGGTGGGTGCCCAGTATTTCTGGTTCGATCGGATCTTCGCCTGGCAGCCGGACGAGCGCCAATACATGGTCCAGCTGATCCACACGGCGCGGCCGGGCACGCTCGACACCTCGCTGGTCTCGAGCGACTACATCAACAACCCGCGCACGATGAACGCCGTCTATCTCCTGGGCGAGCGGATGCAGAATGCGCTTCGCCTCGGCGAGGAGCGCCTGGCCGGCGGCGAGCTCGACAACAAGCAGTTCGACGATTTCGTCGAGGAGGGGCCGCTCACGGCCTTCTTCGAGGAGCCCGACACGAGCTTCAGCCCGCGGGTCTTGAAGGACGGCGCCGATTCGGTGGGTGCGCTCGGTGCCCTCAACCGCGTCTACCTGAACATCGGCCTCTTCAGCGAGGAATGGACCCGCCACTTCAACCCGATCGTCGGCGGCAGGACGATCACGCCGATCGAGATCGAGACCGCACAGGAAAACTCCGCCTACTGGCAGGCGACCGAGCAGCAGTCACCGTTGACGGCGCTCTATTTCCTCAAGGCCGGCCGCCCTGATTATCTGAGCTTGGCACCGGGCGGCGAGGCGTTCTTGACCGAGGACGACACGGCCGTCGACAACGGCAAGACGATCTTCGCCGAGACCTGCGCGCGTTGCCATTCGAGCAAGCTGCCCGAGGCGGCCTACACGGCGATGCCCGGCGGCTGCTCCGGCGGCAACTACCTGCAGTGCTGGAACACCTACTGGGATCTGACCAAGACCGAGGACTTCAAGGCCGAGATGCGCGAGATCGTCCAGGCCGACGATTTCCTCGACGGCAACTATCTGTCGAACGAGCTGCGCGTGCCGGTCACGCTCCTGGAGACCAATGCCTGCAGCCCGCTCGCCACCAACGCGATCGCTGGCAATATCTGGGACAACTTCTCGTCGCAGACCTACAAGGACCTGCCTTCGGTCGGCACGGTCGAGGTGCATCATCCGGTCACCGGCGAGGCTTACGACTTCGAGATGCCGGCCGGCGGCCGCGGCTACACCCGTGTCCCCTCGCTGATCAGCCTCTGGTCGACGGCACCCTATCTGCTCAACAACACCGTCGGCTACTACGTCCAGGATCCCTCGGTGGAGGGCCGGATGCGGGCTTTCGATGACGGCATCGAGAAGATGCTCTGGCCCGAGAAGCGCCAGATGGACGCGGAGCTCGGCGACAAGGTGCCGGGCGTCATCGATCGGGTCACCGAGCAGAGCTACCTCGTGGTGCCGCGCGGCTTTCAGCCCGACTTCCTGGTGCGTCTCTTCGAGCCGTTCCGCGACGAGCTGCCCTGGCTGTTCAACGCCGATGGCGACATCGAGCTCGGGCCCATTCCGAAAGGCACGCCCATCGGCCTCCTGGCCAATCTCAATCTCAGGCTGGACCAGGCCGACCTGCTCGAGCGTCTCGAGCACGACTTCAAGCTGGCCAGATTGGTCATCAAGCTGAAGCGCGATCTCAAGGATCTGCCCGAGAACGTCAGCGACGAGCAGGCACGCGCGGTCTTCGCCGACATCGTCGAGCCGCTGCTCGAGCTCAGCAAGTGCCCGGACTACGTCGTCAACCGCGGGCACTATTTCGGCACCAAGCTCGGCGATGCCGAGAAGCACGACCTGATCGCCTTTCTCAAGACGCTCTGAGGAGACCTGGCGTGGAAAGGGAGCCGTTCGACTACGTCGTCGTCGGCTCGGGCGCTGGCGGTGGAACCGTCGCCGCCCGCCTTGCCGAGGCCGGCATGCGTGTCCTCCTCCTCGAAGCGGGTGGTGATCCACGCCGGCTCAAGGGCGGGGTGCGCGGCATGCCCGAGGCGAACCGCTTGCCCGACGACTACGACGTGCCCGCCTTTCACGCGTTCGCCTCGGAGAACGAGGCGCTGCGCTGGGATTTCTACGTCCAGCACTATGCCGACGCGGCGCGGCAGGCGCGTGATCCGAAGGCGAGACCGGAGGGTGTGCTCTACCCGCGCGCCGGCACGCTCGGCGGCTGCACCGCGCACAATGCAATGATCTTCGTCTACCCGCACGAGGCCGACTGGCAGCACATCGCGACGCTGACCGGGGATGCGAGCTGGGCGCCCGATGCCATGCACGCGCAGTTTCGCAAGCTCGAGGATTGCCGCTATCGACCGGTGCAAGAGCGGCTGCACGCGCTCGGTGTCGATCGCACCGGCCACGGCTATGCGGGCTGGCTGGCGACCGAGAAGGCGATTCCGCGCGCCGCACTCCGCGACGACGACTTCATGGAGATGCTGGTGACCTCGGTCCGCGAGATGGCCGACGATGGCGGCAATCTCTGGCAGAGGCTGCGCTGGCTGGCGGAGAGCGCTGCCGATCCCAACGATATCGACAGGATCGACGACGCGGCCGAAGGCGTCTGCTTCACGCCGCTCACCACCGACGGTCACCGCCGCGTCGGCAGTCGCGAGCGAGTGCTCGACGTGGCGGCACGGCACCCTGACCGACTGGTCGTCGAGCTCGACGCGCTGGCCACCCGGGTCGTGCTGGACGACACGAGGCGGGCCGTCGGGGTCGACTATCTCAAGGGTGCCCGGCTCTATCGTGCGCACGCGAAGCCGAGCGAGGCGGCGGGTGAGCCGCGCCACGCCGCCGCGTGCGGCGCGAGGTCATTCTGGCCGGCGGCGCCTTCAACACACCACAGCTCCTGCAGCTCTCCGGTATCGGCGAGGCGGCCGAGCTCGCCCGGCACGGCATCGCGCAGCGCGTCGCCCTCGACGGTGTCGGCCGCAATCTGCAGGACCGCTACGAGGTGGCGGTGGTCAATCGCATGGCGTTCGACAGCTGGGAGAGCATGGCGGATGCCCGGTTCGTCAAGGGTGATGCGTTGTGGGACGAGTGGCACGGCGGCAAGACCGGGCTCTACGCCACCAACGGCGCCGGCATCGGTGTCATCCGCCGCTCGACGCCGGACAAGCCCTTGCCCGACCTCTTCTGCATGGCGCTGCTCGCCCGGTTCGACGGCTACTATCCGGGCTATGCGGCCGATCTGGCGAAGACCCGCAACCACCTGAGCTGGGCCGTCCTGAAGGCGCACACCGCCAACCGCGCCGGTCGCGTGCAGCTTGCCTCAGCCGATCCGCGCGATCCGCCGAGGATCGATTTCCACTATTTCGACGAAGGCAGCGACGGCCACGAGAGCGACCTCGAAGCCGTGGTCGAGGGGGTCAAGCTGGTTCGCCGGCTGGCCGAGCCCTTGCGCCGCGACGGCTTGATCGAGGCCGAGGAGGTGCCGGGCGATCAGGTGCAGACGGATGCCGAGATCGCCGATTTCGTCCGCGACCAGGCCTGGGGCCACCATGCGTCTTGCAGCTGTCCGATCGGCCCGGCCGAGGATGGTGGCGTCGTCGACTCACGCCTCCGGGTGCACGGGACCAGGGGGCTGCGGATCGCCGATGCCTCCGTGTTTCCGCGCATCCCCGGATTCTTCATTGCGTCGGCCGTCTACATGGTCGGCGAGAAGGCAGCCGAGGTGATCCTCGAGGACGCTGCCAGCCATCTGCCACATGAGGAGGACGATCATGGCTTATGATGTCGAGAAGCTCATGGAGAAGAGCCAGAAGGAGCTCGACGAGCTGTTCTCCAGCGTGCCGGCCGGCGACCTGCCGGACGGCGAGGCCGAGGGCACGGCGATCGTCGCGCCCGGCACCACGTTTAGCCCCTTGATCGCCCGCTTCATCAACAGCTTCGCCTGGCAGGGCAAGGTGTTCGACGGCAAGAAGGGCGTGCTGCGCAACAAGATCCTGCCGTTCGGCCTGAACGCCATCCTGGCCAAGGTCTACAAGGACAAGAGCTGGCTCGACGGCAAGGAGTGCATCGTCCTCGACTACTCCGACACGTCGCTGGTGGCGCAGTGGATCAGGGACGAGATCCGCGCCATCGCCCCCGGCGTCTATCTCGGCAAGGTCTACTGGGACGACACGCGACTGATCGACTTCGCCCTCGATTTCAATAAGCCCGACAGTGCTGCTTCCGGCTGACCTCTTGGCAAGAATGGCGCGCAGATGACGCCGCAAGAGACGTTCTTGATCCTCGCACCCGTCGCCGATGGGCAGCTCGCTTCCTTGCGGGCGCTCTTGGCCAGCATGACGACGCGGCCAGGCTACGCCGATCCAGCAAACGCGCTCGTGCCGTTCGGCCAGCTCGATCGGCTGCATCTGGCCCGCCTCTTCATCGTCGAGGTCGACACCTGGCAGGACATCGAGGCGCACGGTGTCAAGGCCAAGCCCTATCCGCCGCATCTGGCGTTTCTCGGCGACATCGACGGTGATCGGGAGAGCTTTCTGGCCGAGCTGGTGGAGAAGGCCGGGGATGGGCTGCGGCAGATCTTCGCGCATTGCGATGGCTTCAAGCCGAGTTGGGACCTCCTCGAATGGCTGCGCGCCAGGAACGTCGAGGAGGCCGCGAACTATGTGAGCATGCGCGGCCGCACGGTTCGTCAGGTGCACGAGGAGGTGGCGCTGAAGCGGGCGCTCAGCGCGCGGCTGCCCTCACTGGTCGAGGAGCACGGCGCGGACGATCCGGAGCAGCTCTACGAGGCGCTCAAGGCCTTTGCTCGCGAAGAGCAGCAGGCGGGCCGGCTGACGCTGACGCCGCCGGAGCCGACACCCTGGCGGGTGGCGTTGTCAGAGTATGTCGAGCGGTTCGGTGTGCCGCTGGTTCTCATCCTCGCGACACCGCTCTTTCTGGTGGCTGCACCCTTGCTCTACCGGCGGCTGCGCCAGCTCGAGCGGAGCGATCCCGAGGTGCTGCCGAGGCCCGCAGATCTGCGCATTATCCAGCTCGGCACGTTCGAGGATCATGATGTCACCAACCCGTTCTCGGCCGTGGGTGACTTGAAGCCGGGCGCCTTTCGCCGCAACGCCGCGGTGTTCTTTCTCTATCTCTTGAACTATTCGGCCCGGCACATTTTCGGTCGCGGCTACCTCACGCGCGTGCAGACCATCCATTTCGCCCGCTGGGTGTTTCTCGACGGCAAGCGGCGCATGCTGTTTTGCAGCAACTATGACGGCTCGCTCGAGAGCTACATGGACGACTTCATCAACAAGGTGGCCTGGGGCCTCAATCTCGTCTTCTCGAACGGGGTGGGCTACCCGCGGACCGACTATCTGGTGAAGGGCGGCGCCGAGCACGAAGAGAAATTCAAGCGCTTCCTGCGCAACCGGCAGCAGCCCACCAATGTCTGGTACAAGGCCTATCCGGGTCTTTCTGCCTTCGATCTCGCCGAGAACGGCCGGACGCGCCAGGGCCTGGAGCACAAGCCGTTCACCGCGCGGGCGCTGCGCCACTGGCTGTCACGGCTGTGAGCGCGATGGGGGAGAGCTGATGGCCGCCGTCGACTTCACCGACATGCAGGGCCTCCTGCGCTTCGGCTACGGCAAGCTCAAGGCTGCCGAGTTCCTGCTGCTGGAGGTTGCGGATGTGGCGGCGGCGCGCGCCTGGCTGCGCTCGGCGCCGGTGTCGACCGCGGAATACCTCGAGGCGCCACCACGGACCGCGCTGCAGGTCGCCATCAGCGCCGCGGGCCTTCGGGCACTCGGCGTCGAGGCCGACATCGTCGCCGGCTTCCCGCAGCCGTTCCTTGCCGGGATGGTGGGCGAGGAGAGCCGCTCGCGCCGGCTCGGCGACGTCGGGCCGAATGATCCGGCGGGCTGGCAGTGGGGCCGGCCCGAGCCGCAGCTGTTGTTGATGCTCTATGCCGAGCCCGGAGGGCTGGAGGCGTTCAAGGCGGCGGTGCTGGGTGCCGACTTCGAGCGCGCGTTCAAGATCATGCGCAGTCTGCCGACGGGCACGAGCCGGGGCATGGAGCCGTTCGGCTTCAAAGACGGCATCAGCGAGCCCAAGATCGACTGGGAGCAGGGTTTCACGACCGAGCTGCACCGGCGTCTCGACTACGCCAATCTGCTGGCTGTGGGCGAGCTGGTGCTGGGCTACCCCAACGAATACCAGGAGGTGACGCCGCGGCCCCTGGTCGACCCGCAGGCACCGGGTGCCGACGGCCTGCCGAAGGCTCACGACGCGCCGGATCGCCAGGATCTCGGCATCAACGGCAGCTATCTCGTGCTGCGCCAGCTGCAGCAGGACGTGCGCGGATTCTGGCAGTTCGTGGACCAGGCGGCCGGTCACGATGCCCAAAAACGCGAGGCGCTGGCCGCTGCCATGGTCGGCCGCCAGCGCGACGGCACCGCATTGGTCGAGGACGAGCGCGAGATCCCAGGCGGGCGCCGCGGCAACAACTTCACCTTCGATGACGATGTCGACGGCCAGGTTTGTCCGGTGGGCGCACATGTCCGCCGGGCCAACCCGCGGACCGGCGACCATCCGCCGGGCGTCGAGGGTTTTTGGTCATGGGCCATGAGCACGCTCGGTTTCCGGCGGCGCCGGGATGGCCTCGAGGGCCGGCACGATCTCGTGGCCTCGACCCGGTTTCACCGGCTGGTGCGGCGCGGTCGCGAGTATGGCAGCGTGCTCGCTCCCGAGGACGCCCTGCAGCCGGGGCCCGACGCGGAGCGCGGCCTGCATTTCATCTGCCTCTGCGCCAATCTCGTTCGGCAGTTCGAGTTCGTGCAGAATGCCTGGATGGCGTCTGGCCGCTTCGACGGGTTGCGCGGCGAGGCGGACCCGTTGCTCGGCAACCGCCAGCCCACCGAGGGCGGCATCGCCACAGACGGCTTCAGCATGCCTCGATCGTCGGGCGTGACCGAGCGGGTCGAGGGCCTGCCGCCCTTCGTCACCGTCAAGGGCGGTGCCTACTTCTTCATGCCCGGCATTCGCGCCCTTCGCTTCATCGCCAGCCGCCCCTGAACCATTGGGGCTAGGGAGCTCGCCATGCTTGCCATCGTCATCACGTTGCGCCGGCTGCTGCATCGCTTGCTACAGGGCGGTTTGCATTTCGAGCGCCGGCTCGAGCCCTTCTTCCGTCGACCGCTCAACGCGCTGACCCGCGAGCCCACGGCCAGGCTCGTGCAAAAGCTGAAGAACAAGAAGCGGCCCGATCTCGGGCTCAAGCTGGGCGAGGAGAAGGTCTTCGACTGGGAGGCAGCCAGCCTGCAGTCGATCATCGACGAGATGCGTGAGCAGATGAACCTGCACTTCCAGCCCGGCGCCTTCGAGCGCGGCGGCAACACCAAGACGCACGGGCTGGTGCGCGCCACCTTCACCGTCCACGATGACCTGCCCCAGCACATGCGCAAGGGCGTCTTCGCTCCTGTGCGCAGCTACCCGGCCTATATCCGTTTCGCCGGTCCTGGTCCGGACGTGCCCGAGGACATCCGCGATGTCGGTTTCGGCTCGATGTCGGTGAAGCTGATGGACGTGCCCGGCGCCAAGCTCATGGACGACGAGAAGCTCACCCAGGATTGGCCCGCCGTCGTCACCCCCACCTTCGTCACGCCGAACACGCTCGAGAACGCCAAGCTGCAGTATTGGAGCACGATCGACGAGCCGATCTGGTATTTTCTCAACCCCAAGGACTTGCATCTGCTCGATTTCGTCATGCAGGGCTTGTGGAACGAGACCCAGTACAACCCGCTCGGTCAGCGCTACTACAGCTGCGTGCCCTACCTGCTCGGCGAAGGCCAGGCGATGCTCTATTCCTACAAGCCGCTGAGCAAGGTGCCGATGTCCATCCCTGGCGTGCCGTTCGGCCGGGTGCCGCCCAACTATCTGCGCGACAACATGGTGAAGACGCTCGGCCAGCAGGACGTCGACTTCGACATGCTGGTCCAGGTCCAGACCGATCCGCATCTCATGCCGATCGAGGACGCATCGGTGCGCTGGCCCGAGGAGCTGTCACCCTGGATCCCCGCCGCCCGCATCCACATCCCGAGGCAAGAGTTCGACATCCCGGCGCAGATGAGCTTCGCGCGCAATCTCAAGATCAATCCCTGGCATTCACTGCCCGAGCACCGACCGCTCGGCAACCAGAGCCGGGCGCGCAAGCGGATGTACGATGAGCTGGCCAGGTACCGTCAGCACATGAACCATGTCGAGCATGTCGAGCCGACGGGCAACGAGGTCTTCGACTGACCGCGGTCTCAAGTCGCCTTCGCGTAGAGCCCGGCATGCAGCTCGCGGAGCACGTTCTTTTGCACCTTGCCCATGGTGTTGCGCGGCAGCTCGGCGGTGAGCAGCACGCGCTTGGGCAGCTTGTAGCGAGCGAGGCAGGTCTCGAGTGCTTTGATGATGGCGCGTTCGTCGAGGTCGGCGCCGGGCTTCGGCACGACGACGGCCGTGACACCCTCGCCGAAATCGGCGTGCGGCACGCCGATGACGGCGGATTCGGCCACGCCGGGCAAGGCGTCGATCTCGGTCTCGACCTCCTTGGGATAGACGTTGTAGCCGCCCGAGATGATCAGATCCTTGGCCCGGCCGACGATGGTGACATAGCCGTCGGCGTCGATCTTGCCGACATCGCCGGTGATGAAGAAGCCGTCCTCGCGGAACTCGGCCGCCGTCTTCTCCGGCATCCGCCAGTAGCCCTTGAAGACGTTGTCGCCCTTGACCTCGAGCACGCCGATGGCGTCCGGGCCGAGCACGGCACCCGTCTCCGGGTCGGCGACCCTGACCTCGACGCCGGGCAGCGGCAGGCCCACCGTGCCCGGCCGCCGCTCGCCGTCATAGGGGTTGGAGGTGTTCATGTTGGTCTCGGTCATGCCGTAGCGCTCGAGGATCTTGTGCCCGGTCTTGGCGAAGAACGCCGCGTGGGTTTCCGCCAGCAGTGGTGCTGAGCCCGAGATGAAGAGCCGCATGTTGCGGGTCGCCTCGCGGGTCAGGCCCGGGTGCGCGACCAGCCTCGTGTAGAAGGTCGGCACGCCCATCATGGCGGTCGCCCGGGGCATGAGCGCGATCACCTCGTCGGCGTCGAAACGGGTGCGCCAGAGCATCGTGCCGCCGGTGAGCATGGCGGTGTTGGTGGCGACGAAGAGGCCGTGGGTGTGGAAGATCGGCAGTGCGTGAATGAGCACGTCGTCCGCGGTGAATTGCCAGAGCTCGGCCAGCGTCGTCGCGTTCGACAAGAGGTTGCGCTGCGTGAGCATGGCGCCCTTCGAGCGACCGGTGGTGCCGGAGGTGTAGAGGATGGCGGCCAGGTCATCGGCCGCGCGGCTTGTGTCCGCGAAGCTGTCGGGCATCGTGAGCGCGGCCTCGAGCAGGCTGCCGTCGCCGGCATTGCCGAGGGTCAGGACGCTGCGCACGCCGGCATCCGTCGCCACTGTCGCCAGGCTCTCCAGCCTTTCCGGCTGGCAGACAAAGAGCCGCGCCTCGGCGTCGGTCAGGAAATAGGCGATCTCGGCCGGCGTGTAGCCGGCATTGAGCGGCAGGTAGACCGCGCCGGCGCGCAGCGTGGCGAGGTAGAGGGCGATGACCTGCCAGGGCTTGTCGACCTGGGCGGCGACCCGATCGCCGGGCTCCACTCCTTGCGCGACCAGGACGTTGGCGAGCCGCGCCGACAGCTGGAAAGCCTCGCCGTAGCTGACAGTCGTGCCGTCGGCGAGCTCGAGCAGGGTCTTCTCGGGATCGGGGATCGCCGCCTCGAGGGCGTGGAAGAGGTCGTCGCTCATCGGAAGCTACCGCTGGTTGGCCGGACGGTGTTGGTCGGGCGGATGATCAAAGCGCCGGTCCCATGAGGTAGGTCGGCAGCCAGGTGGCGATGCCGGGGGCGAAGCAGAGGATGATGATGCCCAGCACCATGCAGAGCACGTAGGGCAGGGCACCCTTGAGGATCGTCGCCAGCGACACGTCCGGCGCAATGCCGTTGATGACATAGAGGTTCAGGCCCACCGGCGGGGTGATCAGGCCGATCTCCATGTTGATGGTCAAGATCACCGCGAACCAATAGGGGTCGAAGCCCGCCTGGGTGATGATCGGCAGGAGGATCGGTGCCGTCATCAAGATCACCGCGACCGGCGGCAGGAAGAAGCCGGCGACCAGCAGGAACAGGTTGATGAAGGCCAGCAGCACCCAGCGGCCGACATCGAGATCGGCGATCCACATGGCGATCGACTGGGTGATGAACAGTGACGACAGCGCGAAGGCGAAGAGCTCGGAGGCGCCGATGATCATCATGATCATCACCGACTCCTTGATGGTCGAGCGGAACATCGAGACGAACTGCGAGGGCCGCCACATCCGGTAGATGACGACGGCGAGCACGATGCAGAAGAGGGCACCGGCGCCGGCGGCCTCGGATGGCGTGGCGACCCCGCCATAGAGCACGTAGAGGATGGCGACGACGATCGAGAGGAAGGGCAGAACGCGCGGCAGCGCCTCGATCCGCTGCTTCAGCGTGAAGCGGGTGGCCATCCGCTCGAAGTTGTAGCCGGCGAGCCGGCAGGAGATGATCGTCCAGATCATGAAGAGGACGGTCAGCATCAGCCCCGGCAGGAGGCCGGCGAGGAACAGCCGGCCGATCGAGGTCTCCGTCGCAATGCCGTAGACGATCATCGTCACCGACGGCGGGATCAGGATGCCGAGCGTGCCGCCAGCGGCGATCGAGCCCGTGGCGATGGTCGCGGGGTAGCCGCGCTCGAGCATCGCCGGGATGCCCATCTTGCCGATCGCCGCACAGGTCGCCGGACTGGAGCCCGAGAGGGCCGAGAAGACCGAGCAGGCGCCGATATTGGAGAGCACGAGGCCGCCCGGGATGCGGTTGAGCCAGCGATCGAGCGCTTCGTAGAGGTCGCGGCCGGCCGGGCTCGAGGCGACCGCGGCGCCCATCAAGATGAACATCGGGATGGCGACCAGGCTGAAGCTGGCGAGCCCGCCGAAGAACGTCTCGCCGATGATCTCCATGACCCCGAAGCCGCCGCTCAGGATGAGGGCGATGATCGAGACGAGCCCGAGCGCAAAGGCGATCGGCATGCCGGTGGCGAGGAGGACGAAGAGGCCGCAGAGCAGCAGCGAGCCGGACAGGAGCGGGCTCATCACTCCATGTCCTCGAAGGCCGAGGCTTCGCTCTGTGCCAGCGTGCCGCCATCCTTCAGCTTCAGGATCTCGGCGACGTATTGCAGGGCCAGAAGCCCAATGCCGAGCGGCAGCGGAAAGAGCGGGATCCAGAGCGGCAGTTGCCAGACGGTGGCCGTGCGCCAGCCGCGGGTAGCCGCCTCGTAGAAATAGATGAAGCCGGACCAGGCGAGCAGCACGCAGAACAGCAGTGCGGCAAGGCCGCCGGCGAGCTCGACATAGAAGCGTGCCGAGCCGTGCAGGGCCTTGGGCAGGATATCGACGCCCACATGGCCGCGCTCGATCAAGACCCAGGGCGAGCCGATAAAGGTGGCGGCGACGATCGAGTAGATGACGAACTCGGTCTGCCAGATGGTCGAGCCGGCAAGCACGTAGCGGACGAAGATCATCTGGCAGGTGACGAGCACCGCCGCCGCCAGCAGCAGCATCGCAACGACGCCGCCCGCGAGCGACAAGGCACTGACGATCCGAATGTAGAGCCGCATCGTGGCACCCGCCCCGCAAGCTGGCCGATGGAATTGGCTCGGGGCGGCGCGCGGCCGCCCGTCACCGATGTGCTGGAACGGCGGACCTACTCGACGTCGAGCGCCAGCTGAATGAGCTCGGCGCCGCCCGGGACGTTCTCGGCGAAGTTCTTGTAGGAGCTGTCCTCGGCGATCGCCAGCCAGGCGTCGTAGTCCTCGGGGCTCATCTCGATGACCTCTACGCCGGCCTTCTCGAAGACGTCGATCATCTCCTGGTCGAGCTTTTGGGCCTCGGCGGAGAAGTAGGTCTCGGCGACCGCGCCTGCGGCCATGAGCGCCTGCTGCTGCGCCTCGTCGAGGCCTTCCCAGCTCCGCTGCGACATCAAGATCGGCTCGTACATGAACCACAGCGCATTGGCGCCAGGGGCGGTGAGGCAGGTCACCTGCTCGTAGAGCCGGTAGGAGATGAACGAGCCGGACGAGGTGTTGGCGGCATCGAGCACCCCGGTCTGCATGCCGGTGTAGATCTCCGAGGACGGCATCGAGGCGATCGAGGCACCGGCGGCTGCCAGCATCTGCTCGAAGGCGGGGCCGGCGGCGCGGGTCACCTGACCGGCGATGGTGTCGGGCGAGGTGATGCAGTTCTGCTTCGAGGCGAAGCCGCCAGCGAGCCAGGCATCGGCGATGACCACGACCCGGTTCTCCTCGATCAGCCGCTTGATCTCGTCCATGAACGGTGAATCGTTCAGCCGGCCGGCGCGCTCGTGGTTGCGCACGAGGCCCGGCATCAGCGTTGCCGAGAACTGCGGCACACGGCCGGAGGCGTAGTCGAGCGGGAAGGCGGAAAGATCGAGCTGGCCGCTGGTCAGGGCCCCCCACTGCTCGTTCGCCTTGAACAGCGAGGCGCCGGGGAAGACCTGGATCTCGAGCCCGACATCGGCCGCCTCGACCTCGCGCTTGATGATCTGCACCATCTCGTCGCGGATGTCGCCCTGGCCCCCCGGCCACTGGTGCGACGCCCGCAGCGTGGTCTGCGCGCTTGCGCTAGCCGTTAGCGTCACAGCCAGCGCTGCACCAAGACTCCAGGCGACGATCTGATGTTTCATGCTCGGCACTCCCTGTTGGTCTTCTAAAGTTGAAATGGTAGCAACCATTGATCGCATCCAAAATCAACGTCTTTGATTACAAGAGATGTCCGGCCCTTTGCGATCTCCTGCTCCTTCGCGATCCAAGGAGCGCAGCGCTGATCAGTTCGCGAAGCGCTGGAGCAAGTCATCGTCACCGGGCGCTTCTTGCCTGGTCAGCGGCTGGACGAGGTCAAGCTCGCCCAGCGCTTCGGCGTCTCGCGGACGCCGATCCGTGAGGCACTTCATGAGCTGGCGGCCGAAGGGCTGCTCGATCTCTGGCTGCGACGGGACGCCATCGTCGCCAAGCTCGGCCCGGAGCGGCTGGTCGAGATGTTCGAGGTGATGGAAGAACTCGAAGGGATGTGCGGTCGCCTCGCGGCGCGCCGATCGGCAGGCGGCAGCCACGAGCGGCTCGGCGCTGCCGGCAATGCTTGCGCTGGCGCCGCCAGTGCCGGTGACCCGGATGCCTACTACTACGAGAATGAGCTTTTTCATCAGCTGATTCAGGAGAGTAGCGGCAATGGCTTTCTCGCGGAGGAAGCGCGCCGCCTGTCGCGCCGGCTGCGTCCCTATCGTCGCCTGCAACTGAGGGTTCGCAACCGGATGACGGCGTCATTGGCCAGCATGAGGCCATCGTCGCTGCGATCGGTAGCGGTGACGCCAATGGGGCGGAAGCACTGCTCAAGGCGCGTGTCATCGTGCAGGGCGAACGCTTCAGCGATCTGATCGCCAGCCTGCCGAAGCTGCATGATGCAGCCGAGTAGTGCCTAGCCGCGCCTCTGATCAGTCGAGGGAGAACCAGGCGTCACCGAGGCCGACCCGTGGAGCACCCCTGGCGAGCAGCGTCTCCGCGTAGAGCCCGGCGAGCAGGTTGCTCGAGTGCTGCCAGTCGTGGCGGAGAGCCGTTGCCGTTGCTCGTGCCGCCATGGCCGCACGTGCCGCCGCCGGCAGGTCGAGGGCCTCACGCAGCGTGACCTGCAACGCCGCCACTCGCGCCTTCTGGTCCGCATCCGGCGACACCGAAAACACAAGGCCGTTCTCACCCCCGCGCACCCATTCGAGGATGCCGGGCAGTGCCGGGACGATCACCGGACGACCCAGCGACAGCGCCAGCATCACGGTGCCCGAGGTCGAGATCTCACGGTAGGGTGCGACGACGAAGTCGGCGCGCTCGAACAAGGCTGGGATCTCGGCATCGGCCACAAAGCCCTCGTGGACGGTGATCCGGGCGCGGGTGGTGGGCGGCAGCTCGTCGAGGATCGGTGCGACGGGCACGACCTGCTTGCCGGCGATGACGAGGTGCAGGTTCGGCGCATCGAGTGCAGCGAACGCCGCCAGCAGCTCGGCGCCACCCTTGTACGCGTCCAGCCTGCCGAAGAACAACAGGACCGTGTCGTCGGACCCGTAGCCGGCGGCCTGGCGGCGGGCGTCTCGGTCGCCCGCAAGTGGCGAGTGAATGTCGCGGTAATGCCCATGCGGCACGATCGCCAGCCGCTCGGCGGGCAGGTTGTAGCGCTTCGCCACCGCTTCGGCGGCGCTCGGGTGGTGCACGATGACCCAGTCCGCCAGCACGCTCAGGGCGTCTGCGAGCTGGCCGTGCAGCGCCGCATAGCGTCCGTCATGCGGCTGCTCGTTGTGCACGGTCCAAAGGAAGGGCATGCCTGCCGCCTTGGCGGTCTCGAGCGCCACGAGGAACGCCTGCGCCTCCGCCGTTGCCGCAGCCTCGTCGGGCTGCATGCGGTAGATGGCGTCTTCCCAATGCAGATGGAAGATCGAGGGCTCGGCGGCCGCTTGCGCCGCAGCGAGCGCGCCCCGCCAGTCGATGTAATGGGTCGTGTAGCGGTTGCTCAGGCCGCGATAGAGCAGCTGCTGGTAAGGATTGGCGTGGCGATAATCAGGATAGCTGAAGAGGCGCACGAGCTGCCAATGGGACAAGGTCCAAGATGGGACAGTTTCAAGAGTGGCAAGAAGCTGGTTGCCCCAGCAGCCGCGAGCGTGTCAACGATATCCTATGAGGCAGCACTTCGATTTCCTCATCATGGTCGACCCCCGCTTGTCCGAGACCGACTGTGGTGCCTTTGCCGGCTTGCTCGAGGCCATGCTCGAGCAAGGCAGCAGCGTCGGCCTGTTGAGCGTCCTGGGGCCGCTCGCCGACCAGCGCCGTTTCCTGCCGCGAGCGCTGGCCGAGCTCTTGCGGGATGGCCGCGTGCGCTGGCTGGCTGTGCCCGGGCCGGTGGATGCCGATATCCTGCTGGTCTACCACCTGTCGCCCCTGCTGGCCGATCCGGATCGGATCACCCGCATCGCAGCAACGCGCTGCTTCCTGCGGGTCGAGCAGCCGCTCGACGAGCGGATCGATCTTGCCGCCGTCCTCGAGCGGCTGAGCTGGTTCTCCCCGCAGCAGCCCGAGCTATTGGCGACGGACGACGCCGTGCTGGCCTCCCTCCAGCTGCAGGCGCCCGGCACCATCCCGGGTGGCTCGTTGCCGCCAAGCGGCAATCGACGCGGACGGCAGCAGCGTCCTGGCAGCCGTGCAGCCGCCGCCAGAGCCTGCCGCACCGCAGCTCAGGGTGCGCGCCATCGAGCAGGCCAAGGCGCGGGTGCTGATGGTCTCGCCCAACGGCGTCGGCATCGGCCATCTGACGCGGCAGCTCGCGATCGCGCGTCGCCTGCCGACCGCCGTCGAGCCCGTGTTCTTCAGCATGTCGCAGGCGGTGCATCTGGTCGAGCGCTTCGGCATGGGCTGGACTTATGCGCCTGGTCCATCGGCGAGCGGGGTCGCCGAGGAGCGTCGGTGGACGCCGGACTTCGCGCAGCGGCTGGTCGATACCGTGGCGTTCCTCGACCCGCGCGTCATCGTCTTCGACGGCAATCACCCCTATCAAGCCCTGCGCGATGCGCGACAGCATTTCCGCGACCGGCCGTTCGTCTGGATCCGGCGCGGGATGTGGCGTGCCGACGCCGGCTGGCTGGCGATCGAGCGGAGCGACATGTTCGACGTGATCGCCGAGCCCGGTGAGCTCGCCACGACCATGGATGTCGGGTTGACCAAGGACCGGGGCGACGCGCTGTTGCTACCGCCCATCACCCTGCTCGATCCCACCGAGCTGCTCTCGCGCGAGGCGGCGCGGGCGGCATTGGCGATCCCGCCGGATGCCACGGCGGTGCTGGTTCAGCTCGGCTCCGGCAACAATTTCGACATGCTCGAGGTGCGGCGGACGGTTCTCGAGCATTGCGCCCGCCTGCGCGACTGTCATGTCCGTCTGGTGCGCTGGCCGATCAGCGCCGGCGAGCCGGACGACTCCGGGCTCGACGGGCATCGTTTCCGCGCCCTGCACGGCTTTCCGCTCGCGCGACTGGTCCGGGGCTTCGACTTCGCGGTCAGTGCCGTGGGCTACAACAGCTTTCACGAGCTCACCGCTTACGGCGTGCCGGCGATCTTCGTGCCCAACCAGAACCCGATGATGGACGAGCAGGAAGCGCGGGCACTCCATGCCGATCGGCAAGGCATCGGTCTCATGGCGCGGGCCGGCGATCTGCCCCGGCTGAGCTGGGCGCTCCAGGCGATGGGCGATCCGCAGCGCCGGGCAGCGATGCGTGAGCGCATGGCGCTGCTGACGACCGGCACCGGCGCGCAGCAGGCGGCGTCGTTCCTCGCCATGCTGGCGCTCTCGCTCAATGCGTCGGGCGATGGCCCGCGGATCCCGTCGCTGCAGGCGCGGTGGTGAATGTTGCGCGTCGAGGCTCAAGCAGTGTCCGGCTGGCTGATGGCGCGGCGCAGGCTGGCCAGCAGCTCGGGATTGGCGGGTCTGGCGAAGCTGGCGGCAGCGACCGGCTGCCAGAGGCGGACGACGGCGCGCAGCTGAGCCTGGCGCAGCTGCTGCCAGGGCAGGTTGCGCATCGACGCCGGCTGGCGGGGCGGATCGGCCAGCACCTCGACCGGCAGGCCGCGGCGGCGATAGATCGCGAGGTCGCAGCCATGGGTGATGACGACGGGGCGCAGGCCGGCGGCAGCGCTGGTCCGCTCGACCGTATCGAGGATCTGCGCGATCTCGTCCGAGCCGAAGCCGTCGACGATGACGGCGATGAACCCGGCGGGCTCCGTGGTCGCCGGCGGCGCTTCTACCGGGACTGTGCTGTTGCCGGCCGACTCCGTGGCCGGAGCCGCGCCCGGCCTGCCGCCAGCGCCGGGCGCGCTCAAGCCAGCGGCTTGTCATGGCCGTTTACCAGCGCCTCGTTGACCGCCCGGGCCGCCTGCCGGGCAATGGCGGCGGCATCGCGCTTGGTCAGGTCATTGGCGATCGTCCAGGGCTGGCCATCGGCCAGCTCCAGCTGGACCAGGAACCGCTGACGCTCGCCACCGACAAGTCGCGCTTCCTCGATCACCCGCACGGCCGTCACCCGATCGGCGCGAATGGCCTCGCCGTTCGGCAGCACGGCGAGCGGCGCTCTCGTTGGCGGGGTGAGGTTGTCCTGCAACGCTGGTCGCCGGTCCTTCGCTAGATCATGTGCTCGTAGCACGTTCAGCTGCGTCTATCACCGCGCGGTCTTGATTGCCACGGGCAGGACAACCGCTCCACCTTTGGCTATGCTCCGAGGCTCGGAGCCATGGTCGAGCGCTGCGTGTCGCGGGAAAGGGTGAGCCCGAGCCGGAATGTCGGCCGAGGGATGATATCGCGGCACCTGGCCAGGCCAATTTCACCACGGGCCCGCCATGTCGGAAGTCAAGAAGTTGCATCGGCTCAAGCTCGGCATTGCGGCTGCGCTCATCGGCTACTCGGTGGTTGCCGTGGCCGGCAATCTCTTCGCGCCGCGCGGCGAGTACTTCCCGTTCTTCAGCTGGTCGTTGTTCTCCGACGTGCCGGCCGAGCGCTCGACGTTCGAGCTCTATATCGTGCGCATCGATGACACGGCGTTCGACGAGCCGAGAAACTTCTTCGATCTTCCTGAGTATTTCGAGGCTGCGCGGCGCCGCTCGTCGACGGTCTCGAAGGCGACCAAGGGGCTGGGCCGCGCGCTGTTGTGGGCACCAGAGGATGTCGCAGCCGTGCGAGCGGTGTTCGAGGAGCAGCTGGTGCGCGAGCACGCGCAGGTGGAATACGCGATTGCGAGGGTCGCTTACCGTCCGCTCGATCGATGGCGCACGGGCGCGTTCGAGCGCTACGAGGTGGTCGGCCGTTTCGTTGCCCGCCGCGGCGCATGAGTGATCGCCGGCCGGATCGATCGCCCGTCGCACGGCTCGCCCGATGGATCTGGCGGAGACTGAGGGGACAGGAGTGCAGCGCGCCGCGCTGGTCGCTGCATGGCCGGATGTTCGAGCAGGCGGCGCTGATCGTTCAGGCCTACTACGCCATCAGCCTCTTCATGCTCTACCGCCGGGCGGGCGAGATGGCGGGGCTCGGCCGGGCTTCGCCGGAGCTCGATGCGCTCTGGCCGATCAAGTGGCTCGAGCTCACGGGCCTCGAGCTCGGCGGTGCCTTGATGGCGCATCTGGCGATCATTGCCGGGCTGCTCGGCCTGGTGCTCTGGCGATGGCTCTGGGTCCGCATGCTGGTGAGCCTGGCCTTCCTTCAGTATCTCGGGCTGCAGAACTCCTCCGGCTACCTGATTCACGGGTTCTACAGCTGGTTTTGGCTGTCCGTGGCGCTCTGGTTCCTGCCTTCGGCGAGCCTCGCCAGCCTGCGGGCGACGCGGCGCGGTCGGATGCGCTTTCTCTTGGGCTTCGCGGCGGCACCGGCGATCATGCTGCTGTTCTACACGCTCTCCGGCGCGCACAAGGTCGCATCAGCGACTGCCGCCTTGTTCACGGACGATGTCAGCGGCTTCGCGCCGCAGGCCATGGCCGTGACGCTCGCCTGGCGCAGCCTCGAGACCGGCTCCGAGCCTCTTTGGGCTGCCGTGATCATCGACCTTCCCTGGCTCGGCTGGCCGCTCTATCTCACCGTCTACTATGTCGAGCTGGTGGCGTTGGTGATCCTCTGCCGCCCGCGGCTGCATCGTGCCTGGGGCGTCCTCTTGATCCTCTTTCACATGGGCACTTTCTTGTTCCTGGACATCACCTTTCCCGAGCATGTGCTGATCAATGGCCTGTTTCTCGTCATGTCGCCCTTCGCCCTCGGGCTCGCCGATCCGTGGCGGGCGGCGGCGGCGCTGCCGCTGCTCGGCGGGCTGGTGCGGCGGCTCGACAGGTCGAGATGGGCTGATCGCCGATGACGGAGGCAGCCGGGCTCACGATCATCTATGACGGTGCCTGTCCCTTCTGCCGCCGCTACGTGCGATTGCTGCGCTTGCGCCAGGCCGTTGGCGAGGTGCGGCTCGTGGATGCACGGCTGGGTGGCCCGGAGGTGCGGCGTGTCGCTGAGCTCGGGCTGTCGCTCGATGACGGCATGGTCGTGCTCAGCGGCGGCGAGGTTCATGCCGGCGCCGAGGCGGTCAGCCGTCTCGCCTTGTTGAGCACGGGCAGCGACAGCTTCAACCGCTTCAACCATTGGCTGTTTCAATCCAGCTCGCGATCCCGGGCGCTCTATCCGCTGCTGCGCGGCGGGCGCAACTTGGCGTTGCGTGTGCTCGGCCGATCGAAGCTCGGCGCTGGCAATCCGCGGGCTGGATGATTGCGCCCGGCTTGCCACGGGTGCTATTTGAAGGGCTGCGATTGTCGATTAGGGAATCATGGATGTCACTTGTCGAATCGCCGCTGAGCCGCATCAGCCGTTGTCTCGAACGTCAAGGTGACGGGGGTGCGTCAGCGTGTGCCCGAATCGTCGCTGCATTGCGGCATGGAGCGACGGCAGCCGTCATTGTGGTTGGCGTCCTGGCGGCTCCGACCACCGCTTTCGCCGATGCAGGCGATCGCGTGGCGCTGGTCATCGGCAATGGCGCCTATTCACACTTGCCGCCCCTCGACAACCCGATCAACGATGCTCGCGACATGGCCGCCTTGCTCTGGCAGGCCGGCTTCGAGACCATCGAGCTGATCGATGCCAATCACGAGGAGATGCTGGCCGGGCTCGCCACCTTTGCCAAGCGGCTGACCGAGGGCACCGATGCGGTGTTCTACTATGCCGGCCATGGCGTGCAGAGCCACGGCGCCAATTTCCTCCTGCCGACCGACACCCAGGTCGAGCATGCGGTCGATCTCGCCAGCCACGGCATCGATGCCAATGAGATCGCCGCACTGATGGGGGTGAGCCAGGCGCGCATCAACGTGCTCATCCTGGATGCCTGCCGCGACAACCCGTTTCTCGACATGGCCGACACCATATCGCTGACGGACAAGCTCGCCGAGGTCGACGAGCTGTTCGCCGCGGCAGCGCCCAACACCGACGTCATCGTCCGCTCGAGTGGCGGCCTGGCACCGCTGCAAACGACGCGCTCGGAGACGATCGTCGGCTACGCGACCGGTCCGGGCGACGTGGCGCTCGACGGCGAGACGGCCAACAGCCCGTACACGGACGCGCTGCTCGAGCACATGAACACGCCGGGCCTCGAGATCGACATGATGTTCCGTCGGGTGCGCGCGACGGTGCGTGAGACGACCGACGGGTTTCAGATTCCGTGGGTGGCCAGCACGCTGGAGAATGCCTTCTATATCCGCCCGGTGGTCCAGACCAACGTCGTGGGCCTCAGCGAGGCGCTCGACGAGCGCCGCGAGGATACGCGCAAGCTCGGCATGGCCGCCCCGGATCGGCTGATCGACCAGGCGCTGTGGCGCGTGCTCAGTCAAGGCGACACCATCGCCAACTACGAGGCGTATCTGCAGCGCTACGACAACGGGTCGTTCGCCACAGCGGCCCGGCAGCGGATCGCCGAGCTCGATGATGAGGACGACGCGCCGTCGCTGGCACGGGCGTCGAGCACCGAGGACGGCACGTTGGAGGCCTATCTCGGCGTCGGGCCGATCGGCGTCGTGCTGCCCAAGGACAGTGCCGTCACGCGGGGCGTGCCGGCCTTCGAGGTGCTGAGCGCGCCCACCTCGGGCACGTTCTTTCGTCCCGACGGGACACCGATCAACCCGGGGCATCTCCTGACGACCGACGATTTGGGGGCGCTGAGCTACCTGCCGCGGATCGACAGCAAGTCGGTCGGCATCACCGAGCACCTCGAGGTTGCGCCGCGCGGCGCCGACGAAGACGCGGAGCCGTTCCGCGTGGCCGTGTCGAGCGAGATCCATCCTTGCGATCTGCTCGCCGGCGTCCGTCATGCTCCGGACCGTGTTTGGGACGGAATCCAGCTGCAGATTCTCCGCCTCGATCCCGAGCCGGCGGTGGAAGCCTGTGAGCAAGCCGTTGCCACCTACCCGGCGATCGACCGCTTCATCACCAATCTGGCGCGCGCCTACGATGCTGCCGGCGACTACGAGCAGTCCCTACTCAGAGCGGAAGAGGGGGTCGCACGCGGCTACCCACCGGCGTTCGCCCAGCTCGGCTCGCTCTACATGAAGGGCTTGGGTGTGCCCGTCGACTTCGAGAAGGCGATGGAACTGTTTCGCCAGGGCGATGCGCTCGACAATCCATCAGCACCACTGCGCATCGGCCAGCTCTACGCGGCCGGCTGGGGCGTCGAGCAGGACTATGCCGAGGCATTGCGCTGGTTCCAACGGTCGTCCGCTCTTGGCAACTCCTATGCGACCACGCGGATTGCCCGCCTGCATCTCGAAGGCAACGGCGTGCCTGTGGACGTCGATCGCGCCTTGGCGCTGCTGACCGAGGCGGCGGAGCAGGGCGAGCTGCCGGCGCAGATGAATCTGGCGCGCCTCTACCGCACCGGCGATGTGATCCCGCAAGACCTGGACGAATCGCTGCGCTGGGCGCGTGCCGCCGCCGGTGCCGGGGTCGCGACCGGGCAGAAGGCGCTCGGACAGTACTATCTCAGCCTGCCGGCAGACGAGCGCGATGTCGACGCCGCGCATTTCTGGCTGACGCAGGCCGACGAGAGCGGCGATGCCTGGGCACCGGCCTATCTGGCGGATCTCTATCTCGATCCGGACTGGCAGGGCAGCCAGCCCGAGATCGCCCTCGATTACCTGTTTCGCGCCGTCGAGCGCGGCAATGTCGATGCGGCGCGGGATATCGCCAAGCTGCACGAGAGTGGCGCGCTGGAGAATGCGTCGCTGGCCTTGTCCTGGCATCGGGTCGCTGCCGAGGCCGGCAATATCTGGTCGATGCGCAACTACGCCCAGGCCCTGCTGCGCGGCGAGGTCGTGCAGCCCGATCAGGCAGCAGCGATCACGTGGCTCGAGCGCTCGGCCGCCGGCGGCAATCCCTGGGCGCAGCGTGATCTCGGCCGCATCTACTTGCGCGGCGACGTCGGTGCGGCCGATGCGAGCCGTGCCGCGCGCTATCTGGCGCTGGCGAGCATGTCCGGCGACGAGAATGCCGTGGCCTCGGCGAGCGAGCTCCTGGCTGATGTTTCCAGCCGGGACCGGGTCGCGGCGACGCAATCGCTGCTCGGCGAGCTCGGCTATGCGGCAGGCGTGCCGGACGGTGTCGCCGGGCCGCAAACGGCGGCTGCGCTGGCGCAAGCGGGTGGCGATCTCGGCTTGCCGATCGAGGATCCAGCGGCGGCATCCACCATCGCCGCACTCTTCTCAGCACTGCTCAGTGCGAGTGAGTCATCAGCCGCCGCTCTCGAGCTCGACGACGAGGCGCTCGGCGACGAGTAGCGGTGCGGCGTCCGGGTGCGCGGCGCGCGCCTCGGCCAGCAGCTGGAGCGCATGATCGCGGGCGCCACGATTGGCGTGGAAGCGAGCCAGGTAAGCCGCCTTGGCGACCGGATCGGGGCGCAGCTCCGCGGCGCTCGAGGGCGGGTAGGCGAGGGCCTCGGCGACGTCGCCACACCGCTCGCGGAAGGTGGCGAGCAGCGCCTCGTCGAACATGTAGCGCCATTGGTAGCAGTCGGCATTCTGGACGTGCCCGCGCAGCCCCGGACTTGGATCGCGAAGCCGGGTCGCCTCGAAGGCTTCGAGGCAGGGCTGGCGCTCGCCCGCCGCGAAGCCGAGCCGCTCGAAGAAGGCCCAGGCGGCGTCGGGTGACGCCTGCATCAGGTCCTCGACCTTGACATCGAAGAAGTGCTCGCCGCGCTCGAAGCCGCGCATGTCGCGGATCGCGCGTCCGGCCGAATGGCGCATCTCGAAGGTGACGGCTCCGTCGAAGTCGAGAGCACAAAGCGCCTGCTGGTAGCTGCGGTCACCGAGGTCGGCGCGCACCCGGTGCAGCCAGGCCTCATTGGACCAGCTGTGGTAGTTGGCAGCCGAGATCAGCAGGTCGCGCGGATCGCGGATGACATGGCAGCCGCGGACGCCCCGATGCAGCTCGGCACTGCCCTCGATGTCGCCGAAGAAGGCGTGATCCTGGAAGATCAGATGGAGCGGGCCCGCCTCGGCCAAAGCTGCAAGATCGATGGGCGTGTGCGCCTTCAGTCGGACGAACGGGGCGCCCAGGGCGGCGGCGATTCGCTCGAACAGCGTGCGCATCCAAACCGTGCCCGATTTGTGATGCGTGCCGATGAGGATGACGCGCAGCGGCGACACGGCTGCTGCGGCCATGACCAGGTCTCAGAGCTGGGCGAGAACGGCGCGCTCCAGCGTGCCCGTCGGCTGGCACGTCGTTCCCTTGTCGAACGAGGCGCTTTCGCCGCTGCCGAAGTAGATGACCTCGTTGACGTCCTGGACCGCGCTCGGACCACTGGTCTTGCGCACGACGACATAGGCGGCCCGGCTGGTCAGCTCCGTTCGTTCCTCGTCCACCTGCCGGGCGACGACGACCACGCGTGTGTCGAGGTCGGTGGACCGCCTGGCCTTGACCAGCTTGCCGTCGTCGTAGATGTCCACTGCCAGATCGGGCTCGGAGGCATGGTGCAGCTCGCGGCTACCGGAGACGCCAGCCTCGACGATCCAGCCGCAATCGACCCCGTCGCGCGGCGGGATGCTCCGGGTTGCGACGACGAAGCCACCGACCGGGTCGGTGTGGGTAACGGTGAAGCCCAGGTCACGCAGATTGGTCGAGGCCCGCTCGAGCCATTGCTCGGCGTCGCCGTTCCGGCGGATCGTCGACATGCCCCCAGGCTTGCCCGAGGGTGGCGTGTAGACCAGCTGAACCGGCTCGACCGGTGGCGCCGGCTCGCTCGTCGCACAGCCGGCAAGGCCGCTCACCGCCACGCAGCCAAGAAGGATCATGACAGCTCGGCAACGGGGCAGGGTGCGCATTGGCAACGGACTCCTCGTGGCGATCAAGAGGCTGTAGGCTGAATCAATAGAGAACGGGTGCGGGCTGGGCGTTCTGCACCGGGCCGGCGGCCGGCTCGATGCCGCAAAATCCGGCGTCGGCACCGCGCGCTCCGGCGACAATGCAAGCAAAAGCGGTGTCGGCATGGCGACCGATCGGGTAGGCGTCGAGATAGCCCTGGAACGCATCGGCGTTACCGAGAGACTGAGCCTCGCGCCAAGCGGCGTCGTCGCCGTCCTGCGCTGTGGCTATCCTGACGCCGGGCAACAAGCCGATGAGGCTGGCCGCGGTCAGGGCGCGGAGGCGACGCCACGTTTGCGCACTGAACTTCATCCTGGTGTTCTCCAACATGAAGTTGAATGAAGCATGAGGATATTCGCCTCTATTGTGCGGCTAAAGCGCAACGCCCAACGCGATGTATTCAATTGGGCATAAGCCGGCGAGGCTTGTCAAGACATGCCACGCTCTTCTCTTGGCGATCATGCCACGAGTACGTGGTCTCGTCGGCTCGGCTGCAGTCGATCAACTCTGAAGATTACGCGACCGGCTTTTTTCATTCAAAGGTTGGATCTGTCCGCGGTCGATTTCACCAAGCTCTCAGCCGTAGTCGATGCGCGGGTCGATATAGGCGTAGAGCATGTCGATCAGCAGGTTGATCAGCACATAGATGACCAGGATGAACAGGATGGCGCCCTGGATCAGTGGGTAGTCGCGGGTGCTGATCGCCTGGATCAGCAGGCGGCCCAGCCCCGGATAGGTGAAGACCGCCTCGGTCACCAGGGCGCCGCCGATGAAGCTCGCGAGCATCAGCCCGACGATGGTGACGAAGGGCAGCAGCGCGTTGCGCATGACGTGGCGGCCGATGACGTCGCGCTCGGGCAGGCCCTTGGCGCGGGCGGTGCGCACGTAGTCGGCGTGCAGCTCACCGAGCAGCGAGGCGCGCAGAAAGCGCGCGAAGATGCCCGACACGTAGACGCCGAGCGTGATGGCCGGCAGCGCCAGGTTGCGCAGCGCCTGGCCCGGCGCCTCCCAGAGCGGCACGTAGCTGGAGGCCGAGGGCAGCCAGCGCAGCTCGACCGCGAACAGCAGGATGAGCAGGATGCCGAGCCAGAAGGTCGGCACGCCGAGCGCCAGCGCACTCCAGCCGCTCAGCGCGCGATCGAGCCTGGAGCCAGGATAGACGGCGCTCAGGATGGCCACCGGCACGCCGATCAGCAGGCCGATGAGAATGGCGGCGACGCCGAGCTGCAGCGTCGCCGGCACGCGCGCCAGGATCAGCTCCATCACCGGTTGTCGGTTCTGCAGCGAGAGGCCGAGATCACCCTTGAGCGCGTTGCCGAGCCAGGCCGCGTATTGCACGAGCACCGGTCGATCGAGGCCGAGACGCTCGCGGGTCGCCTGGATCTGCTCGGGCGTCGCGTTCTCGCCCACCATGGCGCCCACCGGGCCGCCCGGCACCGCATAGATCATCGCCCAGATGGCGAGCGAGGCGAGGAGCGTGACCGGCAGGAGCTGGGCCAGCCGCCTGAGGATGTAGCCGGTCACGACAGCCGTCCCTGGGCGTCGCGCTCATTGCCGGCGCCGTGGCGGTTCTCGAGCACGGCAGCCAGCGTGCGGCCGAGCGTATCGAGCGACAGGATGGTCAGCGTCAGCACGATGCCCGGCAGGATGGCATAGTAGGGGGCCTCGTAGAGGTAGGACTTGCCGGTGCGCAGCATCTCGCCCCAGCTCGGCGTCGGTGGCGGGATGCCGACGCCGAGGAACGCCAGGGCCGCCTCGAGCAGGATGGCGACGGCGGCCAGGATGACCACCTGGACCAGGATCGGGCTCCAGGAATTGGGCAGGATGGTGCGGAACATCATGTGCGCCGCCGAGCCGCCCAGGGCGTCGACCGCGATGACGAAGTCGCGTTGGCGAAGTGCCAGCACCTGGGCGCGCGTGATCCGGGCGAAGCTGGGGATGCCGGTGATGCCGACGGCGACCAGGGCTGCCAGCTGGCTCCGGCCGATGACGGCGATCAACGCCATGGCGAAGAGGATGCCCGGCAGGGCCAGGATGACGTCGACGAGGCGCATCAGCACGGCATCGCGCCAGCCGCCATAGAAGCCGGCGACGAGGCCGATCGGCACGCCGATCACCCCGGCGATGGCGACGGCACCGGCCGCCGTCGTGAGCGAGGTCCGGGCACCATAGATCACCCGGGTCAGGATATCGCGACCGAGCTCGTCGGCGCCGAACCAGAAGGCGGCGGATGGCGGCTCCAGCGCATGGACGAGATTCTGCGCCAGCGGGTCGCCGGGCCAGAGCCATGGAGCGAGCAGTGCCGTGAGCCCCATCACCGCGAGAAAGCCGGCGGCGAGCAGGGCGCCCTTGCGGGCCAGGACCTGCCGGGTGACCGCCAGCGTGAGCTCGGCGCTCAAGACGGCGCCTCGGCTGGCAGCGGCTCTGGCGACTGGGCCGGCAGCTCGTCCGACCGCAACGGCCCGGCATGGTGGCAGGCGGTGCTCGAGGCGAGGCCCGGATAGGGCTCGAAAGGCGGGCTCTCGGCGCTGCACCGCGAGCTGGCGCGGTAGCAGCGCGGGTGGAAGGCGCAGCCGCTGGGCGGGGCTGCCGGGTTCGGCATGTCGCCCTCGAGCACGATGCGGCGGCCGCGGCTCCTTGGATCGGGGACCGGCACGGCCGACAGCAGCGATTGGGTGTAGGGATGCACCGGCTCGGCGTAGAGCTGGCGCTGCGTGCCGGCCTCGACGATCCGGCCGAGATACATCACGGCGATGCGATCGGAGATGTGCCGGACGACGGCCAGATCGTGGGCGATGAAGAGGTAGGCGAGGCCGAGCTCGGCCTGCAGATCCTTCAAGAGGTTGACGATCTGCGCCTGGATGGAGACGTCGAGCGCGGCAACCGGCTCGTCGAGGATCAAGAGCCGCGGCTGCAGGGCAAGCGCCCGGGCGATGCCGATGCGCTGGCGTTGGCCGCCGGAGAACTCGCGCGGGTAGCGGCCGAGCATGACACGCGAGAGGCCGACGAGGTCGAGCAGCTCGGCGATGCGGGCAGCACCGCCCATCGCCTCGTAGAGCCCATGGATGCGCAAGGGCTCGGCTATGATCTCCTCGACCGTGCGGATCGGGTTCAAGGACGCATAAGGGTCCTGGAAGACATATTGGACATGGCGGCGGACGCGGCGCAGCTCGCGCGCCGGCAGGCGGGTGATCTCCTCGCCAGCGAAGCGGACGCTGCCGCTGGTGGCCTTGATCAAGCCCATGATCGCCCGGCCCGTCGTGGTCTTGCCGCAGCCGGATTCGCCAACCAGGCCCAGCGTCTCGCCCGCCCGGACCTCAAGGCTCACGCCATCGACGGCACGAACCAGGCCGACCTGGCGGCGCAGGAGGCCGGCGCGCAGCGGGAAGTGCACGGCCAGGCGATCGACGACCAGGAGCGGGCTCTCGGCAGCAGCGGTCGGTCCGGCCGCCACGGCCCTGATGTCGATCGCCGGTGCCTCGGCCAAGAGCGCATCGACCTCCTCGGCGAAGTGGCAGGCGGTGACACCGCTGGCACCAATGGGGCGCAGGGCCGGCTCTTCGCGTTGGCAGCGCTCACGCCCGGCGCCGATCGGGCAGCGCGGATGGAACGCACAGCCTCGTGGAATGGCGCCCGGTGTCGGCGGTTGGCCCGGGATCGGCACGAGGCGATGGGCCGGCTGGTCGAGCCGTGGCAGGCTGCGCAAGAGGCCCACCGTGTAGGGATGGCGCGGTCGCGCGAAGAGCTCGCCCACGGGTGCCGTCTCGACGATCCGCCCGCCATACATCACCGCCACCCGATCCGCGATCTCGGCAATGACGCCCAGATCGTGGGTGATCAAGATCACCGCGGCACCGGTCTCGGCCTGGCGGCGGCGCAGCAGTGCCAGCACCTGGGCCTGCACGGTGACGTCGAGGGCCGTGGTCGGCTCGTCGGCGATGATCAGCTGCGGCTTGCCGGCCATCGCCATGGCGATGACGGCGCGCTGGCGCATGCCGCCGGAGAACTGGTGGGGGTATTGCCGGCTACGGCCGGCGGGGTCCGGGATGTCGACCTCGGCCAGGAGCTGCACGGCCCTGGCCTCGGCATCGCGCTTGCGCAGCAGCCCATGCGCCACCTGGCCCTCGGTCACCTGCCGGCCGATCGGCAGCACGGGGTTGAGGCTGGTGGTCGGGTCCTGGAAGATCATGCCGACATCGCGGCCGCGCAGCTGGCGCAGCACCTCGGGGCGCGCACCGATCACCTCGGTGCCGGCGAAACGGACGGAGCCTCGAACGCTTGCCGTCGGTGGCAGCAGGCCGCTTGCCGCGAGCGACGTGACGCTCTTGCCGGAGCCGGATTCGCCGACGATGCCCAGCACCTCGTGCGCGCCGACATCGAGGTCGATGCCGCGCACTGCCGGCACCGCCCGGCCGGCGCCGGTGAAGTCCACCTCGAGGCCGCGAACCTGCAGAACCGGCTCAGCCATCGCCGGCGATCGTCACGGCGGATGGCGCGCCGCTGCTGCCCCGGCGGCCACGACCGCCAGGGCGACCGGCTTGCTCAAGGTGCAACGGTGATCGTGCGCGCCACGAGCATGTTGTCGATGTCCGGCGTGAAGCCGCCGACATCGGGGGCAGCGACGATCAGGCCGACGTCGAAGGTATTGGTCGGGATGCCGAAGGAGGAAGCGACCAGGACCTCGTTCAGGTGGTCGTAGGCGGCCTGGACCTCATCGGCCGAGCCCAGCGTCGTGTTGACCCGCTCGATCGCCGCGACGTAGTCGGGATGCGGATGCGGCTCGCCGAGGATCGGGTTGTTCGCGGTCCGATAGATGCTGTTGGTGGCGATGCGGCTCGGGAACTTCTGGATGTTGCCGATGCCGGCGAAGATCGCCGTGTAGTCGCCGCCGAGCATCGCATCGGTGAACTCGGCACCCTGCCGGAGATCGAGCTCGACGTTGATGTCGAGGCCGGCGAGCGTGCCCTGCACCAGCTGGCTGATGGTGATGGCGTCCTGGTCGGCGCTGTTCACCAGGAGCCGCCAGTCGCTCATCTCCTCGGGCGAGAGGCCGGAAGCGTCGAGCAGCTCCTTCGCCTTGTCGAGGTCAAAAGCATAAGTCTCGTTGTAGGAGGTGTCGGCGGCCGGGCTCGCCGGCGCCCAGGGCAGGGCCGTGACCACGCCGAGGCCGGCATAGCCGACGCGCAGGATGGCGTCGCGGTCGAGCAGGTAGTTGAAGGCCTGGCGGAACTGCTCGTTCTGGAACGGGCCGCGCGTCGTGTTGATGCGGAAGATCTGCACCAGCGGGCCTGGACCCTGGATCAGCTGGTAGCCGCTGTCGCGAAGGCGCACCGCAGCCCGCCCGCCGGCACCGTAGATCACGTCGACCGCATCGGACTCCAGCGCCGCGGCGGCGGCGTCGTTGTCGCCGAAGACCGTGATCTCGAGCCCGTCCACCGCGGGCTCGCCGTCCCGCCAGTAGTCCGGGTTGGCGGCCAGGGTCACGCTCTGCCCGAGCACCCGCTCGACCAGCGTGAAGGCACCGGTGCCGGCAGGCTCGGTCTCGATCGTCTCGATCCCGGCCGGATCGATGATCGAGAGGAACTGCAGGAGGTCGGTGATCTGCTTGTCGGGGATCGGGCCATTGAAGTTGACCGTGATCTGCTGGTCGCCGTCGACCGTCCAGTCGGCGACCGGCGCCATGGTGGCATAGACGTTCTTGCCGGTCTCGGGGTCGGCAGCCTTGGCGAGCGTCGCCGCCACCGCCTCGGCGTTCATCGGCGCGCCGCTGTGGAAGGTGACGTCGTCGCGAAGCTCGAGCGTCACCGAGCTGTTGTCCTCGGCGATGGTCCACTCGCTGGCGAGGCTCGGCAGCGGCTCGCCGTCGGGGCCGTACTCGATCAGGCTGTCATAGAGGTTCTTGATGAGCGGGAAGTTGACCGAGAGGAAGGATTGCGGGTCGAAATTGTTGACGTCCTGGAGGATCGCCACGCGCAGCGTCTCGCCGCTTTCCTGCGTCGGGCTCGCGGTACTCGCGCCGAAGGCCATGACGATGCCGAGGCACAGGGCGAGGATGGTCGATCAGTGTTGGCGAAGAAGATCTTTCATCTGGCGCTCACCTCCTGGTTGGTGCGACTGCCGAATGGCAAACCGCGCGTTGTGGTAGGTTTGCGTGAACTGTTCCCCAATGGACAAGCCGGGACGGCATCGGCACGCCGCTCAGCCGCGCCACGAGGCGACCTCGTCGAGCGGATAGACGGGGCGCGGCTGCCGCCGCCAGGGCAGCGACGCGATGTCGGACTGGCCCGGGCCCGGCGTATCGACGCGGATCACCTGAGATGCGATCGGCAGGAAGTACTGGAAGTTCGAGGCGGTCTTGAGCACCACCATGTCGTAGTCCTCGGGCTCGACGCCCAAGGCCCGGTAGACCTCGGGCAGGTTGCCGGCGACGGCGCGAAGCTCGGTCAGGAGCATGGTCACCGGTCCGGTCTCGAAGATCACGGCGCGGCCGAGATCGACCTCGAGCTGGTTGTGCTTGGCGACCTTGACGACGCCGCCGCCCACCTGCCGCACCGTGCCGGTGACGCTGAGCGGCTCGAAGAAGCCGGTGGCATGACCGCCGAGCTCGAGCGTGACCTCGGCGCCGACACCGGCCTCGGTGAGCCTGGCCACCGCTGCCGGCGCAATCATCGGGATGAGGGCGCGGCCCTGGATACCCTGGCGGAGGATCGATTCGAGGATGACGTTGCTGTCGCCGGCGGCACCGCCGAAGACCGTGTCGCCGGTGTCGCTCAAGATCACCAGGCCAGGTGCCGCATCGGCCAGGCGAACCGCCTCGTCGACCGCGACTGCGTCCTTCACCTGGAAAACGTCGCGCATCGACCAGGCGAGGTCGGCCAGCTCGTCGGCGAGGCGGCCGGCGAGTGCTGGGTCGTTGTCGGTCGTCACGGTGATCGACCAGCCGCCCTCGGCGACGTCGAGCCAGGGCTGCATCGGGAAGGGCGAGGCCTGCAGCACGCGCGGGTCCTCCTCCATCGCCCGGGCCCGGTCGAACAGGGTCTTCATCGGTGGCTTGGATGTCAGGAACTGCTCCTGGTGCGAGAGCAGCCGGAGCTTCTTGAAGGCGATGGTCGGGCGGATCTCGCCCTGCACCATGCGCAGCAGGATCTGGGCTGCGATCTTGCCGGTCTCGAACGGCTGGTGCGGCTGGGTGCGGTGGCCGACGATGGCGTTCACGTTCTCGACCATCTGCCGGGTGACGTTGGCGTGATGATCGAGGGCGAGGACGATCGGCAGATCGGGCCCGAGGATCTCGCGGCAGAGCGCCACCTGGCTGCCTTCCACATCGTCGATGCCGTCGGCGGCGCAGGCGCCGTGCAGCTGGATGGCGAGCCCGTCGATCTTGCCGGCCTCGGCGAGGCCGGTGCGGATGCGCTCCTCGAAGAAGCGGCGGGTCGCATCGTCGAGCCGGCCCGCAGCCGACGCCCAGCCGCGAATGATCGGGATCGTCTCGACGTCGAGCCCCGATTGCTCGATCGCCTCGATATAGCCGCCGACCTCGCCCAGGCCGCGCATCTTCTCGAGCATCTCCGCGCCTTCGTAGAGGCCGAAGGAGCGGTAGTCCGTGAGCGTCGTCGGCTGCGGATTGAAGTCGTTGGTCTCTTGGCCGATGTTGATCAAGGCGATGCGCATGGCAGTCATCCGTTTCGATCCCTAGAGCGCTGCCAGGAGGCCGCCGTCGACGGCCAGCACCTGGCCCGTGCAGTACGAGGCGCCCGGCGAGCAGAGGAAGATGGCGGCGGCACCCAGCTCCTCGAGCCTGCCCCAGCGGCCCATTGGCGTTCGTGTCTCGATTTGTGCTGCGAGCTCCGGGCGCTGCTCGCGCAGCCACCTGTTCGCCTCGGTCGGGAAGTAGCCGGGGGCGATCGCGTTGACGCAGACGCCGCTCGGCGCCAGCTCCACCGCGAGCGCGCGCACCAGGCCGTTGATGCCGGACTTGGCCGCCGCGTAGCCCGCCATGGTGGGGCGGGCGACCATGCTGTTGATCGACGAGGTCATGAGGATGCGGCCGAAGCCGTCGCGCACCATCAGCCGCGCCGCCTCGCGGGCGAGGCGGAAGCCGGCCGTGAGGTTGGCGTCGATGGCGGCCATGAAGTCCGCGTCGGTGTGCTCGGCCAGCGGCTTGCGGACGCCGCCGCCGACATTGCTCACCAGGATGTCGAGGCGGCCCAAACGCTCGCCGATCCGGGCTATTCCATCGGTTGCGGCAGCGGCGTCGCGGACATCGAAGACGGCGGCCTCTGCCGTGCCGCCGGCGGCCTCGATCGCGGCCACGGGTGCCGCCAGCCGTCCGGCGTCACGGCCGTTCAGCACGACATGAGCACCCGCCGAGGCCAGCGCTTCGGCAATTGAGCGGCCGATGCCCCGCGACGCGCCGGTGACCAGCGCCACGCGATTGTCGAGCGAGAGGAGCTGTGCTGCCGACGGGCTCACTGGTGCGCCGCCTCGGCTGGTTGTGCCGCCCGCTGCGTCGGGGCGAGATCGCGAAGGACCGCGTGCGCCGCTTCCTCGATCCGGGTGATGTGGGCGTCGTATGGGCGAGGGTGACATGAAAGCGCCGAAGCGGCTGGGCGGCGGTGGCGATGCCGTGGTCCAGGAGGCCACGGCGGAAGGCGGCGTCGAGCACGAGGTCGCCAGCCACGAGATCCTCGTAGCGCTCGGGCGCCGCGCTCTGGAAATGCAGCGCCACGACCGAGCCGAAGCGGGTGACCACGGCAGCGACACCGGCGGCCTGGGCGGCGCGCTCGAGGGCGGCGGCGAGCGCCTCGCCCTTGGCGTAGAGTGCTGGGTAGGCATCCGCCATCTCGAGCCGCTCGATGGTGGCGAGCGCTGCGGCCACCGAGCGTGGGTGGGCGTTGAACGTGCCGCCGAGCGCCACGCTGTCCGGCCTGCCGCCGGCGAAGCGCTCCATCAGGTCGCGCCGGCCGACCACGGCCGACAGCGGGTGGCCGTTGCCGATGGCCTTGCCGAAGGTGGCGATGTCCGGGGTCACGCCGACGATCGACTGGTAGCCGCCGAGCGCGTGGCGAAAGCCCGTGATGATCTCGTCGAAGATCAAGAGCACGCCCTTCCGGTCGCAGAGCGCCCGCAGGCCCTCGGCATAGCCGGGCTTGAAGGGGATGCAGCCGACATTGTGCATCAAGGGCTCGACCAGCACGGCCGCGACGTCGTGGTCGTCCTGGTCGAGCAAGGCCTCGACGGCGGCGAGGTCGTTGAAGGGCAAGACGACGGTGGCGGCCATGGCCTCGGGCAAGGCACCGGCGGTGAACGGGTCGGCCGTGCCGAGGCGCTCGGCCGTGCTCGCCCAGTTCATTGCCACGTAGTCGTGCCAGCCGTGATAGGTGCCCTGGAACTTGACGATCCGCCGCCGCCCGGTGACGGCCCGGGCGAGACGAACCGCATGCAGCGTCGCCTCGGTTCCCGACGTGCAGTAGGCGACCAGCTCGGCTGCGGGGATGAGGTCGATCAGCCGCTCGGCGAGGTCGAGCTCGAGCCGGGTCGTGCCGAGACCGATCAGGTCCATGCCCTGGGCAAGCTCGGCGGTTCTGGCCTCGTGCCACGGGTCGCGCCGGCCGAGCAGAATGGCGCCGTAGCCGCAATTGAGGTCGATGTAGCGCTGGCCGTCCTCGGCGGTGAGCTCGGCGCCGGCCGCCTCGGTGAAGACCACCGGCCGCGCCAGCCGCCGCGCCGCGCTGGCGGCACCGCCGGGCAGCAGGCCCTCGTGAATGGCGAAGGTCTGCGCGTCCGTTGTCGTTGATCCGGCCGGCATGATGGCGTCCCCCGGGGCCCGATCCTTTCTCGATAGCGGTCGGCCGGCGTGACCGGAAGCGCTATTTGCGGCGCGCTGAGGCTTCGACGAGCCGACCGGCGATGACGCTCCAGGCCAGCCCGCCGACGCGGAGCTCAGCCGGTGACGGCTTGGCGCAGGGCCCCCAGATGCTCGTCCCAGCCCTTGTCGAGTGCCAGGATCAGCCCGAGCGGCGATTGCGTTGCCTTGTCCAGACCCTCGTGGATCAGGGTCAGGCGGGTGCCGCCCTGGACCTCGTCGAGGAGCCAGGTGACCTTGGTCATCACGCCGGCCAGCGGCTTCACGGTGAAGCTGTAGACCAGCCGGTTCGGCCGCTCGGCCGCCAGCACGGCACCCCAGCAGATCGGCTCGCCATCGCTGCCTGCCTTGGCCGAGACGAGGGCGAAGTCCTGGCCTTGCTCGAGATCGGCGCGGGCCGGGTGGAACCAGAGGCCGAGCTTGTCCTTGTCGGTCAGGAACGACCAGACGGTCTCGGCCGGTGCCGAGAAAAAGGCGGTCTTGGTGATGGTCGAGTCAGTCATTGGTCGATTGTCCTTCTTGCTCGATGGCTGCCTGCAGGTCGCCCAGGCGGTCGTCCCAGAAGCGGCTGAAGAAGCTGATCCACTGGGCGGTCACGCGAAGCCCCTCGGGCTCCAGCCGGTTGACGCGCTCGCGGCCGCGGGGCCGGACGGTGATCAGCCGGCCCTCCTCGAGCACGGTGAGGTGTTTCTTCACGGCGGCCCGGGTCATCGGGAAGCGATCGACCAGCTCGCCGATGGTCAGCTCGCCATCGGCCAGATGCACCAGGATCTGCCGCCGGGTCGGATCGCCGAGCGCGCGGAAGGCGCCCTGCACCGGCTCGATCACGGCGCCACCGGGAGAAAGTCGAAGGCGCCGTCCTCGGCCGCCAGCGCTGCCCACATGATGTCGCCTCCTCAACAAGGTACCGATTGGTGTCGGATTTCTTAATAACACCAATCGGTATTATGTCAAGGCATGGCGTGGGTCACCGACGAGCCGTGACCCGGGTGCGCTCAGCCCATCAGCAGATTGGGCAGGAACAGGACGAGGGCTGGGATGTAGGTGATCAGCGCCAGGACGACGAGCAGCGCCAGGACGAAGGGCCAGGATTCCTTGACGAAAGCCTGCAGCGTCGTGCCGAGGATCGTGGTCGTCGTGTACATCAGCGTGCCGACCGGCGGGGTGACGGCGCCGATGGTCAGGTTGACGACGATGACCAGGCCGAAATGCACCGGGTCGATGCCGAGCTTGGCGACCACCGGCACCAGGATCGGGGCGAGCAGGATCAGGGCCGCGGTGCCTTCGAGCAGCATGCCGATGGCGAGCAGCAGCAGGTTGATGAAGAGCAGCAGCAGCCACGGGTTCTCGGTCAGCGTGGCGAGCAGGGAGGCGAGCTGTGGCGGGATGCGCTCCCAGGCCATGTAGAAGCCGAAGGCGCCGGCGGCACAGATGATCAGCATGACGGTCGAGGTGGCGAGCACGGTCTCGAGCAGGATCGCCGGTGCGTCCTTCAGCTTCAGCTCGCCATGGGCGAAGACGCCGACCAGCGTCGCGTAGACCACGGTCATGGCCCCGGCCTCGGTCGGCGTGAAGATGCCGAAGCGGATGCCGACCAGGATGAAAGCCGGGATGGTGAGCGCGAAGCCCGAATCCTTGAAGGCGGCCCAGAGCTCCGGGCCACTGACGAAGCCTTCACGCACCGGCGCATAGCCGCGCCGATGCGCGACGATGGCGGTCGTGACCATCAAGGCGGCGCAGATCAGGAGGCCAGGCACGATGCCGCCGATGAAGAGCCGGCCGATCGAGACGTCGGCCAGAAAGCCGTAGATGATCAGGCCGATGCCGGGCGGGATGATCGGCGTGACCACGGCCGAGCAGGCGGTGATGGCGGCGACGAAGGCCGGCTGGTAGCCGCGGCTGACCATCTCGGGCCCGAGCATCTTGGCCTGCATCGCGGCGTCCGCATTGGCCGAGGCGGAGAGCCCGCCCATCATGGTCGAGAGTGCAACGTTGGCGTGCGCCAGGCCGCCCCGCCAATGGCCGACCAGCGCCTCGGCGAGGACCAGGAGCCGGCGCGTGATGCCGGCATGGTTCATGATCGTGCCGACCAGGATGAAGAACGGCACGGCCAACAACGGAAAACTGTCGGTGGCGGCGACCAGGCGCTGGACGTAGATGCCCATGGGCGGGCCGCTGCCCTGCAGGAAGAAGGCGAGCGCCGCCATCGCCATGGCGAAGGCGACCGGCACGTTGATGGCGAACAGCGCCAGGAGGACGACCACCGGCAGCAGGTTCACGCGGCCTGCCTCCAGGCCAAGAGCCGGCGGCCGAGCCACCAGGCCTGGCGCAGGGCGATCGAGAGAAAACCCACGGTCACGGCGAGGTAGATGATCGATTGCGGCAGCCGCAGGACAGGGCTCGGGTTGTCGAGATTGCCGATGGTGAAGCCGACGCCGAGCCAGGTGACGTAGGCGGCGAACAGCAGGATGCCGAGCTGGACCAGGGTGGCGAGGAAGCGCTCGATCGGCTCGGGCAGCAGCCGGGTCAGGATGTCGATGCTGACATGCAGCCGCCGCTTGAAGCCGGCGGCGGCACCCAGGAAGACCAGCCAGGCGAAGCCCATGCCGGCGACCTCGCCGGACCAGGCCGCCGGCTGGGCGGTGACGTAGCGGGTCAGCACCCCCCAGCAGACGGCGAGGACGACGACGAGGAGGGCCGCACAGGCGATCACCTCCTCGACGATGTCGAACCGGCCCAGCCGAGCCGGCCGAGCGGCCGGGCCGGCTCGTTCACTGGGCGAGGATCGCCTGGATCTCCTTGTGCAGGCCGGGGGTCCATTCGGGGAAGGCGTCGTAGACGCTGGCCGTGGCAGCCTGGAACGCCGGGACGTCGACATCCTCGACGATGGTGATGCCGGCCTCGCGGAAGAGGTCCAGATACTCGTCCTGCTTCTCGATGGTGAGCCTGGTCATCTCGTCACCGGCACGGCTACGCCCTCCTCGAGCAGGATGACCTGCAGGTCCTCAGGGAGCGTCTCGAAGAACTGCTCGCTCATGATGAAGTTGACCCAGGCGGTGAAGTGCCCGGTCATCGAGATGGTGTCCTTGACCTCGTGCAGCTTCGAGCCCCAGAGCGAGCCCAGCGGCGCCTCGGCGGCAGCGACCACGTTCTGCGAGAGGGCGGTGTAGACCTCGGACCACTGCACCGTCGTCGGCCTGGCCCCCATCGCCTCGAAGGTGGCGAGCCACATCTGGTTCGGCGGCACGCGCACGGTCACGCCCTCGATGTCGGCGGGCGTGCGGATGGCCGTGTCGGCCAGCATGTGCCGGGCCCCGAACAGGTTGTTGTAGGAGACCACCCGGATGCCGGCGTCGATCAGCTGCTGGTCGATCTCGGCCAGCCACTCGGAATCGAGGATCTTCTGGAAGTCCCGATAGTCGGCGAGGAGGTAGGGGCCGTTGAGCACGCCCACGTCGGGGACGTAGTCGGAGAGATAGCCCGGGTCGGTGATGTTCATCACGTTGGCACCCTGGCGGATCATCTCGTTGACGTCCTTGCCGGAGCCGAGCTGCTCGCCCGGGAACACCTCGATCTCGATCCGCCCCTCCGAGCGCTCGTTCACGTTGGCGGCGAAGTATTCGGCCGCCAGATGCGCCGGCTCGCTGGTCGACAGCGAATGGGCGAGGCGGATGGTGTAGTCGGCCGCCTGGGCGTTGGCCCAACCGGCGAGCACCAGAGCACCACCGAGCACCAGCCCGGCCAATCGGTTCTGCATCGTCGTTCCTCCGCTGATCGTTGATTTATTGTTGAGTTCTCTTGCCGGACGCTACATCCCGGTTCTGTTCTCCGCGCCTGTGAAATGCTTCACCTTGGCGGCGCCGGCGTAGAGAATCTTCTCCGCACTCTCGAGCATCGCCTGGTGGAAGGCGACGCACTCGGGATCGAAGTCGGTTGCCGGTCGCGGCTCCGGATCGAAATGGCCGAATTCGTCGACACCGCGGACCAGCGAAGCGCTGTCGCGGGCGCCCGCCGTCTGGCGGATGTAGGTCGGGATGTAGCGGACCGCGAAGCCGATCCGCGGCTCGTCCGAGTGGTTGGGCTCCGAGCCGTGGAACAGCCGCACGTGGTGCAGCGACATCTCGCCCGGCTGCAGCTCGACATTGACCACGTCCGCAGGATCGACCTCGACGGCGATCTCCTGGCCGCGGCTCAAGAGGTTGTTGTCGGCGAAGGTGTCGCGGTGGGCCACCTGCTCGCGGTGATGCGTGCCCGGCACCACCTGCATGCAGCCGCTCGCCACGGTGCTCGGCGTCAAGGCGATCCAGGCCGTGCAGATGTCGGCGTGGCTCAGCCCCCAGTAGGTGGAGTCCTGGTGCCAGGAGATGAAGGCCGGATCCTTGGCCGGCTTCCAGAAGAAGCCCGAGGCCCAGCAGAGCACGTTGGGCCCGAGGATCGCCGACACCGGATCGACCACCCTCGGGTCGCGGACGAGGTCGGCGAGCCACGGCAGCAGCAGATGCGGCTTCTGGTTGGTCGAGCGCGAGAGCTTGCCGCCCTCCTGGGCCGCCAGCTGCTCCACCTTCTGCCGCAGCCCGGCCGCGGTCGCCGCATCCAGGACACGCAGCGGGAAGAGCACGCCCTCTTTGTGGTATTGGTCGACGACGTCCTTGCTCAGCGCATCTGCCATGGTAGTCCTCCCCTTTGGTTCAGTGCGTACCAAAGCCTGCCTCAGCCGTCCAGGAAGACCGTGGGCCGCGGCAGGCTGTTCGAGCGGCAACGACCGGTCTAGTATGTCGGGTCAAGGCGATGGTCATCCCAGATGATTGTCGCCGAATAGCTCAACGGTGCGGCGCCGTGCCGATAATGAGAGCGCTCGAGCAGGGACAAGCATGATCATGGAGCAGCGCCGTTTCGGCCGCACGGGCTTCGACATCTCGGCCTTCACCCTCGGCGGCGGCATCGTCGGCGGCATCTTGATCAATGCGCCGGAGGACACGCGCCTCGAGGCGCTGCGCCGCATCATCGCCGCCGGCTGCACCTGGGTCGACACGGCGGGCGATTACGGCGGTGGCGAGAGCGAGCTGGCGCTCGGCCGGCTGCTGCCCGAGGTGACGCCCCGGCCGCGGCTGTCGACCAAGGTGCGCCTGGACATCAGCCGGCTGGACGATCTCGAGGGGCAGATTCGTCGATCCATCGAGGTCAGCCTCGAGCGGCTGCGGCTGGATCGGGTCGAGGTCTTCCAGCTGCACAACCAGATCTCGGCAACGCCCGCCGCCGGCATGATCTCGCCGCACGATGTGCTGCGGTCGGGCGGCGTTGCCGACATCTTCGATCGCCTTCGCCAGGAAGGCCTCTTCGACGCTATCGGCTTCACGGGCCTGGGCGAGGCGAAGGCCATCATCGAGGTTCTGGACAGCGGCCGCTTCGACACGGTGCAGGTCTACTACAACATGCTCAACCCGAGCGCTGGGCAGGCGATGCCGCAAGGCTGGAGCGGGCAGGACTTCAGCGGCGTCCTCGATGCCTGCAAGCGGCACGATGTCGGGACCATGGCGATCCGGGTGCTCGCGGCGGGCGTGCTGGCGACGGACGAGCGGCACGGCCGGGAGGTGATCGTGACCCGCGACACCGATCTCGACCGGGAGCAGGCGCGTGCCCGGCGCGTGTTCGAGCAGATCGGCGACGCCTACGGCACACGGGCGCAAACGGCCATTCGCTATGCGCTGACGAACCCGGCGCTCTCGACACTCGTGGTCGGCGTGGCGACACTGGAGCAGCTCGACGAGGCGCTGGCCGCGATCGAGGCCGGACCGCTGCCCGATGATGCCCTGGCCAAGGTCGCCGCTGGCCACGCCCAGGCACTTTGATGCCAGCTTTGCAGGAGGATCACTTCCATGATCGAGAAACGTCCCTTCGGTAGCACCGGGCACATGAGCTCGGCCGTCATCTTCGGTGCTGCGGCGCTGGCCAAGGCTGACCAGTCGACGGCCGACCGCGTGCTCGATCTCCTGCTCGAGCACGAGATCAACCACATCGATGTCGCCGCCAGCTATGGCGATGCCGAGCTCCGGGTCGGCCCCTGGATGGATCGCCACCGCGACGACTTCTTCCTCGCGACCAAGACCGGCGAGCGCGACTATGCCGGTGCCAAGGCGGAGATCCACCGCTCGCTGGAGCGGCTGCGCACCGATCGCATCGACCTCCTGCAGCTGCACGCGCTCTTCCACCCCGACGAGTGCGACCAGGCGTTCGGACCAGGTGGCGCGCTCGAGGCGGTGATCGAGGCGCGCGATGCCGGGCTCGTGCGCTTCATCGGGGTCACCGGCCATGGCTGGACGGTCGCCGCGATGCACCGGCGCAGCCTCGAGCGGTTCGCGTTCGATTCGGTGCTGATGCCCTGGAACTGGCATTGCGCGCAGCACGCGACCTACGCGCCCGATTTCGAGACGACCGCCGCACTCTGCGCCGAGCGCGGCGTGGCGGTGCAGACGATCAAGGCCATCGCCCGCGGTCCCTGGGCGGCGAACGCCAACCGCAACCACACGACCTGGTATCAGCCACTCGAGGACGAGGACGCCATCCGCTCTGCCGTCCAGTGGGTGCTGGCGCGGCCGGGGATCTTCTTGAACTCGGTGGGTGACGTGTCGCTGCTCCCGGCCGTGCTGCGCGCTGCCGACGCGGAGCACGGGGCCATTCCCGACGCCGTGATGGCCGAGCTGAGCCAGCGTGCCGGGCTGTCGTCCATCTTCGGGCTGTAGACGGAGTCCGGCTGACGGCGAGGCGTCGTTCAGCCGAGGCGGCGCTGCCGCTCCCGGTAGGCCACGTAGGTGATCGAGGAGAGGATGATGCCGCCGCCGAGCAGCGCCAGCGGGTCTGGGATCTCATCGAAGAAGAGGTAGCCGATGACGGCCGCCCAAAGCAGCTTGGTGAAGTCGAAGGGCAGCACCGCTGTCGCATCGGCCTCGTGGAAGGCCTGGGCCACCGACCATTGGGTGAGGCTGCCGAGCGCGCCGATGCAGGCCAGGAGCAGCAAGTGCCCGGGTGACGGCGTGGTCCAGACGAAGAGCGCCGCAACCGCGGTGATCGGGGTGAGGAAGAGCCCGGCATAGACCGTGATCGTGAGGCTGGTGTCGGTGCGTGCCAGGATCTTGATCAAGATGAGCGCACCGGCCCAGGAAACCGCGGAGAGCAGCAGGAGCAGGACGCCGATGCTGAGATCACCTGTGCCCGGGCGAATGATGACGAGGGTTCCAAAAAAGCCGACCAGGAGGCCGACCCAGCGCCGCCAGCCCGGCCGCTCGCCGAGAAACGGGATCGCCAGGAGTGCCGCGAAGAGAGGTGCCGTGAAGCCGAGTGCTGCCACGGTTGCGAGCGGCGTTATGGTGACCGCGTAGAAGAACGACAGCATCGCGACGGCGTTCAGCATGCCGCGCCAGAAGTGCAGGGGCAGGCGGTCGGTACGGAGCGTCGCGCGCACGCCGCCCTTGAGCAGCATCGGCGCCAGGGCCATGAGGCCGAAAAAATTGCGAAAGAACGCGATCTCGAACGCGTGAATATCAGCGGAGGTCTCGCGGATCAGCCCGTTCATCGAGGAGGAGCCGAAGGCCGCCGTGCACATCCAAAAGATGCCGCGTGCGGGCCGTACGGCGTGCGGCAGCGGGCCCGCGACAGGCTTAGCCATCAAAAGCGGACGTCGTGCTGGCCCTTGAGCTGCAGGATCGCCCGTGCCTCGTCCGGGGTTGCCACCTCGCGGCCGAGGCCCTCGATGATCTGCCGCGCGGCCTTGACCTGGGCGGCGTTGCTCTCGGCCAGCTTGCCCTTGCCGAGCCAGAGACTGTCCTCGAGGCCGACGCGTACATTGGCGCCCATGGCGGCCGAGATGGCGGCGATCGGCAGCTGGTTCTTGCCGGCACCCAGCACCGACCAGCGATAGTCACGGCCGAACAGCCGATCGGCCGTGCGCTTCATGTGCATGACGTCCTCGGGGTGCGGGCCGATGCCGCCCAGGATGCCGAACACCGACTGGACGAAGAGCGGCGCCTTGACCAGGCCGCGATCGAGGAAGTGCGCCAGGTTGTAGAGGTGGCTGATGTCGTAGCATTCGAACTCGAAGCGGGTGTCGTTGGCAGCGCACGTGGTCAAGATGTACTCGATGTCCGCGTAGGTGTTCTTGAAGACGAGGTTCTTGCTGTTCTCCAGATGCTGGCGCTCCCAGTCGTGCTTGAACGTCTTGAAGCGATCGAGCATCGGGTAGAGGCCGAAATTCATCGAGCCCATGTTGAGGCTCGCCACCTCGGGCGCGAAGGTGGCGGCGGGCTTGACCCGCTCCTCGATGGTCATCCAGGGCGAGCCGCCGGTGGTGAGGTTGATCACGCAGTCCGAGCGCTGCTTGATCACCTGGAGGAACGGCTTGAAGGCCTCGGGCGTCTGGTCCGGCCGGCCGGTCTCCGGGTCGCGAGCATGCAAATGGACGATCGCGGCCCCGGCCTCGGCGGCGCCGATCGCCGCATCGGCGATCTCCTCGGGCGTCACCGGCAGATGCGGCGACATCGACGGCGTGTGGATGGCCCCGGTGACGGCGCAGGTGATGATGACCTTGTCCATCTCAGTCTCCGATCGACCGTGACGCTGCTTTCTTGTGGGCGGCCAGGGCCATCAGGCGGCGGTCGCGCCAGCGCTGGCGGGCCTCCAGCTGGTCCGCCGGCAGGGCAGCACGGCGCTCCGCCTCGATCCGATCGAGCACAGGCCCCGCCCAATCGGCGCGGCTCTGCATCGACGGGTGCAGCCGCTCGTAGATGTGCTGGTAGCGCTCGCAATAGTCGCGCACGCCCGAGGGCGCGTTGAGGTCGATGGTCTCGAACGGGCCCATGAAGGACCAGCGCAAGGCCAGGCCATGCTTCAAGCCGCGATCGACGTCCTCGGTCGAGCAATAGCCGCCATCGACCAGCCGGAAGGCTTCTTCCAGCAAGGCGCCCTGCAGCCGGTTCATGACGAAGCCGTCCAGCTCCTTCGTCATGCTGATCGGCGCCATGCCGATGCCGGTCAGGATGTCGGCGGCGCGTTTCATGGTCTCAGGCGCGGTCCAGGGTGCCGGCACCAGCTCGGCTGCCGGGATCAGGTAGGGCGGGTTGAGCGGGTGGGCGACGAAGCAGCGCTCGCGGTTGGCCAGATGCTCGGTGAACTTGGATGGCACGATCGCCGAGGTCGAGCTGGCGAGCAGCGCCGTCGGCGGTGCCAGGGCGTCGATCTCGGCCCAGACCCGGCGCTTGAGGTCCAGATCCTCCGGCACGCTCTCCTGCAGCCAGGCGATGCCGTCGAGCGCTGCGGCCAGCGTCTCGACCGGCTCGAGCCGCGCGAGCAGGGGCGCCGAGGCGTCGAGCAGGCCGGCCTCGACCATGTCGTCGAGCAGGACGGCGATGCGCTCGCGGGCCGTCTCCGCGGCACCCGGCGTCGCATCGAACAGCCGGCACGAAGCACCGGCACGGGCAAACGCGATGGCCCAGGCCCGGCCGACCAGGCCGGTGCCGACAATGGCGACGGACATGCTCAAGGCGCTCTCCTCCTCAGATCGACCAGACGTCGCCGCAGACCGACAGTGCCTGGCCCGAGACGTTGCGGCCCATGGGCGAGACCAGGAAGAGCACCATGTCGGCGATGTCGCCGGCTGTCACCATGCGCTGCAGCGAGGTCTTCTCGAGGTAGCGCTGGCGCATCTCCTCGAAGCTGACGCCGACGGTCTCGGCGCGGGCCTTGATCACGCCGTCGATGCGCGGCCCCTCGACCACGCCCGGCAGAATGGCGTTGACGCGAATGCCGTCCGGCCCGAGCTCGATGGCGAGCGACTTGGCCATGCCGACCACCGCCCATTTGGTCGCCGCATAGGGCAGCCGATAGGCGTAGCCGAGCCGGCCGGCGATCGAGCTGATCATCACGATCGCCCCGTCCTCGGTCGCCTTGAGCAGCGGCACGGCCTCGCGCAGCGCCAGGAAATGGCCGGTCAGGTTGACGTCGACGGTGGCCTGCCAGTCGGCCGTGGTGATCGTCTCGACCGCCGCCGTCGGACCGGCGATGCCGGCATTGTTGACCATGAGATCGAGCCCGCCGAGCGATCGTCGAACCTCGTCGAAGAGCCGGGTGGCGCCGGCTTCGCTGCCGGCGTCGGCCATGACCGCCAGATGACTCGGATGGGCTTTGCTGAAATCGGCGAGCGCCGTCTCGCTGATGTCGCTGACCACGACCCGGGCGCCATGGGCGATCAGCGCGTCGGCGATCGCCCGGCCGATCCCGCCGGCGCCTGCGGTGACGCACGCCCGAAGCCCGGGCTTGATGCCAAGAATGCGCTGCTCGCCATCGGCCACGCTGTCGCCTCCCCAAGACCGCTCTTTGGTAAGCCTCTAGCAGCCTTGGCGGCGGGCGACGAGGGGGCCGATGAGCTGGGCTACGAGAAAGAGGCCGAGCGCGCTGACGACGATGCTGGCGCCAGCCGGGGTGTCGGCATGCCAGGAGACGGCGAGGCCGAGCGTGACGGCGAGCATGCCGACGATCGAGGCCACGGCCGCCATGCTCTCGGGCGTGCGGGTCAGCTGCCGGGCCGCGGCCGGCGGGATGATCAGCATCGAGGTGATCAGCAGGATGCCGACGATCTTCATGGCGGCGGCGATGACCAGCGCGATCAGCAGCATCAAGACCAGCCGCAGGCGCATCACCGGCGCCCCCTCGGCCATCGCCATCTCGTCGTGCAGCGTCGCCAGGATCAGCCGCGACCAGTACCGGGCCAGGACCGCCAGCACGATAGCACCACCGAGCCAGGTGATGGCGACGTCCCGCCAGCTGACCGCCAGGATGTCGCCGAAGAGATAGCCCAGGAGATCGACGCGGATCGAGCCCACGAGGCCGAGGATGACGAGGCCGATGGCGATGCCGGAATGCGCCAGGATGCCCAAGAGCGTGTCGCTGGCGAGCGTTCGCTGCTGCTGCATCGCCACGACCAGGAGGGCGATCAGAATCGAGGTCGTGGCGACCGCGAGCGTCAGGTCGACGCCCGAGAGGATGCCGAGCGTGACGCCGAGCAGCGCGCCATGCGCCAGCGTGTCGCCGAAATAGGCCATCCGGCGCCAGACGACGAAGCAGCCGAGCGGGCCGGCGACGGCGGCGACGCCGATGCCGCCGAGCCAGGCACGCAGCAGGAACTCCGGCAGCATCAGTGCCGCCCACCCGCGGCGGCAACCGTCGCCGGCGGCGGATCGACGGCACCTGAAAGCCCGTGATGGTGATCGTGGTGGTGGCGGTAGATGGCGACCGCGTCTGCCGCCCTGGCACCGAACAGCGCCCGGTAGGCCGGGTCGCTGCCCATCGCCTCCGGCGTGCCGCTGCAGCAGATGTGCCGGTTGAGGCAGACCACCCGATCGGTGGCCGCCATCACCAGATGCAGGTCGTGGCTGACGATCAGCACGCCGCAGCCATGCTCGTGGCGGACCCGATCGATCAGCCGGAAGAACTCGGCCTGGCCCAGGTGATCGACGCCCTGCGCCGGCTCGTCGAGCACCAGGAGGCCGGGCCGGCGGAGGAGAGCGCGGGCCAGGAGCACGCGCTGCAGCTCGCCGCCGGAGAGCGCCTGCATTTCACGCTCATCGAGGCCGTCAGCACCCACCATGGCGAGTGCTGCAGCCCGCGCCGCCCGGTCGCGGCGGACCGGCAAATCGAGGAAGCGCCGCACCGACAAGGGCAGGGTGGGGTCGATCTGCAGGCGTTGCGGCATGTAGGAGATCGTCAGCCCCGGCGCCCGGCGGACGCTGCCGCTGGTCGGCTGCAGGATGCCGATGACGAGCTTGACCAGCGTCGACTTGCCGGCACCGTTCGGGCCGATCAGGCTGACGATCTCGGCCGCACCCAGCACCAGATCAACGTGGTCCAGCGCCAGATGCCGCCCGAGCCGCATCGACACGGCCTCGACCTCGACCAGCGGCCGGCTCATGCCGCACGGTCCTGGCGGCAGTCACGGCACCGGCCGCGCACCTCGAGGACGACGCTGTCGATGGCGAAGCCCATGGCCTCCGCCGTCTCGTCCAGCCGCCGGTCGGTGACCTTACGGGCGACCTCGACGGCGTTGCCGCAGCTGCTGCAGATGAAGAGCTCGGCCGCGTGCGGGCGTGCGGCCTGCGAGCAGGCGACGAAGCCGTTGACGCTCAAGACCTTGTGGACGAGGCCCTGGTCGAGGAGGAAATCGAGCGAGCGGTAGACGGTGGGCGGCGCCACCCGGCCGCGGTCCCTGGCGAGAATGTCCAGGACGTCGTAGGCGCCGAGCGGCCGGTCGGCCTCGAGCATGATCTCGAAGACCCGGCGGCGCAGCGGCGTCAGGCTCTGCCCGCGGGTGCGGCAGAGCTCGGCAGCCTGCTCCAGGCGGCGATCGACGGCAATGGTCAAGAGGGCTCTCCTCGACGCTTCGGCCGTTGCATGGCGGGCCTTGCCACCTTGCATGGTCAGCGTTATTTTATAACATGTCATTTGCGGGTCACAAGCCCCGCCACTTTTTTAGACCGCAACCCGCCAAGAGGAATGGAAAATGCGCCGCTGCCTCGCCCTGGGCGCCGTTTCGCTCGCCTGCGCCAGCCTCGTGGCGGGCCGGGCCTCGGCCGCGCCGGAGGTCCTGGCCTCCACCCTCCCGGTCGCCGGCATCGCCGCTGCGATCATGGACGGTGTCGGCGAGCCCGAGCTGCTGCTCGAGCCCGGCGCCTCGCCGCACGCCTACAGCCTGCGCCCGAGCCAGGCCCGAGCGCTGGCCTCGGCCGACCTGATCCTCTGGATCGGCCCCGAGATGGAGCGGTTCCTCGTCCGGCCGCTCGATGCACTCGGGCCGGACGCGCAGCAACTTTCCTTGATCGCGCAGGAGGGCATCGAGCTGCTGCCGTTTCGCGAGGGCGCCTGGTTCGATGCCGATGACGACCACGGGCACGATCATGGGCATGATCACGACGATCACGATGATCATGGCCATGAGGCGATCGACGCGCATATCTGGCTGTCGCCGGCTAATGGCCGGGTCATGGCCGCCGGCATCGCCGAGGCGCTGGCCGGGCTCGATCCCGCCAATGCGTCGCTCTACGCCGACAACCTCGAACGCTTCGACGCCTCGCTCGATGCCGTCGAGCGCGAGATCGACGCCGTGCTGCAGCCGGTCCGCGGCCGACCGTTCGTCGTCTTCCACGACGCCTATCGCTATTTCGAGGAGCCGTTCGACATCGCCGCCGCCGGCGCCGTGCACGTCAATCCGGACGTCCAGCCGGGTGCCGCGCGGGTCGCGCTGATCCAGGAGCGCATCGCCGCGCTCGAAGCCGTCTGCGTCTTCGCCGAGCCGCAGTTCGAGCCGCGGCTGATCGAGACCCTGGTCGAGGACACCGATGCGCGGGTCGGCGTCCTCGATCCCCTGGGCGGCGCTGTTGCGCCCGGTCCCGATGCCTACGGCCAGCTGCTGCTGGACCTCGCGACCAGCCTCGCCGACTGCCTGGAAGGCTGACCGGCGTCGATCAGGCCCGTGCCAGCGCGTCCTCGACGAGGTCGCGGGTCGCGGTATCGACCTCGGGCGTCACGCCGCCCCAATGCGCGAAGCCCGGCACCGCCTGATGCAGCAGCATGCCGAGGCCCTCGACCGTCCGATGACCGCGCCGGCCGGCATTCTCCAGCAGCGCGGTCATGAGCGGCGTATAGACGATGTCGGCGACGATGGCATCGGCCGGCAGCCGGTCGAGGGGCAGGTCGAGCGGCGGCTGGCCGGTCATGCCGAGGCTCGAGGTGTTGATCAGCAGCTGCGTGCCATCGAGCGCCGCCTCGCGCTCGTCCCAGCCGGTGACCTCGGCTCGGGTGCTGCCGTGGTCGAGCCGGTCGAGCAGGGCCTGGGCGCGCGCCACCGTGCGATTGACCAGGACCAGCTCGGCCACGCCTTCTGCGATGAAGGTGGCGGCCAGCGCCCGTGCCGCACCACCGGCGCCGATCAGGACGACGCGCCGCACCTCGTCGCGCCAGGCGGGAACGGTGGCGCTCAGATGCGCGATGAAGCCGACGCCGTCGGTGTTGAGGCCGCGGAGCCGACCATCTTCATCGACCAGGACGGTGTTCACAGCACCAATCTCGGCGGCGAGCGGATCGACCTCGTCGACCAGCTGCAGCATCTGCTCCTTGTGCGGCAGGGTGACGTTGCAGCCGCGAAAGCCCATCTTGGGCAGGGCACGGATGACCGCAGGCAGATCGGCTGGTGCGACGGCCAGGGGTACGTAAACACCGTCGAGGCGGTAGCGCTCGAACCAATAGTTGTGCAAGAGCGGGGATCTGGAGTGGCTCACCGGCCAGCCGAGCACGCCGGCCAGCGCCGCCTTGCCGCTGATCGTCACCATGCCGCCAGCCCGGCTACGACGCCCGGCGCTGTCGTTCGATTCCACGAGAAGGCTCGTTGATGGACGTCATTGTCGACGCATTCTGGCGATCGGTTTATCGGCTGGGCTACCCGTGCGCACAGGCGTACTGGCGCCTCGTCGGCAAGCTTGCCCGAGGTGCCAACATCGCCGTCTGGCACGACGGCCGGCTGCTTTGCGTGCGTCAATCGTACCGGCACGGTCTGACCTTTCCGGGCGGTGGCCTGAACTGGCGGGAGACAGCGATCGACGCGGCGCGTCGCGAGCTGCGCGAGGAGGTCGGCTTCGACCTGGCGCTCGAGGATTTCCGCCGCCGCAGCCTGCTCGCCTATCAATGCGACGGCCGCCCGGTGGAGGACGAGATCTTCGAGGTGCGACTGCGCGAGCCCCTGCAGCCGATCATCGACAACAGGGAGATCGTCTGGGCCGGCTTTCTCGAGCCGGCGGCGATCCGTGCGTCGCGCATGCAGCGCTCGCTGCGGCTCTATCTCGAGCGCTTCGGACATGCCGAAACCTAGCCGCCAGCCACGGTGATCGGCGCCGGCAAGGTCGCCCAGGAGGTGTCGATCGACGCATCGCCCACGGCCTTCATCATCATCAAGAAGGTCGCCGGGTGGTCCAGGATGGTGATCGGGAAGTGCCAGATGCCGCGCGTGTAGCAGATGCCAGATCCGTCCTCGACGATGAAGCCGCTGAGCGTGGCCAGGTCCGGCGCGCCGTCGGCCCCAGGCATGGCTGCCGCGATCACGTAGCGGGCTGGGCCCAGCGGCACGAAGAGCTGCTCGCTGTGCTCGTGGCGCTCCATCTTGGGCGTGGTGAACGGCAATGAGCGCGCCGGATGGGTGTCCAGCTTGGCGCAGACCGAGGCATCCGCCCGAGCAGCGCCGAGGAGCGGGTGGAGGAACGCCTCGCCGCCGGCAGGCGGGCTGACGATGGTCTGGCCGAAGGGTGCGAACGCGTCGGGTGTGAAGGGCGCAAGCGTCAGCTCGGGCGTGGTCGTCTCAGCCATGGTTCGCCAATCCTCTCTCCAGCCGCTGCATCAGCCATTCGATCTCGGCCTGGGTGTCCTGGGTGAGCGCCGGCCCCGGCGCCCGGAAGGCAGGGCTGGCGAGGGCGCCGCGTCGCCAGAGAATGTATTTGCGGGCCGAGAGGCCGAGCCCCGGCTGCTGCTCGAAGCGGACCAAAGGCAGATAGAGGTCGAAGAGGTCGAGCATCGCCTCGCGCTCGCCTGCCAGGAAGCGCTCGTAGACGCCGACCAGCATCTCCGGGTAGGCGAAGCCGGTCATCGTGCCGTCGGCGCCGCGGATCAGCTCGAACGGCAGGAAGATGCCGCCATTGGCGGTGAGGATCGAGATGCGCCGCGCGCCCGCGGTCTCCGCGGCGCGAACGGCGCTGAGCTTGTCGAGGCCGGGCCAGTCCTCGTGCTTGAGCATGACGCAGTTGGGGCAGGCCTCGACGATCCGCCGGATCAGGCCGGCGCTCATCGGCACGGACGAGACCAGCGGGAAGTCCTGCAGCACCCAGGGAACATCGTTGCCCAGCGTCTCCGCCACCTTGCGGCAATAGCCGAGCACCGCGTCGTCGCCCTTGGCGGCGGTCGCCGGCGGTTGCACCATGATGCCGGCAGCACCCGCATCCATCACCGCCTCGCTGAGCGCGGCCATCGCGGCGAAGCCCGGTGCCGAGGCGCCGACGACCACCGGCACCCGGCCATCGACGCGGCGGAGCACGGCAGTGGCAAAGGCCAGGGCCTCGTCGTCGGTGAGCTTCGGCGCCTCGCCCATCATGCCGAGGATGGTCAGGCCGTGGACGCCGCGGTCGAGGTAGAACGCGATGAGGCGATCGACGGCTGCAAGGTCGAGCGCGCCCGCATCCGTGAACGGGGTCGCTGCGATGATGAAGACGCCCTTGGCGGTCTCGTCGAGACGATGCATCGTCGTTCTGGTTCCTCTTTGCCGTCGCCCTTCCAGAGCACATTCAGGGTGACCGCAGACGAGGAAGGCAAGGCGATCGGCGCGCAGCGTAGCCTACCTACGTGAGCACCGATCGTCCGCAGCCTGACGACGTATGCGGTCACCCTGAATGTGCTCTAGCGCGTCGCGCGTTCGCTGGCCATGATGGTGGCATGCAGGAACGAGCCGAGCTGTTGACCGAGCATGTCGCCTCGCCCATTGGTGCTGTCGTGTTGCAGCATGATGGCCGCAAGCTGCATCGTCTGGATTTCGCCGATGGACCGCCTGCTTCGGCTGTCGGTGCTTCTCAATCTGCCTTTGCCATCGCGGTTGCCGCCTATTTTGCCGGCGAGCTGGATGCGCTGGCAGAGCTGCCGACAACCACCAATGGCACTGCGTTCGAGACCACGGTCTGGCAGACCCTGCGGCAGATCCCCGTCGGCCACACCTGGAGCTACAAGGCGCTGGCAGAAGCGATCGGCAGGCCCAAGGCGGTGCGTGCGGTGGGTGCCGCCAACGGGCGCAACCCGGTCTCGCTGGTCTTGCCGTGTCATCGGGTGATCGGCGCCGATGGCAGCCTCACCGGCTATGGCGGCGGGCTCGAGCGCAAGGCCTGGCTGCTCCGTCATGAAGGCGTCTTGTGCGTCTGAGCGAGACCGCCCCGAGCCAGCCAGATGCCGGCAAGGGCGAGGCCCAGCATGGCGAGCAGCGTGGGTAGCGGCGTGCCGTCGGCGATCGCCGCGACGGCGGTGGCGATGCCAGCCGGGATCAGGCTCTGCAGGACCCCGAGGACCGAGGCGGCAGCACCCGCCCGCGAGCCGTGCGGCCGCATGGCGAGCGTCGTCGCATTGGCGATGATGATGTTGAAGCAGAAGAAGAACGCCCCGAACGGCAAGATCAGTGACCAGGGCATGGCGAGGTCGAGCAGCACCAGCAGCAGCCCACCTGCCAAGGCGCAAGCCGCGCCGATGAACGCACCGAGGATGATCGCCTCCAGCGCCAGGCTGCGAACGAGCCGGGTGTTGACCAGGCTGCCGAGCGCCGAGAACAGGGCGATCACCGCGAACACGAGGCCGAAAGCGCGCGCCGAAAGGCCGTAGGTGCTCATGAAGATGGGCGAGCCGCTGACCAGGTAGATGAGCAGCATGGCAAGGCCCGTCACGACGATGGCAGAGTAGCGTCGCGAGCCCGGATCGCCGAGGACCGCGCGGTAGGCGCCGATGAGGCGGACTGGTGAAAGCGCGCCTCGATCCGGCGTCTGCAGGCTCTCCTGCAAGAAGACCGAGACCAGCACCAGCAGCACGCCGCCGTAGATCGCCAGGAACCAGAAGATGGCGCGCCAGGAGCCGACCTCGAGGATCAGGGCGCCGATCGAGGGCGCCACCAGCGGTGCCGTGATGAAGGCGGCGAGCACCAGCGACATCACCCGTGCCATCTCGGCACCCTCGAACCGGTCACGAATGATGGCGCGGCCGAGAATCGGGCCGCTGGCGGCCGCCAGGCCCTGCACCAGCCGGCCGGCGAGCAGGGTGTCGATCGAGGGAGCCAGCGCACAGGCGATGGTCGCCGCCAGATAGCCGATGATGCCGAGAATGAGCACCGGCTTGCGGCCGTAGCGATCCGAGAGCGGTCCGAAGAACGCCTGGCCCGCGGCGAAGCCCACGAAGAAGAGCGAGACCGAGAGCTGCGCCTTGGTGAGCGAGGTGTCGAAAGCGCTCGCGGTTGCCGGAATGGCCGGCAGATTGATGTCGATTGTCATCGCCGACATCGTCAAGATGGCGGCAATCAGGATCACGAAGGCCGCGCGTGGCCCCAGGGCAGACATGGCGCGCCTCGAGCAAGGGGAGAACGGGGTGGCGAGAGCGGAGGTCCAGGCTCTAGGCGGCATCCACCCGATCGTCTACGCCTTCTTTGATGCGAACGGGCGGATCGATGCCGGGCTGATGCGTCGTCAGGTCGAGGCGTGCGTGGCCGGCGGTGCGCATGGTCTGGCCTGCCTCGGGCTTGCCACCGAGGTCGGCAAGCTCACTGCCGCTGAGCGGACCCGGCTCCTCGAGCTGGTCGTCGACGCACTGGGCGGCCGGCTGCCGCTGGCGGTCACCGTCTTCGGCCGGACGGTGGCCGAGCAGAGCAGCTTCGTGCAGCTCGCAGCCGACGCCGGTGCATCCTGGGTCATCCTCCAGCCCCCGGCCGACGCCGGTCCCGACGAGGCGGCCCTCTTGCGCTTCTTTGGCGCGGTGGCCGACGCCGCACCGGTGCCGGTGGCGATCCAGAATGCGCCGCAATATCTGGGCGTCGGGCTCTCGGCCGAGCGGCTGCTCGAGCTGGTGACGGCGCACCCCAACGTCGTGCTGCTCAAGGGCGAGGGCTCGGCGGTCGAGATCGAGCAGGTGATCGCCGCCACGAGCGGCCGGCTTCGCGTGTTCAACGGCCGGGGCGGGCTCGAGCTCACCGACAATCTTCGCGCTGGTTGTGCCGGGCTGATCCCCGCACCGGACTGTTTCGACGTCCAGGTGCGCATCGTCGAGGCGTTTCGGGCCGGGCGCATCGATGAGGCCGAGGCGCTCTACCGCCGGATCCTGCCCGCCATTACCTTTGTGATGCAGTCGATCCCGTCGCTCCTTTGTTACGGCAAGCGGCTGGTGGCGCTTCGGCTGGGTCTCGACCTCGACGACGTGCACGACCGCGAGCCGGCGCTTCGGCCGACGCCGTTCGGCATCGACGTCACCCGTCGCCTCGCCGCCGAACTCGGTCCCTATCCACGCCGGTGAGGAATACGACCGGGTCAGGGCGGTCTATGGTTGGTAACGGCCGCGTCGGTTGATAGAACGATGGCAGCGCATCGACGATTTCACCTGCCAATTCAGATCTGCTGAGGAGTTTCCAAGCGATGTTTCGCAAGAAAGACCAGGACGGCTCGACCCCAGAACCGGCACCGATCCCCAGATCCACGACCAGCACGCCGATGCCGGCCCGTGCGGCGGCACCGGCCGCGGCACCGGCCGCCCGGCCCGCCGCCGACGCCACTGCCGGCAAGCGCCTGATCGTGGGCGAGGGGCTCAGCCTGTCCGGCGACATCACGGCCTGCGACCTGCTGATCGTCGAAGGCAGCGTGCAGGTCACGCTCAATGACACCCGCGCCATCGAGATTGCCGAGACCGGTCGCTTCACCAACGGCAAGGCCTCGGTCGAGGAAGCGACCATCAGCGGCGTCTACCAGGGCGAGCTGACGGTTCGCGGCCGCTTGCTGGTCCGCGGCACCGGCCGCGTCGACGGTTCGATCCGCTACGGCGAGCTCGAGGTCGAGCGCGGCGGCACGCTCTCCGGTTCGATTGAGATCCTGAACCAGCCGGCGCCGGCTCCAGCGGCGAAGCCAGTGCCTGCCAGCGAGCCTGCCAAGACGTCTTGAGCGCCGCTCGGCGCTGGCGGGGCTGTATCAGCCGCGCCTGGCGCCGAGCTTGGCCGGTTGGTGACAGCCACGCGTGCCCGTGCGGCGGCGACGTCGCTATTGCGCTGTCCAGCCGCCATCCATGGAGAGCGCCGTGCCGCGGATTTGGCTGGCGCTCTCCGAGCTCAAGAACAGGGCCAGGTCGCCAACCTGCTCGACCGTCACGAAGGCGGCCGAAGGCTGCTTCTCGGTCAAGAGCTTCTCGTTCTCGAGCGCGATCGTTGTGCCGTTCTGCGTGGCGCGCGCCTCGATCTGCTGCTGCACCAGGGGCGTCAGCACCCAGCCGGGGCAGATGGCGTTGCAGGTGACTCCGGTCCTCGCCGTCTCCAGCCCGACCACCTTGGTGAGGCCCACGACCCCGTGCTTGGCCGCGACATAAGCGGCCTTTTGCGCCGACGCCACGAGCCCGTGCGCCGAGGCGATATTGATGATCCGCCCCCAGTTGCGCTCCAGCATTTGCGGCAAGGCGAGGCGCGTGCCGTGAAAGACCGAGGATAAATTGATCGCGATGATCTGGTCCCACTTCTCCGGCGGGAAGTCCTGGACGGGCGAGGTGAACTGAATGCCGGCATTGTTGACCAGGATGTCGACAGACCCGTGCTCCGCCGTTGCAAAACCGATCATCTCGGCGATCTCGACCGGCTTGGTCATGTCCGCTGGCGCATAGGCGACGTCGACGCCGAACTCCTGGGCCATCTCGTAGCGCATGGTCTCGATCTGGTGCGCGTCGCCGAACCCGTTGAGCATCACCTTGGCGCCGGCGGCCGCGAACTTGCGGGCGATGCCGAGGCCGATGCCACTGGTCGAGCCCGTGACGACCACCGATTTGCCCTTCAACATGGAACTGGCTCCCTCTCGTTGCAGCCCGCAACGATACCCGGCTTTGCCGTGTTGGCGCCAGGGCTGATCAGCGCGTCTTGAGCAGGCCGCCCAGAATGCCGCGCACCAGCGTCCGGCCGAGCTGGGTGCCGACGGTCCGTGCCATCGACTTGGCCATGGCCTCGGCCGCACCCTGCCGCCGCCCGCCGCCACCGGTGAGAATCGTCTCGAAGATGCCGGGTCCGTCGTCCTTCGGCTGCTCTTTCCGGCTAGCGCTGCCGATCCGTCGCGACGAGCTCAGGTTCTCGTCCAGCGTCCCCTGGCGCGACATCGCCTCCTCGAGCTGCGCTGTCGCCGCTTCCCGGGCCTTGTCGCCGGCGCGCTGCTCCAGCATCTCGTACGCCGACTGCCGGTCCACCGTGTCGTCGTAGCGGCCGAAGAGCGGGCTGCGGTCGATCAGCGACCGGCGCTCGGCCGGCTCCAGCGGTCCCATGCGGGAGCGCGGCGGCACGATCTTGGTTCGCTCGACCATCGACGGCACACCGCCCTCCATCAATGTCGAGACCAGCGCCTCGCCGACGCCGAGCTCGGTGATCACCGTCGCGGTTTCGAACGCCGGGTTCGGCCGGAACGTCTCGGCCGCGACCTTGACGGCCTTTTGATCGCGGGGCGTGAAGGCGCGGAGCGCATGCTGGACGCGGTTGCCGAGCTGGCCCAGGACGGTGGTCGGCACGTCGGTCGGGTTTTGCGTCACGAAATAGACGCCGACGCCCTTGGAGCGGATCAGCCGCACGACCTGCTCCACCTTCTCGACCAGGGCGCGCGGTGCCGTGTCGAACAGCAGATGCGCCTCGTCGAAGAAGAAGACGAGCTTGGGCTTGTCCGGGTCGCCCACCTCCGGCAGCTCCTCGAACAGCTCGGACAAGAGCCAGAGCAGGAACGTCGCGTAGAGCCGGGGCGAGCGCATCAGCCGGTCGGCCATGAGCACGTTGACGTGGCCTCGACCCTTTGCGTCGGTCCGCATCAGGTCGAGCAGATCCAAGGCGGGCTCGCTGAAGAGATGGTCGGCGCCTTCCCCCTCGAGCACCAGGAGGCGGCGCTGGATGGCGCCGATCGAGGCGCGGCTGACATTGCCATAAGCCTTTTGCACCGCGTCGCCATTGTCGGCGAGAAAGCCCAGCATGGCGCGCAGGTCCTTGAGGTCCAGCAGCAGCAGGCCCTCGTCGTCGGCGACGCGAAAGGCGATGGTGAGCACGCCTTCCTGGACGTCGTTGAGCTCCATCAGCTGCGCCAGGAGGACCGGGCCCATCTCGCTGATCGTGGTCCTGACCGGCGTGGCCCTGCTCGCCGAACAGATCCCAGAACACGGTAGGACACGCGCCATAGCCGTAGTCGGGAACGCCGAGCTCGGCGGCACGGCTCTCCAGCTTCGGGTTGGCGGCACCTTCCATGGCGATCCCGGAAAGGTCGCCCTTGACGTCCGCGCACAAGACCGGAACGCCGGCGCGGCTGAACGCCTCGGCCAGGATCTGCAGCGTGATCGTCTTGCCGGTCCCGGTGGCGCCGGCGATCAGGCCGTGACGGTTGGCGAGGTCGAGCCTGAGCAGCTGCGGCGTGTCGCCCTTGCCGAGCAACAAGCTTTCCGTGTTTTCCATTGCCAACTCCTCGCCGCCCCTTGTCTTCCCGATCGTGGTGATCCTTCATAGCGGTGAGGGTAGCGGCGGCCAAGGCGGCTGCCGGCGTCGCAAGGGGGAAGACGGTGAAGCTCCCGTCGAAGGTGGCCGGGCGCTTGTTCAAGCGTCGATTGCCGGCCGATCAGCAGTTCCCGTTCCGCGGCACGGCCGAGATCACCGAGACGACGGTCAGGCTGCCGGACGGCCGACGCATGGGATTGGCGCGTGGGGGACCGGCGGCCGTGCAGCCGGTGATCTACTTTCACGGCATTGTCGGCAGCCGGCTCGAGGCGTTCATCGGCGGCCAGCCGCGCCACCGCGTCATTGCCTTCGACCGCCCTGGATACGGGATGAGCGACCCGCTGCCGCGCCCGTCGTTCAGCCGGTTCGCGGCCGACGTCGAGGCGGCGCTCGACCAGCTGGGGATCGAGCGCTGCGTCGTCTTCGGTGGCTCCGCCGGTGCCCCTTATGCGCTTGCCACCGCCGTCCAGCTGGGCAACCGGGTTGCCGAGCTGTTTCTCGCGGGCGGCGTGGCGCATGCCAGCATGGTGCGCAGTGCTGGCGTGCCGATGCGCTGGATGGTCGATTTCGCCGAGAAGGAGGTGCTGCGCGAGCGCATCGTCCCGGGCCTGCGCGATCTGCTCAACAACCCGGTCGTGACCAATGCCTGGCTGCAGATGTCGGTGGCGGCCGAAGGCGACGTGATGCCGTCGGCGGCGGCCACCCAGCTCCTGGCCAAGCGTTTGTCACAATCCTGGGGTGCCGGGATCGCCGCCGGGGATGAAGGGGTCCAGACCGACCTCAAGCTGCTCACCACGCCCTGGGACATCGATCACCGCGCCCTGCGCTGTCCGGTGCGGATCGTCCATGGCGGCAATGACGGGGTCGTGCCGCTCAGCCATGCGCGCTGGTATGTTCGCAATCTGCCGGGCGCGCGGCTGAAGATCCTGCCGCGGCACCATCACGTCACCAGCATCCTGATCACCGCGCACAAGGTGATGGCCTTGGCGCACTGGCTCGAGCATCGGAGCTGAAGGCCTTTCTTAGTCCAACTCAGCAGGCAGCCTCCTCCTCGGGCTCGCAGGCCCTGAACTCGAAGGCGGCGAAGCTGTCGTCGCGGCTGGCATCGAAGGTCCGCCCGTCGGTGCAGTGCACCTTGGCCAGGATGACCACCCGGCCGTCCAGATCGCGCTCGATGACCTGGGTCAGGAAGCTGACCTCGCAGTCCTCCATCAGCAAAATCTCGTTGGCGAGGTCACCTTGCCAATCCTGCTGGGCCAGGGCCGGGGCCGACATCAGGGCGAGAAAACCGAGCAGGGCTGCAGTCGTGGCGGCGTGTCTTCGAACCGGCATGGTCTCGTCCTCGAGGTCGTTGGCGTCGCCCAAGCCATAGCATTGCCCGGGGCCGAGCCCCACACTGTTCTTCGTCGAGCCGACCGGCAGGCTTGCCGAATGGGTCGCGCTGTGCTGGCTTGAACGGCAGTTCAGCCCGTTTGCGGGCAACGACACACCGATCAGGAAGGACTTCCGATGCGCCCCATGTTCCCGCTGCTTGGCCTTGCCGGCTGCCTCACGCTCATCGGCCTCGCCGACCAAGCGCGCGCCGCCGACCCGGAAAGCTGCCAGGCCGTCCGCTTCTCCGATGTCGGCTGGACCGACATCACCGCCACCACCGCACTCGCCTCGGTGGTGCTGGAAGGCCTCGGCTACGAGCCCTCCGCCGATCTGCTGGCCGTGCCGGTCACCTATGCCAGCCTCGCCAATGGCGACATCGACGTCTTCCTCGGCAACTGGATGCCGACCATGGAGGCCGATATCGCACCCTACGTTGCCGACGGCACGGTCGAGAGCATCGGCGCCAACCTCGAAGGGGCGAAATACACGCTGGCCGTGCCGGCCTACCTGGCCGAGCAGGGCCTGAACGACTTCGCCGACATCGCCGGCTTCGCCGACGCGCTGGACAGCGAGATCTACGGCATCGAGCCCGGCAATGACGGCAACCGGCTGATCCAGGACATGATCGACGCCGACGCCTTCGGTCTCGGCGGCTTCGAGGTGGTCGAGAGCTCCGAGCAGGGCATGCTGTCCCAGGTGTCCCGCTACGGCCGCGGCGAGGAGGCGATCGTCTTCCTCGGCTGGGAGCCGCACCCGATGAACGCCAATTTCGATCTGGTCTACCTTTCGGGCGGCGACGACTGGTTCGGCCCGGATTTCGGCGGTGCCACCGTCCACACCAATGTCCGCGCCGGCTATCTCGACGAATGCCCGAACGCCGGCCAGCTCATCCAGAACCTGAGCTTCACGCTCGCGATGGAAAACGAGGTCATGGCCGCCATCCTCGACGACGGCGAGGAGCCGTCAGATGCGGCGACGGCGTGGCTGCAGGCCAACCCGGACGCGCTCGATGCCTGGCTCGACGGCGTGACCACGTTCGGCGGCGAGGACGGCATGGCGGCGGTGAAGGCGCATTTGGGGCTCTGACCCGGTCCGAGTGACCTGCTGATCCGGCGGTCCTAGCCATGCCGCTTCGTCACGTCGCCCCCAACCCGGCGCTGATGCGCGAGCTCGAGCAGGTCTCGGTTGATGCCGAGGCCGTGCTCGAGGCGTTGGCTTCGGTCAACGCGCTGCCGAAGGATTTCCCCGAGCAAGAGATCAGCGAGCTGTGTCAGTCGCTTCGCGATCTCAAGGACGGGACGGACGAGGGCAGTCGCAGCCAGCTCGAATCGGCGCGTAACCGGTTGCCCAAATGGCGCCGCACGCACTTCCATGTGGAGGACGAGGCGGAGGCCGAAATCGACGATGTGGTGCGTCTCTATCGCGACATGCACCTCGACCAGCGGCTGGGAAAGCTGCTGATCTCGGCGACGACGGCACTCGATGAATATCGCGCCCAAATCTCGGAGCATGTCGACGACACGGTGGCCGCCGACGAGACGTTCACGGCGGCAGGAAACGCCGGTGCCGCAACGGCTATGGAACAGGCTGTCGCGGTCGAAGCCAGCATCGGCGCGGCAAAGAGCGAGATCGAGCAACGTCTCGATCCCGCCAACATGCGCGTCGATGTCCTCAAGCGGCGGCTCACCGACGGCGCCAATCTCGCCAGGACCGCGCGTTCGGAGCTCCGCGGCCGCCCCATCGTGCGGCGCTGGTACAAGGGCGTCGTCGCCGCTCTCGAAAAGACGCCGGAGTTGATCATTGCAGCTGGAAATGCGCTGCAGGTGGGAGCGGATGTCGGCCTGTCTCTTGCCGAATGGTGGGCTACCTTCAAGAAGGACCCTATCAGAGGGATCGCTACGGCTATTCGCGCCTTGGGCAGAGCCTTGGTGGAGATTGGTCGACGGCAGGCGAAGCATCGCGACGCCAGGCAGAATGCGACAGCCTTAAGGAGCTTCCAGGACGCCCCCTTCGCCCCCGAAATGGTCGTGCTGCCGGCCGGCTCCTTCCTGATGGGTTCGCCCGAAGGTGAAACGGGGCGACACAAGCCTGAGGGGCCACAGCGCGAGGTTATCGTCGCGGGCTTCGCTATTGGTCGCTACCCAGTGACCTTTGCCGAGTACGATCATTTCTGCGAGGCGGCCGGCTGGAAGATGCCCGACGACGAAAGCTGGGGTCGCGGGCGGATGCCGGTGATCAACGTTTCGTGGGACGACGCGGTGGCCTACGCGGTTTGGCTGTCCGAGCAGACGGGCAAGCGCTACCGCCTGCCGAGCGAGGCGGAGTGGGAATACGCCTGTCGTGCGGGGACCGCTACAGCCTACTGGTGGGGCGACGACTTCAACGCGAAGAAGGCCAACACCGAAGAAGGTGGCCCAGGCCGGACGACCGAGGTGGGCAGCTATCCGGCCAACCCCTGGGGCCTTTTCGACACGCTGGGCAACGTCTCGGAGTGGGTGGAGGATCACTGGCACGACACCTACGAGGGTGCACCGCCCGACACCCAAGCCTGGCTCTCCACTCCAGCAGGTACCTACCACGACCGCGTGTGTTGCGCGGCGGGTCCTGGGGCAGCGATCGGGGCGGCGCGCGCTGCGCCTACCGCAGCTGGTTCACCCCAGACGACCGGCTCAACGATTTCGGTTTTCGTGTTGTGTGTTCGTCCCCCATCGTGACCGCTGATCCCTGAAGCGGCAGCGGAGCCAGCCGGCGCGCCAGCGCCGGCTTCGCGATTTTTGGCGTTTTCGGCCGCTTCAACATCCCCAGCAAGCTGGTCTTCCTAGCGCGCCTCCGGCAAGGTCGCTTCGCCGTTGCCGGCTTTCGGTCGAGCGGCGAGCAGGCCCAAGGAGAAGCGCATGGAATGGCTCGAGGACCACAAGATCCCGCTCGGCAAGTGGATCAGCAACGGCGTCGATCTGCTCAACGACAACGCCGCCTTCGTCTTCGATGCCATCTCCTGGGCGCTGAGCCTGGTCATCGAGACCTTCATCGACCTGCTGCAGGCGATCCCGGCGCTGCTCCTGGTGGCGCTGTTCGCCGCCGGCGCCTATGCGCTGCATCGCTCGTGGAAGCTGGCGGCGCTGATCGTCGTCTCGCTGCTGCTGGTGATCAATCTCGGCTACTGGGAGGAGACCACCGAGACGCTGGCGCTGGTCGTCGTCGCCACCACCACCTGCATGCTGGTCGGCGTGCCGCTCGGCATCGCCGCGGCGCATCGGCCCTGGCTCTTCGCCATGCTGCGCCCGGTGCTCGACCTGATGCAGACCATCCCGACCTTCGTCTATCTCATTCCAACCCTTATTCTTTTTGGCCTCGGTGTCGTGCCGGGCCTGATCTCGACCGTCATCTTCGCGCTGCCGGCGCCGATCCGCTTGACCCATCTGGGCGTCTCCAGCGTGCCCCGGCCGCTCATCGAGGCCGGCGAGGCGTTCGGCGCCAGCCGCACCCAGCTGCTGTTCAAGGTCGAGCTGCCGCACGCCATGCCGACCATCATGGCGGGCCTCACCCAGTGCATCATGCTGTCGCTCTCGATGGTGGTGATCGCAGCATTGGTCGGTGCCGCCGGGCTCGGCGTGCCGGTGATTAGGGCCTTGAACACGGTCAACATCGCCCGCGGCTTCGAGGCCGGGCTCGCCATCGTGGTGCTCGCCATCATCCTCGATCGCGTGTGCAAGCAGCCGGGCCGGGTCAAGAACGATGGCTGAGCCCGCCATCGCCTTCGAGGCGGTCGATATCGTCTTCGGGGACCGGCCCGAGACAGCGCTGCCCTTGCTCGATGCGGGGGCCACGCGCGAGACCATCCTCGCCGAGACCGGGCAGGTGCTGGGGGCAGCCGGCTGCACGCTCGCTGTCCCCGCCGGTGAGATCTGCGTGCTCATGGGCCTCTCGGGCTCCGGCAAGTCGACCTTGCTCAGGGCCGTCAACCGGCTCAATGCGGTCACCCGCGGCCGGGTGCAGGTGGCCGACGCCGGAAAGCAGGTCGACGTCGCGAGCTGCGATCGGCGGACGCTGCGGCGGCTCAGGACCGAGCGGATCGCCATGGTGTTCCAGCAATTCGCGCTGCTGCCCTGGCGCACCGTCGCCGAGAATGTCGGCTTCGGCCTCGAGCTGCGCGGCACGGGCCGGGCCGAGCGCGACCGGATCGTCGCCGAGAAGCTGGCGATGGTGAACCTCGATGCCTGGGCCGACAAGTTCGCGCACGAGCTCTCCGGCGGCATGCAGCAGCGGGTCGGCCTCGCGCGCGCCTTTGCCACCGACGCCGACATCCTGCTCATGGACGAGCCGTTCTCGGCCCTCGACCCGCTGATCCGCGATCGCCTGCAGGACGAGCTGCTCGAGCTGCAGGAGCGGCTGCACAAGACCATCGTCTTCGTCAGCCACGACCTCGACGAGGCGCTCAAGATCGGCAACCAGATCGCCATCATGGAGGGCGGGCGGATCGTCCAGGCGGGACCGCCGGAGACCATCGTCACCCAACCCGCGACCGACTACGTCCGCGACTTCGTGGCCAAGGTGAACCCGCTGCGCGTGCTCACCGCCGGCACCGTGATGCGGCCACTTGCCGGGCTGGCCGGCGCGGCTCGAGACGGCGCGCGGCGAGCTGCTGCTCGACGGCAGCGCCGAGGCGCCATCGGCGTCGCTCGACGGCGTTGACGTCGCGCTGCCGGACCTCAATGCGGCACAGCCCGAGGTCCTGCCGCCGGTCTGGCGCTGTGCGTCCGACACGCCGATGCAGCTCCTGGTCCAGGCGACGGCCAAAGGCAGCACCAGCTTCGTCGTGACCGACCCGTCAGGCGCTGCGAAGGGCTGGATCGGCGAGCGCGAGCTGTTTGCCGCACTGCTGCGCTGAGGCCCGAGCACTGCCGAGTCGCGCATTGCGGGATGGACGGCGCATAAATCAACCATTACGTTAGTTTTGGGTCTTTGATATCGAGTGCACCGGTCCCGGTCTTCATGACCGGACCCTGCCATGCGTGCTGTGGGCACCTGCCTGACCAGTCTCTTTGCGCTCACCGCCTGTCTCGGCGGGGGTGGCGGTGGTGCCAGCAGTGGTGGCGGCGGTGCCTCGACGCCGGCCCAGCTCAATCTGCAGCTGACGAGCAACCCGGCCGATTTCGAGAGCGCGGAGTACCGGCGCAGCGGCGCGCTCGAGCCGATCAACGCCTCGATGCTCTACGCCGCAGGCGCCAGCGGTGCCGGGGTGACGGTGGGCATCATCGACACCGGCATCGACACCGGCCATGCCGAATTCGCCGGCGCCATCCATCCGTCGAGCGCCGACCTGAAGCGGGGCGACCCGCTCGCCGACGGCTCGGGCCACGGCACGGCCGTCGCCGGCCTGATCGGGGCGCGTCGCAACGGCTCTGCCACCCATGGCGTCGCCTACAACGCTCAGCTGCTCGCGGTGCGCGCCGATACGCCGGGCTCCTGTCCTGGCGCCTGCCTGTTCGGCCAGGGCGACCTCGCCTCGGCGACCGACTATGCCGTGGCCAACGGTGCGCGCGTGCTCAATTTCAGCCTCGGCGACGCTGCCGGCCTCGCGGACAGCTTTCGCGACTCGCTCAGCGATGCGGCCAAGGCCGATCGCGTTTTGGTGTTCGCCGCCGGCAATGGTGGTGCCGCCTCGCCCCGCCAGCCCGCCCGCTTCGCCACCACCGATGGCGCCCGCGGCACCGGCATCATCGTTGGTGCGGTCGACGCGGACGAGGTCATCGCCGGCTTCAGCAACCGCGCCGGGACGGCCAGGGATGTCTATCTCGTGGCACCGGGCGAGGGCCTGCTGACGACGGCCACCGGCGGGGGCAGCACGACGATCAGCGGCACCTCGGCCGCTACCCCGTTGGTGTCCGGCGCCGCCGCGGCCCTGCTGGGTGCCGCACCCCATCTGAGCGCCAGCGACGTCGTCAGCATCCTGCTGGGCTCCGCCCGCGATCTGGGTGCTCCGGGCACGGATGCGATCTACGGCCGCGGCATGCTCGATCTCGAGCAGGCGCTGGCGCCTGCCGGGCCGCTCGTGGTGCCGCAAGGGGCGTCCGCCGGCGGCGGCGGTGCGGCGCTCGCCACGTCGAGCCTGTCGCTCGGCGGCGCGTTCGGCCCCGGCCTGGCGGCACCGGTCCGCGTGATGGCGCTCGATTCCTTCGATCGGGCCTACGAGGTCGACCTGCCGCTCGATTCGCCCACGCAGCATGCATCGGCGCTCCCGGCCCTGCTCGATCGGCAGCGGGCGCGCTCGAGCGAGCGGCTGGGCATCGGCGCGCTCTCGGTCGATCTCACGCACGTGGCTCAGGGCAGCGAGCGAGCGCTGGTCGCCGACAGCAATATCGCCGGCCTGCGTGCCACCTGGCGGAGCGGCGACGATCTGCAATTCCAGGCCCATCTGGGTCGCCCGGCTCTGACGGCAGGCGAGGGCGGTGGCACCCTCGGCCCCTTCGATCGGTCCGGCGGCTATGGCCGGGCCATGAGCCTCGCCGATCTCGCCGCACCAGCGGGCTTCGAGATCAGCGGTCGTCTCGCCGAGGGCTGGCGGCTGTCGCTGGGCATGGCCGGCGATCCGGGTGGCTCGCTGGACGAGACATTCGGCCTGCAGCAAACCGCCAACGGCAGCGTGAGCGATTGCTGCGATCAGGCCACCGGTCGCCTGGCGACGGTCGGGCTCGAGCATGGCGACCCGGGCACGCGGGCCTTGCGCATCGGCGTTGGGGTGCTGGGCGAGGATGAGGGGCCGTTCGGGACGTCCGGCAGTGGCGCGTTTGCGCTCGACGGGGCCACGACCTACTTCGTCGATGTGGCAGGGAGCATGGCGCTCGGCCATGGCCTCGAAGCCTTCGGCCGGGCGGAGCTCGGCCGGACGGCGACCGCTGGCGGCAGCGGGCTCGTCGACGAGATGGCGGATCTCTGGAGCACGTCCTTTGCCATGGGCCTGAGCGCCCGTGACGTGGCTCGGCCAGCGGACCGCCTGACCTTCACGGTCTCGCAGCCGCTTCGGGTGGAGCAGGGCCAGGGCGTGCTCGATGTGCCGGTGGCTCGCGATCTCGCCGGCAATGTCTACCGGCAGGACGTCGAGGTCGAGCTGACGCCGACGGGCCGCGAGATCGATCTCGAGCTCGGCTACGGGCTGCCGCTCGGCAGTGCCGGGTTCGGCATGGGCCGGCTGCAGACGGCGCTCATGCTCCGGCTGGCACCGAACCACGATGCCGCGGCAGCACCGGAGCTGCTCGTCGGCGTCACCTACCGACTGTCGTTCTGACCATCGACTGCCGTTGCCGGGCAATCGGCCTCGCCGCGATCCAGCGTGAACGCCCCGTCGGCGGTGCGCCAATGCAGCGCCTGCACGACCATCAGGGTCGGTGACCAGGGCTGAAAGACGGGGCAGCCATCGTCATCGACGCCCATCGGCCGCATGTAGAGATCGGGGCTGACCGCTATGGCGTCCGCTGGCACAGGGTCATGCATCGCGCTTGATTCCTCAGGTGCCGCCATCGCGCAGGCGTTGAGCGCGACCATCGAAAAGAGCGCCAAAGCGGTGCCGCACAACCTGGGCGTGCCAAGCGTCACGTCCGAATTAGCATAAGCTTTACAACTCATTGCTCGTTGTTCCTCGTGTCGTTGGCGAGCATCCGAGGCTAACATCTTCATTTTGAACGCTCTACCTTAAGATGAATAAGAACCAAAAAAATGTTTGAAATTAGATAGTTAGCGGGCTAACGTCTGAGGCGAGGGAAGACACTGTCTGACGTTTCAGCACTGCCGGGTCCCATCGGCTCTTCATCGAGTGACATCACTGCCCGAACAAGAAACCGGGGCGGGAGCACACCAAGATGATGATGTTGAACGAACATGGTGCGGTTAAGCGAGACCTTTCTGCCAGGCGGCAGGAGGGCGGTCTGCCGGAAAGTGCGAGTGCCCGCCGGCGCTCGGCCGGACAGGCGATTGCTTTGGGTGCGCCGCTGTCGGCGAGCTTCATGGGCCTCATGCTCATGCGGGGCGGCGAAGCGCAGGCTGCAGAAGCGACGTCCGGCGAGGTCGGGCCGGCTGCTGCCGCCGACGGCGATCGGCATGGCGACCAGGGTGCGCTGAGCACGCCCGGTGCGATCACCATGGCCGGGCTGGCCGTGCCTGCGCTTGTCGGTGAAGCGGCAGCTGCCGAGGCTGCGATTGCCGTCGATGCCGGTGCTCTCGGTGACGATCCGGGAGCGACGATCGCGGTTCCACCGGCTGCAGTCGACACGGCGCAGGCGTCGGGCGGCCTGGCGGTGGAGACCGTGGCACCGCCGACTCCCGATATCGGCGATGTCGCGCTGGGCTATACCGGCGACGCGACGTTCGTCATGCCTGACTTCAGCGACGAGTTCGCGACCTCGCCGGACGAGAATATCGGCGACATCGGCGATCCGCGCGACATCACCCGCGAGGCGATTGACGATGAGCCGCCCGAATCCGGCTCGGGCGGTGGTGCGGGTGAGCCATCGCCTTCGCCGGATGGCGATGGCGCCGCCGGCAATCCCGGCCTGCGCATTACCGGCACGCCGCAGAACGACCTGCTGACCGGCACCGATGGCGACGACATCATCGATGCGGTGGGCGGCAAGAACGTGGTCGATGGTGGTGCCGGCGATGATCTGATCTATGGCGGCAGCGGCAACGACGTGTTGCGCGGCGGGGCCGGCAGCGATACAATCTACGGTAGAAGTGGCAACGACCAGATTTACGCCGATTCCGGCGACAACCAGCTGTTCGGTGGCGCCGGCAACGACACGCTCTACGGTGGACCAGGCAATGACCGGCTCGACGGCGGCGACGGCATCAACAGGCTCAATGCCGGCACCGGCAATGACACGCTCGTCGTGAACGACTGGCGCGATTCGGCGGTCGGCAATGACGAAGGCCCGAATGGCGGCGGCGTCGACACGCTCGAGGTGGCGCCTGGCTTCGCGGCATCCTTGCGCGGCAAGTTTTCCGGCCTGTCGCCTGACGGCAGCACCGCCTTCGTCATGGGCGAGAGCGAGCGCGGTCGCGAATTCCCCGACGACGCCACCAACTTCAAGTGGCAGGTCGATCCACGCATCGACGCCGTCACGCTGACCGGCAACGATGACCATGATGTCGTAGGCTCAACGGCAGACGACACGATCCGAGGCAATGACGGCGACAACCGGCTCTATGGCGAGGACGGCGACGATGTCCTCTATGCTGGCGCCGGCGACGATGTGCTGCAGGGTGGTGGCGGCAACGACACGCTCTACGCGGGTGCTGGCGCCGACTCCCTGTTCGGTGGTGCCGGCGACGACCTGCTCTATGGCGGCGAAGGCGAGAGTGAGCTCTATGGCGGCGAGGGTGACGATCTCTTCGCCTTTGGCCTGGCCGAGGACGGCAAGAGCACGGTCTTCGATCACGAAGGCGCCAACCGGTTGCGCTTCGATGGCCTGGCGGAAGCCGGCGATCTGGATTCCCGCTTCGATGGTGACGACCTGATCCTCTCCCATGGCGGCGCCGACGTCGTGCGGATCGAGGACTACGCCAACCATCGCGACGCTTTTGCCGGGGTCGAGATCGGCGGCGAGGTCGTGTCGCTGGACAGCTTCGTGCAGGACGCAGCGCCGGCGCCGGCCGCGGCCGCAGGCGAGGACGACCTGCTGTCGCTCTATCTCGGCCCGCAATCGGTCGAGGCCGACGACGACATCCTCGATCAGCCCTGGCTCGACGAGGATGGGCCGGGTCACGATCAGCCGTTCGGGCTCTACGAGACCACCGATGATCAGGGCTTTGCCGCGACGACGGACGAGGGCGACACGGCCTCGGCCAAGCCCGACGACCTGCTCGGCACCTTCATGCACAGCGAGCCGCTCTGGGTCGGCCCCGAGGACGGCATGTTCGTGCCGGATGCTGCGGGCTACCAGGGGACCGAGCCCGAGGAAGCGCAGCAGGGTCGCGGCTGAGCCTCGGATCGGCAACGCCGCCGGGTCGGCTTTACGCTGGCGGCGGGCTTCTCTATAGGCAGGGTAGCAGCACGCGATCGCGAATCGGGTGCCGCTTCCTGTCGCCTTCAAGCTAGCCGGTCACTGCCTTGTCCATTGCGCCGACCAACCCTGCCGCCGTCGTGCATCTGGCACTGCCCAAGGGCCGGATGCAGGACGGTGTCGTCAAGCTCCTGGGCGATGCCGGCATCCGCTTGACCTACGACCGGCGCGGCTATCGTCCCACCTTGTCGATGCCGGAGCTCGAGGCGAAGATCCTCAAGCCGCAGAACATCGTCGAGATGCTCGATGCCGGCAGCCGGGATCTGGGCTTCGCCGGGGCCGACTGGGTCGCCGAGAAATCGGTCGATCTGGTCGAGCTGGTGGATACCGCGATGGACCCGGTGCGGATCGTGGCCGCCGCCGATCACCGGTTTCTGGTGGATGGCCGGCCGCCGGCCAGCCGCTTCGTGGTTGCTACCGAGTACGAGAAGCTGACCACCGCGTGGCTGCTGGCGCAGTCGCTCGATGCGCGGATCGTCCGCTCCTATGGTGCCACTGAGGTGTTCCCGCCCGAGGACGCCGACTGCGTCGTCGACAACACCGCCACCGGCGCCACGCTGAAGGCCAACGGGCTCACCATCTTCGATGAGCTGATGCGCTCCTCGACCCGCCTCTATGCGCATCCGCGCTCGCTGGAGGACCCGGACAAGCGCGCGGTGATCGAGCATTTCGCGCTGCTCATGCGCTCGGTGCTCGATGCCAGGCAGCGGGTGATGATCGAGGTCAATGTCGGGGCGGAGGCGCTGGAAGGCGTGGTCGACGTGCTGCCCTGCATGCGCGAGCCGACCATCTCGCCCTTGCACGGCGAGGGCGGCTTCGCCGTCAAGGCGGCCGTGCCGAGCGCCGATCTGCCGGCCTTGATCCGGCGCATCAAGGAAGCGGGCGGCACCGACATCGTCGTCTCGCAGCTGGCCCAGATCGTGCCATGAGCGAGCGCACGGCAACCATCGAGCGGCACACGTCGGAGACCGAGATTCGCCTGACGCTGCGCCTCGACGGCACCGGCAAGACGGCGATCGACACCGGCCTCGGCTTCTTCGATCACATGCTGACGGCGCTGATCAAGCACAGCCGCTTCGACCTCGAGCTCGCCTGCTCCGGCGACCTGCATGTCGATGATCACCACACGATCGAGGATTGCGGCTTGGCACTCGGTCAGGCGCTCGACCAGGCCTTGGGCGACAGGCGGGGCATCCGCCGCTTCGCCCACGCCTTCGCCCCGCTCGACGAGGCGCTGGCCCGGGTGGTGGTCGACCTCTCCGGCCGGCCCTCACCGCATGTCGAGCTCGGCCTGGTCCGCCCCAAGATCGGCGATGTGGCGGCTGAGAATCTCGGCCATTTCTTCGAGTCGCTGGCGATCGCCGGGCGCATGGCGCTCCACGTCGATGTCCTGAAGGGGACCAACGACCACCACCGCGCCGAGGCGGCCTTCAAGGCCCTGGCCCTGGCGCTCAAGGATGCCGTGGCGGTCACCGGCCACGACGATGTGCCGAGCACCAAGGGGCTGCTCTAGCCATGGCGCGGGCCGCGGCACGGAGCGCCCCGCCACGCGATCTTGACGCCTTCCTCCGCTGGCACGAGACGCAACCCGACCGTTGGGAGTTCGTCGGTGGTGCGGCCGTGATGATGGCGCCAGCCTCGCGCGCCCACACCATGCTCAAGGGCAACATCTACGCAGCACTGCGCGCCGCTCTCGAGGGCTCGCCCTGCACCGCCTACAGCGATGGCATCGAGATCCGCGAGGCCGGGCAGTCGGCCATTCCAGACGTGGTCGTCAGCTGCCGTGAGCCAGACCTCGAAAGCCCGGTCGAGCCCGAGCCGATACTCATCATCGAGGTCGTCTCCGCCTCCACGGCGCATCGCGATCGGGTCGAGAAGTGGGCGGCCTATCGCCGAATCCAGAGCCTCGTGCACTACATGCTGGTGGAGCAGGACCGGCGGCTGGTCGAGCTGCATACCCGCCAGAGCAGCTTCGTCTTCGAGGAGCGCTTCATCGAGGCGGGCGACGTGCCGCTCGGCGCCATCGGTGTCACCCTCGCCCTTGATACGATCTATCGAGGGGTGATCGATGGTTGAGGTCGCGATCGTGCCGACCGGCACGGCCAATCTCGCCTCGGTCCAGGCGGCGTTTCGGCGGTTGGGTGCCGAGCCGCAGGTCGTCGAGGATGTGGCGGCGGTCACTGCGGCGAGCCACGTCATGCTGCCGGGTGTGGGTGCCTTCGGCGCGTCGCTGCAGCGCTTGCGCGAGCAGGGGCTCGATCTAGCCCTGCGCGAGCGCGTCCAGGCCGATCGGCCGACCATCGCCATCTGCGTCGGCCACCAGCTGCTGTTCGCCTCGAGCGAGGAGAGTCCCGGCGCCGCCGGGCTCGGCATCGTCGATGCCGAGGTGACGCGCTTTCCGGCGAGCGTCCGAACGCCGCAATTCGGCTGGAACAAGGTGACCGCCGGCGACGATTGCAACCTGCTCGAGAGCGGCTACGCCTATTTCGCCAACTCCTACCGTGCTGTCGCCGCACCCGGCTGGCGGATCGCCACGGCCGAGCATGGCGGCCCGTTCGTGGCGGCCATGGAGCGGGGCAACATCATCGGCTGCCAGTTTCACCCCGAGCTCTCGGGCGACTACGGTGCCGCACTCCTGTCGCGCTTCCTGGAGCTCGGCTGATGCTCACCAAGCGCATCATTCCCTGCCTCGACGTCAGCCACGGCCGGGTGGTCAAGGGCATACGCTTTCAGAGCCTGCGCGATGCCGGCAACCCGGTCGAGCTGGCGCTCGAGTACCAGCTGCAGGGTGCCGACGAGATCGTCATTCTGGACATCTCCGCGACGCCTGAGGGCCGTGGCCACCAGCACGAGACGGTGCGCCAGGTTCGCGAAGGCCTGGCCATTCCGCTGACGATCGGCGGTGGTGTGCGGACCGCGGCGGACGCCCAGGCGTTGCTCGAGGCGGGCGCGGACAAGGTGTCGATCAACAGCGCTGCCGTGGCCGATCCATCCTTGATCGATGCCATCGCCACCCGCTTCGGCAGCCAGTGCTGTGTGGTGGCCATCGATGCGGCGCTGCGCGACGGCACCTTCGAGGTGCTGGTGAGCGGCGGTCGCGATGGCACCGGCAAGGATGCCATCGACTGGGCCTACGAGGCGCAGGAGCGTGGTGCAGGCGAGATCCTGCTGACCTCCTGGGATCGCGACGGCACGCGCGAGGGCTACGATCTGCCGCTCACCCGAGCCGTCGCCGAGATGGTCCATCTGCCGGTGATCGCCTCTGGCGGCGCCGACCATGCCGGCCACGTCGCCGACGCCTTCGCGGCCGGTGCCGACGCCGTGCTCGCCGCCTCGATCTTCCACGACGGCGATCTCACCGTCGGCGACGTCAAGCTGCATTTGATGGAGCAGGGGGTCGTCGTCAGGCCCTGAGATCAGCCCTGACGATCGCGCGCGGCATCGCGCTGATGCTGCAGCGCATCGCTGAACGCGGCAGCGAGGATGCCGGTCGGCATGGCAATGAGGCCGATCCCGGTCAACGCCGTCGCTCCCGCCAGCACCTTGCCAAACGCGGTAAGCGGAATGACGTCGCCATAGCCGACCGTGGTCAGGGTCGCGACGGACCACCACATCGCACGGGGAATGCTGCCGAAGGTCTCGGGCTGCACCTCGCCTTCGACCAGATAGAGCAGGGTCGATGAGGTGAGCAGGAGGAGGCAGGCAATGCCGAGGCTCATGAACAGCTCGTAGCGGCGCGAGCGCATTGCCTGGCCGATAGCCGCCATGGCCGAGGAGAAGCGGCCGAGCCGGGCGAGGCGGAGAATGCGCAGAAGACGGAACAGGCGAAGGAGGAAGGCTTCGCTGCCCAGTGCCGTGAGGAAAACCGGGACGATGGCCGCGAGATCGAGCAGGGCCGGCCAGGAGAGCGCGTAGCGCAGCCGTCCGAAGCGTCCGGCGTAACGCGGATGTTCCGGTGCCACCCAGAGGCGTGCCACGTACTCGGCGATGAAGATGGGCGTGAGGATCGCCTCGACACCGAGGAAGATGTAGGCGTGGCCCATCAAGATCTCGGGCTCGCTCTCCATGATCGCGAAGGCGACGGCGACGCAGATGACGATCGCGATCGCCCGGTTGACCGGCGAGAGCCCGGCGTGCGGCCAGGCCGAGGGCTCGAGATGGCGATAGGCCGCGGCGCGGGTGATCCTCACGGCGGGCATGCTACACGCGTCTTCATTCGTGCCTACTCCTACGCTCGGCAACCTGCGATGGTGGATGAGTGGCCGACTTCGGTTCTGGCCGCAGGGCGCGCAGGGCTTTCGCGAAGTCGTGCGCCACGCCGCACCGTAAGAGCTGGACGGCTTCGCTCAGCCCGCTGACGCTCGTGAGCTGCATGGTTTCGTAGCGGCAGATCGGTATCTCGTGGTTGTCCTTAAAGCGGCGATCCGGGCCGCCGTCGCGGTTCGGATGTTTCCATGTCCGGCCGACGATCACCGCATCGGCGGGCACCGCTTCCTCTTCGATGAATGGCGACGCCTCGATGGCGATCTCCAACGCGTTGTAGGCGACAGCGCCAAACGTACCGCGATCCTCGACCAAGACAGCGTCCGGAAAGAGATAGAGCCACTGCCTGCCGACCGGCATTGCCGGCGGTGTGATGTTGCATCTGAGAATGGCCGGCAGGCGATAGTCGAGTGCCATGGGCCGGCGTTGCACGAGATGCGAAGCGCCGGCATTGCGTTTGCGGAGCGTCGTGGAATCTACTTGTCCTTTGCTGGCTACGTGCCATTTGCCGCCGCAGCTAGCGAGCTCGTCAAATGCGCTCGTCATTGCCTCGAACTGTGCCCGGGCTTCCGGGTCGAGGTCGAATAGCAGAACTGCAACGCGTCGCTGCTGGTCTATCCAAGTGCCGATGCCCCAGCCCACTCCACAAGCGATCGGCGTGGTGGCCAGTGCTACGGCACCTGTTGCTCCAGCCCCGAACGCGACTGCCAAGGCCGCGATGCCGCCAGCCAAGCAGAGCATGGTCGAGAAGCGCCAGCGCCGCTGCCTGTCGTTCAGCTCGTCGTTCAGCTCGCCGGATGCAGCATCCCGCATAGCCAGGACGTCGCCCGACTCGATCTCGACCATCGCGACGCCGTCAGGCGCACTCGGCAGGGTCGGGCTCAGCGCAGATTTCTTGGGGCGCTCAGCTTCTGGGCGAGGGCGGCCCCGTCCGCCCAATGAGGCGCGATAGTGGATGCCGTTCCTGCCTGCGTGCACGTAGTGGCCACGCGGCCCAGTGCCGACGCGCAGACCGCGCACGCCTACCGAGATGCCAACTCCGCTCTTCGAAAGATTGAACCGAAAAGGCCCAGCCTTCACTGAGCTGCGCAGGTGAAATGGCATTGAGTAATCTCCTTCGCGCAGACGATACGATTGGGGTCAGACGGTGTCTATTTGGGCCGTGTGCGGGTTGGCGCGATTGGCGCTAGAGATGGTTGAGCGCTTGCGGACCATGCGCTGCGTCGCAGGAAACCGGGTTTTCACTTCACGGCGGGCGCCGCAGCGCGTATCGGGCGGTCGGCGGGCGCGTCCCGCGGGTTCTTCTTCTGACAGGCAACTGATCTCATGATCATCCCCTCCATCGACCTCATGGGCGGCCAGGCGGTTCAGCTGGTCGGCGGCGAGGCCATGGCGATCGAGGCTGGCGATCCCATGCCCATCGCCGAGCGCTTTGCCGTTGCCGGGCCGCTGGCCGTCATCGACCTCGATGCGGCGCTGAAGCAGGGCTCGAACCGGGCCTTGATCGAGCGTCTGGTCGCGCGGTTCGAGTGCCATGTCGGCGGCGGTATTCGCGATGTCGAGACGGCGCTCTTCTGGCTCGATGCCGGTGCCCGGCGGATCATCCTCGGCACCATGGCCAAGCCCGAGATCCTCTCGCAGCTGCCGAAGGAGCGGCTGTTGGCCGCTCTCGACGCCAAGCATGGCGAGGTCGTGGTCGAGGGCTGGAAGGAGGGCACAGGGCGCGGCATCCTCGAGCGGATCGCCGAGCTGAAGGACCTGGTCACAGGGTTTCTCGTCACCTTCGTCGAGCGCGAAGGGCGCATGGGTGGCACTGACATGGTCCTCGCGCGCCGCATCGTCGAGGCGGCAGCGCCCGCCAAGGTCATCATCGCCGGCGGCGTCACGACGCCCGAGGAGGTGGCCGAGCTCGACGCCATGGGTGCCGATTGCCAGGTCGGCATGGCGCTCTATTCCGGCCGGCTCGATCTCGGCGAGGCGATCGCGGCACCCCTGACCAGCGATCGCCCGGACGGGCTGATCCCGACCATCGTCTGCGACGAGCGGGGCACGGCGCTCGGGCTCGTCTACTCGTCCAAGGCGAGCATCGCTGCTGCCGTCAACGAGCGGCGCGGCATCTACCAGTCGCGCAAGCGCGGGCTCTGGCGCAAGGGCGAGAGCTCGGGCGCCGTCCAGCAGCTCGTCCAGGTGACGCCCGACTGCGATCGTGATGCGGTGCAGTTCACCGTTCGCCAGGAAGGTGCCGGCTTCTGCCATCTCGAGACGCGCACCTGCTTCGGCGAGGACGCGGGCCTCGGCCGGCTGAGCCGCCGGCTGCTGGAGCGCCGGCGCGAGGCGCCGGAAGGCTCCTACACCGCCCGGCTGTTCGCTGATCGCTCGAGGCTTGCCGGCAAGATCTCCGAGGAGGCGGTGGAGCTGAATGAGGCCCAGAGCCGCGACGAGGTGATCTGGGAAGCCGCCGACCTCCTCTTCTTCACCCTGACCCGGCTCGCCGCCGAAGGCATCGAGCTTGCCGAGGTCGAGCAGCATCTCGATCGCCGCGAGCGTCGTGTCCGGCGCCGTGAATGAGCTTTCGACACCGTCGCATTGGCTGAACGCGCTTCGATCATTGATCGAGATCAGGGCGATTGTCGCGATCATCCTCCTGGGCGCGGCCGCCTGGATCTTCATCGGGCTCGCCGAAGAGGTGGTCGAAGGGGAGGCCATTCCCTTCGACGAGAAGTTGTTGCTGGCGCTGCGCTCGGCCGATGACCCGGCCGTGCCGCGCGGACCGGTCTGGCTGCAGGAGGCGATGCGCGACGTCACCGCGCTCGGCGGGTACCCGATCGTGTTGCTGGTGACCGCGGCGACGGTCGCCTATCTCTGGATGGCAGGGCAGGGGCGGGCCGCCATCTTCGTCGTCGTTTCGGTCTTTGGCGTCCTCTTCTGGACCACTTTGCTCAAGCTCGGCTTCGATCGTCCGACGACCCGACCTGGTGCCGCACTTCATGAACGTGCGCACAGCGAGCTTTCCGAGCGGCCACTCGGCCGCCGCCGCTGCGGTCTACCTCACGCTCGGCGTGCTCGTCGCACGCTTCCAGAGCCGCCGCCGGCTCCAGCTCTTTTTCATCGGCCTCGCCAGCTGCATCGCCGTCCTGGTCGGTATCTCCCGCGTTTATCTCGGGGTTCACTGGCCGTCCGACGTGGTTGCCGGCTGGACCCTGGGCGGCGGATGGGCGCTGTGCTGCTGGCTCGTTGCCACGTGGCTGCGGCGCCGGCGCCTGCTGCCCGTCGTCGCGGAGAACGGCTCTGGCACTGCCTGATCGGGGCGGCTCTACTCTGCCGCTTCCGTCCCGGTCTCGGTCTCCACGGCGGCGAGGATCTCTGTCTCCAGGACCCCAGTCGATGCGCAGGGGCGATCGAAGGGCAGGTTGTTGAAGCGATCGACGTAGAGCCCGTCGAGACGCGGCGCCAAGGCCACGCTCGTCTGGCCGCCGAGCTCGCTGAAGCGGACCGTGACCCTGGCCCGGCGATCCTCGGCGTCGGCCCAGAGAACCCGGTTGCGGTCGAACTGCTCGGTCACCTGGATACGATCGCAGATCGCCCAGGCGGCCGGCGCGCCGTTGGCGATCTCGGCCATGATGATGCCGGTCTCCGGGCTTTCATCGACGCCGAAGCCCAGCTCCGCGAGCCGCGCCGCGACCGCCGCTTCAGCGTCCACCACCGATTGGCTGGTGACGGCGCCCAGCGCCGCTGTCGAGACACCTGGCTGTGGCGCGGGCCCAGCGCAAGCGGCGAGCGCCAGCATGCCCAGCACGGGCAGCAAGTGGGGCGAGCGCATCGAGGATCTCCAATTCAACAAGAAGAGTGTGTGGGAGGCAGAATAACGCCTGGGTTGAGAATTCCAAGTGGATCCAACGCCTGCTTCATACGCCCCATGAGCTCGCGGTCCAATGCCGGCTTGTACCGTTCCAGCTCTGGCCGCTTCAGCCGGCCGACCCCGTGCTCGGCGCTGAACGAGCCACCGAGGCCGTGGACGAGCTCCGCGAGCTCGGCCGAGAGCAGCGGCTTGAGCGTTGCGATCCGTTCGGGCTCTCTCGGCAGCAGGAAATTGAAGTGCAGATTGCCGTCGCCGACATGCCCGAACGGGAAGAGCGGGATATCGGGCACCAGCTCGGCAAAGCGCGCCTCGGCCCGGGCGATCAGCTGCGGCAGATCGGCGACCGCAACGGAGATATCGGAGCGGAGCACGTAGCCGATCTGGCTCGTCGCCTCGCTCTGCCCCTCGCGGATGCGCCACATGGCGTCCCGCTGCGCCTCGTTCTGCGCGATCGTCCCGTCCTCGACCAGGCCTGCGGCGAAGGCGGCCTCGAGCGCCTTGTCGACCGGGCCATCGAGGCCGTCCGGCAAGGACCAGGCAATCTCGATCAAGAGGTGCCAGGGATGCGGCTCGGCCAAGGGCCGCTTGCCGCCGGGCAGATGCTGGTCGGCCGCCTCGACGCCGAAACCGGCGATCAGCTCGAAGCTGGAGATCAGCTCGCCCAGGCTCTCCTGGAAGAGGGAGAGCAGCTCCAACGCTACCTCGGGGCTCTTGATGCCGAGCCAGATCGTGCGCCGTTCCTTGGGCCGGGGATACAGCTTGAGCACGGCAGCGGTGATGATCCCGAGGCTGCCCTCGGCGCCGATGAACAGCTGCTTGAGGTCGTAGCCGGTATTGTCCTTAGGGAGAGCCCGAAGGCCATGCCAGATCCGGCCGTCGGCCAGGACCACCTCGAGCCCCATGACCAGTTGCCGGGTCATGCCGTAGCGCAAGACGTTGACGCCACCGGCATTGGTCGAAAGGTTGCCGCCGATCCGGCAGCTGCCCTCGGCGCCGAGCGAGAGCGGGAAGAGGCGCCCGACGGCTTCGGCGGCGGCCTGCACCTCGGCCAGGATGCAGCCGGCCTCGGCCACGAGATGCCCGCCGATCGGGTCGACCTCGCGGATCTTGTTGAGGCGCTCGAGGCTCAGCACCACGAGATCGCCGCTATTGTCTGGAATACCGCCGGCGACGAGGCCGGTATTGCCGCCTTGCGGGACCAGGGCGACCCGAAGCTCGGCCGCATGGCCGACGATGGCCGCCACGTCAGCGGTGGTTGCCGGGCGCAGCACGAGTGAGCTTCGACCGCTCTGCTGGTGCCAAAAATCCACGGTGTAGCGCTCGATCTCGGCGCTCGTTGTGACGATGCCGGCATCGCCCAATACGGGCCGTACCGCCGCCACCAAACGTTCAACGGCATTCCGCCCGTCGCTCATCACCCGTGTCCCGCGCTGATCGGCGGAACCCTAGAAACTGTCGCAGCATGCGGCAAGGTCGGTCGGTTGACAGGGCAAGGGCCGTCGGTACGTTCGGGCGACTTTCTGGCGCCCGACGAGCGGTGCCCAACGAGGATCACGACGATGGACGACAAACGTCTCAAGGCCGTCATCGAGGCTGCTTTCGAGGACCGGGCCGAGGTATCGCCGGCCACCAAGGGTGAGATCCGCGACGCGGTCCAACACGCGCTGGACGGCCTCGATTCGGGGCATTTCCGGGTCGCCGAGAAAGCTGCCGACGGCTGGGTCGTGCACGAGTGGCTGAAGAAGGCCGTGCTCCTTTCCTTTCGCCTCAACGACATGCAGCGCATCGACGGCGGTCCGGGTGGGGCGGCCTGGTGGGACAAGGTGCCGTCCAAGTTCGTAGGTTGGCACAAGAAGGAGTTCGATGCCGCGGGCTTTCGGGCAGTGCCGGGCTGCGTGGTCCGGCATTCCGCCTACATTGCCCCAGGCGTGGTCTTGATGCCGAGCTTCGTCAATCTCGGCGCGCACGTCGCCGAAGGCTCGATGATCGATACCTGGGCCACGGTCGGCTCGTGTGCGCAGATCGGCCGCAACTGCCACATCTCCGGCGGGGCCGGGATCGGTGGCGTGCTGGAGCCGTTGCAGGCGAGCCCGGTGATCATCGAGGACGAGTGCTTCATTGGTGCTCGCGCCGAGGTCGCCGAGGGCGTCATCGTCGAGACCGGCTCGGTGCTCTCGATGGGCGTCTATCTGGGTGCCTCGACCAAGATCATCGATCGCGCGACCGGCGAGGTCTTTATGGGTCGGGTGCCGGCCTACTCGGTGGTCGTCTCGGGCGCGCTGCCGGGCAAGGACCTGCCCGACGGCAGTCCCGGCCCGAGCCTCTATTGCGCCGTCATCGTCAAGCGGGTCGACGCCAAGACCCGGGCCAAGACCTCGATCAACGAGCTGCTCCGCGACTGATGACGGCGACCGACCCGGTCGAGCTGGCCCGGGCGCTGGTGCGCTGTCCGAGCGTCACGCCGGCCGATGCGGGGGCGCAAGGTGTGTTGGCCGAAGCACTGGCGCCGCTCGGCTTTGCCATCGAGAGGCTGCGGTTCGCCGCCGGCGGCGAGCCCGGAATCGACAATCTGTTCGCCCGGCTCGGCGATGCGGCACCCCATCTGGGCTTTGCCGGCCATACCGACGTCGTGCCACCGGGCGACCTGGACGCCTGGACGGACGACCCGTTCGGCGCGGTGATCCGCGACGGCTGGCTCTTCGGCCGAGGTGCCCTCGACATGAAGGGCGAGATCGCCTGCTTCACCGCTGCGACCGCCCGCTTTCTCGAGCGCCATGGACCGCCGCAGGGCTCGATCAGCATGCTCGTCACCGGCGACGAGGAGGGGCCTGCGGTCAACGGCACGGTCGAGCTGCTGCGCTGGGCGGCGGCCGAAGGCCACGTTTTCGACGGGTGCATCGTCGGCGAGCCGACCAGCGTCGAGACACTGGGCGACATGGCGAAGATCGGCCGGCGGGGCTCCTTGACGGTATCGCTGGAGGCCAGAGGCAAGCAGGGTCATGTCGGCTACCCGCATCTCGCCGACAATGCAGCTCACCGCCTCGTCGCCGTGCTGCACCGGTTGACCAGCGAGCCATTGGATGCCGGCACCGAGCATTTCGAGCCGTCGAGCCTGCAGGTGACGACGATCGATATCGGCAATCCGGCGAGCAATGTCGTCCCGGCGCGCGCCAGGGCGGTGCTCAACATCCGCTACAATGATGGTCAGTCGCCCGAGAGCCTGCGGCAGATCATCGAGAGCGCCATTGCCGCCGCGGGCGGACGTGTCGAGGCACACTACAGCGAGGGTGCCAACGCCTTCCTCTCGACGCCGGGCGAGCTGGCATCGCGTCTGGCGGCGAGCGTCGAGGCGGTGACCGGCCGGCAGCCGCGACTTTCCACGACGGGCGGTACGTCCGATGCCCGCTTCATCCAGGCCTACTGCCCGGTGATCGAGCTCGGCCTCGTTGGCGCCACGATCCATCAGGTGGACGAGCGAGTGGCGCTCGAGGATCTGGAGCGGCTGACGCTCATCTATCTCGACTTTCTCGAACGCAGCTTTCCAGCCTGATGCCAATGCCGCCCATTGCCGAGATCCGTCACTATTTCGAAGGGGCATGGCGCCTCGCCCGGGGTGATGTCGGCGGCATGAACCACTTCGACTTCTCCGCCGACGGGTTCTGGCGCTCCTTTTGGGCCGTCGTCATCGTGGCACCCGGCTATGCGTTGCTGGTGGCCGACCAGTACATGCGGGCCGATGAGCCCGTGGCCTTCTGGCCGACGCTGATCGCCGAGAGCCTCAGCTACCTGCTGAGCTGGGCGGCGTTTCCGATCCTCGCGATCTTCGTCACCCGCTTCTACGGCGTCGCCAACCGCTACGTGCCGCTGATCGTCACGTTGAACTGGTCGTCGCAGGTGCAGATCGCGGCTTTCCTGATCCCGGTGGCGCTCGGTGTGATCCTGCCCGGCGAGCTGGTGGCGCTGCTCTTGATGCTCGTCACCGGGGCGGTGCTGGTCTACCAGGGCTTCATCATCAAGACGGCGCTCGACTGCCCGGTCGGCACCGCGGTCGCCTTCCTTGCTGTCGACCTCGTCGCCATCATGCTCATCAACGGTTTGATCTTCAACCTCATCGTCCGTTAATCCGGGTAGTCTGCCCGGACGAAGTAGAGACCATCCGGCGGTGCCGTCGGGCCGGCTGCGGCGCGGTCCTTGGCGGCCAAGGCGCGCCTGGCGAAGTCGACGGGCTGGCGGCCGTCGCCGATATCCTTGAGCGTGCCGACCATGTTGCGCACCTGATGGTGCAGGAAGGAACGGGCGCTGGCCCGCACCTCGATGATCGGCCCGCTGCGGCAGACCCAAAGGCGGTCGAGGGTCTTGATCGGCGAGTTGGCCTGGCACGCACTGTCGCGATAGCTGGTGAAATCGTGCTTGCCGACCAAGGTCTCGGCGGCCGCCTGCATCCGCTCTGAATCGAGCGGCTTGGCCACATGCCAGACCCGGCCCCGCTCGAGCGCCGGCGGTGCCCGGCGGTTCAAGATGCGGTAGAGATAGTGACGGGCGGTGGCGTCGAAGCGGGCATTGAAGCTAGGCGGTGCCTCACGCGCATCGATCACGCTGATCGGCTGCGGGCGGAGATGGTGGTTGAGACCGCTCATCACCCGCTCCGCTATGAGCGGCTGGGCGAGGTCGAGATGCACGGTCAAGCCCGTGGCATGCACGCCGGCATCCGTGCGGCCGGCCGCGACCGCTGGGCCGTCGCGCACCGCCATCGCATCGGCAGCCGTCTCGATCGCCGCCTGCACGGACGGCCCGTTCGCCTGAATTTGCCAGCCGCAATACGGGCTGCCGTCGAACTCGAGGACCAGCCGATAGCGGGGCACAGGTCTAGCCGAGCCGGGTGCCGAGCGGGATCGCAAAGCCGCGCTGCAGCTCGGCGGCGCTCATCGCCTTGCGGCCCTGCCGCTTGACCCTGGAAACACGGAGCACGCCTTTGCCGCAGGCGATGTCCAAGGGCAGGCCCACGACCTCGCCGGGGGCGCCGTCGCCGTCCACAGACGCGGCGTCCAGAAGGGCCAGGCGTTCGTCACCGACCATGCACCAGGTGCCGGGCCAGGGGTCGAAGGCGCGAACCCGACGCGCCAGCAGCTCTGCCGGGGCAGCGAAGTCGAGATGCGCCTCGGTCTTGTCGAGCTTGCGCGCGTAGCAGGCTTCGGCCTCGTTCTGGGCTGCTTCGTCCAACCCGCCCGCCGCGACGCCGGCGACGAATGCCGGCATCAGCTCGGCGCCGAGCAGTGCCAGCCGGTCGTGCAAGGCGCCGGCCGTCTCGTCCGGCGCGATCGGCAGCGGCGCGCGGAGCAGCATCGGACCTGTGTCCAGGCCTTCCTCCATGCGGAAGACGGTGATGCCGGTGGTGGTGTCGCCCGCCTCGATCGCGCGCTGGATCGGTGCCGCACCACGCCAACGCGGCAGCAGCGAGGCGTGGATGTTGAAGCAGCCGAGCCGCGGCGCCTCGAGGATCGGACGCCGCAGCAGCAGCCCATAAGAGGCGACGATGACGAGGTCGGGCTCGAGATCGCGGAAGTCGGCCTGGGCGGCCTCGTCCTTCAGCGTGGTCGGTGTGCGCACCTCGATCCCGAGGCGCTCGGCCGTGAGATGCACCGCACTCTGCTGCGCCTTCTGCCCGCGACCGGCACGCCTCGGCGGCTGCGTGTAGACGGCAGCGATGGGGTGCGGCAGCGCAGCCAAGGCGTCGAGCGCCGGCACGGCAAAAGCGCTCGTGCCCATGAAGACGATGCGCAACGGCGGCTCAGGTCTTGGCACGGCGCTGCTTGCTGAGGCGCCTGAGGATCATGTTGCGCTTCAGTGCTGACAAGTGGTCGGTGAAGAGGATGCCGTCGAGGTGATCGATCTCGTGCTGCAGGCAGCGCGCCAGGAGCCCTTCGGCCTCGATCACCTGCTCCTTCTCGCCTGCGTCGAGATAGCTGACGGCGACCGCCGACGGACGCTTCACATCGGCGAATTGGCCCGGCAGGCTGAGGCAGCCTTCCTCGGCCACGGCGAAGACGTCCGAGCGCCAGGTCACGGCGGGGTTGATCAGCCGAAGCGGCTGGTCCTTCTCCTCGCTCAAGTCGATGACGACGACGCGCCGGCTGATCCCGACCTGTGGTGCCGCGAGGCCGATGCCGGGAGCCGCGTACATCGTCTCGAGCATCTCGTCCATCAAGGTCCGAAGGTCGTCATCGACCGCGTCCACGGGATCGGCGGCACGTTTCAGCGTCGGGTGCGGGGGCTGCAGAATGTCGAGTTGAGACATGGATTCACGAGGCCTGGAACGAATGGCTGTTCAGCAAATGGGGCATGGCGTCGATCAGGCGACCGTTTGCCGGGCTTGTAGGGCTGCTTCGAGCGTGCCCTCATCGAGATAGTTGAGCTCACCGCCGACCGGCAAGCCATGGCCCAGTCGGGTCACGCTGCAACCAAATGGCCGAAGGCGCTCATGGATATAGTGTGCCGTCGTTTGGCCGTCGACAGTCGCACCCAGCGCCAGCACCACCTCCTCGACGCGACCCGCTTCCAGCCGTTCGAGCAACGACGCGATCCGGATGGCATCCGGGCCGCGTCCGTCGATCGCCGACAGCGTCCCGCCGAGCACGTGATACTTGCCGCGGAAGCTGACGAGCCGCTCCATGGCCCACAGATCCTCGACTTCCTGAACGACGCAGATGACGCTCGCATGCCGGTTCTCGTCCCGGCACACGCTGCACGGATCTTGCGTATCCAGATTGCCGCAGACATCGCAGACCGAAACATGCTCGAGGCAAGATTCCAGCGCTTGGGCAAGGGGACGCAGCAGCGCTTCCGGCCGCTTGAGCATGGCAAGCCCGGCCTTGCGCGCCGAGCGCGGCCCGAGGCCCGGCAAGCGGCCGAGCAGGCGGATCAACCGCTCGATGTCGGCTGCGGCCATGCGCTTGGGTCGTTCGAGCCTAGAACGGCAGCTTCATGCCTGGGGGCAAGGGCAGGCCGCCGGCCATCTTGCTCATCTCGCCCTGGACGTGCTCCTCGACGCGCCGCTTGGCGGTGTTGGTCGCGGCGACGATCAGATCCTCGAGCGTCTCGACGTCGTCCGGATCGGCCAACTGCTTGTCGATCTTGATCTTGCGCATCTCGCCCTTGCCGTTGAGCGTGACGACGACCATGCCGGCACCGGCCTCGCCATCCATCTCCATATCGGCGAGCTTGGTCTGCATGTCGGCCATCTTCGACTGCAGCTCCTGCGCCTGCTTCATCATGTTCTGCAGATTCTTCATCAACGCTCCATTCGGCTATCGTCGGTGTCGTCGACCGCGTCGGCATGCTGCTCATACGCGTCGAATGTGTGGTCGTCATCGTCGGCTCGCGGTTCCGGCCAGGCCTCCAGCTCTACAGGATCGCTCGCCCTGATCACCGGTGCCGGTGCTGGCCGCCTGCCTTCACGGATATCGACAATCGTGGCGCCGGGATAGGCGTCCAGGATCTGGCGCACCGATGCGTCCTGCGCTGCCGCCTCGATCATCCGCTCGCGATTGGCGGCCTCCTGCTCGGCAAGCGTGGCCTCGCCATTGCCCTTCGACAGGCTGATCATCCAGCGCCGGCCGGTCAGCGTCAGCAAGGCATCGCTCAGCCGACCTGGAATATCGGACGGCAGCCCGGGTGCGAGGCGCATCTCCAGCCGGCTCTTCTGGAACGACACCAGATGCGCACCCTCGCGCAGATAGCTGGCGAGGAGCGGCTCGCCGTGCAGGCTCAGCAGGCGGACGAGATCAGCGAAATCCGCAGGCTCGGCGAAGCTCGATGGCGGGTGCTGTCGGGTGGTGTCGCGCCGCTCGGTGGTGCCGAGGTCGGCGTGATCCTGGCGTGAGTCGTCAGCCCGGCTGCTATCGCGGCGCGGCTCCAGCGGCTCGATCCGGGCCACGGGCGGTGGTGCCGGTGGCGTGGTCGGCGCTTGTGGCCCCGACGCGTTGCTCGGAGCGGCGCTTCGAGGCGTTGCCGGCGATTGCTGCTGAAGCCGCTTGATGACCTCACCAGGCGTCGGCAGGTTGCCCATCGCGGCCAGACGCAACAGGACCATCTCGGCCGCCGAAGCGGCATCGGGCGCGCCGCGCACCTCGTCGAGCCCCTTGAGCAGCACCTGCCACGCCCGGGACAAGACAGCGAGGCTGGCGCTGTCGGCCAGGGTCTTGCCGGCGGCGATGGCCTCGGGCGTGGTCGCAAAAGCGGTCGCAGCGTCACGATCCAGCTTGAGGCAGCTCAGCCAATGGCCGATCTCGAGCAGGTCTTGGAGCACTGCCACGGGCTCTGCACCGAGGCGAAACAGCTCGCGGAACTGATCGAGCGCGTCTCCAGCCTCGCCGTTGAGCGCTGCCGCGAGCAAGCCGATCAGCCGTTGCCGATCGCCCAGCCCGAGCATGCCGGCAACGGTTGCCGCCGTGACCGGCCCGTCGCTCAACGCGATCGCCTGATCGAGCAGCGAGAGCGCGTCGCGCACCGAGCCCTCTGCGGCCCGAGCGATCAGCGCCAGCGCCTCGGGCTCCGCCGAGACCTGCTCCTTTTCGGCAATCCCTGCCAGATGCGCTTCGAGGACGGCCGGCTCGACGCGCTTGAGATCGAAGCGCTGGCAGCGCGAGAGCACGGTGACCGGGAGCTTGCGCACCTCGGTCGTCGCGAAGATGAACTTGGCGTGCGGCGGCGGCTCCTCCAGCGTCTTGAGCAGGCCGTTGAAGGCCTTCTCCGACAGCATGTGGACCTCGTCGATGATGTAGATCTTGTAGCGCGAGGAGGCGGGCGCGTAGCGGACGGCGTCGACGATCTCGCGGATGTCGTCGATGCCGGTGCGGGTCGCCGCATCCATCTCGATCACGTCGAGCGGGCGCTCCTCGATCAGCGAGCGACAGGACGGGCACTCACCACAGGGCTCGGGCGTCGGCCCGCCCTTGCCGTCTGGCCCTGTGCAGTTCAGGCCCTTGGCGATGATCCTGGCGGTCGTCGTCTTGCCGATGCCGCGAATGCCGGAGAGCAGGAACGCATGCGCGATCCGGCCGGAGTGCATGGCGTTGGTCAGCGTGCGGACCAGCGCCTCCTGGCCGATCAATGCCGACAGGCGTTGCGGACGGTAGGTCCGCGCGAGCACTCTATACGGTTGGGCGGAGGCGCTAGCCTGGTCCATGGGAACCGTGCTGTGGCGAGGCAAAAGGGCGACCTGCAAGTCGGGCGAGCTTTGAGCCCGTTTCAGAAGTTTTCGATGTGTTTCATCGGCTGACGGATGAGCGCCGGCGAGGAGCCGAGCGCGGGCCGATGCCGGAGCATCGGCCAAGCTCGGCGACGAAGCCGCCGCCAGCCGTAAGCCGACCGAAGGTGAGCTTGGCAAACGGCACCTGCTTCGTCCTTGGATGACCGACGATGCTCCAGCATCGACGGCCATCCAACTCCTCGCATCTGCACGTTGCCAAGCTCATGAAATACCTCGAAAACTTCTGAAACGGGCTCTTAGTGGAAGACTGGCGCGTGACCCGCAGCGAAGCTCGTTACGGCTGCTTCCTTCCGGACCTGACCGGGTTGGCGAGTGCCACGTCCACGACCAGCCTTCCACCTGCCAATATCGAGCCTCACTGCCCGTTGCGCAAGGGTGCGACATGGCGCACAACCGCGCGGAACTCTTGCGCAGGACGCTGCCTTGCCCGCCGCCGTCGCCAACCAGCCGCCGCACGTCTATTCCTCGATCGGCTACGATCGGGCGGCGGACAGGCGCGAGGATGCGGCCTACCAGGCAGCCGCGCTCAGGGATCCGACGACCCGTTTTCTCGTGCTGCACGGGCTGAAGCCGCTCGTGACCGAGAGCGAAGCCGGGCCGCGCGCGATGCTGCTCGATGCCGCAGGGCTCGCCGGTTTCCGCCCGGAGGAGCCGGTTTTCCTCGGCCTCCTGGCCGACCGTGCCGTGTTTGCCGTCGATCTCGACGGTGCTGAGATCGAGGGCGGGACCTATCTCGAGCTGCGTTCCGTCACGACCGGCCTGCCACCGGGCGAGGCCGGGCTCATGGCCTTCGCCCGGGCGTTGGCGCATTGGCGGCTGCGTCATCGCCATTGTGGCGCCTGCGGCAGCTTGATGACCACGGTTCTCGCCGGCCACTGCCGTCGTTGCGACTCGTGCGGCTTCGACACGTTTCCGCGCACCGACCCGGCGGTCATCTGCCTCGTGGTGAGTGGCGAGCACTGCCTGCTCGGTCGCTCGCGGCATTTTGTCGACGGCATGTTCTCGACGCTGGCCGGCTTCGTCGAGCCGGGTGAGAGCCTCGAGCAGACGATCGCGCGCGAGATCCACGAGGAGGTCGGCATCCAGGTGACGGCCACGCGCTACCGCAGCTCGCAGCCATGGCCGTTTCCGCAGAGCCTGATGCTCGGTTTCCAGGCCGATGCGCCGTTCATCGCACCGGTGATCGATCCGGCGGAGATCGAGGCCGCCCGCTGGTTTCACAAATCCGAGCTGCTCGAGCCAGAGCGTCGGCCGGTGCGCCTGCCCAACCAGGACAGCATCGCCCGCTTCCTGATCGAGGAGTGGCTCTACGCCAGTTAAGAGCCTATTTGAGGAGTTTTCATGATGTTTCATCGGCTTGCGATCGATCGCCGGCGCGAAGCCGAGCGCAGCCCGATGCCGGGGCATCGAGCAAGCTCGGCGACAAAGCCGGAGCCGATCGCAAGTCGACCGCAGGTGAGCTTGGCAGCAGCACCTGCTTCGTCGTTGGCCGGCCGGCGATGCGCTGCATCGACGACCGACCAACTCCTCGCATCTGCTCGCTGCCAAGCTCATGAAACATCATGAAAACTCCTCAAATAGGCTCTTGGCGTCGATCGAGCCCGACACTTGCAGCATCGGCATGATCAGGCGTCCGGCCGCGGCTCGGGCGAAGCGCAGCGTCAGCGCCTTGCGCCTGGCGGCCGGCAAGGGGCGATGGCAGGCGTCGCGCACGATCTCGCCGCCGTAGCGATCGGCAATGATCTGTCCCTCGGTGGCGGGCAGCAGGCCGGTCGGGAAGTCGATCGCGACGGCGAAGTAGAAGTGATCGCAATAGTCGAGATACTCGGTCCATTTGTGGTCGGTCATGAAGTCCGCGCGGCAGGATTTGATCTCGGCGACGTGCACGCCGCCCTTGCCATCGAGCCCAATGACGTCGACCCGTCTGCCATTGGCGAGCGGCAACTCGGTCAAGGCCGCAATGCCGTGGTCGCTGAACAGCCGCGCGACACCGCGGGCCAGATCTTCAGCCGCAGTCGCAGGCGCTGCCGTCGTCATGGCCGGGCGCTTCCCTTCATCGAAATTTAACCGCGCGCGCCGAGAATGCAGCGACCTGCCTGGCGGGTCCAGGCGATTGCGAAAGGTGGACTGAGAGCGATGGCGCAGCAACTCGCCTCGGCGGAGGCTCCGGCGACGATGAGCCGTCGCCGCATGGCGCTCATGCAACGTGGGGTGGAGGCGGCCGAGCAGCTCTCGGCGCGCGACGTGGCGTCACTCACGGATGACGCCTCGGGCGCCAACCGGGCCGCCGTCGCCGCCAAGTTCGGTGCCAACTATGACAACTTGGCGACGAGCGCGCCGCAGGATCTGGTGACGGCGCTGCTGCACCTCCTCGTCGGTGATGTCGAGGCGCAGGTCCGGCGCTCGCTCGCCGCTGCGGCGGCCGGCAGCGAGAAGTTGCCGGGGCAAGTCGTCAGCCGGCTGGCACGGGATCGAATCGAGGTGGCGCGGCCGATCCTGGAGCAGAGCCCGCTGATCGAGGACGCGGAGCTGATCGAGATCGTCCGCACCAATGCCATGCAATATGCCCTAGCGGTCGCTGGTCGCGAGCGGGTGTCCGAGGCGCTGGCCGATGCGCTGGTCGATAGCGGCCATCAGCCGGTCGTGGCCCGTCTGGCCGGCAATGCCGGCGCCGAGCTGTCGGCCAAGACCCTCAACCGTGTGGTCGAGGATTGGCGCGAGGACCGCGAGGTCCAGGATCGACTGGTGCGGCGCCCTGCCTTGCCGTTCGAGCTGGTCGAGCAGATGGTGGGGGCCATCGGTGATCGGATCGAATGGGAGCTGGTGCAGACCCGGCGCATGGAGCCAGCCGACGCGCGCGCGCTGATGCAGGCGGTGACCGACCGCACGGCTGTCGGCCTCACCGCCAAGGAGCACGGTGACCGCAAGCTCGAGCTGCATTTGCGCGAGCGGCTGAACGGCGGCGAGCTGGACCACGACGACCTGCTGCAGTTCCTGCGGGAGGGCGATATCGCGGCCTTCGAGATGACGCTGGGCCTGATGGCCGAGCTCGACCCCAAGACGATCCGGCGCTTCGCGTATAACAGCGACCGCCGCTATCTCGCCGCTTTGTGCCTGAAGGCGGCGCTGCCCACGCCCCACTATCTGACCGTGCGCATGGCGCTCGAGCTGGCCGGCAGGAGTGTCGCGCCGACCAGCGCCGACAGCGACACCTTCTCCAGCGAGACGATGCGCTTCTTGCATCAGCAGTACGAGGCGCTGCGGCACGACCCCGAGAAGCTGGAGACGCTCTACGCCGCCTTCGATTGAGCCGAGCGAGAGACATTGCCGACGCCTGCGGTCACGGCGTCGCGCCGGTGGCAGGTCGCAAGACGATGCCATGCCTCGTGCACGCCTTGGACGGGCTCGTTGAAGACGGCCGCCGAGCTTTTCTGTCCTCCAGGAATGACGGCCCTGGGACACTGGCCAACACTGCCGCCCTTCGCGCTTGGTGGCTGTCCGGCCAGTCGGCGCCTCGCGGCTATCGTGGCTTTTTCACGGAACAGGCTGCTCGCCGAGGCCGCGTTCTATGCCGAGCTCGAGGCGCCAGATCGGGTAGCTTGGGACTCGACCAAGCCAGTCTCGGGCGAGGCTGCGGCGGGTCGCTCCACTACCGCACGATGATGCGCGGCTGTCGCTGACCAGGCGTCAGGCCGGCATGCGTTGCTGGCGCCCCGGGAGGTAGCGGTAGGCGGCCATGCCGGCAATCATGGCGGCGACGAAGAGGAAGGCCTGCCATTTGCCGCTGACCAGCGCCGCCAGTGCCGGGCCCGGGCACAGTCCGACGAGGCCCCAGCCAACGCCGAAGATCGCTGCCCCGCCGATCAGGGCGCCGTCGATCTGGCGGTTGGTCGGCACGTGGAATCGATCGTCGAGCAGCGGCTTGTCGAGTCGCCGGCGGATGAAATAGGCAGCGGCAGACGGGATGAGGGCACCGCCCATGACGAAGGCCAGGGCCGGATCCCAGTTGCCGGCGACGTCCAGGAAAGCCAGGACGCGCGCCGGATTGATCATGTCGGAAACGACGAGCCCGACGCCGAACAGAACGCCGCAAAGGACGGCGAGCGCAACGCGAGCGTTCATGATGTCACTCCAGGGACGAGGTGGCGAACGGCAAAGACGGTCAGGCCCGCGACCACCATGAAGAGGGCGGTGGCGGCAATCGAGCGGGGTGAGAGCCGGGCGAGACCGGCCACGCCATGCCCGCTGGTGCAGCCCGACCCCAGCCGCGTTCCGAAACCGACGAGCAAGCCGCCCAGCACTAGCAAGAGTGGCGATGTCGTGACGATGATCTCGGGCTCTCGGATCAGCGCCATGGCGGCGGCGGCACCAAGCAGGATGCCCAGCACGAAACCGCCCGCCTGACTGCGCAACGGCGTCCACCGGCCACCATTGGCAAGACCTGCCGTCGATGCGGCAAGCCCTGAGATGCCGGCGATCCTGCCCGCGCCGAGCAGATAGAGCGCGGCAGCGAGGCCGATCAGCAAGCCGCCCGCGAGCGGCCAGAGGGGGTTCAACTCCATCATTGCAACCAGGGTCCTCCATGAGCAGCAGGTCCATGACGACCTCACCGGGTTGCAACGTTTACATAGTTTAGTTAACTATGTAAATATTGATTTTTCAGTTGGGGGTAGCGCCCGTTTGGCCCGGGAGTGAGGATGACGGATCAGCTCACGCTGGAGCAACTCAAGGCCAAGGCACCGGAAGCCGCCGCTTTCCTGCGGTGGCTGGCCAATCCCAATCGGCTCTTGCTGCTCTGCCACATCTCGCAGGGCGAGCGTTCGGTGGCTCAGATCATGGAAGAGCTCGATCTGAAGCAGCCGGCCCTGTCGCAGCAATTGGCCGAGCTTCGCCGGTCGGGCTTCGTCCAGACGCGGCGCCGATCCCGCTCGATCTTCTATTCGCTCAAGGATGAGCGGGCTCGAGTGGTCATGGAGGCGCTCTACGCCGTATTCTGCGGCGATAGCGCGCGGCCGGCGCCCGATCTTTCAGCGCGTGGAGGACAGAACGAATGAGCGAAAGCCCGAGCGTCAAAGGCTTCTGGGACGAGGAGACCGGCAGCTGGCAGTACGTCTTTCATGATCCGGTGACGATGCAGGGGGCGATCGTCGACCCGGTCTGGAACTTCGACCCACGATCCGGCGGCACGTCGACCAACGCTGCCGATCTGATCCTCGACTATGTCGCCGAGGCCGGCATCGACATCGCCTGGATCCTCGACACCCACCCGCATGCCGACCACTTCTCGGCCGCAGCATATCTCAAGGAGCGGCTGGGCGCACCAACGGCCATCGGTGAGCATGTCGTAAGGGTGCAGAAGCTCTGGCAGGAGATCTATCATTTGCCGGATCTGCCGACCGACGGACGCCAATGGGATCGTCTGTTCAAGGATGGTGACACCTTCAATGTGGGCCGTATCCCGGTTCGGGTGATGCACTCGCCTGGGCACACGCTAGCCTCCATCTCTTATGTCGCCGGCGACGCCGCCTTCATCCACGACACGCTGATGATGCCGGACAGTGGCAGCAGCCGCGCCGACTTCCCCGGCGGCGATGCGCATCAGCTCTATCGCAGCATCCAGGCGATCCTTGCGCTGCCCGACGCGACGCGTCTCTTCACCGGCCACGATTATGCCCCGGGCGGGCGGGCACCGCTCTGCGTTGCGACAGTGGCCGAGCAGAAAGCCCAAAACAGTCACTTCAAGGACAACCCCGACGAGACCACCTTCGTCGAGCGCCGGACCGCTCGCGATCGCACCCTGCCGCTGCCCAAGCTCATGCTCGCGGCGCTGCAGATCAACATCCGTGGCGGCCGCAAGCCGGAGCCCGAGCCGAACGGCCGCGCCTACCTCAAGCTGCCGCTCGACTATTTCGAGGCACACGGCGAGCCTGACGGCTGAGCTGCTTTCTGGTCAGTCGCTGACCTCGACGTCGATGAAGGCTTTGCTGTTGTGCTCGCGGACGTGACGGCAGGCCTGCTCGGTCGCCTGTCGCCCCCGCAGCGCTCTCATCGACCGTTGCAGCCCGGCACGGCTGGCCGCGGCAAGCGCGGCTGTCGGCGAGAAGCCGGTCAACGGCTGGCGCGGGCGGCTTGGCCTGCGGCTCAGAGGCCGAGGGCGGATTGTCGAATCGTCTCCTCGTGATGGCGATGACGAGAGGGGAAGCTACCACTCGAGCGCCACGACCGGACGTTCGTATAGGCAAAGAGCGACTTGGAGTGCGCCGACCTGCGCATCACGCTTGAAGTCGATCGCGCACGCGGCGCAAGCTTGCCATCTGTCTAGGCAATAGCGGGCGCTCCTTGCATGCAGATCGACCTCCCACAGCCCAATCTCACGAAGGCCATCCTCTTCGGTGTATTTGTGGTCGTGGCCGCCGGACTTGCCCGGGAGGCGTATGTGCTCGCCTTCGGTCAGGAGACGGCGTTGCGCGATCTGCGCCAGTTTTCGCTCAATGCCGAGCAGAACCTGGCTTCCTGGTACACCTCGCTCTTGCTTGCCCTGGGGGCCCTGCTGGCCTGGGTCGCCGGCAGCTGCGAGACGGCCGAGGGGCAGGGCACCCGCCGGTTCTGGCGGCTGACCGCCATGCTGTTGCTGGCCGCTGCCGCCGACGAGACCGTGAGCTTTCACGAGGTGCTGACGCTCTTCATGCCCGAGGTCCAGGAACTGAGTCCGCTGCTGCACTTCGCCTGGGTGGCATTGGCCGTGCCGCTGCTGGCCATCCTGGCACTCTGGTGCCTGCCGATGATGTGGCGGCTGCCGCGCGTGACCTTTTGGGGTCTGGTTGCCGCAGCGGTCCTCTTCGTCGGCGGTGCCGTCGGGCTCGAGATGATCGCCGGCCTGGTCATCGACTGGGCGGGCGAAGCGAGCATCGCCTACCGGGTGGTCTACATGCTCGAGGACACCTTCGAGATGCTGGGCTGTGCGGTCTTCATCCTCGCCGTGCTTCGCCACATCCGCGGCCAGGCGCCGAGCCTGGAGGTCCGGCTGTCGTCACCCTGATCCGCAGGCGTGGCCGACAGACGAACGTCTTGGCGCTTTGGTTGTGGTGGTCGACGAAGTCCTAGATGGCGCTCCGCGGGGAGACGACGGAATGGAAAACGCCGCGCTGGAGCTACTTGTGGGTCAGCTTGGCCAAGGCCCCCCCAACCGCGTTGCGCCAGGACGCTGAGGAGGCCAGATTGACTTGGTCTGACAGTACCTCACCGACCAACCACCGTTGTGCGATGAACCACGCGTGCATGCCATTGTTGAGCCAGCCGGTCTCCAGCACCAATCATGGCGATCAGGGCTCTTTCAAGCTCTCGTCGAGGCCGCGCAACAAAGGATAGAAGAAATAGGACAACACATTGCGATTGCCGACCTTGATCTCGGCGGATGTCGTCATGCCGGGTAGCAAGCGGTAGTTGTCAGGAATGTTCCGTAAATCGGTTTCGTCGAGTGACACGCGGGCGCGATAGAATGGTCGTCCGGTGACCTCATCGGCCAAGGCGTCCTCGCTAATGGTGCGCACCGATCCGGTCGCCGTGCCATGCTTTTGAAAGGGGAACGCCTCGAATTTGATCCGTGCCTGCTGATCTAGAGTCACGTAACCGATGTCGCGAGTCTCGACCGCGACTTCCGCCTCAAGCGGAACGTCGAGCGGCACCAACGTGAACAGAGCTTCGGCTTCGCGTACCACCGACCCGACGGACTCTCGTCCTACCTCCAGCACGACGGCGTCAACCGGGGCAGTGAGCGCGACCAGTTGGCGACGCAAGGTCGCCTTGCCGAGCTCTTCCATGGCGGCCCGGTATTCGGGGCGCAATCTGACGAGCTCCTCCAATGCGCCCTGGCGAAATGCCTCGACGTACTTGTCGCGCTCAGCCCGGGCTCTCGCCAATTCGTGCTGACGTTCAGCATGGGATTGTTGGAGGTGCTCGACTTGTCCCTCGAGATCCAGACGCGCATTTCGCGCCTCGAGCAGATTCAGCCGCGAACCGACCTCCCGCCGCATGAGCTCGCTCCGCATGCCCTCGATCTCCTGGATAATTTCCAGGCGCGCTGACAAATTACGTTGATCGCTCATGTTCGTTGCCATGGCCGCCTCGACGCTCGCGATCTGTTGGTCGAAGGCGCGGATCTCCGCATCGAACAAGGCTATGCGTTGACCGTGGAGGGCCAGCTGCAACGATTCGTCGGGGGTCATTTCCTTCGGGGGCGCGTAAGGCTGACCCGCGGTTTCGGCCTCGAGGCGAGCAATCGCCGCTGCATGACCGTCAACGAGCGTGCGTAGTTGATCGACGTCTGCCTGCGTGAAGGTTGCATCCAGCGTAGCCAATGTCGCGCCTGCCCGAACCACATCGCCCGGAGCAACGTCGATTGTTCGGATGATCGATGTCTCGAGTGGCTGCACGAGTAGATTGGGCGTGCTCGTGACCAGCGTGCCGGTCGCGACGACAACGCGATCGATCTCGGAGAGTGCGGCCCAAGCGACAATCGATACGAGGAAGGCTATGACGGCGTAAAGTGTGGTGCGCGCCCAGCGAGGCGGGGGCCGTTCCTCGATCTCGACCGCGTCGGATTGAAACTCATCGACAATGGCGGGTCGCCGCGCCGGCAATGGGACGATGTTGCCGCTGCTTCGCGACGGTGCATTCAGGGCCCGACGGTCGGCAGGGATTCGAGACTGGGAGTCCTCGGTCACGCAGGCTCTTTCGTCTGTTGCTGCCACAGACGGCGATAGCTGCCGCAGCGGGCGAGCAAGCTGTCGTGGCGGCCCAGGTCGACGGTCTTTCCCCGATCGAGAACGAGAATGGCGTCGGCGTCGACCAGGGTCGACAGTCGATGCGAGACGATCACGACGGTGCGCCCCTGAGCGATCAATCCCAGGTTCTGGCGAACGATGCTCTCGCTCTCGGGATCCAGGGAGCTGGTGGCCTCGTCGAGGATCAGGATGCGCGGTCGTGTGATCAGGGCGCGCGCGATGGCCAGACGCTGCTTTTGGCCGCCGGACAAGTTCTGGCCGTTCTCCTCGAGCATCGTATCGAAGCCGCGGGGCAGCCGCTCGATGAACTCGTCGGCGCCGGCCATGTGAGCGGCGTCGAACACCTCCTCGAAGGTGGCATCCGCCTTCCGCATGGCAATGTTCTCGCGCACCGTGCCACGGAACAGGAAGCTATCCTGGAGGACGACGCCGATGCTGCTCCGGAGGTGAACCAGATCCAGCTCGCGTAGATCCACGCCATCGAATCTCACGATGCCCTGCTGGGTCGGATACAGTCCTTGAATGAGCCGCGTTATCGTCGTCTTGCCCGAGCCGCTGCGGCCGACCACCCCGAAAACGGCGCCACGGGGTATCGTGAACGTTGCCTGATCGAGAGCGAGCGTGTCGTCGGCCGAGTAGCGGAAGGATACGCCCTCGAAGTCGATCCGGCCCTCGAGCGTTGGCCGGATCCCGCGCGAGCTGCCGTGACGCTCGGAACGATGGTTCATGACCTCGCCGAGCATTTTCACCGACAGCGCAACCTCTTGGTACTCGTGCACCATGGTGACCATCTGAACCAGTGGTCCGGAAACGCGGCCGGCCAACATGTTGAAGGCGACCAGCGCCCCGATCGTCATCGTGCCCTCGAACACGCTCAGTGCGCCGAGCCCGATGATGGCGACGACCATCAGCTTCTCGAAGAGCCCCGTCACGGCCTGTGCACCCGAGGAGATCGTATCGACACGGTAGCGCATCATCACGGCCTGCGCGGAGCGGTTGCTCCAAACCCGGCTCTGTTGAGGCTCCATTGCCAGGGCCTTCACCGTCTGCATGCCGTGAATGCTCTCGACGAGCAGACCCTGTCGCTCTGCCTCGGCTTCGTAGAGGGCCCGAAGCCGACGCCGAAAGGGGCCCATCAACAGAACGATCACAATCGCGATCAGGCCGGTGAAGGCCAGAACGACGAGCGTCAATCGTGGGCTGTACAACAAGAGAACCGGCACGAAGACCAGGAGCGACAGCGAATCCAATAGCGTAAGGAACAGGCGGCCTGTCAGGAACTCGCGAATTCGGGCTGTCTGCTGCATGTGCTTGACGAGGACACCAGCCGGTGCGGTTTCGAAGAAGCCGACCGGCAGACTCAACAGGTGTCCGAACGTCCGAGTTGCGACCCGGATGTCGACCTTGTTGGAGGCATAGAGCAGCAGGTAGCGACGGAGAAAGGTGAATCCAGCGTCGAACACCAGCGCAATGGTGATGCCTGCGGCGAGGACGTAGAGCGTGTCATAGCTCTCGTGCACCAACACCTTGTCGATGACGAGCTGGAAGAAAAGCGGTGTCGCCAGTCCCAACGCATACAAGAAGAGTGCGGCGATCGTAACGTCGAACAAGAGACGACGTTGGCGGAGGAGCTCGGGCACGAACCACAACAGGTCGAAGGGCCGTTCCTGATCCGCCAAGCGATAGTCGCGCTTGATGAGGAGGGCTTCGCCGCGCCAGCGGGCACAAAATCGCGCCTGGTCAATCGGCAGAAGCTCGCTGCGGTTCGCCAACGGGTCATAGACCAGGACCTGGGCGTCGTCGCCCTCGCCTCGAACGCTGGCGACCACGACCCAGTTGCCGTTGTCAAGATGTACAGCTACCGGGAAAGCTTCGCCCAGCTGGCTGAGATCGGACCAGCTGAGGTCGACGTGACGCGCGCGGAGGCCAGCTTCTTTGGCAATTCGCACGAGCGTGCCACGCGCGATCTGCTCGTGTCCGATCGCATAGTCATGCAACAGGCGCTGGACAGTAAGATCGACGCCGTGATGTCGGGCGACGGCAACCAGACACTGCAGTGACGTGTGCGGATGGCTGCTCTTGCTCGGGGCAGGGGCCCTAGGCATCGGGTCCGCGGGTTTATGATTGAGCATCTACACGAACCAGGGCAGCGGTAATAGGTCGACCAGAGCAAGAGCCTCGCGAGCTAGGCATGGGCAGTAGCAGCTTGTCGACCCTCATGGTCGCTGCACGCAGCGGCCCGGGCGCGAGCGGCCTTGATCCCGGTCCGAGCGCTCGGCCATTGCGCTCGTGCGACGCGTGCCAGATGGCGGCCGATCGTGGCAGAGTCGTCACGCCAGCCAAGCTTGCATCTCCGAAAGACAAGTTATCAGCATTGATCAGGAGAAATTTGGCGAACTTCCGGCTCGGTCCGCAGGAGCCGATTCGACCGGAGCGCGTCGCTTTACTGTTCCGGCCTGCACCAATTGCTTGGCCACCCGATCCATGAGGTCGAATGCGTTCATGAAGGATTCGACTGGCATGATGATCCGCTGGCGGAAAACGTTCTTTGGCTTGTTGTCCGCGTCACGCTCGGTCGGCGACAGGCTCACAAGGTCGATGCGGACGGTGGTGCCGGTAACCACGATCTCGCCAATGCCGTCGGCGAACACATCCTCGCGCATGATTCTTCCTGCTGTTGTAAAAATCTCTTACACAAGGCTTATTTTAGTTGTAAATGTTTCTTACACAATTCCTGTTAACGGTAAACTTCCGGCGTGTTAAAAAAGCTTTAGGTTGAATTTTTGGTCATGAAGCTTATCGAGTTATGCCAGCGACTGGCAGTACAGTGATGGCGCAGCAAGACCAATTATTGCACTCAAGATATAAACTTAAGGTTGATTTTTCTGTGTTTCATGTTTCTGATTTTGGTTGGAGATCTTCCGCTTGCCGCGCCAGATTCGCCGCGTCCCTTAGCACTACTCTTGCCGCGGTGGAGTTGAGCAACGCTAGGGCTCTACAGTGCTCGGCTGGCTCTGCTGACGAAAGCCGAACCCACGGTCCGGTTTGCTGGACCGAGGTGTGGCGATGCTAGGCTTTGCGCCGCTGCTCGGGTGTGGTTCCGCTTTGGCCGACTTGCTGTTGGCCTTGTCGACAGCAGGAGGCAGGCTCAACCGTTCGTTCTCAACAAGCTCAACTTTCACCCCCATACCTGATGTCCTTTCGAGTGACGCCAGTCCGTACACGGAGATGCGACCATGAACGCGATCGTCGCAGAGAACATGCTGCCCGGGAATCCGGAGAGCGAATGGGGGATCAACGGCCCCGACTCGAATCTCGAGGGGTTCGCCACCGATGCGAGCGTCGATCAGGGACAGACCATCGACTTCAAGGTCAGCGCCGACCCGAGCATCACCGACTACCGGATCGACATCTACCGGCTCGGCGACTACGGCGGCGCCGGTGCCCGCAAGGTGGCGACTGTCGACCCGTCGAGCGTGGTGACCCAGCCGGCGCCACTCTCCGACCCGTCGACCGGCCTGATCGACGCCGGCAATTGGGCGGTGAGCGCGTCCTGGGATGTGCCCACTGATGCCACCTCGGGCGTCTACATCGGCAAGTTGGTGGGTGAGGCCGGTACCGCCGCCGAGAACCACATGTATTTCGTGGTTCGCGATGACGATGGTGGCTCCGACGTCTTGTTTCAGACGTCAGATACCAAATGGCAGGCTTACAATGATTGGGGCGGCAACAGTCTCTATGAAGGTTCTCCAGTCGGTCGAGCCTACAAGGTCAGCTACAACCGGCCCTACGCCGAAGGCTCGTTTCTCAACGGGCTGAACCGTCCGATCTTCGAGTCCGAGTATCCGATGATTCGCTGGCTCGAATCCAACGGCTATGATGTCAGCTACAGCACCGGTGTCGACACCGACCGCCGAGGACAGGAGCTGCTGGAGCACGACCTCTTCCTCTCCGTGGGTCATGACGAATACTGGTCGGGAGACCAGCGGGCGAACGTGGAAGCCGCCCGCGACGCCGGCGTAAACCTCGCATTCTTCAGCGGTAACGAAGTCTATTGGAAGACCCGCTGGGAGGACAGCATCGACGCGTCGGGCACGCCGCATCGCACCTTGGTCAGCTACAAGGAAACCCTCGCCGACGCCAAGATTGACCCAAGTTCTGAATGGACGGGTACCTGGCGCGACGGCCGTTTCAGTCCGCCCAGCGATGGTGGTAACCCCGAGAACAGTCTCACCGGTACGCGATTCCAGGTGAACGCCTACCGGCTGGACACGATTGAGGTGTCCGAGGCCGAAGGCAATCTGCGGTTCTGGCGAGACACCAGTCTCGCTGACCTCGCTCCTGGCGAGACCGGACGACTCACCGACAACGTGCTCGGCTTCGAGTGGGACGAGGCGCCTGACGACGACTTCAGGCCCGCCGGCTTGGTCACCTTGTCGACGACCACGGTGGACGTGCCATCATATCTCCAAGACCTCGGCGACACTTTTGGGCCGGGCACGGCAACACACAACCTGACGCTCTACCGAGCCGATAGTGGCGCTCTCGTGTTCGGCGCCGGCACGATTCGCTGGTCGTGGGGCCTCGATTCCAATCATGCCGGCGAAGCCTCGACGCCGGACCCGGACATGCAGCAGGCGACGGTCAATCTCTTCGCGGATATGGGCGTGCAACCGGTGACGTTGCAGTCGGGGCTCGTGGCCGCGACGGCGTCGACCGATTCGATTGCGCCAGTATCGTCGATTGATTCGCCGGCCAGCGGTGCCTCGTTGGCGGCCGGAAGCAACGTCACCATTGCCGGCACTGCCTCGGATACAGGTGGCGTCGTCGGCGCCGTCGACGTCTCGGTCGATGACGGCGTCACCTGGCGGCGTGCGGAGGGACGGGAAAGCTGGACCTTCTCTTGGATACCCCAATCATCTGGTTCGACGACCATCAGGAGCCGCGCCGTCGACGATAGCATCAACATGGAATCACCCGGCCCGGGATTGGCCGTAACCGTGGAGCCGCCAACCGGACCTTACTCCCTATGGTCGCCGTCGGTGACGCCGGTGGCAGTTTCGGCTGACGACCCCAATGCGGTTGAACTCGGGGTCAAGTTTCAGGCTGATGTCGATGGGTTGATCACCGGGCTTCGGTTCTACAAGGGCGCGGGCAACACCGGCACCCATCTCACTCGACCGTCGCGGCCCCCTGCGCCGACTCCCGAGACGCCCGCTGGCCAGCGCTCGCACCGTGCGCCGCCGACACACCTGCGCCTCCTATTCGCCGAATCGGTAGCCTTCGACGGCAATTACTTCCCACGCCTTCACCAACGGGCCGCTGACCGCGCTCGCCCGCAGCAGCGGCGGCAACGGCGTCTACCATAAGCGCGACAGCACCTTCCCGACAGGCCTCAACAACAACAACTACTGGGTCGACGTCGTTTCGACGACCCCACCAACACCCCCCCCCCCGTCGACGATGGGGCTTCAGCACGCCTTCGACACGCCCTGCTCGCCGCGGGATCTGCTGGCCATGACGCGACCCCGACGGCGACCCGCTCAGGTCACCGCGGTAGCGACCCGCTCAACGGCAGCGTCGCGCTCGATCCCCAGGGCGACCCGCTGTCACCCGAGCCGGGCTTCAGCGGTGCGCCGGCTCACCCACCGCCGCCGACGGCAAGGGGCACCGCCCAGCGCTGGTCTCGCCGAGTCGAGGGCCGCGGCCAACACGCCGCCGGTCGCGGGGACGATGTGCGACCACCGACGAGGACAGCGTGGCGACCCTCGACGGCTCGCCAAGACAGCGACGGGACGGCGACCCGCTCAGCGGCCGTCGACACCACCGGCACCGGGCAGCGTCGCGATCAACCCCGACAACTCGGTGACCTACGATCCGGGCGCCGCCTTCCAGGCGCTGCCGGCCGGCGCCAGCGCCGACGACAGCTCCACCGCCGAGAGGCCAGGGCGGCACGGCGGTCGCCACGGTCGCGCGACCGGACCGGGGCAACGAGCCCGGCGGCCGTCGACGAGGTGGCTTCAGCACGCCTCGACACGCCGCTCGGCTCGCCGCCGCGGTCGCGGCCAAGACACGACCCCGGCGACCCGCTCGTCACCGCGGTGGACCCGCCACGGCAGGTCGCGCTCGACCCCAGGGGACCTGTCGCCCCGCTCCCCCTCACCTACACCGCCGCCGCGGCCCGCCCGGCGCTGGTCTCTCGCGTCGGGCGCCGCCCCGGGCCCTATGGTCGCCGTCGGTGACGCCGGTGACGGCATCGGACGACGATCCGAATGCGGTGGAGCTCGGGGTCAAATTCCAGGCCGATGTCGACGGGCAGATCACTGGGCTTCGGTTCTACAAGGGCGCGGGCAACACCGGCACCCACGTGGCCAATCTCTGGACCGTCGACGGCACCAATCTGGCGACCGCGACGTTTGCCAACGAGACCGCCTCGGGCTGGCAGCAGGTCGACCTCGCGGCACCGGTGGCGATTGCCGCCGACACCACCTATGTCGCCTCCTACTTCGCGCCGAACGGCGGCTACGCCTTCGACGGCGACTATTTCAGCAGCGCCTTCAGCAACGGGCCGCTGACCGCGCTCGCCAGCGGAAGCAGCGGCGGCAACGGCGTCTACGAGTACAGCGCGAGCAGCACCTTCCCGACCGAGACCTTCAACAACAACAACTACTGGGTCGACGTCGTGTTCGACGATAGCGTGACACCCACCAACACCCCGCCCGTGGCCGTCGACGACGGTGGCTTCACCACCGCCTTCGACACGCCGCTCGGCATCGCCGCCGCGGATCTGCTGGCCAATGACAGCGACCCCGACGGCGACCCGCTCAGCGTCACCGCGGTGAGCGATCCGCTCAACGGCAGCGTCGCGCTCGATCCCCAGGGCGACCCGCTGTTCACCCCGGAGCCGGGCTTCAGCGGTGCCGCCGGCTTCACCTACACCGCCGCCGACGGCAATGGCGGCACCGCCCAGGCGCTGGTCTCGCTCGACGTCGAAGGACCGCCGGCCAACACGCCGCCGGTCGCGGTGGACGATGTTGCGACCACCGACGAGGACAGCGTGGCGACCCTCGACGTGCTCGCCAACGACAGCGACGGTGACGGCGACCCGCTCGGCGTGGCTGCGGTCGACACCACCGGCACACTGGGCAGCGTCGCGATCAACCCCGACAACTCGGTGACCTACGATCCGGGCGCCGCCTTCCAGGCGCTGCCGGCCGGCGCCAGCGCCGACGACAGCTTCACCTACACCGCCGACGACGGCCAGGGCGGCACGGCAGTCGCCACGGTCGCGCTGACCGTGACCGGGGTCAACGATGCCCCGGCGGCCGTCGACGATGGTGGCTTCAGCACCGCCTTCGACACGCCGCTTGAGCATCGCCGCCGCGGCTCTGCTGGCCAATGACAGCGACCCCGACGGCGACCCGCTCAGCGTCACCGCGGTGAGCGACCCGCTCAACGGCAGCGTCGCGCTCGATCCCCAGGGCGACCCGCTGTTCACCCCGGAGCCGGGCTTCAGCGGTGCCGCCGGCTTCACCTACACCGCCGCCGACGGCAATGGCGGCACCGCCCAGGCGCTGGTCTCGCTCGACGTCGAAGGACCGCCGGCTGCCACCGGCGTCAGCCTATGGTCGCCGTCGGTGACGCCGGTGACGGCTTCGGACGACGATCCGAATGCGGTGGAGCTGGGTGTCAAGTTCGAGGCCGACGTCGACGGGCTGATCACCGGGCTGCGGTTCTACAAGGGCGAGGCCAACACCGGCACGCATCTGGGCAATCTCTGGACCGTCGACGGCACCAATCTGGCGAGCGCGACCTTCACCGACGAGACCGCCTCGGGCTGGCAGCAGGTCGACCTCGCGGCACCGGTCGCGATTGCCGCCGACACCACCTATGTCGCCTCCTACTTCGCGCCGAACGGCGGCTACGCCTTCGACGGCGACTATTTCAGCAGCGCCTTCAGCAATGGGCCGCTGACCGCGCTCGCCAGCGGCAGCAGCGGCGGCAACGGCGTCTACGAGTACAGCGCGAGCAGCACCTTCCCGACCGAGACCTTCAACAACAACAACTACTGGGTCGACGTCGTGTTCGAGCCCGACGCCGGGCCCGTGAACACCCCGCCCACCGCCGTCGACGACGGCGGCTTCAGCACCGCCTTCGACACGCCTTTGAGCATCGCCGCCGCCGATCTGCTGGCCAATGACAGCGACCCCGACGGCGACCCGCTCAGCGTCACCGCGGTGAGCGACCCGCTCAACGGCAGCGTCGCGCTCGATCCCCAGGGCGACCCACTGTTCACCCCGGAGCCGGGCTTCAGCGGTGCCGCCGGCTTCACCTACACCGCCGCCGACGGCAATGGCGGCACCGCCCAGGCACGCGCTTCCCTCACTGTCGATGTCTTCAGCGGTCAGCTTGCCGCCTGACGGTCAATGATGAAGCGGGCATCGGCTCAACGCGCTGGCGACTGGGCTTATCGATCGCCGAAGCCTCGTATCTGCTGAGGCGGCATCAGCCGTCAGTGCTGGAGCGCGATCCGTCGCCCGCTGGCTACGTGAGCGATCGCCTGGTCGAGGGCTGGACGCCCGAGCAGATCGACGGGCACCTGAAGCGAGGTGTGCTGCGCGGCCTACGCTACGTGTCGACCGAGACGATCCACGCCTGGATCTTCGGGCCCGGCCAGAAGGCCACCAAGCTATGGTGCTATTTGCCGTGTGGCGACACGGAAGGGATCTCACTGTTGGGCGTGGAGCGCAACTTGTTGGGAAAACTGGCGCGCCCTGCAGGACTCGAACCTGCGACCCTCTGCTTAGAAGGCAGATGCTCTATCCGGCTGAGCTAAGGGCGCCGCAGCCGACTCATAGCAGGGGCGCTGCCCAGGGGGAATGCCGGAGCGGCTTCAGGGCTTGGCTCTCAGCTGCGGTGGATGAAGTTCTCGGCGTAGGCTTTGGGTCGAACGACGCGCTGATGCGGCTCGAACACCTGGAAGGTCAGGTTCTCGCGACGGCAATAGGCGATGGCCGCGTCCTTGGTCGGGAAGTGCATCTGCACCTGCTGGTCCATGTCGTCTGAGCCGACCCAGCCGATCAGCCGATCGGCTTCCTTGCGCGAGCGTGGCTCGAACTCGACCGTCCATTCCTTGGTCTTGCGCCTGCCGGACTGCACGGCGGTCTTGGCCGGTTGGTAGATGCGTGCCTGCATGGCGTCACTTGCCTTTGCTGCCGTTGCCGCTCTTGCTCAGCTAGTCGTTTGCCGGCGTTGCCGCAAGCCAGCGTGCCCGAAGTGCGGCACCATGCACTTGCATCCAGCGCAGCGCGAAGACGGCGTTGGCGGCGACGATTCGACCATCCTCGAGCCAATCCTGTGCCTGAGCACGGTCGACCACATGGCTCTTGATGTCCTCGGTCTCGGCCGCGAGCCCGTGCACGCCGCCGGCCTTGCCGCTCGCTACCTCGCCGATGAAGACGGTGGTATGCTCGGTGACAGCACCCGGCGAGGCGATATAGACGCCGACCTTCTCGATCCGCCGTGCTGTGAGGCCGGCCTCCTCGACGATCTCGCGCCGCGCTGTCTGCTCAGCGTCCTCGCCCGGCTCCATCAGCCCGGCAACGGCTTCGAGCATCCATGGCCCCTCGGCATGCGCGAGCGTGCCGGGGCGGAACTGCTCGATCAGGATCACCCGGTCGGTCACCGGGTCGTAGGGGAGGATAGCCGCCGCGTTGGGGATATGCAGAACCTCGCGGCTGACGACATCGCTCATGGTGCCGTCGAAGCGGCGATGCTGCAGCTGCAGCACCTCGAGATCGAAGAAGCCGCTATAGGCGAGGCGCCGCTCGACGACGCGGACATCGGCGCCATCGTCGGCCATTGCCGCTTCATCGGCCCGGCGACGGGCGGCGCTCGCCTCGCTCAAGCGAACGCCTTGAAGGTGATCAGGGTGAAGGTGTCCTTGACGCCGGGCAGCGTCTGCACCGCCTGGTTCACGAACCGGCCGATGTCGACCGCGGCATCGAGGTGGAACTTCATGATCAAGTCGTACTGGCCGGAGACCGAGTAGACCTCGGAAACCTCCTGAATGGTCTGCACGGCAGCATCGGCCACATCGTAGGAGCTGCCCAGCTCACATTTGACCATGACGAAGATCGTCTGCACCGAAGCGGTATCCCTGTTCGCCGGATCAGGCGCTGACCTTGGTCGGTACCGGGCGCAGCAGGAAGGCCGGCACATGGTCGCCGAGCCCGACAACCGGCTCGTCACGGCCGCCTTCATGCTGGCGCTGCGGCTTGCGCTCCGCCCGGGCCGGGCGGGCGCGCTCGCGGGCCGCTCGCGGCGGGAAGGGGGCCACCTCGTTGGTCGGCGCTGCTGTCTCGGCGGCGACTTCGGCAGGCGCCGCCTCCGTTGCCGGCTCCGCGATCGGCTTGGCCCGACGCCGACGCTTAGGCTTCTCCGCGGCGACCTCGCCGGCCTCGGCAGCAACGACCGGCGCCGCTGTCTCGGCCGTAGCCTCACTCTTGCGCCGCCGACGCTTCGGTGCCGGCGCCTCGGCCTCGACACTTGGTGATGCCGCCAACTCGTCCGGCGGCGTCGCCTCGACTGCGTCTGTCGCCGGCGCCCTTCGAGATGATCGCTGCGGCCGCACCAACTCGCCGCTGATGCCCTCGATCGGCTGGCGATTGAGCTTCTGGCCCAACAATCTCTCTATGGCAGACAAATACTTGGCATCATTGGCGTCGGCCAGGGTGAAGGCGCGGCCTTCCTTGCCGGCGCGGCCGGTGCGGCCGATGCGATGGACGTAGTCGTCGGGGTGGTAGGGCACGTCCAGATTGATCACCGCCGGCAAATCGACGATGTCGAGGCCGCGCGCCGCCACGTCGGTGGCCACCAGATAGTCGACCTTGCCCGCCTTGAACGCGTCGAGCGTCGCCTGGCGCTGGCTCTGGTCGAGATCGCCGTGGATGTCCTGGGCGTTCCGTCCCTGGCGCTGCAGGAACTTGTTGACCATCGAGACGTCGCGCTTGCGGTTGCAGAAGATGATCGCGTTCGAGATCTTCTCGATATCGAGCAGACGGTCGACCGCCACGCGCCGCTCGACGGCGCTGATCGGCACGACCACGTCGACGACCCCCTCGGCTCGGGTCGACGGCCGCGCTACCTCGATCTCGACCGGACTCTTCAAGAACTTGTCGGCGAGGCGGCGCACCTCTTTCGGCATCGTGGCCGAGAAGAGCATCGTCTGCCCACGCTTGGTCATCAGCTGGAAGATCCGCTCGACGTCGGGGATGAAGCCCATGTCGAGCATGCGGTCGGCTTCGTCGATGACGAACATCTCGACGCTGGTCATCAAGATCTTGCCGCGGTCGAACCAGTCGAGCAGGCGGCCGGGCGTGGCGATCAGGACGTCGACGCCCTTCTCGAGCAGCTTTTCCTGGTCGCCCATGCCGACGCCACCGATGAGCAGCGCCATGGTCAGGTTGAGATACTTGCCATATATTTCGAAGTTCTGGCGAGATCTGCGTCGCCAGCTCGCGCGTTGGGCTGAGGATCAGCGAGCGCGGCATCCGTGCCCTGGCCCTGCCGGCGGCGAGGCGGTGCAGCATCGGCAACGTGAAGCCGGCGGTCTTGCCGGTGCCGGTCTGGGCGATGCCCACCACGTCCTTGCCGTCCAGCACAATGGGAATGGCCTGTGCCTGGATGGGCGTCGGATGGATGTAGCCCGCGTCGGCAATGGCTTTTTGAATCTCTTCGCGCAAGCCGAGCTCGGCGAAGGTCACGGTCGGGTGATTGTCGGTCAAGAAATGTCCTTGTCGCTGACTAGCGATTGTTCGCTGGGATGTATGAATGAATACTGTCATGTCAATGATTTCAGTGGCCGAACATCCCGTCTGGCGCCGAAAATCGATCGATCCGCGCTAGCGGTGGCTGAATGACGACACGCGGGCTACTCCCGGGCGACTGACGAGCCGCAGCAAAAGTGCAGCGCCGGCTGGCACCAGGCGGCGCCCGACCTGCGTCTCGCGCGGGCCTCGAGGATAAGCTGGACGATCGTTGACGCCGGGTGGGCGCAGGCGATTGCCCCGTCTTCCGGCAGTCTTGGCGCCGCCGGATTCCTCCGCGGCCCAGCGGCTTTCCGATCACCGCCGCAAGCTACCGCCTACCCAGCTGACCGTGTCGTCATCCAAGCGATGGCGCAGCGGGCTGCCGTGCCGGCGACTCGTTTCGCCGTCTGGTAATCAAAAGAAAGTTAATGACGTTCTGAAATAGTTAATGCTTCAATTTGATCTAAACTACATACGATGATAATCAGACTGTAAACAAAAACACAATATTAACGAAGAAATCGTTGCCGATATTGAGTTACATCTCTGCAACCGAGGACGCCGACCGCCAGTGAACGCGGAGAGCAACTCGCCAGGATGTTAACGACTATAGTTAATGAGAGGACGCCATGGCGGAATCATCGAGCAGCAACCAGGCGATTGTCGAGACCGGGGCAGCCGTTGTGGCCACCTCTGGCGAAATGCCGGCGACGCTTCCGCCGGTGGTGCACGATGCGAACGGTGTCCCGGTGGTCGACCTGCGCGAGGCGCCCGGCAAGGACGGTGCCTTCATCGTGGTCGATGGCGAGCTGGTGATCCGCCTCGCCGACGGCACCGAGTGGCCGGTTTCGACCAATGGCGCTGCTGCTGAGATCGTCCTGCAGCTGGCCGATCAGGTTTTCGTCAGCACCAGTATGGTGGAGGCGGCGCTCGAGTCGTTCGACACGGCGTTGCCGGTGGCCGAGCTCGCCGAGACCGCGGTGCGCGAGGCTGGGGCATTTCCAGCAAGCGCCATTGAGACGGTGGCAGCCGAGACCGTGGCAACGCCGCAAGGCGAGGCGTCGGCGAGTGCAGCCGAGGGCGTGGCTGAGGTAGAGGCAGGCGCGGGCGAGCCAGTCAGCGGCGGCGCCGCGTTCCGGGCGTTCGAATTGGGGTCGATCGGTCAGGGCCTCAGCCCGACGATGCAGCTCGATCCCACCAGCCTCGGGCGAAACGAAGGCGAGCGCGCCTTCGGCACCCCGCTCGACGACGGTCTGCGCGGCTCGGGTGCTACGACCTCGGGCTCGATCGCGGTCAACTTCGCGCCCATCGCTAAAGGCGACAGTGCGACCACCAGCGAGCGCGAGACGGTCGAGATCGACGTCCTGCGCAATGATCGCGATCCCAACGCCAAAGACAGCATCAAGCTGGTCGATGTCGACACGACCGGCCTCGCCGGCCGGGTGATCGTCAATGCCGACGGCAGCCTCAACTACGACCCGAATGGGCAGTTCACCCATCTGGGCAAGGGCGAGACGGCCACCGAGCGCTTCACCTACAAAATCGCCGATCTGCAGGGGGCGACGGACAAGGCCACGGTCGAGGTGACGATCACCGGGGTCAACGACGCGCCGGTCGCCGCCGATGACCAAGCCGTCACGACCGAGCGGACGCCTGTCGCGATCGACGCGCTGACCAACGACACCGATCCCGACAGCAACGACACGTTGCGGATCGTCTCGGTCGACACTGCGGGCCTGAAGGGCACGGCGGTGCTGCAGGCGAACGGCACCATCGCCTACGACCCGAACGGCCAGTTCACCCATCTGGGCAAGGGCGAGCACGCCACCGAGACCTTCTCCTACACGGTCGCCGACCAGCATGGCGCCTTGAGCACGGCCGACGTGACGGTGCGGATCGAGGGCGTCAACGACGCGCCCGTGGCCGTCGACGATGTCGTCGAGGTGAGCGAGGACGGCGAGGTTCGCTTCGATGCGCTGGCCAACGACTTCGACCCCGACAGCAACGACACCATGCGGGTGATCAATGCTGTGCATAGCCTCGGCGACAGCCAGGGCCAGCGCTGGGTCAACCACGACGGCACGGTCACCTATCGGCCGTTCGGTGCCTACGAGCATCTCGGTGAGGGCGAGATCGCCTACCAGGAGTTCGGCTATACGGTTGCCGACCAGCACGGTGCCACCGACACCGGCATCGTCACGGTCGCGATTGTCGGTGAGAACGATGCGCCCGTGGCCGTCGACGATGTCGTCGAGGTGAGCGAGGACGGCGAGGTTCGCTTCGATGCGCTGGCCAACGACTTCGACCCCGACAGCAACGATACCATCCAGGTGATTGGCGTGCATAGCCTCGGCGACAGCCAGGGCCAGCGCTGGGTCAACCACGACGGCACGATCACCTATCGGCCGTTCGGTGCCTTCGATCACCTGGGCGAAGGCGAGGTTGCCTCATCAGACGTTCGCGTCCTACACCATCGCCGATCCCTGTTCCCTCCCCCCTCCTCCCCCCCCCTCCCTTCAGCATCGACACCAGCGGGCTTGTCGGCCAGGTGACGGTCAATGCCGATCAGACCCTGACCTACGACCCCAACGGTGGATTCGAGCATCTGGCGGTCGGCGAGACGGGGACGGAGATCCTTCTCCTACACCATCACCGACCAGCACGGCGTCACCAGCACGGCCACCGTCGAGGTCACCATCACCGGGGTCAACGACGCGCCGGTGGCACGGCCGGACGAGGCCGCCATGGAGATGTACGACACGCTGGAGATCGACGAGAGCGAGCTTCTCGCCAACGACACCGACGTGGACGGCGACCCGCTAGCCGTGATCGGTGTCGGCACCGCGGCCAACGGCGAGGTCGTGCTGAACGACGACGGCACCGTCACCTACACGCCCAATGCCGGCTTTCACGGCATCGACAGGTTCAGCTACTCCATCGGCGACGGCCAGGGCGGTACGGCGACGAGCATGGTGACGGTCGACGTCGCCTATGTCGACCTCCCTCCCTCGGCCATTCAGCTCACCAATCCCAGCGCGCCCGAGAACGCCGCCGGCATCACCTTCTCGCGGGTCCTCGTCGACGACCCCGATGGCGGCAGCAACCTCTTCACCGTCAGCGACCCCCGCTTCGAGATCGTCGACAACGGTTACGGCATTCTTCTCTTGAAGCTGGCCGACGGCGCGCGGCTCAACTACGAGCGGGAGAGCGAGGTCGACCTCGAGATCACCGCGACCTCGAGCACCGGGCACAGCACCAGCCAGGCCTTCAGCCTGCGGGTGATCGACGTCAACGACCGGCCGATCGGCGAGGTCGACCGCGTCTTCACCAACCAGGCCAACGGCTCGACCATCCGCATCCCGGTCGAGTTTCTGCTCGCCAACGACCGCGATCCCGACGGCCACGACGTCACGCTGGTCGAGGTCGAGGGGCTGGGCGGCGCCACGGCTACCCTCTCCGCCGACGGCACCAACGTCCTCTTCACCACGGATGCCGACGCCGGGGAGAGGAACTTCCTCCGCTATAAACTGCTCGACAACGGCGAGCCGGCGCAGCAGTCCAACTGGACCACGGTGGTCGTCGAGGGCCAGGCGGGCGATACCGTCATCGTGGAGAGCGGTCCCGGCATCCTGCTCGGCACCGGCAATGCCGATACGCTGATCGGCGGCAGCGAGGACGATTTCTTGCTCGGCCGCAACGGCGACGACACTCTCGACGGTGGTGACGGGCACGACACGCTCCGTGGCGGTGGCGGCGACGACACCCTCGATGGTGGCGCCGGGCGCGACACGCTCCAGGGCGGCGCGGGCAACGACACGCTCCGTGGTGGTGCCGGTCTCGACACGCTTTCCGGCGGTGCCGGCGACGACACGCTCCGTGGCGGCAACGGCAGCGACATCCTCGATGGCAATGGCGGTGCCGACACGCTCTATGGCGGCAACGGCAGCGACGAGCTCAATGGCGGCGGCGGCGACGACACTCTGGACGGCGGTGCCGGCAACGACCTGATGAGCGGCGGCGCCGGCGCCGACCGCTTCGTGATCGACGACCTGGGCGGCGTCGACACCGTCACCGACTTCCGCGCGGCGCAGGGCGACCGGCTCGATCTGGCCGACCTGCTCAGCGGTGCCCCGGACACCGGCGGCACCACGCTCGCCGACTTCCTGCGCATCACCTTCAACGGCGAGGACAGCCGGATCAATGTCGATGTGGACGGCGAGGGCCGGCTCGGCGGCAATGCCGATGCGCGGATCATCGTCGAGGGCGTCGATCTCACCGGCGGGGCGGTCGACCAGGCGGCGATCATCGACCAGCTCGTCGCCACCGACCAGCTCGTCGCCGCCTGACCGCGCGCGACACCTCGGCAAAGGGCCCCGACGCTTGCCGGCGTCGGGGCCCTTTCGGCGTTCACTGGCGACGGCTCGAGTCGATCAGCGGCCGAAATCGAACAACTGGCAATCGCCGCCGACCTGCGCCAGCTGCGCATCGGCCCTTCGTCGTGCCGACGTCGAGCCTGACCGGGCCGAGGTCGCCGGTCGCCGCCAGATACTGGTAGCCGCCCCTGCCTCCACCGCCCGCTCTAGGTCCTGCCTCGGCCTCGAACAGCGCCTGCTGCTGGTCCAGGATGTCGACGATCAACCGCGTGCCGACCTGGACCTCGCGGATCACTCCGTCCAGCGCCGCCGTCTCGGCCGCGACCTGCTCCTGGAACCGCTCGACCCGCTCGCCCGCCGCCTCGTACTGCCGGAAGGCCCGGTTGACCTCGTCGGCGACCCGGCGGCGCACGTCGTTCAGCTCCTGCCGCAGCTGCAGCTGCAGCTGCCGTTGCTGGCGCACTGAGGCGTACTCGCCACCCCCCTGGTAGAGCGGCACCTGCACGAACACCCCGAACCGCCCCTCGGTGTTGTCCTTGATCACCGAGTTCGGGTCACGCTGGTGGGCAACCTCGCCGCGCAGGTCGACCCGCGGCAGGAGATTGGCGTCCGCGGCGTCGATGTCCGCCTCGCTCCGCGCCAGCCGCGCCGCGGCCGCCCGCACCGCCGGGTTCTGGTCGACCAGGGTCAGGGCCTCCTCGAGCGTCGCCGGCAGCGCCTCGGCGGGCCGATCGTCTCCAGCGTCGCCGGCGGCACGCCCACGACGGCGAGGAAATTGCCGCGCGACGTCTCGAGATTGGCGACGGCCTCGCTCAGCTGGGCCCGTGCCAGGGCGATCCGCGCCTCGGCCTGGCTGCGGTCCGTCCGCGTCGCCTCGCCGACCCGCAGGCGCTTGTCGGTCGCATCGAGCTGCTGCTCGAACCGGCCGACATTGGCCTCGGCCGACTGCAGCACCGTCTCGTCGCGCCGCACATTGGCATAAGCCGTGATCGTGTCGACGAAGAGATTCTGCCGGGCGTTGTCGAGGGTCGCCCGCTGGGTCTCCACCAGCGAGCGCGCGCTCTTCACCTCGGCCACCGTGCCGCCGCCGCGATAGAGATTCTGCTCGACCCCGAGCGCCAGCTCGTTGCTGAACACGTCGTCGCTGTCGTGACCTTGTCGTTGTTGAACTCGGTGTCGAAGAACGGCCTCCGCCGGCATGCCTCCGCCGAACAGGCTCGGCCGGTAGCCGCTGCAGGCGAAGGCCACCTCCTCGTCGCTGGCGAGCAGCGCCCGACAGTTGGCATCGAGGCCGGGATTGGTGCTGTAGAAGGTGGCCAGCGCCTCGGCCAGGCTCTGCGCCGAGGCGAAGGTCGAGGGCGTCCCGGCAAGGGTGCGACAGTCCGGCCCGGCGATTGTCAACGCGGCCACCCTGCCGGCCAGGACACCACCTGCCGGGCGCGCGCGCCGGACTTCCTCAGACGTCTTGCGCAACTGCTCATTCCTCGAAGCGCCCTCGCATGCCGACCCGGGCGCCGCAGGTGACGCGCCGACAAATGTCCCCAGATCGCGCACCCAGCCATAGTCAAAGGCGGCCGAGCCTGTCACGCGGGCAGGGCAGTGCCCGCGCGCTCCGATGTTGCAACGCAGCAACATTCACGCCGAACGATGGCACACTCAGGCGAAAAAAGAAAATCTTTCAGCGCGACAAAAAAAAGCGTGATTCGGCCAGGTGGTTGCGCTGGATGGATCACCCGGATTGGTCTAATATGATTGAACAGTCAGGTTACGGATCTGGCTCGATGCTTGTGGTCGGGGAAAAGGGTGCCATACTCCAGTATGGCGCCCTTTTCACTTTCCGGTTTGGCGTACTAGGGCTTGGCTCCCTGTCAACCAATGGTTTATATTCTTTGTGTCGCTATCTAGTAATACGATATTGTGGCCGAGCGGCTTTCAACTGGCGGTTAGTTGACTTAAGGGCGCCTCGAAAAATTGCGGATGAGATTCCGTGGGGGTAGAATGTGAGCGAGGTGACACCGTGACTGGGGCGCAGCGGTATGGGTCAGATGGGGTTCTTTGACGTGGCGCAGCGGTATGCTGGCCTGGACGCCAAGCAGGATCCGCTTCTTGGGATCGATGCGCTGGTCCCTTGGGAGAGCTTCCGTGGGCGACTGGAGGCGGTTTGGCGCAAGCCGGCGGCAGAGCGGAAGTCGAAGGCCGGGCGCAAGCCCTGGGACGCGCTCGTCATGTTCAAGGCGATCGTGCTCTGCGAGCTGTACAACCTCTCGGATGACCAGGTGGACTACCAGCTGCGTGATCGGCTGTCCTTCGTCCGCTTCCTGGGCCTCGGGCTCGAGGACACGGTGCCCGACGCCAAGACGGTCTGGCTCTACCGCGAGCAGCTGGCCGAGGCGGGCGTGATCGAGGCGCTGTTCAACGACTTCGACGGTCATCTGAAGCGCGAAGGCTATTTGGCGATGGGCGGGCAGATCGTCGACGCGTCGATCGTCCCGGTGCCCAAGCAGCGCAACAGTCGAGACGACAACGCCAAGATCAAGGCGGGCGAGACGCCGGAAGGCTGGGCGGAGCAGCCGGCCAAGCGCTCCCAGAAGGATACGGATGCCCGCTGGACCAAGAAGCACGGCCAAAGCCACTTCGGTTACAAGAACCACGTCAACGTGGATCGGCGGCACAAGCTGATCCGACGCTACCAGGCGACGTCGGCCTCGGTGCACGACAGCCAAGTGGTCGACGACGTGCTCGACCCGGACAACACGGCCTCGGACGTGTGGGCGGACAGTGCCTACCGCTCGGCGGAGATCGAGGCGAAGCTGGCCGAGAAGGGCCTGAAGAGCCGCATCCACCGCAAGGGCCATCGCGGCCGGCCGCTCGGCGAACGCGAGCAGCAGGGCAACCGGACGCGCTCCAAAGTCCGCGCGCGCGTCGAGCACGTGTTCGGTGCCCAGTCCAACGACATGGGCGGGACCCTGGTGCGCAGCATCGGCCTGGTCCGCGCCAAGGCCCGGATCGGGCTGAAGAACCTTGCCTACAACATGCGCCGCCTGGTTCAGCTGGAACGCGTCACGATGGCAGCCCCGGGGTGACGGATGCAGGGGGCGCCATCGGCCCGAAGCTGGCGCGGACCGGAAATCCGCCCGCCCTCGAACCCGAGAGCCTCTCCAACCGACGCTCCGAAGCCCGGCCGCGACCCTCGCGAGACCGAGCTACACGCCGAAGTCCATGCCAAATTCGCCATTCTTCGAGGTGCCCTTAAGGTTAATTTTTGGCTCAATTCGCGTTGGCTATGCAACCGGCTGCCCTACGGGCGTCAGCCCGGCGACCGAGGCGAGCACCGAACGCGGTGTCGGCAGCTTGGGCAGGATGGCCAGGTGGTACCAGGCGAGGTAGCTGCCGAGATGTTTGGTGGCCACGCCGCGACGGCCGCGAAGGAAGGATTTGAGCCGTTCGTGGCGGCTGTTGACGGTGTTGAGGTGAAGGTCGCCGCGGCGGCGCTGGCCGGCTTTATGGTCGAGCGGTTGGTGGGTGAGGCCTAGCACGCGGGCGCAGGGTGGGAAGAACGGGGCGCCGTCGGTGACCAGAATGGCATCGCGCTCGATGGCGGCTTCGAGTGGCACCCGGATGGTGGCGGCCGTCGTGTCGGGCAAGACGTTCGTGAAGGTCGTGCCGCTGCGATCGGCTGCCACCAGGATCGCCACCTGCTCCCGGGAAAGCCCGCGTTTCTTGGCGACGCCACCTCGTTTGCGCGGCTGGCGATCGAGCTTTCTGGCACCCTTGCGGCTGTCCAGCACATAGGTTTCGTCGGCCTCGACAATGCCCTTGAGCTTGACGGCACCGCCCTTGATCGCGGCCAGGAACCGATGCCGCCAGCGGAACGAGGTGCTGCCGGCCACCCCGCAACGCTCGGCCGCCCCCTTCACCGTATCGCCGTCGCTCAGTCCCTCGGCGAAGGCCGCCCACAACTCCTTCTTCCGCAGCCGGGCCAGGGCTGTGCCGGTCAAGGCATTGAAAGTCCGGCCGCAACCCTTGCAGCAGTAGCGCTTGAGCCCGTTCGAGCGACCCCGGATCACCGCCCCCTCGGTCGCACAGTGCGGGCACCGTCGCGCCTCGTCCACCCGCGCCTCGAGCAGCGCCAGCACCGCCGCCAACGACGCCGGCTCCGCCAGTACCCGCGCCGCCTCCTCCCGCTGCCGCGCCGTCAACCCATCCGCCTCGGCAAGCCATGCCTGAAAGATTTCGCGATCCATCACCGTCTCCTGCAACCCGTCGCAGAAGCCTAGCAAAAGCCACCAAGCATGGCTAACGCGAATTGAGCCCAAATTTTTCTCTTGCCTTTGCGGTGCTTGAGCAGCTAGTCAAAGACTGGTCGGAGACATCTGATAGGGCGGTAGTTCCGGCCTTGATACGACCCAAGCAACTCGGAGGAAATTCCATGACGATCACGTTTGACGGCACAACGCTCCTTTTCACAAACGAATTTGGCGGGCCTTTTTGCCAGCACCCAAGCCGTGTATGATGCCAGCGGGGGGAACGTTGGTTACGAGGCGGCCTTGGACACCATCGCCACCATGGAGGTGGTGAAAATCAATGAGTCCGGCGGTGCTCAGGATAAGATCAACCTGAGTGACTCCCTAATCGAGAATTCGTCGGGGGTTCAGGGCGCCGCGTCTGTGGGCAATCTTGGTAACGGCGTCGACGTCGTCAATGGCTCGAAATATGGCGACGTAATCAATGGTGACCGCGGTAACGACACCTTGAAAGGTCTTGGCGGCGACGACACCATCAGTGGCGGCCGCAACCGCGACACCATCGACGGTGGTGATGGAAACGACACTCTCAATGGTGACGAAGGCCGTGATACCATCAGCGGTGGCTCAGCGCTGACACCATCAGCGGTGGCCTCGGGAGTGACAATCTGAACGGCGGCAGCGGCCGTGATACGATCAACGGTGACGACGGCAACGACAGCATCTCCGGCGGCGGTGGCTCCGACGAGATCACTGGTGGTGAAGGCGACGACACCATGATCGGCAACGGTGGTTCGGATGTCTTCTTCTTTGCCTCTGGGGACTCCACCGACGATGGTGAGTTCGATAGGATCAACCAGTTCGACGCTATTGGTTCTGTCAGGGACCAGATCAACCTCAAAGGTGTCTCCGGTCTCGATTATGTCAACGTAATCGATGGAGCCGCTGATGACGTTATCTTGCAGTTGTTCCGTGACCGTGGCGCCGAGGGGCCCGACACGTCGGACACCTTGCTGAACACTATCTTGGTGGACGCTAATAACATGAATTCCAAGGCCGTGCTGCTCTCGGCGGCCTCCTACGGCACAGGTAGCCAAACCGTCACGACTGATTCGGGCGTAGACGTCTTCTTCGTCTGAGGTTTAGGGATCGTTGCCGTTAGCGGCATACTTTGGGAAAGGCCGGCGCAAGCCGGCCTAGTTCGTTGGCTCCGGGTTCTCCGTTCGTCACGCCGACGAGTCGCGCTGTTTCGTGTCGCTGTTGCAGGAAGAGGGTCCGCGCGGTGCGCACCTTCGCTGGGCTCGCTGAATTCACGGTCCTCAACGGACGCGCTGCCAACAAGCCGAGAGAGGCGCGAAAGAGCCGGCTTTGCTTGCGTCGTGCGTTTTGCAAGGGTATTCTGCAAGGCCATGTGGTGCGGGCTGGGCAATCCCGATTTACCAGCGCTTGGGAGCGATTTCGTCATGCGTCGACTACTTGCTGCTGTCGGTCTCGTGCTGCTCTCTGTCGTGCCCGCGTCAGCAGAGATCATGAATGTCGAGGACTATCTCGCGATCAGGCGGGGCGACAATGCGGACGTGTCGACCGACGATTTGAACCGCTACCTCTCCGGCGTGCTCGATGGCGTGATATCCTACGGCACGCTGATGCAAGAGAGGGGCAGCCCGCTCTTCTGCCTGCCCGATGATCCGGCCAATAGGATCTCCGTCGACAACCTCGAGGAAGCGCTCGACGAGATGTTCCAGCAGTTCCAGCGCGATATGGACGATTTCGAGGAACGAGCCGCACGGAACTCGATGGGGCTCGCTACGATGCAGCTCTTTGTCTTTCGGTTTCCGTGCGAGGAAGGCGACGGCGGATAGCGCGGGCCTTCGCCTGACGCGGGCTCACGGCCGCGTCCTCCCACATGCAGGTCTGACGGGCGCAACCACGGCGACGGCCTGAGCATCATCGACGAGGGCACCACCTTCGTCGTGCCGACCCGCGTGATCATCATTCGACCCTCGACGCCCATGTGGAACGGGAAAGGCCGGCGCAAGCCGGCCCTTTTTCGTTTTCGGCCCAACACCGCCCGACAGGCGGCGAGCGGTCGCCCGCCGGCATGGCCGGCGGGATGGCCCGCTTCTTTGATGCCGCCTGACTGTTGTGGTTAATTTTTTAGAAACCAAATGAGTACCATGAAGACCAACAAATCAATGGCCATGGGAAAGCAATTGTTTCGCCGAAACGGACAGTCTATCGATATTTCCGGCGGCTGGACCTGATCAACCCAGCTGTCGCGTATCCTGGTTATGCTTGGAGAAAAGCAATGACGATGACGACGTTTGCAGTAGATGTATTGACCATTACGGACGACAACGGCAGCAACTTTATCTCGACTGGTCTCGAGTACCTTGGGGCCGGGTTTCCGACGCAGATCGCTTATGCGGCATCGCTGGGCAATCTCGCGAGTACCCCCCAGGTCGACGTGTTCGGCAATGGCGGTTCCGACGTCATCGTTCTCGAGGATTTCGTGATCGAGGTGTCGCCGGGGGTGCAGGGCGAGCTATTTTGTCGATGCCGGCAACGGCGCCGATTCGGTGTTCGGCTCGCACTACGATGACATGATCTTCGGCGGCAAAGGCAACGACTATATCGAAGGCTGCGACGGCGACGATCTCCTCTATGGCGGTAATGGCCGTGACACGATCTACGGCGGCAAGGGCAACGATACGATCGAAGGCGAAGCCGGCAACGATAAGCTCTATGGCGATGCCGGCGAGGATGTGCTTCTCGGCGGCGAGGGCAACGATCGGCTCGACGGCGGTCGCGGCAGTGACATCCTCAACGGCGATGCTGGCAACGACACCATCGTCGGTGGCGGCGGGCGTGACTCCATCACCGGTGGTGAAGGCGACGACACCATGTCCGGCAACGGTGGTGAGGACACCTTCTTGCCTTTGCTCTGATCGACTCCACCGACGACGGTGAGTTTGATCAGATCAACAACTTCGATGCTATCGCTGGTGGCAGGGACCAAATCAACCTGAAGGGCGTTGCCGGCCTCGATATTGTCAACGTGATTGATGGTGGGAACGACGACGTTATCCTGCAGTTGTTCCGTGACGCCAATAACGATGGCGCGGTGACTGGATCTGACGTCTTGCTGAACACCATCTTGGTCGACACTGATGGCGCGGCTTCCAAGGCCTTGCTGCAGTCTGCAGCATCCTACGGCACAGGCAGCCAAACCGTCACGACTGACGGGGGTGTGGACGTCATCTTTATCTGATACCTGAACACGTTGCCGTTCGCGGCGTACGTGCGAAAGGCCGGCGCGAGCCGGCCTTTCTCGTCGCGGCGCGCGCTCAACCTTGACGCTGAAGTGCCTCGCGATAGACGTCCTCGAGCTGGGCGGCAAAGCGGGCGGGGTCGAGCAGGCTGGTTTGCGGCAGGTTTTGGGCCAGCCGCTGCGGCAGCGCGGCACGGCGGGGCGCATCGGTGGTGAGGGCCACGGCGAGCCCGGTGTAGCCGTCGGTCGTGTCGGTGACGAGCTCGCCGAGGCCGGCGGTGTGGAGGATGCTCGCGGTCATTCGGCTGCCGGCGTGGCGGCCGGCCAGGGTGACGATCGGCACGCCGGCCCAGAGCATGGTGACACTGGTGACGCCGCCGCCATAAGCGTGGGTGTCGAGGGCGAGATCGGCGAGGCGAATACGGGCGAGGTGGTGGAAGTAGTTGACCTTCGGCGCGATGACGAGGCGGGCGGGGTCGATGCCGCGGGCGGCGGCGTAGGTTTTGAGCTGGTCGCCGGCGGCGGGCTCGGCGAGTTGCCAGAGCACGGCCGCAGGCACGTCGCGCAGGATGTCGAGCCAGTGGTCGAAGAGGGCCGGGTCGAGCTTCTGCACACCGTTGAACGAGGCGAGGACGACAGCGTCCTCGGGCAGGCCTTGCTCCGCGCGGGTGGTCGGCACCTGATCCGCCTCGGGTGCAGGGCCCATGGCGAGGAAGCTTTCGGGCAGCCGCAGCAGCGCCTCGGTGTACCAGGCCTCGGCGCCCGGCGGTGGCGATTGTGTGGTCGGTGACGAGGCCATCGACATAGGCGGCACCGCTGGTGCCGATGAAGCCGAAGCAGGAGAGCTGCAGGGGGGCTGGACGGCAGGCGAGGATGGGGAGCGGGGCAGCCTCGGTGTGGCCGGTGAGGTCGATCAGGACATCGATGCCGTGGGCGCGGATGGTTTGGGCGGCAGCCTGTGGCTGGCGCAGGTCGAGACGCACGTGCTGGTCGACGGCGGCGAGCGCCCGGCGGCGAAACGGGTCGTTGCGGTCCGGGCCGTAGTCGAAGCCGGTGACGGTGAAGCGGTCGCGGTCGTGGGCCGCCATGACGAAGCTCATGCACTGCATGACGGGATGCGCGTACCACTGACCGCAGAGGTAGCCGAGCCGCAGCGGCCGGTCTGCCGAGGCAGGCGGTGGCGCCGGCAGCGGCGTGGCCCTGGCGGCATGGTGCCGGGCCCAGGCCTCGGCGAGGGCGCGGTTGTGCAGCGGATCGTCGCGCCGGTGCTGGTTGAAGAACGGGCCTTCGAGCGGGCAGCCGCCGGCGGCGAGGGTCTTGGCCGTCGCCCGGTCGAGGGCTTGGTCGATACCGTCCAGTCGGTCCCAGTCGCCATGTCGGCGCATCGACTTGTCGAGGAGGAGGAGGGCGGGCTCGAGGTCGCGCTGCCGCCGCAGCGCCTGTCGCCAGCAGTCTCTCGCTTCGGCGTCGGCGCCGGTCTCGTCCAGCGCCAAGCCGTATTGCAGCCGTGCGATCGGGTCGCGTGGCCGCAGCGCCACGGCATGCTCGAGCGCTACCACGGCCGCAGCGAAGTCCTTCGCCCGGAGCAGCCGGCGGCCCTCGTCGAGTGCTGCAGCACCACGTGCCGCGGCGTCGGCAAGGGCCAGGCGGTGTCGTTTGGCCATGATGTCGCAGGATGCCTTGCTCGGGTGTGAATTGGGGTGTCGTCGAAAAGCTGCGATCGTGTATAACCCCGACGGCGAGTCGACGTCACCAATCAAGTCGACGGGTGTAGTATTGTTCGGTTGGTGTGAGAGACGCGCCTTGGTGTGCCGATGCGGACGACAGACGCTGGAAGAAATGCAGGTGTTATCGATGATGCGGCGGGGATTGGTCGGGGCCGCCGGCATTTTCCTGATGATCGGTGGCGATGGTGAAGGTGCCTCGGCAGAGGCGCCGGGCTTGGCCCTGCCTGTTGCCTGCACGGTTGGCGCCGATTGCTGGCCGGTGGTCTATTTCGACCGGGTGGCATCGGCGGATGCCGCTGACTACCGCTGTGGTCGCTTGTCCTATGATGGCCATACCGGCACGGATTTTGCGGTCGCCGACATGGCGGCAGTGGCGCGTGGCGTGCCGGTCGTGGCTTCCGCAGCCGGGGTGGTTCGCAATGTGCGAGACGGGATGGCGGATGTCGACGTGACCACGATCGACCGCGACAGTCTCGACGGGCGCGATTGTGGCAATGGCGTCGCAATCAGCCACGATGGGGAATGGGAGACGCTGTACTGCCATCTCCGCCAGGACAGCATCGCGGTCGAGCCGGGCGACGTGGTCGATGCCGGGGACCTGTTGGGCTTTGTCGGCATGTCGGGCAACGCGAGCTTTCCGCATGTCGAATTAACGGTAATGCACGACGAGGAGGCGATCGATCCGTTTTCCGGCTCGGCGGAGCCCGCCACGGCTGATGCTTGCGATCCGGGGCCTGGGCCGCTTTGGGATGCAGCCGCGCTGGCGGCGATGCCATATCAGCCCGTGGTGGTGACAAAGCTCGGGTTTGCGACCGAGCGGCCCGAGTGGCTCGATGTGAAGCGAGGCGCCCATTCCGCGACGATGATCCCAATGGAAGCACCGGCGTTCATCGTCTACGTCGAAGGCTACGCCATGTCATCAGGCGATCAGCTGGAGATCGTCGCGCGGGATCCGCAAGGTGCTGTTTTTCACCGGCACACGATCGAGGAGCCGCGGGCTCAGGCGCGGTTTTTTCGGTTCACCGGCCGAAAGGTATCCGGTGGGCAGTTGCACCAGGGTCGCTATGCGGTTTCATTGCGTTGGCGCGACAGCGACGGCGCGCTGTTGGCCGAGCATGAAGCCACTGCCGTTGTGGAGTAAGCTTAATTGTTCGCCATGAATCCGGCGTTTCATGGTAAGTTTCAGTCGACCTGTGTATCGCTCGGGCGCCCTTCGCAGGCTAGAACGCTGCTGCCTAGGGGGGCATCGTTCCCCGGTCTTCCGCATTCGTTAACCTGACCAGGGCATTTCGATGAAAACGCATGATAGCTCGTTCGCCCGCGTTAATGCCGCCGTTCGGCGGGCGATGATTCTGGTCTTTGTCTTCAGCTTTGCTGTAAACCTACTGATCCTCACGTTGCCAATCTACATGTTGTCGGTGTTTGATCGGGTCATATCGAGTCGAAGTTACGAGACGTTGCTTTACCTGACGTTGATGGCCTGTTTTGCCATGGTGATGATGGGCGCGTTCGAGTGGCTGCGGGGCCGGCTTCTTGTGCGCCTGGGGACGTGGTGGGATCATCATCTGAGCCCGACTGTATTCGGCGCCATCATTGCGGCATCCAATATGGATCAGCGTGGCTCGACGCGTCTCCTCAACGACATCCAGGACGTACGCGGGTTTCTTGCCGGTGGCGCGGTGGTGCAGCTTCTGGACGCCCCCTGGCTGCCCGTTTTCTTGCTGGTTCTCTGGTTCCTGAACCCGTTGATCGGCCTGATCGGCTTGATTGGGGCGGTGCTGCTGATCTTGCTCGCTGTCATCAACGAGTTTGCGACGCGGCCACATACCTTGCGGGCACTGGACAACAATCTGCGGGCGCAGAATGAAGCGGCCGCCAGCCTTCGCAACAACGAGACCATCAATGCGCTCGGCATGGGCAACAATGTGGTGGCGCGCTGGATGGCGAGCTACGTCGGCGGCCTGGAGCACGGCCAGAAGGGCAATGACGTCGCCCGGACGATGCTCGCCTCGGCGAAGACGATTCGGCTCATCGTGCAAATCGCGATTCTCGGTGCCGGTGCCTACCTCGTACTGGAGAGGGAGTTCACGCCGGGCGCCATGATTGCCGGATCGATTTTGCTCGGGCGGGCGCTGGCGCCGATCGAGAATGCGATCGACACCTGGAAGCAGCTTGTCGCGGCGCGTGCTGCCTACGACAGATTGAACTTGTTCTTCAGCGAGTACCATGAGCCATCCTCGCGGACCAAGCTTGAGATGCCGCCGCCGCGCGGCAATCTGAGCGCCAGTGGCGTGGTCTATGCCTATCCTGGGACCAATCATGCAATCATCCGCGGCACAACCTTCGAGATTTTGGCTGGGGAGGTGATCGCGATCATTGGTCCTTCGGGCGCCGGGAAGTCGACCCTGGCCCGGCTGTTGATGGGCGTCGTGGCGCCGATCGGTGGCTCGGTGCGGCTCGACGGCATCGAGATCAAGAATTGGGATCGCGAGCAGCTGGGACCATATGACGGCTATTTGCCACAGGACGTTGAGTTGTTTGCCGGGACAATCGCCGAGAACATCGGTCGCTTTAGCCAACTCGACAGTGAAGCGGTCATGGCAGCCGCCAAGCGTGCCGGCGTTCACGAGTTGGTCAGCGAGCTTCCGCAGCATTACGATACGCAACTCGGCGAGCGGGGCATGACCCTTTCGGGCGGGCAGCGACAGCGGCTCGGGCTTGCTCGCGCCCTCTACGGCAATCCGGTGCTCGTCATTCTGGATGAGCCCAATGCAAACCTCGACAGTGAGGGTGAGGAGCACCTGTTGCGCGTCATTGCGAGTCTCAAGCAAGAAGGGTGCACGGTGGTCTTCATCGCCCATCGCCCGAGCATGCTTTCATCAGCCGATCGGATCATCCTGTTGCGCGACGGGCGGATAGAGGCTTTTGGTCCGCGCGACGAGGTTCTGAAGCGTGTCACGCAGCCGCGCAGCGTGCCGGACAGAAGCCCAACGCCGTCGCTGATCGAACCCGCTCAGGCGCAAGCGTAGGCTGGTGTAGAACGGTGATGGATGATGACGACTGCGCTGCCGAGCAGTTCCCAGGGGCCTGTCAATCAGTGATGCTGGGGCGATTCAGCGTGCTGCTAGCCTCGACGTTTCGTTCGGGGGTAGTCCGCCATGCTTCGAACGGACCGTCGTTCGGCCAAGTCGTGCAGCTCGAGGTGGTGCCGCGTCTTGCCCGTCGCGCAACCCATCAGTGCCTAACGGCCAGACAGAAGGGCTAGGCTCATGGATTCCAATTCGACCGATCAATCAGGCTCGATGACGACTGTAACGGATACGTCGAATCGGTCTTTGGCCGAGCTGCGACAGATGGGTGTCGAAAGGCGTCGATACGGCAAGCTCGATTACCCAAGGCCGGCCAAGCGGCCACCGGTAAGCGGTGTCGTATTCGGTGGCCTCCTGATGTTCGTCGTTTTCTTCGGCGGTTTTGGCGCATGGGCGGCATTGGCGCCGCTTGCCAGCGCGGTCATCGCACCGGGACGGTTGGTCGTGGAATCGAATCGCCGGACGATCCAGTATCTCGAAGGGGGCGTCATCGATGAGTTGCTGGTGCGGGAAGGCCAGACCGTTAGCGCTGGCGATATCCTCATTCGGATTGCACCGGACATGAGTGGGCTGCGAACCGAAGGGTTCGAGATCGAGCTGGTCTCCGCACGGGCGAACGAGGCGCGGCTCGTCAGCCTTTTGCGGGGCGACACCACGCTCACATTTCCAGTCGATCTCGTTGAGCGATCTGATGATCCGGCGGTTGCGAGCATACTCGATTCCCAGCGCGCCCTGTTCGACAGCGCTTTGCGCGGGGTCAGTGACGAAGTCTCGATCTATCGCCAGCGGATCGAGCAGCTGAAGTCACAGATGGTCGGATTCGAGCAGCAGGTCACGTCCACCGAGCGCCAGCTGGCGCTCAGCCGCGAGGAGTTGCGGGACTTGCGAAGCCTGTTGGACGACGGCTTGGCGCGGCGGTCAAATGTCTTGGCGCTGGAGCGAAGCATCGCGGAGATCGAGAACCGTCGTGGGCAGGCGCTGGCTTCGATCGCGCAGGCGCAAGACGCCATGGCCGGCGCCGAGTTTGAGGTATCGCTCCGGCAGAACCGATTCCAGGAGGCCCTCGCCACGGAGCTTGAGGAGAATCGCAGCCGGCTGGTCGAGCTCCGAACCAATCTTGGCGGCGCGGAATCGATGCTTAGTCGAACCGAGATTCGCGCGCCGATCGACGGCCGAGTGGTGAATCTGAGGTTCTTCACCGAAGGTGGCGTGATCGCTCTGGGGAGACGATTCTCGAGATCGTGCCGACCGACGATCCGCTGGTTATCGAGGCGCGCCTCAAGCCAACTGATATCGACGCTGTTTTCGAGGGGCTGGATGCGGAGGTGCGCCTGACCGCTTTTCAAGTTTAGAACGACGCCGACCGTGCCCGGCACGGTGACACAAATCTCGGCTGAGATAATTCAGGATCCGCAGACAGGGGCGGTCTACTATAAGGTAACCGTGGCCCTGGATGCTGAAACGTCAGACAAGTTCGAGCTCTATCCCGGGATGCCGGTCGATGTCATGATCAAGCTGCGTCCGCGAACGTTCCTCGATTACCTAATGGCGCCGTTGAACGAGAGCATCGCACGGTCATTCCTCGACCAGTAGATTGGGTGCTGCATTGAAAGTTGCTCCAGATGCGGGCGAATTGTGTCTTCGGCTCGACGCCATTGCCGGCCTCACTGTTCTGTCGGACAGCAATAGCGACACGGAGCATCAGTCGTCCGCGACGCCACGTTTGTCGAAGCTCCTGCACGACTTTAGGAATGAGAGCGCCCGCCTTGCAAATAGAGTAGGGGAGATAGCAAGCCGGCGGCGCCGAGCCTCGTTAGCTCTCCGACTGTTGGCCCTGCCCCTTGTTCGCCTTTTGTTCTTGCCGTTTTATTCTGTTGTGCGCAAGAGAGTTGCAAGGCTGTCGGCATCGGAACGAGACTTGCTCCTGGCAGGCGCAACGCGCCGAGCAGGCGTCAGCTTCGTCATGAACGATCAATTTGCCGACGCCTACCAAAATGTGGTCAGTGCATTCCATGCAATGTCACAGGGCAGCACAGTCTGGGTGGTCAATGATCTTCCCGAGAACGTCGATTCCCAATTTATAGATCGAGTGGACGGGCGACAGAATCTCGATCGTTCCGTTACGCAGTGAAGATTGGCGACCACCCTTATCTAGAGTCCAATGGACTGGCAATGGTATTTGAGGTCGGATTGGACCGATTTTACTTGTTTCCGCTTTTTGGGATTTTGGAGACGGTTGAGCGCAGTCATATTTTTGAAATCAGCTCGCTTAGTATTACACATAGTGATGTGGTTTTCCTAGAGACTGATGAAAGATTTACGGACGGAGACATCATATGTTACCGAAATCCGCAACATGGAGCCTCATTGCAGAAAAAGAAGCAAATGCCCTTCATGCGCTACGGGGCCTTGATCGGTCGATCAACTGGCGGAAACGTAATTTTTTGTCTTATGGTAAGAGAAAATAATTTGGCAGAAGATTTCGTGCGGAAATTTCAATTGTTTCAGGCCGAAGCAGCTATATTGGCCAACTCCAATCCATCCGAAAATTTTGTCTTCGAAGGTCGGTGGAAAGATGGCAATCAAGAAGCGTCTGTAAAAGAGGAGGCGAGAAAAAAAATGCCGCAGCTGCGGCTTTTTCCGTTCTTAGATGCCGGGTTGTTGGTGGTTCTCTTGTTTTTGGCAAATATGTGGTTTCCTGTGATTGAATCAGGCCGTCTTTTCGTAGATGAGATGACAAATCGCTTCGAAGCGATCAAGGCGGATTGCCGCTCGGGTCATCGGTCGAGCGAGACCACACTCCGATCGGCGAAGGCAGCCTCCCGATTGGAGTGAACCATGACGATGGCAGCGATGGCAACGCTCCACAGACTGAGCATGATAGCGCGGTGGTTGAAGGCGATGGGGTCGATGGCGCTGATTTGGAAGGGCTGATGCTCTCGGCGCCCGAGTGAGCGGTGGGCCTTGCTGCCGATGCGCGGCAACATCAGCAGCTGTCCGACTGAGCAGCAGCCTATGGGTAACTTCCGCGACGAAGCTACCGGCAGCGGCAGTCCGACCGAAGGTGAGCTGGGCGGCAGCACCTGCTTCGTTGCCAATCGTGCATCACCAAGGAGGGCGCCAGCTTGGACGTTTCGCGCATCACGACGATTTTTGTGCGTGACGGCGCCGACTGGCGGCTCTATCGGGCAATGCTGTGGCTCCACAACGCACCGGCGGCCGAGACGGCGCTCGGGCCGGTCACCGACGCTGGCCAGCAATTCAGGGGTGTCGGTGCTCGCCCGCGGCGATCTCCTCGATGTCTAGGTGGACAGGGACGATCGTTGGCAGGCGGTCAACACGCGCGGCACGTTCTTCCTTACTCAAGCCTTCGCCCGGCAGCTCCTGGCGACCGCGCCGCTATTGGCCCTGCGCCGGTCGATCGTTACGATCAACTCGGCCAATCCCGTGGGCGTCCCTATCACCAGGGGTTGCCCGACACGGTGGGGCAGGCGATCCGCGTCGATGGCGGGTTGGTCGAGCTGCGCTTTTGAGCGCGGGACTTGGCGGCGGTCTTTATCAATTGCTAAAGTCTCTGCGTTATGTAACCGAACGGCGGGGTTGCAAGTGCGGTGGGTGGCGCGCGTCCGCACTGCCACAGCACCCGCGATGAAGGGAGCCAGTGATTGGGAGACCGCCGGATGACCGCCTCGCCGCAGACGCCTGGGATCGTTGCCGGCCGGCTCGCAGCGACGGTGGTGGACGACACTATGGATGTCGCACCGCAGCTCACTGCGCACGAGGCGCTGGTTGCGGCTGATCGCCGCTACTTCTGCCATGATGCGCCCTGCATCACAGCGTGTCCGACCGCCATCGACATCCTGCTCTTCATTCGCCAGATCTCCACCGGCACGCTCGAGCGCCGCGACGAGGACCATCGAGCAGAACATCCTGGGCGGCATGTGCGCCCGCGTCTGCCCGACCGAGACGCTGTGCGAAGAAGTCTGCGTTCGCGAGATCGCCGAGGGCAAGCCGGTGCAGATCGGCCGGCTGCAGCGCTACGCCACCGACATCGCGATGGCGCAGGACAAGCAGTTCTACCAGCGCGCCGAACCGACCGGCAGGAAGATCGCCGTGGTCGGTGCTGGGCCAGCCGGGCTCGCCTGCGCGCATCGGCTGGCCATGCCACGGACACGCGGTGACGATCTTCGAAGCGAGGCCCAAGGCCGGCGGGCTGAACGAGTACGGGATCGCCGCCTACAAGACGGTCGACGGCTTCGCCCAGGCCGAGGTGAATTGGTCACGGCCAGATCGGCGGCATCGAGATCGCGCCTGGCCAGGCGCTCGGCCGCGACATCACGCTGGCGGACCTCAAGCCAAGCATGACGCGGTGTTCCTCGGGATCGGCCTCGGTGGCGTGAACGCGCTGGACCGAGTCGAGGCCGACGGCATCGAGGGCCTCGAGGACGCGGTCGACTTCATCGCCGGCTGCGCCAGGCCGCCGATCTGTCGACCCTGCCGGTCGGCCGGCGTGTCGTCGTGATCGGCGGCGGCATGACCGCCATCGACGCCGCTGTGCAATCCAAGCTGCTGGGTGCCGAGGAGGTGACCATTGTCTACCGCCGCGGTCACGAGAAGATGAATGCCTCCGAGTTCGAGCAGGAGCTCGCGGCCAGCGAGGGCGTGCTCCGGCACTGGCTGCGGCCCAGGCGTCTTTCCGACAACGGCAAGGTCACCGGCATCGAGCTCAGAATACACCGGCGATGGCAAGCTGACCGGCGACGCGCGCTCCTCGCCGATCACGTCTTCAAGGCCATCGGCCAGGCCTGAGACCGCTGGGCCGACGATGGTGACCACGGATGCCCCGACGCGAGGCTCGAGCTCGCGCGCGATCAACGTCTGGGCCTCGCCGATCGGCCGGACGCTCGGCCTCACTGGCGCGCTGGGCGCCGCCGATTGATCTCTATCTGACCGGCGGCAGATCGCGACGCGCCGCCGCCGCCTGGGCCGCCGGATGCCGCCGAGCTGGTCGCCGGGCTGTCGATCGAAGCCGGCGCGCCGACGCGCGCTCTCCCTGGGCGGCGAGGCTCTGACATCGACGACCGCCGGTGGCCAGACCGGCAGCCTCATGCTGACCGCCATGCGGACACTCGCACGTGGAATTCCTCAACCTCCACGACGCGGCAGTCGGGCAGCGGTAACACGGTCTTTCCAACCCAGGGAGACGTCCCATGGCCGATCTGCGCAACGAGTTCGTCGGCATCAAGTCGCCCAACCCGTTCTGGCTGGCCTCGGCGCCGCCGACCGACAAGGCCTACAATGTCGAGCGCGCCTTCAAGGCTGGCTGGGGTGGTGCGGTCTGGAAGACGCTGGGCGAGGACCCGCCGATCGTCAACGTCAACGGTCCGCGCTACGGCGCCATCTGGTCCGGTGACCGCCGCGTCATCGGCTTCAACAATATCGAGCTGATCACCGACCGCCCGCTCGAGGTGAACCTGCAGGAGATCAAGCAGGTCAAGCGCGAACTGGCCCGATCGCGCCTGGTGGTCTGCCTGATGGTCCCCTGCGACGAGGACGCCTGGAAGACGATCCTGCCGCGCAAGTCGAGGAGACCGGTGCGACGGCATCGAGCTCAACTTCGGCTGCCCGCACGGCATGAGCGAGCGCGGCATGGGCTCGGCGGTGGGACAGGTGCCCGAGTACATCGAGCAGGCCGCGGCCTGGTGCAAGAGTTCGCGCGCGTGCCGGTGATCGTCAAGCTCACCCCCAACGTCACCAGCATCCTGGCCCCGGCCCGGGCGGCCGTCGCCGGCGGCGCCGACGCGGTCGCTGATCAACACCATCAACTCGATCACCGGCGTCGATCTCGACAGCTCAGCCCCCAAGCCCACGATCGACGGCAAGGGCACCCATGGCGGCTATTGCGGCCCGGCGGTGAAGCCCATCGCGCTCAACATGGTGGCCGAGATCGCCCGCGATCCCGAAACCCACGGCATGCCGATCTCCGGCATCGGCGGCATCACCACCTGGCGCGACGCCGCCGAGTTCATGGCGCTCGGCGCCGGCACGGTGCAGGTCTGCACCGCCGCCATGGTCTACGGCTTCAAGATCGTCCAGGAGATGGCGACCGGCCTCTCCGACTGGATGGACGAGAAGGGCCACGCCAATCTCACCGCCTTCACCGGCAGGGCGGTGCCCAGCAATACGTAACCAATGCCCGCCACGC
>CALOAB010000011.1:225000-227709 GCA_942491185.1 uncultured Alphaproteobacteria bacterium | reverse complement strand
GGATCGCGCGCCTGCTGGCGCGCGATGGGCTCAAGGTGCCTGGCTCGTCAACCAAAGCGGGGGCGTCTCTGGTTGAACGACGGCCGTGCGTTCGGCTGCGCGCCGAACGACCTGGTCCATGTCCCCTCGGCAGTCTCCTGACTGCCGTCCCTCCGGGAAGCGGATCATCCGCCTGCTGACGGATGATGGTCCGACGACTTTGTCCACCATCGCACCCATGACGGCAGCGGGCCACGTGGGTAGGATTTGAACCTACGACCTTCAGGTTATGAGCCTGACGAGCTACCGGGCTGCTCCACCCCGCGGAGGTGGGTGGTTCCTTCGGTCTATCGCGCACTTGCGCTACTTGAGCCCGAAGGAACGGATGGTGTGTCTCTTGCTTCGATCTACCGGCCGGTCGGCCTACTTGAGATCGAAGGGAGGGGTGTGAAGAGGCAATGTTGGATTGGTCCCTGATTGGATGGCCTGGCGACGACCTACTCTCCCACAGGTGGGCCTGCAGTACCATGGGCGCTGAGGGGTTTCACGGCCGAGTTCGGAATGGGGTCGGGTGGGTCACCCTCGCGATGATCACCAAGCCATCCGATCAGGGATGATCGGCTGGCTTGGGTCTTTTTGGGACTTTGGGCCATCCGATCATGAACGACCGGCTGGCTTGGTTTTTTGGGACCTTGCCATCCGATCTGGCTCGCCGGGACGGTCGCCGCCTCGAGCACAGTTGTGCGTCGCGTCGGTTTTGTCCTGGCAAGTTGGTTTGTCTGGTCGAACGGGCATGGTTTTGGCTCGTTCTTGGAGTAGGGCGAGTTCAATCGAGCGATTAGGATCGGTTAGCTCCACACCTTGCGGTGCTTCCACAGCCGACCTATCAACGTGGTGGTCTTCCACGGCTCTCGAGCGAGACCTGGTTTTGAGGTGGGTTTCCCGCTTAGATGCTTTCAGCGGTTATCCTGTCCGAACTTAGCTACCCAGCTGTGCCGTTGGCACGACAACTGGTCCACCAGAGGTTCGTCCACCCCGGTCCTCTCGTACTAGGGGCAGATCCTCGCAAGTCTCGAACACCCACGGCAGATAGGGACCGAACTGTCTCACGACGTTCTAAACCCAGCTCACGTACCACTTTAATCGGCGAACAGCCGAACCCTTGGGACCTGCTTCAGCCCCAGGATGTGATGAGCCGACATCGAGGTGCCAAACACTCCCGTCGATGGGGACTCTTGGGGAGTATCAGCCTGTTATCCCCGGCGTACCTTTTATCCGTTGAGCGATGGCCCTTCCACGCGGGACCACCGGATCACTAGAGCCGACTTTCGTCTCTGCTCGAGCCGTCGCTCTCGCAGTCAGGCTGGCTTCTGCTCTTGCACTCGACGGCTGGTTTCCGACCAGCCTGAGCCAACCTTCGCGCGCCTCCGTTACTCTTTGGGAGGCGACCGCCCCAGTCAAACTACCCACCATGCAGGGTCCCGGACCCGGATAACGGGCCGCGGTTAGATACCAAGTGCCGCAAGGGTGGTATTTCAAGGGTGCCTCCACCGAACCTAGCGGCCCGGCTTCAATGGCTCCCACCTATCCTACACATGCGCCACCTAGTACCACTGCAAAGTTGTAGTAAAGGTGCACGGGGTCTTTCCGTCTGACCGCGGGTACCCCGCATCTTCACGGGGAATTCAATTTCGCTGAGTCGATGTCGGAGACAGTGGGGAAGTCGTTACGCCATTCGTGCAGGTCGGAACTTACCCGACAAGGAATTTCGCTACCTTAGGACCGTTATAGTTACGGCCGCCGTTTACCGGGGCTTCAATTCGCAGCTCTCACCGCTCCTCTTAACCTTCCGGCACCGGGCAGGCGTCAGACCCTATACGTCGTCTTGCGACTTCGCAGAGCCCTGTGTTTTTAGTAAACAGTCGCCACCCCCTGGTCTGTGCCACCCACCGACGGTTGCCCGCCAATGGGTCCCCCTTCTCCCGAAGTTACGGGGGTAATTTGCCGAGTTCCTTCGACATCGTTCTCTCAAGCGCCTTGGTATGCTCAACCAGTCCACCTGTGTCGGTTTAGGGTACGGTCTATACGTGGGGGCTATTTCCTGGACGGTGCTGGAGGCCGGATCAATCCGATAAGATCCGACAACGTCACACCGCCGTCACCACCCACAGGCCCAGGAATGTTGACCTGGTTCCCATCGCCTACGGCTTTCGCCCTCGGCTTAGGGGCCGGCTCACCCTCAGCGGATTAGCCTTGCTGAGGAACCCTTGGACTTTCGGCGACAGAGTTTCTCACTCTGTTTGTCGCTACTCATGTCAGCATTCGCACTTCCGATACCTCCAGCCGGGGTCACCCCCGACCTTCACAGGCTTACGGAACGCTCCGCTACCACACAAACCTCCCAGCGGGAGATCTGCATCCACAGCTTCGGTACGTGGCTTGAGCCCCGTTACATCTTCGGCGCAGAACGGCTGTTAGACCAGTGAGCTGTTACGCTTTCTTTAAAGGATGGCTGCTTCTAAGCCAACCTCCTGGTTGTTATGGCCACTCCACATCCTTTCCCACTTAGCCACGATTTGGGGACCTTAGCTGGTGGTCTGGGCTGTTTCCCTCTCGACGACGGACCTTAGCACCCGCCGTCTGTCTGCCACGCTAACGCGCCGGTATTCGGAGTTTGGTTAGGTTTGGTAAGGATCGCTCCCCCCTAGCCCATCCAGTGCTCTACCCCCG
>CALOAB010000011.1:0-220000 GCA_942491185.1 uncultured Alphaproteobacteria bacterium | reverse complement strand
AACAGCGCTTGCGTTTTTCCATCACCAAGAAGCGCAGTTGCCACCGAGGTGTGACCCGCCAGCATTCTGGCGAGTTCAGGCACCATGCGGTGGCTTTGCGCGTCAAGAGGATCTCGACCGATGGCCGTCCCCCGCAAGAAAGTCACCCGTCAAAAGCGCGACCAGCGTCGCGCCCATGATGCTCTCGGCCGCCCGTCAGTGGTCGAGGATCAAGATTCGGGCGAATTTCGCCGCCCGCACCACATCGATCTGAAGACCGGCATGTATCGCGGCCGGCAGGTGATCGTGCAGAAGGCGGACAATGACGACGAGGACGAGGGCTGAACCGCCCGACCTCGTTTCAATCGCACGTCGGAACAGCCGGCCCGCTCACCAGCGCGGCCGGTTTTTTCGTGGCTGATCCGTGCCGCAAGCGCGGCGCCGACTAGACCTGAATGTCGTTGAGAAATCTCGATGGGGTGGTAGCGGCGGAGGGACTCGAACCCCCGACACAGGGATTATGATTCCCCCGCTCTACCAACTGAGCTACGCCGCCGTTCCGAAGCGCGAGATATGCCCGGTGCGCAGAAGTGTCAAGCGGGGAGCGGTGCCACCGTGGCGGCTTTGGCGATCGGGCTATCGGCAGGCACGGTCGCATCGATCCAGCCGCCGCCCAAGATCCGCTCGCCGTCATAGAGCACGGCCGCCTGACCTGGCGCCACGCCTGACTGCGGCTCGACGAAGCGCAGCTCGGCCCTCTGCCCCTCGCCATTGGCGATTCGGCCTTCGACCGCGGGCTCATTGTAGCGGTGCTTGATCTGCAGGGATCGGCCCGGCGGCCATGGGCCCAGGCGGTTGCACTCCGAGATCATGACGCCGCGGCTCATGCCGGCATGCCGCGGGCCGACCCTCACCTCGTCGGTCTCGGCATCGAGCCCGACAACGTAGAGCCGCTCGGCCGCCGCGACCCCGATCCCGCGTCTTTGGCCCACGGTGTAGTTGCCGATCCCGGCGTGCTCACCCAGGCGCCGTCCATCGACGTGCAGAATGGCGCCCTTGCGCATCGCCCGGGGCTCCAGCTTGCCGACGACGCTGCTGTAGTGGCCGTCGGGGACGAAGCAGATGTCCTGGCTCTCCGGCTTGGCAGCCACCGGCAGTGCCAGTCGCTCGGCCTCGATGCGGGTCGTGGCCTTGTCCAATGTGCCTAAGGGAAAGCGGACGAAGTCGAGCTGCGCTGGCGTCGTGGCGAAGAGGAAGTAGCTTTGATCCTTGGTCGGATCGACGGCGCGGTGCAGCTCGGCGCCGCTGGGGCCATCGAGCCGTCGCGCATAATGGCCGGTCGCCAACGCTGCCGCACCGAGGTCGCGCGCCACATTCTAAAGATCGGTGAACTTGATCCGCTGGTTGCAGCGGACGCAGGGGATGGGCGTGCGGCCGGCAGCATAGGCGGCAGCGAAGTCGTCGATCACCGCCGCCTTGAAGCGGCTCTCGAAATCCAAGACGTAATGCGGGATGCCGATGGCATCGGCGACGTTGCGGGCGTCTTGGATGTCCTGGCCGGCGCAGCAGGCGCCTTTGCGGTTGATGGCCTTGCCGTGGTCGTAGAGCTGGAGCGTGATGCCCACGACCTCCAGACCGGCCTCGTGCAGCAATGCTGCGGTGACGGCACTGTCGACGCCGCCGGACATGGCAACGACCACCCGGGCGCCGGGTTGCAGCGACAAGCCTTCGGCGGAGAGCGGTGGTTGGCCCATGCCTAGCCGAGCAAGCTGGTCTTGGGCACGGTGACGGTGAGCCCGTCCAGCGCCTCGTCGAGCCGCAGCTGGCAGCCGAGCCGGGAGGTGGCGCTCAGGCTCTCGGCCAGATCGAGCATGTCCTCTTCTTCCGGCGACGCGCGTGGCAGTGAGGCGAACTGGTTCGGCTCGACGATCACATGACAGGTGGCGCAGGCCATGGCCCCGCCGCAAGCGCCCTCGATGGCAATCGTCTCATGGCGCGCCACATCGAGCACCGTCTCGCCGACGCGTGCCGTGGCGCGGATCTCTTGCCCGTCAGGCAAGACGAACGTCACTTGGGGCATTGCACCGACGCGGCGTCAGACCGAGAAGCTCTCGCCGCAGCCGCAGCGCGCCTTCTCGTTGGGATTGTTGAAGACGAACATGGCACCCAGCTTGTCCTCGACCCAGTCGATCTCGGTGCCGAGCACGTACATGACGGCCTCGGGATCGACCAACAGCTTGACGCCGTCCTTCTCGATCACCGTGTCGTCGCTGCCGATGCTGCTCGCGAAATCGAGCTTGTAGCTCATGCCCGAGCACCCGGTGGTCTTGACGCCGAGGCGCAAGCCGGCGGCGTCGGCACCGTGGTTGGCGAGCAGCTCGCGGGCCCGTGCCACGGCGGCGGGCGTGAGGGCGACGACCTTGTCGGCGCTGTCGAGGGCGGTCATGCGCGCTATCCCGTTGCTTGAGAACCAATCGATAAAGTGGGCAAAACGTGAGAAACCGCAAGGGGCTGCCGCTTCGAGCCTCTCCAAGGTGACCGCTTGGGCTTCACGCGGCACGGCGCTGGCGGCGAGCAGCGAGGCGTCCCCAGGCGTCGAGGAAGCGCTCGACATCCGCTGCCGTCGTGCTCCAGCCGAGGCTGACGCGGATGGTGCTGTCGGCCACCTCCGATGCGACGCCCATGGCGTCGAGGACATGGCTCCGGCTGACCTTGCCCGAGGAGCAGGCGGCCCCGGCGGAGACCGCTATGCCGTCCAGATCCAATGCCATCACCTGGGTCATGGCGCTGATGCCCGGGAGCGCTATGGCGGTGATGTGCGGCAGTCGATCGACATCGGCAGCGACCATGACGCAGTCCGAGACGAGCGCCTGTGCACGCGCCTCGAGCGCGTCCCGGAGCCCCGCCAGCCTTGCCGCCTCACCGGGCTCGATGGCGTCGAGGGCCGCAGCAAAGCCTAGAATGCCGGCGATGCCCTCGGTGCCGGCCCGATGCATCGACTCCTGGCCGCCACCCTTGAGCAGGGGCGTCAGCCGGCCCTGATCCTTGAGCCAGAGTGCGCCCGTCCCCTTGGGCCCGCCGATCTTGTGGGCCGAGAGCGAGAGGCTGTCGCAGCCCAGCGCCAGCGCGTCGAGGGTCCCCTTGCCCATCGCCTGGACCGCATCGACATGCAGTGTGGCACCCGCCGCGTGCGCCAGCCGGGCCGCCTCGAGAACCGGTTGGAGCACCCCGGTCTCGTTGTTCGCCAGCATTGGGCCACGCATCCCACGCCCCCCTGGGCGAGGAGCACCTCGAGTGCCGCGAGGTCGAGCCGGCCGGCAGCGTCGACGGGCACCGTCTCGACGTTCGGCTGGGCGAGGATCGAGGGATGCTCGACGGCGGATGCCAGCGTTCGGGGTGATCCGGCGAGTGCTGTGGCGTTGGCCTCGGTGGCGCCGCTGGTGAAGATCAGGGCACCGGTGTCGCCGACACCGATGGCGGCGCGCGCACGCTGCCGCGCTTGCTCGAGCCGCGCCCGGGCGGCGCGCCCCTCAGCGTGGACGGAGGACGGGTTGCCCGGCAGGTCCAGGGCCTCGATGACCGCCTGGCGCACCGCAGGCCGCACCGGCGAGGTCGCCGCGTGGTCGAGATAGGCACGCGCCATGTCCCGCATCGCGCGATGGCGTCCGTCAGTCAGCGATGGAGATTGGCCACGAGGCGACGCTCGGAGTCGGGCTCGTCCGGGCTGTGGCGCAGGCGAACGATCTCGTTCTCGAGCTCGTCGACGCGGCTGCACAAGCGCTCGATCGCCGCCTGCATGGGATCGGCGTCGCTGCCGGGTTCGGTGCCGTAGGCTGGAAAGCAGCGCCAGTCGACGGCTGTCGGCTTGCGGACCGCAGCGTGCGCGGGCACGCCGACGACGGTCGTGCCGGCGTCGACCGCCTGCAGGACCACGGCGTTCGATCCGACCCGCGCCCCCTTGCCGACGACAAACGGCCCGAGCACCGCCGCACCGGCGCCGACCACGACACCGTCGGCGAGGGTCGGATGCCGCTTGCCGGAGTCGCCGCTGACCCCGCCCAACGTCACACCCTGATACAGGGTAACGTCGTCGCCGATCTCGGCAGTCTCGCCGATCACCACGCCCATGCCGTGGTCGATGAAGAGACGTTCGCCGATGCTCGCACCAGGGTGTATCTCGATGCCGGTGAAGAAGCGGCTCACTTGCGACAGCCACCGCGCCGACAACCGCCAGCCCGCGCGCCAGAGGCGATGGGCCAGGCGATGCACGAGCAGCGCATGCAGCCCTGGGTAGCAGAGCAGCACCTCCAGCCGCGATCGCGCCGCTGGGTCGCGCGCAAACACGGCTTCGATGTCATCGCGGATTCTCTTGAACATCGACGCTCGCATGCGGTATAGCCCCCATCCTGCCCAACGCCGGCCGTTCGCATCAGTCAAGAGCATAGGAGGAGACGCCTAGCTCCGATCGATAACGTTCGTCGGGACGTGCGAGTATAGGTTGGCTTGGGCATCGGTCAATCAAGGGATAGAGCGCCGCCGACGGCGTCACATGTCTCGATCGTTGCCGGCAGACCGGCCGATCGGGCGGGCGCGTCCAGTCATCGCATGATGCTGGGCCAGCCCGGCCGAGGGTCGAGGTGCAGCGACGGTTGCGGCGCAGGAGTGGACGAGGAATGCCCGAAGTCATTTTCAATGGATCCGACGGCCGGCTCGAAGGCCGCTACGTGCATGGCGAGGGACCGAATCCACCGCTGGCCATCGTGCTGCATCCGCATCCGCAATATGGCGGCACGATGAACAATCGCCTGGTGCATCTGATGTTCCACATGTTTGCGCGGCGTGGCTTCTCGACGCTCCGCTTCAATTTTCGCGGCGTCGGGCGCAGCCAGGGCGTGTTCGACCATGGCCAGGGCGAGCTTCGAGATGCCGCGGCAGCGCTGGATTGGATGCAGACGCACAACCCCAACAGCCCGATCGCCTGGTGCGGTGGCTTCTCGTTCGGCGCCTGGATCGCCATGCAGCTGCTCATGCGCCGGCCCGAGATCCAAGGCTTCATCTGCGCTGGCCTGCCGGCCAACATGTACGATTTCAGCTTCCTGGCGCCCTGCCCGTCCTCCGGCCTGATCATCCATGGCGAGCGCGACATGGTGACCCCGCCGGATTCCGTCGAGAAGCTGGTGACCAAGCTCAGCCAGCAGCGCGGGATCACGATCGATTTCCACCAGGTCGATAGCGCCGACCATGTGTTCAGCGATGACCGTGACGAGTTCGAGACGACCTGCGAGAGCTATCTCGACAAGCGCCTGAAGCCTTCCGCCGAGCCCATGGCCCTGGCCCGCTGACGGCGGCGCCTGGGCGTCTGCCAGAGGCCGTGTCGCCGACATCGACGACGGTCAGCAAAGATCAGAAAACGACAATGAGCAGCTTCCGCTCCGACTTGCTGCGCACGCTCGACGAGCGCGGCTACATCCATCAGTGCACCGATGCCGAAGCGCTCGATGCCGCAGCGCTCGCCGGGCCGATCGCGGCTTATGTCGGCTACGATTGCACGGCGTCCAGCCTGCATGTCGGCCATCTCGTCAGCATCATGATGCTGCGCACGCTGCAGCGCACCGGGCACCAGCCGATAGCACTTGTCGGCGGCGGCACGACCAAGGTGGGCGACCCGTCCTTTCGTGACGAGAGCCGGCCCTTGCTCGACGATGCCGCGATCGAGGTGAACAAGGCCGGCATTCGCACCAATCTCGAGGCGTTCCTCGAGTTCGGCACCGGTGGTGCCCGCCTGGTCGACAACGCGACCTGGCTCGACGCGCTGCACTACATCCCGTTCCTTCGGGATTTCGGCACGCATTTCACCATCAACCGGATGCTGACCTTCGACAGCGTCAAGCTCCGGCTCGAGCGCGAGCAGCCGCTGACCCTGCTCGAGTTCAACTACATGGTCATGCAGGCTTATGACTTTCTCGAGCTCGCCCGGCGCCAGGGCTGCCGGCTGCAGATGGGCGGCTCGGACCAGTGGGGCAATATCGTCAACGGGGTGGAGCTGGGTCGCCGGATCGACGGCTTGCAGCTCTTCGGCCTGACCACGCCACTGATCACGACAGCCTCGGGCGCCAAGATGGGCAAGACGGCGGCCGGTGCTGTCTGGCTCGACGCGGAGCGGCTGTCGCCCTTCGATTACTGGCAGTACTGGCGCAACACCGAGGACGCCGATGTCGGCCGGTTCCTCAAGCTGTTCACCGAGCTGCCGCTTGCCGAGATCGCCAGGCTCGAGGCCTTGGCCGGGGCGGAGATCAACGAGGCGAAGAAGGTGCTGGCGCTCGAGGCGACCCGCCTCGCGCACGGGACCGAGGCCGCAGAGCAGGCTGCCGCTGCCGCGCGAGCCCAGTTCGAGGGCGCCGGCGAGGCGGCCGGCCTGCCCACTGTCGAGGTCGCCGCTGCACGGCTGGCAAGCGGGCTCGCGGTTCTCGAGCTCTTTCAGCTCGCCGGGCTTGCCAGCTCGAACGCCGAGGTGCGCCGGCTCATCCGGGGCGGCGGTGCCAAGCTCAATGACAGCCGGATCGAGGACGAGCAGCTGATCGTCGACAGCAAGGCGCTGGAGCAGGACACGCTCAAGCTTTCGGCCGGCAAGAAGCGCCATGTTCTGGTCAGAGCGGCATGAGAGCCCGCATCAGCGCTTGACCCGAGCGGCCGGACGGGGAACCTTCACTGTCTTGGCCACGCTCGTCCGGAGCCGGCCCTTCGCTGATCGAGCGCACCTCTGTTGAGCGGTTTCGAGCCCAAGGTCTCACCTCCCCTGCTACCGCCTGCGGGCAGCGACCCGACGCCCGAAGCCTGGCGCGCGCGGTGGCTGCAGGCGGCCTCGCGCGCCAATGATCCAGCCGTGACCCTGGCCCTGCAGGCACGGCTCGACGACCCGGCCGACCAGGCGCTGATGGCCGGGGTCTTCGCGATGAGCCCCTACCTCGCCGACTGCCTGACGGCCGAGCCTACGGTCCTGCTCGACTATCGGACAAAAGGACCTGCAGCCGTGGTCGATGCCGAGATCCGGGCCATCGACGAGCTGCCGCTCGATCGCAACCGGATGTTGCCGGGCTTGCGCAAGGCCAAGCGGCGGGTGGCGATGGTGGTCGGGCTCGCCGACCTCGAGGGCGTCTTCGATCTGGACGCGGTGACGACCAGCCTGACGCGCCTTGCCGACCGGGCGACCGAGGCCGTGCTCGAGACCTTTCTCGTCGAATCGGCCAAGCGCGGCGAGATCGAGCTCGGCTCCGACGATGCCCCGGCCCGCGACTGCGGCATTTTCGTGATCGGCATGGGCAAGCTCGGCGCCGGCGAGCTGAACTACTCGAGCGACATCGACCTGATCGTCTTCTTCGATCCGCAGCGCATCACCTACACGGGCCGCGAGACGCCCATGTCGCTCGCCGTTCGGGCTGCCCGGGCGATCGTCTACGGCCTCGAGAACAAGAGCCGCGAAGGCTATGTCTTTCGCACCGATCTGCGCCTGCGCCCACATCCGCCCGGCCAGCCACTGGCACTCTCGGTCGATGCCGCCGAGGTCTACTACGAGCGGCACGGCCAGAATTGGGAGCGGGCGGCCTTCATCAAGGCGCGCGTGGTGGCCGGCGACAAGACGGCTGGCAATGGCTTCCTGCGTCGCTTGTCGCCCTTCGTCTGGCGCAAGCATCTCGACTACGCCGCGATCCGCGACATCCACTCGATCAAGCGGCAGATCAATGCGCATCGCGGCTTCGGCACGATCGGCGTCAGGGGCCACGACCTCAAGGTCGGCCGCGGCGGGATCCGCGAGATCGAGTTCTTCGTGCAGACCCAGCAGCTGATCTTGGGTGGCCGTCACCCCGAATTGCGCGATGCACGGACCCTCGTCGCCCTCGAGCGACTGGTCGAAGGGCGCTGGGTGGACGGCAACGCCGGCGTCGAGCTGGCCATGGCTTATGGGTTCCTGCGCGGCCTCGAGCATCGCCTCCAGATGGTCGCCGACAAGCAGACCCAGGCACTGCCTTCGCGCGATCAGGAGCTCGCCCAGTTCGCCCGATTTGCCGGTTTCGCCGATGAAACGGCGCTCAGCGAATCGCTGATGGAGACACTGCAACGGGTCGAACGCCACTACGCCCAGCTGTTCGAGGCAGAGCCCGATCTCGGTGCCGGCAAGCAGCTCGTCTTCACCGGAACGGAAGACGACCCGGGCACGCTCGACACCCTGCGCGAGATGGGCTTTTTGGACCCGGCCGCCGTCTCGGCACGCATCCGGCAATGGCATCACGGCCATATTCGCGCCACCCGCAGCACAAGGGCCCGCGAGATCCTGACCGAGCTGACGCCGGGCATCCTCAGCTCGCTGGAACGCCAGACCGATGTCGACGAGGCCTTCCGGCTGCTCGATACCTTCTTGTCGGGTCTGCCTGCGGGCGTGCAGTTCTTCTCGCTGATCCGCGCCAACCCCAACATTCTCACGCTGCTGAGCGATCTCATAGGCGCGGCACCCAGGCTGGCCGAGGTGCTGGCGAGCAACGTGGCGCTGTTCGATGCGATGCTGGCACCGGACTTCTTCGAGCCGCTGCCCGACGAGGCGGCGCTGAAGAGCGAGCTGGCGCTGCTCAAGCGCGACGCCGTTCACCTCGAGGCGCTGCTCGACCTCTGCCGACGCTGGGCGCAGGGCAGACGGTTTCAGGCCGGCCTGCACGTGCTGCTCGGCTTTGCCGATGCGACGAGCGCCAGCCGCGCGCTCACCAGCATTGCCGAGCTGGTGTTGTGCACGCTGCTGCCGGAAGCCGAGCGCTGGCTCGAGGCCCAGCATGGGCGGGTGCCGGGCGGGGCCTTTTGTGTGATCGGCATGGGCAAGCTCGGCTCGCGCGAGCTCACGCTCGGTTCCGATCTCGATCTCGTCTTCGTCTACGATGCCCCGCCGGAAGCGATGTCCGACGGCGAGAAGCCGTTGCCGCCACAGACCTATTACGCCCGGCTCGGCCAGCGGTTGGTGAGCGCGATCAGCGCCCAGACGGCCGAGGGCAGGCTCTATGAGATCGACACGCGGCTGCGTCCCTCAGGCAGCGTCGGCCCGGTCGCGGCAAGCCTCGACAATTTCACCAAGTATCATGAGAGCACAGCGCAGATCTGGGAGCGCCAGTCGCTGACCCGGGCCCGGCCGGTGGCGGGTGACCCTGAGCTGGCGCGAAAGCTGGCGGCCGTCATCGACGAAGCACTGGCGCGGCCGACGGAGGCGCAGACACTGCAGACCGAGGTGCGGGCCATGCGCTTTCGCATCTTCAAGGAGCACGGCAGCGACCATCCCTGGAATATCAAGCATTGCCGCGGTGGGCTGGTCGAGCTCGAGTTCATGGCTCAGTTCTTGGTGCTGCTGCATGGCGCCGACGAGCCACGACTGCGGACGACCGATACCCGCTCGGTGCTGACAACGGCAATCGAGCTCGGCATTCTCGACGAGCCGCGCGGCCAAAGGCTGCTCCAGACATTCGATTTGCTGCACGCGCTCCAGGCAGTGCTCCGGCTCTCGACCACCGGTCGGGACTTCGACCCGACCAAAGCGCCGCCCGGCCTCAAGGAGGCGTTGGTGCTCGCTGCCAACCGCCAGCTTAATCTCGGCGTGCCGGTCACCCATTTCGATGCGATCCAGGGGCTGCTCGTTGAAAGCGAGACCCTGACCGCCCAGTATTTCGACGAGCTCTGCCCGCCGGACGACGGTTCTGGTGCTGGTGCAGGGTCCGGCGAAGCGGCAAACGAGAAGGAAACGTCATGAGCGAGCTCAAAGAAGGTGATGCGATGCCCGCCTTCGACCTGCCGACCGATGGTGGCGGGTCGGTGTCGACGGCAAGCTTGCAGGGCAAGCCTTATGTTCTTTATTTGTACCCCAAGGACGATACCCCGGGCTGCACCAAGGAGGCCATCGGCTTCACCGAGAAGAAGGCCGATTTCGCCGCCGCCGGTGTGCCGATCATCGGCCTCTCCAAGGACGACGTGGCGAGCCACGACAAGTTCAAGAAAAAGCACGATCTCGATCTGGTCCTGGCCGCGGACACCGAGGGCAAGCTGGTCGAGGCCATGGGCGCCTGGGTCGAGAAGAGCATGTACGGCAAGACATATATGGGCATCGATCGCTCGACCTTCCTCGTCGGCGCGGACGGGCGCATCGTCAGGGCATGGCGCAAGGTCAAGGTGCCAGGCCATGTCGAGGAGGTGCTGGCGGCGGCCACCGCGCACGCCTCGGGCAAGGCCGTCTGAGATGAACGGAGCGCCGATGCCGAGGGCCGCTCGATGAGCCCGCGAACCCTCGCCCCCAGCCCGGCGCTCCAGACCTATCTCGACACGTTCGGCGGCCGTGAGCATCCCGTGCTGGCGGAGCTCAGGGCGGCAACGGATGCGCTACCCGACGGCCAGATGCGCAGCTCGACCCTGCAGATGCAGCTCCTGGCACTCATGATCGACCTCACCGGCGCCGAGCGCATTCTCGAGATCGGCTGCTTCACCGGCTACGGCACACTCGCCATGGCCGCTGCCATGCCCGCGCACGGCCGCATCACGACGCTGGACATCAACGACGACTGGACCCGGATCGGCCGTCGCCATTGGGAGAAGGCCGGGCTCGACGGGCGCATCGAGCTGCGCCTCGGGCTCGCCATGGAGAGCATCGAGCAGCTCTTCAAGGAAGGCGCGGAGCAGAGCTTCGACCTCGTCTACATCGACGCCGAGAAAAAGCGTTATCCCGACTACTACGAGGCGGCGCTGGACCTGCTCAAGCCGGGCGGGCTGGTCGCGCTCGACAACATGCTCTGGGGCGGCGCCGTTGCCGATCCGGACGACCATTCGCGGCAGACCGAGACACTGCGCACGCTGACCCGAACGATCCAGAGCGATCGCCGGGTCACGCCGGTGCTGCTGCCGATCGGTGATGGGCTGATGCTGGCGCGCAAGCGGGGACTGACGGTGCCCCGCCACAACGACGAGGAGCCGAGCACGGACTAGCGGCTCGTGAGCTGTCGCTGCCTGCGCATGATCGCTAGAACAGCGCGCCCTGCGCCGGTGTCGGCGGCGCGGCCTGTCGCTCGACCAGCCGGTTGTCGTCGTTCGCCGGGTTGTTGACCGCGTGACCCACCGGGCGGGCCGCGACCTCTTCCTCCGGAATCACTTGAAGGGCGTTTCGCAAGCTGTTGATGTCGCTGCAGTACGGATCGATCCAGGTATCCCAGACCGATGATCTGAGCATGACCGGCATGCGGTGATGGATGCCCGCGATCGACGGGTGGGCGTCCATTGTCAGGATGGCGCAGCTCGCGACCACGGCGTCGCCGAAGCGGCTCTCTCGCCAGATACCCGCCATGGCGAGCGGCGCCTCATCGGCGCGGTGAATGAAGAAGGGCTGGCTCTGGCCACCCCCCTTCTGCCACTCGAAGAAGCCTGATGCCGGGATCAGGCAACGATGGCGGCGTGCCGCCGACTTGAAGGTCGGCTTCTCGAAGACCGTCTCCGAGCGGGCGTTGATCTGGCGACCACGGTCGGCGGGATCGTTGGCCCAGGGCGGCAGCAAGCCCCAGCGCAGCCGTGCTGCCTCGCGTCCCTCCTTGCCGGCGCGAACGACGACGATATCCCGGTCCGGGACGATATTGTAGCGCTGCTCCAGCTCATCCGGAGGCGGACAGCCGAAGATGTCGAGAAAGGCGCCTGCCTCCATGAAGAGGGCGAAACGGCCACACATGGCTGGCTCCTCGTGCTTGTCGTCGGCAGGGCCGAATGGATGTGGTGCCACCACCTTTCACGGCGTTGCGCAGGCCGCGAGACACGGCTCAGCTATAGACGAAGAACAGGCCCATGAGGACGATCACGGCAAGCAGGGTGGAGACGAGCAGGACGTAGCGCATGTTGCCGCTCTTGCGTCCCTGGCGCGCGTCCTCCGGGTCGATCTTGGGTGCCATGTCGTCTCCTTTCGTCATCCATCATTGCTGTCGCGCGCTTGCAGCACGCTTTTCAGCGTGCCTTCACCTGTGGTCGATGCCCGGGGACGTCAAGCGACAGTCGCGGCCGGGAGGCGCGCAGCCAAGCGCTCGGCCACCTTCTCGACGCTGTCGGTGGCGGCGATGGACTCCCATTCCATAGGACCGGCCGCCATTGCGCCTTGTGCTCGAACGACGGCGAGATCGGCGTCCGAGGCGTCGTTGCGGCGCTTGGCTACCCGCTCCTCGAGAACCGCTTGCGGGGCCTCGAGCCAGAAGCCCTGGAAGGGGACGGCGGCGGCAGCGGCTGCACGAGCAATTCGCTCACGCTTCGCCGGATCGCCGAAGACGCCATCGGCGATGACCGTTCGTCCCGCCCGAAGCAGGGTCTCGGCGCGCAGGGCGAGGCGCTCGAAGACGCGCTCCGAGACGTCCTCGGCATAGGCTTCCTCGGGCAGCCGATCGGCGGGCTCGCAGCCGAAGAGACGCTTGCGGATAACGTCGGAGCGCAGCAGCAGGGCGCCCGGCATGGCGCCGATCGACGGCGCCAGGTGCCTGGCGACGCTCGACTTGCCGGTGCCCGAGCGGCCGCCGATCGCGATCAGCCGCGGCGGTGCTGGGAGGAGTGCGCGCCGCGCCAGATCGAGATAGCCCAAGGCTGGCTCGCGCTCGCCGGCGAAGGCCTCGACCTTGGCGCGAACGGCCGCCCGCACCGAGAGGAAGAGCGGCAGCAGCGCCAGGCCCGGCATCGTCCTCGACCCGATCGTTGTAGGCCTGCAGGAAGGCCAGCGCCGGGGTGCCATAGCCACGATCGATCAGGTCCATGAGCAGGAAGGCGATATCGTAGAGCAGGTCGATCTGCGCGAACGCCTCATTGAACTCGATGCAGTCGAACAGCACAGGTCCACCGCCGAGCAGCACGATGTTCTCGAGGTGCAGGTCACCGTGGCAGTGGCGAACGAAGCCGGCGCGCCGCCTGGCGTCCAACTGATCGGCGGCACCATCCAGGGCCTGGTCGGTCGCGGCAATGAGCGCCTCGACCGGGTCGGCCGGAAAAACGCCGGGAACCGAGCGGCGCAGGTCCTCGACATTGCCGGATACGACGTCGCGCATCGCAGACGCGCCGCCGGCATCGGCCAGTGGCTCGAGAGCTTGGTGAAAGGCGACAATCGAGCGGGCGAGCGCCTCGATCAAGGCATCGTCGAGGCCGCCGCGCCATGCCACGTGGTCGAGCCGGCAAGCCTCGGGAAAGCGGGTCATGACCAGCAGCCACTCGACCGGCTCGCCGGCGCCGTCGATGCTGAGTTCGCCCGCTGTCTCGGTCACCGGCACGACTGCCCGGTAGAGATCGGGGGCGGTGCGCCGGTTGAGGCGCAGCTCGGCCTCGAGCGCTGCATGGCGGGCGGCAGCTGTGCGAAAGTCGAGAAAGCTGAAGCGCACCGGCTTCTTCATCTTGTAGGCCCGATCGCCGCTCAAGAGCAGGATCGCCGCATGCGTCTCGATCCGCTCGACCGGCGGCGGCAGCACAGCAGCGATCCGCTCGGCAATGGTCGTCTCGCCCGCTGCCTTGTCGTTCGCCGCGCCGGCCTCTACATGATGGGTCAGTGAAACCTCCGTTTTTGCGAGAGATCGATGGACATTCGCCCTGGCACGCTCGCGCTGATCGGCAACACGCCCCTGCTGCGCCTCAGGCACCTCTCCGACGAGACGGGCTGCGAGATCCTCGGCAAGTGCGAGTTCATGAACCCGGGTGGCAGCATCAAGGACCGCGCGGCACTCGCCATCGTCGAGGATGCGGAGGCGAAGGGCAAGCTCCGGCCGGGCGGCGTGATCGTCGAAGGCACGGCTGGGAATACCGGCATCGGGCTCGCGGTGGTCGGCAACGCCAAGGGCTACCGGACGGTGATCGTCATCCCCGAGACCCAGAGCCAGGAGAAGAAGGACACGCTGCGCGCCCAGGGGGTCGAGCTCATCGAGGTTCCAGCCGTGCCCTACAAGGACCCCAACAACTACGTCAAATACTCAGGTCGGCTCGCCGCCGAGCTGGCCGAGAAAGAGCCCAATGGCGCCATTTGGGCCAACCAGTTCGACAATACCGCCAATCGGGCCGGTCACCATGCCCATCTCGGACCCGAGATCTGGCGCCAGACCGACGGGCGGATCGACGCCTTCACCTGTGCTGCAGGCACCGGTGGCACGATCGCCGGCGTCGGCACGTTCCTCAAGGAGCAAAAACCGGCTGTCCGTATTCAGCTCGCCGATCCGATGGGCGCCGCACTCTACAACTACTACAAGCACGGCGAGCTCAAGTCCGAGGGCAGCTCGATCACCGAGGGCATCGGCCAGGGGCGCATCACCGCCAATCTCGACGGTGCTCTGATCGACGACGCCTATCAGATACCGGACAGCGAGGCGCTGGAGGTCGTCTACCACCTGATCCAGCGCGAGGGGCTCGTGCTCGGCGGCTCGTCGGGCATCAACGTGGCGTCTGCCGTCCGCCTGGCGAAGGAGCTCGGCCCCGGGCACACGATCGTCACGATCCTCTGCGACTCCGGCAGCCGCTACCAGTCGCGACTATTCAACCCAGCCTTCCTTCGCGAAAAGAGCCTCCCCGTGCCGCCGTGGCTGAGCTAGAACCGGCCCGATAGCAAGCACATAGCGCCTTTGGAGCCGTGATGTCAGATCCGCTCGTTTCAACCGATTGGCTCGAGAAGAATCTCGAGCTGCCCGATCTGCGCATCATCGACTGCACCTGGTTCATGCCCGATGCCGGTCGTGACGCCAAAGCCGAGCACGAGGCGCTGCATATCCCGCAAGCCGTGTATTTCGACATCGATGATATCGCCGACACGGATAGCGAGCTGCCGCACATGCTGCCGCCGCCGATCAAGTTCTCGTCTCGGGTGCGCAAGCTCGGGCTCGGCGACGGTCTGACCATCGTCGCCTACGACAACAACAACTTCTACGCCTCGGCGCGCGCCTGGTGGATGTTCCGCGCCATGGGTCACGAGGACATCAAGGTGCTCGACGGTGGCTTCGCCAAGTGGCAGGCGGAGGGTCGGCCGGTGGACGACATGCCGGACCGGCTGAGCGAGCGGCATTTCACGCCCCGAACCAACAGCTTCCTGCTCCGCGACCTGGAGCAGCTCCGCGGCAATCTCACCTCGCGGCGCGAGCAGGTGGTCGATACGCGCTCTGCCGAGCGTTTCGCCGGCAGCGTCGCCGAGCCGCGCCCCGGCCTCAAGGCCGGTCACATCCCGGGTTCGAAGAATCTGCCGGCGAGCAGCTTGCTCGCGGCCGATGGCACCATGAAGGACGCGCGCGCGCTGGAAGCGCTCTTTGCAGAAGCCGGTGTCGACCTCGGGCAGCCGATCATCACGAGCTGCGGCTCGGGTGTGTCGGCCGCCGTCGCCAACCTGGCCTTGGCACGGGTCGGCAAGCGCGACGTGGCGCTCTATGACGGCTCGTGGACCGAGTGGGGCAGCCAGCCGGACACACCGATCGGCCGCTAGAGCCCTCTCAGCGTGACCGCATACGTCGTCAGGCTGCGGACGATCGGTGCTCACGTAGGTTGACGACGCTACGGGCCGATCGCCTTGCCTTCCTCGTATCCGGCCACCCTGAAGACGCTCTAGCCGCAGAAGACCCGCGGCTGGCCTCGTGCTCAGCCGGGCTTGACGCAGAGCAGCCAGTCCCGCCCCTCGCCGCGCCAGTCGCCCTTGACCATGGGCTCGGCCGCGATCTCGCGATAGCCGAGGCTGGCATAGAGCCGCCTGGCACCCTCATTGGCATCCGCGACGATCAGGCTCGTGCCGCGCGCGCCGCTGCGTCGCGCCTCGGCTTCGGCCACTTCCATCAATCGAGACGCGTGGCCGTGGCCGCGCGATCCTTTGAAGACGGCGAGCGCGTTGACGTACCAGCTACCGGCCGCCAACGCCTCGAGCCGGAGCAGCGGCAGCAAGACCGGTGGCGTCGAGGCGGGATCGAACGGCTCGGCCTCGTCGGCGAGCCGGTAGCCGATGAGGCAACCAGCAGTGCCGCCGTCGGCTTCGGCGATGAAGGCGTTGCGGTAGGAAAAGGCCCCCTCCTCCCGCAGGGCCCGCTCGCGACCGACCTGCCAGGGGTCCTGTCCCGGTGCGGCGATCGCCGACCAGAGGACCAGCGGCAGCCCCTCGCCCGCCATGTCGAGCAGCCGTACCATTGCATCAGCGTCTGCCGCCGTCGCCGGACGCACTGTCGCCGACGGCAACGGCGCCGTCCGTCGATCCTCCTCGAGCGTGGCAACCATCATTGTCATTCTCCCCAAACCGGCGCGCTGCCCTCAGGCAGCCGCGCGCTCTGGCTGCGCCCGTTTGATGAACGCGCGATTGATCGGGCTGTGCGGTTTCAGCGCGAGCCGCTCGTTGGCCAACGCACCGGCGACATCGCCGAGCCCGCCCTGGATCGCCGCCTCGACCAATGTGAGATCGATGATGTCGCGTTGCGCGTGGCTGCCACCAAAGCTGTTGGCGACATAGCGGCCCCGATGCAGCCGCTCGACGGCGGTCGCATGATCGCCGCGCCAGAACGCGGCGAAGCCCTCGATCAGCGGCCGACCGGTCGCCTGTGCCCAGCGATGCGTCTCCGACGCGCCGTCGAGACTGCGATAGCTGGCGAGGATGCGCTCGACCTCCGCGTCGCGCCCGGCACCAAGATACGCCATCACGGCGTGCCAGTCGTTGAACGGGTAGAGGCGGCCATCGGCATGGTCGTCCCAGGCTCGGGCCGCCGTGGCCCAGCGAGCGCCGACGTCGATGCCCGCGAGGTGCAGCCGCCAGAGCAGAGCCGAGGCGTCGACCAGGTCGAGCGCCATGGCGCTGTCGCCGTTGCGCAGCTTCATGTCGTAGAGCCCGAGTGCTGCGTCCGCTTCGCCAAGCTCGATGTGGTAGAGGGCCCGGTGCCACCAGTTGTGCACCTTGAAGAAGTTGTCGTCGCCGGCCCAGTGCGGCTCGCGCTCGCTCATCCAGACAATGCCGTCGGCAGGCCGGCCTTGCATTTCCAGGACATGCGCCACCGCGTGATGCGCCCAGCAGTCGCGCGGATCGCTCTCGGTGGCGGCCCGGCCGACCGCCTCGGCACGCGCGTAGTCGCCGCTCTCCTCGAGGCCGAAGGCGTGCATGCCCATGACGATGGAATGACCGGGCACTGCAGGCGACCAGTGCGGCAAGGCGCGGGCGATCCGATCCCTTAGATCCCGGGCATTGGCGCGATAGAAGTCGATCAGGTGGCCGACCTGCAGCCCCACCAGGTCCAGCGGATAGCGCATGGAGTGGTGGTCGAGGGCGATGCCGGCCGCGGTCCAGTTGCCGCCAAGCAGCTGCTCGAGTGCCGCGACATGCGATGCCTCGCGCTCGCCCAACTGCATCGGCTTCACTTGTGCCAATATCTGCTGGCCCGCGGCGGTGGCCTCGGGCTCGGTGGCGAGACCCATCAAGTAGGCTTTGGTGATCGGCGCCATCGCGAAATCCGGCGCTGCCTCGATGGCCTCGTCGAGCAGGGCCACCGGATCGCCCCGATAGACGTTGAACGCCTCGACGGCAGCGGTGAAGCGCTCGGCAGCGAATGCCGTGGCGCCGGACAGCTGATTTCCTTGTCGGTCGGTCTGCATGACGAGATCCCCCTTGATCACTTGTTGGCGTGTCGTGGAGGAGCTGATAGCCGCTCGAAGCGGTGCAGCCTGTGACCATCGCTACAATGGCACGAATGAGTCTCGATGCCGGGCAATCGACAATCAACGGATTGGCGCGCAACCGTCCTGCAAAGCGCGGCAGCCGCCGTTTGCTAGCGGCCGGGCCAGGGCTTGAAATGCTTGGCCAGCTGCAGGCCCTGCTTCTGATACGACCCGACACCCTGCCCGTAGAGCCGGTCCGGGGGTGCGGCCAGCTTCTCATAAGTCAGCCTGCCGACGATCTGGCCGTCCTCGATCAGGAAAGGCACCTCGTGCGAGCGGACCTCGAGCACGGCCCGCGTGCCGGAACCGCCGGTCTCGTCGCAACCGAAGCCCGGATCGAAGAAGCCCGCATAGTGCACGCGAAACTCGCCCACCGTCGTGTCGTAGGCGACCATCTCGGCTGCGACATGCGGCGGCACGACCACCGTCTCCTTCGACGCCAGGATGTAGAAATGCTCGGGCTCGAGGAGAACGCCCTGGCCTTCGCGCGCGTGCACCGGCTCCCAGAAGTCGCGCGGCTCGTAAGCCGCGACGCGGTCGACATCGACGAGCCCGGCATGCCGCTTGGCCCGATAGCCGATGATGCTGCCGTCACCCTGGCCCATGACGTCGACCGTGAACGGCACGCCGTCGCGGTCCGGCGCCTGGGGATCATCGCTTGAGACGAGGCCGTAATCCGCCTGGAGCTGGCGATGGAACTTGGCCGAGACGGGCGGTGAGCCGCGGCGCAGCCGGAGCTGCACCAGGCGCGAGCCGCGCCTGACCTCGATGCTGAAGCTGCGCGGTGCCAGCTCGACATAGAGTGGCCCCTCATAGGCCTCATCGATGCGATCGAAGCGGGTGCCGCGGTCGGTGATCACGCGGGCGAAGATGTCCAGCCTGCCGATCGAGCTTTTCGGGTTGGCGGTGGCCGAGCTGCGCCATTTGAGCCTGACGCGCTCCTCGAGCGGCACGATATAGACGGCACCGCGCTCGAGCACGGCACCATCGCCGAGCTGCATCTCATAAAGAGCCAACTCATCGAGCCGCTCGGCAACGGTCCGCTTGCTGCCCGGCAGGAAGCTGGAGGCGACGCGATAGGCGGTGGCGCCGAGCCTGAGGTCGAGACTGGCTGGCTGGACCTGCGATGCCTCGATCGGCAGCACCGCCTCGATCTCGTGCGCGTTGATGGCGGCCCTGAGCGCCTGCGACGGCAGCACGCCAGTGCCCGCTGCCTCGGCGGCTTCGGCAAAAAGAGCGGACGGCTCGGTCATGAAGGGTCTCGGCGGCATCGGTTGCAACGGCCAGAGCCCGACGCTTAACCGCCCGACGCCGGGCCCGCAAATGGAAAGACGCCAGCCGGCGACGGCGGCTCTGCGACAGACCGCGGCTTGACTTGCCGCGGCGGCTCGGCGAGCTATTGCAATCTTGTCGTGTCAACAGAACAAATGTCAGGGGAGGAAGGCTTGTCGGCGAAGGCAAAGCCACGGCGTTCTGCCGATGCCGGCCCGAGGGACCAGGCGTGAGCCCTGCCGCCGGGCGCAGAAGTGGCCGCTTGCCATGGCTGCCACGCTGGCTGACCAGCGATCACCCCTTCCCATGGCTGGCGCCGACCTTCGTCATGATCCTGGCCTTCGGCATCTATCCCTTGGCCTACTCGGTCTGGCTGAGCCTGCACCAGCGCAACCGCTTCACGCGGCAGGAGGAGTTCACCGGGCTCGCCAACTGGATCGCCGCGTTCCAGGACGTCCGCTTCGTCGACGCGCTCTGGGTCACCGTCCAGTACACCGTGATCTGCCTGATCATCCAGGTCGCACTCGGCGTTGCGATCGCTCTCCTGCTCGATTGCGAGCGACGCGGCTACGGGGTGCTCAGGGCATTGATGACGATGCCGTTGGTCGTCCCGCCTGCCGTCACCGGGCTGATGTTTCTCTTGATGCAGGACGGCCAGTTCGGCGTCGTCTCGTACTACCTGAAGCTGCTGGGCCTGCTCGACCCGTCACGGCCGATCCTCGCCGACCCCAGCCTGGCGCTCTGGGGCGTCATGGTCGCCGACATCTGGCAGTGGACGCCGTTCATGGTGCTGATCTTTCTGGCCGGGCTGCGTGCCTTGCCGAAGGAACCGTATGAGGCCGCCGCCATCGACGGTGCATCGCAGCTGCAATGCTTCCTCTACATCACCATACCGCTGCTGGCCCGGGTGATCGCGGTCGCCGTGTTGATCCGGACGATCGATCTTTTTCGCATTTACGACTATGTCTACACCATGACTGGCGGTGGGCCCGGCACGGCGACGGAGACGTTGAGCTTCTACGCGGGGCGCATCTTCCAGGTGGCCAACTTCAATTACGCAGCAACGCTGAGCTTGATCATCCTCATCATCCTCAATCTCGTCTGCTTCACCTTCATCCGCCTTGCCAGGGTCCGCTTTTGATGGCCGGCAGCCTGCGCTCACGCCTCATCCGCGACATCGCCGCCTGGCTCCTCGTGCTGGCGTTCCTGTTCCCGCTGTTCTGGTGGGTGCTGGCATCGATCAAGCCCTACACGGCGATCTTCGCCCAGCCACCGGTCTATGCCGATTTCGTGCCGACCACGGACAACTACGCCATTACCATTGGTGGCGAATCCCGGATCACGCTCGAAGGCGGCGTCGGCGGGCAGACCGGCGGCGCCAGCTCGTATTATTCGCTGCCCTCGATCATCGACAGCCTGATCGTCGCCTTGGGCTCGACGGCGCTGGCGATCACGCTGGCCTCGCTCGCGGCTTACGGGCTCTCGCGCTTCGCTTTCCGCGCCAAGGAGCACGTCATCTTCTTCGTTTTGGCGCAGCGCATGCTGCCGCCGATTGCCGTGGCCATCCCGCTCTTCTTCATCTTCCGCGATCTCGGGCTGCGCGACTCGCATCTGGGCCTGATCCTGGCGCACACGCTGATCAACCTGCCGCTCGCGGTCTTGCTGTTGAAGAGCTTCTTCGACGACGTCCCGGTCGAGCTCGACGAATCGGCGCTGCTCGACGGTGCTTCGCGCTTTCAGGTCTTCCACATGGTGGTGCTGCCGCTGGTCAAGGGCGGGCTGGCGGCCACGGCCGTGCTCTGCTTCATCTTCTCCTGGACCGAGTTCCTGATCTCGCTCCTCTTGACCACCAGCATCCGCACCATCCCGGTCAAGATCACCACCTTCGTCACCTCGACCGGCACCGAGTGGGGCCTGATCACGGCATTGGGCAGTGCAGCCCTGGTGCCGAGCTTCATCTTCATCCTGCTCGTGCAAAAACATCTGGTCCGCGGCCTCACGCTCGGCTCGCTGAAGGGCTGAGAGGACAAGGGCCAGACGTTCGACGACCAGCTCAACAACCAAGGGAGGTTACCAATGAGCTTCAAGAGCTACGACAGAAAGACGTTCATCGCCGATACGGCCCAGGCGTTCAGCCAGCGCCGCATCGGCCGCCGCGCCTTCGTCAGCCGCCTGGCGATGGCCGGTGTCGGCCTCTCCGGCTTTGCCACGACATTCCTCGGCGGTGCCCGGCCGTTCAATGGGCTCACCAACCTCGGCACGCCCATGGCGATGGCGCAGACACCGGACGATGTGGCGGCTTGGCTGCGCGATGTCGGCAAGCCGTTTGCCGGCACCACGGTCCGCTACACCTCGGAAGCGACGCCGCCGACCGTGGTCGCGTCCGAGCTCAAGGGCGAGTTCGAGGAGCTGACCGGCATCAATGTCGAGATCGAGATCGTGCCCTTGGAGCAGGTGCTCGCCAAGGCGACCCTCGACGCCCAGGGCCAGCTCGGCACGTATGACCTCTACTACCTCGACCAGGCCTGGTCGGCGCTGTTCTCGCCCGACGTCTACAACCCGCGCGAGTACTATGACAGCAATGCCGAGCTGGCGATGCCCGGCTACGACTGGGACGATTTCTCGCCCGAGCTGGTCAAGGCCATCACCATCGCCAATGGCGAGCAGATGGGGGTGCCCTTCGACATCCCGATCTTCATTCTGATGTACCGCAAGGATCTCTACGACAAGCATGGCATTGCGGTGCCGCAGACGCTCAACGAGTTCATGGAGGTCACCAAGACCCTGCACGAGGCCGAGAGCGGCAACGGCATCTATGGCACGACCGGTCAGCTGCGCTCGGGCCACTACAGCCTGAACTGCGACTGGACCGCCTGGCTCTGGGCCAATGGCGGCTCGGTTTTCGACGCCAACCGGATGTTCTCGGGCGGCGACGAGGCCGGCATGAAGGGCATGGACTTCATGCTCGAGCTGGTGAAGTACATGCCCGAGGATGCCAAGACCTGGACCTGGGACGGCGAATGGCAGTCGGTGGCGCAAGGCCTGGCCGGCCACGTCATCTCCTGGGGCGAGTTCTTCCCGGGTCTCGACGGCGGCGACAGCCAGGTCGCCGGGCTCATGGAAGCCGCCATCCCGCCCGAGGAGACCGCCCTGCGCTCGCCCGAGGATTGCGGCTTCAACGAGATCCCGCATATCGGCCACCAGGGCGGCTCGTCGATCGCACTGTCGCGCTACTCGCAGAACCCGGACGCTGCCTGGCTGTTCATGCAGTGGGTGACATCCAAGGACGTCGTCGCCCGCTCGTCCACCGTGGGTGGCGGCGCCTCGCCGGTGCGGCTCTCCTCGTTCAGCGATCCGCGCGTGCTGGAGGCGGCAAAACCAGGTGCCGGCACCACCCGCCACTTCCCGGCGATCGAGTGGACGATCAACAACCGGATGGGCTCCGAGCCCTCCGACCTGCCGTCCTGGGCCGAGATCGCCAACAACGTGATCCCGGTCGAGCTGGGCAAGCTGCTGGTCGGCCAGACCGGCTCACCCGAGGAGGCGATGGCGCTCATCGCCGAGCAGGCGGACGCCCTCGCCGCACCGTTCCGCGGCTGATCGCGAGCAATCGGGGCCGGCCGCGGTCGGCCCCGATCCCGCCGCCGACACCCAGAGACCAGGCGATGCGCTGACGAAGCGCGTCGAGGGCTGGGGTCATGCCGCACTTGACCGACCCCGGCACGGTTGCGAATGAAGGGTTCGCGAACCCGAGGATCCGACAGGCCTTGCGCATTCAAAGCAGCCACGCTCACGAAGCCCGCGGCGTCGACGCCTATTTCAGCCCGCCGGAGGCGGTCTGGAGCCTGCTGGCGATCGAGGCCGCGCATCTGCCGAAGTGCATTTGGGAGCCCGCCGCCGGCGATGGCGCCATCGTCAAGCCGCTGCTGGAAGCCGGCTACCAGGTGACCGCCACGGACCTCATGGATTACGGGCTCGAGGCCTGTGCCAGCGGCATCGACTATCTCCAGGCGGCGCCTCGCCCCGGTATCGAAGGCGTGGTCACCAATCCGCCCTACCGGCTGGCCGTCGATTTCGCGCAGAAGGCGCTGAGCGAGGTGCCGTATCTGGCACTGCTGCTGCGCACCAACTTCCTCGAGAGCACGGCCCGCCTGCCCTTCTTCCGTCGCCATCCGCCGGCGCGCATCTGGATCTCGTCGCGCCGCCTGCCGATGATGCATCGCCATGGCTGGGAGGGCCCGAGGGCGCCGAGCAATACCTGCTTCGCCTGGTTCGTCTGGGACGGTGCAGGCGGCGGCCGGCCGGTCGTCGACTGGTTCGACTGGCGCGAGCACAGCGAACAGCGCGGCGCGCAGATCGCGCTCGACCTGGCTACGTCAGAAGGGCGTTAGCCGCCGCTCGGCTGGTCAAGCGGTGAGCGCAGCCGTGGCTTCGGCGGCGGTCACCGGGACGGGCAGCTTGTCCAGGAGCTCTTTCGGCACGACCTGCCAGAAGCGCGGCAGCTCGCGATCGAAATCCCGGACGATGCGCTCGGCGAGCGCGCTCTGCGTCTGCCAGAGATGCTCGACCACCAGGTTCTTGAGCTCCTGGGCATAGTGGTCGACCTCGACCCGCTGGATGATCACGAAATCCGGGTTGAGGTGCCCCTCGAGCAGGTCCGCATCGTCCCAGACATAGGCCATGCCGCCGGACATGCCGGCCGCGAAATTGTCGCCGACCCCGCCCAGAATCACGGCGACGCCGCCGGTCATGTACTCGCAGCCATTGTCGCCGCAGCCCTCGACCACGGTGAGCGCGCCGGAATTGCGCACCGCGAAGCGCTCGCCGGCCTGACCTGCGGCGAACAGCTTGCCGGCCGTGGCGCCATAGAGGCAGGTATTGCCGATGATGACGTTCTCGTGCGCGACGAGCGGGCTGGAGACGGTGGGCCTGACGACGATCGTGCCGCCTGACAGCCCCTTGCCGACATAGTCGTTGGCGTCGCCGAACACCTCGAGCTTGAGGCCCTGCACGGCCCAGGCACCGAGCGACTGGCCGGCCGAGCCCTTGAGCCTGACGGTCAGATGGCCCGGCTGCAGCCCCGCCATGCCGTAGCGCTTGGTGATGTGCGACGAGAGCCGCGTGCCGACGGCGCGCTGCACGTTGCGGATATTGTACTGGAGCTGCATCTTCTCGCCGTCCTCGAGCAGGGCTCGAGCATCGGTGAGCATGCGCGCGTCGAGCGAGTCGGGCACTTCGTTGCGCCCCTCGATCGTGCAGTGGCGGGGCAGGCCACCGGTGTCGACCTGGGCCAGGATCGGGTTGAGGTCGAGATCGTCCAGATCCTCGCTGCCCCGGCCGACCTGGCGGAGCAGATCGGAGCGGCCGATGGCCTCCTCGAGCGAGCGCAGCCCGAGCGACGACAGGATCTCGCGCACATCCTCGGCGATGAAGCTCATGAGGTTGACGACCTTCTCGGCCGTTCCGGTGAACTTCTGCCTGAGGTCGTCGCGCTGGGTGCAGATGCCGACGGGGCAGGTGTTGGAGTGGCACTGGCGGACCATGATGCAGCCCATGGCGACCAGGGACAGCGTGCCGATGCCGTACTCCTCGGCCCCCAGCATGGCGGCGATGACGATGTCGCGGCCGGTCTTGAGGCCACCATCGGTCCTGAGCGTCACCCGGTGCCGCAGCCGGTTGAGGGTCAAGAGCTGGTTGGTCTCGGTGAGGCCCATCTCCCAGGGCGCGCCGGCGAACTTGATCGAGGTTTGCGGGCTGGCGCCGGTGCCACCGACATGGCCGGAGATCAAGATGACATCGGCCTTGGCCTTGGCGACGCCGGCGGCGATCGTGCCGATCCCGGCCTCGGACACCAGCTTGACGCAGACCTTGGCCTCGGGGTTGATCTGCTTGAGGTCGTAGATGAGCTGGGCCAGATCCTCGATCGAGTAGATGTCGTGGTGCGGCGGCGGGCTGATCAGCGTGACGCCCGGCGTCGCATGGCGGAGCCTGGCGATCTCGACCGTCACCTTGAAGCCCGGCAGCTGGCCACCCTCGCCCGGCTTGGCGCCCTGGGCGACCTTGATCTCCAGCTCGCGGGCGGCATTGAGGTATTCGGCCGTGACCCCGAAGCGGCCCGAGGCCACCTGCTTGATCGGCGAGTTGGCGTTGTCGCCATTGGGCCTGGGCGTGTAGCGCTCGACCCCTTCGCCGCCCTCGCCGGAATCCGACTTGGCACCGATCCGGTTCATGGCGATCGTCAGCGTCTCGTGCGCCTCGGGGCTCAGCGCGCCCAAGGACATGCCGGGCGTGACGAAGCGCTTTCTGATCTCGGTGATGCTCTCGACCTCGTCGATCGGCACCGGCTTCAGCACCCGGCGGAAGTCGAGCAGGTCGCGGATCGAGACCGGGTCCTGGTGCTCCGTCATCTCGACGAAGCGCTGATAGGCAGCGTAGGAATCGGAAGCCACCGCCTGCTGCAGCTGATGGACCGCCCGAGCCTCGTAGCCATGCTGCTCACCGCCCTGGCGGTAGCGGTAGAAGCCACCGATCGCGAGCACGGGCTCGGCCTCGTCATAGGCACGGGCGTGCAGCTCGCGCACCTTGTTCTTGATGCCGGTGAGGCCGATGCCCGAGATGCGGCTCACGAGCCCTGGGAAATACTCACGCGCGACCGAGCGCGACAGGCCCACGGCCTCGAAGTTCAGCCCGCCACGATAGGAGCTCAAGATCGAGATGCCCATCTTCGACATGATCTTGAGCAGACCCTGGTCGACCGCCTCCTTGTAGCGTGCCAGGCACTCGGCGAGCGTGAAGCCCGGGAAGAGACCACGGGCGTGCCGATCGGCGATCGCCGCCTCGGTGAGATAGGCGTTGACGGCGGTAGCACCCACCCCGACCAGCACGGCGAAGTAGTGCACGTCCAGGCATTCGCCCGAGCGCACGGTGATCGAGCTGAAGGCCCGCAGCCCCTGGCGCGTCAGATGGCTGTGGACGGCGCTGGTGGCGAGGATCATCGGCACCGGCGCGCGCTCCGGCCCGACATTCTCGTCGGTCAGGATCAGCTGCTCGCAGCCGCCGCGGACCGCCTCCTCCGCCTCCTGGCGGAGCCGCTCGAGCGCGGTGCGCAGCCGCTCGCCCTTGGCCTTGAAGGTGCAGTCGATGGTCTTGGCATTCTCGCCGAAATAGGCCTCGAGCGAGCGGAAATCGTCGGTGGTGAGCACCGGCGTCTCGAGCTGCAGGATGCGCGTCTGGCTCGGATCCTCGTCGAAGATGTTGCCGAGATTGCCGAACCTGGTCTTCAGGCTCATCACCCGCCATTCGCGCAACGGATCGATCGGCGGGTTGGTGACCTGGCTGAACTGCTGGCGGAAGAAATGGTGCAGGCCGCGATGCCGCTTGGAGAGCACGGCCAAGGGCGTGTCGTCACCCATCGAGCCCAAGGGCTCCTTGGCATCCAGGACCATCGGCGAGAGGATCAGCTCGAGATCCTCGATCGACAGACCGTAGAGCGCCTGGCGACGCTTGAGCTCGCTGCGCTCCAGCTGCAGCGGGCTCGGACTGCGCGACGCGACCAGGTCCTCGAGGTGGCGAATGTTCTCGACCCACTTGCCGTAGGGCTTCTGCTCGGCGAGGTGATCCTTGAGCGCATCGTCGCGGAAGAAGATACCGTTCTCCAGATCGACGCCAATCATCTCACCCGGGCCGACGCGGCCCTTCTCGACGATGGTGGCGTCTTTGAGCGGCACCATGCCGGTCTCGGAGCCCACCACCAGCAGGCCGTCGCTGGTGCGGCTGTAGCGCAGCGGCCTGAGGCCATTGCGGTCCATGCCGGCGATCACCCAGCGACTATCGGTGGCGACCAATGCTGCCGGCCCGTCCCAGGGCTCCATGACGCAATTGCAGTAGCTGAACAGATCCTTATGCGCGTCGGGCATGGTCATCTTGTTCGACCACGCCGGCGGCACCAGCAGCGTCTTCGCCAACGGCAATGAACGACCGGCCTGGACCAGGGCCTCGGCCACGGCATCCAGCGACGCGCTATCGGAGCTGCCGGCCTGAATGACCGGCTTCAAGTCCTCGTTGTTGGCGCCGAAGACCTCGGCCTCCATGCGCGTCTCGTGGCTCTTCATCCAGTTTACATTGCCACGCAGCGTGTTGATCTCGCCGTTGTGGGCCAGCGTCCGGAACGGCTGGGCCAGCTTCCACGCCGGCCAGGTGTTGGTCGAGTAGCGCTGGTGGAAGATGGCGAAGCTCGAGACGAACCGCTCGTCCTGCAGGTCGGGATAGAAGATCGCCAGCTGCTCGGCGAGGAACAGGCCCTTGTAGATGATCGAGCGGCAGCTCATCGAGCAGATGTAGAATTCGGTGATGTTCTCGGCCAAGGCCAGCCGCTCGATGCGCCGGCGAATAACGTAGAGATCGCGCTCGAAATGCTCGTCGTCGCGGTCCAGCGGGTTGCCGATGATGATCTGCTCGATCTCAGGCCGGGTGGCCGCTGCCTTCTCGCCGATGACGCTCGTGTCGACCGGCACCTGGCGCCAGCCGCGAATGGCGTAGCCGAAGCGCAGGATCTCGCTCTCGACCAGCGTCCGGCAGGCTTCCTGCTGCTGGATGTTGTTGCGCGGCAGAAAGACCATGCCGACGGCGACATGGTTCTCCGAGGCGCGCATGCCCTTGATCTGGCCCTTGAAGAACTCGTGCGGCACCTCGATGTGGATGCCGGCACCATCACCCGTCTTGCCGTCCGCATCGACAGCACCACGATGCCAGACGGCCTTCAAGGCATCGATGCCAGCGAGCACCACCTCGCGCCGCGGCTTGCCGTCGATCGCAACGACGCAGCCGACGCCACACGCGTCGCGCTCGAACGCCTCGGGGCCATAGCCCAGTTCCTCGAGCTTCGCCCGCTCGGCGAGGTAGAGCTCGTGCAGCTCGGCCTGATTGCCTGTCGCCATCGCAGTGATCCTCAAGAAGCGAGCTTGAGCGGGGCGGAGGCGTCGGCCTTGGCCGCACCGCTCTGGATGAAATCATGGATTCCGGTGGCGGCATCGCGGCCATCGCGAACGCCCCAGACGACGAGCGAGGCACCGCGCACGATGTCACCGGCGGCGAACACGCCCGGCAGCTCGGTCATCATGTTGTCCCAGTCGATCTTCAGCGTGCCCCAACGGCTGACCGGCAGGGTCGGCTCGTCGAAGAGGGTCACCAGGTCCTCGGGATCGAAGCCGAGTGCGGCGATGACCAGATCGCCCGGTCGATCCGTGCTGGAGCCGGGGACCGGCTCGGGGGCGCGACGCCCGGTGGCATCAGGAGCACCCAGGCGCATCCGCTGGACACGCACCGACTCGACGGTGTCGCCACCGAGAAAAGCCTCGGGCGCGGAGAGCCAGACGAAGTCGACGCCCTCCTCCTCGGCATTGGCGACCTCACGCATCGAGCCCGGCATGTTGTCGCGATCGCGACGGTAGAGACAGCTCACGGAGGTGGCACCCTGCCGGACCGCCGTGCGCACGCAGTCCATCGCCGTATCGCCGCCGCCGACGACCACGACATCGCGGCCCTGCGCATTGAGAGCACCGCTGTCGAAGTCCGGCACCTCGTCACCGAGCCCCTTGCGGTTGCTGGCCGTGAGATAGTCGAGTGCCGCCACGATCCCGGGCATGCCGACGCCTGGTGCCTGCAGCGCCCGTGCCTTGTAGACGCCGGTCGCCACCAGAACGGCAGCGTGGCGCTCGCGCAGCTCGCTGAAGGATGGCCCCTCAGCGCCACCGATCGCGCAGTTCATGTGAAAATGGATGCCACCCGCCTGCAGCAGCTCGGCGCGCCGCAGCACGATGGGCTTCTCGAGCTTGAAGCCGGGGATGCCGTAGATCAGCAAGCCGCCGATGCGGTCGTAGCGATCGTAGACGTGAACCTGGTAGCCTTTCTTGCGCAGCTCCTCGGCGGCAGCCATGCCGGCCGGGCCGGCACCGATGATGCCGATGCTCTCGGCCCGCTCGTGCAGGGGTGTGATCGGCTTGACCCAGCCCATGTCGAACGCGGTGTCGACGATATGCCGCTCCACCGAGCCGATCGTGACCGTGCCATGCCCGGCCTGCTCGATGACGCAGTTGCCCTCACACAGCCGATCCTGCGGACAGATGCGGCCGCAGATCTCCGGCATGTTGTTGGTGGCGGACGCGACCTCGAACGCCTCCTCCATCCGACCTTCAGCCGTGAGCTTCAGCCAATCGGGGATGTTGTTGTGCAGCGGGCAGTGCACCTGACAGAAGGGGATGCCGCACTGCTCGCAGCGCGATGCCTGCTCGGCTGCCTTGTCGGCCGGGTAGTCGCCGTAGATCTCGTCGAAATCGGCTGCCCGGTCCGGCGCCGGACGCTTCGCGGGCATCGCCTTCGGCACATCGGTGAACTGCATCATCTTGGCCGGCATGGCCCAATCTCCTGCGGCACGCTGGTCGCCCGAGAGCCGGGCTGCTAGCATCGAGAGACACTAACAGCGCCGCCCGACTGCGGCGGGCGGCGTCACGATCCCAAAGCTCAAGTGCGGAATGGTCAAGCTACCGCTGAAACACTGAGCCGTCTAGCGTTTGGCCGAGAATGAAGTCCCGACGCGTGACCGTTATTTTCGCAGCTGAGCGCTCATACGCGGAAAAGACGCTCTTTTCGCCAAGCAGCGAAACCGTTGGTCTCGAATCGAGACGACCAGCTCAAGCAAGCGGTTGCGCGGTGCGCAGCGGCCTCCCGAACGGGCGGAGGTAGCCGGGCACGACAACCTCGAAGGGCGTCGGCTCGATCCCCAGGCTCTGCAGCGTTAGCGCATCGCCACTGACCACATTGTCCTTTGCCAGCATCTTCAACTGATCGCGGGTCAGCGGCGGATTGGGCAGCTTCTCGAAGAAGCGCGCCTGGAGCTCGGCCACGGACATCGGCAGTGGCAGCAGCAAGCGACGCCGGTTCACGGTCTTCAGGATGTAGCGGAGCAGCTCCTCGAAGCTGGCCACGCGCGGCCCGCCGAGCTCGAAGGTCTGGCCTTGATGCGCGTCGCTCTCGAGGCAACGCGCCATCGCCTCGACGACATCGCCGACATAGACCGGCTGAAACTTCGTCTTGCCGCCGTCGATCAGGGGCAGGAAAGGCGACAGCACGCTCATCTGCGCGAACAGGCTGAAGAAGCCGTCACCCGGCCCGAAGACGATCGACGGCCGGACGATGCTGGCGGATGGAAAGGCCGCGCGGACTCGCTCTTCCCCTTCACCCTTGCTCTGGGCGTAGAGCGCTTCGCCATCTTTATCGGCGCCGATGGCCGACATGTGCACGAAGCGGCGCACGCCGGTTGAAGCCGCAGCCTTGGCGATCCGCTCCGCCATGTCGCGATGGACGTGCATGAACTGATCGGGCCGACGCTCGAACAGGATGCCGAGCAGGTTGACCACGCCGTCGGCGCCATCGACGAGCTTGTGCAGCATCGCCTCGTCCTCGTCGTAGGGCAGGATGGCGATTTGCCCGACCTCACCCATCGGCCTGAGGAAGCCCGCGCGATCGGGATCGCGGGTGACGACACGCAGCGTAGCACCGCGCAGTGCGAGGCGCTGGACGAGCTGCCGGCCGATAAAGCCGGTGCCGCCGAAAACCGTGACGACCTCGTTGCGCATAAGCGGCGTCCTTTCCACTCGGGCCAGCCGGTTGGCCTCGCCAATGTCTTTGGGCCGGTTGGCCGTGCCAATGTCTCTTGGGGTTGTCGGCAAACCCGACGCATAACGCAAGATGGCCGACGCCGCAGGCGCGTTTGCGACAGCTCTGGCGCATGGCCACGCTTGACGCCACGGCCATTCCTCCATAGATGCTGCGGATCGGAGCCCTGGCGGCTTCGATGGGCCCAGGTGGCGGAACTGGTAGACGCGCTAGCTTCAGGTGCTAGTGACCTTCTGGTCGTGGAGGTTCGAGTCCTCTCCTGGGCACCATCCGCCGGCAACGGCGCTGCATTAACGCGTTTTTTACCTTGATCGACTAGTGGTTGGCTGATTGAGCGCCTGTGTGGCCCGGCGCGGCCTCGGCGTGTTGATCGGCTTTTCAGGTGTCTGTCGACGATGACCGTGACCCTCCACCGCAACGACCTGCCCGAAGGTCTCGACCTCGGCCCGACGATCGCCGTGGACAGCGAGACCATGGGGCTCGATCCGAGGCGTGATCGGCTATGTGTCGTCCAGCTCTCGGCCGGTGACGGAACAGCGCATCTGGTCCAGCTAGACCAGGGCGTGACCCAAGCGCCCAGGCTCGCCAGCCAGCTCGGCGATCCAACGCGGCTCAAGCTCTTTCACTATGCCCGCTTCGACGTTGCCGTCCTCGAGCAACGGCTGGGCATCCGCGCAACGCCTCTCTTCTGCACCAAGATCGCCTCGCGGTTGGTGCGCACCTACACCGACCGTCACGGGCTCAAGGACCTTTGCCGCGAGCTCCTCGCCATCGACCTCGTCAAGACCGAGCAGAGCTCGGACTGGGGCGCCGACCAGTTGAGCGACGCGCAACAACGCTATGCCGCGCAAGATGTCTTGCATCTCCACGCCTTGCGCCAGCGTCTGCAGGCGATGCTCGAGCGTGAGGGCCGGCTCGACCTGGCACAGTCCTGCTTCGACTTCCTGCCGACAAGAGTGGCCCTCGATCTCGCCGGGTGGCCGGATGTCGACATTTTCGCCCATTCCTGATCGCCCCTCTTGCGTTGCGAGCAGCGTCGCAGGACTGCAGCAACTCGCCGAACACGCGAGTGCCGGAATTGACCGGATGGCGGCTCCGGCGCATAGTCCCGGGCGTTCATCGACGGTTCCGCTGCAACAGGCGCTCATGCCGCCAGAGATCGTCGAGCTGTTCGGGCGGATGCAGGGCCAGACAATGAGCTGGGCCGAAGCAAAACAATGCCAAGGAGCCATGGCGTGAGCCAGTCGGCGGTGCAAAACGGCGCAATGCCCCAAGGCCCAAAGGCGCTCGATCGACAGCTCGTTGCCGGGCAATCGGCCGGAGTCGAGCCGTTGGGCCAGGCCGCAGCAGCGCTCGAGCATGGTCGCACCGTGCTTCGGGTCGAGGCAGCGGCGCTGGCATCGCTGGCCGAGCATCTGGACACGCCATTCGCCGAGGCGGTGGCGCTCTTGCGAGGTGTCGAGGGTCGCGTCGTCTGCACCGGCATGGGGAAGAGTGGGCATATCGCACGCAAAATCGCAGCGACACTCTCGTCGGTCGGCACGCCCGCCATGTTCGTGCATCCAGGCGAGGCCAGCCACGGCGATCTCGGCATGATCACCGCCAAGGACGCCGTTTTGGCCCTTTCCAACTCGGGCGAGACCGCCGAGCTCAAGGACCTCATTCTCTACACCCGTCGGTTTGCCATCCCGTTGGTTGCGATGATCGGCAAGCCCGCGAGCACGCTCGGCCGCGAGGCGGAGGTGGCGCTCGTCTTGCCGGAACTGACAGAGGCCTGCCCTTTGGGCCTGGCACCCACGACATCGACCACGGCCATGCTGGCCCTGGGCGACGCGCTTGCCGTGGCATTGTTGCATAGTGCCGGCTTCACGCCGCAGCACTTTGCCGTCTTCCATCCGGGCGGCAAGCTCGGCAGCCAGCTCTTGCGCGTCGACCAGCTGATGCGCGGCGCTGCCGAGCTGCCGTTGGTGCCGACCGACTGCGCCATGAGCGAGGCACTCGTGGTGATGACCGAGAAATGCCTCGGTTGTGTCGGCGTCGTCGGCAGCGACGGCAGGCTACAGGGCATCGTCACGGACGGTGATATCCGACGCGGAATGGGCCAGGATCTGCTGGCGCGGACGGCTGGCGAGATGATGACCGCGAGCCCGCGAACCATCGGTCCCGATCTCATGGCCGTCGAGGCGCTGGGGATGATGAATCGCCATTCGATCACCGTGCTCTTCGTCGTCGCGGACGGCGTGCCGCTCGGCGCCGTTCACCTGCACGATTGCCTCCGGGCCGGGATCGCCTGATGTTCTTGCCATGCCGGCCACGCGCTTGCTTGCTGCTCGCCTCGGCCCTCCTCCTCGCAACGGCGACGTCGCCGGCACCTGCCGTGGCGCAAGAGGCGGCGACCGGTGGGCTCGGCACCCACGACAGCACGCAGCCCATCGAGATCGTGGCCGACAAGCTCACCGTGGAGCAGGCAGCTGGCCGCGCCATCTTCCTCGGCAATGTGGTCGCCGAGCAGGGTGAGATGCTGCTGCAGTCGGACGAGCTGATCGTGTATTATGTGCTCGGTGACGAGACGACGACGTCCACACAATCCATTCGTCGAATCGAGGTCGAAGGCAATGTCACGATCACGTCGGCCGAGGAGACGGCCGTTGGCGACACTGGCTTCTACGACGTCTTGGGCGAGCGCATCGAGCTTGCCGGCAATGTCGTGCTGACCCGTGAGAGCAACGTCATCAGCGGCGATCTTTTGGAGATCGATGTCGCGCAGCAATTGGCCACGATGACAGCTGGCTCCGATCAACCCACAAGCGAACGCGTTCGGGCACTCTTCCAGCCGGCCCAGGCCGGCGACGCCACGCCTGCCGCAGACGGTGAAGGCTGACCAGTGGCGTCCGACCTCCGCCTCGAGGAACGGCCTTCCGACGATCGAGCGGAAGCGCCAGCCGCCGGGTCGCCCGCTAGCGGTCAGCCTGCCGCGGCACCGCCGGCGATGGTGGCCACTGAGCCACCGGAAGTGACGACTCAGGGCTCTGCAGGACGGCTAGAGGCGGTGGGGCTGCAGAAGGCCTATGGCGGCCGGACTGTGCTGCGCGATGTCAGCTTCGTGATTTCGCCTGGTGAGGCCGTCGGCCTGCTCGGACCCAATGGCGCTGGCAAAACGACCAGCTTTTATATGGTGACCGGGCTCGTCGCCGTCGATGGTGGGCGCATCCTGCTCGATGGCGAGGACGTGACGGATCTCCCGATGCACCGACGTGCCTGGCTCGGAGTCGGCTACCTGCCGCAGGAAGCGTCGATTTTCCGCGGCCTGAGTGTCGCGCAGAACATCATGGCTGTGCTCGAGATCCGCTTGGCCGACAAGCGCGAGCGGCAGCGCCGGTTGACGATGCTGCTCGACGAGTTCGGGCTGAGCCACCTTGCCGACGCCCCTGCAAACACGCTCTCAGGTGGTGAGCGCCGACGCTGCGAGATCGCCCGCGCCTTGGCGTCGGACCCGCGCTACATCCTGCTCGACGAGCCACTCGCCGGCATCGACCCGCTGAACGTGAACGAGATCCGCCAGCTCGTCGGGCACCTGAAGGACCGCGGCATTGGCGTCTTGATCACCGACCACAATGTTCGCGACACGCTTGCCATCATCGATCGTGCCTACATCCTCGCCGATGGCATCGTCATCAAGGAGGGCGTCCCGGCAGAGATCATCGCGGACGCGGACGTCCGCAGGGTCTATCTCGGCGACAGCTTCGCTTGCTGAGCGACAGGCGACGCTGGATGAGGATGCACAGGCTTGACCATGCGCTGCCAAACTGAGCCTTCGTCGGTCGAGATTGCCGGCGCTAACAGGCTGCTGAAGAAGTCGCGATGGCCGCGATGCGGCCAAAATGGCCGGGAGCGAGGAAGCGCGAGGGCCAGCGATGCAGCGCGCATCGCGCCCGAGCGCCGACGAAGCTCGCGGCCATTTTCGCCGCATCCCTTTGGGACGGGCCGCTTTTCTCCGCTGCGTGCGTTGCTCGACGCTCGACGATGCGGTGCATCGCTTTCGCGCCAAGCGCCTGCTCAGCGGAGAAAATCGATCCCGTCGCGGCCGTCGGGACTTCTTCAGCAGCCTGCTAAGGCGGCGGTGCGCCGGGCGCTGTCGCCCGCGGTCCGGCGCTGAAGGTCGCAGCAGTGGCCCTCGGTCTTCGCCTCGATGTCCGGCAGACACAAAGCCTCGTGCTCACGCCGCAGCTGCAGCAGGCCATTCGATTGCTGCAGCTCTCGAACCAGGAGCTGCTCGGCACGCTGCAGAGCGAGGTGGCGGAGAATCCGTTCCTCGAGATGGCGGATGGCGGCCTGCGGCCCGTGCCAACCCCGCCGGCAGCGCCGGTAGCGCCAAGGGAGTCTGTAGAGGCGCCGACCCTGGCGCCGGCCTCGCCGTCCTCGACCGGCGACAAGGTCGGCGAGTGGGATCAACCCCGCGCGCCCATGGCGCACGACCAGCAGCTGCATGGGCGTCGTCAGGGCGACGGCCAGCACGGCATTGAGGCGCGGTTCAGCGAGCCGCCGACACTGCGTGAGGAGCTGCGCCGACAGTTGGGCGCGCTCACGGTCGAGCCCAAGCACCGCCAGCTGGCGCTCGAGCTGACCGACTGGCTCGACGATGACGGCTATCTCCGCGAGGACGATGTCGAGATCGCCAGGCGCGTCGGTGTCGCCACCGCCGAGGTGTCCGCTGCACGGCTCTTGCTGCAGAGCTGCGAGCCCACCGGCACTGGCGCCCGCGACTTGGCCGAATGCCTGGCGCTGCAGCTCGCCGAGCGCGACCGCCTCGACCCGGCGATGCGCCGGCTGCTCGACAACCTGCCGCTGCTCGCCCGGGCCGAATGGCCGGCGTTGCTGCGGCTCTGTGGTGTCGATCGTGAGGACCTCGAGGAGATGGTGGCGGAGATCAAGGCGCTCGACCCACGTCCGGGCCAGCATTATGCGAGCGAGCCGGCAACAGCGATCCTGCCCGACATCGTGGTCTTCCGCACCGGGCCGGACCAGTGGCGCATCGAGCTCAACAGCGAGGCGCTGCCTCGCCTCGTGGTCAACAGCGCCTACTACACCGAGCTCGGCAAGTCGAAGCTCGATCTGCGCCAGAAGGAGTTCGTCCAGGAGCGCTATCAGAACGCCAGCTGGCTGACCAAGGCGCTGGACCAGCGCTCGCGCACCATCCTCAAGGTGAGCCGTGCCATCTTCGCCCGGCAGCGCGCCTTTCTCGGCGACGGGCCACAGGCGCTGCGCCCGCTCGTGCTGAGAGACATCGCCACCGCCACCGGCCTGCATGAGAGCACCATAAGCCGCGCCACGAACCAGAAGTTCATCCAGACCCCGCACGGCACCTTTCCGCTCAAGTATTTCTTCTCGACGGCCATTGCCGGCAAGGACGGTGCGGCTGAGCACAGCGCCGAGGTCATCCGCCAGAAGATCAAGCTGATGGTGCAAAAGGAGCAGCCGGAAGCCGTATTGTCGGATGATCAGATCGTCGGCCGCTTGTCGGATGACGGCATCGCCATTGCGCGCCGGACCGTGGCAAAGTACCGAGAAGCGTTGGGCATCGCCTCATCGATGCAACGCCGGCGGAGCAAGGCCCTGGCGAGATGAGTCGCATGAGCTGCCACGTCCGTGCCAAAAACGGTCTTGCTGGAGGGCCAAGCATGGCGGCCCACGACCGGCAATCACCGGCAGCCTGCCGTCGGCGCGAGCTTGCCACGCCGCCACAGCGGTCGGCTCTACCACGGTCGAATGGCGCGCTTCTGAAGCTTTCGCAATCTGGCGCATTCAGCTCCAAGCACAGCTTGACATTGGTTGGGCCAGCGCGCACACCGCCGCGGCGCAGCATTCTCGCATCGCCGCGGCCGGGCCACCGGTCGTTAGGATTGGCAGCCATTGAGGCACCCGAAGAGGTGACGCCGATGAGCAATCTGCCGCCGGTTAGCCAAGACCGAGTCTCGCGGAAGCCCACCCGCAGTGCTGTCGCTCACCCGTTGAGCTTCCCCTTCGCCGCAGCTGCGGCTCGCCTGGACACCAAGCGCCGAACCCACGACCTCCGGCGGAAAGTGACTTCATGATCGAGCTTGCCGAGCTGTTGAGCCCGGGTGCTGTCGTGCTGGACCTCAAGGCCGGCAGCAAGCGACAGGTGCTGCGAGCGCTTGCCGAACGGGCGGCCGAGGCGCATGGGCTCGATGCGGCACCGGTGCTCGACGCGCTGCTCGAGCGCGAGAAGCTCGGCACCACCGGCATTGGCGACGGGCTGGCCATTCCCCATGCCAAGCTCTCGGGTCTGGATCAGTTGGTTGGCGTCTTCGCTCGCCTGCAGACGCCGGTCAGCTTCGAGGCGCTCGATGACGAGCCGGTCGATCTGGTCTTTCTGCTCCTCGCTCCGACGGAAGCGGCTGCCGATCACCTCAAGGCTCTCGCCTGGGTCGCCCGCGTCTTCCGCAACGACACGCTATGCGAGGCGCTGCGAGAGGCGGCAAACCCTGGCACCGCATTCGAGCTGCTTACCGGCCGGCGCGAGCCGCGCGCCGCCTGAACGCCAGCGTCGCTGAATGGCCACCCGCACCCTCTCTGCCGCAACCATTGCCAGTCGGGGCGGACGGCTGCCCAGAGACGCGACCGCTTCCTGGCTGGAGCATGGCACTGTCGTGGCATGGCTCGGTCGCGGGCTCCTGCTCAAGGGGCCGTCCGGCATCGGCAAGAGCGATCTGGCCATCAGGCTGATCGAAGCCGGAGCGGAACTGGTGGCCGATGACCTGGTTCGGCTCGAGGTGATCGACGACCGGGTCGTCGCCAGCGCCACCGACGCCCAGGGGCTCATCGAGCTCCGCGGTCAGGGCATCTTCCGCTTGCCCGCACGCGAGACCGCACGCCTCGATCTTTGCGTCGAGCTGGGCGCACCTCCCGCGATGCCCGAGCGCCTGCCGGCCAGCACATCGATCGAGCTCGGCGGCATCGAGCTGCCCGCCTACCGCCTCGACCCGCTCGCGGCCTCGGCCACGGCGCGGTTGCGGGTTCTCCTGACAGCGGAGCGCATGTGGTGAGTGGGCCCGAGCCACAACGCCAGCCGCAGCACCAGCTGGCCATCGTCACGGGCATGTCGGGTGCTGGTCGAACAAGCTCGCTCAAGGCCTTGGAAGACATCGGTTTCGAGGCGATAGACAATCTGCCGATCCCGATGATCGAGCGCTTCATCCGCCTCGAGGACGGGCTCGAGCGTGATCTGGCGATCGGTCTCGATAGCCGCACCCGTGACTTCGATCCCAAACGGCTGGCGCGGCTCGTCGAGCGCCTCGCCAGTGCCAACCCGTCGGTCGCCGTGTCGCTGCTCTACCTCGACTGCGACGACGAGATCCTGCAGCAGCGCTTCACCGAGACGCGCCGCCGCCACCCTCTCGCGGCCGATCGACCGGTCCAGGATGGCGTTGCCGCGGAGCGAGCGTTGCTCAAGCCGCTCAAAGCGGCCGCCACATTGGTGGTCGACACGACGCAGCTTGCGCTCGCCGACCTCAAGCGGCTGTTGGCCGGGCACTTCGCGGCATCGGACAAGGGCCCCGCCCCGACCATCAACTGCGTTTCTTTCGCCTATCGTCGCGGCCTGCCGCGCGAGGCGGACCTGGTCTTCGACGTCCGCTTCTTGCGCAACCCGCACTACGATCCAGAGCTGCGGCCGCTGACCGGGCTCGATCCGGCGGTGCAGGCGCATATCCAGGGCGATCCCGACTTCGCTGCCTTCGAGGGTGCCCTGCAGGCGCTGCTCGGGCCGCTGCTGCCGCGCTACCAGGCCGAAGGCAAGAGCTATCTGACCATCGCGTTTGGCTGCAGCGGCGGCCAGCACCGCTCCGTTTTCCTCGCCGAGCGGTTGGCCGACACTTTGCGGGCGGGCGGATACGAGGTAAGCACGGCCCATCGAGAGCTGGCGTCACGACTTGCGACGACGGCAGCGACAGCTCTCGACACTGGCGCAGCTCCAGCTGGCGCGGCGGCTCGGGGCGACGGGGAAACGACGCCCGCTGCCACCGGAGCGCCAGGCGGCGTCGAGCGTCGGCGCGTCGACAGGGACGGCAAGGCGGCAAGGAAGCAATGATCGGGCTCGTATTGGTGACCCATGGACGGCTGGCCGACGAGTTCGTCGCCGCCATGCAGCACGTGGTCGGTGCGCAAGAGCAGATCAGAGCGATCAGCATCGGCGCCGACGATGATATCGAGCAACGGCGTCGCGACATCGTCGAGGCGGTGGACGCGACCGACACCGGTGCCGGCGTGATCATCCTCACGGACATGTTCGGCGGCACGCCTTCGAACCTCGCGATCTCCACCCTCGAGCGGCCGGGCGTCGAGGTGATCGCCGGGGTCAACCTGCCGATGCTGATCAAGCTCGCCGGCGTGCGCGTCGATGGCGACCTGCAGCACGCCATTGTGGAAGCGCAAGAGGCCGGCAAGAAGTACATCAATGTGGCGAGTCGTCTGCTCGCGCCGCAACGGGACTGAGGCGTTTGGGGACCCCGCCCGGCGACCCATTGGACGGTGACTTGGGGGACGGCGACCGGGGGGACGGCGCCGAATGGCCGCACCAGGCAAGCTGCACGATCGTCAACATCCGGGGGCTGCATGCGCGAGCGGCGGCCAAGTTCGTCCGCCTGGCCGAAACCTTCGATGCCGAGGTCGTGGTCGAGCGCGACGGTGCCGAGGTGCCGGCGACCTCGATTCTGGGCTTGATGATGCTCGCAGCCAGCCGTGGCTCGACCCTGGCGATGGTGGCGCGAGGTGCCGACGCCGAGGCGGCGCTGGGCGCGCTGGTGACGCTGGTCGAGCGGGGGTTCGACGAGACTGACTGAGGCATTTCTTCGGCGGCTTGCCTGCCGCCATTGGCACGATCGAAGGAGACGATGATGCAGCGCACGGGTGGCCACATCCTGATCGACGAGCTGGTGCAGCACGGCGTCGAGCGCATTTTCGGCGTGCCCGGCGAGAGCTATCTCGATGCCCTGGATGCGCTGCACGGCCGCAACGACATCCAGTTCGTCATCTGCCGCCAGGAAGGTGGGGCGGCGATGATGGCCGAGGCGCACGGCAAGCTCACCAGCCGGCCCGGCGTCTGCTTCGTCACGCGGGGCCCAGGTGCCACCAATGCCAGTGCTGGCGTGCATGTGGCGGCCCAGGACAGCACGCCCATGCTGCTCCTGGTCGGCCAGATCGACAGCGGTGCCAGGGAGCGCGAGGCGTTTCAGGAGATCGACTACCGGCAGATGTTCGGTGGCATCGCCAAATGGGTGGCCGAGATCGACGATGCGCGCCGGATTCCGGAATTCGTGCATCGGGCGATGATGACCGCGAGCTCGGGCCGGCCGGGGCCGGTCGTGCTGGCGCTGCCTGAGGATATGCTGACAACGGCGGTCGAGGCGGCGCCCGGCCGGCCGTACAGCCCGACCCAGGCATTCCCGGATCCGCAGTCGATCGACACCCTGCTCGCCTGGCTCGAAGCGGCCGAGCGCCCCCTGGTCATCCTCGGCGGCGGCGGCTGGAATGCCCAGGGAATCGCCGATATCCGCCAGTTCGTCGAGCGGAGCAGCCTGCCGACGGCGGTCGTGTTCCGGCGCCAGGACTACCTCGACAACACGCATCCCTGCTATGTCGGCGATATCGGCATCGGCCCGAACCCGGCGCTGGTCGAGCGGCTCGAAACGGCCGACCTGGTCCTCGTCATGGGCGCACGGCTCGGCGAGATGACCACCAATGCCTACACGCTCATCGACCTGCCGCGACCGCGCCAGCGCATGGTCCAGGTGCTGAACGGGCCCGAGGAGCTGGGCCGTGTCTATCAGCCGGACCTGCTGATCCAGGCCGCATTGCCGGCCATGGCCGCGACGCTCGTGGCGCGACCAGCCGTCGACGGTGCCCGCTGGGCCGCGAGCACCGCCGAGGGCCATGCCGCCTACCATCGCCACATCGCCCCACTGCCGATACCGGGTGACGTGCAGATGGCGGAGATCATGGCAGCAATGCGCGAGACCCTGCCGGCCGAGGCCATCGTCACCAATGGTGCCGGCAACTATTCGTCGTGGTGTAATCGGTTCTACAGCTACCGGGGATTTCGCACCCAGCTGGCGCCCACCTCGGGCTCGATGGGCTATGGCCTCCCGGCAGCAGTCGCCGCCAAGCTCGCCCATCCGGACCGCCCGGTGATCTGCTTCGCCGGTGACGGCTGCTTTCAGATGACCGGGCAGGAGCTGGCCACGGCCTGCCAGTACCGTCTGCCGATCATCGTCCTCCTCTTCAACAACCGCATGTACGGCACGATCCGCATGCACCAGGAGCGCGAATACCCCAAGCGCGTCGTCGGCACCGAGCTGGTGAACCCGGATTTCGTCAAGCTCGCCGAGGCCCATGGCGCGATCGGTGCGCGCGTCGAGCGCACGGCCGAGTTCGCGCCTGTCTTCGCAGCGGCGCTCGACGCCGACCGCCCGACGCTGATCGAGATCATGATCGACCCCGAGGCGATCACGCCGCGTCAGTCGCTCAGCCAGATCCGCACCGCAGCCCTGGCCAGGCAGGAACGCTGAGCGGCCCGTCCGCCAAAGAGAGCTCTCAGCTGCCGGCGGCAGCCAGCTCGTCGATGCGGAGCTTGCTGTCGCGGCGGTAGCGCTGCCGCTGCTGCAGCCCGGACGCGCGCCAGAAGGCGGCAAGGCCCGCCTTGGCCCAGAAGCTGGGCCCGGAGATGGCCCGCGAGCGCGGCTGCCAGCCGAGCTGACCGCGCAGGATGCCATTGCCCATGTTCATCAGGTAGGAGCGCAAGATCTCCTGGTCCCAGTGCTCGAGCGTCAAGGAGACGTTCAGGCAGTCGTGGTTGACGACGCGGTGCGGCCCGTTCAACGGCCAATGCAGCATGTCGCCCGGCTGCAGATCGAGCACGCGGGCATGCTCGTCGAACGACGGCTCGTAAGGGATCTCCTCCTCGGTGACGCCGCGAACGACCGCCTCGAGATGCTGCGGCCGAAGATACGGCTCGCGGTTCGGATAGACCCAGAGCCGCTTTTGGCCCCTGATCTGCATCAGCCCCTGGCCTGGAATGTCGCAGTGGTAGAAGACCTGCGCCTTGGGCGACGAGATCAAGAGGCCGAGCTTGCGCTTGAAGGTCTTGAACCCCGGCAGCGCCGCGGCGAGCTCGCCATAGAGCTGGTCGATAAGGGCGCGGAAACGCGGCGCTACCTGATCGATGGCCATGACGTTGATCCAGAGCCGCCCCGCCTGAACCGCCTCGAGCAGCTCGCTCGCCGACATGGAGCCTGGATCGCAGGCTTGCCAGCTGGCGAGATCATGGCCTTCCGCGGCCATGGTGTTGATGTTCATCGAGCCCCGATCGAGGCTCTCGAGCAGCTCCACAAGGCCCGTGTCCGAGAAGAGCGGGCTTTCGTGCAGCCGATGCTTCAGCTCCACGACGTCGCGGCCCCAACGGGCGGCATGGGTGGCATTGAGCTCGTTGAGGATGGTCGTCATGGCGTGGTTCCCCCTGGAGGTTTGAGCGACGAGGCTGGGCGTGGCGATTTCCGTCATTCACTGGCTGCCCGGCGGCGACCGGTAAGCCGGTAGTATTGGTTGGGGCGAAAGCGGCGGATCAGCGCCGTCGCCAGCGGGTTGATCACCGTCAGGCTCGGATACGCCCGAACGACCAGACCCTGGCTCTGCTTGAAATCGGCGAGCCCCGGGTTCTCCGGCGTGTGCAGGCCGTTGACCAGTGTCGCGACCTCGGGAGTCGCCCTGGCGATCAGCGCGCTCACGTGAAAGCAGAGCCGATCGAGGTTGAGCGAGCGGCCGGCATGGCCGACGAAATGCTGCTGAAAGTAGGCTGTCCCATCGACCGCGAAGGTGATGCTGAAGCCCAACAGCCGGTCAGCTTCGAGCATGGCGACGACGAGCGGGCCCGGCTGCTTGAACAAAGCTCTTGCCCAGCTGTCGAACGGGGCCTTGGTCACCGGCCTGTTGTGGTGGTTGCGCGCGGCTGCCTCGGCGATGACAGCACTGCCTTGGGCGAGCAGGAGGCCGGGTGTCGCGAGCACCACCGGCTCGACCTGGCGCAGTGCCTTGTTGATCGCGTTGCGCCGCCGGCCATCGAGACTCTGCAGGCTGTAGCTAGCGAGGTCCGGCAAAGCGTGCACCGGCAGCACGGCATTCGCGCGAGCGGCATCGCGGTCGACCAGAACCGCCCGCCTGCCCCAGCAAAGGCGGCGCGGGCCGCCTAGCGCGTCTGCATCGAACCGGGCAAGGTAGTGGACCGGCTGAAAGAAGCCCGGAACCACCTCCTGCCAGTGCCGACCGCTGTGCTCGACGACCCGCACCCCGTCCGACGCCAACCATTCGGCGACCCCGGCCTCGGTCATCATCGCCAGGCGGGCGTCGCGCCAGTTCATGCCGTCGCGAGGCGGGCTCACGCCCGTCTCCGCCACAGGCACGCGGCGGCGGTCTCGTTCGGGGTCACTTCTTCGACGACAGTCATACGCTTATCTCGAGCCGATCTAGGCGACGGCTCCAGATGCGTGCTGGAGCGGTCGGCAGAAGTTGAAGACAGGACGGTTTTCGGGCTCAGCTGCTGCCGGTGAGCCGGTAGTACTGATGCGGGCGGAGGTAGCGGAGCATCGTGCCGGCCGCCGGGTGCAGCGTGGTCAGGCTCGGATAGTCGGCGACGATGAGGCCTTGGCGCTTCTTGAAGCTGCAAAGTCCCTCGTTCTCACGGGCGTGCAGCCCGTTGACGAGCGTATGCACGTTGGCCGTGCGTTGGGCGATCGACGCCTCGGCGTGAAAGCAGAGCAGGTCGAGATGCAGGCGCCGCCCGGCATCGCCGATAAAGGCCTGATGCGCATAGGCAATGCCGTCGATGGCAAAGAGGAAGCTGAAGCCGAGCAGGCTCTCGCCCTGCAGCATGGCCAGGACGATGGGCCCGGGCCCGGCAAAGGCGGCCTCCAGCCAGGCGGCAAAGTGCTGCTCGGCAATCGCACGGTTGCGCGGATTGCGCGCCGTCGCCTCGCGAACGAGAGGGAAACCGTCGGCGATCAATCGGTCGGGGCGATCGAGGATGACGAGGTCGACCGCGCGCATGGCTTTTTTGATCTCCTGGCGCCGCCGGCGATCGAGTCGCTCGAGCGAATAGTCCTTGAGATCCGGCATGACATGAACCGGCAGCACGACATTGCTCTGCTCACGCTCGGCCTCGTGCAGGACGGCGCGCATGCCCCAGCAGAACCGCCGCGGGCTGACGATTTCGTGCAAATGGTGGCGAGCAAGGTAGTGCAGCGGCTGGAAGAAGCCCGGGACGACCTCGTTCCAGTATCGACCGCGCGCCTCGACAATCCGCGCACCGCGGGCACTCATCCAGCGCGCCAGGTCGGCCTCGCGCAGCATCGGCAGCTGCGCTTCGCGCCAATCGGTCACGGGCGCGCAAGCTCCCGGCAAGATCTCGCTCATCGCTGCTGCTCCCTCGATTCCGTCAAGGTGGGCTGCTCCCGCAACCGTCCAGCACTACCCCAGAACTCCTCCACCTCGTCACCGCCGCCGGGCAGCGTGCTCGAGGTGTCGGCCAGCCCGGCAAGCGTCCGCCAGAGGATCCTGAGATCCAAACCGAGGCTCTGCCGCTCGACGTAGTCGAGATCGAGCCGGAAGCGGTCCGGCCAGCCGAGGCGGTTGCGCCCGCCGATCTGGGCGAGCCCGGTAACCCCGGGCAGCACGAGGTGCCGGCAGCGTTGGCGCGAATCGTAGCGGGGCAGATAGCGCACCAGCAGCGGTCTGGGCCCGACCAGGCTCATCGTGCCGCGAACGACGTCGAGCAGCTGCGGCAGCTCGTCGAGGCTGCAGCGTCGAAGGAACAGCCCGAGCGGCGTCAGGCGCTGGCCATCAGGCAACAGTTCACCGCTGACGTCCCGCGCGTCGGTCATGGTGCGGAACTTCGTCAGCCAGAAGATCTGCTCGCCCTTGCCAACACGCTCTTGGCGAAAGAGAATGGGTGAACCCAACCTGAAATAGATAATGACAGCAATGAGCAGCATGAGTGGCGCGGTGAGGACCATCAACGGCAGAGCGATCGCCAGATCGAGGCACCTCTTGCCGAACGACTGGTACCAGCCGCATGGCAGCTTCAGGCTCGTCATGAGATCGCTCCTCGTGCTCGTGCGCACCTGCCCCAATTGACGGAGTGCTGATGGCCACCGAACGCTGGCTCGCCGCCGACGACGCCGAATGGCGCCGGCTGATTGCCGAGGCCGCGATGGCCGACAGCTATCATGATGCGCCCTACCACCAGCTCAGCCCAGGCGCGCGGCGACGGCGAGCCGCGCCTCTTCGTCTGGCAGGACGGCGGGGAATGGCTGGCGCTGCCGCTGCTGATCAGGCCGGTCGACGGGCTTGCCGGCCGCGGCGATGCGGGTTCGGTCTATGGCTATGCGGGGCCCCTCGCCTCGACCGCAGCGCCCTCGGCCGAGCTGATAGCCGGCTTCCAACGCGCACTTGCCGAGCGGCTCAGGGCCGAGGGTGTCGTCAGCCTGGTCGCGCGGTTGCATCCGCTGATCGAGCAGACGGGCTGGCTCGAAGGCCTGGGTGCCGTCCGATCGCTCGGCGAAACCGTCTCGATCGACCTGACGCTCGACGAAGCCGCCCAGCTCGCCGGCTATCGGAGCAATCACCGGCGCGACCTCAAGCGACTGGCGCGCGACGGCTACACCACCGAGCGCGACGCCACACCGGCGGCGCTGGCCGCGTTCATCGAGGTGTACCATGCCAATATGCGGCGGGTTGGTGCGGATGCCGACTACTACTTCGACGCCAGCTACTTCCAGGGCCTGACCGACGCTCTGGGCAGCGATTTCGACCTCTTCGTCTGCCGCCGTGACGGTGAGGTCGCAGGCGGCGCCTGCTTCATGCGCCGCGGCCAGATCGTCCAGTACCACCTGGGCGCGGTCGCGGATGCGCATCTGGCGGCAGCCCCCTTGAAGCAGCTGCTCGATGCGGCGCGCCGCCACTACACGGATGCGGGCGCCGGACTCCTGCACCTGGGCGGAGGTCGAGGCGGCAGCGACGACTCGCTGTTCCGCTTCAAATCCGGCTTCAGCCCGAGGCGGCATCCCTTCGCGCTCTGGTGCTGGGTCATCGACGATGCGGCCTACGCGGCGCTGACGGAGGACCGCCCGGAGACCGGCTTCTTTCCGGCCTACCGGGCGCCCTGCGGCTAAGTCTCTCCAAATCGCTCGCCCGGTCATAGCCGCATCGCCTCGATGATCGCCCGGTTGACCTGCCGATCGTCGAAGCGGCGCTCGGCGAGCTGGCGGCTGGCGCTGCCCATCTTGGCCGCAAGCGTCGGATCGGCGGCAAAGCGGCCGAGCGCCTCGGCCAACCCATCGACATCGTGCTTGGCGACGAGAAAGCCGTTCTCGCCGTGCTTGACCGTCTCGCGACAACCGGGCGCGTCGGTGGTGACGATCGCCCGGCCCATGGCCAGCGCCTCGAGCGACGAGCGGGGGACACCCTCGCGGTAGCTGGACGGCAGCACGAAGACCGAGGCGTCACGGATGAAGGGCCGGACATCGTCCGTCGTGCCCGCGTAGTCGAGCAGTCCCTCGGCCTGCCAGGTCGCGACCTGCTGCGGCTCGATGGCGCCCGGCGAGTCGTCGAACCCACCGAGCAGCGTGAACCGGGCATGCGGGTGGACCAGCTTCACGCGCCGCGCGGCAGCAGCGAAGGCGGCGATCCCCTTGTCTTGGATCAGCCGGCCGATCAGCAGGAAGTGCGGCGGCCCCGACGGCACCGGGCTCGGTGCATAATGGTCGAGATCGATGCCGATGCCGTCGAGCAGGACGAGCTCGTGCCCAGGGGCTGCGAGGCCCCGCTCGCGCAGGAAATCCCGGTCGTCGGGGTTGAGGACGAAGCTCGCTTGCGACAGGCCGAAGGCCAGGCGGTAGAGCGGCGACTGAATCAGCCGCAGCAGCCGCCGGCGGCGCTCGTCACCGTCGGCAAAGGCGTAGCCCAGGCCCTCGACCATGGTGAACACCCGCTTGACGCCGGCGAGGCGTGCCGCCACCGAGCCATAGACCATGGGCTTCATGGTGTAGGCCAGGAGCACGTCGGGCTTGAGCTTCGCGAAGGTGCGGCGCAGGGCCATGATGCTGCCCAGATCGTGCCAGGGATCGAGCCCGGTGCGATCGAGCCTCACCTGCTCGAACGCCGCCCCCTTGGCGCGCAGGGTGGCTGCTACCGCCGGGTCATGGTCGGCAGCGCAGCCGATCACCTGGTGCCCGCGCTCGATGAGCGCGTCGATCAACCGGCCGCGAAAGGCGGTGAGGCTGGAGCTGACGCAGCCGAGCAACGCCACCTTCGAGCCTGGGGCCAGCTTCAGCGCCGGCGCGGCGGGCATCGGTGCGATCATCGCTTCACTCAGCATAATAGGCCGCCGCGTTGGCAGAGGTGGAGGGTGACGCCTCGCCGATGACCACATGGCCGAGCAGCGAAGCGTGAGCGAGATCGAGCCGCCCGATCGACTCCTGCAGGTCGTCGCGCGTCGTTCGCCCGAGGCGCGACACCAAGATCACGGCGTCGGCCAGCGGCATCAGGTGATGCGCATCGCTCACCGCGAGCAGCGGCGGTGTGTCGATGACGATGAGGTCGAAGCGACGCCGCAGCTCCGCCAGCACGTCCGCCATCTTGCCGGTCTTGAGCACCCGGTGCGGGTCGTCGTTCGGCCCGGCGAGCCCGGTCAGCAAGCGCAGCTGTGAGCGCGCCTCGATCAGGAGGCGACAGCCGCTCGCGGACCCGGGCGACAGCTCGGTGAGACCGAGCCTGGCCTCGAGCGACGTGTCGCTGGCGAAGACCGAGCGGCGCAGGTCGGCATCGAGAAACAGGGTCTGCTCGCCGCTGCCCGCGGCCAGAAGCGCCATGCTCAGGGCTACCGTGCTCTTGCCCTCGCCCGGCTGGCTCGACGTCACCAGGATCACGCGGCCAGCACCGGGCTCAGGGTCCACGGCAGCCAATGCGGCGACCAGGGCGCGGTTGAGGCGATCGGCAACCACCGAGCGCGGTCGCTCGCGCACGTGGTCGACCGGCGTCGGCGATGTCCGCCGTCGTCGAACCCTCGGGATCTCGGCCAGCACCGGCGCATGGCTCAGGCGTGCCACGTCCCGCGCCGAGCGAAGGGCGTTGGCACGGAACTCGAGAAGGTGTGCCGCGACCGCGCCAGCCAGCCCGCCCGTGATGGCACCGAGCACCAGCATCACCTTGGTATGCGGTGCGGCGGGCTCGGTCGGCGGGACGGCGGTCTGCAGCAGCTTGAGGCTGGGCCGGACCAGCGCACGCTCGGCGGCTACGGCCAGCGAGTCGCGCTGGAACGAGTCCTGGAGCGCGCGCGCCGCTGCTGCCCGCCGCTCGAGCTCGGCCAGGCCGATGCCCGCTCGATCACGAGCACCGAGCCGCTGCTCCAGGTCGACGATCAGCGCAGCCAGCGACTGGTCCGCCGCCTCGAGCCGCGCCAGTGCCGCCTCCTCAAGGGAGATCTGGCGGCGGATCTCGGCGTCGATGCGCTGGTTGACGGCCGCCTGCTCCTCGCGGAGCGCCAACATCGCCGGATGACGCTCGCCGTAGGTGACGCCGAGCTGGCTGATCTGTTGCTGCAGTGCCGTGGCCTCGCCCAGCAGACGCTGCATCGAGGCCGTATCCTCGACCTCGCCGACGAGGGTCGCGCGATCACCGATTTGCTGCCGTTCGAGCAGCCGGGCCATGCGGTCACGCTGGACGGCCAAGGCCGTCAGGTTATCGAGGCGACGCTGCTCGAGCACGGCGAGCCGCTGGGCGACGGCGGCGTCGGTCCCGAGCCCGGCAGCCGCGCGGTAGTCGGCAACAGCAGCCTCGGCACCGCGCACATCGGCCTCGAGCTTCTCCAGCTGAGCCTCGAGCACCACCGAGACCCCGGTCATCGCGGTCTGGCCGCCTTCCAGCTGGGCGGCGATATGCGCGTCGACCACCGCATTGGCGACGTCAGCGGCCAGGCGCGGCGAGCTCGCCTGGAACGTCACGGCGAGCACCGAGCTCGTCCCTTGCTGCTCGACCGAGAGTCGCTCGGCAAAGCGCCGGAGCAGCGTGGCATGCGCCCGATAGCCGCCGAGCGCCGCTTCTTCGGCTGTGGCCGCTTCGCGCGCCGCGCGCCACTCGCCGACCTGCGGCGCCAGGACAGGGAAGCGCTCGGCCAAGACGAGGACGGCATCGGTAAGCTTGTCCACGATCGACGACGAAGCGGCAGCTTCGCCCGCGAGCATCGGATCCGCCGCCAGATCCAGCTCCGCAATCACGCGCTCGGCGAGTTCGCGGCCCTTGAGCAGCTCGGCCTGCTCCTCCATGCCGAGGCGCGCCTCGGCCAACCGCGACGCGCTGCCGGACTCGCTGCCGACCAAGAGCTTGGCCGTCGCCGCATACTCCCGCTCGCTGGTCAGCGCCATGACCGCAGCCACGGTGATGCCAGCGATCAGGCATCCCAGCACCAGCCAACGACGCCAGAACAAGGGAGCGAAGAGCTCGGTCAGGCCGGCCTCGGGTATCTCACCAGCCGCCTGGTAGCGCCCCGATGGCCGAGCTGGGGCGACGGTGAGGCGCCCGAGGCGGGGCGGCGGCAGCGAGCTCAAGAGGGACGCGGACGGGGTCATGGTCGGACACTCTCGAAACGAGGTTGGCAGGCAGGCGGGCGGCAGCGCGGCCGCACGGGCGCGATCAGTTGGTCGAAGGCTGGAAGGCCGGGGCCATGGCCGCGCGCTCGTGGCGCGGCCATTCGCGGCTGTCGGGCACCACCACCGTGTGCTGCGTGACAGCCGCGAAGCTCGGCACGAGCTCGCCCAGGAGATAGCGAGCCTGGGCTTCGTCACCGTGCTCTGCCGCACGGGTCAGCGCGTCGATGGCTTGCACCAGGCTGCTCAGCGGCAACGGGTCGGAAGCCGCAGCCATGACCCGCTCCTCGCTGGTCTGAACCAGCACCTCCTCGGCGTAGAACAGGCTCTCGAACAGCTTCTCGCCGTCCCTGAGGCCCGAGTAGACGATCTCGATGTCGGTCTCCGGCTCGAGTCCGGCCAGGCGAATCACGCGGCGGGCAACGTCGAGGATGCGCAGCGGCTCGCCCATGTCCAAGACGAAGATGCAGCCGCGATGCGGGAAGCTCGTGGCGAGCCCAGCCGCCGACGCGCGCAGCACCAGGCCCACCGCCTCGTCGATCGACATGAAGTAGCGGGTGATCTCCGGATGGGTCACGGTGACCGGCCCGCCTTCGGCGACCTGCCGGCGGAACAACGGCACAACCGAGCCGCTGGAGCCGAGCACGTTGCCGAAGCGGGTGATCATGAACCGCGTTCCAGCACCACCGCCTTGCGCGATGCTCCAGTCCAGGCTTTGGCAATAGAGCTCGGCGACCCGCTTGCTGGCGCCCATCACATTGGTCGGGTTGACCGCCTTGTCGGTCGAGATCTGCACCATGGCGAGCGCGCCGGCGGCAACCGAGGCGTCGGCGACGCAACGCGTGCCATGGATGTTGTTCAGCAAGGTGGCGAGCATGTTCTGCTCGCAGAGCGGCACGTGCTTGAGCGCCGCTGCGTGGAACACGATCTCAGGGCTGAGCCGCTGGAACAGCCGGCCGAGTTGCCGTGCATCGCGAATGTCGCCGATCACCGGGCGCAAGCGAACGCCGCTGGTCGCCGCCGCCGCGGCAATCTCCTGCTCGATGGCGTAGAGGCCGAACTCGCTCCGATCGAGCAGCACCAGCTCGGCAGGCGTCAGCGACAGAACCTGACGCACCAGCTCGCTGCCGATGCTGCCGCCAGCACCGGTGACGAGCACCCGCCTGCCGCGCACCAGCTGCTCGAGCCCGGGCTCGTCGAGGCTCACCGGCGCCCGTGCCGCGATCTGCTCGACACTGAACAGATCGTCGGCGCCGTCGGCCGGCAGCTCGACCCGGCGCGGCAGATGGACAAGACCCAGCCCCAGGCGGCTCGCCTCGCGCATCAGCCGGCGACGCTCGCGGTCCTGAATGGCGCGGCTCGCGATCAACAGCCGCGGCGACGCTCCCTTGGCCCGCAAGCCTTCGAGAATTCGCGGCAGCTCGGCCGTGCTGCCGAGCACCGGCACGCCATTGAGCCGGCGCCCGCGGAAGCGGCCGCTATCGTCGATGACACCGATCGGACGAAACGGGGCCCGCGTGTCGTTGGCGAGTGCTTGAACGTAGTGCGCCGAGTCCGGATCCGCGCCCCAGATCAGCGCCTCGGGCACATCCTCGGGCCGCTCGGCACCCAGGCCTGGATGCCGGTGCAGCCACAGATAGGCCAGCCGGGCGCTGCTCAGGAGCGCCATCAAGATCAAGGCCTGAATGACCGGCACCGAGCGTGGCACGCTGGCAGCGCGATCGATCACGAACATCGCAAGCAGAAAGAGCAGCGCCGAGATGGCGACCGCACGGGCCAGAACGCCCAGCTCATGGGCGGCGGTGAAGCGCCAGATCTGAGCATGGGTCCGCAGGCCGGCGAAAGCGACGCAAGCGGTGAGCATTGCGATCCCGGTCGCCGCACCGAGCCCGGTGAAGCCCCAGGCAAGAAAGTCGTCGGGCCCGAGACGCAGCAGCATGGCCAGCAGGAACGCAATGCCCGCCTGCCCGGTATCGTGCGCCAGGGTCAGCGCCGGCTTGAGCTGATGCTTCAGCCGCAGCCACATCTTGCGTCCCGACACGACACCGGCGACGACCGGGAGTCTGCCTGCGATCACTCTTTCAGTCGCCACGATTCTTGCCTCATTTATAGTTAACGGGCCAAGATTTTTGCCGATTAGATGATTGCAACGCGTCGTCCACTCAACTTTTGCGGAAATAGACAGCATTACCGCATCGGAACGTCGCGCTTAATCTTTTATTAACACTCGCGCCTTTTATCCGATTCATGGTCGCGATAGCCAGAAGCCTCCAGTATTTTGCGCATTATGGTATTTGGCCAAGTTTGTTATGATTGATTCGAAGACGGTAAAGAAGTCAAAGACAAGCATGAAGTGAGCGGTGCCAAGCCGCTATCGGCTCCAGCGGACAAAGAGCACACCATGCGCCTGCACGAGAGACCGCCAGAGCTGACCAAGGCGGCCCCATCGGCATCGAGTTGGCAAGCACCGCCGGCGCAGGTCTTCCTGTCGCCGCCGCATCTGTCGGGCCGCGAGCTCGGCCTCGTGATGGAGGCCTTCACGTCGAACTACATCGCCCCTGTCGGACCGATGCTCGAGCGCTTCGAGGCGGCCATGAGCGAGATCACGGGCTTTCGCCATTGTGCGGCTGTCACGAGCGGCACAGCGGCGCTGCATCTGGCGCTTCGCTGCCTTGGCGTCGGCCCGGGCGACACCGTGATCGCAGCCGATCTCACCTTCGTCGGTGGCGTGTCACCGATCGTCATGCTGGGCGCTGAGCCCGTCTTCGTCGACGCAGACCCGTCGACATGGACCATGGATCCCGACCGGCTGCATGACGCCATCACCACGCTGGCGCGGCAAGGCTCGCTGCCCAAGGCCGTGGTCCCCTGCGACCTCTACGGGCAGGCTGCCGATCATGACGCGCTACAGGCCGTGCTGCAGCCGTTCGGCATTCCGCTCGTCAGCGACAGTGCCGAGGCCATGGGTGCCACCTACCAGGATCGGCACGCCGGCAAGGGCTCGGCGATGGCGGTCTACTCCTTCAACGGCAACAAGATCATCACCACCGGCGGCGGTGGAATTCTCGCGACCGATGACGCCGCTTCGATCGAGCGGGCGCGCTACCTGGCGCAACAAGCGCGGCAGCCTGTCGCCCACTACGAGCACGAGGAGCTCGGCTACAACTATCGCCTGAGCAACGTGCTGGCCGCGATCGGCGTCGGGCAGCTCGAGCTGCTCGGCCAGCGGGTAGCCCAACGGCGCGCCGTCTTCGCTGCCTACCAGCACCTGCTCGGTGATCTACCCGGCATCACCTTCATGCCCGAGGCGGATTACGGCACCGCCAATCGCTGGTTGACCTGCATCACGATCGACCCGGTGGCGTTCGGCGCGGATCGGGAGGCGGTGCGCCAGGCGCTGGGCGCAGCATCGATCGAGGCCCGGCCGATCTGGAAGCCGATGCACCTGCAGCCGGTCTTCAAGGGCATGGCCTGCTTCGGTGGCGCGGTCGGCGAGCAGCTCTTCCGCGATGGCCTCTGCCTGCCCTCTGGCAGCGAGCTCGACGACGACGATCTGGCACGAATCGCCTCGATCATCAGGGCCGTCGGGGGCCGGGCATGACCGGTGGTGTCGCCGGCAGGCCGCTCGACGCGCCGATCGTGCACGTCATCACCAGCCTGGCGCTCGGCGGCGCGCAACGGATGCTCGAGAAGCTGGTATCAGCACCACTCTCGGCGCCGCCCCGAACCCATGTCGTGAGCCTGCTGCCGGCAGGCGCGCTCGCCGGGCCGATCCGGCAGAGCGGTGCCACTGTGCACAGCCTGGATCTCGGCCAGGGGACGGTGGCGCCGATGGCCATCATCGCGCTCGGCCGATTGCTGCGTCGGCTGCGGCCGGCGCTCGTGCAAGGCTGGATGTATCACGGCAATCTCGCGGCCTCGCTCGCCGCCCTTTGCACCGGGCTTCGGGCACCCGTGCTCTGGAACGTACGCGGTGCGCTCGACGATCCGGCAGCGGAGCCCGCCCTCACGCGCTGGGTGATCAGAGCCGGCGCTGCGCTCTCCGCCCACCCCAGGGCGATCATCTACAACGCCGCCGCGGCCGCCAGGCAGCATGCGGCTGCCGGCTACCGCTCGAGCCGCAGCGCGGTGATCGGCAACGGCTTCGATCTCGATGCCTTGGCACCCGACCCGATGGCGGGTGCCGTGCTGAGACATCGCCTCGGTGTCGATCCGGGCACGACCCTGATCGGCATCGCGGCAGAGGTCCGACCGATGAAGGACCACGGCACCCTGCTTGCCGCCATGGCACGGCTCGGCGCCGCCGAGCCGGTGCAGCTGGTCATGCTCGGCAATCGCGCCGATGCCGCCAACGGCGCCCTCGTCGGTCAGATCGAAGCCTTCGGACTTGCCGGGAAGGTCCACCTTCTCGGCCCCCTGGCCGACCCCCGCCCCGTGATCAAGGGGCTCGATCTCGCGGTCCTCAGCTCGGCCTGGGGCGAAGGCTTTCCCAATGCCATCGGCGAAGCCATGGCCGCCGGCGTGCCATGCGTGGCCACCGACACTGGCGACTGCGCTGCGATCATCGGCGATACCGGGCGCGTGGTGCCGCCACGCGATCCGGCAGCACTCGCAACGGCCTTGTCCGAGCTCCTGGCGCTGCCCGCCGAGCAACGACGGGCCATGGGCCGAAGCGCACGGCAGAGAATCGCATCACACTTCAGCCTTGCGGCCATCGTCGGTGCCTATCGCTCGCTCTATGCGCAGTGCACAGGCTCGGACAGCGTCACCGTTGCCGCGCCTGACGAGGCCCGAGCGGCATGAGCGGACATCGCTCAGCCATAGCCGAACGCGTCATTGTTGCGCTCGATGCCGGGCACGGTGAGGCTGACCGCCTGGGCCCGGCCGTTCGCAGGATCGAGACGCAGCAGGTTGTCGGCGACGATGCTCGGCCGGAGCGGCTCGTCCGGCTCTTGAATGACCCGAATGCTGCCGGCCGCACCGTTGTCGCAATTCACCAGCTGGTTGGCGCGAACGACGGTCCCGCCGCCATAGACCAGGATGGCCGGGCCGACGCCTGCCATGTCGCTGATGAAGTTGCCCTCGACCAGGCAATCCCCGCCGATCCGCAGGCCGTCTCGACGATTGCCGCGGAGCACGTTGCCCCGAACGATCGTCCCGGGCGCGGTCGCGGTGATGCCCGTCGCATCGACGTCTTCCAGGCGATTGCCCTCGATCACTGTGCCGAGCCCAGCCTCCGGTCGCACATAGATTGCCGCCTGGTTGGGATTGCCCATGGCGAGCTCGCTAAAGACATTCCCGGTGACCAGCGGCGGCACGCCGCCCGCGCGGTTGCGGATGTTGATGACACCGTGCTCGATGCGCTCGTCGAAGCGGCTGAAACGGCAGTCGCGCACGATGCAATCGCCGGCGCCGATGAAGACGCCGAACCGGCCGCACGCCTCGAAGCTGCAATCGGTGACCGTCAGGCTCCGCGCCCCGCCGAACTCGGTCAGCAGCACACCACCGCCGACATGATCGGCGATGCGACAAGCGCTGATGACGATTCGCGCATTGCTGGGAACGGCGGAATCGACATGGCTCTCGACGTCGATGCCGGATTCCGGCGGCACGCCGCGACTGCCGGTAAAGCTGCAGGCATGCACCGTGATGTCGAAGGCGTTGAGAATGGTGAGCCCCTGACGGGCGCAAGCGGTGGCGCTGCAGGCCTCGATCAGCCCTTCCCGGCAAAAGGTCGACGGATCCGCGCGGTCACCGTGATAGAGCATGAAACCGTCGACCACCGCATCGCGACTATGCACCCCGGAAAGGCGAAAACGCCGGCAGGCGTGGAGCTGGAGGTTGTTGGCCCAAGGCTCGGCACCAATGATCCGCGTCGCCCGATTGCCATCCAGCTCGAGGTCAACAACCGCGAACGAACCGCACCGCTCCAGATGCAGCAGCCAGTAAGGCACGTCGACCGGTGCCCCGTCGGTCATGCGGATCGTGGCACCCTGACCATCGATGCGAAAGCCCCGGGCATCGAAGAGCGTAAGGCCGCGGCTGATGCGGTAACGGGCACCGGCGGCAAGCAGCAGCACCCCGCCTCGTGCCGCGAGCGCATCGAGCGCTGCCTGCAAGGCCGCCGTGTCATCCGCCAGCCCGTCGCCGACCGCGCCGAAATCGGCAGCAGCCAGCCAGTCGCCGAGCTTGGCGGCGCCAGGCCGTTCGACCGCCCCCACAGCGACGGCCTGAAAGAAGCCCTGGTGATCGATCTCGTCGCGCACCGCTTCCAGGGTCCGGCGGAAGCCCGCCCGAGACACTGGCTGGCGCCCCGACAGGAAATCCGGATCGATGCGACTGGGCATGGCGCGCTCCACGAGAAAGAGATCAGCCGGTCTTACCGAATGGTTGAGCGATCCGCTACGGCCAGCGTTCGGGTAGCCCAGCGATGATGGTGAAGCACGGCCTCGCCTATGGCCTTGCACGGGGCCTGCCGGCACTGGTCAGCTTCGCCGCGATCGCGATCTACACCCGATTCCTGGAGCCTGCCGAGTACGGGCGCTATGCCGTCGCGATCGCGACGATCGGCGTGGTCCAGATGGTGGCGTTTCTCTGGCTGCAGCTGGGCCTCTTGCGCTTTGTCGCCGCCTATCGAGGCGCGCCCGAGCGCTTGCTGGCATCTGCGCTGGCTGGCTTCGTGGTGGTCGCTCTGGTCATCGCCCTTGCCGCCCTGGGGCTGATCTCGGGCCTCGATGACCCGGCGCTGCGGCAGCTCGTGGTGATCGGCTGCGCGCTGGTTGTGGTCGACGCGCTGAGCGAGATTCAGCTGCGGCTCGCCAATGCGCGCCTGCAACCCGCTCACTACGCGCGCCTGGCATTGACGCGGGCGATCGTGGCACTCGCTGTCGGCATCGGCCTCGTGCGCGCCGGGATGGGGGGCGATGGCGTCCTGATCGGCTTGCTCGCTGGCGCCGCGGCAGCCGCCGCCCTGCCGAGCTTTCGGACGTTTCGCAGCTGTCGACCGCGTGATGTGGACCCCGCCATTCTCAAGCGGCTCTTTCTTTATGGCGCACCGCTGGTCGTGACGATCGCGCTCGACTACGTCCTCTTCACCGCCGACCGGTTGCTCATTGCCCGCCTGATCGGTGTCGATGCCGCCGGCACTTATGCCGTCGGCCATGATCTCACCAACTACATGCTCGGCACGATCCTGGTGGTCGTCAACCTCGCCGCCTATCCGCTCGCGGTTCGGGCCTATGAGGAAGGCGGCATGGCGAAAGCCGTGCCGATGCTCCGGCAAAACCTGATCCTGCTCTGGGGGTTGGCCTTGCCGGCAGCCGCCGGCATGGCGCTCCTTGCCGGCAATATCACTGGTGTCGTGACCGGCGGCGCGTTCAGCGCAAGTGCCGCTACGGTGATGCCGATCATAGCGCTCGCCGTGCTCATCCAGAAGACCCGCACCTTCCATTTCGACCTGGCCTTTCAGCTCAGCGCCAAGGTCGGCATGCAGGCGGGCATCTCGGCAGCGGCTGCCATCGTCAACGTCTTGCTCAACCTCTGGACCATCCCGACTTTCGGCGCGGCCGGTGCTGCCTGGGCCACGGTGGCCGCGAGCGCGCTGGCACTGACCTTGAGCATCATCCTCGGCCGTCGCCGTCTGGCCCTGCCAGTGCCCACAGCCGACCTTGCGAAGATCGCGCTTGCGACACTGGTGATGGTTGTCTGCCTATGGCCGCTGCGTGATCTGGACGGGTTGGCAGCACTGGTCGTCCAGGTGGCGACGGGCGGTGTCGTGTATCTCGGTGTGGCCTGGCTGCTCGACATTGGCGGCATGCGTCGCATGGCGCGGCTGCCTTTCGGGCTCTGTCGCGGGCGGCTCGCGGCATGACGGCCGAGGGACAGCTGCCGGCCCGGCTTGCTCTCTTCCTGCCTGGCCTGCATGGCGGGGGTGCCGAGCGGGTGATGCTCAATCTCGCGAGCGAGCTGAGCGCCCAGGGCTTTGCCGTGGATCTGGTCCTTGCCGCTGCGGTGGGCCCCTACCTCGACACGGTGCCGCCCGGCGTAAACGTCGTCGACCTTGGATGCCGACGCACCCTGACTGCGCTGCTACCGCTGGCACGATACCTGCGTCGGACACGTCCAAACGCGCTCTACGCCGCGATTGACCACGCCAATGTCGTGGCCCTGCTTGCCTCAGCCATTGCCCGGACGGCGACGCGGGTCATCGTCAGCGTCCACAGCCCGCTGTCGACCAGCTCAGGCGCCACCCAGCGACGCGGCAACATCGTGGTGCATCTCGCGCGGTGGCTGTATCGACGCGCAGCTCGCGTCGTGGCCGTTTCCGAAGGCATCAAGCGCGACGTCATCACGACACTGGGGCTTGCCCCGAGCCAGGTCGAGGTGATTCACAACACCGTCCTGACGACGGATCCAACGGGCCGCGGCCGAGCGCCACTCGATCCCGACCTCGCCGATCTGGCGGACAAACCGTTCATCGTGACGGCCGGGCGGTTGACCACCAGCAAGGATATGATGACGCTGCTGCGCGGCTTTGCCCACCTCCATGGCCGCACGGATCTTCAGCTGATCATCTTGGGCGATGGCCCGGAGCGCGCTGCCCTCGAGCGCTCGGCTGCCGAGCTCGAGCTCGATGGCCGGGTCCGCTTCGCCGGGTTTCGCGCCAATCCGTTCGCACTCTTCGCTCGCGCCCGGATGTTCGTCATGAGCTCCAGGCGCGAAGGCCTGCCGACCGTGCTGATCGAGGCCATGGCGGTCGGCTGTCCGGTGGTCAGCACCGACTGCCCGCACGGCCCGCGCGAGATCCTGGCCGATGGCCGCTACGGCGCCCTGGTGCCGATGGCCGATCCCGTGGCACTTGCGGACGCCATCGAGGCGATGCTGGAACGGCCTACGCCAGCCGACCGACTGGCCGAGCGGATCGCCGATTTTGCGACCGACCGGCTGGTCGCGCAGCACCTTGCAGTGCTCCTCGGCAGCACCACGCCGGCCGGGAGCGTCCAGCGGTGAAGCTCGCACCGATCGACCGCGCGATCGCTGGTTTTGCCGCGTTCGTGGTCGTGCTCTTCGGCACCCACGCCGACATGCTCCTGGCCACCCTCGGCCACCTGCCGCTCGGTCAGCCGACCCGCCTCTTCCTCGCCTGCATGGTGCCACTGCTGGCGCTCTGGACCGCAGCGCAACTTCGCCAGCGCGAGGTGTTGCTCGGGCCGTTCAGCGCGCTCGGCGATAATCGGCTGCCACTGACGGCCCTGGTCGCGCTGACGCTCGTCAGCCTCGTTCCCGGCGCATTGCTGCCAGGGGCGCTCTGGGCCGACGGCGCGACCGAGATCCTCCTCCTGCCTTATGCGCTGGTCGTCTTTGCGCTGGCGCTCATGCTGGGCGGCAGTCGCGCGGTTGGTGCCACATGGCGCCCGATTCTTGCGGCAACGCTGCTGGTCGCGATCGCCTCGATCATCACCGACGTCTTCCAGCCGGGCTTCTTCGCCAACCTGGTGCCGCCAGGCGTTCGTTGGGCAACTGCACCTGAGCGAGCGGCCGGCGTCATGGGCGACGCCAACACCGCCGCCTTCATCGTCACGACGCTCACCGCACTCCTGCTCCGCTACGATCGCCTGCGCGGTGCCGATCTGGCGGTGCTCGCCCTGGCCGGTCTTGCCGTCCTCGCCACGCAGTCCCGCGGCGGGCTGCTGCTCATGGCCATGCTTGCCGGGGCCTATCTGCTCGCCACCCGCACGGCCTTGCGGGGTCCAGGCCTCGCACTTACCGTGACGGGCGCTCTGGGGACGCTCGCTTTGCTCGTCATGGTGATATTGCCGGCAATCTCCACCCTGCCCGGCTTCAGCGACTGGGAGAGCCAGCGGCGGCTCGAGATGCTCACCTTCGAGCGATCGATGGTGCCGGAGGACGAGAGCCGGCTCAGCCTCGTTGCCAGCTACCTGGCCTCGATCGAGCGCCGCCCCCTGGTCGGGCATGGCACCGGCTTCATGCGCAGCCAGGGTATCGGCACGCACAACATCTACTTGCGCTACTGGCTGGACAACGGCCTGCCGGCGCTACTCGCCTACCTGGCATTCCTTGGTGGCGCCGCATTCCTGTTCTGGCGGCGACAGTTCTGGGGCGGGGTGGTCTTCATCGCCATCGCCGCCGCGCACGGCCTGTTCAGCCACACACTGCTCGAAAGCCGTGGATTCCTGCTCTTGCTCGGCATCGCCCTTGCCGTCTCGCCGCAGACCGGGCTAACGGCGCATGGCAGGTCAGCTGAAGCCGAACGCCTCGCTCAGCCCCCGGCACGCTTCCAAATGAGCGGGAAGACGAGGACGGCGAGCGCCACTTTGGCGGACTCGGCGATGACGAACGGCAGGACACCGGAGGCGAGCGCGACCTGCGGGCCGAACAGCACGGCCAGCCAGCCAGCGCCCAGCGCGAAGATGGCAAGTGTCCCCAGAGCGAACGCCGCCAGGGTCGAGAGCCGGGTGCGGCAGTAGCCGCGATCGGCGAGCCCGCCGACAAGCACTGCGGCAACGAGGAAGCCCACCAGGTAGCCGGCCGTCGGACCGGCTAGATAGGCCAAGCCGCCACCGCCTGCGAAGACCGGTAGGCCAATGGCACCCTGGCCAAGATACGCGGCCAATGTGACACCGCCGAGCCTGGCGCCGTAGGCAGCACCGATCCCGAGCACGACGAAAGTCTGCATGGTCATCGGCACGGGCCAGAACGGCACCTGCACCTTCGCCGAAGCGATCAGGAGCAGACAGCCGAGAACGACGAGCAGTCCTCGCGCCGCGAGGCTGTCGGCGGTCTGCGGCCAAAGGCGGGTGACGAGGCTCTGCTGCATGATCAGGCAATCCGCTGATGCTGAATGAAGGACGACACTGCTATTTCAGGCCAGATGCCGACCCTCCTTGTCAAGCTCGCTTCCGCCCCAGCGCCCGGACACGGGCAGGACACATTGCCGCCGCCACCGTCTTCGATGTGCCACCGTCACGCCGTCACTGTCCTGTGACGGGCAGCAGCAAAAGCCTCTTGCAGTTTTCCTGACACCGGAGGATTCTCTACTCAGAAGCGAATACACCTAGGCCCGCGTCCATGCAGCGTGCCGCGGAAGAGAGAATGCTCATGCCGTCGATCCCGACCCGACGCAACGTCGTGCAAACGCTAGCTGCGGCCGGCCTCGGCCTTGCCATGCCAAGCCCGGTCCGAGCAGCACATCTGCCCAATGAGCCGATGATCCTTGGCGTCTTTCCCTACTTGCCGGCGCTGCAGATCGGTCGCCGTTTCGGGCCGGTTGCCAGTGCGTTTGCCGAGATCTGCGGCCGTCAGGTGAGCCTGCAGACCAAGAGCACCTTTCCGGCATTTCGGCAGCTCTTGTTGCAAGGTCACTACGATATCGCGGTGGTTCATCCGTTCTTCTGCGCAGACGCCATGGCTGAGCAGGCATACCGGCCTATTGGACGGCTGCGCGAAGATCTGTCGGCCTTGATCGTAGCACCAGTCGAGCGCCGGCTGGCGCAGTTCGACGACTTGCGTGGCGAGATCGTGGCGACCCCACCCCGCCTTTCGGCAGTGTTCCAGCTGGTCGAGCAGGAGCTCGAGCGCCAGCGCCTCACCGGGCCTGATGGCGTCAAGCTAGAGCTGTTTCGCACCAAGACCGCGTGCATGCACGCTGTTGCGAGTGGAACCGCAGCGGCCTGTGCGCTGCCCGGTTTTGCCCTGGCCCAGCTCAAATCCTTCGAGCCGATCGCCATGGAGCCGAAATTCGGCACGGATTCGATCCCCGGCATCGTGCTCATCGGCCACTCCCGGCTCGGCGAGCGGACGCTCGGTCGTCTGCAAGAGACCGTGCTGGGCTGGGGGTCGAATCCGGCCGGCCAGCGCGTGCTCCAGAACCTCGGCTGGAGCGGTTTCGTTCCGGTGCAAGCCGGGGAGTACGACGCCGCACGGCTTCGGCCGAGGGCCGATACCTGATGCGCCACGGGCTGTCGCTGCATTGGCGGATCGTGCTCGTCATCTTCGCGCTTCAGCTGGTTCTCTCAGCAGCCCTGCTTTTCTTCACGCTTCGTCAGCACCTCACCAGCCAAGAGGCGCTCTGGCAAAGGAACGACCAGAACTTCGTCACCCTGCTTTCCGATATCGGCCGGGTGGCACTGCTGACGGATGACTACACCGAGCTTCAGACCTTTATTGCCGAGACCGCGAGCTCGGGCGAATTCAACGACATCGTGCTCGTCGACCTCGCCGGCCGCGTCGTGGCGGCCAAGGACCAAGCCGATCTCGGCTCCAGGCTCGACCCCGGACCAGTTAGTGCCGGGCCCGATCGTTGGGTCGTCGAGGTGTCGACCGGCAAGCACCGCCTGGGGACACTGGTGGTCGCCGTGAGCGATGCGGCACTGCACGCCAGCTTTGGCGATGCCTATCGGCGAGGTGCATTGGTCGCCGGCATCGGCATCGTGCTGATGGCCGTGTCTGCTTTCTGGTTCGGCCACCTTCTGACCCACCGTCTGCAGCGATTGGCCGAGACCGCAGATCGCATCACCAATGGCGACAGCGAGGCCCGAGCGACGATCCGAGGCCGCGACGAGATTGCACGCGTCGGTCGCGCCGTGAACGCGATGCTGGATCGGCTCACCGAGAATCTCGGCGCGCTGCGGCTGGCGCATGATCGGCTGACGCTGCCGACCGAAGCCATGAACGACGGCTTCGCCATCTGGGACGCGAAGGACCGCCTCGTGCTCTGCAACAGCCGCTTTCGCCACTTCTTCAACGGTCTCGATGCGGATAGCCGCTATCGGACCTTCAGCGAGGCGCTCGACCAGCACACCCGCCCATTGCTCGCCCTCGACGATCAGTCCTACGACGAGTGGCGCGAGTGGCGCCTCGCCTGTCGGCAGAAGGGAGGAACGTTCAGGCTCGATCTCAAGGACGGGCGGCACATCGAGGTCAGCGAATCTCGGATGCAGGATGGCGGCACCGTGGGCATCTACACCGACATCACCGAGACGGTTCGTCGCGAGGCAGCGCTCAACCGCAGTGAGGCCAGGCTGCGAACCATCATGGCATCGGTCGGCGAGGCAATCGTCACCTGTGACCTTTCAGGCCGCATCGACAGCATGAACCCGGCCGCTGAACGGCTGTTTCAACGGCCACTGGAGACGATGCGTGGTCGCCTGATGTCGTCGCTATACGCTGCCGATTCGTCGAGCCTCGACGTGTCCAGCAATCTCGACGACCATGCCAACGGCGAGTCCTTCGAGGCCGTCGGATTGCGTGCCGACGGCAGCCGCTTCCCGCTCGAGGGCACCATCACCAAGGCTGTCCTGGATGGCAGCGGCTACTATGTGGCCGCCTTTGGCGATCTCACGCGACAAAAAGATGCCCAGGCCGTCATCCTGCATCAGGCCACTCACGATCCGCTGACCGGCCTGCCGAACCGTGCGCTCTTCAACGAGCGGCTCGACGAGATCCTCAAACATGCCCAGCGATCCGGCGAGATCGTCGCCGTGGCCTTCCTCGATATCGACCGGTTCAAGGCGATCAATGACAGTCTCGGCCATGCCATGGGCGACGCGCTACTGGTGCAGCTCGGCGAGCGGTTGCGGAGCGCCGTGCGGGACGAGGACACGATCGCGCGGATGGGCGGCGACGAGTTCATCATGATCCTGCGCGGGCTGCGCCGGGTGCACGATGCGACCATCCCGGCGCGCAAGATCATGACGAGCCTGGAATCGCCGATGCACATCGACGGGCACGATTTACGGGTCACCGCGAGCCTGGGCATCAGCCTCTATCCGGCCGATGCCGAGGACCGGGACACGCTGCTCCGCCATGCCGACATGGCGCTCTACTGGGCCAAGTCGCAGGGGCGCAACACGTTCCGCCTCTATGACGGCGTCTTGCACAGCGATACCGCCGAGCGGGTTCGCCTGGAGAACGATCTCCGCCGGGCCGTCGATTCGGCCGAGCTGGACCTCGTCTACCAGCCGCAGATCGAGGTCGGCAGTGGCAGAGTGGTCGGCTTCGAGGCACTCATGCGCTGGACCCACCCGGAGCGGGGACCGGTGCCGCCCGACCGCTTCATCGGCCTTGCCGAGGATTGCGGGCTGATCGGCCAGCTCGGCGCTTTTCTTCTCCAGCGAACAGCCGGCGATCTCGACGGCTGGCGAAGCCGGGCGTTCCAGCCCGGCCGGCTCGCCATCAACATCTCGCCCCTGCAATTCCGGCGCGGCGACCTCGTCGACGAAGTCCGCCGCTTCCTCGAAGGTGTCGAGCTTCAAGCGGGCCAGCTCGAGCTCGAACTCACCGAGTCGGCCCTGCTCGAGGCTGATCGGCGGACCCAGCGGACGATCCACGGCTTGCATCGCCTAGGCGTCAGCCTGGCGCTGGACGATTTCGGCACGGGTTTCTCGTCGCTCAGCAACCTGCAGCGGTTTCCCGTGCAGAGGGTCAAGATCGACCGCTCGTTCGTTCGCAACATGACGCGCAAGCCGCGCGACGCCACGCTCGCCAAGGCGATCATCGGCCTGGCGCATGGCCTCGGCATGAAGGTGGTGGCAGAAGGCGTCGAGAACGAGGTACAGCTCGACATGCTCAACGCCTTCGGCTGCGACGAGTGGCAGGGCTTTCTCAAGAGCCGCCCGATCGCTGCGGCAGCCGTTCCCACCTTCAGCATGGCCGACGCCTGACGATCGCTGATGCGGCTCGAGCGTCAGGCAGTGGCGCATGGCGCCGTCGATTGAGCGATGGTGCGCGAGCATGCCGGCGCATCCAGCGCGCCGACTGCCCCAGGTCTGTCCAGATGACGAACATTCGTGCAAAGTGCCCGAGAAGACCATGGAGGGTGCCTAAAGATCACGCAGATCAACGGCGAGATTGGCTCCGCTGAACGATCGCCTCTGAGGTTGGCACAGCACTTGCTGCCACGGCTGGAACGTCATGATGCACCGATCGACAAGGCGGGCGGATACCCTATCGTGAGGACTTCCAACCTCGAGCTGATCTCGGTCACCAAGGCCTACGGCGACGCCGTGGCCGTGGCCGGGATCGACCAGCGCATTCCGGGCGGCACCTATTGCTGCCTCCTGGGGCCGTCCGGCTGCGGCAAGTCGTCGACGCTCCGCATGATCGCCGGCCATGAGAGCGTGACGGCGGGCGACATCGTGCTCGGCGACAACAACATCACCAACCTGGCACCAGCGGCTCGCGGCACCGCGATGATGTTCCAGAGCTACGCGCTCTTTCCGCATCTGAGCGTTGGCGACAATGTCGCTTTCAGCCTGCGGATGCGTGGTGTCGACAAGGCGGAGCGCACCGGCAAGGCCATGGAGGTCTTGGCGCTGGTCGACATGGCCGACTTCGCCGAGCGCCTGCCGAGCCAGCTCTCGGGCGGCCAGCAGCAGCGGGTGGCGCTCGCCAGGGCACTGTTGATGGAGCCCTCGATCCTGCTGCTCGACGAGCCGCTCTCAGCACTCGACCCTTTTCTGCGCCTGCGCATGCGCCTGGAGCTGAAGAAGCTGCATCGCGAGCTCGGCATCAGCTTTCTCCATGTGACGCACTCGCAGGACGAGGCCCTGGCCCTGGCCGACCTGATCATCGTCATGAACAACGGACAGATCGAGCAGGCCGGCTCGCCGCGTGACGTGTTCGAAGCACCGGCCACCGAATTCGTCGCCCGGTTCATCGGTGGCCACAACATCCTCGACCACGAATCGGGCCGCATCGCCATCCGCACCGACCGCCTGGCCGTCACCAAGACCACGCCGCCGGTCGGGCCGAGCCTTGGTGCCACGGTGCAAGACATCGAGTATCTGGGCTCCACCGTGAGCGTCAACGTCGACGCCGCGCAAGCCGGCGGGCTGTCGGCGAGCATGCCCGATCGAGCCTTCTTCGACGATCCCGTCGAGATCGGCATGAACGTCTATCTCAGCTGGCAAGAGGCCGATGCCCATCGCCTCGCCGGTTGACCTTTCGCGTTGCTGCACATTCACAATGAGCCAGAGGAGATCCTCATGACCCACGTGACGAAAAGCAAGAACGGGCCCGCCGTCGACCGCCGCACGGTGCTCAAGGGCACGGCCGCCGCCGCCGGGACGGCGATCGGCTCGGGTGCCATCACCGGCTTCCCGACGATCTGGGCGCAGAACATCAAGGATGTCACGCTTCGGCAGTTCGGCACCGGCGTCTCGAACCTCAACGAGGTGGCGCAGCAGGTGAAGGAAGATCTCGGCTTCACGCTGGAGATGACGGCGCTGGATTCCGACAGTGTCACCCAGCGCGCCGTGACTCAGCCGAACTCGTTCGACATCGCCGATATCGAATACTGGGTCTGCAAGAAGGTCTGGGGCGCCGGTAATCTGCAGGCGATGGATACGTCGAAGATCACCAACTACGACAAGATCGTCGGGATCTTCAAGAGCGGCAAGCTGACGCCGGAATCGATCATCGCCCAGGGCACGGCGCCGCATACCGTGGGCTTCACCGAGGGGCCGGACAGCACCACCTTCGCCACCGAAGAGACCGGTTGGATGACGCTCATTCCAACCATCTACAATGCCGACACGCTGGGCATCCGCCCCGACCTGATCGGCCGGCCCATCGACAGCTGGGCCGAGCTCTTGAACCCCGAGTTCAAGGGCAAGGCGTCGATCCTCGACATCTCGTCGATCGGCATCATGGATGCCGCGATGGTCGCCGAGGCCATGGGCGAGATCCAGTATGGCGACAAGGGCAACATGACCAAGGAGGAGATCGATCAGACCATCGCAATCCTGATCGAGGCCAAGCAGGCCGGCCAGTTCCGCGCCTTCTGGAAGACCTTCGATGAAAGCGTCAACCTCATGGCCTCGGGCGAGGTCGTGATCCAGTCGATGTGGTCGCCGGCCATCACCGCGGTCCGCGCCAAGGGCATCCCCTGCGTCTACCAGCCCTTGAAGGAGGGCTACCGGTCCTGGGGCGGCGGCATCGGCCTCGCCGGGCATCTCTCGGGCCTCGAGCTCGAAGCGGCCTACGAGTACATCAACTGGTATCTGTCGGGCTGGGTCGGTGGCTTCCTGATGCGCCAGGGCTACTACTCGGCAGTGCCGGAGACGTCGAAGAACTTCATGACCGAAGACGAGTGGGGCTTCTGGTTCGAGGGCAAGCCGGCCGAGGGCGAGATCGTCAATCCGCAGGGCCAGGTCATGGAGACCGCTGGCGCCGTTCGCGACGGCGGCTCGTTCTACGACCGCATGGGCGACGTCGCCTGCTGGAACGCCGTCATGGACGAGAACACCCACCTCGTTCGCAAATGGAACGAGTTCATCGCCGCCTGATCGAATCCAATTGGCTGGTCCGGCGCTCGCCGCCGGACCAGCCTGCTCGAAAGCCCGCATGGCCACTGCAGATCATACCGTTGTCGCGACTGATGCCGTAACCGCACCGCGCCCGGCAGGGCTGCGGCTCGGCCGGCATCTTTCGGCCTGGCTGCAGATCACGCCGCTGATGGTGGTGCTGCTGGTCTTTCTGGTCGTCCCGATCCTGACGATCGTCACCGTGTCGTTCTGGGGGTTCAACGAGTTCTCGTTCTACCCCGATTTCACCTTCGACAATTACGCCTACCACCTGACCGCCGGGGTGACCTGGCAGACCTATCTCAAGACCCTGAAATACGTCCTTCTAACGTGGTTCTTCACCGCCACAATCGGCTTCACCGTCGCCTACTTCCTGGCCTTTCATGTCCGCTCGCTGACCTGGCAGATAGCACTCTTTCTGCTCTGCACCGTGCCGTTTTGGACCTCGAACATCATCCGGATGATCTCCTGGATCCCGTTTCTCGGCCGCAACGGGCTCGCCAACAACGCGCTCATCGGCATGGGCCTGATCGACGAGCCCTTGGATTTCCTGCTCTTCTCCGACTTCGCGGTGATCCTCGCCTTCGTTCATCTCTACGCGCTGTTCATGGTCGTGCCGATCTTCAACACGCTCATGCGCATCGACAAATCACTGATCGAGGCGGCGAGAGACGCCGGCGCCAGCGGCTTTCAGACGCTCGTCCATGTCGTGATCCCGCTCGCCAAGCCGGGCATCATGATCGGCTCGATCTTCGTCGTCACGCTGGTGATGGGCGATTTCATCACCGTTCGGTTCATGTCGGGCTCGCAATCGGCCTCGGTCGGCAGGCTCATCCAAAACGAGATCGCGCTCTTGCAATACCCGGCCGCAGCGTCGAGCGCCGTCGTCCTGCTGCTGACCGTGCTCATCATGATCGCCGTCATGATGCGCCTCGTCGATATCCGAAAGGAGCTCTGAGATGCCGGCGGAGCATGGCCGATGAGCGACCGCCGCGGCCGCAGCTTCTATGCCCTGGCTGCCTTCTTCATCCTCTTCGTGCTGTTTCTCTACGGCCCGATCATCACCATCGGCATCCTCTCCTTCCAGGGGCCGCGCGGCGGGCTGACCTTCCCCTTGAACGGCGTGTCGCTGCACTGGTTTGCGAACCTGTTCGAGCAGCAGGCCGTCGGTGATTTCTGGGGCGCCTTCCGCCGCTCGCTGGCACTCGGTCTGGTCGTGATGATCGCGACCTTGATCATCTCGGTCACGGCCGGCCTCGCCTTTCGCAAGAACTTCAAGGGCGCCACCTTCGTCTTCTACCTGACGATCACCAGCCTGATCATCCCCTCGATCCTGATCTCGCTCGGCGTCGGCCTGATGTTCAACATCATCGGCCTCAACCCGCATTGGTCGACCTCGGCCTTGGGCGCGCATCTCACCTGGACGCTGCCCTTCGGTCTCTTGATCATGTTCGCGGTCTTCAACCGCTTCGACAAAGCCTATGAGGAAGCGGCCCGTGACATGGGTGCCACCTCCTGGCAGACCATCCGCTATGTCGTCCTGCCGATCATCGCGCCCAGCCTGATCGGCGTGGCGCTCTTCGGCTTCACGCTCTCCTATGACGAGTTCGCCCGAACGCTGCTCACGGCAGGCTCCTACAACACCCTGCCGCTCGAGATCTTCGGCATGACGACCAATGTCACGACGCCGGTGCTCTATGCGCTCGGCACGCTGACGACGGTCTTCTCCTTCTTGGTGATCGCGTCGTGCCTCGGTCTCGCAGCACTCATGGTTCGCCGCCGCGCCCGGCAAGGCTCGGACGCTGGCAAGGGGCTGGTGTGAGCCACGCCTGAAGCGGCGTCAGCAGGCTGTTAGACCTACCGGCCGACGCCTGGATCTAGGCCCTTTGGCGGCGGGAAATGCCCCCTTATCGGGATTGCGCATAGCGCAACAACGCTGACGCATTGGCGCCACGGAGCTGCCACGACATGCAGCGCACGCCGCCGCCCATGGCGCAGACGCCGGATGACGGAACCGGCACGACGGCGCGGTCCGTGGCAGCTCTGACCTGGGCCAGCGCCACCTCGTCCTCCGGGATGCCGAACTGCGGCAGGTAGACCCGCTCAGGTGTCACCAGCGCATTGGTGTAGAGGCCGCAGGCGGAGCCGAAGCGCTCGTCATGGATCTCGCTGCCATCATAGGGGGTCGTGATCTCGTGGATGGTGACCCCCGGCAGACCGCGCTGCAGATCCTCGTGCAAGGTGCTGGCATAGGCCGGGTCATCGGGATACGAATTGACGATCAACGTGTTGGTATCGACGAACGCCACGACGCCGTCCGCATGCTCGAGCCCGCCCTGCTCGTCAGCCTCGATGAAGGCGACATGGCTGATGCCATCCATGGCCTGGAGCGCTTCGCGGGCGGCGGCCTCGCCCAGCCGGTTGTCGCGAAGGAACTTCGTCGACAGCACCACATTGCCGGCATAGTCGTCGACGAGATTGCCGCCATCATTGAGCAGGTCGCTTTCGGCAAACACAAGATCGGCCGCCTCGGCCAGAACAGCCAGATCATCCTGCACCGCATCGGCGTCGGCCTGGCCCCCGGCCCCGCCGCCCTGGCCGGCCGCGGTGTAGCGAAACATGACCGGTGCCATGGCATTCGCGAGGCCGAAGTCACGCGCCCAGATGTCTGCCACAGGCGCTTCGAGCACGGCCTCGACACCGAGGGCCTCGACATAGCGATGGGCAGCGTCTTCGTCCGCCAGGATCAAGACGTCGTCGCCAGCGGCCCGGATCGCCCGGGCGTAGCCCACATGGAAGGCGAAGATGTCGTCGGCCACCGCTGCGTAATAGGGGTCGCCGCTGATGGGCGCTGCCAGCACGATGAGCTCGGCCGTCATGTCGCTGGCGTCGACATCAATGCCACCAAGCCCCAAGAGCGCCAGGGAAGCGCATGCGATGTTCCTCACTCTGGTTGCCACCACGATCTTCCGCCTTGTCCATTGCCGCCAGGGAAACCCGCGCGCGGCGCCGATAGCACAGGCCAGAGTCGCAGCGAAACTGCGATGACCCTGCGAACGCTGGCGGGGGCTGGTGCGAGCCACCGCGGCGCTTGATTTCTGCGTGACTCCCGGATAGCCATTAAATCGTTTCAACGAAGGGAGTGACAGGTGACGGAAGCGGTAGCGCCCGTCGGGGACAATGCCCTCGACTCGCTGTTCGGCCGAAAGAGCGGCGTAGTGATCGGGGTCGTGCACCTGCTGCCATTGCCCGGCGCTCCGGCCCATGACGGCACCTCGATGACAGCGATCATCGAGCGGGCGGCCACCGATGCGGCAAGCTACGCTGCGGCCGGCATCGACGGGTTGATCGTCGAGAATCACGGCGACGTGCCGTTTCTCAAGCCCGACTCGCTCGGCCCCGAGACCGCAGCTGCCATGGCGATCGTCACCGAGAAGGTCCGCACCAGCACCGGCTTGCCCATCGGCATCAATGTTCTCGCCAACGGTGCCAAGGTAGCGCTTGCCGTCGCCAAGGCAGCCGGTGCCGGGTTCATCCGGGTCAACCAGTGGTGCAACGCCTACGTGGCGAACGAGGGACTCATCGAAGGCCCGGCTGCCGAAGCGCTCCGCTACCGCAGCTCGATCGATGCGTCTGATGTTCGGATCTTCGCCGACAGCCACGTCAAGCATGGCAGCCACGCCATCACGGCCGACCGCTCGATCGCCGAGCTCACCCGTGACCTCGAATGGTCGGGCGCCGACGTCGTCATCGCCACCGGCCAGCGCACCGGCGACGCTGCGGTTCCTGAAGAGATCGAAGCGGTCAAGGCGGCAACCGTGCTGCCGGTGCTCGTCGGCTCAGGCGTGACACCGGAGAATGCCGGCCGGATCCTCGGCACCGCGCATGGCTGCATCATCGCCAGCGCCTTGAAGGTCGACGGTGCCTGGTGGAATCCCGTCGATCCCGAGCGGTGCCAGGCGTTCATGGCCGGGATCGCGGGCCTGCGGTGAAGCTGCTCGTCATCGGCAACGCCACGATAGACCGCTTCTATCGGGTCGATCGTCTGCCGGTCGAAGGCGAGAGCGTGCTGGCAACGCGCAGCGCTGGCGAGCCTGGCGGCAAAGGCCTCAACCAGGCGGTCATGGCGGCACGCTCAGGGGCGCCAATCGCCTTCCTCACCATGCTGGGCAACGACGATGCGGGTGACCGGTTGCGATCGTTTCTGGCAGACGAGGGCCTGCCGGAACGCTGGCTGCTGCATCACGCAGGAGAGAGCGACGAGTCCCTGATCGTCGTCGGACCAGCCGGCGAGAACCTGATCGTGACGACCCGGAGTGCCGCTGCCGCCCTGCCCCAGCCTGCCGTCATCGCGGCGTTGGACGCTCTGGAGCCGGAGGGCTTCGTGCTCTTGCAGGGCAATATGGACGTCGGCCTGACGGCAGATGCAATGGCCCGAGCGAAGGCCATGGGCCATCGCACGCTCCTCAACCCGTCGCCGGTGCATTCAGGCTTTGTCGACGCCCTGCCGTTCACCGACATCCTCATCGTCAATGCCCAGGAGGCCGAGGCCTATGCCGATCTGCCGGTGCCTGTTCGGATCACGACCCTGGGCGCTGCCGGGGCACGGCTGGAATCGGTGAACGGCAGCCAGTCGATCAAGGCACCTCAAACGAACGTCATCGACACGACAGGTGCTGGTGATGTGGTCGCCGGCGTTTTGGCGGGCCGGCTGGCGCTGGGCGAGCCTGTCGAGCAGGCCCTGGCACTTGCCATAGCGGCGGCGTCGCTCAAGGTCGGCCGCGCCGGCACGGGCCATGCGCTGCCGACGGCAGCCGAGATCGAGGCGCTTGCCCGGTGAGGCCCCGCCGGCCGACCATCCGTGACGTCGCAACCATGGCCGGCGTATCGACCGGCACCGTCTCCAATGTTCTGACCGGCAGGCGGGCGGTGCAACCGGCCACGCGCGCCCGCATCGAGCGGGCCATCGCCAGCCTGGGCTACACGCCGGATCTGACCGCAAGGGCGCTCATCGCGCGGCGGGGCCGAACGTTGCTTCGATACGGCGACACGGTCCCAAGGCTGGCCTGCATCGGCTATGTTTGCGCTGATCATGTGGCGCATATCGATGTCCTGCCGCATCGCGGCGATCGCGTGATGGCTCTCGACATCGAGAAGAAGCTGGGCGGGCGGGCAGCGAATGTCGCCGCTACGGCTGCCGGCCTCGGCCCGCCCTGGCCGGTTGCGGTCGAGCTGCTTTCGGTGCTCGGCGAAGAGACGGAGAGCGATTGGGCGGAGACGGTGCTGGCCGAGCGGCAGGTGGAGCTGCTGCCGGCATCCCGGGTGCCCGATGCTCGGCTGTCACGCTGCATTATCCTGGTCGAGCCCGATGGCCGTCGCACCATCCTCAACGAACCCCTGCAGGTCAGCCCGGCTGGCCTCGCCGAGTGGCGAGGAGCGTTGGCCCCGGGCAGGCTGCCAGCGCTCTTCGTGCAGGGCGATCAGGTCGCGGCCCTCGCCGGCGAGTTGGTCAAGCCTGACTTCCGCAAACTCTTCAGCATAACCCAGATTGGTGGCAGGGAGGCCAATGCGGAGTGGCTCGACCAGCTGGCCCCGCTGTTCTCGCTCGTCGTGCTCAGCCGCGAGACGGCGCACAAGCTTCTCGCCGGCGGCGGCGGCACGATGGATCTGGTCGAGCGCGTGATCGCTGCGGTGCGCGGCATGAGCGGCATGGTGGCGCTGACCCTGGGTCCGGAGGGCGCCGTTCTGATCCAAGGCGGCGAGGTCATCGCGCGCGCCGCAGCGCCGGCGGTCGATGTGGTCGACGAGACGGGAGCCGGCGATACCTTCACCGGCGTCCTGGTCGCGGCACTGCTCCATGGCGAGGCGCCTGCCGCCGCCTTGGCCGCTGCGGTCCGCGGTGCCAGCAGGGCCGTGACAGTGCGCGGCGCGCAGGAGCACGGCCTTACCGCGGCCCAGCTTTGCCCGGCGCCACCGGCCGCAGTGTGATTCTTGATTTGAACGTATCAATCAACGCGACTACCGTCTTTTCACCGCGCCCCGCACGTCAAGCGGAGCGCCAACAACGGAGAGGAAACCGATGACCACGCGCCGTCATGTCCTGACCGCAGCCCTCCTCGCCAGCGCCGGCATCGCCACGCTCGGCAGCGCTGGCGCCTCGGCCGAGACGATTGCCCTCGTCCAGATCAACCAGCAGGCCCTCTTCTTCACCCAGATGAACGAGGGTGCTCAGGCCAAGGCCGACGAGCTCGGCATCGAGCTCGTGATCTTCAACGCCAACAACGACCCGGCCGCACAGAACAATGCGATCGAGACCTATATCGCCCAAGAGGTCGATGGGCTCGTGGTCGTCGCCATCGATACCAACGGCATCATGCCGGCCGTCCAGCAGGCGGCCGACGCCGGCATCCCGGTGGTCGCCGTCGATGCCATCCTCCCGGAAGGCCCGCAAGTGGCCCAGGTCGGCGTGGACAACGCCGCAGCCGGTGCGATGATCGGTGAGCATTTCCTCGCCTATGTCGAGAAGGATATGGGCGGCGAGGCCACGCTCGGCATTGTCGGCGCCTTGAACTCCACGATCCAGAACGTGCGCCAGGAAGGCTTCGAGGGCGTGGTCGGCGATGCCGACGGCATCACGATGGCCGGCGTCGTCGACGGACGAAACGTCCAGGACAACGCGATGAGCGCGGCTGAGAACCTGATGACGGCGAACCCGGACCTCTCGGCCATCTACGCCACCGGCGAGCCGGCGCTGCTCGGTGCCGTGGCCGCGGTCGAGAGCCAGGGGCGCCAGGACTCGGTGCGCGTCGTCGGCTGGGATCTGACGGCAGCCGCGATCAAGGGCATCGACGACGGCTATGTCGTGGGCGTCGTCCAGCAAGACCCGGCCGGCATGGGGGCGGCTGCCGTCGAGGCCGCGCACCGGGGGATCGCCAGCGAGACCTTCGAGGCCGTGATCGCCGTGCCCGTCACCATCGTGACGTCCGAGAACGTCGACGGGTTCCGGGCGATCTTCGAGTAATGAGCGATGCAGTGGGGGCAGCACCTGACCGGGCTGCCCCCTCCCCGGCTGGTGCAGGGCTCGACTACAGCACCACGCCGCGGATCGAGGTCAGCGGCATCAAGAAGCGCTTCGGCTCGATCGAGGCGCTCCGCGGCGTCGATCTTGCCGTCTGGCCCGGCGAGGTCGTGGGCCTGGTCGGCGACAACGCCGCCGGCAAGTCGACGCTGACCAAGATCATCTCGGGCGCCTACGTGCCCGATGCGGGCCGGCTGGTCGTCAATGGCGAGCCGGTCACCTTCGCCTCGCCGGCCGATGCGCGCGCGGCGCGGATCGAGATGGTCTATCAAGACCTCTCGCTCTGCGACACCATCGACGTCGCCGGCAATCTCTTCCTCGGTCGCGAGCCGACCCGACGCGTGCTCGGCTGGCGGCTGCTCGACAAGCGCCGGATGGCGATCGAGGCCAAGCGTCACCTGGACGATCTGGACATTCACATCCCCAATCTGAAGGCACTGGTGGCGCAGCTCTCGGGCGGCCAGCGCCAGACCATCGCCATCGGCCGCGCCGCCGCGTTCGAGCCTGAGCTGCTGATCATGGACGAGCCCACCTCCGCACTCGCCGTTGCCGAGGTCGATGCCGTGCTCAGGCTGATCCAGCGGCTGGCCAGAAGCGGCGTCTCGATCATCCTGATCACCCATCGGCTGCAGGACCTCTTTCGCGTCTGCGACCGCATCGTCGTCATGTATGAAGGCCTGAAGGTGGCCGAGCGGCGGATCGACGAGACCGACCTCGAGGACCTCGTGGGCCTGATCGTCGGCGGCAAGGCGCAGCAGCTGAGGGATGCCGCCAATGGCGGCTGAAGCCACAACCGCAGCGCGCGACCGCAGGCCAGCGGGAAGTGCCGTCAGCGACTACCTCGCAGCGCAAGCCCCGGTCTTGAGCATCGCCGGCTTCTTTATTCTAATGGTGCTGTTTTTCGCCGGCACCGCCGACGCCTTCACCAGCCAGATCAACCTCTTGAACCTGCTGCGCCAGTCGGCACCGCTGCTGATCGTCGCCGTGGCGATGACCTTCGTCATCACCACCGGCGGCATCGATCTCTCGGTGGGCTCGACCGTGGCACTGGTCAACGCGCTGGCCGCGATAGCGCTGCAGGCCGGGATTCCCTGGCCGTTGGTCGTCGTGCTGATGCTGGGCCTCGGCGGGCTGGTCGGCGCCATCCAGGGCTGGTTCATCGCGTATCAGGGCATTCCCGCCTTCATCGTCACGCTCGCCGGCCTGTCGATCCTCCGCGGCGTCGCCCTGCTGCTCACCCAGGGCTTCTCGATCCCCATCGACGGTGCGAGCTGGTTCGTCGAGCTGGGTCGCGGCTGGTTCATAGGATTGCCGCTGCCGGCGGTGATCGCCGTCCTGGTCGCCATCGCCGGCTGGATCATGCTCGGCCAATGCCGCTTCGGCCGCTACGTCACCGCGATCGGCGCCAATGCCGAAGCAGCCAGGCGGGCCAGCATCGACACGCGCCGCGTCACCGCATCGGTCTACGTGCTGACCGGCATGGCGGCGGCTGTTGCCGGCATCATCATCGCGGCCAGGCTGGGCAGCGGCTCGTCGAACGCGGCGGTCGCCTTCGAGCTCGAGGTGATCGCGGCTGTGGTGCTCGGCGGCACGGCGCTCATGGGCGGTCGCGGCACGATCATCGGCACGCTCTTGGGCGCGCTCACCATGGGCGTCATCGGCAACGGGCTGATCCTCTCGCACATCTCGCCCTTCTTCACGCAGATCGTCACCGGCGTCATCATCCTCGCCGCCATCTGGCTCAACACCCGCTTCTTCCTTCGCTTGGGCCAGGGTCGACGATGAGCGAGCAGAGCCCGTGCCATACCGGCTCCGGCCAGGTGATGACCGTGACCGGCCCGATTTCGGCAGCTGAGCTCGGCATCACCCTGCCGCACGAGCACATCCTCAATGACTGCCGCTGCTGGTGGCACCCGCCGACGACGCCTGAGCGCCAGCATTTGGCCGAAGGGCCGGTGCGGATCGATATTCTCGGCGAGCTGCGCCAGGACCCGTTCGTCAATCTCGACAACTGCGCGCTCGACGACGAGGCACTGGCGATCACCGAGCTATCAGCCTTCAAGAACGCGGGCGGTGCGACGGTGGTCGACCCCACCTGCCGCGGCATCGGGCGCAATCCGGCGGCGCTAGTGCGCATCGCCGAGGCCACGGGCCTCAACATCGTCATGGGTGCGGGCTACTACCTCGAAAGCTCGCATCCGCCCGAGCTCGCCGCCATGAGCGTCGACGCCATCGCCGATCAGATCGTTGGCGAAGCGCTCGATGGTATCGACGGTGTGCGCATCGGCCTGATCGGCGAGATCGGCGTTTCCGGTGACTTCACGCCTGAGGAACGCAAGAGCCTGCGCGGTGCCGTGCGCGCCCAGGCCCGCACCGGGCTGCCGCTGATGGTGCACCTGCCGGGCTGGTTCCGCCGCGGCCTCGAGGTCCTGGACATCGTCGAGGCCGAAGGCGGCAATCCGCGGCAGACCGTGCTCTGCCACATGAACCCGTCCTTTGCCGACCAGGCCTACCAGCTCGACTGCGCCCGGCGTGGCGCCTTCATCGAGTACGACATGGTGGGCATGGACTATTACTACGCCGATCAGGGCGTGCAGTGCCCCTCCGACGAGGAGACGGCAGCGGCCATCGTCAGGCTGGTCGAGGCCGGGATCGGCGACCGGCTGCTGCTGTCGCAGGACGTGTTCTTGAAGATGATGCTCGAGGCCTATGGCGGCAACGGCTATGCCTTCGTGCTCGAGCACTACGTGCCACGGCTGCGCCGTCATGGGCTCGACGAGGCAGCCATCCAGGCGATGCTGATCGATAACCCGAGAAGCGTTTTCTTCACGCCCGAGGAGTGAACCGATGACCAAGAAGAAGGTGCTGCTCGCCGGCGAGAGCTGGGTCAGTGCTGCGACGCACTACAAGGGCTTCGACCAGTTCGGCACCGTCACCTTCCACCTCGGCGCCGAGCCCTTGGTGGACGCGCTGAAGGACAGCCCGTTCGAGCTCACCTACATGCCGGCGCACGAGTGCGCGGAGAAGTTCCCGCTGACGCTCGAGGGCCTGCAGGCCTTTGACGCCATCATCCTCTCCGATCTCGGCGCCAACACGTTGCTGCTGCATCCCGAGGTCTGGCTGCACGGGCGACCGGTCGCCAATCGGCTGAAGCTGGTCGAGCGCTATGTCCGAGACGGCGGCGGCCTCGCGATGATCGGCGGCTATTTCAGCTTCCAGGGCATCAATGGCGGCGCCCGCTGGCACAAGACAGCGGTCGAGAACGTGCTGCCCGTCACCTGCCTGCCGGTCGACGATCGCATCGAGGTGCCGGAAGGCTTCAGCGCCGTGCTCAAGGAGCCGACGCACCCGATCCTCGACGGTCTGGCCGGCGAGCCCTGGCCCCTGCTGCTCGGGCTCAACGAGGTGGTGCTCAAGCCCGAGGCCCAGCTCCTGGCCGAGCTGCCGGCCGACCAGGGTGGCCACCCGCTGCTGGCAACCGCGCGCTTCGGCAAAGGGCGCAGCCTCGCCTGGATGTCGGATATCGGCCCGCATTGGCTGCCGACGCCGTTCGTCGAGTGGCCCGGCTACGCCAGGCTCTGGCGCCAGAGCCTGGCCTGGCTCACCGACCCGGCGGGTTAGACCTCGCAGCTCAATGCGTGTGGGCCGGCGCCCCGTAGCGGTGAACATGGTAGGGCTCGCGGGCCAGGGCCGGACAGAACGAGTTGACCACGGGGGCCAGCTTCGCCACCAGCTCCCGCCGCTCCCGGTTCAGGTTGGCCAGGCGATCGCGCGTCGCCTCGACGTCCTTGGCAAGTGACGCGAGCAGCACGTTGACGAGCTTGCGGTCACGGACGGCGAACTTGCCGCCGACCATGACGGAATGCACCGAGGTGCCGTCCTCGGTCTGGACCAGCTGGTTGACCGGATCGTTCATCGGAATCCAGTTGATGGCACCGAGATCGAGGAAGACGATGTCGGCCTTGTAGCCCTTGGCGATCTTGCCGATCTGCTGCATGCCGAGCGCCTTCGCACTGCCTTCCGTCGCGGCCTTGAGGATCTCTGCCGTCTCGAGCCAGAGGTCCGTATCGGGGCCGCGCACATGGCTGACATAGAGTGCTGTGCGCATGGCCTCGTACATGTTCTGGTTGTCGGCGCAATTGGCCCCATCGGTGCCGATGCCGAGATTGACGCCGAGCTCGAGCATCCGCCGCGCATCCGCGATGCCGCTGCCGAGCAGCGCGTTGCTGCCCGGGTTGTGGGAGACGGAAGCGCCGTGCCCGGCGAGCCGCTTCATGTCCTCGTCATCGAGCCAGACACCGTGCGCCACCACGAAGTCCGGACCGACCAGCCCCATGGCGTCCATGTGCTGCAGCAGCGTCTTGCCGTAGAGCCGCCGGCCGGTCACCGCCTGCACCTTGCTCTCGGCGACGTGGCTGTGCAGGCCCACGCCGTGCGCCCGGGCGAGATCGCGGCAGCCGGTCAGGAAGCGCTCCGAGCAGTGGTGCGGGATGGTAGGTGCAACGGCCGGGCGGACCCAGTCGGTATCGATCTCCCAGCCCTCGAGAACGGATTTGATCCGCTCGAGCGTCGTCTCGGCGGGCGCCAGCCGGAGGCTGGGGATCTCTTTCTGCAGGTGCGCCGGCAAGGCGTCGTAGAGGCCTGGAATGGCGTCGAAGAAGGTGATGTCGGCGACCATGGGTGCGAGGACACACCGCATCCCGGCATCCTTGTAGGCCTTGGCCGACGCGGCGACACCGTCGGTCGTCGGGGCCGGAAACTCGAAGGAGAGGTCATAGGCTGCGGTCGTCCCCTTGAGCAGCATCTCAGCCGCCCCGATCAGCGTCGAGAGGTACTTGTCCTCGAGCTCACGGCCGCCGCCGATCCAGGGTGCCGCGTTGAGCAGCAGCTCCAGCGACCAACGATCGCCCATGCCCTTGGCGAGATTGCCGTGGCCGTGCGTGTGGCCGTTGATCAAGCCCGGATGCAGCAGCATGCCCGCGGCATCGACCACCTCGGCCGCTTCGGGTGCTTCCAGCCCCGGCTGCCCCACCTCGACGATCGTGTCGTCGGCAATCAGGATATCGGTGGGCGGTGCCGTGTGCCGGTCGATGTCGACCAGCCGGCCGCCGCGGATGATCGTGTGCTGAGTGCTCATGGCTTTGACATTCTCTCTTTGGCTCAACCCACCAGCGTTTGGGCGTTGCCGCTCGACCAGGGGAAAAAGCGACGCTCCGTCCAGGCGACGAGCTGGAACAGCACGATACCCATCACCGACAGGATGATAAGCGCGCTGAACGCCAGCGGGGTCTGGAAAAACGCCGTGGACGTGATGATGAAGTAGCCGAGACCGGCGTCCGCATTGACGAACTCGCCGACCACGGCACCGACGACCGAGAGCGTCACCGCCACCTTGAGGCCACTGAAGATCATCGGCACGGCATAGGGAAGCTTGATCCGCCAGAGCAACCTGAGCCACGAGCCGCGATAGGACCGGCCGAGCTCGATCAGGTCCTTGGGCACGGCCAAGAGGCCGGTGGCAACCGCGATGACCAGCGGAAAGAAGGCGACGAGGAAGGTGACGACCACCCGCGGCAGCTCGTTGGTCCCGAGCAGGATCACCAGGATCGGCGCCAGCGCCACCTTGGGAATGGCCTGGGTCATGACGAGAAGGGGGTAGATGACGGCCGCGAGCTTCGGCGACGAGGTGATGGCGATGGCCAGGGGCAAGCTGATCAGCACCGAGGCGGCGAAGCCGAGCAGCACGGTCTTCAGGGTCACCAAGGTGTGGCCGACGAGCGTGCCGAAATTGGCGAGGCTATCCACCAGGATCACCGACGGTGCCGGCAGCAGGTAGACCGGGATCTCGAAGAAGACGACCGCAAGCTGCCAGATGACGAAGAACCCCAGCACCGAGAGTGCCGGTATCGTCAGCGACTGTGCGACCTGGCCGAGCCGGGCGGCGCTAGGCAGCCGCCCGCTCGCCGAAGATGAGGGCGCGGATGTGCTGAGCACAGGCTTGGAACTCATCCTGGCCTTCCATGCTGAAGTGGCGGGGCTCTTCGCAGCGGCACGTCGATCACCTCCTGGATGCGGCCCGGACGCGGCGACATGACGACGACACGGCTGGAGAGCAGCACGGCCTCGCTGATCGAGTGGGTGACGAAGACGATGGTCTTGGGCCGCTCGCGCCGGATACGCAAAAGCTCGAGGCTCATCTCCTCACGCGTCAGCGCGTCGAGCGCGCCAAAGGGCTCGTCCATCAAGAGGATGTCCGGCTCCGGCATCAGCGCCCGACAGATGGCGGCACGCTGCTGCATGCCGCCCGAGAGCTCTGCCGGAAGCCGCGTCTCGAAACCCTCGAGGCCGACCAGGGTCAAGAGCTCGCGGGCAGCGGCCCGGCTCGCCTCGGTCACCGGACGGCCCAGCATGCGCAGCGGAAAGAGGACGTTGTCCTCGATCGTGGCCCATGGCAGGAGCGTCGGGCTCTGAAAGACCAGACCGGTATCGTCACGAGGCTCCGCCACCACCTCGCCGTTCACCCTTATCCGGCCGGTGGTCGCCGGCAGGAGGCCCGCGATCAGCCGAAGCAGCGTGGACTTCCCGCACCCCGACGGCCCGACCAGCGAGACGAGCTCGTGCTCGCGGATGGCAAGGTCGATGGCGTCGAGGGCGCGAAGCGTGCCGCCGTCCTGACTGACGAAATCGCGGCCGACGGCCTCGATCTCGATCAGGCTGGCTGCCATCCCCTCAAGGTTTCGGCGCGAGACTGGTGTCGACGGCCTCGGTCGGATCCCAGGCGGGATCGATCTCCTGCGCCTCGGCCACGACCTCCCAGGTGAAGGCGAGGCGCTCGGGGTCGAAGTGACCGAGTCCGGTGGCTTCCGAGTGCTCGTTGAAGACGAAGGTGAGCGTTGCGGCGAGGCTGCCCATGCAGTCGTCGAAGGCGACCTCGGGCACCCGCTCGACATGCAGCTCGCAGGCTTCCTCCGGATTGTCGCGAGCCCAGGTGAAGCTGTCCTGGACGGCCGCCAGGAACCGCCCGACCAGCTCCGGGTTCTCCTCGATCATCTCCTCGGTGGTGACCAGCGAGGCCGCATAGATGGCAAAGCCGACCTCCTCGAAGGGCAGCACCACGATCTTCTCGCCGGCGGCCTCGGCGGCCTTGTTCTGATAATAGTAGTGGATCGAGTAGAACGGTGCGGCGTCGAGCTGCTTTTGGATCAAGAGCGGCGCCATCGCCGCACCATCGGTGTTGACCCAGATGATCTGCGAGGCGTCGGTGCCGGCGCGCTCGGCGACATTGGGGAAGTAGAGCCGATGGCTGTTGCCCGGCGTGATGCCGATGCGCTTGCCTTCGAGGCCCTGGAAATCCGCGATGCCACTGCTCTCCAGGACGAAGAGCGAGTGCGGCGAATGCGTGTAGAGGGCACCGATCGCGACCACCGGCATGCCGCTTCGCGCCCTGGCCGCGAGCACAGCGCCGAAATCGGCGATGCCAAAATCGAAGGCACCACCTGCCAGCTTGGTGACCGTATCGCCCGAGCCGTAGCCGCGGGTGATGGTGATGTCGATGCCGTGCTCCTCGAAGATGCCCTTCGACCAGCCACCGTAATACATCGCGTGCTCGCCGGACGGGATCCAGTCGGTTTGCAGGGTCACCGGCGTCAGCGATTGCGCCACGGCGGTGGTTCCGAGGAGAGCGGCGAGGCTCGTCGCGGCAATGGCGAGGCGCGGTGAACGCAGCGTAGCTTGGTTCATTGAGGGCTTCCTCTGACGCTTTTCTGGGAGACGACAAACAGTCTTCAGCACACATCGTGCCAAGCTCCACCGCCGACAGCGTCCAGACAACGCGTTCACACGAGTTGAAGGCTTGCCCCAAAGCTGCAATCTTCGACCGCCTGAAGACCGGGGGCTTCATCCAGCTGACCCGGCAGATGCTCAGGGAGATCCTAGATGACAGTCAAGATCGAACGCCGGGTGATGCTCGGCGCTACCGCAGGCTTGGTTCTCGCCGCTGGCCTCGCGGCCGGGTCGGCCATGGCGCAGGACAAGGTCACTCTGCGGTTGTCCACACCCGCCACGCCCACCGATCAGCGCTCGGTGGCGCTCACCGAGGTGTTTGCGCCGGCTGTCGCCGACTTCGCGTCCTTCGAGCCGCACTACAACGCGACCCTCTTCAAGCAGGGCACCGAGCTCGAGGCGATCGCCCGCGGCAATCTCGAGATGTCGATCACCTCGGCGCAGGAGCTGGCGACCATCTATCCGGAATGGTCGATCTTCACCGCCGGCTACCTGCTGCGCGATGCCGAGCACCAGAAGAACGTGTTCGAGAGCGGCATCATGGACGAGATGAAGCAGAAGGTGGAGGACGAGCTGGGCGTCAAGCTCCTGACGGTGATGTATCTCGGCCGCCGCCAGCTCAACCTGCGCGCCGACGACCGGGTCGAGACGCCCGAGGATCTGGACGGCGTCAAGCTGCGCATGCCCGGCACCGATGCCTGGCAGTTCCTCGGCAGCGCCTTGGGCGCCAACCCGGTGCCGATCGCTTTCACCGAGGTCTACACGGCGCTGCAGACCGGCGCCGTCGATGGCCAGGACAACCCGCTGCCGACCGTGCGCGACAGCAAGTTCTACGAGGTGACGAGCCAGATCGTCCTCACCAGCCATCTGGTCGACCAGAACTACCTCGCCATCTCGAAGGCCGTCTGGGACGAGCTGACGCCCGAGCAGCAGGCCGTCGTGCAGACGGCGGCGGATGACGCGGCAGCACAGGGACGTGAGCGGCAGCTGGCCCTAGAGGACGAGCTCGCCGAGTTCTTCCGGGCCGAGGGGCTCGAGGTCTACGAGCCCGACGTCGACGCCTTCCGCGAGCGGGTCCAGGCAGCCTACCTCGAATCCGAGTTCGCCAAGGACTGGCCCGAGGGCATGCTCGAGCAGGTCAACGCCGTCGAGTAGCCGTTGCCCTTGATCCACAGCGTGCTCGGCTGGCTCCGGGCACGCGCCGAGAACGTGGCGGCGGGGCTCCTCGCCGCCATGTTCCTCACCTTCATCCTGCAGATCTTCACCCGCTACGTGATCAACCATCCTTTGAGCTGGACGGTCGAGGCCTGCCTCACGCTCTGGCTCTGGCTGGTCTTTTGGACCGCGGCCTTCGTGCTCGAGGACCGTGATCACGTTCGCTTCGATCTGGTGCAGATGGCGGTGAACCGTCGGATTCAGCGCATCCTGGCGCTGGTCTCGGCGCTGGCGATCGTTGCCGGCATTGCCGCAGCACTGCCGGCAACGCTCGACTACATCACCTTCTACAAGATCAAGAGCAGCTCGACCTTGCGCATCCGCCTGGACGTCGTCTTCAGCGTCTACGGCATCTTCGCCGTCTCGATCATCATTGCCTACGCTCTGCGTGCCATTGCCATCCTGCGCGGCCGTGACGTCACCGTGGGCGGGCCCGACACGACATGAGCATCGCCTTTGCGGCATGCCTCTTGATGCTGCTGGCGCTCGCCGGGATCGGTGCGCCCATCGCCTATGCGATGCTGGTCGCAGCCATCGTCTATCTCGCGGTCAAGGGCCAGGATCTGGGCCTCGCCGCCGAGCAGATCATCCAGGGCCTCTACGACAGCTTCATCATCCTGGCCGTGCCGCTCTTCATCGTCGCCGCCGCCATCATGAATGCCGGCACGATCAGCGAGCGGCTCTTGACCTTCTGCGTCGCCGTCGTCGGCCGCTTCCGCGGCGGGCTCGGCCACGTCAATGTCGTGGCCAGCCTGATCTTCTCCGGCATGTCGGGCTCGGCCGTGGCCGACGTTGCCGGCATCGGCAAGATCATCATCGGCATGATGACCAAGGGCGGCCGCTTCCCGCCCGGCTATGCGGCGGCCATCACCGCTGCCTCGGCGACCATCGGGCCGATCATCCCGCCGTCGATACCGCTGGTGCTCTACGCCTTGGTCTCCGATGCCTCGATCGGCTACCTCTTTTTGGGCGGCATCCTGCCGGGCCTGCTGATGGGCGCAGTGCTGATGGCGCTGAATGCCTGGATCGCCCACAGGCGTGGCTTCTCGACCGAAGCGGCAGTCCCCCTGGCACGGCTCCCCGGGATCACGCTGAACGCCTTCCCGGCGCTGCTCATGCCGGTGATCCTGCTCTACGGCATCTATGGCGGGGTAACGACGCCGACCGAGGCGGCCGCGGTGGCCGCTGCCTATGCGCTGATCCTGGCGGCGTTGTTCTACCGGGCGCTGCAATGGTCCACGCTCTATTCCATCCTGCTCGAGAGTGCCAAATCCTCGGCGGTGGTCGGGCTCGTCATCGGTGGTGCCCTGATCTTCAACTACATCGTTGCGAGTGAGAACATCCCGAGTGCCGTGGCTGCCAGCCTCGAAGGGCTCGCCATCTCGCCGACGCTCTTTCTCCTGCTGGTGATGGTCATCGTGCTGCTGCTGGGCTGCGTGCTCGATGCCACGACCATCATCCTCGTCATCGTGCCGCTGTTCATCCCGACCTGCCGCCTGTTGGGCATCGATCTCGTCCATTTCGGCGTCGTCATCGTCGTCAACTGCATGATCGGCCTGATCACGCCGCCTTACGGCATCCTGCTTTTCGTCATCAATGCGGTGACCGGCATCCCGCTCCGTGCCATCATCGCCGAGATCTGGCTGTTCATCGGCATTCTGCTGGCAGCACTTCTGGCGATGGTGCTCTTTCCGGAGATCGTCCTCTGGCTGCCGCGGCAGTTCGGCTACAATGGCTGAAATCGTGCCTGACAGGTTGCTCGAGAAAACGCGGGAGGACCCAGGTTTTGTCTGACCATGACCATCATGATCACGAGCACGCCGGCTCGGCCCTGTCGCCGACGGCACTCCGCGTCCGCGCCCTGGAATCGCTGCTCGTCGAGAAGGGCTATGTCGATCCGGCAGCGCTCGACGCGCTGATCGAGACTTATGAGCACAAGATCGGGCCCAAGAACGGTGCCGCCGTGGTCGCCAAGAGCTGGGTCGATGCCGAGTTCCGCGATTGGCTGATGACCGACGCCACGGCGGCCATCGCGTCCCTCGGCTTCACCGGTCGGCAGGGCGAGCACATGGTCGCGGTCGCCAACTCATCCACGACCCACAACCTCGTCGTCTGCACGCTCTGCTCCTGCTACCCCTGGCCGGTGCTCGGTGTGCCACCGGTCTGGTACAAATCGCCGGCCTACCGCTCGCGGTCGGTGATCGATCCCAGAGGCGTGCTTGCCGAATTCGGCCTCGTGCTGGCGGATGGTGTCGAGGTCGTCGTCTGGGATTCGACGGCCGAGGTGCGTTACCTCGTCGTGCCGGAGCGTCCGGCCGGCAGCGACGATCTCGACGAAGCGGCACTCGCACAACTCGTCACCCGAGACTCGATGATCGGCACCGGCCTGGCGCTCACACCCGACGCCGCACGCGCGGAAGGGCTCTTGGCATGAATGGCCCGCACGATCTGGGCGGTTGGCAGAATCTCGGACCCGTTCAGGCCGAAGCGGACGAGCCAGTGTTTCACGCCGAGTGGGAACAGCGGGTCTTCGGACTCACGCTGGCGATGGCCGCACCGGGCGGCTGGAACATCGACATGTCGCGACATGCCAGGGAATCACTACCACCGGCGCAGTATCTCTCGAGCAGCTACTACGAGATCTGGCTGGCCGGGCTCGAGAAGCTGATGCTCGAGCGTGGTCTCGTGACCGCAGACGAGATCGCCACGGGCCACAGCCAGGCGCCGGCAAAGGCCGGTTGCCGCGTGCTCGAGGCCGACAAGGTGGCCGCAGCACTGGCCCGCGGCGCACCAGCGGACCGACCGTCGACAACCGAGGCCCGCTTCGCCGCCGGCGATCGCGTTCGCGCCCTGAACATCAACCCGCTCGGGCACACGCGGCTGCCGCGCTACGCACGCGGTCGCGTCGGCAGCGTGATCGCCGTGCATGGCTGCCACGTGCTCCCGGACACCAATGCCCACGGGCAAGGCGAGCATCCCACCTGGCTCTACGGCGTGCGCTTTGGCGCGCAGGAGCTCTGGGGCTCGGCGGCCAACGCCGGCGATCACGTCCACCTCGACCTCTGGGAGCCCTATCTTGAGCCCGCCTGAGCGCGCGGTCGCACAACCGACCGGCCTGCCCCCCGACAGGCAGGGGCCGATCTTCGCCGCACCGTGGCATGCCGAGGCCTTCGCCATGGTCGTGGCGCTGAACGAGGCCGGGCATCTCGACTGGTCGGACTGGGCCGCCACGCTGGGCCGTGCGCTCGAAGCGAACGCGACGACGGACAACACCGAGGACGCCTACTACACGGCCTGGCTCAAAGCGCTGGAAGAGATCCTCGACCGGTCCGGCCTGATCGGCGAGCGCGAGCGGCTGGCCCGGGTCGAAGCCTGGGATCGCGCGGCCAGGGCGACGCCGCACGGCCAGCCGATCAGACTCGATCGAGGCCGTCAGACGACGCCGGACAGGAACGCCATGTAGGCCGCGTAGGCAGCGAGGAAGGCCGCTCCCTCGAGGCGGTTCACCCGCCAGCCGGTGATCGCGAAGACCAGCAGCAGCACGGTCGCTCCCAGCATGACCCAGATGTCGACCGCCAGGATCTCGGGCGGTATCGGGATCGGCTTGATCAGCGCCGTTATCCCGAGAATGCCGAAGACGTTGTAGATATTGCTGCCGACGATGTTGCCGAAGGCGACGTCGCCCTGACGGCGAAGCGCCGCCATGACCGAGACGACCAGCTCCGGCAAGGAGGTGCCGATGGCGACCACGGTCAGGCCGATCACCGTCTCGGAGATCTGAAACGCGAGCGCCAGCGCGATGGCGCTGTCGACCAGCAGACGGGCACCGATGATGGTCGCGCCGAGGCCGCCTATCGTGATCAGCAGGGCCGGCCACAGCCGTTGGGGGACCGGTGCGATGTCGGCCTCGGCCGCATGCATCGCCGCCGAGGCGTCCGGCACCGCGCGCTCGTGAAGGTAGGTGTAGACGAGATAGGCGACGAGGGCCGCCACGAGCGCCAGGCCGGGCCCGCGACCGAGCTCGCCCCACAAGGCGATCGCGACGCAGGCGATGGCGGCCAGCATCATGACCGTGCCATCGCGGGCGAAGGCCCTGGCCGAGGTGTGCACCGGGTGGAGGATCGAGGCTACACCGAGGATCAGCAGGATGTTGGCGATATTGCTGCCGACGACATTGCCGACGGCGATGCCGGGCGAGCCGGCGAGCGCCGCCTGCACGCTGGTCAGCAGCTCTGGCGTCGAGGTGCCGAAGCCGACCAGCGTCAGGCCGATCAGCAGCGGCGACAGCCCGGCCCGGCGGGCGATGGCGACAGCACCACGAACGAAGCCGTCGCCGCCGATGACGAGAAGCAACAGGCCGAGCCCCAGCTGGCCCAGCACGAGGGGAGAGATGCCTGCCACGGTCTACCCTCCGAATGGCGAGAGCGGTCCTGCCGACCGCAGCCCGGCCTTCTAGCGCAGCAGCCCAGAGCGGTGCTCGGCCAATCGGTCAGCTTCCGCTCGTCATAGTGACGCAGGCCTGCCGGCGCAGCGGGCCCGGGCGACTCGGATCAGCTGCCGGGGCGGAGATGCAGATGACAGCAGCCGTCGCGGCCCGGCTCCCAGGTCTCGGCGTGGAACGAGAAGCCGGCACCCTCGAACAGACCGTTATCGACCCGCGCTGCGATCTTGCACAATTCGGCCACCTCGCCTTCGGGGATGCCGGCCTCGAGCCAGGCTTCCTTCAGCGGGCAGCGATGGAACTTGATGTCGACGGCGTCCTTCTCGGCGTTGAGGATCTCGGGGCCGAACATCTGGCCGCCGTCGGGGATGATGGCGAGGAACTTGTCCATCAGCGCCTTGACGTCCTGGTTGTCGATGCCCTGGAGCACCTTCGACTGCTCGACGCCGCGCTTGTAGATGGCATCCATCATCAGCTCGGCCGCCTTCTCCTTGCCGAGTTCGGCCGAGAGCGTCTTGTACATGTTGTAGTAGATCATGCCGCGATTCTTGAACGAGCCGTAGAGCTCCTCCTTGAGCTTCGCTTCCGACATGGCGGGTCTCCTTTCCGTTGTGATCAGGTGATGGCACGCTCGCCCAGATAGGCGCGGCGGATGGCGGGATCGTCGGCGAGTGCTGCAGCACTGCCGCGAACGACGATATGACCGGCGCGAAGGACATAAGCCCGATCGGCGATCTCCAGCGCCCGGTTGGCGCTCTGCTCGACCATCAAGATCGTGGCACCCTTGGCCTTGAGTGCGGCGATCGCCTCGTAGACACGGTCGACATAGAGCGGCGACAGGCCCATCGACGGCTCGTCGATGCAGAGCAGCTGAGGCTTGCGCATCCAGGCGCGCGCCATGGCCAGCATCTGCTGCTCGCCGCCCGAGAGTGTGCCGGCAAGCTGGCCCATCCGGCCCTGCAGCACCGGGAACAGCTGGGTCGCCTCCTCGATCTCGGCCTCGAGCGTGGCGGCGGCCTCGCCGCGGCGGACGAAGGCCCCCATGAGCAGGTTCTCGCGCACGCTCATCTCGGCGAAGACCCGCCTGCCCTCGGGAATCGAGCCGACGCCGAGGCCGATGACCTGGAACGGGCGAAGATCGCCGATCGCCTTGCCCAGAACGCGGACACTGCCCTGGCGCGGCTGGACCATGCCGAGCGCCGTCTTGATGGTCGTCGACTTGCCCGACGCATTGCCGCCGAGCACGGCCACGGTCTCGCCAGCACCGACGCGCAGGCTGGCCTGGAAGAGCGCCTGCACCTGGCCGTAGAAGATGTCGACGCTATCGATGACGACGACATCGTCGGGGCGCGGCGCCTCGTCCGCCTCGATGTCGGTGATCGTCCAGTCCGGCGTGGCGTCGCTCATGGTGCGAGCCCCTGTGCTCGGGCCTGCTCGGCGCCGCGCTTGCCGAGATAGGCCTCGACGACCCGAACGTCCGCCAGGACCTCGTCCGGTGGGCCCTCGACCAGAACCGCGCCATTGTCCATCACCACCACGCGCGAGGCGAGGTTGCGGACGACGTCGAGCTTGTGCTCGACCAGGATCACGGCCATGTCCGGCCGTCGCGTCGTGATGCCGCCGATGAGTGCGGCAAGCTCAGCTGTCTCGGTCGGGTTCATCCCGGCCGTGGGCTCGTCGAGCAGCAGCAGGGTCGGCTCGGCCACCAGCGCCCTGGCGATCTCCAGCCGGCGTCGATTGGCATAGGAGAGGCTGTCGGCCCGATCCTCGCGGCGCGGCCAGAGCCGCTCACCGAACAGCTCGAGCACGGCCTTTGCCGTCGCATCGAGGGCGGCCCGCTCGGCGACGCGCCCCTGCGGCAGCAGGCTGCGGACGATCTCGCTGAATGGATCGAGCCGGCGTCCGTGACGTCCGCCGCCGATCAGCGCCGGCGTCTGGCCGATCCGCGCGCTGTCCCAAACGGTAAGCGCCGGGAACACCCGGCTGGTCTGAAACGTGCGGCCGACGCCGAGGGCGGCGACCGCCTCGGGCTCCAGGCCGACCAGCTCGGTTCCATCCAGGCGAACCGAGCCGGCATCGGGCTTGAGCACACCGTTGATCAGCTGAAAGAGCGTCGACTTGCCGGCACCGTTGGGCCCGACAACCGCGATGGTCTCGCCGGCCGCGACCTCGAAGCTCACCTCGTTGACGGCCTTGAGGCCGCCGAAGCTGCGTGAGAGCCCACTGATCGCAAGGCGCGGCTCGCCCATCACCGGCTCCCGAACAGGCCGCGCGGGCGAAAGAGGATGACGGCGAGCAGGATCACGCCATAGGTCACCATGCGGTAGTCGCCAAAGCCGCGCAGCGCCTCGGTGACGCCGATCAGGACGACGGCGCCGAAGACCGCACCGGTGAGGTTGCCGAGGCCACCCAGCACGACGATCGCCAGGATCTGGAAGGACACCAGGATGAGAAACGAGTTGGGCGAGATGGCGGTGACGTAGTGGGCATAGAGGGCGCCCGAGACGCCGGCGAAGAAGCCGCTGACGCCGAAGGCCATGAGCAAATAGCGGACGGCCGGCACGCCGGACGCGACGGCGGCGAGGCGGTCCTCGCGAACGGCGCGCCAGAGCCGGCCGACATCCGAGGCGAGCAACCGTCCGGCAATGAGCAGCACCAGGCCCAGGACCGCAAGCGCCAGCCAGTATTGCTGCTGGGTCTGCCAGAGCTCGACGCCGCCGAGCAGGCCCAGCACCGGCGGCGGGATGGCAAAGACGCCCATCGGACCGCGCGTCACCGGGATCCAGATCAGCATGATGCTGTAAAAGATCAGCCCGGATGCGAGTGTCGCCATGACGATGACATGGCCCGACAGCCGTGCCGCAAAGAAGCCGGAGAGCACGCCCGCGACCATGCCGGCGAGCCCGGCGGCGATGAGCGTGATCTCGATCGGCAGGCCCGGCAGATAGCGCGTCGTCACGATGGCGGCCACGTAGGCGCCAACACCCCAGATGCCGGCGTGCCCGACGGAGATCTGGCCGGCGGTGCCGGAGACGATGGTCAGGCTGACCGCCAGGATGGCGTAGATGAAGGCCAGCCCCAAGATGTGCACCCAGGTCGTGTCGGGCGCCCAGAAGGGAAAGCTCGCGGCCACGGCAAAGAGGATGACGGCGAGCCAAAGCGGGGTGGTGATCGACGCGGCTCTCGGCCGTCTGAAACGGGCTCGACATGAGCGAGGTCGAGGGAACGGCACCGCCGGCCGCCTGAGCACCACCCAGGGCATCGAGGCCACGGCTGCCGAACAGAGCCCTGCGGGCGGAAGAAGAGCACCAGCAGCAGCAGCGAGTAGGCGATCAGATTGCGGTAGATCGAGCCCAGATAGCCGCTCGCCAGCGCTTCGAACACGCCGAGCAGGAGGCCGCCGACGATGGCACCGGGGATGCTGGAGATGCCGCCGAGCAGTGCCGCGGTGAACCCCTTGATGCCCAGGGGAATGCCCATGGTCGGCCAGATCGCCTGGTAGTAGAAGCCAACCAGCACGCCACCGACGCCGCCCACCAGCCCGGCAATGGCGAAGGTCAGGCTGCGCATCAAGGCGACGTCGACGCCCATCTGCTGGGCGGCCTCCGGGTCCATGGCCGTGGCCCGCATCGCCCGGCCGATCCAGGTGCGGTTCAAGAACAGCGTCAAAGCCACGATGGTGCCGACGCCGACCACGAGGATCAGGACATCGACCGCCGAGATATAGGCATTGCCGACCTGCCAGGTGGTCGATGCCAGCGGGCTCGGGAAGGGCTTGGTATCCGGCGACCAGATGAGGTGAACCGTCTCATCGAGAATGACGGCGATGGCCAGCGTTGCCAGGAGTGGTGCGATGCGTGGACCGCGCTCGAGTGGCCGCAGGAACGCCCGATCGATGACCAGACCGAGCAGTGCGGTGAGCGCCACCGCCAGCGTCGCCGCCAGGATCAGCGGCAGGCCGAGCAGCACGGCGAAGGTGTAGGCCAGGTAGCCGCCGACGACGAAGAGCGAGCCCTGGGCGAAGTTGATGAGATTGGCGACCCCGAACACCAGCACGAAGCCGATCGCCAGCATCGCGTAGACGTTGCCGATCGCAAGCCCGTTGAGGATCTGGCTGAGAAGCTCGGTCATCGATGTCCGAAAACCGGCGCAGCACCACTAAGGATCGGGGCGGCGCCGGTGTCGCTGGGTTGCCTCGGGTCGAGGCTGTCGGGTCTGTTACTGACCGATCGTCGTGAACTCACCGTTCTCGATGGTCAGCCAGGTGATCTCCTTCACCACGTCGCCAACCTCGTTGAAGGCGGCAACGCCCGAGACGCCCTCATAAGGCTCCATCGCGAACATGGCTTCTTGAATGGAGGCGCGGTCGATCTCGCCACCATTGTCGACGACGTGCTGCATGGCCGACGCGAGAATGCCGACGCTGTCATAGGCGATCGCCGCGAAGCTGTCGGCCGGCACGTCGTAGCGGCTCTCGTACTCGGTGACGAAGGCCTGGACGTTCTCAGCCGGATTGCCGGTGAAGAAGGTCGCCGGGATGATGTGCCCTTCGACCGAGTCGCCGCCGAGCACGATGTATTGGGGATTGAACATCGAGGTCGAGGTGACGATCGGCGTCTCGATGCCGGCAGCGGCCAGCTGCTGCGCCAGGATCGACGCCTCGGTGAAGAACATGGCGACGTGCAGGACATCCGGGTTCAAGGCGCGGATCTGCGTGATCACCGGGCGGAAGTCGCGCTCGGTCTCGAGAAAGGCCTCGTTCGCCACGATCTCGGCACCCAGCTCCTCGGCCCGGGCGATGAAGTTGCCGGAAGCCGAGAGCCCCCAATCGTCCTGGCGATAGACCACCATCACCGTCTCGGCACCCATGTCCTCGACCACGTGGTCGGCGATCTCCGGTGCCTCGATCTCCTGGGTCGTCGTGTTCCGGAACATATGATCACCGATCTTGGTGTAGTCCGGATGCGAGCAGGACGGGCAGAGCTGGACCATGCCGCCGCGCTGGTAGATGGGGGCGGCCGCCATCGACGGCGTGCTGGCGAAGCTGGCGATCACCGCCATGATCTCTTCGTCGTTGATGTAGCGTTGGGCGATCGCCGTGGTCTGCGCCGAGTCCGAGCGGTCGTCGGATTCGACGATCTCGAGCGGCCGGCCGTCGACACCGCCGGCCTCGTTGATCTGCTCGACATGCAGCTCGATCGCGCGCTTGAAGTTGTTGCCGTATTCGGCGTAGTCGCCGGTCAGAGGTGCTGAGAAGCCGATGACGATGGGATCGGCCGCGTAGGCGTTCAGCCCCACCGCAGTGCCGAGTGCCGCAAGAAGCAATGCCTTTGCAGGTCTCATTGTCGTTTCCTCCTCGATGCTTGGGCTGCAGCCGGGCGGCGCTGGGAAGGAGCGCTCCACTAACGGCCACGTCACGGTAGGGGGCCACATGGACAACCGCAATCGCCTTTTGCTGCCATAGGGCCAAGCTCGTCGCAACCATCGAGCCAAGCTCGGACGATTGCCGAAAATCCCGTCGCCGCAGGGCGGTCGATGTGGCAAAGAGTGCGCGACGAGGGATGATAAAGGAAGGCCATCATGCTGCGGATCTGGGGCAGGACCAACTCGGTCAACGTCCAAAAGGTGATGTGGGCCATAGGCGAGCTCGGCCTCGAGCACCAGCGGATCGACGCCGGCGGCGCCTTCGGCGGCCTCGACACAGATGCCTTCGGCAAGCTGAACCCCAATCGACGGATTCCCTGCCTCGTCGACGGCGACCTCGCGATCTGGGAGAGCAATGCCATCGTCCGCTATCTGGCCGCCAGCTACGGCAGCGGCAGCCTCTGGCCAGAGGCGCCCGGTGCCACGCTCCCTCGCGGACCGCTGGATGGACTGGAAGATCACGACCCTCATGCCGCAGCTGCACGTGATGTTCTGGGGGTTGGTGCGCACGCCCGAGGCGGAGCGCGACATGCCAGCGATCGAGGCGGCTGCCGAGGCCATCGTGCCGTTGTGGCAGCTCGTCGACCACCACCTGGAAAAGGCACCCTTTCTCGCCGGCGACAGCTTCACCATGGGCGATATCCCGCTTGGTGCCGCCTTTTGGCGCTACCGCAACCTGGCGCCCGAGCTGCCGAGCCTGCCGCATGTCGAGCGTTGGTACGCCGCACTCGAGCAGCGGCCGGCCTACCAGCAGCACGTCATGCTGCCCGTCACCTGAAGCAGCCTCGACGACCGCCGGACGCAATGGCGAACGAGCACGCCGCCGCCGAGGAGCAGTCGCTTCCTCAGCCGCCGCCCGTCACGCTGAAGAGCGCGCTTCGTGATCTCTATTTCGGCGCCGACAAACGGGCGGCTCGCTTCCAGTACGGCCTCATCGTCTTCGATGTGGCGACGATCATCTTCTTCCTCACGGTCACCTTCATCGCCGAGGCGCATTGGCTGATCTGGGTCGATCTGGCACTCGCCGTCGTCCTCAGTCTCGATTTCGCGGCACGGATCTACATCGCCCAGAAGCCGCTGCGGCAATGCCTGCACTGGGTGACCATCGCCGATTTCATCGTCATCGTCTCGCTGATCGCCCCGCTCTTCACCGGCCACCTCGAATCGATGGCCTTTCTCCGCGTGCTGAGGGCGGCGCGGCTGGCGCGATCCTACCACCTGTTCGAGACGCTCAAGCGGCGCAACAAGCTGGTCCAGCAGCACGAGGACGCTATCCAGAGCACGATCCACATGGTGCTCTTCCTCTTCGTCACGACCGCCATCGTTTACGTCAATCAGGTCGATCGCAATCCGGAGATTCACAGCTACGTCGATGCGCTCTACTTCACCGTGGCGACGCTGACGACCACCGGCTTCGGCGACGTCACGCTGGTCGGCGAGACCGGCAAGCTGCTGGCGATCGGCATCATGATCGTCGGCATCGCCCTCTTCGTCCGCCTGGCACAGACCATCTTCATGCCGTCCCGCGTTCGCTATCGGTGCCCGGAGTGCGGCCTCTTGCGGCACGACCGCGACGCCGTGCACTGCAAGCATTGCGGCACGGTCTTGGATATTCCGAACGACGGTTGAGCTTGCCGAGCCGGACGGGCCAGCTAGTCGCCCCGCCTTCGGTTGGCGCTGATCGGTTGCACGTATTGCGGCTCGGTATCCCAGGGGAACAGGATCCAGGTGTCCTGGCTCACCTCGGTGATGAAGGTGTCGACCACCTCGCGGCCGGCGGGCTTGGCGTAGACCGTGGCGAAATGCGCCTGGGGCAGGAGCTTGCGGACGATGCGCCCGGTCTGTCCGGTATCGACCAGGTCGTCGACGATCAGCCAGCCGGCCCCGTCGCCCTCGACGGACTTCAAGATCTGCGGCTCGCCCCGTGTCTGATCGTCGTAGGAAGCGATGCAGATCGTATCCAGCACCCGAATGTCGAGCTCGCGGCTGACGATGTGGGCGGGCACCAGACCGCCCCTGGCAATGGCCACGATGCCTTTCCAGGGTCCGCCGGCCGCGAGCCGCCACGAGAGCGCCTTGGCGTCGCGGTGCAGCTCGTTCCACGAGACCGGAAAATACTTCTGATAGTCGTCGCTCACCCTTTGCCCCTCCACGGCCCTGCCTCGGCGCCCCGATCTCAGCGTCAAAGGGCGCGCCGTCGATGGCTTGTCAAGCGTGCCGTCGAAGGCTTAGGTCAACGCATGCTTGGTCACGCGAGCTTGGAGGAGTGCAATGGACGAAGACCTGCCGAAGCGGCCACGCGAGTTCGTGCTGGGCAGCGATCTGGACCGCCATTCGATCCATGATCTCGAAGCGCTCAAAGGCGAGCTGGAGCGCGAGCTCGATCGGGTCCGCCGCGCCATAGCAGCCCGAAACGACGTGCGCAGCGCCGCGGAAGCGCTGTTCAAGAGCAGCGGCAAGCCGCCGGTGCCGGACGGCTGATGCGCTTTTGCTCGAGCTGCGGTGGGCCGATCGAGCAGCTGGTGCCGCCGATGGATGATCGCGAGCGGCATGTCTGCCGGGCGTGCGACACGGTGCATTACCTCAACCCGAAAATCGTGGTCGGCAGCGTCTGCACGCTCGGCAATCGGCTGCTGCTCTGCCGCCGGGCGATCCCACCCAGCCACGGTCTCTGGACAATCCCCGCCGGCTATCTGGAGAATGGTGAGACGGCCGAGGAGGGTGCGAAGCGCGAGGCGTGGGAGGAGGCAAGGGCCGACATCGCGCTCGAGGGGTTGATCGCCGTCTACAGCATCAAGCGCATCGATCAGGTGCAGCTGCTCTACCGGGCGCACCTGGTCTCCGCCGACGTCGCCGCAGGTCCCGAGAGCCTGGAGGTGGCCCTGGTCGACTGGGCGGACATCCCCTGGGCAGAGCTGGCGTTTCCGACCGTGCGCTGGGTGCTCCGCCATGCCGCCGCAATGCGCGACCAGCCCGGCCCGCTCGTCCCGACCGGCAATCCGACGGAAGAGCCCTGAGCTGGCCGCGCCAAGCGCTCGCCCCGACAGCAGCAGTCGCAGGCCGGGTAGCGCCGCGAAGAAGACAATTGACAGCAGCCGGCCCCCCGCCTAACGCGTTTGGCATGGCTGGCAAGATCATCAATCAGCGACGACGACGGCACATCAAGCTGCCGATCGTTCTCCGCGACACTGTGCCCAACCTCGACTGAGCGGCGGGAACAGCGTTGGCAGAGGCTCTGTCGCCCTCGCGCTGATTGAATGTTGCCATGTTCGAAATCCGCCATGAAGCCGCCAGTGACAATGGCGCCGTCGAGAACCTGCTCGATAGCTGCTTCGGTGCCGGCCGCCAGGCCAAGACCTCCTATCGCTTCCGTGACGGCGTGCCACCATTGACCGAACTCTGCTTCGTCGCCGAGGACGAGGACGGGGAGATTGTCGGAGCCGTGCGCTACTGGCCGGTGCTGGCTGGCCGGCAGCCGGCATTGCTGCTCGGGCCTTTGGCGATCTCACCGGCACGACAGGCCCGCGGCATCGGCCGAGCGCTGGTGTTCCACAGCCTGGAGATCGCTGGCGCCGCCGGGCATCGGCTGGTGTTCCTCGTCGGCGACCCGGCCTATTATGCCCGGTTCGGCTTCGCTGTCGCGCCGGCCGGGATCGTCATGCCGGGCGAATCACCGGCCAGGCTCAACTATCGTCTGCTCGACCAATCGGCCACCATGCCGCGATCGGCAAGGCTTCGACCGCTTAGCGGCATACGGGAGAGCGAGCTCGAGCAGAACGAGGCGGCCCGCAGCACCGTGCCGCCGGCCAAGGCGATTGCGACGACACCGCCGATCCACTAAATGAAGCCTGTCGGGGCGTAGCGCAGCCTGGTAGCGCATCTGCTTTGGGAGCAGAGGGTCGGGTGTTCGAATCACCCCGCCCCGACCAGCCGTCGATCCGGCGATTGAGGCTCGGCCACAAGAGCGTCGGCGGTCCGAGAGGCTTGGATGAGCCGCTCGGGCGATCGTCGCGTGTCGGCTCGCTGACCGGGCCATGCTAGGAGAGCTTCATGGCGCAACCGGCGCTGCACCTGATCATCGGCAACTACAACACGTCCTCGTGGTCACTGCGCGCCTGGCTCGCTCTACGGCTCGCCAAGCTGGCGTTCGACGAGACGCGTATTCCGTTGCGCTTGTCGACGACACCTGGGCGAATCGCCGAGTTCTCGCCGTCCGGCAAGCTGCCCGTGCTGCTGGCCGAAGGCGTGCCGATCTGGGACTCGCTGGCGATCGCCGAGTTCGTCGCCGAGCTGGAGCCGGGCATTTGGCCGCTCGACCCGATCGCCCGCGCCGAGGCACGGGCCGTCGCCGCCGAGATGCACAGCGGCTTCGCCGAGCTTCGCCGGCTGATGCCGATGGATGTCGTGAGCCGTTTCGAGATGCCCGGGCGCCTGCCGCGAGGGCTCGGCGCCGACATCGCTCGCATCAAATCGATCTGGCAGCATTGCCGATCCAGATCTGCTGCCAACGGCCCCTTCCTGTTCGGCGCCTTCTCGGTCGCCGATGCGATGATGGCCCCCGTTGCCACGCGCTTCGTGACGCATGGCGTGCCGCTCGACGGCGTCGTTGGGGACTATGTCGACAGCGTGATGAGCTGGCCGGACATGGTCACATGGTGCGACGCGGCATCGGCAGAGCAGGCGGAAAGGTCGGAAGCGGGCGAGCTGACGGTTCGCACAACTTACCGCGAAGGCCGGACACTGGGCGCGGAAACGGCAGCAGCCGGGGAATCGGCAGCCGTCGAGAACGAGGCGCCGGCCGGCACGGAGCTGCCCGAGCAAGAGGCCGCACCGCTGGCATCCGAGATCCGGCCGACGTCGGTCGCTGACTCTTCACCGACGGTGACGGCGATGGCGATGGCGACAGGAGGATCAGCGGATCTTGAGCCAGTGGATGGGGTGACGCTACCCAGCGGAACACCAGCGTCAGCCGCACCAGCGGATCAGTCGCTCACCGAGCTGCCGGAGAAGCTGCCTGCCGGGACCGGCTCATCTCCTGCCGAGCCTATTGCCGACATCCACGCCGCCGACCCGATCGAACGGGACGCCGCCGGCATGCCCGGCACGGCGCCAGCAACCGCGCAAGACGACGCGGCAGCCGCGACCCCGCGCAAGCGGTTGTTCGAGTCGACCCCAACAACACCTCTAGCGCCGCCGCCAGCCGAGCAGCCCACAGTCACGGCAAGTGCCACGGCACCACCAGTCGCCGAGGCTGCAACCTCCGCCGGCAGCGGGATCTCGCGTGGCATGGCAAAGCTGGGGTGGATCAGGCGACCGGTTCCAACCGACGCCATCGCAGACACGGCCATGACAGGTGACCGACAATTGCGGCGGCCGACCGCCGATCTACCGCCAAAGACGCATGCCGACGCAGCAGATCAGGCTGGAGCGCCTGGCGGCACTGCCACGAGCAAGGGCTTGAGTGGCGACACACCCGAGCCGGCACGCAACGCCAGGCCGGCGCACGCGGCTGGACCGGCCATCAAGCCCATAGGTGGCGGAATTCTTCGACGACGCTGAGATAGACGTCACGCTTGAAGGGCACGATCCGCTGCACGAGCTCTTCAGGCTCGAGCCAGCGCCAGGCACAGAACTCCGGGTGCTTGCCGTCGATCTTGATCTCCGCATCACTGCCGGTGAAGCGAAACGCGAGCCATTTTTGCGTCTGTCCACGAAACCGGCCACGCCAGAGCCGCCGGGCAATTTCCGGCGGCAGGTCATACGACCGCCACCAACGGCTTTCCTGCAGCAGGCTCGCAGCACTCGTGCCGATCTCCTCACCCATCTCGCGAAGGGCCGCGGTCGCCGGCTCCTCGCCCGGGTCGATTCCACCCTGGGGCATCTGCCAGGCCTCGGCAGGCGTGTCGCAACGCTGGCCCACGAAGACCCGATTCGTCGCATCCAGCAGCAGGATGCCGACGCAAGGCCGATAGCCGGATCGCACATCATCAGTCAGCCTACAGCTCATCGACGGCCCATTCAGTCCCTTGATCTCGTTGAAATGAAGCGCCGGCGACAGTCGCTTCGAGCGTCAATGCCCACCGATATCATGGGAACGCTCCCTCCCAACACTGTGCAGACTATCCGAAGCTGTCGGCAGCCACCTGACTGTACACTCCGCCAAATCTGAAACCAGCCACGGCCGCCAAACGATTTCCCGCAGCTCGACTGGAATGGCACGTCCCCAGATCGGCGGCTCGATGGGCCGAGCCCTTGCCGCCAACCTGCCCTGCGCCAAGATCCCCGGTCGCTCCGCAGGTCCACCGTTCAGCCGAGATCAGCCAAGGCAGCATCGACGGTCTGGCTCAGGGCTCGGCGAGGAGATGGCTGACCGGCACGAGTGCAATGCCCTTCCCTTCAAGCGTCTGCGCCCAATGCCACAAGCGATCGAAGGTCAGCGGGTAGGGTTGCACATAGCCGATAGCCCTGCCGTCGCTGAGCGCCGCCAGCTCGAGCCGGCCGAGAGCAGCGTCGATCGCATCGGGCTCGGTGACGTCGTCGAGCGGGCCGACGGCACTCACGTAAGCCAGGCCCTGGTCCGTTGCCGCAGCGGCCAGACGCGTGTCGCCGAGCTCGACGAAGCCGAGGCCGCGCTCCGCCAGCGACGCGGCAATCGGTGCAAACCCCTCTGGTGTGGCGCCGAACATCCCGCTTTCAGCTGCGAGGCCGAAGAACCCCTCGCTCCGCGCCAGGATCCGCTCGAGCCCGGCAAGCTGCTCGACCTCGCCATCGAGCGGACCGAGCGTCCACGGGCCGAGGTCACTCGCTGGATCGTCGGCTGCCTGAAGGCCCAACGCCAACATCACCTCATGCCCATGCCACCGTGCATGTCGCTGCCAAGGCCCAAGATGCGCCGCATAGGGCGTATGAACGAGGCTGACAGCGCCCGGCAAGAGAGTGCTTTGCTCGAGACGCTCGGAATCGAGGCCCAACCCGGTGACCACGATGGCAATCATCGGGCGATCGCCGACCGGCGCCGACAGGGCGCGGGCGTAGACATCGAGGGGACGCCGTCCATCGTCTGCGATGCGCGGCAACGACGCCCCATCGTGCCATTCGATCAGTGCCGGATCGGGATCGACCGGCGGCCCGGCGATGTCGGGGCGCTCACCCTCCAGGCTCGGCGGTGCCCCAACCGGACTGTCGAGACCGAAGAGCGCGACCTGCTCCGACCTGGTGATCGTGACCGACGGGACCATGCCCTCGACCGCCGGAACCGAGGAATAGCGCACCGTTGCTTTGAGATCGATCAGCCAGAGGATGGCAATGGCAACCATCAGGGCTGCCATGAGGCCTATGGCAAGGCGGAGAGACGGCAGCCGCAAACGCCCCATGAGCGCAGGCGGCCATGCCGATGCTAGTGGCATCGCAAGCTCTCCGGCGGCGGGAGAAGACGGTCAGAGCAACGGACCCGAGAGCTGCGATCGTCAGATGGCGTCAAGAGCAAGCGGTGCATGACACGCTACCAACCGATACCGCATCGAGAACAATCGACCATTTGGACAGCGAACCTGCGCACACGGCTGGCATCAGCGGCAAGCGAGAGGACTCCACCATTGCGAGCTGGACGCTCGACCACCCAAGCGACGCCGAGTGTTGGCACCCGGATGCTGCTGCCGCCTGCCAGTTGCACCTCGCCCCGCCGCGTGTCTCCGACAGATACGACGGCACGCGAGTGTTCGGCAGGTCGACGCGCAGGTGCCACCGTCATTGATGCCGGGCTCAACCACGCGTCGTCGTGCGGGCCTCGAACAAGGCGATGCCGCGCAACAAGTCGATCGCCCGCGCCAACTGATAGTCTGTGCTATCCAAGGTCTCGCTGTCCTCATCATCGGCGACCTCTGGATCCAACGGCGTGTCCGCGTCCAACCGACCTCGAAGGTCCGCCTCACGTCGGCCCGCCTCGTCGTCGAGCAGCTCGACGCTCGCCTGATGAACCTCGATGTCGGGCGTGATCCCCTTCGCCTGGATCGAGGTGCCGGCCGGCGTGTAGTAGCGAGCCGTGGTCAAGCGGATGGCGCCCTGCCCCGAGATCGGCATGATCGTCTGGACCGATCCCTTGCCGAACGAGGGCGTGCCCATGACAATGCCACGCCGATGATCCTGCAGCGCGCCGGCGACGATTTCCGAGGCCGATGCCGAACCGCCATTGATCAAGACGACCATCGGCATGCCGTCGATGATGTCGCCGGACCGGGCATTGAACCGCTGAACGCTCTGCGCCCGCCGGCCGCGTGTCGAGACGATCTCGCCCTGCTCGAGAAAGGCGTCGGCGACGGCCACGGCCTGATCGAGCAAGCCGCCGGGATTGTTCCGCATATCGAGGACGAGTCCGCGAAACTGATCGCCCATTTCATCACGCAGCTTGGCGACTTCCTCGCGCATCACCGCATTGGTCTGCTCGTTGAAGGTCGTCAACCGAATGTAGCCGATATCATCCTCGACCCGGGCGCGGACAGGCGAAATCTTGATGATCGCTCGGGCGAGGCTGATCTCGAGCGGCTCCTCGCTCGCTTCGCGCATCACACGCAACTCGATCTCGCTATCGACCGGGCCGCGCATGCGCTCGACGGCCTCGCCGAGCGTCAATCCCATGACAGGCTCGCCATCGATATGCGTGATCAGGTCACCAGCCTCGATCCCTGCCCGATAAGCCGGCGTGTCGTCGATCGGCGAGACGACCTTGACGAGGCCGTTCTCCATCGTGACCTCGATGCCGAGACCGCCGAACTCGCCCCTGGTCTGCACCTGCATGTCTCGATAGCGATCGGGATCGAGATAGCCGCTATGCGGATCGAGGGCCGTGAGCATGCCGTTGATCGCCGCTTCGACCAGCTCTTCCTCGCTGACGTCCTCGACATATTCGTTGCGGACTCGCTCGAACACATCACCGAAGAGCTTGAGATGGCGAATGGTATCGCCCGACGCGGACTGTGCCTGCGCCGGCGGTGGCGACATGACACAGCCGGTAATCAAGACCACCGATAATGCCGCCGCACCGCACCGAGTTGCCACGCTTCTCATCAACTACGCACCTTGTCTTGTCCCGCCGCATACCAAACCAACGGGTCTATGGGGATTCCATGGCGTCTGAGCTCGAGATACAGACGGCCGATCCCCTCGGTTCCAGGTTCGAGCGTGCCAACCATCTCGCCCGCTCGCACCGTCCACCCCTCTTGCACGACAAAGTGCGACAGACCGGACAGCAGACTATGATATTCGTTGCCGTGATCAATGATCAAGAGCAGACCGAATCCGGCATAGGCGCGAGCGAACACCACCCGACCATCACGTGGCGCCCGAACGAGGCGGCGATCATCGACCACGATCGTCACGCCACGGTCGAAGGGCGGTTTCTGGCTCTCGCCGAAACGGTCGAGAACGGCACCGCTTACCGGAGCAACCTGCCCCTCGGGCATCGCCAGGACCATTGCACCAGGAACACCCACTTGCGCAGCAGCTCGGACGATCGGCCCACTCGAGCGCGCTCGCGCCGTCAGCACGTCGCGACCAATCATCCGCGACTGTGTCTGCTCGCCACGTGACGCACGAGACGTCACGGCGTTTTCCATCAGGCGCACAGTAGCGACCGCTCGCCCGTCTTGCGCCAGCCCAGCGCGCGAACGCAGCAGGTCGGCCATTCGCTCAGCGGCCGACGCGCGTGCCACGATCGCTGTGGCTGCCTGCCGGTTGGACTCGATCAACCCACGCAGGCGCTCGAGACGGGCATGAAGCGTGACGCGGGCGCGGCGCGCCGCAAGGCTCTCCTGTCGCAAGTCCATTGCCCGCGCCTCGAGCTCGCGGCGCTCATTGGCCGTCCGGGCGAGCGCAGCTTCCGCCTTGTCAAAAGGCTCGGAGAGCGATCCCGCCAAGGCCCGGAGTTGTGCCAGGCGGCGCGGCTCGGCGGCAACGTCGCGCGATAGCTGCACGATCTCCGCCAGGAGCGCCTCGAGGCGCTGGCGACGAACGGCCAGCTCGGCCGCCTCTTCAGCTTGGCGACGCTCGAGCGCAGCCTGTGCCTCATCGATTTCGGCAAACGACACGACGAGGCCGCGCAGGCTCTGCTCGTTCGCCGCAATCGCGGCACCGATCCGCTGAGATTCGCCGACCAAGTCAGCTTGCCGGGCAATCGACCGCGCGCGCTCCTCAGACCATTCGCTCTGCTGCAGCCCGGCAAGCTCGGCGAGATCGGCCGCCGCCTCGTCAGCCGGCTCGAGCAGGATCCCAGCACTTGCCGATCCGGATGCAACGACGCCCAGCAAGCCAAGCACAATCGGGAGAACCAGGAGAACGGCAGCGTAGGAGCACCAATGACGCGGCCCAAGCACCAGCCGCTCACGCATCACTTTGCGCGATCAGGCTGGTGCCGGTCATCGCTTTGGGCTGTGCCACGCCCAGCAGCGCCAGGAGCGTCGGGGCCACATCGGCCAGTCGACCGTCGCGCAGGTGCGCACCGGGTGCAGCGCCGACCAGGAAGCACGGCACCAGATTGGTGGTGTGGGCGGTGTGCGGACCGCCGGTCTTGGGGTCCCGCATCAACTCGCAGTTCCCATGATCGGCGGTGACCAGCATGGCCCCGCCAGCGTCCGTGACAGCGTCGATCAAACGGCCGAGGCAGGCATCGACGGTCGCTACGGCCTTGATCGCCGCAGCCTCGACACCGGTGTGCCCGACCATGTCCGGGTTGGCGAAATTGATGAGAATGAAATCGAAGCGGCCCTCGCGAACGGCATCGACGCAACGTCCGCCAAGCTCGGGCGCCGACATCTCCGGCTGGAGGTCATAGGTCGCGACCTTGGGAGAAGGAACCATCACCCTCTCCTCGCCGTCGAACACTTTTTCCTCACCGCCGTTGAAGAAAAAGGTCACGTGCGGGTACTTCTCGGTCTCGGCCATGCGCAACTGGCGCATGCCGGCACGCGAGACGACCTCGCCCATCAAATCGTCAGCCTTCTGCGGCGGAAACAGGACGAGCAGACTGTCATCCAGGTCGCTGGCGTAGCGCGTCATGCCCGCTGCCGCAGCGAACGCAGGTCGCCCGACACGCTCAAAGCCAGCAAAATCGTCCAGCACCAAGGCCCGCATCAGCTGTCGAACGCGATCGGCGCGAAAATTGGCGCATAGCAGGCCATCACCATCAGCAGTGCCGCTGTAATCGCCAATCACCGTCGGCAACACGAACTCGTCGCCGAGATCGGCAGCGTAAGCCTGGTCGAGCGCCGCAAAGGCATCGGCGGCTCGCTCGACCTTGCTGGCATTGACGCCGCGCACGATGGCGTCGAAGGCCAGCGACGTCCGCTCCCAACGATTGTCGCGATCCATGGCATAGTACCGACCGCTCACCGTGGCGATCGAGCAATCCGGCAAGCCATCGAGTGCTGCTGACATCCGCTCCAGCGATGCGCGGGCCGATCGTGGCGGCGTGTCGCGTCCATCGAGAAAAGCATGGAGCCTAACGGCGAGCCCTGCCTCGGACAGCAATCCGGCAAGAGCGATGATGTGCCGCTCATGCGAATGAACACCGCCTGGCGACAGAAGGCCCATCAAATGCACCCGACCGCCGGATGCTTTGGTGCTCCGGATCAGCTCCTGAAAGGCCGGGTAGTCTCGAACCTCGTTCTGCTCAATGGCGCGATAGATCCGGGGCAGCTCCTGGAGCATGATCCGGCCACCGCCGAGATTCATGTGACCAACCTCGGAATTGCCGAACTGCCCATCGGGCAGGCCGACCTCGGCGCCATCGGTGCGCAGAAAGCAGTGTGGTGCTGCCGCGAACCAATGGTCGAATACCGGCGTATCCGCCAGCGCCACCGCATTGTCGGCACGCTCGGCGCGATAGCCCCACCCGTCGAGAATACAGAGCACAACTGGACGCTGCTTCATGTCCGTCCCACTAAGGGTGGCAACCGGCAGGTGGTGACACCGTCAGCCACCAGCACGATCCAGAGCTGGCGGCCCCCTTGTTACAGCAAGCGAATGGGACTCTGCTAGCATGCGAGAGTTAACATCCGCTAAATCGCGTGTCAGCAAGGATGTCCAAACCACCGGCGATGCCAACGTCCGGTATCGCAGCCGCCCGATGACCGGGACGTGTCACTCCGAACGGTTGGAATCGCCGAACAGCGCGCCGAAGAACTCGCCGACAGTGTCGTATTCAGGCTGCTCAGCCGAACCAGAGGAGCGGCGCTCGCGCACCGGTCGCACGGCCGTCCGGCTCGACGGCGCAGCACTCGCCAGCGACTCACTCGACGTCATCTCCACCGTCGACGGCTCTGCTGCGTCGAGGGCGGAAATGATCGGCGCTGCAGCAGCGACATCCGCCATGCCCGCAGCGGGCTCCACCGGCAAAGCAGCACCGGCCGCTGGAGCGAGTGGCGGCGGGTCGTTGATCAATGGCGCCATGTCGAGAGCATCGGTCGGCGGCTCACCACTCTCCACGCCTTCGACCGGTCGCGGCTCCGACCGCGGATCATAGACAGGCAGAGCCTTTTCCTCGATCGCATCCGGCGTCTGGACGTCATCCACCGTGCGCAACACGGAGATCGCCTCACGCGGTGGCACGACCTCGAGCGTGTTCAGCAGATCACCCACGACCGCCAGCACCCGATAGGTTGCAAACCGCTCGGTGTAGACGGCCGTTGTCAGCTCGACGCGATTGAGGAACAGCTCGTTCTCGGCATCGAGCAGATCGAGAAGCTCACGCTGGCCGACCTCGAATTGCTGGGCATAGGCATCCCTGGTTCGCCGCTGCGCTTCGGCCTTGGCCGTCAGGGCGTCGGTCCGTGCCCGCGACGTCTCGAGCGCATTGTAGGAGACGCGCGCCTCCTGCTCGGCCAGCAGGCGGTTGTTGCGCAACGAGGCACGCGCCTCGTTGGCCCGATGGAAAGCCTCGCGCTCCTGCGCGATATCGGCGCCACCGCGGTACAGATTGTAGCTCATCACGACGAGACCGCGGAAGTCGTTGTCGCGACCGTCATTGCCGTCGATGTTGCGATTCAGCCCACCGCCGACCTCGACGTCGAGACGCGGATAGAATCCGGCGCGCGAGCCTGTGTACTCCGCTGAGGCGACGTCGATATCGGCTGCTGCGATCTGCACCGTCGGGCTGTTGACCGACGCCAGATTGGCCGCATCCTCGGCTGACGGCGGCAACGCCGCGACCGGCGCCTCCACGTCCTCGAGCTCTCCTGGGCGGGCACCGACCACACGCTGGTAACCGGCGATCGCGTCCGCGAGCGCGCCACGCGATACCGCCAGGGTGTCGAACGCCCGCGCCAGGCGCGACTCGGTTTGCAGAACGTCGGCAATGTCGCCTCGACCTGCCGATTCGAGATCGCGCACCTGGCCTAGAATGCGCTCGTGCTGGGCGATGTTCAGCTCGTTGAAGCGGACGATCTCCTGATTGCGCAGGATGTCGAGATGCGACTCGATCGCGTTGAGAGCCGTGAACTCGGCCGCTTCCTCGACGCGATACGACGCGCTGTCGATCCGCGCCTTTTGGCGCGCCACCTCACTTTGCGTCTCGAAGCCGTCGAAGAGCATCTGCGACAGCGTCAGCTGCGACTCGGTGCGAAACTGCCAATCACTGCCACCCGTTCGCGACCGGGTGTTGGTGTTGTCGGTCCATTCCGGCCCGAGGCCACCACGCAGGTCCACGCTCGGCAGGTAGCCCGCCCGAGCCTGACGCAACTCCTGGTCAATCGCCTTGCGGTTGGTCTTGACGATATCGATCTCAGGGTTTGACTCGAGCGCGCCCTGGACCGTCCCCTGCAATGACTGCGCGGCAGCATTTTCGGCGAGAACGACCACCGAAACGGAAGCGAGCAGGGCGAGGCTCCAACGCCGCCAACGACCAGAACCGATTTTGTGTGTCATGGGCCCTTCCGCTACTCTAGCGCGACATTGAAAGTCGGAGCGTGATCTCGTCTTAGCCTCGCTGTGGTATCGCCTCGCCCTATGAGCGTCAACGCCTATCCAGGTGCTGCGCCACTAGCCCGACACCATGTGTTGTTTTTTTGCGCGGCCTGTCGGAGCGCTCCGCGGCAGCTGCCAAGAAACCTTGGCACCAGGCGACGCTTTATGGCTACTATACAACCGTGAGGTCAAAGAGTTCGCCTTTAAGTTGGGTTTTCGGATGCCCAGCTTCTCGGCATGCTCGTCGTCGCACGGCACGATCGCGTGCGGCCTTGCAAATGGCATGCGCATCGCGCTTGCATAGCTTGGCGTTAGGCGGTCTGCGGCCGCGATTGGCAACTGGAGAGCTCGATGAGCGACAGCGGCGCGTTGCTGCGCAAAACCGCAGGTGAGCACATGCTGATACAGGATGCGACCGGCGACACCGAGCTGCCCTCGTCGTCGAGCGCGCCGCCAGCCGAGGCTGCCGCAGCAGCCGAGCCGCCGGCTGAGGCCTGGCAGCTCCGCGAGAGCGCACAGACCCACGACGATCCTCTGCTGCGGGCGCTCGAGGTGCTCACCCAGCTGCACGGGCGCCCGACCTCGGCACAAGCACTCGCCGCCGGCTTGCCGTTGCCCGACGGCTTGATGGTCCCGCCGCTGGCACCTCGCGCACTCGAGCGCGCCGGCCTCAGCGCCAAGCTGGTTCGCCGGCCGCTGGCGCAGATCGACGAGCTGGCCATGCCCTGCATCCTGTTCCTCAAGGATCGCCAGTGCGTCATCCTCGTCGGCCGCGAGTCCGGCAGCCTGCAGGTCGTCGTGCCCGAGACCGGCCGGGGCGCCGTCACCGTCGAGCGCGTCGAGATTGAGCGGCGCTATGACGGCCACGCGCTCTTCGCACGCCCGGAGATCGGCTACGAGCAGCGTGACCGACCGATCGCCCAGGAGCGCAAGGGGCATTGGTTCTGGTCGACGCTGCTCAGGCAGTGGCCGACCTATTCCGAGGTGCTGATCGCCGCCGTGCTGATCAACGCCTTCGCCCTGGCGTCGCCACTCTTCGTCATGAACGTCTACGACCGCGTTGTGCCGAACAACGCGATCCACACGCTCTGGGTGCTCGCGATCGGCGCCTTCACGATCTTCGCCTTCGACTTCCTGCTGAAGACGCTGCGTGGCTACTTCATCGACATCGCGGGGCGCATTGCGGACATTCGCCTCGCCAGCCGCATCTTCGAGCACGTGCTCGGCATCAAGATGGCGGCGAGGCCGGCGTCGGCTGGCGCTTTCGCCAACCATCTGCGTGAATTCGAGAGCCTGCGCGATTTCTTCACCTCGGCCACCGTCACGACCCTGGTCGACCTGCCCTTCGTCTTCTTCTTCATCGCCATCATCTGGGTGCTCGGCGGGCCCGTCGCATTCGTGCCACTGATCGCCCTGCCCGTCGTCATCACCATCGGCCTGTTGATGCAGATCCCCTTGAACCGGGTCGTGCGTCGGGCCTTCAAGGAGGCCGCCGCCAAGCACGGCATCCTGATCGAGGCGATCAACGGGCTCGAGACGATCAAGAGCGTCGGCGGCGAGAGCAAGCTGCAGAGCGGCTGGGAGCGCTTCGTCGGCGCCACCGCCGAGAGCGGCAACCGCTCGCGCTTTCTCTCGGCGATCACGGTCAATTTCGCCGCCTTCACCACGCAGCTCGTCACCATCGGCGTGGTCGTCGTCGGCGTCTACCGCATCAGCGAGGGCCTGATGACCGTCGGCGCGCTCGTCGCGTGCACGATCATCGCCGGCCGTGCCATGGCACCGCTCGGTCAGGTCGCAGGCCTCCTGACCCGCTACCACCAGGCCAAAATGGCCTACGATACGCTCAATCGCGTCATGGCGATGCCGAAGGAGCGGTCCGACGAGGTGCGCTATCTCAGCCGGCCGCAACTCGCCGGCAGCATCGAGTTCAAGAACGTGACCTTGACCTATCCAGGCCAGAAGATGCCGGCCCTCACCGACGTGTCGTTCAAGATCAAGGCGGGTGAGCGCGTGGCGCTGATCGGCCGCATCGGCTCCGGCAAGACGACGATCGAGAAGCTGGTGCTCGGCCTCTATGAGCCGGAGAAGGGTGCTGTCCTGATCGACGGGACCGACATCCGCCAGCTCGATCCAGCCGATCTTCGTCGCAATATCGGCTGCGTGCCGCAGGATGTCTTTCTGTTGCAGGGCAGCGTGCGCGAGAACATCAGCATCGGCGCGAATTTCGCCGATGACGCGGCCGTCTTGCGGGCGGCCGAGATCAGCGGCGTCGACGACTTCGTCAACCGCCATCCAATGGGCTACGACATGCCGGTGGGCGAGCGTGGCGAGCTGCTGTCCGGTGGCCAGCGGCAAGCCATTGCGATTGCCCGGGCGTTGCTGCTCGACCCGCCGATCGTCGTCCTGGACGAGCCGACCAGTGCGATGGACAATGGCGCGGAGAACCGCATCAAGGCGCGGCTCGCCGAGGAGCTGGGCAATCGGACCCTGCTGCTCGTCACCCACCGCGCCTCGCTGCTCGCCATGGTCGATCGACTGATCGTCATGGATGGCGGCCGGGTCGTCGCGGACGGGCCGCGTGACGCCGTTCTCAAGGCCTTGGCCGCTGGCCAGATCAAGGGAGGCGGCTGAGATGCAAGGGGCCAGCCAGAACGCGCTCGCAGTGCCGGGCCGCAGCTCACTGGAAGCTGCCGCTGCGGCCGGCGGCTACACGGTCGAGGACCTGCGGCCCAAGTTCCTGACCCACCTCTTCCTCTTCACCATCATCGCGTTCTTCGTCACGTTCTTCGCCTGGGCGAACTGGGCGACGCTCGAGGAGGTCACGCGCGGCGAAGGCCGCGTGATCCCTTCGCAGCAAACCCAGATCGTGCAGAATCTCGAAGGCGGCATCGTGGCGGCGATCCTTGTTCGAGAGAGCCAGATCGTCGAGCAAGGCGATGTTCTCATGCGGATCGACAACGTCCGCGCCGCCTCGGATTTTCGCGAGCGCCGCTCGCGCTACTTCGCGCTCCAGGCCGCTCTCGCCAGGCTCGACGCCGAGGTGTCAGGCCGGGAGCCGGACTTCCCGCCCGAGGTGCAGGTCTCAGCGCCGGCTATCGTCGCGGCGGAGACCAGCCTCTTCCAGTCGCGGCAGGAGGCGCTCGGCGACGAGATCGACATCCTCGAGCGCCAGAAGGAGCAACGCGAGCATGAGCTCATCGAGCTCAAGCAACGCCAGGAGCAATACACCGAGTCCTTGCGTCTGGCGCGTGGGGAGCTGGCCATCGTAGCACCACTGGCGGAGCGCCGTGTCGTCAGCCAGTCCGAGCTCCTGCAACTGCAGCGCCAGGTCAACGATCTCTCGGGCGAGCTCGATCAGACGCGCCTGGCGATCCCGCGCGTCGAGGCGGCCGTGGCGGAGACGCAGGACAGGGTCGACAACGCCCGCAGCCGGTTCCGCAGCGAGGCGTTTCGCGAGATGAGCGCGCTGCAGAGCGAGCTCAACGGCATCACCGAGGTGATCGCCGCCGGCCAGGACCGGGTGAGCCGCACCGAGGTCCGCTCGCCCGTTCGCGGCACCATCAAGGAGCTCAAGTTCAACACCATCGGCGGCGTCATCCAGCCGGGCGATCCGATCGTCGAGATCACGCCGCTCGACGACACGCTGCTCGTCGAGGCGCGGGTGCGCCCGGCGGATATCGCCTTTCTCCGTCCCGATCTGCCGGCGATGGTCAAGATCACGGCCTACGATTTCTCGATCTTCGGCGGGCTCGAAGGTCGCGTCGAGCAGATCAGCGCCGATACGATCACCGACGAGCGCGGCGAGAGCTTCTACCGGGTTCGCGTGCGCACCGACGAGACGTCGCTCGGAACGCCGGACAAACCGCTCGAGATCATCCCGGGCATGACCGCGCAGATCGATGTGATCACCGGCGAGAAGAGCGTTCTCGACTACCTGATGAAGCCGATTCTCAAGGCCCGCGACGAGGCGCTCCGCGAGCGCTGAGCAGCACTTCCACGTGCATCGGGGCTGTTTTGCCGCGGCGGCAGAGCGCCAGGCCTGCGGTGGCAGAGCGCTAGGCAAGCCGCGGCGGGTCTGATACCTCGTCTGGAGCAGCGCCTGACGATAGCTGGAGGCGGACATGCTCTATCTGACACGGCGGTCTGGCGAGGCCGTGATCATCAACAACGCCATCGAGGTCCGCGTGATCGAGCTGAAGGGCAAATCGGTCAAGCTCGGCTTCACCTTTCCGGCCGATGCCACCGTTCTGCGCGAAGAGGTGTTCTTGCAGATCAAGGCAGAGAACGAAGCTGCGGCATTGGCGGCCACGGGTGAGCTGTTGGGCAAGACCATTCAGGCGTCAGTGCCATCCGTGAGCACCAAGCCGCATCCGCCCGAAGACCCCTGATCGAGCTGAGAGCCTGTTTGAGGAGTTTTCACGGTGTTTCATCGGCTTGCGATCGACCGCCGGCGCGAAGCCGAGCGCAGCCCGATGCCGGGGCATCGGGCAAGCTCGGCGACAAGGCCGGAGCCGATCGCAAGTAGACCGGAGGTGAGCTTGGCAGCACCCTGCAGTCCCACAGCGAGCACCTGCTTCGTCGTTGGTCGACCGACGATGCTCCAGCATCGACGACCGACCAACTCCTCGCATCTGCTCACTGCCAAGCTCATGAAACATCGTGAAAGCTCCTCAAACAGGCTCTAAACGCGTCATGCCAAGCCAAGCCTCGGCCCCAGTCGCGGTCGTCATGGGCAGCCAATCCGACTGGCCGACCATGCAAGCCGCAGCAGGCGTTCTCGCTGACCTCGCCGTGGGCCATGAGACGCGCATCGTCTCCGCCCACCGCACGCCGGAGCGCTTGTTCGCCTTCGCCCGCGGCGCGCGCGAGGCAGGCTTTCGCGTCGTCATCGCCGGTGCCGGCGGTGCGGCACATCTCCCGGGCATGATCGCCGCACTGACCCCACTGCCAGTGCTCGGTGTGCCGGTCGAGAGCCGGGCACTCTCCGGCCTCGACAGCCTCCTCTCGATCGTCCAGATGCCGGCCGGCGTGCCGGTGGGCACGCTCGCGATCGGCACCGCCGGTGCCACCAATGCCGGGCTGATGGCAGCCGCCATCCTGGCGCTCGACGATCCGGCACTCGCGGCGCGGCTGGACGACTGGCGAGCAGCACGGACGGCGGCGGTCGGCGACCATCCCGACGACGCCGCGGCGCCTGCCGGCGGCCAGCGGTGACGATCCCTCCAGGCGGCACGATCGGCATTCTCGGCGGCGGCCAGCTCGGCCGCATGACGGCCATGGCAGCCGCAGCCCTCGGCTATCGCTCGGTCATCCTGGCACCCGAGGCCGACCCGCCGGCAGCCGATGTCGCCTGGCGACACATTCGAGCGGACTATGCCGAACCCGACGCGCTGCGCTCGTTTCTCGACCTCGTCGACGTCGTGACGCTCGAGTGGGAGAACGTCCCGGTCACCGCGGTCGAGCTGGCCGCGGAGCGGCGGCCGGCAAGGCCGGGGGGTGCAGTCCTGGAGATCACCCAGGACCGCTTGCGCGAGAAGACCTTCGTGGCAGCGCTTGGCATCGCCACCGCACCCTTTCGCGACATCGCCGACTTGCCGTCGCTCGAGACGGCGCTGCGGTCGATCGGCCCACGAGCCATCCTCAAGACCCGACGGCTCGGCTATGACGGCAAAGGCCAGGTGCTCATCGACGCTGGCACCTCACCCGCCGAGGCGTTGGCGGCTCTGAGCGGTGCACCGGCCATTCTCGAGGGCTTCGTCGCCTTCGAGCGCGAGCTGTCGGTCATCACGGCGCGCCGCCCCAATGGCGAGATCCGCAGCTTCCCGGCGGTCGAGAACCGCCACGCGCAACAAATCCTGGTCGAGACGACAGCGCCTGCCGAGATCCCGGCCGATATCGCCACGGCAGCCACGGCGATTGCCGAGCGGATCGCCCAGGCGATCGGGCTGGAAGGGCTGCTCGCGGTCGAGATGTTCCTGAGCTGCGACGGCACGCTCATGGTCAACGAGCTGGCGCCGCGACCGCACAATTCCGGCCATTGGAGCATTGACGCGGGTGGCGTCAGTCAGTTCGAGCAACTGGTCCGTGCCATCTGCGATTTGCCGCTCGGTGATCCGCAGCCGCTGGCACCCGCGTTGATGCGCAACCTGCTGGGCGCCGACATCGATAGCTGGCCCGAGCTCCTGGCAACGCCGGATGCGCATCTGCATCTCTACGGCAAGCGCGAGACGAAGCCGGGCCGCAAGATGGGCCACGTGACCTATGTCGGAAGGCAAAGAGCCTAGCTGAATGACAGCGCCGCTCGTCCTGCCTCAGGCGATAATGTCGGGCAGGCGGTCGTGCTCGAGCTGCGAGATGCGATCCTTCAAGATCAGCTTTTGCCGCTTGAGCCGCTGCAGCGCCACCTGGTCGGGAAACCCGTCGGCCTGCATTTGCTGAAGCCGCTCATCGAGCGCGCGATGGGCGGCCCGCATGCTCGCGAGCTGGGTATCGAAAGTCAGGTGATCACCGCGATTCTTCATGTTCGACCTTGAGACAGCATACGGTCGCGGCTCGCTACCGCCTGACGCTACCGGCCACAACGGCAAGAACGAGTGTTCTCCGAACCGGAACGGCAAACGCTGCTCTATCATGTTTGCTGCCGCGGTGCAGCCGCTTCGTCGCTGCCGCCGGTGCGCATGAGTGTGCTTGACGCCGGCCCGCCCGGCTCGCCACCCTGGGCGCGACCAGAGCGAAGAGGACGGAACGATGGCCAGACTGATCGCCGACATCGGTGGCACCAATGCGCGCTTTGCGCTCAGCGCGAGCGGCGGCGGCGGGCTGTCGGAGCTGGTGCTCGAGCGCCATTTGCCGGTTGGCGCGCATGCGGATCTGGCGGCGGCGGCACGCGCCTACCTGGCATTGCACAAAGATGCGCCGCCAGCGGTGGACGAAGCGGTCATCGCGGTCGCAACGCCGGTCGATGCCGAGGTGATCCGCTTCACCAACAGCCCCTGGACGTTCACGCGCGAGGGCCTTGCGGCCACGCTCGGTGTCGAGCGTCTGGCCGTCATCAACGATTTCGCGGCGCAAGCGGGAGCCTTGCCACATCTCGGCGACGACGACCGGATTGCCATCGGCGGCGGCGTGCCGCGCCCTGGATGGCCGATCGTCGCGATCGGACCGGGCACCGGGCTCGGCGCTGCAGGACTCGTGACAACGCCAGAGGGTCCGCTGGTTGTCGCGAGCGAAGCCGGCCATGTCTCGTTTGCGCCGCATGACGCCCTCGAAATCGAGGTGCTCCGGTTGCTGCAGGCGCAGTTCGGCCATGTCTCCAACGAGCGCCTGCTGTCGGGTCCGGGCTTGGTCCTGTTGACCCGGGCGATGGGCGTGATCTCGTCCCGTCCCTTTGCCGGCGACACGCCCGAATCGGTCACCGCGGCCGCTGCCGACGGCAGCAGCGAGGTGGCGATCGATGCGCTGCACGTCTTCAGCGGCATCATGGGCGGCGCTGCCGGCGACCTGGCGCTCAGCTTCGGTGCCAAGGGCGGCGTCTTCATCTGCGGCGGCCTCTGCGGCAAGCTCGGCGCGTTCTTCGACCATGCACGGTTTCGCGAGCGGTTCGAGGCGAAGGGCCGGCTCGGAGCCTTTCTCGCCGAGATCCCCTGCTGGCTGGTGACCAATCCCAGGAGCGGCCTCATCGGCGCTGCCGCCTATCGCTTTCCATCTCCAATCGCGCCATGAGCGACGACGATCCCGCGTGGCCGCCCTCGCCTTTTTGGGATTTCTCGCTCGGTTTCTATGCCGGCCCCGGGGCGAAGGAGGCATGCCTCGCTCTCCAGGACGAACACGGTCTCGACGTCAATCTGGTCCTGCTCGCCGCTTGGTTGGCCAGCACCGGCCGACGCATCGAGCCGGCGCTGGCCCAGCAGCTGCAAAGCGTCAGCGAGCACCACCAGGCAGCGATCATGCGGCCGTTGCGGGCGGCCCGGCGAGCCCTCGACCCTGACGCGGCAGAGCCATGGCTGGCGCCGCGCGTCGCCCGGCAGCGGCGCACGCTCCTGGCTGTGGAGCTGGAGCTGGAGCGGCTCGAGCAACTGCAGCTCGAAAGGCTCGTCGCGCAGGCAGCGTCAGCCCGAGCCGCCGCCGATGCCGCGCTCTTTCTCGACAATCTGCTGGTCCTCTACCCTGACGTCCCGGCGACGAGCAGCGATGTGCAGCAGCTCGCCATGCTGGTCTGACCGCCAACTACCGATGCAGGCTAGCCGCCGAGAAACACGAGAGTCGGGATCAGGGCAAAAAAACTCTTGGTTGATAAGCGGTTGACGAAAAAAACGTTGGAAAATACACGGATCGCCCGAGCACGCAACGGATTTCTCTTGAACGGCAGGGCACGTCGTCTCTAAACTGTCATCCCCAATGGCTACCAAGGGAGGGTTTCCAAATCATGTCACTGCATGAGCATGTCGATAGCCTTCGTTCCAAGCACGCCCGTCTCGAGCGACAGATCGATGAGGAGCAGCACCGGCCTCTCCCGGACAGCACGATGCTCATCAAGCTCAAGCGGGAAAAGCTGCGCCTGAAGGAAGAGATCGAACGATTGCAGGATGATGGCGACCTGGAGACCAGCGGCCACGCAACGACGTTGAACTAGACCTGGACCTCGGCGACGCACGCTCTACCGAGCGGGCGCCGAGGCGAGCGATCTTCGACGACCATCGAGCGGACCGGCATGCATCGAGCGCCGGTCCGCTTTGCTATCGAGACAGCGTCAATCCTGATGCTCGCGGTGGAACGGCAGGAGGTCGCGCAGCTCGCGCAGCTCGTGCGCCATGCTGCGCTTCTCTTGCTGGAGAAAGCGGCGCACCGGCTCTCGCAATCCCGGATCACGGATATAGTGCGCGCTTCGGGTCAGCACCGGCTCGTAGCCTCGCTGCAGCTTGTGCATGCCCTGCGCACCGGCTTCGACACGCGCCATCCCGTTCTCGATCGCATACTCGATGGCGCGGTAGTAGCAGGCCTCGAAATGCAGGAAATCGAACTCGCTGCGACAGCCCCAGAGGCGGCCATAGAGCGTATCGCCGCTCTTCAGGTTGAGTGCTGCTGCGACCAGCACGCCCTCTGAGCGAACCGTGACCAAGACGATGCGATCGGCGAAGGTGGTCGCGAGCCGCACGAAGAAATCGCGGGTGAGGTAGGCATTGCCCCAGCGCTTGTCGACCGTGGCGCGGTAGAAGGGATAGAAAGCCTCGAGGTCACCGACAGTGATCTCGCTGCCGCTCAGCGTCCTGATCTCCAGGCCCGCCTTTTGCACCTCGCCACGCTCTTTCTTCACCGATTTGCGCTTGCTCGAGCGCATGGCCGCAAGAAAGTCCTGGAAGTCGCCATAGCCGCGGTTGTGCCAGTGAAACTGCACGCCCTCGCGGCGCATGAAGCCAGCGTCCTCGAGGAGACGGCTGTCGTCCTCGTCGATGAAGTTGACGTGCACCGATGACAGATCGAGGCGCTCGGCCACGGCGAGCAGCGCTTCCGCCAAGGCCCGCTTGCCCACCTCGTCCCGGCCTAAGAGCCTGGGGCCAGGGACCGGTGTGAACGGCACGCCTACCAGCAACTTGGGATAATAGGCACCGCCCGCACGCTCATAGGCGTTGGCCCAGCCGTGATCGAACACGTACTCGCCGTAGGAATGCGACTTGACGTAGAGCGGTGCGGCGGCGAGCGGCGACGACGGATCGCCAATCAGCAGATGCAGCGGCTGCCAGCCGCTCTCGGCCGCCGCCGAGCCCGAGTCCTCGAGCGCTGCCAGGAAGGCGTGGCGGACGAACGGGTTGTCGTCCGGGCAGAGCCCGTCCCACGCTGCCGCGTTCAGTCCGGCGATGGGACCGGTGAGCGTTGCTTCGAGCGGCTTGCCGGAAGCTGGGGGATCGTCGCCGTCGCTGCTCTTGGTCGATGTTTCGGCTGTCGTGCGCGTCACCGGCGGCGGTGCTCAGCTGATCTCGAAGATGGCATCGATCTCGACCACCACGTTCATGGGCAAGCTGCTGGCCCCGACCGCGAAACGGGCGTGGCGACCCGCATCACCCAGGACGGCGACCATGAGGTCGGAGGCGCCGTTGATCACCTGCGGATGGTCGCCGAACCCCGCTGCAGCATTGACGAAGCCGCCGAGCTTGAGGCAGCGCACGATTCGCCCCAGGTCGCCGCCCAACGCCGCCTTGGCCTGGGCCAGGATGTTGAGGCCGCAGAGCATCGCAGCGTGCTTCGCGGCGTCGATCGCGATCTCCTCAGCCACCCGGCCCTTGTGCTCCAGCTTGCCTTCGCTGAACGGCAATTGGCCGGCCACGAACAGCATCGAGCCACTGATCGTCCAAGGGACGTAGTTGGCGGCTGGCGCCGCCGCGACAGGCAGGCTCAGGCCAAGCTCGGCAAGACGCCGCTCGATTTCGCTCGACATCGGGGCAGTTTCCTCCTCGGAGTATTGGCCGATCGCGTGGGCTATTGCGTCAAACATGCATATACAGCAAGCTCGTGTTCGGCAAAGGTCTCGGGCGGGCAAAAGATCCAGGGGGGAATCCTTGACCACACCGCGACAATCCGGCTTCCGCATGCCCGCCGAATGGGCGCCACACAGACGAACCTGGCTCGCCTGGCCGTGCCGCACCGAGCTTTGGGGCCAGCACCTGGAGGACGCCAAGCTGGCCTATGCCGGCGTCGCCCAAGCGATCGCCGCCTTCGAGCCGGTGACCATACTGGCGCGTCCCGATCTGACGGCCGACGCCTCCCTCTATTGCGGCAAGGGCATCTCCGTGCTGCCGCTCCCCCAGGATGACAGCTGGATCAGGGATACCGGACCATCCTTCCTCGTCAGCGGCGACGGCAGGCTGGGTGGCATCGCCTGGACCTTCAACGGCTGGGGCGAGGTCTACGGCGACTATGCCGAGGATGCGGCCATGGCCCGCCGCATGCTGGATCATGTCCGCGCCGAGGCCTTCTCCAGCGGGCTGGTGCTCGAAGGCGGCGGCATCCATGTCGATGGTGAGGGAACAGCCCTCCTCTGCGAGGCGTCGGTGCTCGAGCCCAAGCGCAATCCGGAGATGAACCGGGCGAAGATCGAGCGCGAGCTGGCGGAGCTCATCGCCGTCGACCAGGTCGTCTGGCTGGATGGCAGCCTGGCCGATGACGAGACCAAGGGCCATGTCGACAATCTCGCTTGCTTCTCCAGCCCCGGCGCCGTCCTCGCGATCGACCCGGCGACCGCGAGCGACGCTGATCGACCGGGCCTCGAGCGCAATCTCGAGGTGCTGCAGGCCGCCACCGACGCGAAAGGCCGCAGCCTCGACGTCAGATTGCTGCCGATGCCCAAGCCGAAGCAGCGCGACGATGGGCGGCTGCTGACGATGACCTACATCAATTTTTATGTCTGCAATGAAGCGGTGATCGTGCCGATGTTCCAGGATGCCGCCGATGATCTGGCGCAGAGAACGATTGCTGCCGCCTTCCCCGAGCGCCAGCTGATCTCGCTCGATGCCACAGCGTTGTTGCACGGCGGCGGTGGCATTCACTGCATTACATTGCAGCAACCACAGCCCCCGAGCACCGAGCCGAACGCATAGCTGGGTACCGCGGCGACCGTTGCTTTTTGCCCGGCATCGCTATTTGGGGGTAGGCCGACCGACCGACATCACACTATATAATCAATTCGGAGTGTCGTATGCGCGACCGTGGCAGGCGATTACGTCGCGTGCGCCGCACCGATGTCCGGCGTCGAGCCGCAAGCAGCTCGACCAGAGAAGACAAGAGGGGGAAACTTTGAGCGACGGCTCGACCGACCAGGGCGAACGGACCGTCTGGCAGCCGAACCTTGCCGCTTCCGGCCAGGGGACGGTTCGCGCCATCGGTCCGAGCCAGGACGCCGCGGCAGCGGCCATCTATGCCGAGCTTCTCGAGATCGGCGAACGGTCGCTCGGTGATCGAGCGACGGCTGAGCAACTCGTTTCGGGGCTCTTCCGCGCCAACGGCCATCTCGTTGCGGCAGCAAGCCATACCGTCGGGCCTGCCGAGCGTGAAGCTGCCAAGAGCGAGCTCGCCCGCATGGTCCGTCGAGCCGCGCTCGATGCCCTACCACCGGTGACCGCGACCGCGCCCACGAGCGAGAGCGGGGCCGCCAAGGCTCCGGGACGCAAGCTCCGGCCGGTGGCGACGGCCACGACGGCAACGCCAGCGAAGCCGGCGAAGGCAGCGCCGCGACCGGCAGGACGCGGCATCCCGATCCTGCTGCTCGCCTTGGCGCTGGTTGGCGCCGGCGGTTTCCTGCTCAGTCGCGAGCTCTGGCCGCCGAGCGACCAGCTTGCTGACGCAACGCCTCCCGACGCCGCAGCCACGGCCTCAGCCGATATCGTGGCGCAGACGACCGCGCCGGCCGGCCAAGAGAATGCGCCCGAGCCCGGCGCCGGCCCGCCGAGCGAGCTGCTGCAGCTGGAAGCCGTGGAGCCTGGCGTGGGCCCGCTCGGGGGCCGGATCGGGGCCACCACGAGCAGCACGGCGCAAAGCGACACGCCACAGCCCGCCGATGCCGCGCCGGCCAGCGCCGCTGCCGACCTTCGCGTGTTCATTCTCTATCCGGACGGCGCCGAGCAGGCGGCGGGCGAGCTTTACGCAAAGCTGTCCGATTCCGGCGAATTCCCGCTCGTCGTCCTGCGCGATGTCGAGTTCGCCATTGCGACCCCACGGATCCGCTATTTCTATCCTGAGGACGGTGACTCGGCCGATGCGCTAGCCGACGTGCTGCAGCCACCGAGCGACGGTGACGACCAGTGGACGGTTCAGGATTTCACCCAGTTCCGGCCGCTGCCGGCACCCGGCACGCTGGAAATCTTCATTCCCGCCTTGTGAGCGCACGCAGCCGAACGTGAAACTGTGGTGCCGAGGCGCCCCGGTTGAAACGGCGCTTGCGCAACCAACGGTCGCTCGAGATCCCGGCTCTCAGCTGTAGGGATCAGCCGCGTCGCGCAGCCCGTCGCCGAGGAAATTGAAGGCCAGGACGACGATGATCACCGGCACGACCGGCAGCATCAGCCAGGGGTAGAGAGCGACGACGTTGACGTTCTGCGCGTCGTTCAACAGCACGCCCCAGCTGACCATCGGTGCCCGGACACCCAGCCCCAGAAACGAGAGCGCGGTCTCGCCCAGGATCATGCCCGGGATCGAGAGGGTCGCGGACGCGATCAGGTGGCTCATGAAGGACGGCACCAGATGGCGGCCGATGATCCGTCCCGGCTTCGCCCCCATGAGGCGTGCGGCTTGGGCGAACTCCTCCTCGCGCAAGGCCAGGACCTTCGAGCGGACGGCGCGTGCCAGCCCGGTCCAGTCGACCAGCCCGAGGATCAAGGTGATGCCGAAATAGACCGCCAGCGGCGGCCAGGTCGGCGGCAGGGCCGCGGACAAGGCCAGCCAGAGCGGGATCATCGGAAAGCTGCGGATGACCTCGATCACCCGCTGCACGACGGTGTCGATCCAACCGCCATAGTAGCCCGAGACACCGCCGAGAACGATGCCCATGACGAAGCTGATGGCGATGCCGACCAGCCCGACGGTCAGCGACACACGGGCTCCGTAGACGATGCGCGAGAGCATGTCGCGGCCGAGCCGGTCGGTGCCCAGCATGAAGAGCGTGCCGCCCTCGGCCGGGCAGACCAGGTGGAAGTCGGCCGGCACGACCCCCCAAAACACGTATGAATCGCCCCGGCAGAAGAAGCGCAACGGCTGCACGGCAGCGGGATCCGGCGTGTAGACCCGCCGGAGCGTCGTCATGTCGAGCTCCATCTTGTAGCCATAGGTGAAGGGCCCGACGAAGCGGCCTTCATGGAACAAATGGAGCGCCTGCGGTGGCGCGTAGATGTGCTGCGGGTCGCGGCTCTGCGGGTTGTAGGGTGCGACGACCTCGGCGATGACGACGATGAGGTAGCACAAGGCCAAGATCCAGAGCGAGGCCACGGCAATCTTGTGCCGCTGGAACCGCCACCACATCAATTGCCACTGGGAGGCTGTGTAGAAGCGCTCCTGGGCTGGCGTCAGCGGCGGCTCGCGGTAGACCTCGAAGGGCTCTGGATCGACCCAATGGGGTGGGTTGAGCGACGGATCTTCGGGCGACTGGCCGAGCGCCGCATCGCCATGCGGCGACTGAGGCCCTTTTGGCGTGCCCGGCTGCCGCGAATCGGTTGCCATCAGCGGTTCTGCCCGCCGCCGAAGCGGATTCGCGGGTCGAGCCAGGCGAGCAGCAGGTCGGAGATCAAGACACCGATCACCACGAGAAACGATTCGAGCATCAAGAAGCTGCCGGCGAGGTACATGTCCTGGCTCTGCAGTGCCCGCACCAGCACCGGCCCGGTGGTCGGCAGGCTCAGCACCACGGCAACCAGGGCCGAGCCCGAGATCAGGTCCGGCAGAAGATTGCCGATATCGGCGATGAACGGGTTCAAGGACATCCGCAAGGGGTACTTGACCAGGGCGCGGCCGGGCGGCAGGCCCTTGGCCTTGGCGGTGACGTAATAGGGCTTCTGCAGCTCGTCCATGAGGTTGGCGCGCAACCGGCGGATCATCGCCGCCGTGCCGCTGGTGCCGATGATGATCACCGGAATCCACAGATGCTGGAGCACCGAGACGAACTTGCCCCAGCTCATCGGCTGATCGAGATATTGCGGCTCCATCAAGCCGCCGATGGTCGTGCCGAACCACACATTGGCGAAGTAGAGCATCACCAGGGCCAGAAGAAAGTTCGGCGTCGCCAGGCCGAGAAAGCCCAGCAACGTCAAGCCGTGGTCACCCCAGCTGTATTTGTGCGTGGCCGAGTAGATCGCGATCGGAAACGCGACGATCCAGGTGAAGACCACCGTGGCCAGCGAGATGACGACAGTGAGGAAGATCTTGTCGCCGATGACGCTGCTCACCGGCTGATCGTACTCGAACGACCAGCCGAGATCGCCGTGCAGGAGGCCCCATAGCCAATGGAAATATTGCTGCCACAACGGTCGGTCGAGGCCATAGAGCTCACGCAGATACTCGATGCGCTCGGTCTGCACACCTTCGCCCTGCGCCTGCAGCTCGCTGATCTGCGCCGACAGAAAATCGCCCGGCGGCAGGTTGATGATGATGAAGGTCACCACACTGATGGCCAAGACCGTGGGAATCATGACCAACAGGCGGTGGGCGATGTAGCGGAGCAAGCTGCCTCCCGTCCCCAAATCCGCGGAGCTGGCTGAGTTTAGCGGGCTGAGCTGTAGAGGCTACCCGTTAACTTGCCCGGCGCTCAGTTGCTGCAGCTCGAAAAGCAGGCGACGAACCAGCAGGCGATCGGGCGACCGGGCGCGCTTGGCCGCGAGCTCCGTCGCCAAGGCCAGGCCGAGGCCGGCATCGAGCTGCTCGGCCGGCCATCGCTCGAGGGCGCGGCGCATCGGCTCCTTCTGGCTGAAATGGATGGGCGGGCGGATGCCGTCGACGACCGAGCCCGCGGCTTCGCCCGCATCGACCCGCGCGCGCAGCGGCAGCAGGCGCATGATCATCGACGAGAAGGCCCGGATCAAGCGGACCGGCGCCTGTCCCTCGGCGAGCAATCGATCGAGGGCCCGGGCCGCGTCACCCGGCCGGCCGATCAGGCCGACCCAGACCAGTCGATCGACACCGAGCACCGAGCTGTTGCCGACGCTCGCCTCCACATCGGCGAGCGTCACGCGGTCACCGTCCGCGTCGCCCTTGTAGAGCGCCAGCTTGTCGACCTCGTGCTGGGTCAGGTCGCGGTTGGCGCCGACATGCGCCGCCAGCAAGCTCATCGCCTCCGGCTCGATGCTCAAGCGGTGCTGCTGCAGGAAGCCGCGCAGCTGGGCCTCCAGCTGGCGGCCGTCGGCCCGATAGCAGGGGATGGCGGCGGCGGTTTTCGTCTTCTCGATCAAGCGGCGCAGCGACGACGACGTGCCGAGGTCACCGGCCTCGAGAATGACCAGCGCCTCGTGGCCCCCCATGGCGAGCAGCGCGTCGATGGCCTTGGTGACGCCATCGACCGCCTGGCGTACCAGCACCACCCGCCTGCCGCCGACCAGCGACATCGCCTGGGCTTCCTCGATCAGCAGTCCCGGTGCCTGCAGCAGCCGGTCCGCTGTGAGCTCCGCCATTCTGAACGGATCGTCCGGCTCGTCGAGCACTGCCTTGATCAAGCGGCGGCGGCGCTCGCTGACCAGCCCCTGGTCGGGCCCGAAGAGCAGCACAGCACCAATCGCCGGGTCCGGGGAATTGCAAAAGCCGTCGGCCTGCGCCGCGGCCAGCTTCACGTCGGCTCGCTCATGCCGCGGCACCCTCGAAGTAGATCGTGAGCAACGTGCGGATCTCGCGGCTGACCTCGACCGATGCCCGGCGCTCGGCATCCTGCTCGGCCATCAACGTGGCGAACGGCTCGCGGATGACGTTGTAGGAGGCAACGCGGCGTACGGCCGAGCGGTAGAGCGCCCGCGGCCCGTCTGGTGTCTCGCTGCCGCCGTCTGCGCTCTCTTCGCCATCCATCGCCATGATGTCGTCGTCAGCTCCGATGTCGTCGTCATCCAGCTCGAGGTCCGGCATCGGCGGATCGTCGACCGGATCCGACAGGTTGCGCAGCGTGAAGAACGCGGCAAGCGTCAGATCGAAGCGCGTGATGTTGTCGTCGAGCTGGATGGCCAGGGCGCGTTTGTCGCGCTCCAGCTGCACGTCGAGCCGGTAGCGCTTGGCAAGCACCAGCCCGGCGGGGTTGAGATCGTCGATCAGCTGGTTCTCGAGAATGCGCCCGAGCCTGGTTTTCGGTGCCGTGACGTCGATCGTGGCAAGCTCGCTCGCCACGACCTCGCCCGCCGATCCCGCATAGAGCGGCCGAAAACCGCAGCCGCCGAGCGCCGCCGGCAGGGTCAGCGCTGCGGCACCGGCGAGCCAGCGACGCCGGCAAGCCTTAAGCGGGTCAGACGACCACATTCACGATCCGGTCGGGCACCACGATGACCCGGCGTGCCGGCTTGCCGGCCATTGCCCGCTGCACCCCTTCATCGGCCAGTGCCTGCTCGCGCACCACCGCCTCGGCGGCGCCCGCCGGCAGGGCGATCTCGCCGCGCCGCTTGCCGTTGACCTGGACAGCGATGGTGACGTTGTCGGCAGCGAGCCAGGCGGCATCGGCCACCGGCCAGGACGTGTCGGCGAGAATGGTGCCGTGGCCGAGCCGCTGCCAGAGCTCCTCGGCAAGATGCGGCAGCATCGGCCCGACCAGGCGCACCAGCGTCTCGATCGCCTCGCGCAGCACGTGGCCGTCGGTCTCGTCTTCAGGCTCGAAGGCCTCGATCGCATTCGACAGCTCGCGAACCAGGGCCACGGCCTTGTTGAAGTGCAGCCGGTCGATCTCTGTCGTCACGCTCGCGATGCTGCGATGGACCAGCCGCTTGAGCGCCACGCCGGGCGCGCTTTGCGGCGTCGCGGTCGCCAGCCGCTCGGCCGGCAGGCCGGCCCGCCTGCCCTCGACCAACCGCCACAGCCGGTTGACGTAGCGCCAGGCGCCGTCAATGCCGGTGTCGGTCCATTCGAGGTCGCGCTCCGGCGGGCTGTCGGAGAGCATGAACAGCCGTGCGGTGTCGGCGCCGTAGGCCTGGATGATGATCGCCGGATCGACCGTGTTCCGCTTGGATTTGCTCATCTTCTCGATGCGGCCGGGGGTCACCGGCCGGTCGTCGAGTGTGGTCCAGCCCTCGCCCTCGCGCTTGACCTCATCCGGTTGCAGCCAGCTGCCGGCAGGGTCGCGGAAGGTCTGGTGCGTCACCATTCCCTGGGTGAACAGGCCGGCAAAGGGCTCGGCGAGGTCGAGATGGCCGCAGGCGCTCATGGCGCGCGTGAAGAAGCGCGAGTAGAGGAGGTGCAGGACAGCGTGCTCGACGCCGCCGATATACTGATCGACCGGCAACCAGTAGTCGACCGCCGCCCGATCGAACGGGCCGGCCTCGTGCCTGGCGGAGCAGAAGCGGGCGAAGTACCACGAGCTCTCGACGAACGTGTCGAAGGTGTCGGTCTCACGCACGCCCTTGCGGCCATCGGGCAGGGTGACGTGCTTCCAGGTCGGGTGGCGGTCCAGCGGATTGCCCGGCGCCTCGAAGTCGATGTCGTCGGGCAGGCGGACCGGCAGCTGGTCCTGCGGCACCGGTACGATCTCGCCATCCTCGGCGTAGATGATGGGGATCGGGCAGCCCCAATAGCGCTGGCGCGAGACGCCCCAATCCCTGAGCCGCCAGGTCACCTGCCGCTCGCCCAGCCCCTCGGCCTCGAGATGATCGATGATCCGCGCTTTCGCCTCGGGCACCGCCAGGCCGTCGAGAAAGCCCGAGTTGAAGAGGACACCGTCGCCGGTATAGGCCTCCTGCTGAACCGCAAAGCTCGCCGGATCGGCGTCGGGCGGCAGCACGACCGGCAGCACCGGTCGACCATGCTTCAAGGCGAAGTCGAGGTCGCGCTGGTCGTGCGCCGGGCAGCCGAAAATGGCGCCGGTGCCGTAGCCCATGAGCACGAAGTTGGCGACGTAGACGGGCAGATCCGGAGTCGCACCCAAGGGGTGGCGGCAGCGCAGGCCGGTGTCGAACCCCTTCTTCTCGGCCCGCTCCAAGGCCTCCTCCGACGTGCCGATCTTCAGGCACTCCTCGACGAAGGCTGCCAGCTCCGCGTTCTCGGCGGCCAGCGACTGCGCCAGTGGGTGATCCGGTGCGATGGCCATGAAGGACGCGCCCCAGAGCGTGTCCGGGCGGGTGGTGAACACCTGGAGCTTGCCGTCCAGGCCCGCGCTTGGCCCCCCGACAATAGGAAAGTCGACCAGAGCGCCTTCCGACCGGCCGAGCCAGTTCGTCTGCATCAGACGAACCTTCTCGGGCCAGCGCTCGAGCCCGTCGATGCCCGCCAGCAGCTCCTCGGCGAACGCCGTGATCTTGAAGAACCACTGATTGAGCTTGCGTCGCTCGACATCGGCGCCGCTGCGCCAACCCTTGCCGTCGATCACCTGCTCGTTGGCGAGCACCGTCTGATCGACCGGGTCCCAGTTGACCCAGCTCTCCTTGCGGTAGACGAGGCCCTTCTCCAGCATGTCGAGAAACATCGCCTGCTCGTGGCGATAGTAGTCGACATCGCACGTCGCGAACTCACAGCTCCAATCAAGCGCCAGCCCCATCTGCTTGAATTGGCTGCGCATTTCGGCGATGTTGGCATAGGTCCAAATGCTGGGGTGCACGCCTTTCTGCATGGCGGCGTTCTCCGCCGGCAGGCCAAACGCGTCCCAGCCCATGGGATGCAGCACGTTGAACCCCTGCGCCCGCTTGGCGCGGGCCACCACATCGCCCATCGTGTAGTTGCGGACATGGCCCATGTGGATGCGCCCGGACGGATACGGGAACATCTCGAGGACGTAATATTTCGGCCTCGAGTGGTCGACAGTGACCTCGAACGAGCCGCGCTCGTCCCAGACCTGCTGCCACTTCTCCTCGGTGGCACGAAAAGGATAGCGCGACATTCAAAAGCCTCGTGAAGCCAAGAGCCCCGTGGAGAACGCTCGGCGCCCGCCGAGCGGCGCCTAGCTCGTTGCCGACGCCAAGCGCAGCTCACGGGCCCGGGTCAGGATATAGTCCTCGATCGAGCGCGCCGTGCTCTCCTCGACGGGAGCATCGAGCCAATCGCCCTCCTCGCTGCGGACCTGACGGAAGACGGTGACCCGCACCGCGTCGGCGCGCAGTGCCGAATCGAGCATCAGCACGTGCATCTTGGTGCGCTCACCGGGGGCGTCGACCGACTGGAACCAATCGGTGATGATCAGCCCGCCAAAAGGATCGGCCGAGGTGAGCGGAATGAAGTTGATCGTCTCGAGCGACGCCTGCCAGATGAAGGCGTTGACGCCGATACCCCCACCGATCCCGCCGCCCTCACCGCTGCCCCGGCCCTCGCCGAGCGAGAAGATCGACACCCCGTCCGTGCCGGTGACCGTGCCGAAGCGCTGGCGCTGGCGCTCGTCAAAGGGGTCGAAGGTGCTCTCCGGGGGCGGCGCCCCGCCTTCGGGTGCCGTGCATGCCGCCACAGAAAGCGTGAGCACGCCCAGCAGCGCCAGTGATCTGAGAAGCAGGGGATTTCTTGCCATATCTCGCCGTCGTGCGTTCGCGCAATGCGACCGTCGCCCATGCGCGCGTCTTCATACCACGGCTATCAGACAATGCCAGCGTTGCAATCGGCGCCAGTGTTGCATTCGACAAGGCACGAACGAGCAATGGCCGGAACGCATGCCGACGCGATACCGAGCAGACGTCAAGGAAAAGCCAGATCAGAAGTTCAGGCGAATGCCCACACGGCCGATGGTCAAGGGCTCATCCGCAAGGGTGTCGCTGACCGCGACATCACCCTGCAAGGTCAGCCACGACCACGCCGCCAGGTCCGTGCTGAACATCAAGAGATCGCCCTCGGTGCCGCCGGTGGTCTCAGGCACGCTGCCGTAGACCAGACGCGCGTTCAACGGACCGTAGCCAATCCCCGCCGCCACGACATCAGCGGAATTGCCGAGCAGATTGGCGCGCCCGAGGCTGCCACTCACCTGCCATTCGTCGTAATGCAATGCACCGCCCAGGGCCAAACCTTCGCCCAATTCGGCATCCGAGCCCGAACCACCACCGGAGAGTCCGATCGAGTCAAACCTCAGCTCTCTGTCGTAAGAGCCTTGAAAATCAAAAGAAAATGAAAGATCAGGTGCGTCGGCAGGGGCAGTCGGCCGACTGAACAGGAGCCCACTCGCACGTGGCGTGAACTCGAGCGTCAGCCCAGAAGTGTCCGTGCTCGACGCAAAGGACCGGCTGCGCATCGCCAGGTCGGTGTGCGGCGCATAGCTCTCCACATCGGCCCCATAGCCGCCAGACACCATGTCAACAGCCAGCGCGCTCGAAGTGCCGAGCGTACCAACCAAGAGACCAGCGCCGAAGAGGGATGCGATAACCGAGCGAGACATCAAAGGTCCCAAATTCCTCGAAAGCCGAGAACCAACACGAATGATAATATGCGCAAGGAGGACTTTCGCGCAATGGGACCAAACCAGGATGCGTCTCATTGGACGCTGTCTGTTGCAGCCATGTCAATGCTGCGCTGCAACCAAAAAGAAAACGGCGGGCCGAAGCCCGCCGTTCCCAAACCGCTGATCAGCAGATGATCAGAACGCGACCCGCAAGCGGAGAACGCCGGTCACACCGTCGTCGTCGCCACCGGCGTCACGGTCGAACCATGAAACGTCGCCGTTGAGCGACATGCCGGGGAGCACACCGACAGAAGCGGAGAGCACCAAGTTGTTGCCCTCGGCATTGTCATCGGAGTCGGTCACGTCGGCCCAGGTGAGCGACAGATCTGCCGGGCCGAGCGTCGCCGCGGCACCGAGTGTGTAGCCCGAGGCGTCACCACCGGGCGCATCGCTGTCGTCCCAGTAGCTGCCGCCGGCCTGGATGCCCGCGAAGCCGAGGATGGCACCGAGGTTGTAGCCGCTGTAGTCGTCGTTGCCGTTCTTGCCGCTATTGAAGCTGTACGTACCACCAGCCTGCACGTCGAAATTACCGAAGCTGTTGGTGTAGACCAGGGCGGTCTCCACCCAGTCCTCGTAGTCGGCGGTGTTCGGACCAACGACACGGTTGCCTTCGACGCCCGCATTCGGCGTGAACGAGCCGTGGACCGTGAAGCCGGCGATCGACGGCGAGTCGTAGCGGATCTTGGTCGAGTCGCCAGAGTTGATGTTGGCGAACCGGACGGAGCCGACAACGGCCTGACCGTCGATACCGCCGGTACCAGCGGCGATGTTGTAGGCACCGATCTTCGAGTTATCGACCGCGCCGTCCTCGTTACCGAGACGGAAGCCACCGAAGCCGCCCTGAACGAACATGTAGCTCTCGTCGATCACGGCGCCGCCGGTGTCGCGACGGTCATCGTCAACTTCCGGCGTGCCCAGACCCTCGGTCCGGATGCCGTTCTGCGGGTCGGTCTCGAACTCGACCAGCATGCCGTAGCGGATGCCGGTCTCATCGTCGACGTTGACGCCTTCGATGTGGATTTCCGAGTCCGTCGTGAAATCGTAGCTGCGTGAGTTACGACCAAGGGATTCCTGGACGTCACCACCAACGACGTTGAAGTTGAAGAAGCCACGAATGTTGACGTCGAACGCCGAAGCGCTCGACGGCACGACCAGCGCGGCCGCGCCAAGCATGGCCGTCGTGCCCAAAAGTGCGTTGCGCAAGTTCATCTTAGTTCTCTCCTCGTCACCCCAAAAGTGAGGTCGCCTTCGGGTACATCGGGCGGGCCCTCCCGACCAGTTAACCGGCCATTTCAGCCCGCGGATGGGACGCTGAAGACGCCCCGTCATCCGGCCTCGTGTTATTCATTTCGGCCTGTCACGGTGCAAGCCGAAGCGATTTGCCGCTCGGCCATTGGGCTTTCACTGTGTCGGGGCTGCAACAAGGCACTGTGGCAGGCCGTTAGGCTCACGTCCTGGATTCAGGTTGTGCCAGCAACTCTTTGAGCAACCGCACGGTGTGGGCAGCGCCGTCCATGCGCGGCCGCCCGCCAGGCTGCCGCAGGGCGCGCCGCCAGCACTCGCCGAACGGCATCCGCCAGCGACGCCGCATCGAGCTCCGGCTCCTCGAGAACCGCGAGCAGGCCACGCTCGGCGAGCAGCTGGCAACGCAGGGTCTGCTCGCCCTCGAGCCCTTCGGCATAGGGAACCACGATGGACGGGCAGCCGGCTGCCAGCACCTCCATCACCGTGTTGTAGCCGCCCTGGCTGATCGAGAGCGCGGCACGCCCGAGCAGTGCGCGAAAATCCGGCCTCGCGCGCTCGACCACAATGCGTCCGGCCCGACCGGCGGCCCGGGCCACGATGCCCTCAAATGCTGCTTCGGGTAGATGCTGGCCGACCAGCAGCCGCCAGGGCATCGGCGCTCCACCGGGGCCGGCAGCGTCGGCCGATAGGCGCGCACTGGCCTCGAGTGCCGTTTCGAGAAGTCGCTCACCGACCCGGCCGCCACCGGTCGACACGACAATCTCGCCGGCACCGTCGCCGGCAGCTGGCACCGCCGGTGCCGGCTCGACCACGTAGCCGGTCTCGACCAGCTTGTCCCCCAATCGAGCGCGCGGCGGAAACGTTCGCGAGAAAGGGACCAGCTCGGGGTCGCCATGGGCCAGCAGCCGATCGAAGCCGCTGGCCCATTCGAGCATCTGTGCCAGCCGCTTGCCGGCCGGTGCGCGAACGAGGATGTCTCGCACCGATCCCACGATCGCCGGCCGCGGTGTCGCCGCCTTGGCGGCATCGAGCAGCGGCAGAAGCTCGAAGCGCATCTGCCGGCGGCCGAAGGGGAACATCTCGATCATCAACAGCCGGGGCCGACGCGCCTCGAATGCAGCGATCAGAGCGTCGCGGCGACGCGTCTTGAAGGCGTCGTCGACCGGCCGTCCAGACGCATCGAGCAGCGTCGAGAAATCCGCGCCCGTGCACTGCACCGGCTCCAGCTGCAGCAGCTCGGCACCTGCGAGATCGAGCGCCGCGACCGGCAGGCCTCCCGATGCCAGCGTCACCTCGAGCCCTGCCCGGCGCATCGCCCGGACGAGGGTCGCCGAACGCGTCAGGTGGCCGATGCCGAGCAGGTGCTGGACCCAGAAGAAGACATCGACGGGCGGCTCGGCAGTGGCAGCGGCCGGCGCCGCATTCGTCACGAGCGGACCGCGATCAACGCCATCCCCTCCATGTCCTGGACGAACTTGTCGAGCACCGGCTTGCCGGCATCGGCGAAGCGGTCATCGAGCTCGCGCCTCGTGAACGTCTCGCGCTCGAGCACCCAGGCGACCATGCCCGCCACTTCCTTGGGCACCGCCACGGCCTGCCGGGTCTCGACGTTGGCGAGCCCGAAGCGGCCTTGCTGCTCGACCAGCTTGATGCCGGCCGACTTGACGTCATAGGCGGTGCTCGCCGGGTCGAGCAGTGCCGTGAGATCGTAGGGCTCGCGGGTGTAGCGATAGCTCTTGATGAAGGCGTCGACGTCGCCTCGCGTCGCCGGCTCGCTCAAGATCGCAGCGATCTGCTTGCCGAGGCCGGCCAGATGGTCGGCCAGCGCCTTGGGGTCACCTTGCGGCAGATTCTTGCGGCATAGCGGGTCGGCGATCAGCCGCTCGTAGAGATAGCCCACGAGATCGATGCCGATCGGGTAGGTGACGCCGACGGCGATATGAATGCAGCCGCCATCGTCGGCCAGGGCATAGTGGTACTGGCCGCGCGGCAGATAGAGGAGGTCGCCGGGCTTCATCCGCACCTCCTTCCAGAGCTTGCCCTTGGCCTGCTCGTGCACCTCCTGCGGCGTGCCCTTGAACATGTTGTGGGCGATGGGATTGTCGGCGCGGCCCTCGAAGACGGGCCAGACCTTCTCGCCTTCGCAATGCACCGCGAACACGTCGTGGGTGTCGTAGTGCACCTGGAAGCCCTGGCGACGCTTCGAGGACTGGTAGAGATTGCCCTGCACCTTGCCGCCGAGCGCCTCCTCCATGGTCTTGGCAAAAGCGGTAAGCTCGGGCGTCAGCTGGTCGATGTCGTTGAGCACCATGGTGGCGCCCTGCTGCACGTAGCGCTTGACCTTCGACGGATCGGCCATGGCGGCACCGGTGATCGCCGGCTGCGCGCTGGCGAACTCAGCCGCCGGCACCGGCTGCTTGTCGAGGACGAGCAACAGCCGGGTCGTGTCCCAGAGCGTGTTGACCGCGAGCAGGCGCTCGAGGATCGACCAGTTCATGATCGACATGAACTTGTCGGCGCCGCCCTCGATGTGCACGGGTCGCTTGCCGAGATAGTCGCGGCGAAAGGCTTCGGCACCGAGCGGCGCCATGATCTCATCGAACGTCACGTTGCTCGCCTCCAGCGGATTGTCGAGCGCACCAGCGCCGCGCTTTGCTGGCTGGTGCCCTAGATCAGGAATCGACCTGATAACTGGCTGGAGGACTTTTCGCTGGCAACACCGATAATCGTGGCGGCTGCCGTTCTGCGCCATTCGGACGGCCTGGCAAACGGCTCCGAGAGGCTCTCAGTCCGGCTTTCGCCACCACATCGCGACCAGGTTGCAGCGGTAGAGGCCGCGGCCGATGCCGGCGGCAGCCTCGACATCGATTGCCCTCGCGCGGTCTTTCAGCGCGGCCATGGGCTTGAGCGGCAACATCGTGTAGAGCACCGCGGCGTACATCTCCATGCCGAGATAGCCCTGCACCCGACACAGCTCCAGCTTTTGGCCCAACACCTCGAACGCGGCATGGCGCAACGGCCATTCCCATTCGCGATCGCTCTGGAACGGCCGATACAGGCCACGCGCGGTGCGAAACAGCGCGTTCGTCACGATCGGGTCGAAGGTGATGAAGGATCCTCCGGGTGCCAGCAGATCCTTGATGCGCCGGACCGCCATGCCTGGATCGGGGAAGTGATGGAACACGCTGTGCATGTAGACGGCATCGAAGCTCGCTGGTGGCAGGTCCTGCTCGATGAAGTCGCCGACGATCAGCTCGGCCTTGGGGGCGGTCTGAGCGGTCAGTCGTTGCCGGAATCGCTCGATCGCCAAACCGGACAGCTCGATGCCGACATAGCGCTCGAGCCAAGGCGAGCCGAGCAGCCAGTCGGTCTGCGTACGCCCGGCGTAGCAACCGACCTCGAGCAGCCGGCGCGGCTTGACCGTCTCGAAAACCTCGCGCTCGAAGGTATCCGCACGGTCATCGACATTGCCCACGGAGCGCACGCGATCGCGCCATCGACGCCAGAATCTCGATGGCAGGTTGAACTCATCGTCCGTGTGGAACGAATCGTAGAACGCCGCTTGCTTCCTGTTGGTCGCCAGCAGCTCCCGCTCGGACGCGTGCATACTGTATCCTCGTGCCGGCAGAACGCGGCAATGTCGGCTCTGCCCGAAGCTGATCCGCCACGCTGCACCCGCCGTTCGCTTACTCGAAAAACCTTGCGGATTCATTAGACGATTAATCGTTGCGAACGAAAGCGATAATTCTCGCTTAGCAACCAATGACGGTGACTAAATGCAAAGGTGACGGAATGCTTGACAGTATTGGCGAGATTGCGGGTAAGCTTGGTACCGTTCGGAGTACTATCGAGGACGCCGCTCGCGCGGTTGGGCGCGATCCAGCAAACATCACGCTGATCGCCGTCTCGAAGGGCCAGAAGCTGGAGCGGATCGAGGCGGCGCTGGCAGCCGGCGAGCGCATCTTCGGCGAGAACTACGTGCAGGAGGCGGCCTCGCGCTGGCCGGCTTTGCGCGAGCGGTATCCGGGCGTGACGCTGCATCTCATCGGCGCCTTGCAGACCAACAAGGCAAGAGACGCGGTGGCGCTGTTCGACGTCATCCAGACGCTCGATCGGCCGCGTCTCGCCGCAGCGCTGGCCAAGGAGATGGCGCGGCAGGATCGGCACCTCGGCTGCTTCGTCCAGGTCAACACGGGCGCCGAGCCGCAGAAGGCCGGGGTCATGCCAGACGCCGCCGACGCGTTCATCGCGTCATGCCGCGACGACCACGGCCTCACCATCGACGGTCTGATGGCGATCCCGCCGGCCGACGAGGACATAGCACTGCACACGGCGTTCCTCGCCAAGATCGCCGAGCGCAATGGCCTGAGCCAGCTCAGCATCGGGATGAGCGACGACTATGCGGACGCCGTTCGCTTCGGTGCCACCCATGTGCGCGTCGGCAGCGCCATCTTCGGCCAGCGGCAGCGACCGGCAGCCGCCACGTGATCGCTAGCAAGTCGGCCTTCGTTTCAGTTTGGGGCTGGGTGAGCTAAGCCGTCGCAGTTCTTTGAACGACACAGTGGGATAGCTTGCGCTTCCCGAAGCGGCTATACGAGCCGCCTTCGCTCAACAAGAAGACGACGGGAGTTCTCTATGCTGAAGCAAGCAGCCGCCGCGATCGGCATGCTGGTGACCGGGCTGATGGCCGGCAATGGCCTCGCCCAGGATGGTGACCCGGCCGCCGGCGAGAAGGTGTTTCGCCAGTGCCAGGCGTGCCATGTGATCGATGCCGAGCAAAACCGTGTCGGCCCCCATCTGGTCGGCATCATCGGCCGCCCGGCCGGGTCCGTCGAGGGCTTCAAGTATTCCGACGCCATGGCCAATTCCGGCATCGTCTGGGACGAGACGACCATTGCCGAGTACCTCGCCAACCCGCGCACTTATGTCGACGGCAATCGCATGGCTTTTGCCGGCCTGCGCAACGAGCAGCAGATCGCCGACGTGATCGCCTACATTCAGTCGCAGATGTAAGAACCTGGTCTAACTTATTGTTTTGTAGAGGGCCTGCGCTTCCGGCGCGGGCCCTCTTCGTTCGCCCAGAGCGACCACCTCGAGCACATGGACACCGGCCGGCACGACCAACGTGATCACGTCGCCCGGACGGACGGCCTTGTGCACCTTCTCGACGAGCTGGTTGTTGAGCCGAATGCGCCGGCGGCGGACCAGCTCCACGGCGAGCTGACGCTGCTTGATGAAGCGGGCATGCCAGAGCCACTTGTCGAGGCGAAGCCCGGTCTCGCTCATGCCAGCCGCCACGCCGTCATGGGCGACGCGTCTGGGGCATCAGGGGCGACGGATCAGGCACCGACCGCCTTGAGAGTGGCCAGAACAGCAAACGGCGAGTTGCTCGGGCCTTGCCGGGCTTGAACCTTGCGATGCGCAGCACTCGGCCGGCGCGAGCGCGGCTTGGCCCGGCGGATCCGCACCGCGTCGGCTGCCGGCAATTGGTCGCCATTGGCCGCTGCGCGCTCGACCCGAAAGCCCAGGCTGGGCAGCAGCTCGAGGAATTCCTCGCGGCCGAGCCCGGCGCTCGACAAGAGATCGTCCGGCAAGGCGAATGTTGCCCCTTCCCCACGCGCCAGCTGGCGCAGCCGGGCCGCAACGCGCTCGACGATATCGACGCGCAGCGCCGTCTTGGCACCGAGCCGGCAATAGCCCAACGCCGTGAGTGCGGCAGGCTCCGCCGGCCATTCCTTCTCGCGCAACGCCACCCGGCCGGCCAATGGCTGCCACGTAGCCGTTCCCTTGAGCAAGGCCACGAGCAAGGCCAGCGCTTCCTGCGCTGCCGGCTTGAGCAGTGCGGGCAGGTAAATGTGGTGGACGCCGAGGCGAACCCCGAGCCGGGCGAGGTCCTTGCGGTCCTTGGCCTGAAGCTGATTGGTCAACAGCGTCGCGTCCGCGGCCGCCAGCGAGCCCAGGCCCTCCATGAGCCGATACGCGATGCCGCGGGCCGCCGGCGACAGGCTGCCCGAGCGCGAGGCGCTATCCAGCTCCAAGAGCGGACCAACCCGCTCGGACAACCAGCAGCGCAGCCAGTCCGCCAGGCGGCGCTCGATCGCAATCCGCGCCTTGACGGTCAGCTCGTCGGTGCCGGTCACGGCGATCTTCGGACGGAGCAAGCCCGAGCCCGATTGCAGCAGCCCGACGACAGCGCCGCGCCAGCGGATCTCTCGCCCGTCCATGGTGAAGGCCGCATCCGGCTCGCGGACGAGGTCGGCGGCCAGGCGGTTGAGCTGTCGGGTCACGGCCCGTCGTGCAGCGCCGGCGAACAGGCGGTGCTCTGCCGCCAGGCCACTGGCGCCGAGCGTGAAGGCGAAGCCGTCGAGCGTGCCGACCGAATGCCCGTCGACCACCACCTCGCCACCCGGCTCGATCTCGGCCGCGAGCTCGCCCCGCTCGCGCAGCGATTTGAGCAGTGCTGCCGTGCGCCGGTCGACGAACTTCTGCGTCAGCCGCTCGTGCAAGGCGTCGGAGAGGCGGTCCTCGACCGCCCGCGCCGTGCCCTGCCAATGCAACGGGTCGTCGAACCATTGGTGACGGTGCGACAGGTAGGTCCAGGTGCGCACATGGGCGATCCGGCTCACCAGCGCGTCGATGTCGCCGTCGGTCCGATCGAGCCGCGCGATCATCGAGCCGACCCAGGCCGGCGGCAGCACGGCTGCCTCGTCGGTCAGGTGCTTGAAGACCGTGACCAGCATGTGCAGGTGGGCGTCGGTCAGCGTCTTGCGAAAGTCGGGGATCTGGCACACCTGCCAGAGCAGGCGGACGCCAGCACTGCCCTTCGCCCTGGCGCGGATGTCCTCGCGCCGCGACAGGATGGCGAGGCTTCGATCGTCCAGGGCGTCGCGGACCTTGATGAGCCCGGCGGCAGGCGGGTCGGCGTCGAGGCTGGCGGCGAGATCCTCGAGGCTGTCGAAGGCGAGGTCGCTGTTGCGCCAGCGAACCCGCTTGATCGGCACGAACTGGTGCGCCTCGACCGCCTCGACGATCCGCTCGTCGAGCGCCCCTGCCCCGTTGGTCGTGCCGAACGTGCCGTCGGACATGTGTCGGCCGGCGCGGCCGGCGATCTGGCCGATCTCCGAAGCGCTCAGCCGCCGCGTGTCGCTGCCGTCGAACTTGTGCAGCTGGGCGAAGGCGACGTGGGTGAGATCCATGTTGAGGCCCATGCCGATCGCATCGGTGGCGACCAGATGATCGACCTCGCCCGACTGGTACATGGCGACCTGGGCGTTGCGGGTGCGCGGGCTGAGCGCGCCGAGCACCACGGCAGCGCCACCCTTCTGGCGGCGCATCACCTCTGCCAGCGTGTAGACGTCGGCCGCCGTGAAGGCGACGACGGCGCTGCGTCGCGGCAGCCGGTTCAGCTTGGTCGAGCCGGCGTGGCTGAGCACGGAGAAGCGCGGACGCGAGACGATCTCGGCCTCGGGCACCAGCTGCTTGATGAGCGGGCGGATGGTGTCGGAGCCGAGGAACAGCGTCTCCTCGCCACCCCGGGCGTGCAGCAGCCGATCGGTGAACACATGCCCGCGCTCGCGGTCGGCGCAGAGCTGGATCTCGTCGACGGCGAGGAAGGCGAAGCGGCGATGGATCGGCATCGCCTCGACCGTGGCCACGACGAACCGCGCGGTCTCGGCACCGAGCTGCTCCTCGCCGGTGAGCAGCGAAACGGCGGACGGGCCGACGATGGCAACCACGCGATCGTAGATCTCACGCGCCAGCAGCCGGAGCGGAAAGCCCATGACGCCGGATGAGTGGGCCAGCATGCGCTCGACCGCGAAATGCGTCTTGCCGGTGTTGGTTGGACCCAATACCGCAGCCACGCGCGAGGAGGAAACGGGCGGGCGCCTCATACCCTGACCATGTCGTCCGGCAACCGTGTTTGGCAAGTGGAATCGGTCGGCCATTCACAATCAGTACGTCACGATCGTGACGGTTTCGCAGCGACAGCCACCATATCTAGTCGGTTCTGGCGGAGACGCCCTGGACAGCCGCTTGCAGTGCTGCCATCGCCGCAGGATTGTCGCACTGCTCGGGATAGGCCTCGATCCGCGCCGCCGCACCCGGTGAGAGGACCCAGCCGAGCGGCACGGCGCCCGCCCCGCACATGGCGAAATGCGCGTAGGCCACCGGCAGCCCTTGCTGCTGGCGGGCGCAGGCGAACCTGGCGAGGCTCTTCGAGGCAACGACGCCATGCGCCGTGCGGCTGCCGAGGACGCCGCGCAAGGGTGCGAGGATCTGGTTGCCGCTCAAGAAGCCCGCCTGCTTGTCGATGTCGGGTGCGTAAGCCAGCGCCTGATCGGTGCCGCCGCACGCCACCGGCTCTGCGATGCGCGCCAGGTCGCGGCGCTCGATCACTTCGCCCGCCTCGTCGAGGATCGGGCGGCCGAGCGCCGGGTCGCTGCTGATCTGGACGATGAGCGGCAACACCGCATCCGGCCGGCCGGTATGAGCCTCGATCGCGGCCAGTGCTGCGCGCGCGAGGTCGAGGGCGGTGAGCGCGCCAAAATTGTCGAAGTAGCCGCCGTCGATGATCCAGCCGCGATCGTCGTCGTCGGGATGGGTCGCGAGCCGGCCCGCCGGGCTCACGAAGCTGAAGCGGGCGCTGTTGTGGGCGGCCGTGCTGAGGCGCAGATCGGCACCGGTCAGGGCATGCAGGTCGAAGCTGTCGAGGAAGGGATCGCGGTCGATCCGGGCATGGCTCATGATCACCCGACGCCCGGTCTCCTGGTGCACGGCATTGAGGAGGAGCAGCGGATGCCAGTCGCCCGCCGAGCCTCGTGCCTGCAGGAAGGGTGCGGCGAGGCGCGGGCCGGCGGCCGCCTCGAACGCTTCCTCCAGGGCCACGCCGCGGCTCGTCTGACCGAGATTGGGGAGGATCCAGGACGGCAGGTCGACAAAGGCGAGTGCGGCCAAAGTGGGTGCCAGGAAGTCTCGCGAGAGAGCGCCACGCACGGCCTGATCGAGGCTTTGCGCGTCGCTGTAGTCGGGCAGCATCGCCGTGCGGAACGCCGCACCGACGCTGCCACCGGAAACGCCGCTGATGGCGAAGAAGTGGCGCTCGAAGGTCTCGAGATCGAGGCCCAGCTCCGCCGGCAGCGTGCCGAGCACGACGGCGGTCCAATACGCGGCGCGCAGCCCGCCGCCGGCAGTGGCGACGATGACCATCGGCACCGGCTCGTTCTCGGCCACGAGCCCGGTCTTGCGGGCCTGCTCGTACCAGTCGACAGCGGCGGTGGCGATATCGGGGCGCGCCTCTTCGAGCGCGTCACCTGCGAGGCAACCGGCGAGCTCGGAGCAGTCGCGAGCCGGGTGGTAGTGCCGGGTGAGCGAGACCGCGAGCGCCACGAAGAGGAGCGCGCCCACCGTCAGCGGCAGCCGCCAGCCGAGCCGCTCGCTCGCCATCCAGAGCGCCACGAGCCCGCTCAAGAAGCCGCCGAGCGCCACGAAACCGAGCGCCATGCTGCCGAAGCGGTCCCCGACCACGAGCGGGTTGCTCCAGGCCATGGCGGTAAGCGCCAGGCCGATGCCGAGAAAGAGCAGATAGGCGGTCCAGGTCGAGGTGGCGACCGCCGTCGTCAGCCGCTCGTCACCGACCGGACCGACCGGAGGCTCGAAAGCAGCATCGAGGCGAACGGCCAGCTCGGGTGCCCGGCCCGCCAGCCGGTCGTGCATGGCCTTGCCGGCACCGCGTCGAAAGACCACGAAGAGCGCGTAGAGGATCGCCATGGCGAGCACGATGGCGGCCAGAATACCGGCATCCGCCGCATCACCACCGGCGCGAACGGCCAGCCCCAGATGCACCAGGGCGAAGACGAAAACGAGCCCGCCCAGGAGGCGCGGCGTCCAGCGGCGGCGACGTTCGCCGCGCTGCCTGCCGTCCTTGTGCCGAGGCTTTGGTGGCGGCTCGCTCAGCCATCGCGCATGCGCCCGGTCGAGCGGGAAACGGGCACTGTGCCAGGTCGCCAGCGCCCAGTAGAGCAGTGCGGCGGCGAACCAGAGGCGCTGCGCCAACGTCGCAGCGACCAGTGCCGAGCCCAGATCGCGGCCCTGATCGGTGCCGAACAGCAAGGCCGCACCCAGCAGCAGCACGGATGCCGCCGGTGCCACCGAGCGCACCAGCCAGCGATGGCTGCGGTAGACCGCAACGACCAGCCACACGATGACCAGTGCTGCGAGGAAGCCGAACGCCCATTGGACCAAACCCTGCATCGCCGCCCCTCCAGCTGAAGGGTAGGTATTATAGCCTATATCAAGCGCCGGCACCAGCCCTTGTCGAATGACGGCAGATCTTGAACTGCGCCGACTATCGGCCCACCTGACGGTTCTGTTTTTTCCCAAGCAACGTGGGCCGGATTGCGCATGAGCGATACGATTCAACCTTTCGAAGCAGAGGTCGGGCGGGTCCTCGATCTCGTCGTCAACTCGCTCTACAAAGAGCGCGAGATCTTCCTGCGCGAGCTCGTCTCGAACGCTTCCGACGCGTGCGACAAGCTGCGCTACGCGTCCCTGGAGAAGCCGGAGCTGCTCGGCACCGACACGGAGCTCCGGGTCGAGCTGTTCGCCGATCCGGACGCCGGCCTGCTCACCGTTCGCGACAACGGCATCGGCATGGATCGTGACGATCTGGTCGCCAATCTCGGCACCATCGCGCGGTCCGGCACGGCTCGGTTCATCGACGCGCTGGGTCAGCAAAAAGAGCAGAAGGCCAACGGTGATCTCAAGCTGATCGGCCAGTTCGGCGTCGGCTTCTATGCCGCTTTCATGGTGGCGGACCAGGTCGTCGTGCAAAGCCGCAAGGCGGATGAGGACACGACCTGGCTCTGGGCCTCCGACGGCCGGCAGGGCTTCACCGTCAGCGAGGCGCCGGAGGCCGGGTCGCGCGGCACGACCATCACCCTGCACCTCAAGGAAGACGCCAAGGAGTTTCTCTCCGAATGGCGGCTGAAGGAGATCGTTCGCCGCTACAGCGACCACATCGCCTTTCCGATCACGCTCGAGGTCAAGCCCAAGGCCGACGACAAGGAAGCGGAGAACAAGGGGCCCGAGAAGGTCAATGACGGCGGCGCGCTCTGGACCCGCTCGAAGAGCGAGATCACCGACGAGCAGTACAAGGAGTTCTACCACCACGTCGCCCATGCCTTCGACGACCCGTTCGCGCGGGTTCACTTCACCGCCGAGGGCCAGCTCAGCTACACCGCACTGCTCTACGTGCCGTCGATGAAGCCGTTCGACCTCTACGATCCCAAGCGCCGGCACGGCGTGAAGCTCTACGTCAAGCGGGTCTTCATCACCGACGACGCCGAAGCGCTCATGCCGCGCTATCTGCGTTTCGTCGCAGGCCTGGTCGACAGCGAGGACCTCCAGCTCAATGTCAGCCGGGAGACGCTGCAGCACGGCTCGGTCGTGGCGCGCATGAAGAAGGTGCTGGTCAAGCGCGTGCTCGACGAGCTGGCGCGCAAGGCCAAGGAGGACGGCTACGAGGCATTCTGGGAGGATTTCGGCCCGGTCCTCAAGGAGGGCCTCTACGAGGACCAGGAGAACCGCGAGAAGCTGCTGGAGATCGCCCGTTTTCGCACCACCCATGACGCCGGCTGGACGACGCTGGAAGCCTATCTGGAGCGGCTGAAGGAGGGGCAGGACGAGATCTACTACATCACCGGCGAGAGCGTCGCCGCGTTGCGCTCGAGCCCGCAGCTCGAGGCTGCCAAGGCCAAGGGCGTCGAGGTGCTGCTGTTCGAGGATCCCGTCGACGAGTTCTGGCTGCCCGAGATCGGCGACTTCAAGGGCAAGACGCTGAAGTCGCTGACCAAGAGCGACGTCGATCTCTCCAAGATCGCCGGCGGCGAGGAGCCTGAGAAGGAGCAGACGCCCGAGGACCAGGCGGTCCTCGACAAGCTCGTCGCCAAGCTCAAGCTCACGCTGGCCGAGCATGTCGAGGACGTGCGCATCTCCAAGCGCCTCAAGGAGAGCGCTGTCTGCCTCGTCGCTCCCAACCAGGGGATGGACCTCAGGCTCGAGCGGCTGATGAAGCAGCACGAGCAGTTCAAGGGCCAGACCAAGCCGATCCTCGAGATCAACCCGGAGCACGTCCTGATCGAGCGGCTGGAGACCATGGTCGACGACCCGGCGCAGGCAGCCGAGCTCGACGACATGGCGCTGCTGCTGCTCGACCAGGCGCGGATCATCGAGGGCGAGTCGGTGCCCGATCCCGGCGCCTTCTCCAGGCGCATGAGCCACTATCTGGCCAAGAGCCTCAAGGCAGCTTAAGCGCTTCGCACCGGCATCACCGAGAAACACAACAGGGAGAACGACCATGGCGGTCGCACTGAAAGACATTCGCAACGCGATGAACGACGCCTCGCTGTTCAAGGAGGCCTGCTACATCGACGGTGCCTGGGTGAAGGGCGAGGGCGGCAAGACCATCGAGGTCAGCGATCCGGCGACGGGCGAGCTGCTCGGCACCGTGCCGAGCCTGGGCGTCGCCGAGACGAAGCAGGCGATCGCCGCGGCCGCGGCGGCACTGCCAGCCTGGCGGGCGAAGACCGCCAAGGAGCGCTCGACGATCCTGCGCAAATGGTTCGACCTGATCCTCGAGAACAAGGACGACCTGGCGTATCTGATGACCCGCGAGCAGGGCAAGCCGTTGGCCGAGGCCGCCGGCGAGGTCGTCTATGGTGCCTCCTTCGTCGAGTGGTTCGCCGAGGAGGGCAAGCGGATCTATGGCGACGTCATTCCGCAGACCATCGGCTCGCGCCGCATCCTGGCGATCAAGCAGCCGGTCGGTGTGTGCGCCGCGATCACGCCCTGGAACTTCCCCAACGCGATGATCACGCGCAAATGCGCGCCGGGCCTGGCCGTGGGCTGCACCTTCGTCGTCAAGCCGGCATCGATGACCCCCTACTCGGCCCTGGCTTTGGCCGAGCTGGCCGAGCGCGCCGGCATGCCCAAGGGCGTCTTCAACATCGTCACCGGCAGTGCCGGCACCATCGGCGGCGAGCTGACGGCCAACAAGGTGGTGCGGAAGCTCTCCTTCACGGGCTCGACCGACGTCGGCAAGCTGCTGCTCAAGCAGTGCGCCGACACCGTCAAGCGCGTCTCGATGGAGCTCGGCGGCCACGCGCCGTTCATCGTCTTCGACGACGCCGACATCGACTCGGCGGTCAAGGGCGCCATTCTCTGCAAGTTCCGCAATGCCGGGCAGACCTGCGTCTGCACCAACCGGATCTATGTCCAGGCCGGCGTGCACGACCAGTTCGTCGAGAAGTTCAAGGCAGCAACCGCAGCACTGACGGTCGGCATCGGCACGGATCAGGGGATCGAGGTCGGGCCGCTGATCGAATCGGCCGCCGTCGACAAGGCCAAGGAGCATATCGCGGACGCGGTCGCCAAGGGTGCCACGGTCACCGTCGGCGGCAAGGCGCACGACCTGGGCGGCCTGTTCTTCCAGCCGACGATCCTCGCCAACTGCAACGCGCAGATGAAGATCGCGCACGAGGAGACCTTCGGGCCGGTGGCCCCGGTCTTCAAGTTCGAGACCGAGGAAGAGGTCATCAAGCTGGCGAACGACAGCGATGTCGGCCTCGCCGGCTATTTCTACGCCCGCGACATCGGCCGGGTGATGCGCGTCGCCGAGGCGATGGAGGTCGGGCTGATCGGCGTCAATGACGGCGTCATCGCCACCGAGGTGGCGCCGTTCGGCGGCGTCAAGGAGAGCGGCCTCGGCCGCGAGGGCTCGAAATACGGCATCGATGAGTATCTCGAGATCAAGTATGTGAGCCTGGGCGGCATCGACGCCTGAAGCCTTGGGACGCCTGATGTCGTAGCCAATCGGCGGACAGCCTCTTGATGGACGAGTACCTCGAGAAGCTGTTCGCCGAGGCCTATCGGCGGGAGATCGAGCAGGAAGAGACCGTCATCCGCTCGCTGCCGTTCATCGCCGCGATCGCCAGCGTCATCGTCGCCGTCTTGCGCGACATCGGCAGCGAGCTGCCGCCGCCTGACGTTGGCAGCTCGCGGCGCTGGCCCTGCACGCCTTGACTCATTCTGTCGGGTCGGGCTCACCTGGCTCTATGTCTTCGGCTGGTTCGTGTTTCATGGCGCTGCGTCGCCGACCCTATCAGATATCCGCGCGGCGAACGCGAGATCCGCCGCGATTGCGGACAGATGGTCGAGTATCATACGCCAGGCCGGCCTTGCGCCCGAAGCGGGCAGAGGCAGCCGCGCTGATCGATTTGCGCCGCGAGATGATCAACCAGTATGCCGTTTGCGCAGAGAACAACCGACGGCAGAACGAAGCGCGCCAGGCCGCGCGTACCCAGGCCTTCCATGGCCTGATGGCCGCTTTTCTCTTTGTGGTCGTTCTTGTCGGCACTACCTATATGTCTCAAGCTTTATCGGGAGTGCGCGTTCATGGCGAAGCGGCTTTCCAGCACGGCGAGGCGGGAGCAGACGACGGGCAGGTTCGTCGAGAAGCCAGCAGCGACCTCCGCCCAGTCGAGGACAGTGTCCAAAACGGCGGCGAAGCCGCATCTGGAAGCGCCACGCACGGTCATCAAGGGGTCCTGGGGCTGGGTGCCGAAGGACGCGAGCAATGACCATAGCGACGGCAAGAAAGCCTGACGGCACGCAGCAGCCGGCACCGGGATCGGCGCAGCCTGTCAAGCCACGCCTGAGTCCGCCGAGGGTCGTCGTTCGTGGCGCCTGGGGACGGGCCCTGCCGCCGCCGAAGCCAGGGCAGAAGGAAGAGTCGATCTTCACCTCATGGCTCATGGGCCTGCTCGGCAGGCCGCACCCCGATACGCTTGACGAGCCCGACCCGAAGCAGCCTGCCGGGCGATAGCGTCCCCCATCCTGTCGACGAGACGCCTTCTTGACCCAGGCCTCGGCCTCGTATTTAGTCATCTCGTTAATTAACAACCCACTTAACGAGTGAGGAGACCCGCATGGCTTGGTCGCATGGCACCTTCCACTGGAACGAGCTGATGACCTGGGATGTCGAGCAGGCAAAGAAGTTCTACGCCGACACGCTGGGGTGGACCTACGACGCGATGCCGATGGAGGAAGGCACCTATTGGATCATGAAGAGCGGCGACACGGTTGCCGGCGGCATGTTCCAGCTGACCAAGCCGCACTTCGAGGGCGTGCCGGAGGGCTGGATGGCGTATATCGCCGTGGACGACATCGACGCTCGCGTCGCCAAGGCAACGACGGCCGGTGCCGCATTGATGCGCCCCCCTTTCGATATCCCCGGGGTCGGGCGCATCGCGATCATGCGCGAGCCCGGCGGTGCCGGGATCGGCTGGATGACGCCGGCGAGCAGCTGACGCCAGCAGCGGCCCGCAACAGCCAGATGAGCGATCGCCTCAGCGCCACCTTCGCCGCCCTCGCCGACCCGACCAGACGCGCCATTCTCGCCCGCCTGGCGCACGGCGACGCCACCGTCAACGAGCTGGCCCAGCCATTCTCGATGAGCCTGCCGGCCATCTCCCGGCATCTCAAGGTGCTGGAGCGCGCCGGCCTCATCAGCCGCGGCCGCGACGCGCAATGGCGACCCTGCCGCCTGGAGCCGGAAGCACTCCGGCCCGTCGACGACTGGCTCGTCACCTATCGCACGTTCTGGACCGAGAGCTTCGAGCGCCTCGACGACGACCTCGAGACCCTGCAGCTGGCACCCAGCGACGAGCGCAACTGAGCACGCCTGAGCTGCCGATATCCGGAGTTGAGCGCCATGCCCGACCCTGCCACGGCCACCGCACCTGAGCTCAGAGCTAGCTCACCATCGAGGACGGCCTGCCCTCCGACTTCGGCTTCGCCATCGCCACCCACCCGCACGACCCCGAAACCCTCTTCCTCCTCCCTCTCGTCGGCGCCGAAAACCGCCACGTCCCCGACGGCAAGGTCGCCGTCTACCGCTCCAGCGATGCCGGCCAGAGCTGGCAGGACCTGCGCCAGGGCCTGCCCCAAGCCAACGCCTATCTCTGCGTGCTGCGCCAAGCCATGGCCGCCGACCCCCTCACCCCCGCCGGCATCTACTTCGGCAGCACATCCGGCACCCTCTTCGCCAGCCCCGACGAAAGCGAAACCTGGATCACCATCGCCCAGCACTGCCGGCGATCAGGGGAGTGGAGACGTGGGTGGTTTAGGAAAGAAAGAAGCGAGGAGGCTCGCCTCCCCGCGCCCCACCAGTAGTTTGTGGTTGTTCTGGTGGACCCGGCTAGCCGAGAATCGTCATTCTTTCGGTAACGTCTCGATCCGCGCTCATCGACGCAGTGGCAGCGGTCGGGTGCCGCGTCGACCGGGTCGAGAGACTGTTCTGCCGCTGCCCGTGTTGCTGGCGAGCCTGGCTGACGAGTGATCGTGCACCGCCGGTTTGCGCCCATTCGACGAGCGCTGTTGCTTCCATCGGTGTTCCGGTCAGATAGCCCTGGATCAGGTTGCAGCCGAGGTGGCGAAGCCGATCGAGCTCTGCGATCGTCTCGACGCCCTCTGCCACGGTGCTCAAGCCGAGACGTTTCGTCAGCTCGATGACGCTGGCGATGACCTCTTCGCCACTCTGGTCGCCTGGCGCCAGGTGAACCAGGCTCCGGTCGAGCTTTACGCCATGGAGCGGCAGTTCGCGAAGCCGGCCGAACGACGAGTAGCCGGTGCCGAAATCGTCGAGCATCACCTCGAACCCGCCATCTTTCAATTGCTGGAGCAGGGCCACGGCGCGGTCGGGATCGTCCATGATCGCCGTTTCCGTGATCTCGAAGGCGAGCTTCGCCGGGTCTGCGCAGCGCTCCAAGATGTGGCGGAAGAGGGAGCGACCACCATCCGTCGTGCTCAACGAGCGGCCGGAGATGTTGATCGCGACCGGAACGTGCAATCCGCCCTGCGTCAGTTGCGGCTGGTCTTGAATGACGCGAGCCACGACGGCATGGGTCAGGTCGTCGATCAATCCTGCGTCCTCGGCGATCGGAACGAACTCAGCCGGCGAGATGCCGCCGAACTCATCGCTCCTCCAGCGGACCAAGGCTTCGCAGCCGCGAAGGACGAGCGTTTGAGCGTCGACCTTGGGCTGGTACTCGACCGAGAAATCATGCTCCTGGATGGCGCGGCGCAGCGCCGACAGCATGGTGAAGCGCCGCTTCAAGTTGTGGTCGGTCGGCAGCTGATACGCTGCAACCTCGTTGCCGCCCGACTGCGCGCAGCGCGCCGCGACAGTGGCGCAGCGGACGAGATTGCGGGCCTCCGCCGCATCCTTCGGGAAGCTGGCAGCGCCGAGCTTGAGATCGAGGCTGAACTGCTGTCCATCGACCTCGTAGGTATCGACCAGGCTTGCCTTGATCTTGGTGATCATCGCCTCGGTCGTTGGTTGCTCGGGCAGCGCGAAGGCGAAATCCACGCTACCGATGCGAGCGCAAGCGACGCCGGCATCGACGGTCTGGCGAAGTCGTTGGCCCACGGCGGCGACAATTCCATCGCCGAGCGTTTCGACCGTAATCTCGGCCAGGCTCTCGATCGCGATGACGATGCATCGGACGCTGCCGCTCGCTTGACGTGCAGCATCGATCATCGTCTCGAGGTTGCGCTCGAACAGGAGCTTGTTCGGCAACCCGGTGAGCGGGTCGTGGTGGTGCAGGTGATCCAGAGCCGCTGCCGTCGCCCGTGCCTCGGAGACGTCGTGCAGGACGAGGACTCCGACCATGCTGCCGATCTTGTCGTCGAGGAATGTCGACATGACCGCTTCCAGGGTGCGGCGAGCGAGCGGCGGCCTTTCGAGCACGATGGTGCCGCGATAGTCCCGGCCTTCCGTGCACCGTTCGAGAAGCTCGTCGGCGATCTCAGGCAGCTGAGTTGCGAGAGTCCTGCCGAGCAGCCGCGGCGCCGACGCCGCGAGAAGCTCCGTCGCTGCGGGATTGACCGAGAGTAGACGCCCCGAGGACGAGAAGGTCAGAATGCCATCGAAGCTGTTGGCGACGATGCCTTCGACCAGCCGGCGCTGCCGCTCGGCCTTGCGCGCGAGAGCACGCCGCCGGAGGGCGAGTAGGCCGACCTGACGGCGAGCGATCGTGGCACTGACGATGAGCCAAGCAATGAGAAAGACATCCAGATCGAATGTGACGGCAAACAGCGCTTGGCCCGCTGCAGCAGCGATGGCTACCAGGACGGTCAGGCTCGTCGTGAGCAGCGCTGCCTTGGACCAAGCGAGACGGTCCAATCGATAGCCGTGGGCAGCGACAAGAGCGGCGACCAGCAGGGCCAACGGCCACGAGCCGTGCATGCGCAAGCTGCGATCGAGGAGGAGTGTCTCCGCCGCCAGGGCATGAAACATCACGCCCGGTAGAGCTCTGTAGCGAGGGGTGGCGACGAAATCGCCGAGGGCGAGGTCCACGGCGCCGATGAGCACCAGACGATCCTCGAACCACGCGGGGTCGGCGATGCCATCGAGAACGTCGACAAAGCTCACATAGGGGATGGTCCCGACGTCGATGGAGAAGTCGACGGCGATCTCGTCGTCGATTGCTTCCCTGGCTAGCGCGTTGCTGTCGCCGGCCTGCAGCCAAGAGGCGAGGCCTGGTCGGCGTACACCGCCCAGGTCCTCGCTCAGCTGGTAGCGTCGAACGATCCCGTCGGAATCGGGGATCACGTTGACGTTCGCGAGCGCCGCATGGCTGGCGAAGAGCGGATGCGCCGCCGTCGTCACAATTCTCGCCGTTCCGTCTTCTTCAGGCTGGGGCTGCAAGAAGAAGGGCAGTGCGACGCGCAGCGGACCGGCGCGGGCAAGCGCCGCGCTGAGCGCTGCATCGTCCGTTGGATTCGACGCCGAGCTGAAGTCGATGTCGATTGCGACCCGCTCGGCGCCGGCGCTTACCAGTCGGTCAATGACTGCAGCATGATGCCGCCGCGGCCACGGCCATTGCTGCATGGCGTCGATGCTCTTGGCGTCGATGCCGACGACAATCACGGCACCGCTCGCCGGAATGCTGGCGAAGCTGCTGCGGAGGTCGACGATGGCACGGTCGACACCGTCCAGAACGCTGCTCAGCGCGCCAATGAGGATCAGGCCGCCAGCAATCGACCAACGCCAACGAACGCCGCGAGTTGCCCGGCCAAGAAGCATGGACGAGGCTCAATCAGCAGTCGGCTGCGACTACTTGTTGTTGCCGCCGCCGTTGCCGCCGCCGTTGCCGCCGCCGTTGCCGCCGCCGTTGCCGCCGCCGTTGCCGCCGCCGTTGCCGCCGCCGTTGCCGCCGCCGTTGCCGCCGCCGTTGCCGCCGCCGTTGCCGCCGCCGTTGCCGCCGCCGTTGCCGCCGCCGTTGCCGCCGCCGTTGCCGCCGCCGTTGCCGCCGCCGTTGCCGCCGCCGTTGCCGCCGCCGTTGCCGTTGCCGTTGCCGTTGCCGTTGCCGTTCCAGTTGCCTTTGGCGGCCTGCTTAGCCTGGCCCAGATGGAGGCCACGCGAATGACCGAAAGCACTGTTTCCCGGGGGGACGGCATCGGTGAACGGTCGGCCGCGTGGGGTTGCGTTTCCTGATGGCGTGGCCACTGGCTCGAAAGCAGCATCTGGTGCTGTCGATCGTTGCATCAGGCTACCCGCTGCACGGTCGAGGCGGGCGGACTGGCCTGCCGTCAAGTCTGTGCTCTGGCCGCTTTCGTAGCTGTCGACCTGAACGATCCCTTCATCGACATCGACCGATGCCCCGTCACTGCCAACATCGACGACGAACTCGGTGCCCTTGACGGTGATCGCGAGATAGGGCGTCTCGACCTGAAACCGCCCCTTGGGACGGGTCTCGACCTCGTAGCGCATCTGACCGTAGCTCTGGATGACACCCTCCGCTCCCGCCGTGGCAGCGGGCAGCGTGAACAGACTGCCCGGACCGGCGGTGACGATGTCGCCGGCACTGGCGAGCTGCAGGTGACCCTCCGATGCGACCTTCACCTCGGCACCCGGGATGAGCAGCGTTCCGACCAGCGGCTGCCACGCCGCGTCCGGCGTCGGTCGCACCTCCGTCACACCAGATACGCGAGCGACCTGCCAAGCCTTCCCAGCGGCCGTCGTCTCGTCTGTGTCCTTATCGGTGCAGGCGGCCACCACTGTAATGGCGAGTAGTGCAAGTATGCGACTTGAGAGCTTCATTCGGTCCATCACAAACTCAATCCTTGGAGAAGCATCAATTCAATCCGTGGATAGCGGACAAAGCTGAAATTATCGTAAATAGGCTACGAGCGGCTCGCCGGAGAGAACGATCGCCGCCGAGGATGAGACATGGATCGCCGTCGCCAGACATGGGGAGAGTATCGCATTGCCGTCCTATCTTGCCGCGACGCCATAGATGCCGGATGGCCGAATGAGTGCCTGGACGTCGGCAACAAGCGCTTGGGGCTAAGGGGGACAGCTTCCATTTTTAGCTTTTGCAACCGATGGGGACCGATGGGGGCATGTCCCCCTGAGCCCGCGCCCAACGACAGCGCGGCAAGCGACTGCCCCACCCCACGCCCGCGTGACGTGACAGCGCTGGTCCAACACGCTACCAGCTTCCGTCCCTGAACGACTGGCCCGAGGAAGCGCATGGCGCATTACGATCTTTTCGTCATTGGCGGCGGCTCTGGGGGCGTCGCTTGTGCGCGGCGCTCGGCCGGGTATGGCGCCAAGGTGGGCTTGGCCGAGTCGAGCCGCCTCGGCGGCACCTGCGTCATTCGCGGCTGCGTGCCGAAAAAGCTGATGCATTACGGTGCTCACTTTGCCGAGAGCTTTCGCCAGGCGAGTGGCTATGGCTGGCGGCTGGCGGATGCGCCGCGGCTCGACTTTCAGGCCCTTTGCTCGAGGCCCGCAACGCCGAGATCCAGCGGCTGAACGGCATTTATGCCGGCATGCTGGAGAAGGCGGGGGTGACCGTCCACGTCGGCCGGGCCCTGATCATCGGCCGGGTCGGCAGTCGGTTTCGGATCGAGGTCGGGGGCGATACGGTGAGTGCCGATCGGGTGCTGGTTGCCGTCGGTGCTCGCCCGGCCAAGCCCGCCGTCCGCGGCATCGAGCATACCGCGACGTCGGACGAGATCCTCGAGAACGTCTACCCGATGCCCAAGCGTCTGGCCGTGGTCGGCGCCGGCTATATCGGCGTCGAGCTTGCCAGCATCATGAACGCGCTCGGTGTCGACACTCGGATCATCTTGCGCGCCGATATGCCGCTTCGCGGCTTCGACGAGGACCTGCGTCGCCACATGACGGCCGAGCTCGAAGAACGCGGGCTCGGGCTCGTCAAGAACACCACGGTGAGCGCCATCGAGAAAGCCGGGGACGGGTTCCGCCTGGTGACCTCGAGCGGACCGATCGAGGCCGATCGGGTCGTCTACGCCACCGGCCGACCTCCTTTGCCCAACACGAGCTGGCTCGGCCTCGCCGACCTCGGCGTCGAGATGGATGCAAGCGGCAAGGTGCACGTCGACCGCGGCTACGCCACCAATGTCGAGGGCATCTTCGCCGTCGGCGACTGCACCGACCACGCCGGTGCCGGGCTGGACAGCGGCCAGCACGACCTCACCCCGGTCGCCATCGCCGAGGGCCGGGTGATCGCCGAGACGCTGTTCAACGACAACCCGCACGAGGTGGCCTACGGCAGCATCCCGACAGCCATCTTCGGCCTGCCCCAGGCGGCGACCGTGGGGCTCTCCGAGAGTGCTGCCCGCGCCGCCGGTCACGCCGTGACGGTCTTCGAGACCCGGTTCCGGCCGATGCTCTACACGCTCACCGGCGACCAGCACCGGACCTACATGAAGATCGTGGTCGATGCCGACACCGATCGCGTCCTCGGCTGCGCCATGGTCGGCGACGACGCGGCGGAAATGGTGCAAGGCCTCGCCATTGCCTTGACGGCAGGGGCGACTAAGGCGCAATTCGACGCAACGGTCGGCGTGCACCCGTCGGCCGCGGAGGAATTCGTCACGATGTATCAGCCGGTCGAGCGCTAAGCGCCAAGAACCGACGCGAAGCTGAGCATCCGACGACGCACGAGGGACCAGGCCGATGAGCCAGAGCTGGACACCGCAATCCTGGCGGCAGAAGACGCGCCACCAGATGCCCGATTACCCGGACGCCGAAGCGCTGGCGCGCGTCGAGCAGCAGCTGGCCAGCTACCCGCCGCTGGTCTTTGCCGGCGAGGCCCGCAAGCTCGAGGAGGAGCTCGGCCGGGTGGCAAAGGGCGAGGCCTTCCTGCTGCAGGGCGGCGATTGCGCCGAATCCTTCGCCGACTTCAACGCCGACAAGATCCGCGACACGCTGCGCGTGCTGCTGCAGATGGCCGTCGTGCTGACCTATGGCAGCGGCATGAGCGTGGTGAAGGTGGGCCGCCTCGCCGGCCAGTTCGCCAAGCCGCGCTCGGCACCCATGGAGGTCGTGGGCGACGTCGAGCTGCCCTCCTACCGCGGCGACATCGTCAACGGCCTCGACTTCGTGGCCGCGGATCGCATCCCCGATCCGGCCCGCCAGCTCCAGGCCTACAGCCAGTCGGCAGCGACCATGAACCTGCTGCGCGCCTTCACCCAGGGCGGCTACGCCGCCTTGACCCGCGTGCACGAGTGGACGCTGGGCTTTCTCGACAAGTCGCCGCAAGCCGATCACTACCGCGATTTCGCCGATCGGATCAGCGAGGCGCTGGGCTTCATGCGCGCCTGCGGCGTCAGCGACCTCACGACGCCGGAGATCACCCGGACCAGCCTCTACACCAGCCACGAGGCGTTGCTCCTCGGCTTCGAGGAGGCGCTGACCCGGATCGATTCGACCTCCGGGCGCTGGTACGACACGTCAGCACACCTGCTCTGGGTCGGCGACCGGACGCGGCAGCTCGACGGCGCCCATGTCGAGTTCTGTCGCGGCATCGCCAACCCGGTGGGCGTCAAGGCCGGCCCGACCATGCCGGAGGACGACCTGCTCCGCTTGTGCGACGTGCTCAACCCGGAGAACAAGCCGGGGCGGCTGACGGTCATCGCGCGCATGGGCCACGACCAGGTCGAGCGTCATTTGCCGCCCTTGGTCCGCGCCCTGAAGCGCGAAGGCCGCAGCGTCGTTTGGACCTGCGATCCCATGCACGGCAACACGGTCAAGTCCTCGAGCGGCTACAAGACCCGGCCCTTCGATCGGGTCCTCGCCGAGGTGCGTGGCTTCTTCGCGGTGCATCGCGCCGAGGGCACGCATGCCGGCGGCATCCATCTCGAGATGACCGGCCAGGACGTCACCGAGTGCACCGGTGGTGCCCAGGCGATCACCGATGCGGCGCTCAAAGACCGCTACCACACCTACTGCGATCCGCGGCTGAACGCCCAGCAGAGCCTCGAGATGGCCTTCTTGATGGCGGAGGCCCTGAAGGAGGAACGACAGAGCCTCAGCAAAGCCTCATAAGCAATGACGCCCTCCAACAGCGACGTCGCCCGGTTCACCGACAAGTATTTCGACAAGACCCGGACGATCGTCGAGCGCTTCGGCGACTGTCAGGTCACCTACGCGGTCTTCATGCGCCGCCCGGTGCTGTGCACGCCGAAGCTGGCACTCGACTGGTTGCAGGCCATCTCGGCCGAGCGCGGGTCGGTGGTCGATGTCGACCAGCGTTTCCCCGAGGGCGGCTGGGTCGGCGCCGGCGAGCCGATGTTCTACATCAAGGGCTCGTTCCAGCATCTGGTCGATCTCGAGACCATGTTCCTGCAGAAGCTGGGCGCTGCCTGCGTCGCCGCCATCAACGCGTACACGATGTGCATCGACCTGCCCTATGTGGGCTTCCTGGCCATGGATTCCCGCCATTGCGCCGGTGCGGAGATGGCCGAGATGATGGCCTATGCGGCGAGCGTCGGCTCCGCCCGGGCGCGACGGGAGAGCTCGGCCAAGGGGTTCATCGGCAACGCCACCGATGCGACGGCGCACTATTTCGGGCAGTCCCAGGGCCTGGGCACCATGCCGCATGCCCTGATCGGCTACGCCAAATCGACCGTCGAGGCGGCGCGCATGTACCACGAAACCTTCCCGGAAGGCCCGCTCTACGTGCTGGTCGACTATTTCGGCAAGGAGGTCACCGATTCGCTCAGCGTCTGCGAGGCCTTCCCGGAGCTCGCCGCCAAGGGCCGCCTCGGCGTGCGGCTGGACACCCATCGCGGACGCTTCGTCGAGGGCCTGGACACGGCCAAGTCCTACGCCGTGCTCGACCGCCACATGCCGGAAGCCATTCGCACCTATCGCACCGACGACGAGCTGCGCTGGCTGACCGGCACCGGCGTCACCGCGGCTGCCATCTATCACCTGCGCGAGAAGCTCGACGAGGCCGGCTTCGACAAGGTCAAGCTGATCGTCAGCTCCGGGTTCAACCCCTCGAAATGCAAGCTGATGGCGAGCGTCAAGGCGCCGATCGACGTGATCGGCACGGGCTCGTATTTGCCCGAGAGCTGGAGCGAGACCTACGCCACCGCCGACGTCATCACCTATGACGGCCAGCATCGCGTCAAGCTGGGCCGCGAGTTCCTGCTCCCCGACTGAGCACCTCCAGGGTGACCGCATACATCGTCAGGCTGCGGACGATCGGTGCTCACGTAGGTTGACTACGCTGCGCGCCGATCGCCTTGCCTTCCTCGTCTCCGGTCACCCTGAGTGCGCTCTCGTTTGGGCGACCGGAGCGGCTCAGGCGCCCTGCTTGAGCAGCTCCTTGGCGATGATCGTTCGCTGGATCTGGTTGGTGCCTTCGTAGATCTGGGTGATCTTGACGTCCCGGTAGAGCCGCTCGACCTCGAAGCCGCGGATGAAGCCGCTGCCGCCGAAGACCTGCACGGCATTGGCGGCATGCTGGACGGCCATGTCCGTGGCGAAGCACTTGGCCATCGAGCACAGCATGTTGGCGCTGCCCTCCGCATCGAGCGTTCGGGCGGCCTCGTGGATCAGGCAGCGGGCGGCGGTGATGTCCTTCGCCATGTCGGCGAGCAGCCACTGCAGGCCCTGGAACTCGACGATCGCCTGCCCGAACTGGCGCCGTTCGCGCGCTTGGCCGAGCGCCGCCTCCAGCCCGGCCTGGGCGATGCCCACCGCCAGCGAGGCGATGCAGATCCGCCCCTTCTCGAGCACGCTCATCATCATGTGAAAGCCGCGACCCACAGGCCCGAGCAGCGCGTCCGGGCCGAGCTCGATGCCGTCGAAATGCAGGGCGCCCACGGGATTGGCCCGCTGGCCCATCTTCTTCTCTTTCCGACCATGACTGAAGCCCGGGAGATCTGCGTCGACCAGGAAGATGCTCATGCCGCGATGGCCGGCGGACGGGTCGGTGCGGGCGAGCACGCAGGCGAAGTCGCAGATCGGCGCGCAATTGATCCAGAGCTTGCCGCCGTCGAGCACCCAGCCGTCACCGCTGCGCCTGGCCGTCGTCTTGAGCCCGGCGAGGTCGGACCCCGCCTCGGGCTCGGTCAGCGCATAGGCGCCGCAGCGCTCGCCGCGCAGCAGCGGTGCGAGGTAGCGGGCCTTCTGCTCGGGCGTGCCATGGGTCGACAGCAGCGATGCCAGCAGCTCGACCAGGCCACAGCCGTCGGCCACCGCCGCATAGCCGCGGCTCAGCTCCTCGATGACGACGGCATAGGCGACGCTGTCCATGCCGGCACCACCATCCTCGGCCGGCACGGTGATGCCGAGCAGGCCCAGCTCGGCCATGGCCTTGAAGATCTCGGCCGGGTAGCGCTCCTCCTCGTCGAGCTCGACGGCGACCGGCCGGATATGCTCGTCGGCAAACCGCCGGACCATGTCCTTCACCTGAAGCTGCTCTTCCGTCATCGGCATGTCATGGGCTCCGTTCTCTTCGGCTTCTCCGGCAGCTCACGGCTCGACCAGGACCTTGACGTGCTGCTCCGGCGTCTCGGTGAGCGCCGCCAGGGCTTCTGGGAACGCGGCCAACGGATAGGTCGCCGTCACGATGGGCCTGGGGTCCATTCGCCCGCTGGCGATCAGGTCGATGGCCATGGCGAAGTCGTCCTTGACGTAGTTGCGGCAGAGGATGAGCGACAGCTCGGGCCGATAGGCCGAGGCATAGTCGACATCGATGCGCCAGCCGGTCTTGGGCGTCGCGACCAGGACGAGGCGGCCGCCGGGGGCCAAGGCAGCGATGCCGTCGGCCATGGTCTCGGGCAGGCCGACGCAGTCGAAGACGGTGTCGAACGCTCCGCCTCGCCGCAATGTGTCGATGGTCTCAGGCCCGCTGATATGAAACTCGGCAAAGCCGCAGCGCTCGGCCAGCGCGCCGCGGCTGGCGAATCGGTCGACCAGGGCCACCCGCTCGGCACCCATGGCGCGCGCGACCATCGCCGTCAGCATGCCGATCACCCCGGCACCGATGACCAGAACGGCATCGCCGGCGACCGTGCCGGCCCGGCGGTTGACGTGCACGCCCACGGCAGAGGGCTCGATCAGGGCACCCATCGGATTGCGCAGGTTCTCCGGCACGGCGATGAGCTGACCTTCGGGCAGGACGACCTGCTCGGCGAAGCAGCCGCTGTCGCGGTTGATGCCGAAGACCTGATAGGTCGGGCAGTGATTGACGCGGCCGGCGCGGCAGGCCTTGCAGTCGCCGCAGCCGATGCTCGGAAACATGACGGCCCAGTCGCCGACCGCGACGCCAGTGTCCGGCCCTGTGGCCTCGACCACCCCGATGCACTCGTGCCCCGGCGTCAGCGGGAAGCGGCCGACCGGGTTGAGGCCCTTGATGACCGAGACGTCGCTGGCGCAGATGCCCGCCATGAGCACCCGCAGCCGTGCCTCACCGGAACCCGGCTCCGGCACCGGCCGATCGATCACGCTGAGCTGGTTCGGTGCTTCGAGATAGACCGCCTTCACGTTTCGCCCCCCATCCGGCTTTCGTCATCCGCCCACAAGGACGATGCTGCCGCTTGTCCTGTCATTGTCGGAATGATACCGCCTGACTTGCACGTATGTAAGCCCCTGTCCGTGGAGCTGGCTCGATGACGTCATTGCCTGTGCAGATCGGCGCCGAGGTGCGCTTCGCCAAGACGCTCGGCGAGACCGACTTCTACCTCTTCTCCGGCATCAGCGGCGATTTCGACAAGGTGCATGTCAACGAGGAGCACATGAAGACCACAGCCTTCGGCGGGCGGATCGCGCACGGGCTGCTGGTCCTGTCGCTCTCATCCACCACCGCCTCGATGATGAGCGCGCGCTGCACGGCTGCGGACGACAGCTTCCTGCCCGTCTCGGCAGGCTATGACGGCGTGCGCTTTCTCAAGCCCGTCTTCATCGGTGACACGATCGAGGTGACCTACCGCATCGCCGGCGTCGAGCCCGAGCGCCGCCGCTCGACCGGCAAGGTGACAATGACCAACCAGCATGGCGAGACCGTGCTGGTGGCTGAGCACATCATGACCTGGTTGCCGCGCACAGCGCCCTGAGAGCCGAGGCTGGTCGATCAATCCTCGGCGGCGCGGACGGCGCCTGCTTCCAGCAAGGCCTCGATCGCCGCCGGATCGTAGCCGAGCTCGGCCAGGATCTCGCGGGTCTGGGCACCCAGCTGCTGCGGTGGCAGACCGACGCTCGCCGCCTCGCCATCGTAGCGGATGGCGTGGTTGACCACCGTGATGTCGGCGCCGGTGGCGCCCTCGACCGTCACGAAGGTCTGGTTGTGCTGGACCTGCGGGTCGTTCCTGACGTCGTCGTAGTCGTTGACGCGCGTGTGCCAGATCTTCTCCGCCTCGAGCCGCGGCTGCCAGTCGGCGAAGCTGCGGGTCGGCAGGACGCGGTTCAGAATTGCGACGATCTCGTCGCTCCGCTCGACGGTCGCGGCCTCGGGGATTTCGGCCAGCTCCGGCGCGTCCAGCGCCTTGCCGAGCGCTGCCATGGTGGTGATCGAGATCGCCACATGCCCGTCTCGGACCGGATAGATGCCGTAGGGTGCCGTGTAGTACCAGCCGCCCAGCCGATGCGGTGCCGTCACGTCGTGCTTCTTGGTGGCATTGAGGTAGCAGACGAACGATTCCATCTGCAGGTCGATGGCGGCCGACAAGAGGTTGACGTCGACCCGGCAGCCCTGGCCGGTGCGGCCCCGGCGCACCAGCGCCGCGACGATGCCCAGCGCCAGCAGTGCGGCACCATGGTGGTCGGCGGCCGACACGCCAACGGTGCGCGGCCCGGTCGCCGCCTCGCCGGTGATCTTGGCGAGCCCGGACATCGCCTGGATCAGCATGTCCTGGCCAGGGCGGCTGGCATAGGGCCCGTCGACGCCGAAGCCCGATGCCGCGGCATAGATCAAGGACGGGTTGGCGGCCCGCAAGGTCTCGCACCCCAGCCCCAGCTTCTCCATCACGCCGGGGCGGAAGTTCTCGCAGACGACGTCGGCCCGCTCGACCAGCCGGCCGACCACCTCCCTGCCCTCTTTGGACTTGAGATCGACGGCGAGGCTCTTCTTGTTGCGGTTGCCGCAAATCTGCAGCGCGGACTGCCCGTCGACCCAGGTGCCGGCACCGGCGAAGCCGCGCTGGAAGGCGCCCTCGATGGGCTCGACCGCGATGACCTCCGCACCGAGATCGCCCAGGATCTGCATGCCGACGGGGCCGAGGAGAAAGTGGTTGAAGCTGACGACGCGAACGCCGTCCAGAAGGTCGAGCATCGAGGAGTTCCTATGAAATGGCGGTGGCGCCTATTCGGCGGCCTGGGCCGGCTCGCCGGCATGGCCGAGCAGGCCCGCTTCGTGGAGCGCCGTGCGCAGTCGCCCGAGCTCGGCATCACTCAGCCGGCAGAGCGGCGGGCGAACCACGGCGCGCTCGAGCCGGCCGAGCATGACCAGGCATTCCTTCATGCGGTTGTGCATGTCGAGGAAAGGCGGCGCGTAGAAGGCCTGCATCAGCGGGTAGAGCCGGTCGTTGAGGCGCTGCGCCGTTGCGAGGTCCTTGGCGCGAACGGCCTCGAACAGGGCGACCTGCAGGTCGGCAACGACGCTGCCGGCCCCCGACAACAGCCCGTCGCAGCCGAGCGTCAGCGACGCCATCAGCCAGGCGCTATGCGTGGTGAGCACGGTGACCGGCCGTGGCAGGGCCTGCAGCGTGCGGATGTGCCGCTCGTGGGCCGGCACGTCGTTCGACCAATCCTTGATGGCGACGATGGACGGCACCGCATCGACCAGACGCAGCAGCGTCTCGAGCGGATAGCCGAGGCCCGTGGCCATCGGGTACTGAAAGACGATCAGCGGCAGGTCGGTGGCAGCGGCGATGGTCTCGAAATGCGCCAGGGCCATCTCGGGGCGCAGCTGGCCGCCCATGGCCATGCTCTGCGGCGGAAACACGAGCAGCGCCGAGGCGCCGGCCGCCGTCGCCATCCGCGCACTGCGGGCCGCCTCCAGGCTGCCATCGGCATAGACACCATTGATCAGCGGCAGCCGATCGCCGACCTCGTCGAGCGAGAACGCGAGGATCCGCGCCTGCTCGTCCAGGCTGCAGGCATGCACCTCGGACGCATGGCCGTTGACCGTGATCGCGTTCAGCCCCGGCGTCGCGGCCACGTCGGCCAGATGCCGACGCGCGCCGGCCTCGTCGATCGACAGGTCATCGTGGAACGCCATCAGCGTCGCTGGAATGACGCCTTGCGGGCGGTAGCTCTTGAAGCGACCCATGCTATGCCTCTCAGTAAGCCGTCATGCCGCCGTCGACGGTGAGGATCGTGCCGGTGCAGAACGATGCGTCGTCACTGGCGAGGTAGAGAATGCCGCTGGCGATCTCTTCCGGCGAGCCCATCCGCTTCATCAGCTGGCGGTTCTCGAGCGCCGCCAGCGCATCCGCCGGGTTGGCGCTGCTCGCCTTGATGGCGTCGAAATAGGGCGACATGATCGTCCCCGGTGCGATGGCATTGACCCGGATCTTCTGATCGACATGGTCGATCGCCATGGCCCGGGTCAGCGCCGCGACAGCGCCCTTGGACGCGCAATAGGCTGCCCGGTTGGCGATGCCGATCGAGGCGACCACGGATGCGACATTGACGATCACCCCGCCGCCCTGTGAGGCCATGATCGGTATGGCGTTCTTGCAGGCGAGGAACACGCCGGTCACGTTCACCGCCATCAGCGCTTCCCAGGCGGCCTCTTCCGTGTCGACCACGCTGCCGGGGATGCCGTAGCCGGCATTGTTCACCAGCACATCGAGGCGGCCGAACCGATCGACGGCGGCGTTGATCATGGCGCTGGAATCGGCAGCACTGGCGACATCGGCCTCGACGACAACCGGCGGCTCGGCGCTCTCGCACGAGCCGGCCGTCTCGGCGGCAGCGGCGGCGTTCTTGTCGGCAATGACCAGCCGCGCCCCTTCACGGGCGAACAGCCGGCAGGTCGCCTGGCCGATGCCAGAGCCACCACCGGTCACCAGACAGACCTTGTCCCGCAATCGCATCGAGGAAGTGCCTCCGCGCTCGTCGCCAGCCGCTTGTCATGCCACCGCGAAAGAAGCCTGTGGCAGCCGCGCTTACTGACTTGTAAGGTAGCCGCATCACCAGAGCCGTGCAAGCGCGCGGCGAAGGACAAGACCGGGCAGCTTCATGCGCGACCAGATCAAGACCGTGGCGACCGAGCTGCTCATCACCAAGGGCGTGCGCGGGCTTCGCTTCGCCGATATCGCCGACCGACTGGCGATCACGCGCGCCAATATTCACTACCACTTCGGCACCAAGGACAAGCTGGTCGAGGAGGTGATCGACGGTTACGTCGAGGCGACGCTCATCCTGTTCGCAGAGATCTGGCAGGCGCCGACCCTGTCGTTTCGCGAGAAGGTCCAGCGGATGATGGCGTTCAATCGCGAGCGCTACGAGAGGTACAATCCTTCCGGCAAGTCGGGCCGCTCCTGGAGCCTGATCACCCGCATGCGCCTCGAGGTCGACCAGGTGAGCGACCAGGCGCGCCAGACGCTGGCGCACTTCACCCGGACCATCGAGGGCTACATCGACGGCGCCGTCCGCAGCGCCCTCGAGTCGGGTGAGCTGGTGCCGGACGCACCCGCCAACGACATCGCGGTCCAGCTCATCGCCATCGTCGACAGCGCCGGCTCCATCACCCAGGACAGCGGCTCGTTCGACCGGCTCGAGCGGCTCTACACGGCCTACCTGCAGATTATCTACCACGCCTATGGCAGTAGCCCCGAGGTCGCCAACCGCTAGCAAGCTCGCTCAGCTATGGGTGAAGCGTGGCTTCTCCTTGGCGAAGAAGGCGCGAAAACCCTCCTTGCAGTCGTCGGTCATGAAGATCTCGCCGCTCAGCTCCAGCGATCGCTCGATCGCAGCTGCTTCCGTCGTCTCGAAGGACATGTCGATCGCCTCCTTGCACGCCCGAAGCGCCACGCCCGGTCGCTCGGCGAGCTGCCCGGCCATCGCCTGCGCGGTCGCTACCGCTTCGCCCTTGGCGACCACGCGATTGATGAGCCCCCAGGCCAGCGCCGTGGCTGCGTCGATGGGCTCACCGAAGAAAATCATCTCCTTCGCCCGGCCCTCGCCGACCCGTCGCGTGACGCGGAACGTGCCGCCGGCGCCCGGGATCACGCCGAGCTTGATCTCGGGCAGGCAGAGCCGCGCGTTCTCCTCGACCACCAGCAGGTCGCAGCAGACGGCGAGCTCCAGCCCGCCGCCGAAAGCGAGCCCGCGAACAGCGGCAATGGTCGGCTTGGGGAAATGGTCGAGCTTGGCATAAGTGGCGTTCTCCTGGACCAGCTTGCGCTCGACGACGATGCCGGGCTCGGTCAGATCGGGGAACTCGGAGATGTCCGAGCCGGCGCAGAACGCCCGCTCGCCGCTGCCGGTGACGACGAGCGCGCGCACCGCAGCGTCTGCCGCCAGCCGATCGAGCAGAGCGTCCAGCTCCGCCGTCAGCCGGAGCGTCACGAGGTTGAACGGCGGGTTGTTGAGCGTCACGGTGGCGACCCCGTCGGCGACCGTGCAGAGCACCGGTGCTTCACTCATAGGGCTGGCTCCTGCACGGAGGATGGGGTTGCGATGGGCACGCCGATCATCGATTGGCCACCCATTTCAAGATGTGCTGGGCAATGGCCACGGTCTCGCCCTGTTGGTTGACCACCTCGATATCGCCGGTCGAGCGCCGCCGCTCGGGATCGATGGCCGAGATCCGATAGCGCACCGTGATGGTGTCGCCGATGAACACAGGCCCGAGGAAGCGAATGCGATCGTAGCCGAGCGACACCGGGGTCTCGTCGTCGCTGATGCCCTGGCATTTCTCCACCATCAGGCTCGACGCGCTCGACATGTAGCCGACCAGCAAGGCGCCATGGGCGATCCGCCGACCATAGGCGGTCGTCGCCATGAACGCCTCGTTGACGTGGTTGCCGGAGAAGTCGCCGGTGATCCCGGCGAAGAGATAGACATCGCTCTCGCCCACCGTCTTCGCGAACGACACGTGATCGCCAACGGCGACGAAGAAATCCGACATGCTCTGCTCTTTCCTCGCAAGTGACGCCGCTAGCTGGGCGCGTGGACCACGCCGTCGTTCAGCAAGGCCTCGATCTCGCCATTGCCATAACCGGCTTCGGCCAGCACGGCTCGGGTATCGGCGCCCTGCTGCAGGGCGAAATGGTGCGTCTTGGGCACGGCACCGTCATAGCGGTTGGGATGATTGACGAGGCGCGCGGTCTCGCCGTTCACCTCGAAGTCCGAGAACACCTCGTTGTGCTGCACTTGCGGGTTCTTCGCCAGGTCGTCGAAATTGTCGACCCGGGCGTACCACATCTGCTCGGCATCGAAGGCAGCCGCCAGCGCCTCGTATGGCCGAGCCGCCAGCTCGGTGGCCACGATCTCGGCGATGGCGTCGCGGTTGGCATAAGGATCGGCGCCGACGAAGGGGGCGAAGGCATCCGTCGCCAGCGCCCGGCCGAGCTTCTCGACCGGATTGAGCGACAGCGCGATATGCCCGTCGGCGATCCGGTAGATGCCGTAGGGCGCCTGGTGGAACCAGGTGGCGAGCGGCTCGGCGCGGTCGAACACCTCGTCGCCCTTCCCGGACGCGTAGTAGGCGACCAGCGATTCGGCCTGCAGGTCGATCCCGGCACCCAGCAGGCTCGCCTCGACATGCGTGCCCTCGCCCGTCCGCAGCCAGCGGGCATAGGCGCCGGCAATGCCGAGCGCGAAGAGGGCAGCGCCATGCTGGTCGGCGGCAGCACAGCCGATCGCCGTTGGTCGATGCGCGCCTGCACCATTGGCCGAGACGATGCCCGACATGGCCTGGATCAGCAGGTCCTGCCCGGGTCGCTCGGCATAAGGCCCGGTCGCGCCGAAGCCGGAGGCCGAGGCATAGATGATGTCGGGCTTTTGCGCCTTGACATCCTCGAAGCCGAGGCCGAGGCGACCCAGCGTGCCGGGCCGAAAATTCTCGGCGACGGCATGGCTCTTCTCGATCAGCGCCATGACGATCTCTCTGGCGCCCGGCTTCTTCAGGTCGATGGCGATGCTCCGGGCGTTGCGATTGGCACAGAGATAGAGCGAGCTGACACCCCCGACCCGAGCACCGGCACCCGCCCAATGCCGCTCATAGGAGCCGTGCGGCGGCTCGATGCGGATCACCTCGGCACCCATGTCGCCCAGATACTGCATGGCCGCCGGCCCCTGCAGGAAATGGCAAAAGCTCACGATCTTCATGCCGTCGAGCAGCACCGATGTCTCCCTGATCCATGACGGCGCGCTCTTGCTGCGCGCAGACGACAGAGCCCCCGCCGCCGGCCGCAATTGACGTTAGCCCAAGCGCATGCTTCGCTCCAGCCCGGTCGGAAATCGTCAGGGCAGAGCGGGGGCAACAGCATGTCGGCAACGCAACACGAGATCGGCGACGCCCGCATTCTGGGCCCCGACGACGGCGACAGCCATTGGCAGCCGGTGCCGGCCAACGGCCATGTGCGAACGCTGTTCAGCGACACGACGGTGAAGAGCCGGCATCGATTTGCGATGGGCACGCAGACCGTGGCGCCCGGCTGCTTCATCCGCGAGCACACCCACGACCGCAACGAGGAGATCATCTTCGTCGTCTCGGGCCGCGGCTCCGTCCGCCTCGATGGCGAGCTGCACCCGCTGGAGCCGGGCTCGGCCGTCTTCCTCGGCGTCAACCGCAAGCACCAGTTCATCAACCCCGGCCCCGACCCGCTGACCTTCGTCTGGTACTTCACCCCCGGCGGCCTCGACGCCTTCTTCAAGGAGATCGGCCGCCCGCGCCAACCCGGCGAGCCGGCGCCCGAGCCCTTCCCCCGCCCCGACAACGTCGCCGAGATCGAGCGCCGCACCGTCTTCGGCTGGGCCGACCAGTCGTTCGACGACAAAACCTGAGTGCGCGCGAAGCGGTCCCCCAATCGTGTCGAGCGGGCCGGCTAGCCCTTGACGGCGCCGCTGAGCAGGCCCTCGACCACGTAGCGCCAGACGACGACGACGAGCACCAGTGTCGGCAGCACGGCGATGACGATGGCGCTGTTCAGCAGGCTCCACGAGACGTCGACGCCGCGGGCGAGTGCGGCCATGACGGCGGAGAGCGGCCGGCTGCGGGCGTCGCCGGAGAGGACCATGGCGAAGAGGAACTCGGTGTAGGAGAGCATAAAGGCGAAGAGGCCGGTGGCGCAGATCGGCGGCAGCGCCAGCGGCAAGGCGATCCGGCGAAAGCTCTGGAAGCGGTCGCAGCCGTCGAGCAGTGCTGCCTCGAAGAGCGCCTTGGGGATCTTGCGGAAGAAGACCGAGAGGATCAGCACGGTGAACGGCAAGGTGCGGGCGGTGCTGACCAGGATGACCGCGAGCTTGGTGCCGAGCAGGCCCACGCCGTCGACGATCATGTAGATCGGCGTGACGAGGGCTATCGTCGGCACCAGCGGGCTCAAGATGAGAAACAGGAAGGCCAGCTTCTTGCCCTTGAAGGTCATGCGCGCGAAGGCGAAGGCGGCGGGCGCGCCCAAGAGCAGGTTGAGCGCCATCACGGCCAGCGAGATCTGCACCGAGTTCCACAAGCTGCCCGGCACCTGGCGGGCCGCGTCCGAGATCATCGCCCGGTTGGCGCCCTCGGTCATGTAGGCGGACGGCAGCTCGCCCCAGAAGATGTAGCGGTAGTTGTCGAGCGTGGCGCCGCCCTCGAAAATCGAGCGGTCGGGGTCGAAGAGGATGGGATCGGGGATGACGCTGCCGACCAGCGCCAGCAGCACCGGGCCGGCGGCGAAGGCGAGCACCGTGGCGGCGGCGAGATAGAGCAGGCAGCGTCCGGCGAGCCGCCTCATGCGTCCTCCTCGGCCTCGCCGCCGGCGAAAAGCTCGGACGGCAGCATGCGGGTGATGGCCGTGATCATGACGGCGGAGAAGGCGACGACGATGAAGGCCACGGCCGCACCGGCGCCGAAATCGTACATCGAGAAGCTCTCCCGCCAGATCTGGAAGGAGAGCAGCGAGGTGGCGGTGCCGGGGCCACCGCCGGTCATGGCGTAGACGACGTCGTAGGTCGTGAACGCGACCAGCGCGTTGTAGACCAGGAGCAGGACCAGCATCGCCTTGATCGCCGGCAGGGTGACGTGGCGGAAGCGGGCGAGCGTGTTGGCGCCGTCGACCTTGGCGGCCTCGGTGAGCTCAGGATCGATGGTCGAGAGCGCCGCCATCAAGAGAACGACGGAGAACGGCACCTGGGTCCAGATGTGGGCGATGGCGACCGCGACGAAGGCAAGATCGCCGTCCGAGAGCCAGGGGATCGAGCTCGAGATGAGGCCCAGGTCACGCAAGGCCGTGTTGAGGATGCCCCAGCTCGGATTGAACACCCAGATCCACAAGACCGCACTGATCGCACCGGGCAGCACCCAGGGCAGCAGCACCACCGAGCGGACCACGGCCCGGCCGACGAAGCGCTGCTGCAGGAGAAGCGCCACCAGGAGGCCGAGGCCGACGACGACCGGTGCGGTCACGACTGTAAACGTGAGCGAGTTGCGAAGTGTCGTCAGGAAGTAGGAGCTGCCCAGCACCCGGCGGTAGTTGGCGAGCCCGGCCCAGTCGAGCTGGTCCGGGAAGAGGAAATGCGCCGAGTGCAGGCTGGTCCAGAGCACGTGGCCCACGGGCAGGACGATGAGCAGCAGCACCAGGACGAGCGGCCCGCCGACCCAGGCGAACGGAAAGCGGGCCGCCTGCCACATGCGCGCGTCTGTCCCTACTGCTCGGTGCTCGCGGGCCCGGCCCGGCTCAGCGGTTGGCCATCTGGTCGCGCAGCTCGTTCCAGCGCTCTGCCGCCTCGGCCATGACGTCCTCGACGCTGGCCTCGCCGATCATCGCCTGGGCCATCATCGGCCGGAAGGAGGCAGCCCAAATCGACGTCCACTCGGTCCAGGTGCCGGCCTCGGCCGTCTCGACCTGCGCCTGCAGGGTGGGCATGTCGACCCAGCCGCTCCAGGCCTCGATGACGTCGGCGTCCTCCAAGAGCGGCAGCTGGCCGAAGCCGAGGCCCTTCTCGACCGCCCAGCGCCTGGCCACGTCGTAGGGCGGGCCGGCCATGAAAGAGACGAACTTCCAGGCCGCGTCGCGGCGGGCTTCGTCCTCGGCGGCCTGGCTGGTGACGGCGTAGAACTTGGTGAAGCCCAGGGTCGACTGCGCCTCGCCCGGCATCCTGGCGAGCGCGAACTCGCCGGCCAAGGGCTGGTCGGCCACGTTGTTCATGGCGGCCAAGACGTAGTTGTAGACGATGGTGAAGGCGTGATTGCCACTGTTCATCGCCGGGATGACTGTCGATTCGTGGCTCTCGAAAGCGACCAGACCTTCGTCGATCGCGTCGCGCAGCCAGCTCAGCTGCTGGTACGCGGCGTTCTCCGGGTCGTTGAAGATCGCCTCGCCGTCGGCGTCGAACAGCTCGCCGCCCCGGCCGTAGACCTGGGCCACAAAGGCATCGAAGAAGTTCGGCAGCTCCTGATTAAACTCGTAGACGATGGGCATCTCCATGCCGCCCGCCTTCAGGGTCCGCGCGGCCTCGGCCACCTCCTCCCAGGTGGTCGGCACGGCGATGCCGGCCTCCTCGAGGATGCGGGCGTTGTAGAGGAAGGAGATGGTGTCGGCGTAGTAGGGCAGCCCGTAGAGGTGGCCGTCATAGGTCATGTCGCTGAGCGTGAACTCGGCCAGGTCCTGGCGGTACTCGGCAATGGCGTCGGGCGCGATCTCGTCCAAGGGTGCGAGGAAGCCCGCCGCCGCCCAGCCGGGCAGCCAGTCCTGGCCGCCATAGATGACGTCGGTCGTCGTGCCGCTCCGGAAGCGCAGGACCAGGCTGTCGTGATAGTCCGGCCAGGTGTAGTCGGTGACGTTGACGGTGATGCCGGGGTTCGCCTCCTCGAACAGCCGGACATTGTCCTCGATGGTGTCGAGCGAGTAGTTCCAGACGACGAACTCCAGCTCGATGTCCTGGGCCTGGGCGCGGTGCTGCCAGCAGCAGCGCCACGGCTAGGCCGCCAGCCATGAAGAGGTCGTCGGGTCGCTTGGTCGTCATGCCATCCTCCCGTTTGCTCTGAGCACTGTGGTCGTTGTAGCGATGCCATGGAAAAAATGTATGGAGCCTAGCCTAGCCGCGCTTCACCTCGACCGGTGCCGCCGCCTCGATCGAGGCGAAGATGGCATCGATCACGCTGATCGCGTCGAGGGCGTCGCGATAATCCTGGACGAAGGGCTTGTCCGCCAGGACGGCCGAGGCGAAGTGCATCAGCTCGTCCCGGAGATCACCGATGATCTGGCCGTTGATCTCGGGCCAGAGATGCGTGTCGCCGGCGGTCGAGCCCTCCATCGTGACGGTGTGCAGGCCCTGGTCGCGGACGTCGAGAAAGCTGGCACCCTCGGTGCCGACCACCTCGAAATGGGCGTAGTAGCCGTTCGGCAGCCCGTCGGGCCAGGCCCAGCTGTAGTCGAGCGTGCCGATCGCACCATTGGCGAAGTTGAGCACGGCGTAGAGCGCGTCCTCGTTGCCGTTGGAGAGCTTTTGCACCTTTTGCGCATAGACGCGGGTGATGGGCGAGCGGGCCACCCACTGCATCATGTCGATGTCGTGCACGCCGAGATAATAGAGGATCGAGGAGTTGCTGCCGAGCCGCTGCGCCAGGCTGCGCACGGTGTTGCGCTTGGCGCGGAGATGGATGGGCTCGCCCAGCGTCTCCGGTGCCGCAGCGGCCTGGAGCTGGACGTAGCGCGGGTCGAAGCGCAGCACATGCGCCACCATCAGCCGGACGCCGTGCCGCTCGACCGCGGCCGCGATCTCGGCTGCGGCGGCCGCATCGTGCGCCATCGGCTTCTCGAGCAGGATGTCCTTGCCGGCAGCAGCCGCCGCCACGGCCGGCGCCACATGCAGCCGATCAGGCGTGACGATGCTCACCGCGTCGATGTCGTCCCGGGCCAGGAGCTCGGCCGCATCAGGGTGGAAGGCGCAGCCCAGCTTCTGGGCCAAAGGCTCACCGGTCGCCGGGTCGATGTCGGCAACCGCGACCAGCTCGGTATGCGGCAGCTCGTGCCAGAGCCGGGCGTGCAGCGCGCCCATGAAGCCGAGGCCGATGACGCCCATGCGCAAAGGCGGGTTGCTCATCTCTCCATGCTCCTTCGCTCAGTCATCCGACGTCGTCTGGTCATGAAGCCACCGGCCCGCCCAGGTCGATGCGCCGGCCGTCATCGCCAGCGAAGAGCAGGCAGCGCGCCGGATCGGGTGCCACGAAGAACCGGCTGCCGACAGGTGCCTCGAGATCCGCCTCGACCAGTGCCCTGATCCGCCGCCGCCCCTCGTCCTCCATGATCAAGACGGTCTCGCGGCCGAGATGCTCGAGCGCGAACAGCGTGCAGGGCAGCGCGCCATGGCCGCCCTCGGGCTCGAGCGTCAGATGCTGGGGCCGAAAGCCCAGTGTCGCCGGCCCCGGTCGCGCCGCGATCGGCACGCGAAGCTCGCCCGCGACGAAGACGCTGCCGCCGGCCTCCGCCACCACCTCGCCCGGCACCAGGTTCATCGGCGGCGAGCCGACGAAGCCCGCGACGAACAGCGTCTCCGGCGCCTTGTAGATCTCGGTCGGCGTGCCGACTTGCTCCAGCCGGCCCTGGTTCATGACCGCGATGCGATCGCCCATGGTCATCGCCTCGACCTGGTCGTGGGTGACGAAGACGGTCGTCGTGCCCAGGCGCTTTTGCAGGTTGACGATCTCCGAGCGCAGCGTCAGGCGCATCGCGGCATCGAGCGCCGAGAGCGGCTCGTCGAGCAGGAAGGCGGTGGGCTGGCGGACGATGGCCTTGGCCGTCGCCACCCGCTGGCGCTGGCCGCCCGACATCTGGCTCGGCAGCTTCTCCAGCAGGTCCTCGATCTCGAGCAGCTTGACGACATCGTCGACCCGGCGATCCAGCTCGCCCGCCTCCAGCCCGGAGCGGCGCAGGCTCGCCTGGATGTTCTGCCTGGCCGTCATGTGCGGGTAGAGCAGCGCGGATTGGAAGACCATGGCGATGTTGCGGGCGTGCGGCGGCTGGTCGGTGACGTCCTGGCCGTTGAACAGGATGCGGCCCTTGCTCGGCTGCTCGAGCCCGGCGATGCAGTTCAAGGTCGTGGTCTTGCCGCAGCCGGAGGGCCCCAGCAGCACCAGGAGCTCGCCGTCGCGAATGTCGAGATCGAGCGCCTCGACGGCGACGAACGAACCGAAGGTCTTGCGCATCTGCTCGAGCCGGATCTCGGCCATCGTGCTCCTTTCCCCGACCTTCAGCGAATCGGATCGACGAGGTTCATCTCGCCGATGTGACGTTGCAGGAAATAGGCGACGAGCGCCGGCGGGATGATGCTCACCGCGAGCGAGGCCGCCAGGTGCGAGGGCTCGGGGTGCTGGAAGAGAAAGCCCGAGATGGCCGTCGGCAGGGTGTTGGCGGGCGTGCCGTTCACCAGCACCAGCGCATAAGTGTACTCGTTCCAGGCGAAGAGGAAGGCGATGACGGCGGCGACCGCGATGCCGCTCTTGGCCAGCGGGACGATGATGAAGAGCAGCGTCTGCAGGCGGGTGTAGCCGTCGACCCGGGCCAGCCGCTCGACCGGCGGCAGGTTGCGCAGGTACCCGATCAGCATCCAGGTGACGAAGGGGATGGTGATGGTGAGCGTGACGATGATGAGCCCGGTGAGCGTGCCGGCGAGGCCGAGCTGGATGTAGAGCGAGTAGAACGGGATCAGGGTCGAGACCGGCGGCAGCGCCACCGAGAGCAGGATGGTGATCAGGAGCGGGTTCTTGAAGCGAAAATCGAGGCGCGCGAAGACGTAGGCCAAGGGCACGACGACGACGAGCGTGATGGCGGTCACGACCAGCGAGACGATGAGGCTGTTGGCCAGCCCGCGGATGATCTGGTTGGCCTGGCCCGAGGCGCGGCGCACCAGCTCGTCGGTCACCTGGTAGTCGAAGCCGAAGATGTTGAAGAAGGCGGCCGGCGTCGGCTCGAGCGGCCAGAGCGGCGGCGGGAAGCGGGCGATCTCGTCGGGCGTCAGCAACGAGATCTTCAAGAACCAGTAGATCGGCAGGAACGTCCAGAAGACGGCGATGATGACCGCGAGGACCAGCCAGAAGGTGACCCGCATCAGCGCTCCGCCTCCTTGCGGCCCCAGAAGAAATAGAGGGCCATGGTGGAGCCGACGATCAGCGCCAGGAGGAAGAAGGACTGGGCAGCGCCATAGCCGAGCTGCAGGTCGCGAAAGCTGATCCGGTAGAGGTGGAAGGTCATGGTCGCCGAGGTGGTGCCCGGCCCGCCGCCGGAGAGCACGAAGATGAAGTCGAAGAGCTTCATCGACAGCACGGTCGTGATGCAGGTGAAGACGAAGATGGTGAAGCGCAGCGGCGGCAGGGTGACGTTCCAGAAGGTCTCGAGCGCCGAGAAGCGGTCGATGGCGGCCAGATCGTAGAGCCGGCTGGGGATGGTCTTGAGGTTGGCCAGGAGGAAGAAGGCGACCAGCGGCGCCATGTTCCAGGCATTGCCCACGGCCAGGACCTCGATCACCCAGCGCTGGTTGACCAGGTTGACCGGGCTGTCGGCGCCGAAGAAGAAGGCCAGCGCCGTGCCGAAGCCGTTCTGGCCGGTGGCGAGGTAGGAGAACATGATGCCGGTGCCGTAGAGCGAGACGCACCAGGGCAGGATGACGATGGTGCGGACCAGGCCGGCCATGCGCATCGGGCGGTTGAGCAGCAGCGCCAGGCCGAGCCCGATAGCCATGGCGAGCACGACCGATTGCAGGGTGAAGCGGATCGTCACCCAGGCCGACCACCAGAATTTGTCGTCGGTCAGCATCTGGGCGTAGTTGTCGAGCCCGACGAACTGGGTCCTGTAGCCACCGAAGAAGATGATCTGATGCAGGCTCATCCAAAGCGCGTAGCCGAGCGGATAAGCCACCACCAGCACAAGAAAAACCAGCACCGGCAGCGCCAGAAGCAGCGCAAAGCTGAGGTTCGAGAGCTCGCTGGTGCGGCTCTGGACCTTGCTCAATGGCATCTTCCTCTTCTGCTGGCAGCGACGATCAGCACCGCGCGCTGAGCCTCCTCGCCTCCCCGCACAGCGCCGCGATGCGACGGATCAGATGCCGTACTTGCTGTTCAGCTCGTCGATCTTCTCGTTGATGGCGGTGAGCATCTCGCCGATATCGCCATCATTGAGCAGGAACTCCTGCAGCTCGTCGCGCATCCAGCTGTTCAGCTCCTCCGACCAGACCACGTTCCAGATGCCCTTGGGATAGGGCGTGGCGGCGTAGACCTCGAGCACGGCCGGGATGTCCTCGGGCCGCGCCAGCGCCGCCGCCATGCGTTCGGCCGTGGCCTCGCTCTCCATCACCGACTTGTAGCCGGAAAACAGCATCGATTCCTGCATCCAGCGCTGGCCGACGAAGACCTCGCCGTTCTGGTCCTCAAAGCCGTACCAGTTGGCGAAGGCCTGCACGTCAGCGGTGTGGTCGTCGCTGCGGTCGCGGCTGGTCATCAGGTAGACGGCGCTGTCCAGGAGGCCCCAGCTCTGGCCCTGGTAGGGCAACAGGCTGGCCTGGCCCGCGATCTGCGAGCGGTCCTCGCGGTTGAAGGTCTCGAGATCGTAGAGCTGCTGCGGGCTGAAGACGTAGCGGCCGGATGCATAGGCGTCGATATAGGCGCTCTCGTTGTAGGTCAGCACCTCCTCCGGCACGAGCTTGTCGTTCCAGACGCGTTTCCAGTCCTCGAGCGTGGCCCAGGCCGGGCTGCCCTCGCTCGTGTCCATCACAGGCTGATGCGTCTCGGGATCGGCGATCTCGCCGCCCCGGTTCATCACCTCGAAGACGAAACCCCAGGAGATGCCGTACCACTCGTTGATCCAATGCGGCAGCAGCGGCTGGTCGAGCCCCTTGTCGCGCATCTCGTAGACCTGGTCGTACAGCTCGTCCCAGGTCGCCGGGAAGTCGTCGTCGGTGTAGCCGAGCTCGTAGTACTTCTCGAGATTGACGTGCATCACGCCGCGCGTGCTGACGAAGTAGGAGAGCCCGGTGAGCTCGCCCTTGTAGGTCCAGGCCTCGAGGATGTTGGGGTACATGTCGGCCTTGATGGCCTCGATATTGGGCAGGCTCTCGGCGGTCATCACCCAGCCGCCATCGTAGTAGCGGGCGGCCTGCGACGGGTTGGCGTAGAGGATGTCGAGCTCGGCGCCGGCGATCAGGTTGGTTTCCATGAGTGCCGGGTAGTCGCCGGTGACCGTCGCATAGTCGACATTGCCGCCCAGCTCGCCGTTGTAGCGGTCGACATTGTCCTGAACGATGTCGGTCTTGTACTGCCAGCCGCGAAAATAGACCGTCTCGTCGCTGGTCGGCGCCAGATCCTGGGCATGGGCCGTGGCAGCGGCGAGCAGCGCCAGTGTCAGCGCACTGGCGTTGGCGCATAAGGTGCGTGTCATTTTCTTGCTTACTCCCGACGCGAGGCGTTGCCGCGGCCGGAGCGGGCCGGCCGCTGGTATGTGATCATACCGGGCGTGCGGCGCGCGTCCAGACCTGTTCCGGCTTGCGCGCAGAGTTGTGCGGTCAGCGCGCCGGCAGGTTGCTCGACATGATGTCCCGGGCCATCAGCCAGGCGTCACCGACCTTCTTCCAGATGACGATGTACTTGCCGTGGTCGAGCCTCTCGCCGCTCGCATCGGCAGTGGTAAACAGCCCCTCCTCCCAGGCCACATCACCGATGACCTCGAGCGCCACGGTCTCCAGGGTGAGGTGTCCGACACCTCCCCGAAATCCTTCTGCCACAACGTCTTGGATGGCCTCACGGCCGACATGCGACGCGGCATGCGGGGTCATCAGCTTGCCATCATCGGTGTAGCAATCGGCGACGGCGGCTTCGTCCTGCCGCTCGAAGGCGTCCATCAAGCGCGCATTGACTGCGCCAATCGCTTCCCGGCTCACGGCACCTCTCCCCTTCCCGGCAACCCCAGGCCACAGCCATAGCCGCCCCGCCGCCGTCCCGGTAGCCCTGGCGTCGCCATGCTGACGCTCGCTGCCCGGCTCCTCGTTCTCTGGCGCCAGCTGGCTCTCTTCCTGGCGCCGGCCATTCTCAGCGCAGGCGGCAATTCCCCCTGACGGCGCGCTGGATCGCCTTGCTGGTCCTCGACAATCCGACTTTCAGCTTCGCCTGCGTGGCGCTAGCACTGCCAGTGCTCGGCCTCGGCCCGCTGCTAGCACCTAAGCGCGAGCGCCTCGACCGCCGGCAGCCGATCACCGTCCTTCGCATCGGCCCTTGGCCGCCAACGGCAACAACCCGGCCATCCAGGGAGACGATCCATGAACCGCCCCAACATCGTGATGATCGTCACCGACCAGCAGCGCATCGACACGGTGGGTGCCTATGGCAGCCAGATCTGCCGCACGCCCAACATGGACCGCCTGGCCAAGGCCGGCATGCGCTTCACCAAGGCGTTCACGCCGACGGGCTTGTGCTCGCCGGTCCGCTGCTCGCTGCTGAGCGGCGTCTACCCGCACACGCACAAGGTGCTCACCAACGTGGCGCTGCACCCGATCCGCGAAGAGCTGGCGGTCGAGCAGGATCGCTTGAGCCCGGCGATCCAGGCCGCCGGCTACCGGCTCGGCTATGTCGGCAAGTGGCATGTCTCGAAGCGCCCGCCCACCGATTTCGGCTACCAGGACTATGTCAGCCTCGGCGATTTCGAGACCTGGCGCCGCGAGATCGCAGCCCCCCTGCCCGACGAGTTCTTCGACTACACGCGCCAGGTCTGCGCCCGCGACCCGGCCCCGGCCGAGCACTCGCGCCCGGCCTTCCTCTGCGACAACGCCATCCGCCTGATCGACGACTACCGGGCCGATGACGCCCCCTTCTTCCTCCGCCTCGACTTCCACGGGCCGCACTTCCCCAACGTCGTGCCCGAGCCCTTCTTCTCGCTGTACCCGCCGGAAAGCATCCCGCCCTGGCCCAACGCCGCCGACCCGCTCGACGGCAAGCCCGCGGTGCAGCGCACCAAGCAGCGCCACTGGCGCACCGACCAGTACGAATGGGCCGACTGGCAGCCCCTGATCTCGGCCTATCTCGGCGAGATCTCGCTCATCGACCACCAGGTCGGCCGCGTCCTCGACCATCTCGACGCCCAGGGCCTCGCCGACGACACGCTGGTCATCTGGACCACCGACCACGGCGACACCATCGGCGCGCACGGCATCTGCAACAAAGACTACACCATGTACGAGGAGATCTACCGCGTGCCGCTGCTGATGCGCTGGCCCGGCGTGATCGCGCCCGAGACGACGGCCGACGCCTATACCCACCACTTCCTCGACATCTTCGCGACGCTGATCGAGGTGGCCGGCGGCACGGTGCCGGCCGATTGCCACGGCCGCTCGCTCCTGCCCCTGCTCGAGGGCAAGCCACCGCCCGCCGACTGGCCCACCGACGCTTTTTGCGAGTTCCACGGCAGCCACATGGGCCTCTACTCGATGCGGCTGCTCACCGACGACGATTTTTCGTACATCTACCACACCAACGACATCGACGAATTCTACGACCGCCACGGCGATCCCTTCCAGCTCACCAACCTCGCCGAGCAGCCGGGCGACCACGCCGCAGCCCTCGACGCCAGACGACGCCGCATGGTCGAATGGATGGCATCGACCAACGACCATCTGCACAACGAATGGACCGTCGACTGGCTCACCAAGGACCCGGCGCTCGCGGCCGAAGCCCCCGGCCGCCGCCGCACCAAATGGTGAGGTAGTGTCCAGAGTCTTTCGCACTTTCGCTTAGGCAACGGAGGCTCTGGTGGTCAGCTCGACTACGATGCTCAACGGTTGAGAGAAAAGGTGTGCCGGAAGGCGGGATGTGCCGCGCCTTGCGTGTCAGAAAGGGGAAGGAAGCGGGGGAAATGATTTCCCCCTTGGCCCCCTCCGGACTTTCGGTGGTGATAGCCGGTTGAGCGAGAGCGTCCGGTTGGCCCGCCCTACGGCCGCTGGGCTGCTGCTGTTACGCTCAGGGCTGAGCGTAACTCCAAGGCAGCGCTTCGTCGATCTTGGTGATCTTGTGCTCTGCAATGCGGCTCAGCACGTCGGTGAGCCACGCCTGCGGATCAACGCCGTTCAGTTTTGCCGATTCGACCAGGGTATAAGCAATCGCGGCTGCCTTGCCGCCGCCCTCGGAGCCGACGAAGAGGAAATTTTTCCGGCCCAGAGCAATAGGCTTCATGGCTCTTTCGGCGGGATTGTTGTCGGGCTCCAGGCAACCGTGGTCGAGATAAGGGCGGAGCTTCTTGAAGCGGCTCAGGGCATAGCGGATGGCCTTGGCGAGCTCGGACTTGCCGGATATCCGCGGCAGCTGGGTCTGCAGCCAGCTCTCCAAGTCGTCGAGGATCGGCTTGGCTCGATCCTGCCGCAGCCGCAGCCGCTCATCAGGCGGTCGGCCGCGGCCATCCTTCTCGACGGCATAGAGCCCGGCGATCCGCTTGATCGCTTCCTCGGCGATGACCGAGCTTTCGGCCTGGAACACGTCGACGAACTTGCGGCGGATATGGGCCATGCACGCCACCTCGCGGATGCCGCCCGAACGGTAAAGCTCGTTGAAACCCGAATAGCCGTCGGCATGCATCCAGCCCTCGTAGTCGGCGAGATGCTCGGCGGGGTGTTGCCCCTTTCGGTCGACCGTGAACCGGTACCAGGCGGCCGGCGGATCAGGGCCGAGCCAAGGCCGCTCGTCGCGAACGTAGGTCCAGATGCGAGCGGTCTTGGTGCGGCCGGTACCCGGGGCCTGCATCTTGAGCGGCGTGTCGTCGGCGAAGATCGCCGTTCCGCTCAGGACATGGCGTCCGATGGCGTCAGCCAGCGGCTCCAGAAGTGCAGTCGACTTGCCGACCCAATCGCAGAGCGTCGAGCGGTCGAGGTCGATGCCCTCACGCTCGAAGATCTGGCTCTGCCGGTACAAGGGAAGGTGATCAGCATATTTGCTGATCAGCACGTGTGCCAGCAGACCGGGTCCCGGTCGCCCTCGCTCGATCGGTCGTGATGGCAGAGGCGCCTGGCAGATGGTCTCGCAGCACTTGCAGGCCATGCGCGGCCGCACGATCCGGTTCACCACGAACCGGCCTGGCAGATAGTCCAGCTCCTCGGTGACGTCCTCGCCCAGAACCTTCAAGGCACCACCGCAATCGCTACATTCATCGCCAGGTGAGAGCACCTGCTCTTCGCGTGGCAGCTTCGCCGGCAGCGGCTTGCGCTTGGGCTTCTCCTTCGCCGTCTCGTCGGTGTCACTCGGCAGGTCGGGCGGCGTGGCCTTGGCCGCTGCAATCTCCTCTTCCTCGAGCGTCAGCTCGAGCTGGTCGAGGCTCTCCGATCGGCTGCCGAAGCGATGCCGCCGCATGCCCGCAAGCTGGTGCTCGAGCTTGGCGATCCGCAGTGCCTGCGACTTGACGAGAGAGACCAGCTGCTGCGCGGTATCGCGCAATTCAGCCGGATCGTCGGGCAGGCTCTGGGTCTCGCTGAGCATGGCCCGATCATAGTCGAATCACGTCGACGGAGAAATGGATAATCCCAGCCATCCCATTGGATTTGCGTAAGAAACTCGGCGGTGTCTGGATTGCGTGTTGGTCATGCCGCGAGAGCGATCTGCCAAGCTGCATTCTCTGCGTCTTGTTGGTTGCCGCCGAGCCTGGCGACGAACCATGCGGCATAGGCGGGGAGGTTTTTGGTTGCCGGTCCGCAGAATGGTTTCATGAAGGTCTCGAAGCGGCTGTGCAGATTGTTGACGGTCTGCATGTGGAAAGCCTTGGCGATGACCCGTGGGCCCTTCTTGGGGTGAAGGCGATAGTGCGGCATGGCGCGTTGTCGTGCGAAAAGATCGTAAGCACTGTCACCATCCGTACAGAGGACCGCATCCTGTCCGACATGGGCTTCGAGCCGGGAGACGAGGCTCGTTGCGCGGCGATCGGGGAGCACGTCGGCGCGCCGCGCGCCCGTTCGATCGGTCGAGGGTCAAGACTGGTATCTGCCACGCCGACAGTCCGGCCGAAGAGCAGCCGGAGGCGCCGGAAATCACGCCAACGCGGCCGGTCGGGCACGACATGGCGAGCCGGGTCGCGTTCGTGGTTCACCCATTCGCGCGAGCCCTTACGCGACTCCCGGAAGAATTTCTCATCGGCCTCGACGATACCGTTCAGTTCGCTCGCACCGGCCCCGATGAGCGCCTGGAAGGCTCAGGCGCCAACGCCAGACGGTCGTCTTGTCCCCTCAGCTCCAACATCGTGCCAGGGCTCGGCATGAGCGGGGCCTTGCCGACATCATGTCACGCAGCACCTCGAGCGGCTTCTCGGGCCGACGAATGCGCTCCAGCGCCGTCCCGGTCGCCGAGGAGAATGTCCGACGACAGGGCCTTGCATCTCAGTCTTGCCACCCCGTTCGGGTCTCGCCCCAGCGCTGCAAAGGCGCGGCACAGTGAACACATCCGGTGAGCGCCTGTCCCCGGGCATCGATGCGCGAAAGAACCTCGATGCGCGTATCGAGTGCTCGAAGCTAGGCCTCGCAGCGCCCGCATCTGCCCGACACTCAACCTCTTCATGCCTGCGCACAAACGCCCGAAACGTGCCTTGTTCATCGTCCGCTCCGAAATCGATGTTTCATAAATGTTCTCACCAACTTGTGGACTTCAGACACGCAATCCAGACACCGCCAGAACTCAGCCTGTTGTCAGTGGGCGCCAGGTTCGTTGCGGTGCCCGCCAATCAATCCCTTCGAGCAACATCGCCAATTGCGCCGAGGTGATCGTGACGCGGCCCTGCGCGGGGGACGGCCACACAAACCTGCCGCGTTCCAGCCGCTTGCTGAACAGGCAGGCACCCTGGCCGTCGAACCAGATCAATTTAATCAGGTCACCGCGGCGGCCGCGAAAAACGAACAAATGACCCGAATAAGGGTCCTGCCTCAGCTGCTTCTCGGCCAGCGCCGAGAGCCCATTGAAGCCCTTTCTCATGTCGGTGACACCGGCCGCCAGCCACACCTTCGTCTGTGCCGGGACCGGGATCATCGTTTGGTCAGCGCCTTCAAGAGTTCGGCAATGGCGGCACTATCGAATGAGCCCTCGATGCTCACCCGATGGCCGGTACCGAGCACGATCTCGACGTGGCCATGGCTGCCGTCGATGGCCGGTGCTGACGCGCCCCTCGCCGCATCCTCGTGATGCAGCTGAACCGGCAGGAACACCGGCGCCCCCTCCAGCATCCCGCCGGGCGCAAACCGAGGATCGCGAAGCCACTTGAAGATCAGATTGGCGTTCACCGCATGCCGCTGCGCCACCTGCGCAACCGACACACCCGGTGCTCGAGTCTCCAGGCAAATCGCCCGCTTCGCTTCCTCACTCCAGCGCCGATAACGGCGCCGCTCCTTGGGCGATCCGGCCACGAAAGTGTCCACCATGCAGAGTGGACACCTTCGTCCAGCTCACCGCCCATGATCGACAGAACCGTTACATCAGCAAGGGCGGGGAGGCCGGACGCTCACGGTTGAGCGGTGTTTGCCAGGTGCCGGTTTCGGTGGCGCCGCCTTGGGCATTCGTGGCGTAGTGCGGGCATCGAGCCACGACCGAGCAGCGCCGCATGTCCTCGATGAGCGACATCGACCTCGTGCCAGAGCTGGAGCGCATTCTGGCGATCCACGCGAGCGCGCTTGCGGCCAAGGGCGTGCGGTCGATCGCCCTCGTCGGCTCACGAGCCCGCGGCACGGCCAGGCCCGAGAGTGACATCGACCTTCTGCTCGACCTCGCCCCCGACACCACCTTCGGCCTCATCGACCTCGTCCAACGCAAGGACACGCTCGGCGACACCCTCGACCGCAAGGCCGACATCGCCTTCAACGGCGGTCTTCGCCCCTATGTAGAAGCCCGCATGACCCGCGACGCCCGCCGGGCGCTTTGACGCGGCGATGCCACAAGGATACCGGTTGCCGCATCGACAGCGACCCGGTGGCAGTAAGAAAGGAAGGCGGGAAGGCGCGCCTTCCCGCACCCATCCGTTCCATCGCAGCCGTGGATGGTCGAGGCGGCAAAAATTAGCAAGTGAATCGTCCGGTTGATCTTCGAGGCAGAGCATTTTTGAGAAGCGATCTGTCCCAGAAGGCCCATACAAAGGTTTGAAATCAAAAGAGTTTGTTGGAAGTGTCTGACACCTCCAGTCGCCGCGCGGGCTCGGCCAGTGACACGCGGCAGCCGGTCACCGTGGTGATGGACATGACCACACCCGATGCGAACGGCTTTCGCCAGAGCCAGGGCCAGATCGCCGCCGATGCAGCCAGTGCGATCGAGCGGGCACGGCGGAACCTTTAGGCACGCATTTTATCGATCTGCTGGGTGTTACGTTGGCTGGTAGTAGATGGCATCAAGCATTGCAGCCCGACCATCCCAGATCCTACCTTCTACCCCAAGAGGTCGACGTACCTGCCACCAGATGGACCGGGTTATCGGCTCAATTATCTCGGTCCAATATCGTTCGAAATCCAGAGTGGTTCGAGCAAATCCGAGATCATCGCTCATCAAATGAATGTTCTGTTTGTCAACGCAGACAAAGTAGTCGGGACGCTTCATTGCCAGCAATCGGCTTGCGGTTGGAACCCGCCCCTTCCTTTTTGAATTTTCGAACGCACGACAAAAATCCTCGATGAAGGCTCGGTAATCATCTGGGGTCACCTCACCCGTGGTCGGTATGTGCTCCAGTGCAGAACTAAGGTGCTGGTCATTTTCTCCAATTCTGTTTTTAAATGATCCTGCACCATTCATCGATCCGAACCAGCCCCAGTCAATGTCGCCCAAGTCTGTGCCGAGTTTTTCCTTCCGCCCCAACACGCCAGCGACCGCCTTTCGCTGTTCAAGCTTCAGGTCAGAAAATGTGTCGACACTGCTCAGCAATGTCCTCACTTTCCGCAAAAGTTTGAGGCGGCAATCACGGTCGTGATGTGGCGAATGCTCAACTGCGGTCACGTAGTCGCGCCACGACATAGTCAGTAGGTTGGGGTGGGTCGAAGCTGCAGACGGACGGTTGATGCGTAGTGGCTTGGATAAAGCTGATTGATGGCGCTTGCTCGATGCGTGTTGTAGGCGATACGCGGTAAGAAAAGCAGAATCAATCTTGCTTCCTTTCTGCCAACGGAACCCGAGAAATGTCGCATATAGCGACTCATAAGCGATCGTTATGTAGCGTATAGCGCAAAAATCGGGGCAAACGAACCCACGCCGGCACCTCGGAGCGACGAACGAACCCACCAGATCGACGAGCGAACCCGAGAATCCGACGAACGAACCCGGCTCTCGGGATCGGAACCCGAGCTGACAGCTTGTCGCAGGTGGCCGCCGTCCCAGGGCGATCGGCTCACGTCTGTGACCACCGCCAGCGGACCGCCCTGAGAGGGCCGCTGAACCCGGCGATCGCCGATCGCCGAACGAACCCGAAGGATCGCGGCACCAGGCCCGACGTCGTCCTCGGCTGTGGCCATGTGTCCGGCGGCGCGGCGCTGCGGCCTTGCCGAGAAGGGGACGCGGCGCGGTTGCTTGACGCGCCGGCCAGGAAGCTGTTGCCGCCGCGGCCAGAGTGGTTTTCATTGGGCCAAGGTGGTCGTTGCCGCAAAGCGCTGAGTGAGCGTCGCTGCGGTCGGGCTCGCCGAGCGGAACGATGTCGAGATCGAAACAGGTCAATCGCTGACGATCCGGAACGGGCCGGGGGAAGCGGCGGCAGGGAGAGGCGACGAGATGCTGCAGATCCGAATCCACGGCCGTGGCGGCCAAGGCGTGGTGACCGCGGCCGAGATGCTCTCCATCGCGGCCTTCTGGCAGGGCAGCCATGCCCAGGCCTTCCCGAGCTTCGGCTCCGAGCGCACCGGGGCACCCGTCGTCTCGTTCTGCCGCATCGACGAGAACCCGATCCGCCTGCGCGAGCCGATCATCGCGCCGGACGTGCTCATCGTCCAGGACCCGACGCTGCTGCACCAGGTCGATGTCTTCCAGGGATTGAAGCCCGACGGCTACGTGCTGATCAACACCAAGCGCAGCTTCGACGAGCTCGACCTCGACGATATCGCCGCCCGCCACCGCCGTGATCGGCTGATCACCCTGCCGGCGAGCGAGATCGCCTTGAAGCATCTCGGCCGGCCGCTGCCCAACGCGGTGCTGCTCGGTGGCTTTGCCGCGCTCAGCGGCATGATCCAGCTCAATGCGGTGGTCCATGCGATCGGCGACAAGTTCAAGGGCGTCGTCGCCGAGGGCAATATCGCCGCGGCGAGCGAAGCTTATGAGACAATCCAGGACATGACGAGCGCCCGACCGATGGCGCCGCAGGAGGCGAGGCCATGAAGAAGCAGATCGAAGGCTCGCAGGCCGTCGCCCAGGCGGTGGCGCTGTGCCGGCCGGAGGTGATCTGTGCCTACCCGATCTCGCCGCAGACCCATATCGTCGAAGGGCTGGGCGTGCTGGTCAAAGGCCAGACGCTCACCGACTGCGAGTTCATGAACGTCGAGAGCGAGTTCGCGGCGATGAGCGTCGCCATCGGCAGCTCGGCTGCCGGTGCCCGCACCTACACGGCGACCGCCAGCCAGGGCCTCCTGTTCATGGCCGAGGCGGTCTACAACGCGTCCGGGCTCGGCCTGCCGATCGTCATGACGGTGGCCAACCGGGCAATCGGCGCACCGATCAATATCTGGAACGACCACAGCGATTCGATGAGCCAGCGCGACTGCGGCTGGATCCAGCTCTTTGCCGAGAGCAACCAGGAGGCGCTGGATCTGCACATCCAGGCCTTCAAGCTCGGCGAGGAGCTCTCCATGCCGGTGATGGTCTGCATGGACGGCTTCATCCTCACCCACGCTTATGAGCAGGTCGACATGCCCGAGCAGGCCCAGGTCGACGCCTTCCTGCCGCCCTACGAGCCGCGCCAGGTGCTCGACCCGGCGGACCCGGTCTCGATCGGTGCCATGGTCGGACCCGAGGCCTTCATGGAGGTGCGCTATCTGGCGCACGCCAAGCAGCTGATGGCGCTCGACCGTATCCCGGAGATCGCGGCCGACTTCGAGGCCGCCTTCGGCCGTGCCTCGGGCGGTCTGGTGCGCAGCTACCGCACCGAGGATGCCGAGACCATCGTCGTGGCCCTGGGCTCGGTGGTCGGCACGCTCGAGGAGGTGGTCGACACCATGCGCGACGCCGGCCAGAAGGTGGGCCTCTTGTCGATCCGCTCCTTCAGACCGTTCCCGCTCGCCGCGGTGCGCGCCGCACTCGCCAATGCCAAGCGGGTGGTCGTCCTGGAAAAGAGCTTCTCGGTCGGCCTCGGCGGCGTCGTCTCCACCGATGTGCGCCTCGCGCTTTCGGGCATCCAGCTCAGCGGCTACACCGTCGTTGCCGGGCTCGGCGGCCGCTCGATCACCCAGGCCTCGCTGCTCGAGATGCTGGGCAAGGCCATCGAGGACAAGCTCGAGCCGCTCACCTTCCTCGATCTCGACCACGGCATCGTCAACCGCCATCTGGCCCGCGAGGCCAAGATGCGGCGCACCGGGCCGATTGCCGAGAACCTCTTGCGCGACATCGGCACCGTCGCCGCCAAAGTCCATTGATCGAGGAAGCCCGATGAGCCAGCAGGTCAAGTTCTACCAAACCGGCACCTTCACCGTCGGCAATCGGCTGCTGCCGCAGGCCGACCGCACCGTGCAGGCATCAGAAGCCCGCAACAACTCGATCAATTCCGGGCACCGCGCGTGCCAGGGTTGCGGCGAGGCGCTGGGTGCCCGCTATGCCGTGGACGCGGCGATGCGGGCAACCAACGGCCAGCTCATCGCCGCCAACGCCACCGGTTGCCTGGAGGTGTTCTCCACCCCCTACCCCGAAACGTCGTGGCAGCTGCCCTGGCTGCATTCGCTCTTCGGCAACGCCGCAGCCGTCGGCAGCGGGATCGCCGCGGCGCTCAAGATCAAGGCGCAAAAGGCCGGCCTCGAGCAGAGCGTGACCCGCGTCATCGCCCAGGGCGGCGACGGCGGCACCACCGATATCGGCTTCGGCTGCCTCTCTGGCATGTTCGAGCGCAACGATGACGTGCTCTACATCTGCTACGACAACGAAGGCTACATGAACACCGGCGTGCAGCGCAGCTCGGCGACCCCGCCGGCGGCCCGCACCGCGACGACGATGCCATTGGGGCCGGAGCCCGGCGCGGAGTTCGGCAAGGGCAAGAACCTGCCGCTGATCGCGATGGCGCACGAGATCCCGTATGTCGCCACCGCCACCGTCGCCGACCTGCACGACCTGGAGGCGAAGGTCGTAAAGGCGATGTCGATGCACGGTGCCCGCTACATCCACGTTTTCGTGCCCTGCCCGCTGGGGTGGGGCTCGGCCAGCCGCGACACCATCAAGCTGGCAAGGCTGGTGCGCGAGACCGGCATCTTCCCGATCTTCGAGGCCGAGAATGGTGCCGTGACCGAGTCCACCAAGATCCGCCACCGCGTGCCGGTCGATGAGTATCTAAGACCGCAAAAGCGCTTCGCGCATCTGTTCGGCGACCCCGGCCGGCCGGACATCGTCGCCCGCATCCAGGCTGCCGCAGACCGCAATATCGAGCGCTTCGGGCTGCTCGACGTGGAGACCGCCGCATGACCATGAACAAGCCCTTCGCCATCACCCTCGACCCGGGCTCGTCGCTCGCCAACAAGACCGGCACCTGGCGCACCGAGCGGCCGATCTATGTCGACCGCCTGCCGCCCTGCAACAACGAGTGCCCGGCCGGCGAGGACATCCAGGGCTGGCTGTTTCACGCCGAAAGCGGCGACTACGAGGCCGCCTGGCGGCATCTGACCAAGGACAACCCCCTGCCCGCGATCATGGGCCGGGTGTGCTACCACACCTGCGAGAAGGTCTGTAACCGGGCGAAGCTGGACTCGGCCGTCGGCATCAACTCGGTCGAGCGCTTTCTCGGCGACGAGGCGCTCCGCTTGGGCTGGAAGTTCACCCCTCCAGCCGAGGAAAGCGGGCGGCATGTGCTGGTGATCGGTGCCGGTCCGTCCGGCCTGTCTGCCGCCTACCAGCTGCGCCGCATGGGCCACACCGTGACGGTGATCGAGGCCGGCTCGGCGCCGGGCGGCATGATGCGCTACGGCATTCCCAAATACCGCCTGCCCCGCGACGTGCTCGATGGCGAGGTGCAGCGCATCGCCGATATGGGCGTGACCTTCCGCTACAACGAGCCGGTCGAGGACATCGCCGCCACCATGGAGGCCGAGAAGGCCGAGGCCGTGTTTCTGGCGATCGGTGCGCACATCGCCAAGCGCGCCTACATCCCGGCCAAGGATTCCGCCCGCATCCTCGATGCGGTCTCGGTGCTGCGCTCGATGGAGGACGCCGACGAGCAACCGATGCTCGGCCGCCGGGTCGCCGTCTATGGCGGCGGCAACACCGCGCTCGACGTGGCCCGCACGGCCCGGCGCCTGGGCGCCACCGAGGCGGTCATCGTCTACCGCCGCAACCAGAAAAAGATGCCGGCACACCAGTTCGAGCTGGAGGAAGCGCTCGAGGAAGGTGTGAAGGTCAAGTGGCTGAGCACCATCACCAAGGCCGAGGGCACCACGCTCACGATCGAGAAGATGGCGCTCGACGACAAGGGCTACCCGCAGCCCACCGGCGAGTTCGAGACGCTCGATACCGATTCGCTGATCCTGGCGCTGGGCCAGGAGGTCGACATGTCGCTGCTGGAGAGCATCGAGGATCTGGTGATCCAGGACGGTGTGGTGCAGGTCGACCCGCAGAGCATGATGACCAACCACCCGGGCCTCTTCTGCGGCGGCGACATGTCACCCGGCGAGCGCAACGTCACGGTCGCCATCGGCCAGGCCAAGAAGGCCGCGCGCTACATCGACGCCTATCTGCGCGGCGTCACGCTGGAGCCGAAGGTGCCCAAGGAGGTCGCCGAGTTCGAGCGGCTGAACAACTGGTACTACAGCGATGCGCCGAAGACCGTGCAGCCGCAGCTCGACATCGCCCGGCGGACCAGCAGCTTCGACGAGGTGCAGGGCGGGTTGACCGAGGAGACGGCGCTGTTCGAGGCACGCCGCTGCCTGAGCTGCGGCAATTGCTTCGAGTGCGACAATTGCTACGGCGTCTGCCCCGACAACGCCGTGATCAAGCTCGGTCCCGGCAAGCGCTTCGAGTTCAACTACGACTACTGCAAGGGCTGCGGCATCTGTGCCGCCGAATGCCCCTGCGGTGCCATCGACATGATCCCCGAGGAGGTCTGAGCCTCGGGGGGCGAGAACGCCTAGAGCTCGTTCAGCAAGGCTTGGCGTCGGGCGGTGTACTCGTCCTTGGTGATGTAGCCGCCGGCCGCGAGCTTATCGAGGGTGTTCAGCTTGTCCTCGATCGACGTTGCCGACGGTCCCGCGGAGGCGGGAGCTGCTGCGGGTGCTGGCGCCGGCCGCGCCTCTTGCTCTTCCTCGCTATGGGCGTCGAGCAGGCTTTTTGCGGCATAGCCACCGACCAGGCCGCCGACCAGCGGCAGCCCCCAGTTGTCGTGATGCGCCTGCGCGGTCTGCTCGCCGCCTGCCGTCGTCAGGATCACGGCGACCGTGGCCACCATCAAAGCTCTACCGATCACCATCGTCTCTCCCGCAGCTTATGTCGTCTATCGACTACCTCTTGATCGCGATTCCGTATAGCCTTGGACAGCAGGCTGAGCCATGAATTTATCGCGCATGCGCAGCCGTCAATGTCGCCAGTGAAGATGGGGTTCCCATGACGAGATCGCAACGAATGACCGCCGTTATCGGCGCCCAGCTCTGTGCCCTGGCGCTGGCCGGCGGCGCCTTGGCCGACGACGTGCCGGAAGACTACCTCGTCGGCACCTGGGCGCTCGGCGGTGCCGAGGCCTGCGAGGCGGCTGCGGGCGAGCGGCTCATCTTCGCGGCCGACGGCACGTTCGCGAGCACGCTGGACGGCGAGCCCTCGGCTGCCGGCTTCTGGCAGCTGACCGAGCACGAGCTGGAGCTGCACATGGTGAGCTCGCCGGCCTATTTCGACGATCCCGAGCGCAGCGACGACGACATGCTCGCCAGCCTGGCTGGCCAGTACACCTACTACTATGCCCGCGGCCTGACCTTCGACGTCGAGCCCGATGACTTCCGCGTGGTGGTCAACATGGGCGAGACGATGCGCGGCGCCGACCTCTACCGCTGCCCCTGAGACGACCTCAGACTGGCGGCCGGCAGGGCTCACCCCTTTGGGGCTTCAACACCGCCCACATCTGGCCTAAGGGCATCGGTCCCGGCCGGTAGCGGTCACCTCGATTGAAAGAGGCAAGCGCATGGACGTCAACGGCAAGAAAGCGATCGTCTTCGGCGGCACGTCGGGCATTGGCCTCGCCGCTGCCAGGCAGCTGGCGGCGCTGGGTGCCGAGGTGGTGGCGATCAGCCGTAGCCCCGAGAAGGCGGGCGACCTGCCCAGCGGCATCACGCTCGAGAAGTGCGATGTCCGGGACCGTGACGCGCTGCAGGCGCTGTTCGCGAAGTGCGCGCCGTTCGACATCCTGATCAGTGCGGCCACTGGCGGCGGCCGGGCCATCGGTCCCTTCCTCGAGATGGACATGGACGGCTACCAGGCCTCGTTCGACAAGCTCTGGGGCTACGCCAATGTCGTCCGCTTCGGCACCCAGCATCTGAGCCAGGACGGCACGATCGTGCTGGTCAGCGGGGCGCCGGCGCGCAAGACGATGCCGGGCCAGGTGTCGCTGGGCTCGGTCGGTGGTGCCGTCGAGGCGCTGGTCCGGGCCTTGGCGCCGGAGATCGCGCCGCGCCGCATCAATGTGGTCTCGCCCGGCCTGATCGACACGCCGATGGTGCCGCTCGGCACCGAGGGGCGCGACGAGATCTACAAGCAGCGCTCGGCGAAGTACCTCATCCCCCGCGCCGGCACCGCCGACGAGGTGGCCCAGGGCATCCTCTTCGTGGTGCAGAACGACTTCGTCACCGGCACGACCGTCGACGTGGACGGCGGCTGGCTGCTGTCCTGAGCCTGGCGTCCGCGAACCGGGTGGCGGCCTGATCGGCGGCTGTCACCCGGTGACGACCACGCCGCCATCGATGACCAGCGCCTGCCCGGTCATCATCCGCGACGCCTTCGACGCCAGGAACAGCACGCCGCCCACCATGTCGTCGGGTGCCAGCGTGTCCTTCAGGCATTGCCGCTCGAGATGCCCGGCCAGCGCCTCGGGCGTGACCCAGAGATCCTTTTGCTTCTGGGTCATCACCCAGCCGGGCGCCAGCGCATTGACCCGGATGCGGTCGGGCCCGAACTCCCGCGCCAGGCTGCGGGTCAGGCCGTTGATGCCGGAATTGGCCGCCGTGTAGGCAGGGTAGCCGGCATTGCCCATCATGTAGCTGATCGAGCTGAAATTGATGATCGACCCACCGCCGGCTGCGCGCATGCCCGCGACCACCGCCTGACACGCGAAGAAATAGGCCTTGAGGTTGATCGCCTGGCTCCAGTCCCAGAACGCCTCGGTCACCTCCTCGGTCAGATGCCGCTTGTCGTTGGCAGCATTGTTGACCAGCACCGTCACCGGCCCGTGCCGCTCGCCAGCCGTCGCAATGGCCCCCTGCAGCGCCGTCACATCGCTGATGTCACAAGCCATGAACAGCGGCCGGTTGCCGGTAGCCGCCGCCATCGCGTCGGCAAACCCACTCGCATCCGAGCGCTGCACGAAAGCAACCTTGGCACCCTGCCGCAAAAAGCCCTCGGTCAAGCTCGCCCCGATGCCGGAGCCGCCGCCGGTGATGAACACCGAAGCACCCTCGAGGTCAGGGAAAATCGCCGGGTAGGCGGAATCGTCAGGCATCGGTCGTGCTCTCCAAGAAAGGGGACTGCGCGCGTGATCAAGCCAGCCGCGTGCCGACAATCACCCACATCGTCGCCGGAAACGACCAAGGCAGCGTCAGGCCGTGCCGCATGAGGTACTGCCCCGAAACCTCGATCGCGCCGTCCTTCAGGGCCGGCATGCCGCGCGACAGCCGCACCATATCTTCCGGATTGGCCAGGGTCACCCGGTAGCTTGCACCGCCCCCGGCCCGCTGCTGCTCGGCGAAACCGATGAGCCGGGGGAGGTCGCCTAGCTCACGAGGCTGGGCCGCTGAGCGGCTGGCCGCGGCAAGAGCCGTACGTCACTTGGTTGGCGTCCACGGCTAAGTGCCACACGGCCGAACTCCCCCTTCTTCCGCCGCCTCGACTTCCACGGGCCGCACGTCCCCAACGTCGTGCCCGACCTCTACGACCGCTGCCGCGCCCCCTGGCAGCTCACCAACCTCGCCGAGCAACCCGGCGACCACGCCGCAGCCCTCAACGCCAAGCGACGGCGCATGGTCGAGTGGATGGCATCGACCCAAGACCACCTGCACAACGAATGGACCGTCGACTGGCTCACCAAGGACCCAGCCCTCGCCGCCGAAGCCCCCGGCCGCCGCCGCACCAAATGGTGAGGTCGTGTCCAGAGCCCTTCGCACTTCCGATCAGCCGACGGCCGCTCTCGGTTGCAGGCTCGACCACGATCTGGGCCTTCAAGCCGACCGACAAGGTCGACATTCGGCGCTTCCCCGAAGCCGAGCGCAAAGCGGAGCGCGCCGACCTGGCGGAGTTGTCCGCCTACGCCTACGGCAAGCCATTGCCGCCTGACGAGACCGATGACGAAAACGAAAAACCAAAACAAGCGCCGCCGGAGACGGGTAACAACACCAAGTCTCTCGGTCAGTAGAGGCTCATCATTTGCTCGCTGTCTTCGCCGTAACATTCATATATCTGTTCTTCGTTTGGCTGGTCTTCATCAAGCTCAAATGGCTGCGGCTGACACCGGCCTGGGGCGTGGTATCGGGCTTCTTTCTCCTGCATTTGGTGTTCGTGCCGCTGGTCGGCATGCGCTTCCTGGCACCGATCTCCGCCAATCTGCGCGTCGTGCGGCACACCGTGCAGATCATCCCGCGCCTGCCGGAGCCGACGCTCGTCGAATCGGTGCTGGTCGAGCAGAACACGCCGCTGAAGAAGGGCGATCTGCTCTTCCTCCTCGACAAGCGCCCCTACCAGTATCAGCTCGACCAGGCCAAAGCGGCGCTGGCCGCGGCCAAGCAGAATGTCGAGGTTCTGCAGGCGGACGTCGCAGCGGCCTCTGCGGCCGTCGCCCAGGCGAAGGCCGAGCTCGTCTTCAGCCGCGAACAGCAGCGGCGCTTTACCGATCTGGCCGCGCAACGCGCAGCACCGCAGGACGAAGCCCAGCGCTGGGCCGCACGGGCTGCCGCGGACCAAGCGGCCGTCGTCCATGCGCAAGCGCTCCAGCGACGCGCCGAGATCGCCTACACCTCGCAGATCGACGGCGTTAACACCGCGGTTGCCGAAGCCGAGGCCGAGGTCGCGCAGGCCGAGTACTACCTGGCCCAGACCGAGATCCGCGCACCCGAGGACGGGATGATCATCAACCTGCAGGTCCAGGAGGGCATGGTGGCCGGCATCGTCCGCGCCGGCGCCATCGCGAGCTTCATCGCCGATCGGGATCCCTATCTGCTCGGCGCCTACCGGCAGGAGTATCTCAAGTTCGTGCGCGAGGGCCAACCGGCGATCGTCGCCCTCAATATTTACCCGGGCGCGCATTTCGCCGCCAAGGTCGAGCAGATCTGGTGGGCGAGCGGCCAGGGCCAATTCCTGCCGTCGGGCAATCTGCCGGTGTTCCCCGACGAGCCCTCCGCCGAGGTGCGGTTTCCGGTCAAGATCACCATGGACGACCCCGATGTTCGCCTGCCGATCGGCGCTGAAGGTGCAGCATTGATCCTGACCACCGACGGTCCCTTCACCTGGCTCGGGCAGATCGCACTTCGGACCTACACGTGGTCGAGATGGCTCTATCCCTTGCCGTTTTGAGAAGATCGATGACCGCTGACGCTCGCCGCTCGGCCGGCCTTGGGAGCAAAACCGCGATCCTGCTGGCACTGACCGTTGCCGGGTGCCAGCTGGCAACGCCCCCCGAGCCGCAGGCGCTGCTCCAGGCGGCGCTGCCGGAAACGAGCGCTATTCCGGCCGCCTGGTCGACGGCGGGCGCGCCGACCAGCGCTGTCGGCGGCAACTGGGTGGCGAGCTTCGACGACCCGGTGCTCGCCGACCTCGTCGCCGAGGCGCTGCGCAACAACCGCGACCTGCAGGCCGCAGCCGCGCGTGTCGAGGCGGCGCTGCAGACCGTCGACATTTCCGCCGCCCCCCTCTTGCCTTGGCTGAACCTCGAGGCCGGCCGGAACTCCACGAAGAACTACGACGACCGCAAGACGAACACGCTGAGCGGGGTCGCGATCGCGGTCTCCTGGGAGGTCGACCTCTGGGGCAAGCTGCGCTCGGGCACGGCTGCCGCGGCAGCCTCGGCGGCAGCGGCAGCGGATGACGCCTACTATGCGCACCAGTCGATCGCTGCGACCGTGGCGCGGACCTGGATCGCCGCCACCGAGGTCACCCAGCTGACGGCCCTCGCCGAGGACGCGCTCACCCGCTATGTGCGGCTGGTGCAACTGGCCCGGCGCAAGGAGGCCGCGGGCCAGGTCTCGTCCTTCGACGTCGTCCAGGCGCAGTCCCACGCCAGCACCAGCAAAGCCCAGGTGGCGCAATTGCAATCCAACGCCAACGAGACGGTCGCGGTGCTCGAGGTGTTGCTCGGCCGCTACCCGAGCCTCGCGCTGCAGCCGGCCACCACCTTCCCGACCATGCCCGAGGCACTGTCGGCCGGGCTGCCGCTCTCGCTGCTCGACCGCCGCGCCGACGTCACGGCAGCGCGCAACCAGGTGATCGCCGCCTTCTACGATGTCGAGGTGGCAAAGCTGGCGCGGCTGCCGGGCATCTCGCTGGCGGCCACCTACGGCCAGCTGAACGACCCTGATCTCGCCCTGGTCGGACTGAACTCGATCATGTTCGCAAAGATCGGTGTCAGCCTGCTGCAGCCGATCTTCGACGGCGGCGCGCTCGACGCACAGGTCAGGGAGATGACCGCCGGGCAGACGGCGGCCACCGCCCTCTATGGGCAGACCGTGCTCGGCGCCTTCGGCGAGGTGGAGACACGGCTCGCCAACGAGCAATTGCTGCTTGAGGAGTTGAAGAATTGGCGCGTCGCCTACTGGAGTGCTGAGGAGGCGGTCCGCCTCGGCCGCGACAACTACGTCGCCGGGACCATCGACATGGTGTCGCTCCTCAATCTCGAGGAGTTCGCGATCCGCAGAAAGACTGACCTGATCCAGGCCGAGTCGGCGCTCCTGACCAACCGCGTCGGCCTCTATCTGGCGCTCGGCGAAACCTACTGAGCGGCTGTGCTCGGGCTCAGGGGGACACCGCCCTTTTTAGCCTTTCCGTTCTCGGCTGCACGGGAAACCACCCTCTTTCGCTTCTTCCGCTGCCGACACCGTCACGACTCTGCTCCCAACGCCCGGCCAGTCTGCCAAACCGCCCAACCTCCACCAATCCCAAAAAAACCGGATGGGCGCGGGAAGGCGCTGCCTTCCCGCCTGCTTTTCTCCATAACGAACGCTTATGATCACCGACGCTCGCCGCCGAAAGTGTTGCATATAGCGCAACGGAACCCGAGACGTGTTGCGTATAGTGCAACAAAACCGTCGAGCCGTTGCGTATAGTGCAACGGAACCCGAGAAATGTCGCATATAGCGACTCATAAGCGATCGTTATGTAGCGTATAGCGCAAAAATCGGGGCGAACGAACCCACGGGCACGGCTCGGAGCGACGAACGAACCCACCAGATCGACGAGCGAACCCGAGAATCCGACGAACGAACCCGGCGCTCGGGATGGGAACCCGAGCTGACAGCTTGTCGCAGGCAGCCGCCGTTCCAGGGCGATCGAGGACTTCCGTCGCCACCGCGAGCGGACCGCCGCACTCGGCAATTGCCGATCGCCGATCGAACCCGACGGCTCTCCGTGCCGATCTCGCCAAGCACCGCGCACTCGCCAACCGCATGGGCCTGGCCGGCCACCCAGCAGCTGCTGCCGGGCGGCTGCGGCGTGGGCCGGCAATGGCCGCAACGATCCGCTACCCAAAGGGGCCGGCGTGGTTGTGTCAGTCCACAGGCCGATGCACGACCCGTCCGTCGACCATGGTCAAGAGCACGCGGCCTTGCACGAGGCTGCCCTCGAAGGCGGTGTTCTTGGCGAGGCTGGTGAGGCCCTGCTCGGTGATCTTCCAGGGGCGCTCGAGGTCGAGCAGGAAGAGATCGGCAGCCGCACCCACCGCCAGCCTGCCGGCATCGATGCCGAGCAGGCGCGCCGGGTTGACGGTGAGCTTGGCCAGGAGGTCGAGCAGCGGCAGCGCGCCCTCGTGGACCAGGCGCAGGCAGACCGGGAGCATGGTCTCGGTGCCGACCACGCCGAACGCGGCATGGGCAAAGGGCAGCCGCTTGCTGTCCTGGTCCTGCGGGCAGTGGTCGCTGGCGATCACGTCGATCGTGCCGTCCTGCAGCCCGGCCACCACGGCCAGCCGATCGGCCTCGCTGCGCAGCGGCGGCGAGACCTTGGCAAAGGTGCGGTAGCCTTCGACCTCGAGCTCGTTGAGCGCCAGATGGTGGGGCGTGGCTTCGCAGCTGACCCTGAGGCCGCGTTGCTTCGCCTTGCGGACGGCATCGATCGCCGCTGCGGTCGAGATGTGGGCCACGTGGTAGCGGGCGCCGGTCACCTCGACGAGGCGGAGATCGCGCTCGATCATCATCACCTCGGCAATCGGCGGGACGCCCTTGAGGCCGAGGCGGGTGGCGATGGCGCCATCGTTCATGACGCCGCCGGCGGCGAGGCTCGGCTCCTCCGGGTGCTGCACCACCAACAGGTCCAAGGCGCTGGCATAGGCGAGTGCTCGCTGCAGCACGCGGGCATCGGCGAGCGCGCACTCGCCATCGGTGAAGGCCACCGCCCCCGCCTCCTGCAACAGCGCCAGCTCGACCAGCTCCTTGCCGCCGAGGCCACGGGTCAGCGCCGCATAAGGGTAGACCTTGACCGATTTGAGCTGCCGGGCGCGCCTGGCGACGAATTCCAGCATCGCCGGATCGTCGATCACCGGCAGCGTGTTCGGCAGCACGGCCACCGACGTCACGCCACCCGCGGCGGCGGCTGCTATCCCGGACGACAAGCGCTCCTTGTGCTCGGCCCCGGGCTCACCGAACTGGACGCGCATGTCGACCAGCCCGGGACAGAGGCAATGCCCATGGCCCTCGATGACCTCGGCATCCTCCGGCACCTCAGCAAGCCGGCCCATGGCGCTGATGCGTCCATCCTCGACCAGAAGCTGGCCCGGCTGGTCGAGGCCCGACGCCGGGTCCAAGAGACGGACATCGCGAAACAGGATGGGTCTCGTCATACGGCCTCGCGCCGGGTCTTGGTCAAGAGGTCCAGGCACGCCATGCGCACGGCGACCCCCATCTCGACCTGATCGAGAATGGCGCTCCGGTCGATGTCATCGGCGATCACGCCGTCGATCTCCACGCCGCGGTTCATCGGCCCCGGATGCATGATGAGCGCGTCAGGTGCGGCATTGCGGAGCTTCTCGTGGGTCAGGCCGTAGAGATGGAAATACTCACGCACCGACGGCACGAAGCTGCCCTGCATCCGCTCGTTCTGCAAACGCAGCATCATGACGATGTCGCAGCCACGGAGCCCTTCGGCCATGTCGGTGAACAGCTCGCAGCCATAGGTCGCAAACGCCCGTGGCAGAAGTGTCGGCGGACCGATCAGGCGGACCCGAGCCCCCATGGCGAGGAGCAGCAGGATGTTCGAGCGGGCGACCCGGCTATGCCGAACGTCACCACAAATGGCGACGCTGAGCCCCTCGATCCGGCCTCTGCGCCGGCGGATGGTCAAGGCATCGAGCAGGGCCTGGGTCGGGTGCTCGTGGCTGCCGTCGCCGGCATTGATGACGGCACAGCGGACATGGCGGGCCAAGAGCTGAACGGCACCACTCTCTTGATGGCGAACGACCAGCACGTCGGGGTGCATGGCATTCAGCGTCATCGCTGTGTCGATCAGCGTCTCGCCTTTTTTGATCGACGAGCCCAGGACGGCCATGTTGACGACGTCGGCGCCGAGCCGCTTGCCGGCGAGCTCGAACGACGTGAGGGTCCGCGTCGAGACCTCGAAGAACAGGTTGATCTGCGTCAGGCCCTCGAGCAGCGCGCTCCGCTTGGTGGGCTGGCGGTTCAGCTCGGCGTAGGTATCCGCGACGTCGAGGATATGGCTGATCTCGTACGGCTGGAGCCCCTCGATCCCGAGCAAATGCGGCTGCTTGAAGGTGAGGTCGTAGTCTGCAGACATCTCTTGCTTATGCTTCCTCGCGTCTGGGCCCGCAAGTTGTCTTGTCGCCGCTTTGCGGCACACCTTCAAGCGGACCCCGCGGTCTCTTCACTACCGGTGCCGCGTTCGTCAACGATGCCGACCAGAGGTCCTGGCGCCGGAACGACGTCAGGGGCCAATGGTCTCCTCGATCCGCTCGGCCATGTAGGGAAAGAACGGATTGGAGGCCATGCGCAGCAGGGAATCGACGCTGACGATGAGAATGCCACGCTCGCCGCGCGTGGCCAGCGCGCCGAGGCTGACGCCGAACTCGCCCTCCGGGTCCGGACGAATGCCATAGAGGCTGTCGGTGACGGGAAACGGCAGTGCTACGTGCGAGAGCGAGAAGACATCGGGCGGATATGCCAGGCCCAGCGGCTCGCTCACCACCTCTTCGGTGCTGCCGGCTTCGGTGGCGCGGGTCAGCACCTCGAGGTGGTCCGGGCTGATATTGGTGACGATCGTCGTCGTGAACGGCCGCGGCGCCGGTGGCAGGAGCCTGTTGAGCACGGTTTCCGGGTCGGCGCGCAGCAACGGTCCGAACTTGGCGCTGCGGTTGGCATCGAAGAGAACGAGCTCGCTTCGGCCTTCCGGCAAGCGGGCATGCAGCGCATCGATCACGGCAGCCGTGCTCACGGTGAAATCGACGACCGACTGGAAGGTGAGCACGGGCGGCATCTCACCAAGCCTGCCGGCCTCCTCGTGCCGGCGGAGATCGGCCTGCAACGCCATGGTCACCCGATACGACTGGCGTGCCCCGTTGACCGGGAAGGAGTTGTACTTGAACGGGTTGAACTCCGGGACGATGGCGATCCAGGCAGCCTTGGCCCAGCGCGAGAAGACGGCGGGCCAGCCGGCGATGCCGGCGAAGCGGGCGAACGCCGTGATGCCGACCATGGGCGAGACGAGGATCAGCTGATCCGCCTGGCGGAGATCGTCGCGATCGATCGCCTCCATGGCATATTTGAGCGCCAGCGCACCGCCATTGGAGAAGCCCACGATGTGCAGCGGCACGTCAGGGCCCGACCGCTCAACTGCCGCTCGGACAGCAAGGCGGGTCGCCGCCATCCATTCCGGCCATTCGACCTCGAGCAGCCCCGCCGGCACGGTCCCATGCCCCGGCAGGCGGAGAGCGACCACGACGAAGCCGCGCTCGGCGTAAAGGGCGGCAACGTGGCGAAGGCTGTAGGGCGAGTCGGTCAGGCCGTGCAGCAACACGACCGCCCCCTGCGGCGGGCCTACGGGCTCGAGCGTGTAGGAGCGGTTCCAGTCCTGGGCAAAGCTGTCGGGGTAGAGCGGGCTCTGGCTGAAGTAGCGGTTGAACGGGGTGTGGTCGTCGGCGTCGAGGGCTTGCGAGACATCCTGGCTCAGCCCGTCGAAGATGCCGGCTTCGTGCGCCATGTAGTCAGCCCACTCAGACTGATCCAGCACATCGACGCTCAGCTCTTCAGGAATATAGGTGTGCCAGATCTCGAGCGGCGGCCCCCGCTGGGAATCCCAGGCCCGCACGCCGAGAAAGGTGAGCAGGACGAGGAGCAGCGCCAGGACGCCGCGCCTCAACCAGACGAGAATACGCCTCATCTCCTGCTAGCCGCCACCAGAGGATCCAGCCCAGCGCCCTGCATGGCAGGCGCGTCCGCCGATCGACTGGTCGCGGGCAAGCTCAACCGCCGGCTGCGCGCTCGCGCTGCCATTCGTCGAAGAGTCGCTGCTCCTCGATCTGCCGACGCGTTTCCTCCGCCTGGAGCGTCTGCTGCCGCTCGAACTCGAGCTGTCGACGCATCTGGGCGTCTGCTGCCGCCTCTTGCTCCTGGGCGCGGCGCTGCTCGGCCTGCTTGTCCAGCGTCATGTTGCCGGCGAGGCCACCGGCGGCGGCACCGATCAGCATGCCCGTCGTGCTGTTGCCGAAGAGCAGTCGGCCCGCTCCTGCGCCAGCCGCAGCACCGGCGACAGTGCCGACGCCGGGCGAGCCGGTGCCGGCGGAACCACCCTCGCAGCCGGCCAGCAGCAGGCCGACAACCGCCACGCAGGCCACGCTCACGGCACCGCGGCGCCGGCGGATCACATTGCGCATCATGGCTGACCTCCCTGCTCGGCCGCAGCACCGCCAAGCATCTCGTCGAAAGAAAGGGATCCGTCACCGTCCTGGTCGGCGGCCTCGATTCCACTGAGCTTGTTGGTCATCACCTCGTCAAAGCTGAGCGCACCGTCGCCGTCGGCATCGACCCGATCGAAGTCCGCCGAATCGTGTTCGTCGAGCTCATCCGGTGTCAGCATGCCGTCCTCATTATCGTCGAGGCCGCTGAAGCCGGCCGCTGCATCGCGAGCCATCTCGGCCTCGCTGACGAGCCCGTCACCGTCGGTGTCGGCGGCGTCGAAGGCAAAGGCCTCGGCGGAGGGTGGCAGGCCTTCGTCGAGCTGCGCGAAGGCCGGACCGGCCAGCAGTGCGATCGACCCTAAAGCGAAAGCGCCGGCATAGCGCCCTGCGCGCGAGAACAACATGATGAGACTCCTTATCGATAGGCTCGACGTTTGATGATCTGTGTCGCGAGTTACAGCAGAGGTCGAAGAGCGCCGCCAGTAAAAACACAGCGAAGGTGCTAGCCCAGAGCCTGTCGCCGCCTCAGGCTCCGGTCGAATCTTCAGCCATCACGGCCACGAGCCGCTCGACCATGTAGGGGAAGAAGGGATTGGCCGAAAGCCGCTCGAAAGCGTCACCCGCGACGACGAGGACGTCGCGCTCGCCGAGCTTGGTGATGCCGTCACGACCGAGCCCAGATGGGTCGGCGGTGTAGCCGTAGAGCCTGTCGTCCAGCGGAAACGGCAAAGCGACGTGGGAAAGCGAGACGACACCAGCTGGAAAGGCCAGATTCAACGGTCTGTCGCTGGCCGTCACGGCACCGGCCTCGACCACGCGCTCGATGACCTCGCCCGTCGTCGGGTCGCGATTGGTCACGACCGCCGTGCGAAACCCGCGCGGTGCGGCTGGCAGCAGTCGCGCCGGCGTGCGTGCCGCCTTGGGCCGGATGAGGTGGGCGAGCTGCGCGCTTCGATTGATGTCGAACAGCACCAGCTCGTTCGCCCCGTGTGGCAGCGGTGCGTGCAGGCGATCGATCACGGCATCGGTCCGCACCGTGGCGTCGACGATGCTCTGGAAGGTCAGCAGCCGCGGCAGCTCGACCAGGCGGCCAGCCCGCCGCAGCCGATCGAGGCGGCGCTGCAGGTCGCGGGTGACGAGGTAGGATTGGCGCGCGGCGTTGACCGGCAGCGAGCTGTACTTGAAGGGATTGTCCTCGGGCAGAACCTTGACCCAGGCCGTTCGTGCCCAGCGCGGAAAGATGGCCGGCCAGCCGGCAATGCCGGCGAAGCGCGCAGCCGCGGTGATGCCGATCATGGGCGAGAGCAGGATGAGACGCGCCGGACGGCCCAGTCTGGGATCATCGGCCGCCCGAAGCGCGTGATCGAGCGCCAGTGCTGCGCCATTCGAGTAGCCGACCAGATGCAGTGGTGCCCTCTCGCCGATCCGCCGCCGAGCCTCACGCACCGCCAGCCCGGTGGCGGCTGCCCAGCTCCTCCAGCCGATCCGCGCCAGCCCGGCCGGCACCGTGCCATGGCCCGGCAGGCGAATGACGAGCGCGAGCCAGCCATCCGCGGCGTAGGCCCGAGCGATGTGGCGCAGACTGTAAGGTGAATCCGTGAGACCGTGCAGCAGGACCGCCGCCCCCTTGGGCGGCCCGTCGGGTGTCAGGACGAACGAGCGGTTCCAGTCCCGCTCGAAACCCTGCGCGTGGACCGGGCTGCCCTTGGAGAAGCGGTTGACCGGTGGCTGATCGCCTGCCGGCAGACGATCGGTGACCTCGCGCTCGACGCTGGCGAGCACCTGGTCCTCAGCCGCGAGGTAGCCAGCCCAATCCAGCCGCTCCAGGGTCTCCGCGTCGGGCTCCGCCGGCACAAAGCTGTGCCAAAGCTCGAGGGGTGCCGCCCCCCTGGTGAGGACGATCCGCAGCGCGAGCAAGAGGACGAGAAGGCCGAGGATGGCCAGCGCACCGACCGCCAGCCAGCCGAGGATGGTCATCGCTCATCGAGACCGGCCAGCAGTGGCTCGCCGAGCCCTGCCGAACGACGCCGCCACCAGCTCAATAGATCAGGCCGAGCTCCAGCTGGGCTTCCTCGGTCATCATCGAGGGATGCCACATGGGCTCCCAGACGATCTTCACCTCACACGCGCCGATGCCGTCCACCGCCTCGACCTTGTGCTGCACTTCCATCGGCAACGATTCGGCAACCGGGCAGTTGGGCGAGGTCAGCGTCATGTCGACGGTGACGGCGTTGTCGTCATGCACGTCGATCTTATAGATGAGGCCGAGCTCGTAGATATTGACCGGAATTTCCGGGTCATAGATCTCTGACAGCTTCGTGACGATGGCTTCGCCGAGCTTCTCCACCTCGGCCATGCGCTCGGCCGAAACCGGTGGCGTGTCCTCGGCGACAGCACCCGGATCGGCTGCCGCATTGCCCGGGTCGGGCGCGACCACCCCACCCTCGCCGTTCTGTCGATTGTCCGCGCTCAAGAATGCCTCGGCGCGATCCAGCCCATTATCGTCCATGTCTCTCACCCCTGTGACCGAGCTTGTTTGACCACCGCCATGGCTCACTGGAACAGTCCCGCCACGCGATGCAGGCTCTTCGTCAATGCGTCGATATCGGCCTCGGTGCTGTAGACACCCAAAGATGCCCTGGCACTCGCGGCCAGACCGAAACGCTCGTGCAACGGCATGGCGCAATGATGGCCGGTGCGAATGGCGATGCCATCGAGATCGAGCATCGTGCCGATATCCTGCGGATGGGCACCCTCGAGCGAGAAGGTCAGCACGCTGGACTTCTCAGCTGCCGTGCCGATCAGCTTGAGCCCCGGCACCTGCTGGATGGCCCTGGTGCCATAGGCCAGGAGCGCCGTCTCGTGCGCCGCGATCGCCTCGATGCCGACCCGCTCGACGAAGTCGATGGCAGCGCCCAAGGCGATGATCCCGGCGATATCCGGCGTGCCGGCCTCGAACTTGAAGGGAATCTCGTTCCAGGTCGTGCCCGAGAAGCTGACCCGCTCGATCATGTCGCCGCCGCCCTGGTAGGGCGGCATGGCATCGAGATGAGCTGCCTTGCCCCACAAGACCCCGACGCCTGACGGGCCGTAGAGCTTGTGGCCGGAGAATGCGATGAAGTCGGCATCGAGGGCCTGGACGTCGACCGGCAGATGCTGGACCGCCTGCGCCGCGTCGATCAGCACGGGCACGCCCTTCGCCTTGGCCAGCGCCACGATGTCGGCGACCGGGTTGATGGTGCCGAGAACGTTGGAGACCCAGACCACACCGATCATCTTGGTTCGCGGCGTGATCAGCCGCTCGAAGGCCGCCATGTCGAGCTCGCCGACATCGGTCACCGGCACCGGCACGACCGTCGCACCAGCAGCCGCGGCGATCATCTGCCAGGGCACGATGTTCGCGTGATGCTCCATCTCGGTGACCAGGATCTCGTCACCCGCCTGCAGCTTGGGTGCCGCAAAGCACTGGGCGACGATGTTGATCGCCTCGGTGGCGTTGCGCGTGAAGACGATCTCGCGCCAGTCGCTGGCATTGACGAAACGCTGGACCTTGCGCCGCGCCTCGTCGTGCAGCGCCGAGGCGCGCTGGCTCAGATCGTAGATGCCGCGATGGATATTGGCGTAGTCCGCCTCGTAGACATGGCTCAGCGCGTCGATGACCGCGCGCGGCTTTTGCGTCGAGGCGGCACTGTCGAGATAGACCAGTGGCTGCCCCTGCATCGCCGTCTGCAGAATCGGGAACTCGGCCCTGATCGCCTCGACATCGAAGCTCATCGCCTCATCCGGCCGCGCGAGGGTGGCGACGTCGCTCACAGCATCTCCGTCAGGTTGGCAGCACCCGGAGTCCGGGCGATCAGCCGCTCCTGGGCGAGCTTCATGATCGCCGGATCGGCAAACCGCTCGATCACCTCGGCGGCGAACGCATAAGTCAGCAGGCTCTCGGCCTCGGCCCGGCTGAGACCGCGGCTGCGCAGATAGAACAGTGCTGTCTGATCGAGCTCGCCGCAGGTGGCACCGTGGCTGCACTTGACGTCGTCGGCATAGATCTCGAGCTCGGGCTTGCTGTCGATCTCGGCGTCATCGGACAGCAGCATGTTGCTGTTCTGCTGAAAAGCGTTGGTCCGCTGCGCGTCCTTGTAGACGAAGACCTTGCCGGCGAACGCCGCCCTGGACTTGTCGAGCGCCACGCCTTTGTAGAACTGGTCCGAATGGCCGTCCGGCTGCTCGTGATGCACGCGGATGACGTTGTCGACATGCTCGGTTCCGATCGGCATGTAGACGCCGTTCAGCTGCGCCTCGACGAAGCTGCCGTCGAGATGCATGTCCGTCTCGTTGCGCACCATATCGCCGCCGAGCGTTGCCAGTGTCTGCTTCAGCTCGGCATGGGCGCCGACGCGGATCCGGCTGAGCCCGACGAAGCTCGCTCCAGAAGCGCCGAGCTGGAGGCGGTCATGCACCAGCTTCGCCTCGTCGCCGATATCGTAGTCGGCCACGAGATTGGTGAGGCAGTGCCCGTCACGCACCCCGACATGGCTCTCGATCAGATGCGCGCTCGACCGTTGGCCGAGCTTGAGAAAGATGCGCGGATGGGTCATCACCGCGCTCTCCTCGCCCAGCGTGAGGAAGAGCAGCTGGATCGGCCGCTCGACCGCCACGTCGTCGGGCACCTCGATCCAGGCACCCGAGGCCAGGAACGCGGCATTCAGCTCCGCCAGGCTGTGGCTTTCCGCCGGCTCGCCGAGTGCTGCCAGAAGCCGCTCCGGCTCGTCGCGAAGCAGCTCGTCGATCCCCTTGATCACGACCCCGTCGGGCAAACCGCCCGCATGGCTGAGCTCGTGCGCCAGGTGGCCGTTGACGAAGATCAGGCGCCAGGCCAGCGGCCCGCCGGCGAAGTAGCGCTGGACGTCATCGAGCTTGACCTCGGGACGCGACGCCAGGCCCATGGGCACGTTCGCCACCTTGGGCAGGTTCGTGTACTTCCACTGCTCGACCCGCTGCGTCGGCAGGCCGGTCGTGGCAAAGCGCGCGAAGCGCGCATCCCGCCACTGGTCCAGGGCTGGTCGCCCATGGCCCGGCAGCGTCTCCCGCCGGCTCGCGAAGACATCGGCGAAGGCGGGCACGGGCGGCACGTGCCGGGAAGCTGGCCTGCGGGCAATCGCGGTCATCTCTTGTCTCCGCTCAAGCCGCCTGGCCCAGCAGGCCCTCGTAGCCCTGCGCCTCGAGCTCCAGCGCCAGCTCCTTGCCACCTGAGCGACGCAGCTTGCCGTCGGCCAGGACATGCACGAAATCGGGCACGATGTAGTCGAGCAGCCGCTGATAGTGGGTGATCACGATCATCGCCCGGTCCGGCGAGCGCATCGCGTTGACGCCATCCGACACCGTCTTCAAGGCATCGATATCGAGGCCACTATCGGTCTCATCCAGGATGCACAGCTTGGGCTCGAGCATCGCCATCTGGAGGATCTCGTTGCGCTTCTTCTCGCCGCCAGAGAAGCCCGCATTCACATCGCGCTTGAGGAACTCCGGGCGAATCCCGACCTCCTCGGCCTTCGCCTTCAGCGTCTTGATGAAGTCGGAAGCCGTCACCGCCGGCTCGCCGCGCGCCTTCTTCAGCGCATTCAACGACTGGCGGAGAAAGTAGTTGTTGGCGACGCCCGGGATCTCGACCGGGTACTGCATGGCGAGGAAGATCCCGGCAGCGGCCCGCTCCTCGGGCTCCATCTCGAGCAGGTCCTCGCCGCAGAAGGTCACCGAGCCACCGGTGACGTCGTAGCCGTCACGCCCGGCGAGCACGTAGGAAAGCGTGCTCTTGCCGGACCCGTTAGGCCCCATGATGGCGTGCACCTCACCCGGCTTGACCTCGAGCGAGAAGCCCTTGATGACCGGCTTGTCCTCGTCCGCGATGGACACGTGCAGGTCCTTGATCGTCAACATCTTGTCGTTTCCTCAGCAATAACGTCTTGTCTTAGGCGATGCGGGGCAACGGCGGTCAGCCAACGCTGCCCTCGAGCGAGATGCCGAGCAGCTTCCGGGCCTCGACCGCGAACTCCATGGGCAGCTCGTTCATCACCTCGCGGCAGAAACCGTTGACGACGAGAGCCACGGCGTCCTCCTCCGAGATGCCACGCGAGCGGCAGTAGAAGAGCTGGTCGTCGCTGATCTTGCTGGTCGTCGCCTCGTGCTCCGCCGTGGCCGTGCGGTTCTTGATCTCGATGTAGGGCACGGTATGGGCGCCGCACTTGTCGCCGATCAGCATGGAATCGCACTGCGTGTGGTTCCTGGCACCCTCAGCACCCTTGAGCACCCGCACCAGGCCGCGATAGGTCTGGTCCGCCTTGCCGGCCGAAATGCCCTTGCTGACGATGCGAGACCGCGTGCGCTTGCCGATATGGATCATCTTGGTGCCGGTATCGGCCTGCTGGGCGTTGTTGGTGACGGCGACCGAATAGAACTCGCCCACCGAATCGTCGCCCTGCAGCACGCAGGACGGGTATTTCCAGGTGATGGCCGAGCCCGTCTCGACCTGGGTCCAGGAGATCTTCGAGCGCTTGCCGCGACACGCACCGCGCTTGGTAACGAAGTTGTAGATGCCGCCCTTGCCGTTCTCATCGCCGGGATACCAGTTCTGCACGGTCGAATACTTGATCTCGGCATCGTCCATGGTGACCAGCTCGACCACGGCCGCATGCAGCTGGTTCTCGTCACGCTGTGGTGCGGTGCAGCCCTCGAGGTAGGAAACGTATGAGCCTTCCTCGGCGATGATCAGCGTGCGCTCGAACTGGCCCGTGTTCATCTCGTTGATGCGGAAATAGGTGGAAAGCTCCATCGGGCAGCGAACACCCTTGGGCACATAGACGAAGCTGCCGTCGGTGAAGACCGCTGCGTTGAGCGCTGCAAAGTAGTTGTCGCCCTGCGGCACCACGGTGCCGAGATACTTGCGCACCAGCTCGGGGTGGTTCTGCATCGCATCCGAGATCGAGCCGAAAATGATGCCCAGCTCCTCGAGCTTGGCCCGGAAGGTGGTGGCGACCGAAACACTGTCCCAGACATAGTCGACAGCGACGCCGGCCAGCACCTCCTGCTCCTTGATCGGGATGCCGAGCTTCTCATAGGTGCGGCGGATGTCCGGATCGATGTCATCCAGGCTCTTCGGCCGCTCCTTGATCTTGGGCGCAGCGTAGAAATAGACCTCCTGGTAGTCGATCGGCGGATAGCCCACCTTCTGCCAGTCGGGCTCCTCCATGGTGAGCCAGCGGCGATAGGCCTCGAGCCGCCACTCCAGCATCCATTCCGGCTCGTTCTTCTTGGCCGAAATCAGCCGGACGATGTCCTCGTTCAGACCCTTGGGCGCCATGTCGGACTCGATGTCGGTCGAGAAGCCGTATTTGTAGGCTTGCGCCGCGTAGTCTTGAACCGTCTCGAGTGCCGTCGCCATACCTATCCAAGCTCCGTATCAACTATGTTCATCGTCAAGCCGCCCGTCCGTGCAGACGGGCAATCAGCCCCCGGCCGCCAGGGACGCTTGCGCCGAGCCGCCCACCGCCTGTCGCTCGGGCATGCTCCGAAAGGCCAAGGGAATGCCACTCGCCATTTCCGCCAGGGTCACGCCGTCCAGCGCATCGCGAATGGCGGCGTTGATCCGCTCCCAGTTTGTACGTGCCGGGCAAAGCCTTTCGATCACGCAGCTACCGACGGCGCCGTCGACGCAATCGGTGACGGCGATCGGGCCGTCAAGCGCCACGATGATCTGCGCCACGGTGATCGACCCTGCCGACCGACCGAGCTCGTAGCCGCCGTTCACCCCACGCTGCGAGCTCAACAGGCCATCACGCGCGAGAGCCTTGAGGATCTTGCTCGTCGTCGGCTGCGGTATCCGCGTTGCCCGAGCGATCGCCTGGGCGCTCGACTGACCACCAGCCGGGCGAGCGAGATGGGTCATGATGACGATCCCATAGTCCGCGAGCTTGCTGAGCTTGATCAATCCGTCATCCACCTGGGGTCATTCGCGGCACGGCACCGACCAGTCGTCAGCCCACCAAGCCATGCCAGAGCGGCAAACTGGTACCAAATCGGTCCGCAATCGAAACTACCCCTTCCGCCGGGCATGTCAAGCCGACCTCGAGGACCTTCGGCGGGGTTTTTGAGCCGCCGGCCGGCAGCAGCGGTTAACCTTTTGTTCAGCAAGCGAGGCGATAACGGCTCGCGGCCGATGCGGCCGTTCGTTGAGGAAACCGAACCGATGAACCGACCACTGGCATTTGCCTTTCAAACCACTGGCGGCGCAACAGTGGAGCCTGCCGTGAGCTGGCGCTCGGCGGCAGGCCAGCTGCGGTCGATCGTGCCAGAAGCGCGTCAGCGCGCGCTTGCCGTCTTCGCCCCGGTCCTCATCTTGCCGGTGGTCGGGACAGCCGGTGATATCGCGCTGCTTATCTGGCTCTACTGTGCCGTCCTCGGCATCGAGGCGGCACTTGCGCTCGGCGTCCAGGAGCCCGCATCGCGACACGCAGCCACAGCCACAGCACCGGAGCTGGCGGCGGCAGGCTGCATCGGCGCCCTCGCCTTGCTGGCGATCGCCCCGCTCGGCCCCGGCGCCGTCTTGACGCTCATGCTCTACGCTTGCGCACGCGCAGTGGCTGGTTGCGGCGCACGTGGGAATTGGGCCGCAGCACTCGTCCTCGGCGCCGTCTCGACCGCTCTTCTGCTCGACCTGGCGCTGGTTGCCCTCGACCTCCAGCGGAGCAGCCTCTGGCTGGCGCTGGGTGCTGCGGTCGGCATGGCGCTGGCGACCCGGCAGGCATTGGCGGAAACCGACTCCAAAAGCCGCGGCAACGAGGCCGATCGCTCGAGCCAGCAGCGACCGACACGATCCCTGCTCGAGCTGGCATTCGCCTGCCTGCTGGCCCTCGTTCTGGCCCTTTATGGGGCGCTGCTCGCGCACGAGCCGGCCTTGCGCCAGCTCGCCGCCGAGGGTGGCTATCTCACGGTGCCGTTCCTGGCCTTGGCACTGCTGCGTCTCGCCTACACCGCATTCGACCATGCACGACGCCCCGGGCTGGACCGTCTCGGTATCCTGCTGCTCGTTCTCTGGGCGCTGTCCGCCACCTGGCTGATGGAGGTCTAGCCACCGATCGATCGTGCCGGGCTTGCTCGAACCTCGGTGCGCAGGCTAACTGCGCCCCGCACAAAAGGAAGCGAGCATGCAAAAGGCGCTGTCGGACATCAGGGTTCTCGATCTCACCCGCATCCTCGCGGGGCCGACATGCACGCAATTGCTGGGCGATCTCGGCTGCGACATCCTCAAGATCGAGCGGCCCGGTGCCGGCGACGACACGCGCAAATGGGGGCCACCCTACCTCGAGGGCACGGACGGCGAGCCCACGGACGAGAGCGCCTACTACCTCGCCTGCAACCGCAACAAGCGCTCGGTCGCCATCGACATCGCTCGAGCGGAAGGACAGGAGCTGATCCGCCGCCTGCTCGGCAAGTGCGACGTGCTGGTGCACAATTTCAAGACCGGCACGCTCGGCCGCTATGGCCTCGGCTACGACGACCTGAAGGCCGCGTTCCCCGGCCTCGTCTACTGCTCGGTCAGCGGCTTCGGCCAGACGGGCCCCTACAAGGAGCGCGCCGGCTACGACTACCTCGCCCAGGGCTATGGCGGGATCATGAGCATCACCGGCGCGCCCGATGGCGAGCCCATGAAGGTCGGCATCGGCATCGCCGACATCATGTGCGGCATGTACGCCAGCAGCGCCATCCTGGCAGCCCTGCACCACCAGCGGCGCACCGGCGAGGGCCAGCATCTCGACCTCGCTCTGCTCGACACCCAGATCGCCTGGCTCGCCAACGAGGGGACCAACTACCTGATCTCCGGCAAGGTGCCGCAGCGCCTCGGCAACCAGCACCCGAACATCGTGCCCTACAAGCTGTTCGAGGCCGCCGACGGACCGGTGGTGCTGGCGGCAGGCAATGATCGCCAATATCAGCGCTTTTGCACCTTCGCCGGCGTGCCCGAGCTCGCCGACGACGCGCGCTTTCGCACCAACTCGCTCAGGCTCCACAATCGCGACGCGCTCTATGAGCTGCTCGACCCGGTCTTCAGGGCCAAGACCAAGACCGAATGGGTCGACGGGCTCACCGCACTCGGCGTGCCTTGTGGCCCGGTGAACAACATCGAGGAGGTCTTCGAGGATCCCCAGGTGCAGCATCGCGGCATGCGCATCGAGATGCCGCATCCCACGTCGGCGACCGGCACCGTGCCGCTGCTCGGCAACCCGATCAAGATGTCGGCGACACCGCCAGCCTACGACAAGCCACCCCCTGTTCTGGGCCAGCACACGGCCGAGGTGCTGGAGGAGCTGCTCGCCCTGGATGCCCCCGAGCTCACCCGCCTGCGCGAGGCGGGCGTCATCAACTGAAGCATCTCTGGTTTGGGGCCTTTGCCGTCCGCAAGCCGAAGGCCCCGGGCGCAGCAGGCTATGCTCAACCGCACCGAGGCGACCGTGCGCGGCACCGTCGACGGCCTGGACGAGCCGACGACGCCAATCGGCCCGGCACGGCGGCACGCTCGGGTTCGCTCGGCGGTCGGCGATGGCCGGCATCGAGGGTCCGTTCACCGAGGTCACAGGTCCCACCCGATCGCCCGGAAACGGCGGCCATCTGCGACAAGCTGTCAGCTCGGGTTCCCATCCCGAGCGCCGGGTTCGTTCGTCGGATTGTTGGGTTCGATCGTCGATTCAGTGGGTTCGTTCGTCGTTCCCCGGGTTCGTTCGCAGGTTCCAGGGCGCTTTTTTTTCACTATACGCTACATAACGAGCGCTTATGAGTCGCTATATGCGACATTTCTCGGGTTCCGTTGCACTATATGCAACGTCTTAATCGGGATCTACCAAGTGAGGCGCCCCGCCGTGGACGCCTGGGGGCCACTTGGTGCGTCGCGGCTCAGGGCTGGCGAAATGAGTGCGATGGCAGGATGCCTCGTGGGCGCGCTCGCTGCTGGCAAACCTGATTTTGTCGATTAGAAAGCGCTTTTAGACGGAAACGCCCGGACGCTCTCCGCGATCTGGCGGCTGGAAGGTGTCAGCAAGACGGTGAGGTAGTCGTTCAGGCCGACGGCCGCTGACGGTGGAGCGCGTCTTGCACCTGCTCGCGCGTCACGAGCACCATCTCGCGCGGCGGGCGGGACGGAATATAGTCCACGACCCGGTAGAGCGGCGCCTTCGGCAGGCCGAACGGCTCGGCAAACAGATCGATCAGCCGGAAGCCGCCGGTCTCGATGTCGTTGTTGGCGATGTCGTCGCCGAGGTGGTTGGTGGTGAGCAGATAAGGGATCTCCGACCGCGCGAAATTGGCGAGAAATGCCTTGATGTCGGCGTTCGAGAGATGGAACAGGCAGTCCCGGCAGATCATCACGTCGGCCGCGGGCAGCGGGTCCCTGATGATGTCGAGATGGACGAACGAGACGTTCGCCGAAGCGTGGCGCCGCGCGTTCTCCTCGATCAGCGGCCGTACGACGTCGCCGCCGACATAGCGCAGCCCGCTGCCGCGGACGACATGCTGCATCCAGTTGAAGTCGCCACACGGCGCATCGAGAATAGAGCCAATCTCGAAATGCTCGAAGAACGCCGGCAGATGCCGGCGCAGGTTCGCTGTAGCTTCCAGCTCCGAGCCTCTGCCGCTGCGCGATTCGTGGCTGCCCCAACTGTCCATATGATAAATCTTGGTGAACCGCTCCTCGGTTGAGCCGCGCTGAATCCGCGAGCGTTGCCAGCGGACATACGGATAGCGGACGATCCTCTTGAGCGTAACGGCGACACCGTCGTTCGCGAACGATCGCTTGAACTCCGCGAGCAGCGAAGGGTTGGACATCAGGCCTCCAAAGCTGACAGCCGTTGCATCGGCCAGAGGACCGCTCCGACAAGGGATCTTGACGCTTAGCCGATATTCCCCAGTTCGCGCTGGATCGGTGGTCAGAGTGCCCTCGTTGGAGGCACGAAGCAAGCGACGCGGGTTCTTTTGCACCGCTCTCGACAGGCGAACGCGGATCAACGGCTTCTCAGCGAGATCAAGAGCGGGTCCGGCGGACGCTCACCACTGTCGGAACTAGCGGCGAAGAGCTATGGCGATGCGCTGGCTGCCGGACTTGGAGGTTTCGACGGTGCGAGCCTGACCCGGTACCTGTCGAGCGGTTGAGGTGGAGGCGCTCTCAGACGATCGCTCCCGGCGCAATCGGCGGTTCGCGTTAGTGTTCTGACCGGGTCATTGGCACGAGGTCGGCAAGATAAGTCGTCAGTTGTTCAGCGACGAAGGCGGCACCATCGATACTCAAGTGTCCATCGCTTGCGAATAGGGTTCGCGGTTGCGGATGGGCGGCAAAGGAGTCCGTCACGTCGACTACCCCGAGACCGAGCTCACTTGCGATTTGAAGCACGCGCGAGCGGGTTTCATCGCTCGCATAGTGCGAGCTGATCAAGCCGAAGCGTTGTCGGGAAGGCAGGTAGCATAGGTGCAACTGACCTCCCCAGCCTTCGACGATCGCCTGTTTGCGCATCATGACTGCTCGATATTCCGCGAGATGGGATGGTGCTCTGCCGTAGGACAGGCCAAGCATGCCGCTCGTGAGGTTCAGGGCAGCGAAATTGCGCAGCAGGACGGGATTGGACCAGAGATCTCGCCATCCGATGTCCCTACGCAAACTGCCCAAAACACGAGGAGGAAGCTCCTCGCCCGCCGCATATCGGCGGTTAAGGTCCTCAACTTTGGCAAGCGTTTCTGCTTTCGCTGGCACCGGACCAAAATCGGCAGCCGGCTCCAAAAGAGCAGAGAGCCAAGGAATGCTCAACTCACCCGGCAAATCCCGCAGGTCGTTGCCCTCATAGAAGCAGGAAACGACATGAGCGGGACGAAAGCTCGCGACGTTCCGACCAATCACTGCAAGTTGCAGCAATGGATTGCTGCCGGTAAGGCCCATATTCGCCGTAGCCGGCAACGCTCCGCGGACAAGTGAGACGACGTCTTTTCCAGACGGTTGGCAATGTCCGTGAATGAACGAGTCGCCTGTGATCGCAAAACTGATCGGCTTCTCGAAAATATCGTCCGGGTTGTTGAGACCAAACCTATCGGTTTGGATATGGACTGGCCCGTAGTCAACGGAGCAGAGTTCTATCTTGGTGAACGGAACATGGCCCAGGATGGCGTCGGCGGCCGTCGCAGTCTCTATGAACCCATTCAAGCGATGAGGCGTGAAGCCGAGAGAGACGCCGGATGTGGGCTGGCGTTCCTCAACCATCGCCGGTCGACTGAAATAGAAGGTGGAGGTCAGATAGAACTCGACCATGTAAAGCGCGACCAGCATCACCGAGGCATAGATCCCGACCAGCAGGCGTGTCTGCTGCCGTAGCAGGAACGCCGCCAGGGCAAAAACTGCGGCGAGCCCTAGCGGGGCCAGGAGATAGCGGATGAAATGCAGTTGGGTGCCGACGTAGTCCTCCCAGTTCATCGCGGCATAGAACGCGTGACCGACAAAATAGAGCGCCAACCCGAGGCACATAAACCGGGAGATTAGGCTGGTCATCGGTTTAGCTTTCGTGCGGTGCCTTTGCGAAGCGGCGAGCACTGGTGCAAGGCTAGTCGAGCTCGAAGGCTTCCTTGTAGTCCAGTTTCAGCGTCGGATTTTGCGCTTCCTTGCGCAACATGCAATTGCCGACGACGAGGATCTCGATCTCGGAGCCCATGAAGCAGCGGAAGGCGTCCTCGGGTGTGCAGACGATGGGCTCGCCACGGACGTTGAAGCTGGTGTTGACGACCATCGGGCAGCCGGTCCGCTGCTTGAAGGCCTGGATCAGCCTCCAGTAGCGCGGGTTGGTCGATTCGTGCACCGTCTGCACGCGGGCCGAGTAGTCCACATGAGTCACTGCCGGGATCTCGGAGCGTGGCACGTTGAGCTTGTCGATCCCGAACAGCGCCTCCTCTTCGGCGGTCATCGTCCGCCTGCGGCCGTCGACGACGTCGGCAACGAGCAGCATGGAGCTCTGAGGGACAGCTCCCTTTTTAACCACATGGTCCCCGAAAAGGTGTCTCGATTCGGGTCCGGCCGAACGGTCAGGTATTGTCCAGCGCTGCCATTGCTGCTTCTGGTGCCTTGTCGATGATGCGGAGCAGGGCTCGGGCGGGGCCTTGGGGGTGGCGTTTGCCTTGCTCCCAGTTGCGCAGGGTTTCGACGGAGACGCGGAGGCGTTTGGCGAAGGCGGGTTCGCGCCTGCTCTCGACCGCTGGCGTTCGGGCGGACCCATCTCCCGAACGCTTTCCACCCCAAAATAACGGTGGGGCTCGGGGAGGATCATCCTCCCCGCATATCTTTGCTTATACCTTACGCCACCACCGCCCGTCGCGCCGCCACGTAGGCCGCCATCGCTGCCTCGTCGACCGAGATGCCCAGGCCCGGGCCGTTCGGGATGGCGACGGCGCCGTTCTCCAGCTTGAAGTTCTCGTGGAGGATGGAATCGCGGAGCGGATTGAGGGTTCGGTCGTACTCGACCATGGGCTCGTTCTGCAGGGTGACGGGGGCTGCGGTGTGGGGCATCGGCGGGATGGTGGCGATGGCGTGCAGGGCTGCGGCCACGGCCACGCCGGAGCCCCAGACGTGGGGGACGGTGAGCACGCCGTGCTGGCCGGCGGTGGCGAGGATTTTCTGCCATTCGCTGAAGCCGCCGGCGGCGCACAAGTCGGGCTGGACGATGTCGACGCAGCCGCCGCGGATGAAGTCGCGAAAGCCGAAGCGGCCGAACTCGCACTCGCCGCCGGCGATCGGCGTGTCGAGCTTGGCGCGCAGCAGCCGGTAGCCGTCGTGGTCCTCGGGCGGGACAGGCTCCTCGAACCACAAGAAGCCGTGCTCGTCCATGGTCCGGCCGATCCGGAGCGCGGTTGCCGCGTTGTAGGCGTGGTTGGCGTCGGCCATCAGCATGACGTCCGGGCCCACGGTCGCGCGGATGAGCTCGATGCGGGCGCGATCCTGGTCGACCGGCAGCAGGCCGAGCTTGATCTTGACGGCGGTGATGCCGGCCGCCTCGTAGCCCGCGACCTCCTCGGCCAGCGCCTGCATCATGGCGGGCGTGTCGCGGAAATTGTCCGGGTAGTAGCAGCCCGTGCCGTAGGCCATGGCCTTGTCGCGGAAGGCGCCGCCCATGAGGTGATGCACCGGCCGGTCGAGCGATTTGCCCCAGATGTCCCAGAGCGCGATGTCGATGGCGCTCATCGCCTCGATGTAGGTGCCGGTGCGGCCGAAATCGCGGGAGAAGGCGTAGTTGTCCTCCCAGATGCGCACGGGCTGGTCGGCGGCCCTGCCGATGAGCCGCGGCCCCAGCACGTCGACGATGGCGGACGCCACGGGCTCGCCCGGGCCGTACTGGCCGCCCTCGCCCCAGCCGACGAGGCCGTCATCCGTGGTGATCTTGACCAGGAGCGAGTTGCGCTCGGGAAACCGGGCCTGGGACGAATAGAAGGTCTTCGCCCCGATCGGCACCTTGAGCGCAAAGGTCTCGATGGTCTGGATGTTCACTGCAAGCCTCCCTGGCGCAACATGGCTCTGAATGCAGACAACCCGAGCCCTTATGCTCTCTTGCATATATTGTCTAGCGACATCAGTCTGTTAAGACGTTCCCTGGCGCTGCCACCCACGTGGAGATCGTGGCGATGCGAAGCCGCTCGTCCCAATGTCAGCATGAGCCCCTCGGTCACGGGACCCAGCGCCTCGAGCCTGTCGTCGCCGGACGATTCGCCCGACGGACCCGGCTCGATGGCATGGGCCTTGCTGCACAACGCCTCGAGATCTGCGGACCTGGGCCACACCTGGATTACTGCGACAGAACAGTGTAGCCACGCGACAGCAGAGTCGCCGCAAACGTCGTGCGATGACCGGGCACGATCGGCTGTGGTGACAGCTCGGGCGGCAACGGCGCGCCGTGCTCAATCAACGAGGAGACCGTTTCATGTCGACGAAGATGCTGCAGGCGACGCTGCTCGCGACCATGGTCATGGCGGCAGGCACCAGCGCGCTGGCGCAGGAGACGATTCGCATCGGCGCACCGCTGCCGCTCACCGGGCCGCTCTCGCCCGAGGGCCTGAAGCAGCAGCGCGGCTACGATCTCTGGGCCGAGACCACCAACGCCAATGGCGGCATCACCGCCGGCGGCACGACCTACGATGTCGAGATCGTCTATGTCGACTACGCCTCGAACACGCCGCGCGCCGTGCAGACGGCCGAGCGGCTGATCACCGAGGACGAGGTGAACTTCCTCTTCGCGCCCTTCGGCTCTGGTGCTGCCAAGGCGGCGAGCAGCGTCTCCGAGCGCTACGGCATTCCGACGATCGCCGCGACCGCCTCCTCGCAGGAGGTCTACGACCAGGGCTACTCGTTCCTCTTCGGCACGTTCACGCCGAACTCGACGCTGACCGAGCCGCTCGCCGACATCGTCACCTCGGCCAATCCCGAGGTGCAGCGCGTGGCCATCCTGGCGCGCAACGACCTCTTCCCGCTGGCCATCGCCAACGAGATGGAAGCCTCGGCCAAGGCGCGCGATCTCGAGATCGTCATGTTCGAGAACTACGCCATCGGCACCATGGACCATTCAGCCGCCGTCACCCAGATGCGCGCGGCCGAGCCGGACTGGGTCTTCGCCACCGGCTATGTCAACGACCTGATCCTGCTGCGTCGCCAGCTCGCCGACCAGGGCGTCGATCCGGCCGTCGTCACGATGATCGCCGGGCCCGCCTACAAGGAGTTCGTCGAGGCCACGGGCCCGCTCGCCGAGACCATCTCGAGCGCCGCCTGGTGGCATCCGGCCGTCCGCTACGAGGGCGTCGACGTGTTCGGGACGACCGAAGCCTTCAATGCCGCCTTCCGCGAAAAGTACGGCACCGAGCCCGACTACACCGAGGCCTCCTCGGCGGCCGCCGGCGCCATCTTCCAGCTGGCCATCGAGGCGGCGGATTCGATCGATCCGCAAGCGGTTCGCGATGCCCTGGCGGCGATGGACGTGGCGACCTTCTACGGCCAGGTGAGCTTCGGCGAGACCGGCCAGATCACCTCGCTCGAGCCGCCGGTGTTCCAGATCCAGGACGGCACCCAGGTCGTCGTGCATCCGGAAGCCATCAAGCAGGCGGATTTCATCTTCCAGGGCGACTGACATCTCGGCCCGCCCGCGGCGCCACGAGGCGTCGCGGGCGGGCGCTCCATCGAGCCCATGACTGGCGGCGTGCCCGGATGATCTACTTTCAAGTGCTGGCGAACGGCCTGATCCTCGGCGGCCTCTATGCCTGCGTCGCGGTGGGCTTCTCGCTCGTCTGGGGCGTCTTGAACGTCATCAACATCCTGCACGGCTCGTTCGTCGTGCTGGGCTCCTACATCGCGTTTTTCGCCTACGGCTATTTCGGCATCCACCCGTTCGTCTCGATCTTCATCGCCGGTGCGATCCTCTACGCTATCGGCCATGCGATCCAGGCCGGCCTGATCAACCGGGTGGTCGCCGCCCCGGTGCTCATCACCCTGACGCTGACCTTCGGCCTCGACCTGATCTTCAACAACGCGATGCTGCTGGCCTTCACCGGCGACTACCGCCAGGTCATCCTCGCCAATCCCCTGCCCTCGATCGTCATCGGCCCGGTCTTCCTGCCGGGCGACCGGGTCGCCGCCATGGTCCTGGCATTCCTGCTCACGGCACTCCTCTGGCGCACGCTGCGCGACAGCTCGATCGGCCGCGCCATCGTGGCGGTGCGCATGGATCGCGAGGCGGCAGCACTGATGGGCGTCGACGTGGCGCGGATCAACGCCATCACATTCGGCGTCGGCGCGTTGATGGCCGGTGCCGCCGGCGCGCTCCTCTCGATCGTCTACCCGATCTCGCCGATCAACTCCGGCGCCTTTCTCGGCAAGGCCTTCATCGTCTGCGTGATCGGCGGCCTCGGCAGCGTGCCGGGCGCCATTGTCGGCGGCGTGGCGCTCGGCATCGTCGAGAGCCTGGGCGCCTTCTGGTTCGGCCCGGAGCACGCGCTGACCATCGCCTTCGGCCTCCTCCTGCTGCTCCTCTTCGTTCGTCCGGGCGGCCTGCTCGGCAAGAAGGGCTACGAATGAGGGACTGGCTCGTTCTGGCTTGCGGCGGCGGCCTGCTGGCCCTCCTGCCGCTGCTCGGCGACAACTACCTGCTGCGGCTCGCGACCATCCTGGCGATGTACGTGGTGCTCGCCCAATCCTGGAACTTCATCGGCGGGCTCGCCGGCTACCCGTCCTTCGCCACCGCCGGCTTCTTCGGCCTCGGTGCCTACACCTCGGCGATCCTCCAGGGCGCCGGCGCGCCGCTCTATCTGAGCTGGCTCGCCGGCGGGCTCTCGGCGACGCTGTTCTCGGCCATGATCGGCGGCGCCATCCTGCACCTGCGCGGCCACTATTTCGCCATCGCCAGCCTGGTCACGGTCGAGGTGCTGCGCGAGGTCGTCAACACCACGCCAGACCTCACCGGCGGCGGGATGGGGCTCAACCTGCCGATCATGCGCATGTCGATCGAGGCGCATGCCGCCTTCTTCTACTATGCGATGCTGACCCTGGCCCTGGTCTGCATGGCGGCGGCCATCCTCGTGCACCGGAGCAAGCTCGGCTTCGGGCTGCGCTGCATCCAGCAGAACGAGGACGCGGCCAACATCCTGGGCGTCAACGCCTATGCCTACAAGACGGCCGGCCTCGCCTTCTCCGCCGTCTTCACCGGCATCGCCGGTGCCATCTACGCGTCCTGGGTCAACTACATCGAGCCGCCCGACGTCTTCGACGTGCTGCTCTCGGTCAAGCCTCTGGTGATGGTCCTGCTGGGCGGGCTCGGCACCATCTTCGGCCCGGCGATCGGCGCCTTCGTGCTGCTCGCCGTCGAGGAGCTGGTCTGGCGCAACTTCCTCACCATCCATGCGGCAGCGCTCGGCCTGATCATCGTCGCACTGGTGCTCTTCCTGCCGAACGGCCTTCTCTCCCTCACCCGGGCGCGTCTGGGCCTGGGCCCTCGCCGGAAACCATGAGCGCGCTCCTGTCGCTCCACGACGTCACCCGCACCTTCGGCGGCCTGCGCGCCGTCGACGGCGTCAGCTTCGCGCTTCAGCCGGGTGAGATCCTGGGCCTGATCGGCCCGAACGGCGCCGGCAAGACGACGCTGATCAACCTGATCACCGGTGTTCATTCGGCCACCAGCGGCAAGGTGACGTTCGAGGGCCAAGACATCACCCGGCTCAAGGCCTATCGGATCGCCCGGCTCGGCATCGCCCGCACCTTCCAGATCGTCCAGCCGTTCCCGAAGATGACGGTGCTGGAGAACGTCGCCGCCGGATCGCTCTTCGCGGGCCAGGCCTCGAGCATGCCCGACGCCTCACGCCAAGCGATGGAGCAGCTGCGCTTCACCGGGCTGGCTGCCGTTGCCGAGCGCCCGGCGCTCTCCTTGACGCTGGCCCAGCGCAAGCGCCTGGAGTTCGCGAAGAGCCTCGCCATGAAGCCGCGCGTCTTGATGCTCGACGAGGTCAATGCCGGGCTCAACCCGGTCGAGGTCGAGGACGCCTTGGCCTTGATCCGCAAGGTCGCCGAGACGGGCGTGACCATCGTCCTGATCGAGCACCTGCTCAAGGTGGTCGTCTCGGTCTCGACCCGGGTCGTCGTCCTGCATCACGGCAAGCTCATCGCCGAGGGCACGCCGGACGCCGTCCTGCGCGATCCGCTGGTGGTCGAGGCCTATCTCGGCGCCAAGTACGCCGCCCGGTATGGAGCCGCGGGTTGAGCGGGGCAGCACCCCTGCTCGCCGTCGCCGACCTCGAGGCCGGCTATGGCGATGTCCAGGTGCTCTGGGGCCTGTCGCTCAGCGTCGAGGTCGGCGAGATCGTCTGCATGGTCGGCTCCAACGGCGCCGGCAAGAGCACCTTCATGCGCTGCATCTCGGGGCTGGTCGCCGTCCGCTCCGGCACCGTGACGGTCGCCGGCACGGACATGTCGCGGGCGAATGCGGCCGCCTTCGTCATGGCCGGGATCGCCCATGTGCCGGAGGGACGACGCCTCTTCTCGGCGATGAGCGTGCGCGACAATCTGCTGATGGGCGCCTATCTGCGCACCGACAAGGCAGCGGTCGCGGCGGATCTGGAGCAGGTCTACGCCACCTTCCCGACCTTGGCCGAGCGCCGTCGCCAGGACGCCGGCACGCTGTCTGGGGGCGAGCAGCAGATGTGCGCCATCGGCCGCGGCATGATGGCCCGGCCGCGTTTGCTGCTGATCGACGAGCTGTCGCTCGGCCTCGCACCACGGATCGTCGAGCTGCTTGCCCAGAGCCTGCGCGAGATCAACCGCAACGGCGTCTCGATCCTGCTGGTCGAGCAGGACGTGATCAGCGCGCTCGAGCTGGCTGATCGTGCCTATGTCGTCGATCGCGGCACCGTCACCGCTGCAGGCCCGGCCGCGGAGCTCGCCAACGACCCGCGCATCCGCGAAGCCTATATGGGGCTCGCCTGATGGCCACGGCGCCGGCATTCCCTGAGATCGGCAAGGCCCGCCCGCGCGCCGAATCACGCCGGCTGATCGCCGGGCGCGGCAACTACACGGGCGATCTGAGCCGCCCGGGCCAGCTGCATGCCTGCTTCCTGCGCAGCCCGCATGCCCATGCCGACATCACCGCCGTCGACACCGCGCCGGCCGCCACGGCGCCGGGGGTCGCGGCCGTTCTCCTCTGGGCCGACCTGGCAGCGGTCTGCAAGCCCTGGCAGACGGTCTCGAAGGCGTTCGCGGGCCTGCAATCGCCCGTGCAATACCCGCTCGCCAACGGCCGCGCCGCCTACCAGGGCGAGCCGCTGGCCCTGGTTCTCGCCGACAGCCGGGCCAGGGCCGAGGACGCCGCCGAGCTGATCGACGTCACCTTCGAGCCGCGCCCGGCGATGGCCGACTACACCTGCGGTCTGGAACCCGACGCACCGCTCGCGCATCCGGATCTCGACAGCAACCTCGCCTGGTCGACGGACATCACCGCCGGCGATGTCGAGGCCGCCTTCGCCGATGCCGCACTGGTCGTCGAGGACGAGCTCACCTTCACCCGCCACACCGGCGTGCCGCTCGAGCCGCGCACCGTGCTGGCCGATTTCGATGCCGCGAGCGGCACGCTCGAGGTGCGCCTCTCGCACCAGATGCCGCACCAGATGCAGCTCCATCTGGCCGATCTCCTCGACCTGCCGATGGCCCGCGTGCGGGTGATCGTGCCCGATGTCGGCGGCGGCTTCGGCATCAAGATGCACGTCTACCCGGACGAGGTCGCCGTTTGCGCGGCGGCCCGGCTGCTCGGCCGGCCGGTCGCGTTCACGGCGGACCGGATCGAGAGCATGGCAGCCGACATCCATGCCCGCGAGCATGTGGTGCACGGCCGCATGGCGGTCGACGCTGCCGGCCGGATCACCGCCTTCGACATCAAGGACCTCCACGGCATCGGCGCGTACTCGGTCTATCCGCGCTCGAGCACCATGGAGACGGTCATGGCGCTGCGCCCGATCGGCGCCGCCTATCGCTTCGAGGCGTTCCGCGCGCGGGCCGATGTCGTGCTGCAGAACAAGGCGATGACCGGCCAGTACCGCTCGGTCGGCCACCCCATCGCGACCACCGTCACCGAGCGCCTGGTCGACCGTGCAGCGGCGCAGCTCGGCGTCGATCCCCTGGCCTTCCGCCTCGCGAACTACGTCCGGCCCGAGGACATGCCGCTGACCAATCCGCTAGGGCTGCGGCTGCTCGATCTCTCGCACGCGGCCTGCCTCGCGAAGCTGAAGGACCTGATCGGCTATGGCGAGCTGCGGCACGACATCGCCCGGCGGCGGACGCCCGAGACGCTGGTCGGCCTGGGCTTTGCCGCCTTCGTCGAGATGACGGCCTCTGGCGCCGAAGCCTATGGCCGTGCTGGCGTCCCGGTCGCTGCCATCGACACCGTCACCCTGGCGCTCGAGCCCGATGGCAGCATCAAGGCCGGCGCCAGCCTGAGCGAGCTCGGCCAGGGCACCGGCCAGGGCCTCGTCCAGATCATCGCCGATGGCGTCGGCCTGGCGCCTGAGTGTATCCGGCTCACGCTCGGCGACACCGACCTGACCCCGCATGGCGGCGGCGCCTGGGCCTCGCGCGGCATCGCCATCGGCGGCGAGGCAGCCTTGGGGGCGGCCCGCAAGCTGCGCACCTCGATCCTGGCCACGGCGGCAGCACTACTGCAGGCCGACCCGGGCAGCCTCGATATCGTCGACGGGGCGATCTGCGATTCGACCGGCACGGCGCGCCTGACGCTCAAAGATCTGACCGAGATCGTGATCTTCCGCGGCTACGAGCTGCCGGACGGCCTGCAGCCGCAGCTCAATGTCGCGCACACCTACCGGCGCGAGGGCGACCCCGCGATCCCCACCAACGGCATCCAGGCCTCGCTGGTCGAGATCGACGCCGCCACTGGCATCGTGCGCTGCGTCCAACACTGGGTGGTCGAGGATTGCGGGCGGATCGTCAATCCGCTGCTCGTCGACGAGCAGATCAGGGGCGGCGTCGTCCAGGGCATCGGTGCCGCACTCTTCGAGGCCTGCCGCTACGACGCGGCCGGCCAGCTCCTCTCGAGCACGCTCGCCGACTACCTGCTGCCGATGGCGGGTGAGATGCCCGACATCACCGTCGCTCACGTCGAGACCCCCTACTCGGGCTCGGTCCTCGGTGCCAAGGGCGCCGGCGAGGCCGGGACCTGCGCTGCAGCCGCTGCCGTCCTCAACGCGGTCAACGATGCCCTCGCACCGCACGGCACCTCGATCAGCATCACGCCGATCACGCCCGAGCGCGTGCTGCGGGCGCTCGGCAGCCTGACCACCGAGGACCATCCGTGAAGCCCGCAAGCTTCGCCTATCATCGCCCGCGCAGCCGCGACGAGGCCCTAGCGTTGCTTGACCGGCACGGCGACGACGCGGCGATCCTCGCCGGCGGGCAGAGCCTGGTGCCGATGCTCAATCTCCGCCTGGCAACGCCGGAGCTGGTGATCGACATCAACCGCGTCGCCGGCTTCGACCGCCTGACAGAGACCGCAGGCGGGCTCGAGATCGGCCCGTGTGTCCGTCATGCCGATCTCCTGCGCCACACCGCGGGCACGCCGCACTGGCGGCTGATCGCCGAGGCGATCCGCCATGTCGCCCACCCCGGCATCCGCAATCGCGGCACGTTCTGCGGCAGCCTGGCGCTCGCCGATCCGGCCGCCGAGGCGCCGGCCGTTGCCGTGGCCATGGACGCCGAGATCACGCTTGCCGGCACCACGGGCGAGCGCCGCGTCCCGGCGGCTGATTTCTTCAGCGGCATCTACGAGACGGCGCGCCGGCCGGACGAGCTGGTCACCGGCGTGCGCTTCCCGAAGCCTGCCGCCGATTGGCATTTCGTCTTTCAGGAGGTGGCACGCCGCCAGGGCGACTACGCCATGGCCGGGCTCTGCGCCGCCTTCCGGGTCGCGGGCGGGAGCGTCCTGGAGAGCCGCCTCGTGCTCTTCGGCGTCGCCGATAGGCCACGCCGCGCCACGGCAGCCGAAAGCTTCTTGACCGGCCAGCCGCTCGCCGACGAGGCGGCCCGGCGCAACGCCGCGGCTGCTGCCGAAGGGATCGAGGCCATGGCCGCCGCCGACTGCAGCGCCGACTACAAGCGCCACCTCGCAGGCGTCCTGGTCGCGCGGGCGATGAGTGCGCTCGCCCGGCAGGTGGCCGCCCCATGAGCCGCCCGACCGTCGACGCCGAGCCCATGGTCGACATCGCGACGACCGTCAACGGCCGGCCGGTCGCCGCCAGCGTGCCGGCGCGCCAGTCGCTGGTCGACTGGCTGCGGCAGGACCAGGGCCTCACCGGCAGCCATGTCGGCTGCGAGCACGGCGTCTGCGGTGCCTGCACCATCGTGCTCGACGGACGCTGCGTGCGCGGTTGCCTGCTGCTCGCGGCCCAGGCGGACGGGGCGGTGATCGAGACGATCGAAGGTGCGATCGACAGCGGCCGGCTGGCAGCGCTGCAGCAGTCGTTTCTCGATCGCGCAGCACTGCAATGCGGCTTTTGCACCCCGGCGATGCTGTTGACCGCGGCCGAGCTGCTCGACGAGAACCCGAACCCGAGCCGGGCCGAGATCCGCGAGGCGCTCTCGGGCAATTACTGCCGCTGCACGGGCTACCACGCCATCGTCGATGCCATCGAGGA
>CALOAB010000010.1:0-274024 GCA_942491185.1 uncultured Alphaproteobacteria bacterium | reverse complement strand
CCCAATCTCAAGAAAGTCATCCTCTTCGGTGTATTTGTGGTCGTAGCCGCCGGACTGCCCGGGAGGCGTATGTGCTCGCCTTCGGTCAGGAGACGGCGTTGCGCGATTTGCGCCAGTTTTCGCTCAATGCCGAGCAGAACCTGGCTTCCTGGTACACCTCGCTCTTGCTCGCCTTGGGGGCCCTGCTCGCCTGGGTCGCCGGCAGCTGCGACACGGCCGAGGGGCAGGGTACCCGCCGGTTCTGGCGGCTGACCGCCATATTGTTGCTGGCCGCTGCCGCCGGCATGGAGACCGTGGGCTTTCCACGGGTGGCCATCTTCATGCCCGAGGTCCACGGGCGCTGGTCCCGCTGCTGCACTTCGCCTGGGTGGCATTGGCCGTGCCGCTGCTGGTCATCCTGGCACTCTGGTGCCTGCCGATGATGTGGCGGCTGCCGCGCGTGACCTTTTGGGGCCTGGTTGCCGCAGCGGTCCTCTTCGTCGGCGGTGCCGTCGGGCTCGAGATGATCGCGGGCCTGGTCATCGACTGGGCGGGCGAAGCGAGCATCGCCTACCGGGTCGTCTACATGCTCGAAGACACCTTCGAGATGCTGGGTTGTGCGGTCTTCATCCTTGCCGTGCTTCGCCATATCGGCGGTCAGGCGCCGAGCCTGGAGGTCCGGTTGTCGTCACCCTGATCCGCAGGCGTGGCCGACAGACGAACGTCTTGGCGCTTTGGTTGTCGTGGTCGACGAAGTCCCTGGGTGGCTCTCCGCGGGGAGACGACGGAATGGAAAACGCCGCGCTGCTGGTGATGAGCTACTTGTGGGTCAGCTTGGCCAAGGCCCCCCCAACCGCGTTGCGCCAGGACGCTGAGGGAGGCCAGATTGACTTGGTCTGGCTGATGCCTGGCCGACCAACCACCGTATTGCGATGAACCACACGCGTGCAAGCCACTATTGAGCCAGCCGGTCTCCAGCAGCAACCATGGCGATCAGGGCTCTTTCAGAAGCTCTCGTCGAGGCCGCGCAACAAAGGATAGAAGAAATAGGACAACACATTGCGATTACCGACCTTGATCTCGGCGGATAAAATCATGCCGGGTAACAAGCGGTAGTTGTAGGGAATGTTCCGTAAATCGGTTTCATCAGGTGACACGCAGGCCCGATAGAATGGTCGTCAGTGACCTCATCGGCCAAGGCGTCCTCGCTAATGGTGCTATCTGATCCGGTCGCGGTGCCATGCTTTTTACGAAGAGTGACGCCTCGAATTTGATCCGTGCCTGCTGATCCAGAGTCACGTAACCGATGTCGCAAGGGTCGACTGCGACTTCCGCCTCAAGCAGGACGTCGAGCAGCACCAGCGTGAACAGAGCTTCGGCTTCGCGTACCACCGACCCGACGGACTCCCGTCTCACCGCCAGCACGATGGCATCTGCTTGAGGCAGTGAGCGCGACCAGTTGGCAGCGCAAGGTCGCCTTGCCGCCGAGCTCTTCCACCGCTGGCCGGTATTCGGGGCTCGATCCTTTAAGCTCCTCGAAAGCGGCCCTGGCCAAATGGCTCGACGTACTTGTCGCGCTCAGCTCCGACTCCCGCCAATTCGTGCATGACGTTATGTATGGGGTTGTTGGAGGTGCTCGACTTGCTCCTCGAGATCGAGACGCGCATTTCGCGCCTCAAGCAGATTCAGCCGCGAACCGACCTTCTGCCGCATCAGCTCATGCCGCATGCCCTCGATCTCCTGGATAATCTCCAGGCGCGCTGACAAATTACGTTGATCGCTCATGTTCGTTGCCATGGCCGCCTCGACGCTCGCGATCTGTTGGTCAGAAGGCGCGGATCTCCGCATCGAACAAGGCTATGCGGTTGACCGTGGAGTGTCAGCTGCAACGATTCGTCGGGGGTCATTTCCTTCGGGGGCGCATTTGCGCTGACCCGCGGTTTCGAAAGCACCGAGGCGAGCAATTGCTGCGGCCAGACCTCGGCATGGGGCGTGCGTAGTTGATCGACGTCTGCCTGCGTGAAGGTTGCATCCAGCGTAGCCAATAACATGCGCCTGCCCGAACCACATCTCGCCCGGGAGCAACGTCGGTGTTCGGATGATCGGTATCTCGGTGGCTGCACGAATAGATTGGGCGTGCTCGTGACCAAAGTGCCGGTCGCGACGACAACGCGATCGACCTCGCAGAGTGCCGCCAAAGCGACAATCGATACGAGGAAGGCTATGACGGCGTAAAGTGCAGTGCGCGCTGCGCGAAAATGAGGCCGTTCCTCGATCTCGACCGCGTCAGTTCGAGACTCATTGACAATGGCAGGTCGCCGCGCCGGCAAGGGATGATGTTGCCGCTGCTTCGCGACGGTGCATTCGGGGAGGCCCGACGGTCGGCGAGGATCGAGACCGAGATCCTTGGTGCGCAGGCTCTTTCGTCCTGTTGCTGCCACAGACGGCGATGGCTGCCGCAGCGGGCGAGCAAGCTGTCGTGGCGGCCACCGGTCGACGGTCTTTCCCCCGATCGAGAACGAGGATGGCATCGGCGTCGACCAGGGTCGACAGTCGATGCCCGAGACGATCACGACGGTGCGCCCCTGAGCGATCAATCCCAGGTTCTGGCGAACGATGCTCTCGCTCTGCAGGATCCAGGGAGCTGGTGGCCTCGTCGAGGATCAGGATGCGCGATTGTCTGATCAGGGCGCGCGCGATGGCCAGACGCTGCTTTTGGCCGCCGGACCTGGGTTCAGACCGTTCTCCTCTAGCATGCTGTCGTGCTCGAAGCAGCAGGGCAGCCGCTCGGTGAACTCGTCGGCGCCGGCCATGTGAGCGGCGTCGAACACCTCCTCCGTGGTGGCATCCGCCTTCCCCATGGCAATGTTCTCGCGCACCGTGCCACGGAGCAGGAAACTATCACCGGTTGACGACGCCGATGCTCCCCCGGAGGTGAACCCGATCCAGCTCGCGTAGATCCACGCCATCAAGATCTGACGATGCCCTGCTATGACAGGTGAATTCTTGGATGAGCCGCGTTATCGTCGTCTTGCCTGAGCCGCTGCAGCCGACCACCCCGAAAACGGCGCCACGGGCTATCGTGAACGTTGCCTGATCGGAGGCGAGCGTGTCGTTGGCCGAGTAGCGGAAGGATACGCCCTCGAAGTCGATCCGGCCCTCGAGCGTTGGCCGGATCCCGCGCGCGCTACCGTGACGCTCGGGAACGATGGTTCCCAACTGACCTCGCCGAGCGATTTTCACCAGCAGCTTGACCTCGCAGTACTCGTGCACCATGGTGACCATCTGAACCAGTGGTCCGGAAACGCGGCCGGCCAACATGTTGAAGGCGTGGAGCGCTGATCATCATCGAGCCCTCGAACACGCTCAGTGCGCCGAGCCCGATGATGGCGACTTGCATCAGCTTCTCCGAAAGCCCCGTTTCAGCTTGACCACCGCGAGGAGATCGTATCGGCCAGGTAGCGCATCATCACGGCCTGCGCGGAGCGGTTGCTCCAAACCCGGCTCGTTACAGAGGCGTCATTGGAGGGCCTTGGCCGTCTGCATGCCGTGAATGCTCTCGACGGAAACGAAGACCCTGTGCTCTTCCCCGGCTTCGTAGGGCTTCGAAGCCGACGCCGAAAAAGGCCCATCAGCAGAACGATCACAATCGCGATCAGGCCGGTGAAGGCCAGGGCGACGAGCGTCGATCATCAGGCTGTACAACAAGAGAACCGGCACGAAGACCAGGAGCGACAGCAGATCCAATGGCATGGGGAACAGGCGGCCTGTCAGGAACTCGCCGATTCGGGCTGTCTGCTGCATGTGCTTGACGAGGACACCAGCCGGTGCGGTTTCGAAGAAGCCGACCGGCGGACTCAACAGGTGTCCGAACGTCCGAGGACCGACCCGGATGTCGACCTTGTTGGAGGCATAGAGCAGCAGGTAGCGACGGAGAAAGGCAGATCCAGCGTCGAACACCAGCGCAATGGTGATGCCTGCTGGCCCGAGGACGTAGAGCGTGTCGCGGCTCTGGTTTACCAACACCTTGTCGATGACGAGCTGGAAGAAAAGCGGTGTCGCCAGTCCCAGCGCATACAAGAAGAGTGCGGCGATCGTAACGTCGAACAAGAGACGACGTTGGCGGAGGAGCTCAGGCACGAACCACAACAGGTCGAAGGCACGTTCCCAATCCGCCAAGCGATAGTCGCGCTTGATGAAGAGGGCTTCGCCGCGCCAGCGGAATTAAATCGCGCCTGGTCAATCGGCAGAAGCAACTGCGGTTCGCCAACGGGTCATTGAACCAGGACCTGGGCGTCGTCGCCCTCGCCTGGAGCGCTGGCGACCACGACCCAGTTGCCGTTGTCAAGATGTACAGCTACCGGGAAAGCTACGGCAAAATGGCTGAGATCGGACCGGCTGAGGTCGACGTGACGCGCGCGGAGGCCAGCTTCTTTGGCAATTCGCACGAGCGTGCCACGCGCGATCTGCTCGTGTCCGATCGCATAATCATGCAACAGGCGCTGGACAGTAAGATCGACGCCGTGATGTCGGGCGACGGCAACCAGACACTGCAAAGGCGTGTGCGGATGGCTGCTCTTGCTCAGGGCAGGGGCCCTGAGCAGCCAGGTCCGCGGGTTTATGATTGAGCATCTACACGAACCAGGGCAGCGGTAATAGGTCGACCAGAGGAAGAGCCTCGCGAGCTAGGCATGCGCAGTAGCAGCTTGTCGACCCTCATGGTCGCAGCACGCAGCGGCCCGGGCACGAGCGGCCTTGATCCCGGTCCGAGCGCTCGGCCATTGCGCTCGTGCGACGCGTGCCAGATGGCGGCCGATCGTGGCGGAGGTCGTCACGCCAGCCAAGCTTACATCTCCGAATGACAAGTTATCAGCATTGATCAGGAGAAATTTGGCGAACTTCCGGCCTCGATCTCGCAGGAGCCGATTCGACCGGAGCGCGTCGCTTTACTGTTCCGGCCTGCACCAATTGCTTGGCCACCCGGTCCATGAGGTCGAATGCGTTCATGAAGGATTCGACTGGCATGATGATCCTCTGGCGGAAAACGTTCTTTGGCTTGTTGTCCGCGTCACGCTCGGTCGGCGACAGGCTCACAAAGGTCGATGCGGACGGTGGTGCCGGTAACCACGATCCTGCCGGATGCCGTCGGCGAACACATCCTCGCGTATGATTCTTCCTGCTGTTGTAAAAATCTCTTACACATGGGCTTATTTTAGTTGAAAAAGTTTCTAAGACAATTCCTGTTAACGGTAAACTCCCGGCGTGTTAAAAAAGCTTTTAGAGTGAATTTTTGGTCATGAAGCTTATCGAGTTACTGAACCAGCGACTGGCAGTACAGTGATGGCGCAGCAAGACCAATTATTGCACTCAAGATATAAACTTAAGGTTGATTTTTTTGTGTTTCATGTTTCTGATTTTGGTTGGAGATCTTCCGCTTGCCGCGCCAGATTCGCCGCGTCCCTTAGCACTACTCTTGCCGCGGTGGAGTTGAGCAACGCTAGGGCTCTACAGTGCTCGGCTGGCTCTGCTGACGAAAGCCGAACCCACGGTCCGGTTTGCTGGACCGAGGTGTGGCGATGCTAGGCTTTGCGCCGCTGCTCGGGTGTGGTTCCGCTTTGGCCGACTTGCTGTTGGCCTTGTCGACAGCAGGAGGCAGGCTCAACCGTTCGTTCTCAACAAGCTCAACTTTCACCCCGATACCTGATGTCCTTTCGGGTGACGCCAGTCCGTACACGGAGATGCGACCATGAACGCGATCGTCGCAGAGAACATGCTGCCCGGGAATCCGGAGAGCGAATGGGGGATCAACGGCCCCGACTCGAATCTCGAGGGGTTCGCCACCGATGCGAGCGTCGATCAGGGACAGACCATCGACTTCAAGGTCAGCGCCGACCCGAGCATCACCGACTACCGGATCGACATCTACCGGCTCGGCGACTACGGCGGCGCCGGTGCCCGCAAGGTGGCGACTGTCGACCCGTCGAGCGTGGTGACCCAGCCGGCGCCACTCTCCGACCCGTCGACCGGCCTGATCGACGCTGGCAATTGGGCGGTGAGCGCGTCCTGGGATGTGCCCACTGATGCCACCTCGGGTGTCTACATCGGCAAGTTGGTGAGTGAGGCCGGCACCACCGCCGAGAACCACATGTATTTCGTGGTTCGCGATGACGATGGCGGCTCCGACGTTCTGTTTCAGACCTCGGATACCAAATGGCAAGCTTACAATAACTGGGGCGGCAACAGTCTCTATGAAGGTTCTCCAGTCGGTCGAGCCTACAAGGTCAGCTACAACCGGCCCTACGCCGAAGGCTCGTTTCTCAACGGGCTGAACCGTCCGATCTTCGAGTCCGAGTATCCGATGATTCGCTGGCTCGAAGCCAACGGCTACGACGTCAGCTACAGCACCGGTGTCGACACCGACCGCCGAGGACAGGAGCTGCTGGAGCACGACCTCTTCCTCTCCGTGGGTCATGACGAGTACTGGTCGGGAGACCAGCGGGCGAACGTGGAAGCCGCCCGCGACGCCGGCGTAAACCTCGCATTCTTCAGCGGTAACGAAGTCTATTGGAAGACCCGCTGGGAGGACAGCATCGACGCGTCGGGCACGCCGCATCGCACCTTGGTCAGCTACAAGGAAACCCTCGCCGACGCCAAGATTGACCCAAGTTCTGAATGGACGGGTACCTGGCGCGACGGCCGTTTCAGTCCGCCCAGCGATGGTGGTAGCCCCGAGAACAGTCTCACCGGTACGCGATTCCAGGTGAACGCCTACCGGCTCGACACGATTGAGGTGTCCGAGGCCGAAGGCAATCTGCGGTTCTGGCGAGACACCAGTCTCGCTGACCTCGCTCCTGGCGAGACCGGACGACTCACCGACAACGTGCTCGGCTTCGAGTGGGACGAGGCGCCTGACGACGACTTCAGGCCCGCCGGCTTGGTCACCTTGTCGACGACCACGGTGGACGTGCCATCATATCTCCAAGACCTCGGCGACACTTTTGGGCCGGGCACGGCAACACACAACCTGACGCTCTACCGAGCTGATAGCGGCGCTCTCGTGTTCGGCGCCGGCACGATTCGCTGGTCGTGGGGCCTCGATTCCAATCATGCCGGCGAAGCTTCGACGCCGGACCCGGACATGCAGCAGGCGACGGTCAATCTCTTCGCGGATATGGGCGTGCAACCGGTGACGTTGCAGTCGGGGCTCGTGGCCGCGACGGCGTCGACCGATTCGATTGCGCCAGTATCGTCGATTGATTCGCCGGCCAGCGGTGCCTCGTTGGCGGCCGGAAGCAACGTCACCATTGCCGGCACTGCCTCGGATACGGGTGGAGTCGTCGGCGCCGTCGACGTCTCGGTCGATGACGGCGTCACCTGGCGGCGTGCGGAGGGACGGGAAAGCTGGACCTTCTCTTGGATACCCCAATCATCTGGTTCGACGACCATCAGGAGCCGCGCCGTCGACGATAGCATCAACATGGAATCACCCGGCCCGGGATTGGCCGTAACCGTGGAGCCGCCAACCGGGCCTTACTCCCTATGGTCGCCGTCGGTGACGCCGGTGACGGCTTCGGACGACGATCCGAATGCGGTGGAGCTCGGGGTCAAATTCCAGGCCGATGTCGACGGGCTGATCACCGGGCTGCGGTTCTACAAGGGCGCGGCCAACACCGGCACGCATCTGGGCAATCTCTGGACCGTCGACGGCACCAATCTGGCGAGCGCGACCTTCACCAACGAGACCGCCTCGGGCTGGCAGCAGGTCGACCTCGCGGCACCGGTGGCGATTGCCGCCGACACCACCTATGTCGCCTCCTACTTCGCGCCGAATGGCGGTTATGCCTTCGACGGCAATTACTTCACCAGCGCCTTCACCAACGGGCCGCTGACCGCGCTCGCCAGCGACAGCAGCGGCGGCAACGGCGTCTACCAATACAGCGCGACCAGCACCTTCCCGGACCAGACCTTCAACAACAACAACTACTGGGTCGACGTCGTGTTCGAGCCCGACGCCGGGCCCGTGAACACGCCGCCCACCGCCGTCGACGATGGCGGCTTCAGCACGGCCTTCGACACGCCGCTCGGCATCGCCGCCGCGGCTCTGCTGGCCAATGACAGCGACCCCGACGGCGACCCGCTCAGTGTCACCGCGGTGAGCGACCCGCTCAACGGCAGCGTCGCGCTCGATCCCCAGGGCGACCCACTGTTCACCCCGGAGCCGGGCTTCAGCGGTGCCGCCGGCTTCACCTACACCGCCGCCGACGGCAATGGCGGCACCGCCCAGGCGCTGGTCTCGCTCGAGGTCGAAGGACCGCCGGCCAACACGTCGCCGGTCGCGGTGGACGATGCTGCGACCACCGACGAGGACAGCGTGGCGACCCTCGACGTGCTCGCCAATGACAGCGACGGTGACGGCGACCCGCTCAGCGTGGCTGCGGTCGACACCACCGGCACACTGGGCAGCGTCGCGATCAACCCCGACAACTCGGTGACCTACGATCCGGGCGCCGCCTTCCAGGCGCTGCCGGCCGGCGCCAGCGCCGACGACAGCTTCACCTACACCGCCGACGACGGCCAGGGCGGCACGGCAGTCGCCACGGTCGCGCTGACCGTGACCGGGGTCAACGATGCCCCGGCGGCCGTCGACGATGGCGGCTTCAGCACGGCCTTCGACACGCCGCTCGGCATCGCCGCCGCGGATCTGCTGGCCAATGACAGCGACCCCGACGGCGACCCGCTCAGTGTCACCGCGGTGAGCGACCCGCTCAACGGCAGCGTCGCGCTCGATCCCCAGGGCGACCCACTGTTCACCCCGGAGCCGGGCTTCAGCGGTGCGGCCGGCTTCACCTACACCGCCGCCGACGGCAATGGCGGCACCGCCCAGGCGCTGGTCTCGCTCGACGTCGAAGGACCGCCGGCCAACACGTCGCCGGTCGCGGTGGACGATGTTGCGACCACCGACGAGGACAGCGTGGCGACCCTCGACGTGCTCGCCAATGACAGCGACGGTGACGGCGACCCGCTCAGCGTGGCTGCGGTCGACACCACCGGCACACTGGGCAGCGTCGCGATCAACCCCGACAACTCGGTGACCTACGATCCGGGCGCCGCCTTCCAGGCGCTGCCGGCCGGCGCCAGCGCCGACGACAGCTTCACCTACACCGCCGACGACGGCCAGGGCGGCACGGCGGTCGCCACGGTCGCGCTGACCGTGACCGGGGTCAACGATGCCCCGGCGGCCGTCGACGACGGTGGCTTCAGCACTGCCTTCGACACGCCGCTCGGCGTCGCCGCCGCGGATCTGCTGGCCAATGACAGCGACCCCGCGGCGCCCGCTCCGTCCCCTGCGCCCCCAACGGCGCGTCGCGCTCGACCCCCAGGGCGACCGCTGTTCACCCCGAGCCGGGCTTCAGCGGGCCGCCGGCTTCACCTACACCGCCGCCGACGGCCAGGCGGCACCGCCCAGGCGCTGGTCTCGCTCGACGTCGAGGACCGCCGGCGCCACCGCGTCACCTATGGTCGCCGTCGGTGACGCCGGTGACGGCGTGAGACGACCGAAGCGGGGAGCTGGGTGTCATCGAGGCCGAGTCGACGGGTGATCACCGGGCTCGGTCTACAGGCGCGCAACACCGGACCACCTGGCAATCTCGACCGTCGACGCACCACCGCGCCCGACTCACCCGAGACCGCCCCTGGCACAGTCGACCTCGCCCGGTCGCATGCCGCCGACACCACCTATGTCCCTCCTACTTCGCGCCGAACGGTTAGCCTTCGACGGCTACTCACCACGCCTCACAGGGCCGCGACCCGCTCGCCACGCACCCCGGCGTCTACGAGTACCGCGAGCACACCTCCCGACCGAGACCTTCAACAACAACAACTACTGGGTCGCGTCTTCGACGATGCGTACACCCCCAACACCCGCCCGTGGCCGTCGGCGATGGTGCTCCACCGCCCCCCCCCCCCCCCCCCCCCTCCCCCCCCCCCCCCCCCCCAGTCGCGGTTCGACACGCCCTTGGCATCGCCGCCGCGGCTCTGCTGGCCAATGACAGCGACCCCGACGGCGACCCGCTCAGTGTCACCGCGGTGAGCGACCCGCTCAACGGCAGCGTCGCGCTCGATCCCCAGGGCGACCCACTGTTCACCCCGAGCCGGGCTTCAGCGGTGCGGCCGGCTTCACCTACACCGCCGCCGACGGCAATGGCGGCACCGCCCAGGCGCTGGTCTCGCTCGAGGTCGAAGGACCGCCGGCCAACACGTCGCCGGTCGCGGTGGACGATGCTGCGACCACCGACGAGGACAGCGTGGCGACCCTCGACGTGCTCGCCAATGACAGCGACGGTGACGGCGACCCGCTCAGCGTGGCTGCGGTCGACACCACCGGCACACTGGGCAGCGTCGCGATCAACCCCGACAACTCGGTGACCTACGATCCGGGCGCCGCCTTCCAGGCGCTGCCGGCCGGCGCCAGCGCCGACGACAGCTTCACCTACACCGCCGACGACGGCCAGGGCGGCACGGCAGTCGCCACGGTCGCGCTGACCGTGACCGGGGTCAACGATGCCCCGGCGGCCGTCGACGATGGCGGCTTCAGCACGGCCTTCGACACGCCGCTGAGCATCGCCGCGGCCGATCTGCTGGCCAATGACAGCGACCCCGACGGCGACCCGCTCAGTGTCACCGCGGTGAGCGACCCGCTCAACGGCAGCGTCGCGCTCGATCCCCAGGGCGACCCACTGTTCACCCCGGAGCCGGGCTTCAGCGGTGCGGCCGGCTTCACCTACACCGCCGCCGACGGCCAGGGCGGCACCGCCCAGGCGCTGGTCTCGCTCGACGTCGAAGGACCGCCGGCTGCCACCGGCGTCAGCCTATGGTCGCCGTCGGTGACGCCGGTGACGGCTTCGGACGACGATCCGAATGCGGTCGAGCTCGGGGTCAAGTTTCAGGCTGATGTCGATGGGTTGATCACCGGGCTTCGGTTCTACAAGGGCGCGGCCAACACCGGCACGCATCTGGGCAATCTCTGGACCGTCGACGGCACCAATCTGGCGAGCGCGACCTTCACCAACGAGACCGGCTCGGGCTGGCAGCAGGTCGACCTCGCGGCACCGGTGGCGATTGCCGCCGACACCACCTATGTCGCCTCCTACTTCGCGCCGAATGGCGGTTATGCCTTCGACGGCAATTACTTCACCAGCGCCTTCACCAACGGGCCGCTGACCGCGCTCGCCAGCGACAGCAGCGGCGGCAACGGCGTCTACCAATACAGCGCGACCAGCACCTTCCCGGACCAGACCTTCAACAACAACAACTACTGGGTCGACGTCGTGTTCGAGCCCGACGCCGGGCCGGTGAACACGCCGCCCGTGGCCGTCGACGACGGTGGCTTCAGCACGGCCTTCGACACGCCTTTGAGCATCGCCGCCGCGGCTCTGCTGGCCAATGACAGCGACCCCGACGGCGACCCGCTCAGCGTCACCGCGGTGAGCGACCCGCTCAACGGCAGCGTCGCGCTCGATCCCCAGGGCGACCCGCTGTTCACGCCCGAGCCGGGCTTCAGCGGTGCCGCCGGCTTCACCTACACCGCCGCCGACGGCAATGGCGGCACCGCCCAGGCACGCGCTTCCCTCACTGTCGATGTCTTCAGCGGTCAGCTTGCCGCCTGACGGTCAATGATGAAGCGGGCATCGGCTCAACGCGCTGGCGACTGGGCTTATCGATCGCCGAAGCCTCGTATCTGCTGAGGCGGCATCAGCCGTCAGTGCTGGAGCGCGATCCGTCGCCCGCTGGCTACGTGAGCGATCGCCTGGTCGAGGGCTGGACGCCCGAGCAGATCGACGGGCACCTGAAGCGAGGTGTGCTGCGCGGCCTACGCTACGTGTCGACCGAGACGATCCACGCCTGGATCTTCGGGCCCGGCCAGAAGGCCACCAAGATATGGTGCTATTTGCCGTGTGGCGACACGGAAGGGATCTCACTGTTGGGCGTGGAGCGCAACTTGTTGGGAAAACTGGCGCGCCCTGCAGGACTCGAACCTGCGACCCTCTGCTTAGAAGGCAGATGCTCTATCCGGCTGAGCTAAGGGCGCCGCAGCCGACTCATAGCAGGGGCGCTGCCCAGGGGGAATGCCGGAGCGGCTTCAGGGCTTGGCTCTCAGCTGCGGTGGATGAAGTTCTCGGCGTAGGCTTTGGGCCGAACGACGCGCTGATGCGGCTCGAACACCTGGAAGGTCAGGTTCTCGCGGCGGCAATAGGCGATGGCGGCGTCCTTGGTCGGGAAGTGCATCTGCACCTGCTGGTCCATGTCGTCTGAGCCGACCCAGCCGATCAGCCGATCGGCTTCCTTGCGCGAGCGCGGCTCGAACTCGACCGTCCATTCCTTGGTCTTGCGCCTGCCGGACTGCACGGCGGTCTTGGCCGGTTGGTAGATGCGTGCCTGCATGGCGTCACTTGCCTTTGCTGCCGTTGCCGCTCTTGCTCAGCTAGGAGCCTGTCCGAGACATGGTCACGGTCTGCATCGCCGAAGCGCCAGCGGGGGCAAGGAGCGGCGGCGAAGGAGATGCCGGGGCATCGTCGAGCCGGCGCGACGCCGCCCTCGCTGGCGCTTCGGCGACCCGAAGGGCGCGTCAGCCCTGGCTCTGGGCCACGTCGACCGACCCTGACGATGGCGTCGCATCGCGGCGGGCCGGTCTCCTCGCCCAAAGCCAGGGCTGACGCGTGCAGACTGTGACCATGTCTCGGACAGGCTCCTAGTCGTTTGCCGGCGTTGCCGCAAGCCAGCGTGCCCGAAGTGCGGCACCATGCACTTGCATCCAGCGCAGCGCGAAGACGGCGTTGGCGGCGACGATTCGACCATCCTCGAGCCAATCCTGTGCCTGAGCACGGTCGATCACATGGCTCTTGATGTCCTCGGTCTCGGCCGCGAGCCCGTGCACGCCGCCGGCCTTGCCGCTCGCTACCTCGCCGATGAAGACGGTGGTATGCTCGGTGACAGCACCCGGCGAGGCGATATAGACGCCGACCTTCTCAATCCGCCGTGCTGTGAGGCCGGCCTCCTCGACGATCTCGCGCCGCGCTGTCTGCTCAGCGTCCTCGCCCGGCTCCATCAGCCCGGCAACGGCTTCGAGCATCCATGGCCCCTCGGCATGCGCGAGCGTGCCGGGGCGGAACTGCTCGATCAGGATCACCCGGTCGGTCACCGGGTCGTAGGGTAGGATGGCCGCCGCGTTGGGGATATGAAGAACCTCGCGGCTGACGACATCACTCATGGTGCCGTCGAAGCGGCGATGCTGCAGCTGCAGCACCTCGAGATCGAAGAAGCCGCTATAGGCGAGGCGCCGCTCGGAGACGCGGACATCGGCGCCATCGTCGGCCATTGCCGCTTCATCGGCCCGGCGACGGGCGGCGCTCGCCTCGCTCAAGCGAACGCCTTGAAGGTGATCAGGGTGAAGGTGTCCTTGACGCCGGGCAGCGTCTGCACCGCCTGGTTCACGAACCGGCCGATGTCGACCGCGGCATCGAGGTGGAACTTCATGATCAAGTCATACTGGCCGGAGACCGAATAGACCTCGGAAACCTCCTGAATGGACTGCACGGCAGCATCGGCCACATCATAGGAGCTGCCGAGCTCACATTTGACCATGACGAAGATCGTCTGCACCTGAGCGGTTTCCCTGTTCGCCGGTTCAGGCGCTGACCTTGGTCGGGACCGGGCGCAGCAGGAAGGCCGGCACATGGTCGCCGAGCCCGACAACCGGCTCGTCACGGCCGCCTTCGTGCTGGCGCTGCGGCTTGCGCTCCGCCCGGGCCGGCCGAGCGCGCTCGCGGGCCGCTCGCGGCGGGAAGGGGGCCACCTCGTTGGCCGGCGCTGCTGTCTCGGCGGCGACTTCGGCAGGCGCCGCGTCGCTCGCGGGCTCCGCCACCGGCTTGGCCCGGCGCCGCCGCTTGGGCTTCTCGGCGGCGGCCTCGGTAGCTTCTGCAGCAACGACCGGCGCCGCTGCCTCGGCCGTTGCCTCGCTCTTGCGCCGCCGACGCTTAGGTGTCGGCGGCGCTGCCTCTGCATCTGGTGATGCTGCCGGCTCGTCCACTGGCGCCGTCTCGGCTGCGTCTGTCGCCGGCGCCCGGCGCGATGAGCGCTGCGGCCGCACCAACTCGCCGCTGATGCCCTCGATCGGCTGGCGATTGAGCTTCTGGCCCAGCAATCTCTCTATGGCAGACAAATACTTGGCATCATTGGCGTCGGCCAAGGTGAAGGCGCGGCCTTCCTTGCCGGCGCGGCCGGTGCGGCCGATGCGATGCACGTAGTCGTCGGGGTGGTAGGGCACGTCCAGATTGATCACCGCCGGCAAATCGACGATGTCGAGGCCGCGCGCCGCCACGTCGGTTGCGACGAGATAGTCGACCTTGCCCGCCTTGAACGCGTCGAGCGTGGCCTGGCGTTGGCTCTGGTCGAGATCGCCGTGGATATCCTGCGCGTTCCGCCCCTGCCGCTGCAGGAACTTGTTGACCATCGAGACGTCGCGCTTGCGGTTACAGAAAATGATGGCGTTCGAGATCTTCTCGATATCGAGCAGGCGGTCGACCGCAACCCGCCGTTCGACGGCGCTGATCGGCACGACCACGTCGACGACTCCCTCGGCTCGGGTCGACGGCCGCGCTACCTCGATTTCGACCGGACTCTTCAGGAACTTGTCGGCGAGGCGGCGCACCTCTTTCGGCATCGTGGCCGAGAAGAGCATCGTCTGCCCACGCTTGGTCATCAGCTGGAAGATCCGCTCGACGTCGGGGATGAAGCCCATGTCGAGCATGCGGTCGGCTTCGTCGATGACGAACATCTCGACGCTGGTCATCAAGATCTTGCCGCGGTCGAACCAGTCGAGCAGGCGGCCGGGCGTCGCGATCAGGACGTCGACGCCCTTCTCGAGCAGCTTTTCCTGGTCGCCCATGCCGACACCACCGATGAGCAGCGCCATGGTCAGGTTGAGATGCTTGCCGTAGGTCTCGAAACTGGCCGAGATCTGCGTTGCCAGCTCGCGCGTCGGGCTGAGGATCAAGGAGCGCGGCATCCGTGCCCTGGCCCTGCCGGCGGCGAGGCGGTGCAGCATCGGCAACGTGAAGCCGGCGGTCTTGCCGGTGCCGGTCTGGGCGATGCCCACCACGTCCTTGCCGTCCAGCACAACGGGAATGGCCTGTGCCTGGATGGGCGTCGGATGGATGTAGCCAGCGTCGGCAATGGCTTTTTGGATTTCCTCGCGTAAGCCGAGCTCGGCGAAGGTCACGGTCGGGTGATTTTCGGTCAAGAAATGTCCTTGTCGCTGACTAGCGATTGTTCGCTGGGATGTATGAATGAATACTGTCATGTCAATGATTTCAGTGGCCGATCATCCCGTCTGGCGCCGAAAATCGATCGATCCGCGCCAGCGCTGAAGCGAGGCCGGTCTCCGCTGAATGACGGAGCACGCGGGCGGCACTCCCGGGCGACTGACGAGCCGCAGCAGAGGTGCAGCGCCGGCTGGCACCAGGCGGCGCTCGCCCTGCGTCTCGCGTCCCGGGCCTCGAGGATAAGCTGGACGATCGTTGACGCCGGGTGGGCGCAGGCGATTGCCCCGTCTTCCGGCAGTCTTGGCGCCGCCGGGCTTCCTTTTCTCCGCCGCGGGCCCCGCGGCTTTCCGATCACCGCCGCGGCCCCCAAGCTACCGCCTACCCAGCTGACCGTGTCGTCATCCAAGCGATGGCGCAGCGGGCTGCCGTGCCGGTGACTCGCTTCGCCGTCTGGCAATCAAAATAAAGTTAATGACGTTATGAAATAGTTAATGCTTCAATTTGATCTAAACTACATACGATGATAATCAGACTGTAAACAAAAACACAATATTAACGAAGAAATCGTTGCCGATATTGGGTTACATCTCTGCAACCGAGGACGCCGACCGCCAGTGAACGCGGAGAGCAACTCGCCAGGATGTTAACGACTATAGTTAATGAGAGGACGCCATGGCGGAATCATCGAGCAGCAACCAGGCGATTGTCGAGACCGGGGCAGCCGTTGTGGCCACACCTGGCGAAATGCCGGCGACGCTTCCGCCGGTGGTGCACGATGCGAACGGTGTCCCGGTGGTCGACCTGCGCGAGGCGCCCGGCAAGGACGGTGCCTTCGTCGTGGTCGATGGCGAGCTGGTGATCCGCCTCGCCGACGGCACCGAGTGGCCAGTTTCGACCAGTGGCGCGTCGGGTGAGATCGTCCTGCAGCTGGCCGATCAGGCTTTCGTCGGCGCCAGTGCGGTGGCGGCGGCGCTCGAGTCGTTCGACACGGCGTTGCCGGTGGCCGAGCTCGCCGAGACCGCGCTGCGCGAGGCCGGGACGTTCCCGGCAAGCGCCGTCGAGACGGTGGCAACGCCGCAAGGCGAGGCCCGGGCGAGCGCGGCCGAGGGCGTGGCCGAGGAAGAGAGTCGGCCGAGCCGGTCAGCGGTGGTGCTGCGTTCCGGACCTTCGAGCTGGGGTCGATCGGCCAGAGCCTCAGCCCGACGATGGAGCTCGATCCCACCAGCTTCGGGCGAAACGAGGGCGAGCGCGCCTTCGGCACGCCGCTCGACGACGGCTCACGTGGCTCAGGTGCGACGACCTCAGGCTCGATCGCTGTCAATTTCGCGCCGATCGCCAATGGCGACAGTGCGACCACCAGCGAGCGCCAGGCGGTCGAGATCGACGTCCTGCGCAACGATCGCGATCCCAATGCGAATGACGGCATCAAGCTGGTCGACGTCGACACGACCGGCCTCGCCGGCCGGGTGATCGTCAATGCCGACGGCAGCCTCAACTACGACCCGAATGGGCAGTTCACCCATCTGGGCAAGGGCGAGACGGCCACCGAGCGCTTCACCTACAAGATCGCCGACCAGCAGGGCGCGACGGACAAGGCCACGGTCGAGGTGACGATCACCGGGGTCAACGACACCCCGATCGGCGCCGATGACCACGCCGTCACGACCGAGCGGACGCATGTCGCGATCGACGCGTTGGCCAACGATACCGATCCCGACAGCAACGACACGTTGCGGATCGTCTCCGTCGATTCGGCCGGGCTGCAGGGCACGGCGGTGCTGCAGGCGAATGGCAGCATCACCTACGACCCGAATGGTCAGTTCACCCATCTGGGCAAGGGCGAGCACGCCACCGAGACCTTCTCCTACACGGTCGCCGACCAGCATGGCGCCTTGAGCACGGCCGAGGTGACGGTGCGGATCGAGGGCGTCAACGACGCGCCGACCGCCCACGACGATCTCGTCTGGGTGAGCGAGGAAGGCAACGCTCGGTTCAACGCGCTGGCCAACGATACCGACCCCGATGTCAATGACACGCTGCGCGTCACCAATCTGTTCAGCCTCGGCGACAGCATGGGCCAGAGGTGGATCAACCACGATGGCACCGTGAGCTATCGCCCCTACGGCGCCTACGACTACCTGGGCGAGGGCGAGATCGCCTACCAGGAGTTCGGCTACACCGTCGCCGACCAGCACGGTGCCACCGACACCGGCACCATCACGGTGGCCGTCGTCGGGCTCAACGACGCGCCGGTGGCGCAGCACGACTTCGTGCGGGTCAGCGAGGATGGCGAGGTGCGCTTCGATGCGCTGCTCAACGACTACGACCCCGACGCGACCGACAGCATCCGCGCCGTCAGCATTCAGGGCATGGGCAGCGAAGGGCAGAAGTGGATCAACAATGACGGCTCGCTGACCTACCGACCGTTCGGCGCCTTCGAGCACCTGGCCGAGGGCGAGCTGGCCTATGAGACCTTTGCCTACACGATCGCGGACCAGCATGGTGCGACCTCGCAGGCCTATGTCACGGTCGAGATCGTCGGCGTCAACGATGCGCCGGTGGCCGAGGCCGACCACTTCGTCGGCTATGAGGATGTCGGCTTCTACGCGCCGCTCGAGGCGCTGCTCGCCAATGACTACGATGTCGACGGCGCGTTCAGCTTCGCCGGCTTCGGGCCGTCCTTCAATGGCGAGGTCAGCCTGACGCCGGATGGCTACGTGGTGTTCACGCCGACCGCCGACTACACGGGTGACGCCGGCTTCTACTATGCCATCCAGGATGAGTACGGTGCCTTCGGCTACGGCGAGGTCAGCGTCGACATCCGCGGGATCACGCCTGGCGACATCACTTTCGAGGCATTGGCCCTCTACGATGCCGCGCAGGAGATGACCGTCACGGAGCATGGCGACGGCTCGATCGGGATCGACATCCTGCTCGACGCGGCCGCTCTTTCCGGCGTCGGTGTCTCGCTTGGCGGCATGCCCTTCTTCGCGGCGATCCTGAGCGGCGAGCTGAGCGGCTACATCCAGGCGCAGATCGCGGCTGACGGCTCCGCCACGGCGGACGGCGACGTCAACGAGGCACTCAGCTTCGACGTCTTCGAGAGCCCGATCTTCCAGCCGCTCGGCGGCGATCTCTACGACGCCCTGCTGGCGGCCTACGAGGGCTCGATCGGCGGTGGCCAGCCGGCGCCGCCGAGCGTCGGCGCACCCGGCCCCTCGCTCGCCGATCTGGTGATGGGGCAGATGGAGCAGCTGGGCCTGCTCGACGGCGCCGGGACCGCCTGGGCTGGTGCCGGAGCGGAAGGCAGCGCCACCGCGTTCGGCGACGGCACCTTCTACCTCGATATCGCCGGCATGCTCACCGGCGGCGTGGCGCTGTTCAACGAGAGTGACGGCTCACCCGACTTCCTGGCCGAGCTGTTCGCCGAGTTCGAGGCGCAAGCGGCGATCGACATCCGCGACGAGCTGAACGTCGCCCTCAACGGCAGCGTCGACAGCTCTTTCGATGTCACCGCGGACCCGTTCGCCGGTTCCGGTGGTGGTAGCCCAACCGCCAATCTCGTTGTCGAGGACACCGCCGTGCCGGCCTGATCCGCCTCTTCTGAACTGATCAACGCTTGGAGCGTGGTGCCGTGGCACCACGCTCTTGGCGTATTACGCGAAGCTCGGGCATCAGGCCGTGGGCTCAAGCACTTTCAAGAAGCGTAGATTGTGGGGATGATGGCCGGCCCGGGAAATGGCTGGGGCTGGTCGGTCGTCGCTTGGCGGGCTTGGCGCCTGCCCGTGACACTGTTTTTCGTCATCGCGGATCGGCTTCTTGCAGCTGCTGCTACCAAGGATCACGAGTCGAACTCTGGCCTGACGCTGGGCCGTTCGGAGTTGACCGGCTTTAAGAGCGCTGCCAAGGAAGAGGTTACGCGCGATCGGTGGGCTGGACCGTTGCGCGATGAAGCAGCATTTTGTTACGCGGCAAGCTTGGGATGAGCCAGTGGCCCGATCGTTCGCCCATTCTCGACACCATCAATAGCCAGAAGGCCATTGAGTCATATCCGCGGGGTGGCACGGCCGGCCACTTGGACACATCTGGCACCCGTCGTTAAGCCGCTTTGAGTGGTTTGCGTGCGTTTTGGCTCGGTGGAGGAGTTTTAGGGTATTTGGTTTGATGTTTCCGGGTGGGCTGCGGCACATTCGGTTGGTTTTTCGACAAACGGACGCAGTTCGCCCCTCCCACCATCGCCATCGGCCGAGATTGTAGGCGGTGTTGGCCATGGTGACCGTAGCGTTGGCGCCTTCTTTTTCTCTCTTTCTATCGCGATCGAACGGAGTTGCGCGCCCGCCATGACGGAAGATGCCCCGCTTTTGCCCGGCCTGTCACCGGTCGGCGGCAAGCCGGTGCACGTCGCCTTCGACGGCGGCCGGCTGACCTCGGACGCCGGGGTGCTGGTGCTGGCCGAGATCGAGCGCAAGCTCGGCCTGGCCGAGCGGCTGGCGCGCTGCATCGAGGACCCGCGGGCGCCCGAGCGGGTCCGCCACGGCCTCGCCGAGATGATCCGCTTCCGCGCGCTGCTGATCGCCGCCGGCTACGCGGACGCCAACGACTGCGACGCCCTGCGCGACGATCCGGCCTTCAAGATGGCGGTCGGCCGGCTGCCGGAGACGGGTGCCGAGCTGTGCTCGCAGCCGACCATGTGCCGGCTCGAGAACCTGCCCGGCCCGACCGCGCTCAAGCGGATGATGGCGGCCATGGTCGAGCTGTTCTGCGACAGCTTCGACGAGGTGCCGCGCCGGATCGTGCTCGACATCGACGACACCGAGGACCGGGTGCACGGCCAGCAGCAGCTGGCGCTGTTCCATGCCCACTACGACAGCCGCTGCTTCCTGCCGATCCACATCTACGAGGCGACGACCGGCAAGCCGGTGGCGGTGATCCTGCGCCCCGGCAAGACCCCGGACGGTGCCGAGGTCGCGCTGGTGCTGCGCCACGTCGTGCGGCGATCCGCGCCCGCTGGCCGAAGGTCGACATCCTGATCCGCGGCGACAGCCACTACGCCCGGCCCGAGGCCATGGACTGGCTGGAGCGCAACCGGGTCGGCTACATCTTCGGCCTCGGCGGCAACCAGGTGCTGCTCGGCAAGGTCAGGCATCTCGCCGAGGATGCGGCGGTTGGCCGAATCGCCGGCGAGGTGGCCAAGGCCCGCCGCTACGGCGAGTTCCGCTACGCCGCCAAAACCTGGGGCGTCGAGCGCCGGGTGATCGCCCGCGTCGAGGCCTCGGCCCAGGGCAGCGACAGCCGGTTCATCGTCACCAACCTCAAGGGCACGCCGCGGTGGCTGTACGAGGAGGTCTACTGCGCCCGCGGCCAGGCCGAGAACCTGATCAAGGCGCACAAGCTGCACCTCGCCTCCGACCGGACCTCGTGCACGAAGGCCACCGCCAACCAGTTCCGCCTGCTGATCCACACCGCCGCCTACTGGCTCCTGCACACCCTGCGCGGCCTGGCGCCCAAGACCTCGTTCTGGCGCGACGCCCAGTTCGACACCCTGCGCCTCGCCTTCATCAAGGTCGCCGCCCGGGTCACCGAGATGAAGACCCGGATCAAGGTCGCGCTGCCGTCCAGCTACCCCTACAAGGAAAGCCTCGCCCGCTTCGCCGACCGCGCCCTCGCTCTGCCGCCCTGACCGCGGGGCGACGTGCCCCCGATCGAGCCCCGTCCGTCCACCGCCAACGCCGTCCCCACCCGGCCGAAAACGCGCACCGAGCGCCACCCCCCCCCCCGTCCGCTCTACGCCAGCCGCGCCGACACCTCTTAATCCGGCTGAGCATTTACATTCGAATCGTCCCCCCTGGAAGTCTCCTCGTCTTTCACCGATGGCCCTGCCCAGGCTCTGTCTAATAATCCGCTGAGCAATTCCGATCATTCGAATCGTCTCTGCGCCTGGAAGTCTCACTCTCTGCTAACGCGCGATGGCGTCCTGCCCGAGGTCTCGATGGTCTCCCGTCTGCTCCACTCACCCTCGTCGGGTACCCATGGGCGGCAAGAAGCGCGCTCGGCCCTTGCCTCGTGCCGCCCGGGGCTTGTGCGCCGCGGCCGGTTGTCGGAACGGGTCACGTGTCGCCCGGTGCGCGTTGGTGCGGGCAGGCATCGACATCGGGTGAGTCTGGCGAAGGGCGGCGCGGTTCAGCGGCGCGCCCCGCCCCTGGGGTCGACGGTCCGGCGGTCGGCGGGGGGCCCCGGCCCGGTGGCGCGGGCCCGGCGCGTGGGGTTCGGGGTCCGGTTGCCCAGCGGCCGCGCCGTCCGGCCGCCCCGCCCTAGGCGCGCCTTTGGCGGTGTGGCGGCGGGTTCGCCGTAACGCCCGGCGTGGTCTTGGTCCAGGGGCCGGGGGCGGCGCGGTGAGGCGCGGCGGCGTGCTCCTTGGGGGTGCGGCTGTACGCCCGGCCCTTTTGGCGTCCCCGGACGAGGTCGGTCACCGCCGAGCCGACTGCATATTGCGCTGTCGCCGCCAGACGTCATGCCGCTCCTGCTCGGCGGCGTGCGCGCGGTTTTTTTTTTTTGAAGCCGAGCCCATGGCGTTGCTCGTGCGCGCGCGACGTGCGCGCGCGGGGCTACTATCAGCGTGCAGCGCTCTGGGTGCGTTTCTGAGGTGCACCACGATCTCGGCGAGCGTGATGTCGGTCTAGCCGTTCGACCGGCGAGGAGGTCGGGTGGCGGCGGCATGAGCCTCGAGCTGATGCGAGCGCTTGTCGCCGCCACGCGGCCGCGGCTGAACGCTGCCCGTGCGGCGCCATTGCTGCAGCCACTTGATCGCCGTCGATGCGAGGCGACGCCGAAGCGAGCGGCGGCGCAACGGCAGGATATCTCCTGTCCCTCGACCGGGCCGCCACGACGCGGCGGTGGATCGGCAGAAAGCGCAAGAGCCATCAAGGCTGGCCTCCCCCATCAGCTCGAAATCTTGAATCACGAAACGGCCGTAAAGGGAATCCCAAACGATTCCATGAGGTTAGAAAATGCTCTAGTCGGCATCCTTGATCGCCTGGTCGAGACAGGCAAACAGCTGGTCCAGGGCATCGGCCCCGATCAGCGCCTCGCGGAAGTCCCAGTGTGTTCGCGCCCGGCACGGGATCGGTAAGCGTCAGGCCGCAAAACCGGATCCAAGAGAGCCGGTCACGCACCCAGATGCTCGGTCGCCCTCGAAGCTCCAGCCCGTGCTGCGCCTGCAGACAGAGCACCTCGAACTTCAAGACTGCATCGAACGGTGGCCTGCCGCCCCTCGGCCGAACCGCCGCATGACCGCCTCGCCGCAGACGCCTGGGATCATTGGTGGCCGGCTCGCATCATCTGTGGTCGAGGATCATTTCGCGGATGTGGCGCCGCGGCTTTCTGCGCACGAGGCGCTGGTGGCGGCGGACCGCTGCTACTTCTGCCACGATGCGCCCTGCATCACCGCGTGTCCGACCGCCATCGATATTCCGCTCTTCATTCGCCAGATCGCCACCGGCACGCCGGAGGCCGCGGCGCGCACGATCTTCGAGCAGAACATCATGGGTGGGATGTGCGCCCGCGTCTGCCCGACGGAGACGCTGTGCGAGGAGGCCTGCGTGCGCGAGGCGGCCGAGGGCAAGCCGGTCGAGATCGGCCGGCTGCAGCGCTTTGCCACCGACACGTTGATGCAGGCAGGTGTCCACCCCTTCAAGCGCGCCGCTGCGACCGGCAAGCGGGTCGCCGTGGTCGGTGCCGGGCCGGCCGGGCTCGCCTGTGCGCACCGTCTGGCGATGCACGGCCACGACGTCACCGTCTTCGAGGCCAGGCCAAAGGGCGGCGGGCTCAACGAGTATGGGATCGCTGCCTACAAGACGGTCGACGGCTTCGCCCAGGCCGAGTTGGATTGGCTGCTCCAGATCGGCGGCATCGAGATCCGCTACGGTCAAGCACTCGGCCGGCAGATCACGCTGGCGGAGCTCAAGGCCTCGCATGACGCGGTTTTTCTGGGGCTCGGCCTCGGTGACGTGAACGGGCTCGACATTCCAGGCCTCGAGCTCGACGGGGTGCGCTCGGCGGTCGACTTCATCGCCGAGCTGCGCCAGGCCGCGGACAAGTCGACCCTGCCGGTCGGCCGGCGGGTGGTCGTGATCGGCGGCGGCATGACCGCTGTCGACGCCGCGGTGCAATCCAAGCTGCTGGGAGCGGAGGAGGTGACGATCGTCTACCGCCGCGGCCAGGAGAAGATGAGCGCCTCGGCCCACGAGCAGGAGCACGCGGCGACCACGGGCGTGCGGATCGTCTGCAATGCGGCACCGGTGCGGCTCAGCGGCGACGGCCGCTTGGAGACGGCCGTCTTCGCCTACACGCGGCAAAATGGCGCCGGGGTCGTGACCACCGACGAGACCTTCGAGCTCCGTGCCGATCAGCTGTTCCTCGCCATCGGCCAGACGCTCGGCGGCCTGCCCGAGGGTCTCTCGCCGAAAGGCGGCAAGATCGCGGTCAGCGGCGCCGGGCGGACCGGCCTCGCCGGGGTCTGGGCCGGCGGCGACTGCACGCCGGGCGGCGAGGATCTGACCGTGACCGCGGTGGCGCAGGGGCGCGATGCCGCGATGGATATTCACCAGCACCTGACGGCCGCTTGACGCGGCCGACACGGCAGGGAGACGACAGTGGCCGATCTGCGCAGTGAGTTCGTCGGCATCAAGTCGCCGAACCCGTTCTGGCTCGCCTCGGCACCGCCGACCGACAAGGAGTACAACGTCCGGCGCGCCTTCGAGCAGGGCTGGGGTGGCGTGGTCTGGAAGACGCTCGGCCTCGACCCGCACATCGTCAACGTCAACGGGCCGCGCTACGGGGCGATCTGGGGCGCCGACCGCCGGCTCCTCGGCCTCAACAATATCGAGCTGATCACCGACCGGCCGCTCGAGGTGAACCTGCAGGAGATCAAGGCGGTCAAGCGCGACTGGCCCGACCGCGCCATGGTGGTGAGCCTGATGGTGCCCTGCGACGAGGAGTCCTGGACCTTCATCCTGAAGAAGGTCGAGGATACCGGCGCCGATGGTATCGAGCTGAATTTCGGCTGCCCGCACGGCATGAGCGAGCGCGGCATGGGCTCGGCCGTGGGCCAGGTGCCGGAATATATCGAGATGGTCGCGCGCTGGTGCAAAGCGCACACCCGGATGCCGGTGATCGTCAAGCTGACCCCCAACATCACCGACATCCGCTACCCGGCGCGGGCGGCCAAGCAGGGTGGCGCTGATGCGGTCTCGCTGATCAACACGGTGAGCTCGATCACCTCGGTCGACCTCGACAGCTTCAGCCCGGAGCCCTCGATCGACGGCAAGGGCAGCCATGGCGGCTATTGCGGCCCGGCGGTGAAGCCCATCGCGCTCAACATGGTGGCCGAGATCGCCCGCGACCCCGAGACCCGGGGCCTGCCGATCTCCGGCATCGGCGGCATCACCACCTGGCGGGACGCGGCCGAGTTCATGGCCTTGGGCGCCGGCAACGTGCAGGTCTGCACGGCCGCCATGACCTACGGCTTCAAGGTGGTGAAGGAGATGATCTCCGGCCTCGAGCAGTGGATGGACGAGAAGGGCCACGAGCGGCTCAACGCGTTCACCGGCCGGGCCGTGCCCAATGTCACCGACTGGCAGTATCTCAACCTCAACTACGTCGCCAAGGCGCGGATCGACCAGGATCTCTGCATCAAGTGCGGCCGCTGCTTCGCCGCGTGCGAGGACACCTCGCACCAGGCGATCGCCATCAAGCCCGGCCGCGTCTTCGAGGTGATCGACGAGGAATGCGTCGCCTGCAATCTCTGCGTCAATGTCTGCCCGGTCGAGAACTGCATCACGCTCGAAGCCCTCGAGCCCGGCCAAGTCGACCTGCGCACCGGCAAGGTGGTCGAGGCGACGCCCGCCAACTGGACGACGCACCCGAACAACCCTGCAGCGCAAGCGGCGGAGTAGCCGTCACGCTTGCTACGGCAGCGACGAAGTGGGCAGCGTCAGGCGCTTCGAGCCTTTCAAGATATCCGCAGGAGCCGCGGCAAACGGGGTGTCAGGTACGACCCTGCCAAGAGCCGGTCAAACGCAGCACGGTTTTGACAAGGGTTTGTGACCGCGAGAACCCCAGCAACGACGGTCCTGCGTCAGTCCTGGCCAAAAACCACCGTTTTCGCGGGAACTCGCGTTGCACAGAAATCGCAAACTCGGAGGTTGTACGCCAGAGTGCCAGCCAGCTATTGGGTCACGGCCCGCGGTGTCAGAGAGAGCGGGGCCGGTCGATCTGAAAGCAGCCTTCCACTGTTCAGTGTCCATGAACCAGCGTTCTTCATAAATCTTGCCTTCGGACATCCGAAACAGCACCGTCGACTGAGCCTTGCCGTCTGGAATCTTGTCGCACTTCCAGTCGACGACGGACACGACCTCGTCGCCATCGCCGATCTGGCGGACTGCGGTCACCGCAAAGCCAGGCGTACGCGAGCCCAGATTGCGAGCCCGAGATTGCTGAGCGTACCGCGTGGATTGGACAGACGCCTCCGTCTTTCGATCACGCGGTCTTAGCCGTTCTGCCCCGGCATCTACAAGGCATGCGCCTCGTCCTTATAGTCCGTGATCAACGTGTCCCAGTCACCCTTGGAGACAAGTTCCCACCCCTGCTCGATCATGGCTCCGCTCCGGACCTTCCCCCCCTTTTTTTGGTTGCACGCACGAGGGGGGCCCCGCGGCCCAAGGGCAGATTAAACGGCTGTGCCCACCGCCCTCGGCGGCACCCCGCCTCGTCCCATGGTTGTCGATGTTCTGCCCAATGTAGTTGGAGTTCGGGGAGTCCGCTCATCCAGGCTCCATCCTCCCCCGGCATGCCCCGGCCCGAGTGCCCACTCCCGTTTAGGGTGCCGCTCTCGAGGGGGGCTGGAACCCCGGTTTTGGGAAGTTCGGTTTTTTCGGGGGCTTTACGTCCTGTGGGACACATCCGTCTCGATGGGACCGCTAAAGTCTCAGCCCGCGCTCGAACAGGCCGAGCAGGAAGCGCTCGGCGTCGGCGAAGCGTGCCTCGTCGTCCCGGCCGAGCACGGCGGTCACCTGCACGTCGAAATCGGCGTAGTGCTGGGTCGTGGCCCAGATCGAGAAGATCAGATGGTGCGGGTCGACCTCCGCGAGGCGGCCCTCCTTCATCCAGGCCGTAGCACCGCTGCCTTCTGCTCGACCAGGGCGCGGAGCGGGCCTTCCAGCACATCGCCGATCACCGGCGCGCCCTGCAGCATCTCGTTGGCGAAGAGCCGGCTCTCCCGCGGCAGCAGGCGGGCCATCGCCAGCTTGCGCCGGATATAGGCCTGGATCTCGGCCAGCGGCTCGCCTTGCGGGTCGAGGCGCTGCAAGGGCTCGAGCCAGGTGTCGAGCAGCCGCTCGAGCAGCACCCGATGCACGGCTTCCTTCGAGGCGAAGTAGTAGAGCAGGTTGGGCTTCGAGAGGCCGGCCGAGTCGGCGATCTGGTCGAGGGTGGCGCCGCGAAACCCGTTTGCCGAGAAGACATCGAGCGCGGCGTCGAGGATGCGTGCGGTCTTCAGGCGCTGGTTTTGGGTCGCGTCTCGAGACGCGCTGGCTGCCCGCGGCGGGGCGCCGAACCCTTCCGTCCTCGTTGCCGAGCGCGGCTCCCTGTCCACCAGCCCTTCACCTCGATCAAAATCACAAGCGACGTTTGCGTTGTTTTTCCCTTTGATCATAGACCACGATGGGTGATGAAGGTCGAGGTCTTGGTGCCGAAGGCGCCTTCGACGCCGCTGCGTGCGGAGCGTCGGGGCGCTTGGTTGCGACGGAAGCGGAGGACAGCATGGCGGAACCTGGCGGCAACCTGCAGCTCGACGGGGCGCGGCTTTGGGACTCGCTCATGGAGATGGCGAAGATCGGGCCCGGCATCGCCGGCGGCAACAACCGCCAGACCCTGACCGACGAGGACGCCGAAGGCCGTGCCCTGTTCCAGCGCTGGTGCGAGGCGGCCGGGCTCACCATGGGCGTCGACCAGATGGGCACGATGTTCATGCGCCGCGAGGGCACCGACCCGGACGCGCTGCCGGTCTATGTCGGCAGCCATCTCGACACCCAGCCCACCGGCGGCAAGTATGACGGGGTCCTGGGCGTGCTCGCCGGGCTCGAGATCGTCCGCTCGCTCAATGACCTGGAGATCAAGACCAAGCATCCGATCGTCGTCGTCAACTGGACCAACGAGGAGGGGACCCGCTTCGCCCCGCCGATGCTGGCTTCCGGTGTCTTCGCCGGCGTTCATACCCAGGACTGGGCCTATGAGCGCAAGGACGCCAAGGGGCTCAGCCTCGGCGACGAGCTGAAGCGGATCGGTTGGCGCGGCGACGAGGTGGTCGGCGACCGGCCGATGAAGGCGTTCTTCGAGCTGCATATCGAGCAGGGGCCGATCCTCGAGGCGGAAGGCAAGGATATCGGCGTCGTCACCCATGGCCAGGGGCTCAACTGGCTGCAGGTGACGCTCACCGGCCGCGAGAGCCATACCGGCTCGACGCCGATGCCGATGCGCCGCAATGCCGGGCTCGGCATGGCGCGGATCACCGAGCTGGTGCACGAGATCGCGATGAGCCACCAGCCGAACGCGGTGGGCGCCATCGGGCATATCGAGGTCTATCCCAACAGCCGCAACATTATTCCAGGCCGGACGGTGTTCACCATCGACCTCCGCTCGCCCTCCTTCGAGGTGCAGGCCGACATGGACGCGCGCGCCAAGGCCGGGGCCAAGAAGATCGCCGAGGAGCTGGGGCTGGAGATCGCCTTCGAGCAGACCGGCCACTTCGATCCCGTCACCTTCGACCAGGGCTGCGTCGATGCGGTCCGCCGGGCTGCCGAGCGGCTCGGCTACAGCCACATGAACATCGTCTCGGGCGCCGGTCACGATGCCTGCTGGATCTCGCGCAAGGCGCCCACCTGCATGGTGATGTGCCCCTGCGTCGACGGCTTGTCGCACAACGAGGCCGAGGACATTTCGCCGGAGTGGGCCGAGAAGGGCGCCAACGTGCTGTTTCACGCGGTGGTCGAGACGGCCGAGATCGTAGGATGACAGTGCGGGGAGGTAGCACCTCCCCGTGCCCCACCGGTATTTTGCGCAGACGCCAAGTACCGATGGGGTGTGGGGAAGATCATCTTCCCCACGATCTTGTTTAGGAGAGCGCAATGAGCAAGGTGATCAAGGGCGGAACGGTGGTCACCGCCGACCGCAGCTTCGAGGCCGATGTGCTGATCGAGGGCGAGACCATCAAGGCCATCGGGCCCGAACCTCAAGGGCGACGAGACGATCGAGGCGGACGGCGCCTACGTCATGCCGGGCGGCATCGACCCGCACACCCATCTCGAGATGCCGTTCATGGGCACGACCGCGGCCGAGACTTTCGAGAGCGGCACCTTCGCCGCCGCCTCCGGCGGCACCACCATGCTGGTCGACTTCGTCCTGCCGGGCGCCGACGGCAGCCTGATCACGGCGGTCGATGACTGGGATAAGAAGTCGCAAAAGCAGATCTGCATCGACATCGGCTACCACATGGCGATCACCGGCTGGTCGGAGCAGGTGTTCGACGAGATGGCCGAGGTGGTGAAGCGCGGCGTCAACACGTTCAAGCACTTCATGGCCTACAAGGGCGCCTTGATGGTCGACGACGACGAGATGTTCGCGTCGTTCAAGCGCTGCGCCGAGCTGGGTGCCCTGCCGCTGGTCCATGCCGAGAACGGCGATGTCGTGGCCGAGCTGCAGAAGAAGTACATGGAGCTCGGCATCATCGGGCCCGAGGGCCACGCCTATTCGCGGCCGCCCGAGGTCGAGGGCGAGGCCACCAACCGGGCGATCATGATTGCGGACGCCACCGGCGTGCCCGTCTACATCGTCCACGTCTCCTGCGAGCAGGCGCACGAGGCGATCAGGCGGGCCCGGCAGAAGGGCATGCGGGTCTATGGCGAGCCCTTGATCCAGCATCTGACGCTGGATGAGAGCGAGTACTTCAACAAGAGCTGGGAGCATGCGGCCAGGCGCGTGATGTCGCCGCCCTTCCGCTCGAAGGACCACCAAGACAGCCTTTGGGCCGGGTTGCAGGCCGGCAGCCTGCAGGTGGTCGCCACCGACCACTGCGCCTTCACCACCGAGCAGAAGAAGATGGGGCTCAAGGGCTTCCCCTTCATGCCGAACGGCACAGGGGGGCTCGAGGACCGGCTGTCAGTGCTCTGGACCAACGGCGTCGAGACCGGCCGGCTGACACCGAACGAGTTCGTCGCCGTGACCTCGACCAACATCGCCAAGATCTTGAACGTCTATCCCAAGAAGGGGGCGCTGGTCGAAGGGGCGGACGCCGACATCGTCGTCTGGGACCCGAAGCTGTCGAAGACCATCACCGCCGCCTCGCAGAAGTCGATCATCGACTACAACGTGTTCGAGGGCTTCAAGGTGACGGCCCTGCCGCGCTACACGCTCTCGCGCGGCGAGGTGGTCTGGGCGGACGGGCAGAACAGCCAGCCGCAGGCGGGCAGGGGCCGCTTCGTGCCGCGCCCGGCCTTCCCGGCACCGCACGCGGCCCTTTCGAAGTGGAAGGAGCTGACCGCACCCAGACGCGTCGAGCGCGATCCGACCAATATCCCGACCGGCGTCTGAGCCCGAATGACAGCAGCCTCGGTGGTTCCGGCGGTAGACCCGTCCGGCACGCCCGAGCCAGCCAGTGCTGTGATCGAGGCCGAGGCGCTGTCCTTGACCTTCGAGACCAATGACGGGCCGGTCGAGGCGCTCGCGAATGTCAGCCTGCGCATCGGCAAGGGCGACTTCGTCTCGTTCATCGGCCCGTCCGGTTGCGGCAAGACGACGTTCCTCAGGGTAGCCGCCGACCTCGAGCAGCCGACCGCCGGCACCATACGCGTCAACGGGATGAGCCCGCGCGAGGCGCGGCAGCGGCGGGCTTATGGCTACGTCTTCCAGGCGGCCGGTCTGTTTCCGTGGCGAACGATCGAGGCGAATATCGGCCTGCCGCTGGAGCTGATGGGCTATCCCCGGGCCGAGCAGCGCCAGCGGGTGGCGCGTGTGCTCGAGCTGGTCGAGCTTCAGGGGTTCGAGGGCAAGTATCCCTGGCAGCTCTCGGGCGGCATGCAGCAGCGCGCCTCGATCGCCAGGGCACTCGCCTTCGATGCCGACATTCTCCTGATGGACGAGCCCTTCGGCGCCCTGGATGAGATCGTCCGCGACAAGCTGAACGAGCAGCTGCTGGCACTCTGGCGGCAGACCGAGAAGACCATCTGCTTCGTCACCCATTCGATCACCGAGGCGGTCTTCCTCTCCACCCGGATCGTCGTCATGTCGCCGCGCCCGGGCCGGGTCACCGACGTGATCGAGAGCCCATTGTCGCCGGAAGACCGGCCGCTGCACATTCGCGAGAGCAGCGCCTTCCTCGAGACGGCGGCGCGCGTCCGCGACGGCCTCAGGGCCGGGGTGGACGATGAGCTCTGAACGATCGGCTGGCGGCGGCAACGTCCTGCCGGTGCTCACCGTCGTGGCCGTCATCATGCTCCTTTGGTACGTGATGGCCGTCGTGCTCAACGCGCCCTGGGCCTACGACCAGGCGGGCAGGGCGGATGTCGAGCTCGGCTTCAGTGATCTGGTGGCGGCCACCTGGAGCCAGGACCGGCCGCGTCTGCCGGCACCGCACCAGGTCATCGTCGAGCTCTGGCGCACGACGATGGAGCTGGCGCCGACCTCCAAGCGCAGCCTCGTCCATCATGCCGGAATCACGCTTTCGGCGACGCTGCTGGGCTTCGTTATGGGAACCACGCTCGGCATCCTGCTGGCCGTCGCCATCGTCCAGGACCGGACCATGGACGCGAGCGTGATGCCCCTGGTGATCGCGAGCCAGACCGTGCCGATCCTCGCCATAGCACCCATGATCATCGTCGTCCTGGCATCGCTGGGCCTCACCGGCCTGCTGCCCAAGGCCGTGATCTCGATGTATCTCTCCTTCTTCCCGGTCGCCGTCGGCATGGTGAAGGGGCTGCGCAGCCCCGACCGCTTTCTGGTCGATCAGATGCACACCTGGAACGCCGGCCCGGCGCAGACGCTCTGGAAGCTGCGCCTGCCGTCGGCCGTTCCCTACCTCTTCGCGTCTCTGAAGGTCGCGGTCGCTGCCAGCCTGGTGGGTGCGATCATCGGCGAGCTGCCGACCGGGGCCGTGGCCGGGCTGGGTGCCCGGATGCTGTCCGGCAGCTATTACGGCCAGACCGTGCAGATCTGGTCGGCGCTGGTCATGGCCTCGATTGTCGCGGCGGCTCTGGTCGCCGCCATCGGCTTCGCCGAGCGACTGACCGGCCGCCTGATGGGTGCTCGCGCATGACGACGCTGGTCGTCGGCGCCCTGGTCCTCTGGGCCGTCGCCTGGTGGGCCAATATCCAGCTCTCGCGGCTGCCACGCTCACGGATGATCTCGCTCGTGCAGCCGATGCTCTTCGGCCTTACGCTGCTGGTGCTCTGGGAGCTGCTGGTTCGCGGCTTCAATGTGAGCCCTGTTCTCCTGCCGGCGCCATCGGCGATCGGCAGCCGCTTCGCCACCAGCCTGCCGATCCTCTGGACCGACGTCGTGCAGACCTTTGTCCGTGGTGCCTTGAGCGGCTACGCCATCGGCTGCGGTGCGGCGATCCTCGTTGCCATCGCGGTGGACCGGGTGCCCTTTCTCCGCCGCGGGCTGATGCCGGTCGGCGGCTTCGTCTCCGCCCTGCCGATCATCGGCATGGCGCCCATCATGGTGATGTGGTTCGGTTTCGACTGGCACTCCAAGGCCGCGGTCGTCGTCTTGATGTGCTTTTTCCCGATGCTGGTGAACACGGTCCAGGGCCTGCTCGCGGCCGAGCCGATGCAGCGTGATCTGATGCAAACCTATGCCGCGAGCTACTGGCAGGAGCTGCTCAAGCTGCGATTGCCGGCAGCCGCACCCTTCATCTTCAACGGCTTGAAAATCTGCACGACACTGGCGCTGATCGGTGCCATCGTCGCGGAATTCTTCGGCTCGCCCACCTCCGGCATGGGGTTTCGCATCTCGACCGAGGTGGGCCGGCTGCAGCTCGACATGGTCTGGGCCGAGATCGCCGTTGCGGCGCTGGTCGGCTCGGCCTTCTACGGTCTGGTGGCGCTGGCCGAGCGTGCCGCAACTTTCTGGCATCCCTCGCAGCGTCGTTAGGTAGCGACAAACAACAATAAGCGGAGACACGGCAATGAAGCGACTGCTCTTCAGCACCTCGGCGGCGGTGCTGCTCGCCGCCTCATCGGCAATGGCGGCCGACGACGTCACCCTGCAGCTCAAATGGGTGACCCAGGCCCAGTTCGCCGGCTACTACGTGGCCCAGGACCAGGGCTTCTACGAGGAGGAAGACCTGAACGTGACGATCAATCCGGGCGGCCCGGACATCGCCCCGCCGCAGGTCCTGGCCGGTGGCGGCGCCGATGTGATCGTCGAATGGATGCCGGCAGCCTTGGCCGCCCGCGAGGCCGGCCTGCCGCTGGTCAATATCGCCCAGCCGTTCAAGCGCTCGGGCATGATGCTGACCTGCCGGAACGACTCCGGCGTCACCTCGACCGACGACTTCCCCGGCCAGACGCTGGGCGTCTGGTTCTTCGGCAACGAGTATCCCTTCCTCACCTGGATGTCGAAGCTCGATATCTCGACCGAGGGTGGCGAGGACGGTGTCACCGTCATGAAGCAGGGCTTCAACGTCGATCCGCTGCTGCAGCAGCAGGCCGCCTGCATCTCGACCATGACCTACAACGAGTACTGGCAGGTCATCGATGCCGGGCTGAGCGAGGACGATCTGACCGTCTTCAAGTACGAGGACATGGGCGTCTCGACCCTCGAGGACGGGCTCTACGTCAACGAGGAGAACCTCAGCGACCCGGCCTTCGTCGACAAGATGGCCCGCTTCGTTCGTGCCAGCATGAAGGGCTGGGATTGGGCCGTCGAGAACCCCGACGAGGCGGCGATGATCGTCCTCGACAACGACGCCACCGGTGCCCAGCAGGAGCACCACCAGATCCGCATGATGGGCGAGATCGCCAAGCTGGTCGACGGCTCCACCGGCGTGCTCGAGCCCGCCGATTACGAGCGCACCGTCGAGACCCTGCTGTCGGCGGGCTCAGACCCGGTCATCACCGCGGCACCAGAAGGTGCCTGGACGCATGCGGTGACGGACTCGGCGATCCAGTAAGCGCCTGGCCGGGCAGGAGCGCCCGCCCCACAGTGGGGGGGCTTTGCCCCCAACAGACGACTCTTCATGGCACGGCCGACAAACCTTGGAGCATGGCCGCCAATCCCGAGATCGGCAGATCGAGGACTTGAGGCGTAGCGCGGCTGGCTGCAATGTTCGAAAATCCGGCGGCAGTCATGTATACTTCACCCATCCGCAGGGGGCTGCGGCGCTCAGCGTACCGGCCAGACGGCCGATCAAGCCCGTGTACGTCAAAGCGTTCGTGGAGCTGATCCGAAGTGTGCAGAAGCGATGACCGACGACATCCCGTACCGTTTCATCATTCGTCCCCTCACCGAAGCGGAGGGTGGCGGCTATCTCATCGAGTTCCCCGATCTGCCCGGTTGCATGTCGGACGGTGAGACGATCGAGGAAGCCATCAGAAACGGGCGCGACGCGATGCACGGTTGGCTGCAGGTGATCGAAGCAGAGGGCAGGCCGATCCCCGAACCCGAGCTGAGCGCCCTCTCGCGGTGATTCGGTGCGCGTTCGTGACCCCCGCCGGACTGCCTGCGACCGTTTGGGCCACAGCAAACGTGAGAGTATCACAATCATCGAACTCCGCAGGCTGCCATGCGGCGGGCGAGATGCAGACCCGCCCGCCGGCCTCAGCTTTCCGCCGGCTGCCAAAGAAAAACGTCGAGCGACTTGCGACGGCCGCGAATCATTGAGCCGTCGCGCGCTTGCCAGCGGCCATTTGCTGCCGCGCTCGATCCGGGCGCCTCACCGGCGGCCGCGACAAGCGGTGCCGAGGCGATGAGCCCGCCATCGGTCTCGCGGGTCAGTTGCTCGAGCCTGGAGGCGACATTGACCGTGTCGCCGAGGACTGTGAACTCGAGCCGCTCATCGGTGCCGACGGCACCAACGAAGGCCGGGCCGAAATGTGCGCCGATGCCGATCCGTAAGGGCGCGCCGGCAAGGGGCGGCGGTGAAGGGCCGATGTTCCAGGCGGCGATCCGGGCGAGCAGCGTTCGGGCGCAGGCGAGCGTGCGCACCGCGTCGTCGTCTTGCGCCTCGGGCACGCCCATGACGATCAGCGCATTGTCGCCGACGAACTTGTCGACCACGCCGCCATGCGCCTTGGCCGTTTCGCTCACCAGCTTGCGAAAATCGCCGAGAAAGGCCGAGAGCGTTGCCGGATCGAGCTGCTCGGCGTGGCGGGTGAAGCCGCGAATGTCGGCGATGAGCACGCCGATGGATCGCTCCCAGCCCTGGCGCAACCGGGCCGTGTCGCCGCTGGCCAGGAGTGCTGCGATCTCCGGCGGCAGATAGCGGGCGAGATTGGCGCGCTCGGTCGCTTCCCGGATCGATCGATCGAGAAGCTGGCGCCGGCGGGTTGCGGCGACCACGAGGACCAGCCCCATCAGGCCGAGCATCACCAGGCGCACGATGGTCGGCGGCAGCTCGAGCAGCGAGCCCAGGCGCTCGAGCTGGTGGTCCAGCGGCTCGGAGACGGCAAAGAGGGCGATCAGCCCCGCACCCAGTGCCGCGAGGCTCGCAGCTTGCAGGGCAGGCTGGTAGCGCAGCGTGCCGAACACGAGCACGAGCGGGATCAGCCAGGTCGCCGGGAAGAGCCAGACGGTCCAGCCGGCGACCTGGAGGTTGAGCGCCGTCGACCAGAGATTGAAGATCACCAAGGCGCAATCGGCCGCGGTGAACGCCCAGGGATGCCAGGCACGAAATCGGTCGGGACGCGCCAGCATGAGCGACGTCGCTCCGATAACGCCGTAGAGCACGAGCACGGCGAGCGCGATGCCGATTTGTCGCTTGATGTTGGCCGGCGGCATGTCGGGCAACGCGCCGACGGCGGCGATCAGCACGGCCGTCAGGGCTAGCGCAACGCCGATGCGAATGAGCGAGATCGTCCGCTCGGCCTCGATCTCGGCGGTGCGCACGAGCTGGTCGCGCAGCGCTGCCGTCTCGCCGCCCTCGGCGCCGCTCGCCCGCTGTGGGCGCATCAGCGGCGACATGGGCGGGGGCGGGTCGTGTCGCTCAAACCAGGGCGATCACCCGGCTCGGACCGCCCGTGGCGCCTTTGATCTTGGGCCCGCCTACGACCAGCGTGGCGCCCGTTGGTGGCAGGTCGCCCAGATTGGCGATGCATTCGAGACCCCAGCGATTGGTCGGCAACCATGCGTAATGCGTGGCGAAGTCTGCTGAGGGGCCATAATCCAACGACAGCGTGTCGACGGCAATCCCGGTGACGTTGGCCTCATCCATGAGGAGCTGAGCCGCCTCGACATGGAAGCCTGGGAAATGCATGACGCCATCGCCGTCGGCATTGCGAAAGCCATCGCTGGCGACGCGCTGATCCCAGCCCGAGCTCATGGCGACGCAGGCGCCATGCGGGATGGCGCCATGGCTGGCGATCCAGGCCTTGAGATCGTCGGGAGTCACCTGCGCGTCCGGGTCGTCCGCAGCCTTGGCGCTGATATCGACGATGACCAGTGGCACGACCAGGTTCTGAATGGGAATCTCGTCGGCAGTCTGGCCGTCGGTCGAGAAGTGAATGGGCGCGTCGAGATGGGTGCCGGTATGCTCGGCCAGCTGCCAGAGAAACATGTTGTAGCCGTCGTCGGCGATGTCGACGAGCCGCTCCATGGCCAATCCGTTCGGGCCGTCATAGGTCGGGAAATCTTCGGGCAGGGTGTGGGTCAGGTCGAAGACCCGCGAGAAGGACCGCGGCGACTGGGCGTAAGCTGGTGCATGTGGTCTCAGCGCCGTGCCGGCTGCTGCCAACGCGGCACCGCCTGTAAGAAGGCGTCGACGGTTGAGGCGGTCGGCGACCGTTCGGTGACATCCTGGCACACACATGCGGCTTTCCTCAACTGCGGAGCGCTGTGGCCCAACGCCAAATGGCGCCCAAAAGGCTAGAGTTGCGCCCTGGTTGTCGCCTTGTCCAGCCGCCCGCGGTCAGTCCTCGATCCGTCGTGCGAGCCGCACGGCGGTCTGTCCGGGCCAGAGGCGCTTGGACGGCATGATGAGGACGCAATCGTCATGCGGCGTGCGCACCGGCTCCGTCCCGTCCATGGCGATCACCGTGCCCGCCTCGGCAATGCACTCCAGCCCGCGATAGGGCTCGGTGAAGGCGAACCGGTCGGTCTTGATGGTGACGGCCTCGGTCACCTCGAGGAAGCGCTGCGGCTGGGGCAGGGGACGCGTGGCCAGGAACGCCGCACCACAATCGGCGTCGACGCTGCCGGTTGCCACGAGGAAGCGCAGCGCCGTCTCGATGGCGAGCGGGCCGGCGTCGGCCTCCCAGTGCTGGCCGCATTCGACCAGGAGCGCGTTCTTCGCGGTGCTGGGGTCGCTGAAGCCACCGTAGTCGCGCATCCGCCTGCCAGCGCTGTGGCCGGCATCGCTGACCACGACCGCGGGAACGCCCGTGGCCCGGGCGAGGGTGCGGCCCTTGGGCTGCGGGCCCGCCAGCATCAGCGGCTGGGTCGGGTGCTGCATCGAATGGATGTCGAGGAGCAGGTCGATCTCGTCGATGATCGGCCGCAAGCGCCTGGCGCGCTCGAGCTCGATGCTGCTCCGAGGCCCGTCCAGCGTCTCTGGCGCCCAGACCCGGTTCAAATCCTCGTCGACCCAGCGGCTGGCATTGGGGTCGGCCGGATCGAAGCGGGCATAGGCCGCGGTGTTGACGAAGATCAGGCTCAACGTGCCGCGCGCCGGGCGCACGTCGTTGCGCAGCAGCCAGTCCAGCGCAATGGCACCGCAGGGCTCGTTGCCGTGGACGATCGCCGTGACCCCGACATGCGGGCCCGGTGCGTCGCCGTCGAGCCGGTGGACGTAGTCGACGCCGCTGGTGCCCTGGCGGTAGACGCTGATGTCGGGCGGCGTCAGCTCGATCGGGTAGTCGTTGGGGATGCAAATCGCAGTCATCTGGCTATCCTCAGCACAGCAGGTCGGTGTCGGCCGGCGAACAGTCTAAGAGCCTGTCCGAGAAGTTTCCGAGGCATTTCATGAGCTTGGCAGCGAGCATATGCGAGGAGTTGGTCGATCGTCGATGCTGGAGCATCGTCGGTCGACCAAGGACGAAGCAGGTGCTGCTGCCAAGCTCACCTCCGGTCGGCTTGCGGCTCCGGCTTTGTCGCCGAGCTTGCCCGATGCCCCGGCATCGGGCTGCGCTCGGCTTCGCAAGGGCGGTCGATCGCAAGTCGATGAAATGCCTCGGAAACTTCTTCGGACAGGCTTTATGAGGAGCTGCCGGCATGCCGGGACCACGCGTGGCACTACTGGGCATCGTCCTCGAATCCAATCGCTTCGCACCGCGGGCGACGGCCGCCGACCTCGAGAGCGGCTGTCGGCTGACCGGGTCGGACATCTTGGCCGATGCGCGTGGCCAAGGCCAGCGCCTGCCGCCCGAAGCGCGGGCCTTCATTCGGACCATGGACGCCACCGGCGCCTGGGAGCCGGTGCCGATCACCGTGGCCGCTCTCTACCCGGCTGGGCCGATGGCGGCCGAGCTGATGGCTGACCTTTTGGCCGAGATCGAGGCCGGGCTGGAGGCGGCCGGACCGCTCGATGCCGCCTATCTGGTGCTGCACGGTGCCATGGTTGCCGAGGACGACGACGACCCGGACGGCACGCTCATGCAGCTGGTCCGGCGTCTGGTGCCGAAGCCGGCGCGGCTGGTCGCCACGCTCGACCTGCACGGCAATATCAGCGACGCCATGGTCGACGCCACCGACCTCATCGTTGGCTACCGCACCAATCCGCATGTCGACCAGCGGGCGCGCGGCGAGGAGGCGGCGCTGGCGCTGCGGCTGATGCTGGCCGGCGAGGCCGATCCGCTCACCGCCTTCATCCGGCTGCCGCTGACGCCGCCCTCGGTCACGCTGCTCACCGCCGAGGCGCCCTACGGCACGCTGATCGACCTGGGCCAGCGCCGGCTGGCAGAGGCCGGCGGGCGGCTGCTCAACGTCTCGATCTTCGGCAATTTCGTCTTCAGCGACACCCCGCATAACGGCCTCGCCATCCTGGTGGCGGCCCGCGACCCGGCCGCCGAGAGTGAGGCGCGGCGGCTCGCCCGCGACCTGGCCCTGACCGCCTGGGCTGATCGCGAGCGGTTCACCCGCAAGCTGACGCCGCTCGCTGATGCCGTTTCGCTTGCCAAGCGTGCCGACCGCGACCCGGTCATCTTCTCCGATGCCGGCGACAATCCGGGCGGCGGCGGCTCCGGGCGGACCACCGAGCTGCTGGCTGCCCTGGTCGAGGCCGGCGCCGAGGGCGTGCTCTATGGCAGCTTCTTCCAGCCCGATCTTGCCGAGGCAGCGCATCGAGCCGGTGTCGGCGCGGTGATCGAGGTGACCTTCAACCGCGACGACCCCAACGCTTTCGATCGACCGCTCACCGTCGCCGCCGAGGTGCTGGCGCTGGGCGATGGCGACGTCACCGGCAGGCTCGGCCTCTATGCCGGCCGACGCCTGCTGCTGGACCCACGGCGGCGCTGCGGATCGGCGGGATCACGGTGATCGTCATTTCCGCCCGTGCGCAGACGGCCGATCCCATGTTCTTCGAGATGCTCGGGCTCGACATCGCCCTGGCGCGGACCGTCGTCGTCAAGTCGCGGGGCCATTTCCGCGCCGGCTTCCTGCCCTGGTTCACGAGCGACCGGGTCTTCGAGGTGGACACGGCAGGACTGACCTCGCCGGTGCTCGATCGTTTCGACTGGCAGGGCCTGCCGCGGCCGGTCTACCCGCTCGACCCGGAGACGGTATGGCAGCCGCCGGATTGGTGAGGGCCGGGAGCCTGCAGCGCTGGCTCGCATGGGCGATCAGCCGATCGAGGAAGGCGGTGCAACGCTCGAGCTCGGCCATCTCGACGAACTCGTCCGCCCGGTGTGCTTGGGCGATGTCACCCGGGCCGACCACCACGGTCGGGATGTCGATTCCGGCGAACAGGCCGGCCTCGGTGCCATACGCCACCTTGCCGTGGTCGTTGCGCTGGGCGAGCCGCCTCGCGAGCTGCACCACCGGCGCGTCGGTTTCCGTGTCCAGTCCCGGAAAGTCGGAGCGCGTGTGGATCGCGATGCCGGCTTCCGGTGCGATCCGGCGCATCGCCGGCTCCAGGACGTCTCGGGCATAGGCGCGGATCTGCGCTTCGGGCGCGTCCAGGTCCGCTGCCGGCAGCATGCGGAACTCGAAGGTGAGGCACGCCCGGTCGGGCACGATGTTGAGCGCGGTGCCGCCCTGCAGCACGCCGGTATGCGCGGTCGAGACCGGCACGGTGAACAGGGGATCGCTCGGACCCTCGGCAGCGAACGCCTCGCCCATCCGGCGGATCTCCAGCGCCAGCATGGCGGCGTAGTCGACGGCGTTCACGCCCTCGGGCGCCAGTGACGAATGGCAGGAGCGGCCGGTGATCTCGACATCGAACGAGCGCTTGGCCTTGTGCGCCACGACGACCTGCATGCTGGTCGGCTCGCCGACGAAGCAGGCCTCGGCGCGGACCGGTGCCTCGGCCAATTGCGCGATCAGGCCGCGCACGCCGAGGCAGCCGACCTCCTCGTCATAGGAGAAGGCCAGATGGATCGGCTTTGCCAGCCTGGCGGCCAGCATCGCCGGCACCTGGGCCAGGCAGCAGGCGAGAAACCCCTTCATGTCGCAGCTGCCGCGGCCGTAGAGCCTGCCGTCACGGGCGGTGAGGGTGAAGGGATCGCTGCTCCAGTCCTGGCCCTCGACCGGCACCACGTCGGTATGGCCTGAAAGAATGTAGCCCGGCCGGTCGGCAGGGCCGATCGTGGCCCAGAGATTGGCCTTGAGACCGCTCGCATCGTAGATCCGCTCGGCCGGCACGCCCAGCTCCGCCAGATAGGCCTCGACCCAGGCGATCAGGTCGAGATTGCTCTTGTGGCTGGTCGTGTCGAAGCCGACGAGGGCGGCCAGGATCTCGGCCGGGCTCATTGTGGCGCTCACTTGGTCTCCTTCAGGCTGTGACAAGGCAGTCGTCGTCGAAAGCCTGGTCGGCCCTTCGCGCCCGATGGCCGCCATCGCCGGCTCGCCCGTGCTCGGCTATGGACATGATGCTCGCGCAGATTAAGCTGGCGCACAAGCGCCGGATAGAGCCGGCTTCGATAGCAATGAATGGGGAGACCGTCGCGATGACCCGTCCAAGGATGCACTCGAGCATGCGAAGCCGCCGGGGCCCGGCGCTGCTCGCCGTTGCGGCCTGCGCGTTGCTCGCCGGCATTGGTGATGCCCAGGCCCAGGACAAGACGCTGACCATCGGCCTCGCCTCCGAGGCCACGTCGATCGACCCGCATTTCCACAACCTCACGCCCAACAACCAGATCGCCCAGCACATCTTCGACAACCTGATCAATCAGGACGAGACCCAACAGCTGGTCCCGGCTCTGGCCACCGAGTGGGCGCCGATCGACGATCTGACCTGGGAGTTCAAGCTCAGGGAGGGCGTGACCTTCCATGACGGCACGCCCTTTACCGCCGATGCCGTGGTCTGCACCTTCGAGCGCGCGCCCAATGTGCCGAACTCGCCCTCGGGCTACGGCACCTACATCCAGGGCAAGACCGTCGAGAAGGTCGACGACTACACCATCCACATCAAGACCGAGGCGCCCTATCCGCTGATGGCGACGGATATCTCGACCATTCCGATTATCTCGGAGGCCGGTTGCGCTGCCACCACCGAGGATTTCAACGATGGCACCGCGGCCATCGGCACCGGCCCGTTCAAGTTCGTCGAGTTCGTGCCGGGCGACCGGATCGTGCTCGAGGCCAACCAGGACTATTTCGGCGACGTGCCGGAGTTCGATCAGGTCGTGCTCAGGCCGATCACGGCCGACCCGTCGCGGGTCGCGGCCTTGCTCGCCGGCGACGTCGACATGATCAACGGCGTGCCCACGGCCGACATCGAGACGCTCGAGGGGCGCGACGACGTGGCCCTGCACACCGGCGTCTCCAACCGCGTCATCTACATGCATCTCGACCAGTTCCGCGAGGACTCGCCCTTCGTCACCGCCAAGGACGGCTCGGCGATCACCAACCCGCTCCTCGATCAGCGGGTCCGGCTCGCGATCTCCAAGGCGATCAACCGCGAGGCCATTCGTGATCGGGTCATGGAGGGCCAGTCGATCCCGGCCGGCCAGCTGCTGCCCGAGGGCTTCTTCGGCGTCTCGCCCAATCTCGAGCCCGAGGCCTACGACCCAGAGGGTGCGAAGGAGCTGCTCGCCGAGGCCGGCTACCCGGACGGCTTCGCCATGACCATCCACGGGCCCAACGACCGCTACATCAACGATGCGCGGATCGTCGAGGCGATCGCCCAGATGCTGACCCGGATCGGCATCGAGGCGTCGGTCGAGACCATGACGCGGTCGGTCTTCTTCAGCCGCGCCTCCTCCGGTGCCGAGGGCGAGCCCGAGTTCTCCTTCATCCTGGTCGGCTGGGGCGCAGGCTCCGGTGAGGCCTCGTCGCCCTTGCGCTCACTGCTGAGCACCTTCGACCCGGATGCCGGCACAGGTGCCTCGAACCGTGGCCGCTACTCCAATCCCGAGGTCGATGCCTTGGTCCAGGAGGCGCTCGGGACGGTCGACGACACGCGCCGCGAGGAGTTGCTGGCCCAGGCCACCGAGGTGGCGATCAATGATCTCGGCATCATCCCGATCCACTACCAGGTCAACACCTGGGCCACGCGTGACGGGCTCAGCTACACGCCGCGCACGGACGAGTGGACCCTGGCCATGACCGTCACCGGCGAGTGATCGCCCAGCCGGCTGAGTTGTCGCTCCTGTCGCCGTTCTCGCCGCCGCAGCGGCGCTGAGCGGCGGCGCTAGGCGACAGCGATGGCGGTTTTCATCCTGCGCCGGTTGATGCAGGCGGCGCTCGTCGTCCTGGCGATGGCGACGTTGGTCTTCTTCGGCGTCTTCATGGTCGGCGATCCGGTCTGGATGTTCGTCTCGCCGGACATGAACCAGGCCGACATCGCCCAGGTGACGGCATCGTTAGGCCTCGACAAGCCGGTCTGGGAGCAGTTCGGCCGGTTCCTCTGGTCGGCGGTCCAGGGCGATCTCGGCCGCTCCTTCGTCTTCGGCGAGCCGGCGCTCAAGCTCATCCTCTCGCGGATGCCGGCGACGCTCGAGCTGGCGTTCTCGGCCCTGGTGATCGCCATCGTCGTCGGCATTCCACTCGGCCTCTATGCCGGGCTGAACCCGGACCGAACCGGCTCGCGGGCGATCATGGCAGGCTCGATCGTCGGTTTCTCGCTGCCCAACTTCTGGGTCGGCATCATGCTGATCATGGTCTTCGCCGTGATCCTCGGCTGGCTGCCGTCCACCGGCCGCGGTGACACCGCGACCTATTTCGGCATCACGTCGAGCCTCTTCACCCTGGATGGCTGGCAGCATCTGATCCTGCCGGCCTTCAACCTGGCGCTCACCAAGCTCGCTCTGGTCATCCGGCTGACCCGCGCCGGCACCATGGAGGCGATCCACCAGGACTATATCAAGTTCGCCCGCGCCAAGGGCCTGTCGCCGCGCCGGATCGTCGTGGTCCATCTCCTGAAGAACATCATGATCCCGATCATCACCGTGATCGGGCTCGAGTTCGGCACGCTGGTGGCGTTTGCGGTGGTGACCGAGACGGTCTTCGCCTGGCCCGGCATGGGCAAGCTCCTGATCGAGGCGATCCAGAGCCTCGATCGGCCGGTGATCGTGGCGTACCTGATGATCATCGTCCTGCTGTTCGTCGTCATCAACCTCATCGTCGATGTCTGCTACTCGCTGCTCGACCCGCGGGTGCGGCTCGGGGACACCCAGCGATGAGCACCAGCCCGATCCCGTCGACCTCCGTCACCGCCGCCGAGCCGCGATCAAGGGCCCGGTCGAGACGCCGTTTCGCCGGTTTGTCGCTCACTACGCAGAGAACAAGCTCGCGGTCGTCGCCTTCGTCCTCCTGGTCTTGATCATCGGCGTGGCATTTGCGGCACCCTGGATAGCCCCACAGGACCCGTACGATCTGGCCCAGGTCTCGATTCTCGATTCGCGCCTGCCGCCCGGCACGGTCTCGATGGACGGCTACACCTTCTGGCTCGGCACGGACGGTGCTGGCCGTGACCTCTTCTCGGCGATCCTCTACGGGCTCAGAATCTCGCTCAGTGTCGGCATCCTCTCGGGCATGGCGGCACTCGTCATCGGCATGACGGTGGGCCTGATCGCGGCCTATGCCGGCGGGCGGACCGAGAACCTCTTGATGCGCATCGTCGATCTCCAGCTCTCGATCCCGGCCGTGCTGATCGCCTTGATCCTGCTCGCGGTGCTCGGCAAGGGGCTGGAGAAGATCATCCTGGCGCTGATCGTCGCCCAGTGGGCCTATTATGCCCGAACCGTGCGCTCCTCGGCCCTGGTCGAGCGACGCAAGGAATATGTCGAGGCCGCGGTCTGCCTCGGGCTGTCGAAAGGCCGGATCATCTTTCGCCACATCCTGCCGAACTGCGTCGCCCCCTTGATCGTCGTCGGCACCGTCCAGACGGCAAGCGCCATAGCACTCGAAGCCACGCTGTCGTTTCTCGGCGTTGGGCTGCCGCAGACCGAGCCGTCCTTGGGCCTGCTGATCTCCAACGGCTTCAACTACATGCTGTCGGGGCGCTACTGGATCGCCTTCTTCCCGGGCATCGCGCTGCTCTTGACCATCGTCGCCATCAACCTCGTCGGCGACCGCCTGCGCGACGTCTTGAACCCGAGGCTCGCCCGGTGAGCCCGGTGCTCGAGGTCCAGGGCCTCAGGACTCATTTCTTCACCCGTGCCGGTGTCATCAAGGCGGTGGATGGGGTCGACTTCGCGCTTGGTCGAGGTGAGATCCTGGGGCTGGTCGGCGAGTCGGGCTCCGGCAAGACGGTGACCGGGTTCTCGCTCTTGGGGCTGGTCGATCCGCCGGGGCGCATCGTCGAGGGCTCGATCAGGTTGTCCGGCACCGAGCTGGTCGGCCTCTCCGAGGACGCCATGCGGCGCCAGCGGGGGCAGAAGATCGCGATGATCTTCCAGGACCCGATGATGACCTTGAACCCGGTGCTGCGGGTCGACACGCAGATGATCGAGGCGATGACAGCACACGCCGACATCTCGCAATCGGCCGCGCGCGAGAGGGCGCGGGCTGCCCTCGGCATGGTCGGTATCCCGTCGCCGGACGAGCGGCTGAAGAGCTACCCGCACCAGTTCTCCGGCGGCATGCGCCAGCGGGTGGCGATCGCCATCGCCCTTCTGAACGAGCCCGATGTGATCATTGCGGATGAGCCGACGACGGCGCTGGACGTGACCATCCAGGCACAGATCCTGGCCGAGGTGCAAAAGCTGGCGGCCGCCACCGGCACCGCCTTCGTCTGGATCACCCACGACCTCGCCGTTGTGGCCGGCCTCGCCGATCGCCTGCTCGTGATGTATGCCGGGCGGATCGTCGAGAGCGGCCCGGTCGACGACATTCTGGCAGCACCGGCGCATCCCTATACCAGGGGCCTGATCGGCTCGGTGCCGAGCCAGACCCGGCGCGGCCAGCGGCTGCTGCAGATCCCCGGCATGACGCCCTCGCTGCTCACCCTGCCGCCCGGCTGCGCCTTCAAGACCCGCTGCGAGCGGGCGGCCGCTCCTTGTGAGGTGATGCCGGAGCTCAGGGCCACAGGCGAGGCGCGGGCGGTGCGGTGCGTCGATCCTTATCTCGCCGACCAGCTGGACGTCGCCCCGTGACGGCGCCGATGATCGAGCTCGACGGCGTCAGCAAGCGCTTCGTTCGCCGGCTCGATCTGGCGGAGAAGCTGGTCAACCTGGTGGGCGGCCGCAACACCGAGGAGGTGGTGCATGCGGTCGACGGGGTCGACCTCGCCGTTGCGCATGGCGAGGTGGTGGGCCTGGTCGGCGAATCCGGTTGCGGCAAGTCGACGATCGGGCGGATCGTGGCCGGCATCCTCGAGCCGTCCGACGGGACGCTCCGCTTCCTGGGCAAAGACCTGCAGTCGCTGGCGGGGGCCGAGGCGCAGGCGGCCAAGCTCAAGGTGCAGATGATCTTCCAGGACCCGATGTCCTCGCTCAACCCGCGCATGCGGGTGGCGCAGATCATCGGCGAGGCGCCTTTGGTGCACGGCCTGGTCGAGCGTCGGGCGCTCTCGGATTATGTCGACGAGATGCTCAACCGGGTCGGGCTCGACCCGAGCTTCAAGCAGCGCTACCCGCACCAGTTCTCCGGCGGCCAGCGGCAGCGGATCGGCATCGCCCGGGCACTGGCCGTGCAGCCCGATTTCCTCGTCTGCGACGAATCGGTGGCGGCACTCGATGTCTCGATCCAGGCGCAGGTGCTCAACCTCTTCATGGATCTGCGGAGCGAGCTCGGGCTGACCTATCTCTTCGTCAGCCATGACCTGGGCGTCATCGAGCACCTCGCTGATCGGGTGGTCGTCATGTATCTCGGCCGGGTGGTGGAGACGGCCACCACCGAGGCGCTGTTTGCCGGTGCGGCGCATCCCTACACCCAGGCCCTGCTCGACGAGGTGCCGCGGATCGATGCGTCGCGGCGCAGCTTTCACGTCATCAAGGGCGAGATCCCATCGCCCCTGGAGCCGCCGTCCGGCTGTCATTTCCACCCCCGCTGCCCGCACGCCATGACCCGCTGCCAGGACGAGCGGCCGCTGTTCCGCGAGGTGGCGCCGGGGCAATGGGCGGCGTGTCACCTGCATGACCAGGGGGCTTGAGCCGATGGCGTCAGCAGCGCCCGTCGAGATCCGATCCGCCGATCCGCCGACCACGCCGCTGGTGCTCGACAGCCCGCATTCGGGCAGCGACTACCCGGCCGACTTCCGCCCGGCATGCGGGCCGGACCAGTATCGCCGGGCGGAGGACATGGATGTCGACGTGCTGTTCGGCGCTGCCGCCGAGCTCGGTGCCGTGTTGGTCGCAGCGCGCTTCCCGCGCATCTATTGCGATGCCAACCGCGCCGTCGACGACCTCGACCCACACGCAATCGCGGGCGATGCCGGCATGGCGCTCAACCCGACGGCGAAAGCCAGGCTCGGCAAGGGCGTCATCTGGCAGGCCGTGCCGCCGCAGGGTGCCGCCCTCTACGCCGCACCGCTGGACGCCGCTGTGGTGCGCCGGCGGCTCGACGCCTGCTGGCATCCCTACCACGCGACGTTGGCGGTGTGCTGGATGACACCCATGCCCGCTTCGGCCGGGTCTTTCACGTGGATTGCCACTCGATGCAGGCGGTCTCGAGCGCGATGCACGAGGAGGGGGCTGGCAAGCCACGCGCGGATATCGTGCTCTCCGATCGCGAGGGTGAGACCTGTGCCCCGGCATTTCTGGAGGCCGCGCGGTCGCTGCTGACGGCGGAGGGCTTCAACGTGGCCGTCAACGATCCCTACAAGGGTGCGGAGATCGTCCGCCGCTACGGCCGGCCGGGCGAGGGGCGGCACAGCCTGCAGCTCGAGGTCAACCGCCGGCTCTACATGGACGAGGCCCGGCTCGAGCGGACGGCCGATTTCGCGGCGACGCAGCACCGTCTCACGCGGTTCCTCGGCGGTCTCGCCGCAGCCGTGCGCGAGCTCTAACGGCCTCCTGCGGTCGGGAGATGCCAGGCGGTTCGATGGAGCGTCACACCACCACGCTATTGCAGCGTTTACTTCCCGCCGTCTGGTTGATAAGACCCCCTTCATCCCCACGCAATCGCGACAGGCAAAAGACATGAAACTGCTCGCCGGCAACAGCAATCGCCCGCTGGCCGAGGCTATTGCTGCCTATTTGCGTGTCGAGCTGACGAAGGCGACGGTGCACCGCTTCGCCGACATGGAGATCTTCGTCGAGATCCAGGAGAATGTCCGCGGCGAGGACGTGTTCATCATCCAGTCGACCTCCTATCCGGCCAACGACAACCTGATGGAGCTCCTGGTCTGCATCGACGCATTGCGGCGGGCATCTGCGCGGCGGATCACGGCCGTCATGCCCTATTTCGGCTATGCGCGACAGGACCGGAAGCCGGGCCCGCGGACGCCGATTTCGGCGAAGCTGGTCGCCAACCTGATCACCGAGGCCGGTGCCAACCGGGTTCTAACGCTGGAGTTGCATGCCGGCCAGATCCAGGGCTTCTTTGATATCCCGGTCGACAATCTCTACGGCGCGCCCTTGATGTCGCCGGATATCGGCGAGAGCCTCGGCTCCGACAATGTCTTGATCGTCTCGCCGGATGTCGGCGGTGTCGCCAGGGCCAGGGCCTATGCCAAGCGGCTTGACGCCAATCTCGCGATTATCGATAAGCGCCGCGAGAGGGCGGGTGTCTCCGAGGTCATGAACGTCATCGGCGAGGTCGAGGGCCGGCATTGTGTGCTGGTCGACGACATTGTCGACAGTGGTGGCACGCTTTGCAATGCCGCTGACGCGCTGCTGGCGTCAGGTGCTTCGTCGGTGCAGGCCTATTGTGCGCATGGCGTATTGTCTGGTGGTGCCGTGGCGCGCATTGCGGCCTCGTCGCTGGACAAGCTGGTCATCACCGACAGCATCCGGCCGACCGAAGGCGTGCGGGTGACCGAGAAGATCCGTGTGCTCTCCGTGGCCCAGCTGATGGGCGAGGCGATCAGCCGGATCGCCAGCGAGAGCTCGGTCTCCAGCTTGTGGGACTAGCCCGCTTTTAGGACCAAGAGTTGGCCGGTGCTTCAACCGGCCGGCATGCCCGAACGTTTCAGGGCCCAACCATATCTGTCCGGGGCGGCAATGGTGCCTGTGCCGGAGGGGTGAAAGGACGATACGATGAGTGATGCCGTTCAACTGACCGCCGAGAAGCGCGAACGCACCGGCAAGGAAGCCGCCCGCGCGTTGCGCAAGACGGCGAAGGTGCCGGCCATTGTCTATGGCGGCAAGGAAGAGCCGATGAAGATCTCGCTGGTCGCGCGCGAGATCAAGCGCGAGCTCGAGATGAACCCGCGTTTCTTCAGCTCGGTCGTGGCTTTGAAGCTCGGCGGCAAGACGATCCAGGTGGTGCCGCGCGAGGCGCAGACCCATCCCGTCAAGGGCGACCCGCTGCATGTCGACTTCCTGCGTGCTGCCAAGGGCTCGACCATCACGGTCGAGGTTCCGGTGCAGTTCTTGAACGAGGACAAGTGCCCCGGCATCAAGCGTGGTGGCGTGCTCAACATCGTCCGCCGCGAGATCGAGCTGGTCTGTCCGGTCGAGGCGATTCCTGAGCAGATCGAGGTCGATCTCGGTGCTATCGAGATCGGTGACAGCGTGCATATCAGCGCGGTCACGCTGCCGGACAATGTGACGCCCACGATCACCGATCGCGACTTCACCATTTGCGCAGTGGTCGGCCGCGGCCCGAGTGGTGGGGAAGAAGGGGAAGGCGACGAGGAAGGCGAAGAGGCCGAGACCACCGAGGATTGAGCCATCTCTGCCGGCTCACCCGGCCCGGGACCGAGGCTGCTCGTCGGCCTCGGCAACCCTGGCCCGTCCTATGCCGGGCATCGCCACAATATCGGCTTTCTGGCGCTCGACGCCATCGCCTGGCGGCATCGCTTTCCGCCCTGGCGTCGCAAGTTCCAAGGTGAGCTGAGCGAGGGCCAGCTCGGCGCGGTCAAGGTTCTGCTGCTCAAGCCCCAGACCTTCATGAACCTCTCCGGCCAGTCGGTCGGCGAGGCCATGCGCTTCTTCAAGATCGCCATCGGCGATATCGTCGTCTTTCACGACGAGCTCGACCTTGCGCCCGGCCGCTTACGGATCAAGCTTGGCGGTGGGGTTGCGGGGCACAACGGGCTGAAGAGCCTGGATGCTCATCTGGGCTCGCGCGACTTCAAGCGCGTGCGCATCGGCATCGGCCATCCAGGCCACAAGGACCGGGTGACCGGCCACGTGCTGAGCGATTTCCACAAGAGCGAGGCCGGCTGGCTCGAGGCGATGCTCGACGGCATCGCCGAGGCAGCACCGCTGCTCGCCATGGGCGATGACGCCGGCTTCATGAACAAGGTGGCGCTGGATTTTCAAGCGGCAACCAAGCCCGCCTGAGCCGGCGCCGTTCGTGCACCGTGTGCGAGAGGGGAGAGGCTCCAGATGGACGCATATTCACCTGACGCGCGAGGCCGGGTGGTGGTGACAGCGGCTTTGCATGCCCACTTGTCGGGCGGGCGCAAACGGGGCGAGGTAGCAAGGTGACGACCCTTCGGACCGCGGGCTGGTCGACGCCGGCCGCCGGCAAGGCGAAAGCGGCCGGGGCCATGCGCCTCCTGCTGGCAACCGATGCCTGGTACCCGCAGGTCAATGGTGTCGTGCGCTCGATCGAGCGGATGGTGGACGAAGCTCCAGGTCAGGGTGCCGAGATCGCGCTGATCACGCCCCAGGATTTCCACTCCGTCCCGCTGCCCATCTATCCCGAGATTCGCCTTGCCTTCTGTCGCCCGGCGCGGCTGGCGGGCATGATCGCCGAGCTGGCGCCGACGCATATCCACATCGCGACCGAAGGGCCGATCGGCCATGTCGTCCGCCGGCTCTGCCTGCGCTACGACCTGCCGTTCACCACCTGCTACCACACACGCCTGCCGGAATACATCCGCACTAGAATGCCCATTCCGATCGATTGGACCTTTCGGCTGATGCGGCGCTTTCACAATGCCGGCCAGGGCGTGATGGTGACCACCGACCAGCTCGCGGAGGATCTCGAGAAGCGCGGTGTCACAGGGATCATGCGCTGGAGCTACGGTGTCGACACGCGGTTGTTCACGCCGGAGCGGCGCGAGGATCTGGGCCTCGAGGGACCGATCTTTCTCTATGTCGGCAGGCTCGCCGTGGAGAAGAGCGTCGGCGACTTTCTCTCCCTCGATCTGCCGGGAACCAAGGTCGTCGTCGGCGACGGCCCGGCCCGCCGCCAGCTCGAGGCCGCCTATCCCGACGCCACTTTTCTGGGCCTGCGCACCGGCACCGATCTCGCGCGCATCTTCGCCTCGGCCGATGTCTTCGTGTTCCCGAGCCGGACCGATTCGTTCGGCATCGTGCTGCTCGAGGCGATGGCGTCAGGCGTGCCGGTCGCAGCCTACCCGACCACCGGCCCGATCGATGTCGTGGGCTCTTCCGGCGCTGGCGTCCTGGACGAGGATCTGGGCTCAGCGGCGCGTCAGGCACTGGATATCCCGCGCGAGCGCTGCCGGGCGCGGGCAATGCCCTTCAGCTGGGAAAACAGTGCCCGGCAGTTCATCGCGCACATCGAAGCCGGCAATGCCGGTCGGGTGATCGACGTCACGCCACTGGCCCAGCATGGCCTGATGGCCCGGGCGCGACGCTACTGGGGCCACCGGGCGGCGGTCGAGCCTACGGCCTGAGCGGCTGGGTACGGTGCCAAGGTAAGCGCTGCGGCGTCAGCCGATCGGCAGATTGTCGGCGAGCCTGAGCCAGCCGCGAATGGTCCGGTACGCGGTCCAGAGCCAGAGCAGGGCCAGGATGGCGTAGCCGATCAGAACGAGCGTGAGCACGGTGCCGATGATCAGCCACAGCAGCGCCCACCAGAAGGTGCGAATGCTCCAGGTGAGATGCGATCGGTAGACGGGCTCGGCGCCGCCGCGGGCGATGTAGGCCACGATGACGCCGGCCAGCAGCGGCAATGCCGTGAACAGCGCCACCGCGTAGAGCGCGTAGACGATATGCGCTGCGGCCCGTCCCGGGGCGGCATTGCGGGTGGTCAGCTCCGGCATCTCAGCTCCGGCATGGGCAGGTCATCCGGCCAGTTGCCCGGCAGCAGCGGCACGATAGATGTGCAACGCCGCGGTGGCGTCCAGCGGCCGCGGATTGCCGCCGGCGGTGGGATCGACGACGGCCATCTCGGCCATCTCGGCGAACCGGCTGTCGTCGGTGATGCCGAGGCCCGGCAGATCATGCGGGATGCCGATGGCATCCCTGAGCGCCAGCACCCAATCGATCAGCCCGTCGAGATCCGCCTGTGCGAGCCCGAGCCAGGCCGCGAGGCGGGCTGCCTTGCCGGCGATGGCGTCACGATTGAAGGCCAGCACGTAGGGCATGAAGACCGCGTTGGTGAGGCCGTGATGCGTATCGTAGAGGGCGCCCACCGGGTGCGAGACGGCGTGAATGGCACCCAACCCCTTCTGGAAGGCGACGGCACCCATCGAGGCGGCGGCCAGCAGCATGGCGCGCGCCTCGAGGTCGGCACCGTCGGCCACGGCGCGGGGCAGGGCGTCCTTGACCAGGCGCGCGCCCTCGACTGCAATGCCCTCCGACATGGGATGAAAGCTGGGCGCGAAATAGGCCTCGAGGCAGTGCGCCAAGGCATCCATGCCGGTGCCGGCGGTGATCATCGGCGGCACGCCCACCGTCAGCGCCGGGTCGCTGATGACGATCTCGGGCAGCATCCTCGGGTGGAAGATCACCTTCTTGGTGTGCGTCGCACTGTTGGTGATCACCCCGGCACGGCCGACCTCTGAGCCGGTGCCGGCCGTGGTCGGGACCGCAACGACCGGGGCGATGGCCGCGGCATCGGCCCGTTTCCACCAATCGCCGATATCCTCGAAGTCCCAGATCGGCCGGCTCTGGCCCGCCATGAAGGCGATGCATTTGCCGACATCGAGCCCGCTGCCACCGCCGAAGGCGACGACTCCATCATGGCCGCCGGCCTTGAAGGCAGCGACGCCGGCCTCGACATTCGCGTCCACCGGGTTGGCCTTGACCTCGGCGAAGAAGCCGGCGCCCGGCAGGAGCTCTCGCGCGGCGGCCGTGATCGGCAGCTCCTTTAGCCCCGCGTCGGTGACGAACAGCGGGCGGCTGATGCCAGCAGCCGCACAGGCTTCCGGCAGCTCGGCGATCCGCCCGGCACCGAAGCGGACGGTCGTCGGGTAGCTCCAATTGGCGAAAGAGGCCGCGCTCAAGGCACGCTCCTGAAGTTGTAGGACTTCGGTCGGGTCAATGCCTGATAGCCGAGCATCGAGAGGGCCTGGCCGCGGCCCGTCTCCTTGACCCCGGTCCAGGTGAGCGCGGGATCGAGATAGTCGCAGCGATTCATGAAGACGGTGCCGGTCTGCAGCCTGGCACCGAGCGCCCGCGCGGCATCGCGGTCGGCGGTCCAGAGCGAGGCGGTGAGGCCGTAGGCGCTGTCGTTCATCAGTGCGATGGCCGCGTCGTCGTCAGCCACGGGCATGATGCCGACCACCGGCCCGAAGCTCTCCTCGCGCATCACCGCCATCTGGTGATCGACACCGGTCAGCACCTGCGGCGCCAGCCAGGGCGAGCCCGGCCCGCCATTGCGTGCGAACCGCCCGGGATCGATCAGCGCCTTGGCGCCGGCACGCACCGCTGCCGAGGTCTGCTCACGCACCAGGTCGGCGCCCCTGGCCTGCGCCATGGGCCCCAGGGTCGTCGCTTCGTCGAGGGGGTCGTCGAGGACGTAGCCCTGCGTAGTGGCGACGAAGCCCTCGACGAAGCGGTCGAACAGGCTGTCGGCCACATAGATCCGCTCGATCCCGCAACAGCTCTGGCCGGAATTGAAGAAGGCGCCGTCGACCAGGTTCTCGACCGCGTGGTCGAGGTCGGCGTCGGCGCGGACATAGGCTGGATCCTTGCCGCCGAGCTCCAGCGCCACGCCCATGAACGTGCCGGCCGCCGCCCGCTCTATGGCCCGGCCGCCAGCGACCGAGCCCGTGAAGGTGACGTGATCGACAGCGCGGGCGGCGAGCAGGCGCTCGGTCTGCGCATGCGACAGCACGAGATGATGAAAGAGGCCTTCGGGCAGGCCGGCGGCAGCGAAGGCGCGGGCGAAGCGCTCGCCGGCCAGCAGCGTCTGCGAGGCCGCCTTGAGCAGCACCGCATTGCCGGCGATCAGTGCCGGCACCACCGTGTTGACCGCGGTCATGTAGGGGTAGTTCCAGGGCGCCACCACCAGCACCAGGCCCAGCGGCTCGCGGGCGATGAGCCGGCGGCTGGCCGGGTGATACTCGATCTCCTGTGCCGCCAGCGAGGTCGGCGCGATCGACGCCATGTAGCGGATGCGCTCGGCAAAGCCGCCCATCTCGCCGCCATAGCGCACCGGCCGGCCCATCATCCGCGCCAGCTCGACGGTGAGATCCTCCTGCACGGCCAGCATGGCATCCAGCATGGCGAGGCAGAGCTCGGCGCGTTCGGCCACCGGCACCATGGCCCACTCGGCCTGTGCCGCCCGGGCTGCGGCGAGCGCCGCCTCGACCTCGCCATCCGTCGCACGGACGCGCTCGGCCACGATGCTGCCGTCGATCGGCGAGACGATCCGGACCGCTTCGCTCATGGCGCCCTCAATACCGCTCGAAGCCGCGCTTCAGCTCGAAGTCGGTGACCCTGCGGTCGTACTCCATCTGCTCCCAGCGGGCCGTGTGGACATAGTGGTCGATCACCGCATCGCCGAAGGCGGCCCGCAGCATCGTCGACTCGTCGAGCGTCCGCATCGCGTCACGCAAGGTCTTCGGCACCTCGGGCAGCGCCGCGTCGGCATAGGCGTCACCCTGATAGGGCTCGCCGCAATCCAGGTCCTGGTCGATGCCGTCGAGACCGGCGGCGATCAGGGCGGCGAAGGCGAGATAGGGGTTGAGATCGGCGCCGCCGATCCGGCACTCGATCCGCTGCGCCTTGGTGCCCTCGCCGACGATGCGAAAGCCGGCCGTGCGGTTGTCGCCCGAGAGCACGATCCGCGTCGGCGCGAACGTGCCGGCCTGGAAGCGCTTGTAGGAGTTGATGTAGGGCGCCAGGAACCAGGTAAGCGCGCTCGCATGTTTGAGCTGGCCGCCGACGAACTGCCGCATCAGCTTGGACATGCCGAAAGGCGCATCGGCGTCGAGGAAGAGCGGCGTCGCTCCCTCCTTGTCCCAGAGCGAGGCGTGGATGTGGCACGACGAGCCGGCGAGGTCGTTGTGGTACTTGGCCATGAAGGTGACGGCGGCACCGGCGTCCTGCGCCATCTCCTTGATGCCGTTCTTCAAGACGACGTGGCGATCGGCCATGGCCAGCGCATCGGCGTAGCGGACGTTGATCTCCTCCTGGCCGGGGCCCCACTCGCCCTTGCTGTTCTCGACCGGGATGCCAGCACCGGCGAGGCCATTCCTGATCTGCCGCATCAGCCGCTCCTCCTTCGAGGTGGCGCCGATCACGTAGTCCTGGATGTACTCGCTTGCCGTCTGCAGGTTCTGCCAGCCCTGCTCGCGGGCTGAGATGTAGGTCTCGTCGAAGAGGTAGAATTCCAGCTCCGAGGCGACGAGCGCGCGCATGCCGCGCTCCTCCAGCCGGTCGAGCTGGCGCTTGAGGATCGCGCGTGGGCTGTGCGCCAGAGGCTGGTGGTGATGGTGGTCCTGGATGTCGCAGAGGACGAGGGCGGTGCCTTCGAGCCAGGGCACCTCGATCAGCGTCGACATGTCGGGCGCCATGACGAAGTCGCCATAGCCCCGCTGCCAGCTCGCCGCCTGGTAGCCCGGCACCGGCTCCATCTCGATGTCGTTGGCGAGCAGGTAGTCGCAGCCATGCGTCTCGGCATGGCCCGTGGCGACGAAATGGCCGGCATGGAAGCGCTTGCCGATCAGCCGGCCCTGCATGTCGGGAAAGCAGACGATGATGGTGTCGATCAGGCCGAGGCTGACCCGCTCGGCCAGATGTTCGAGATCGAGATAACCGGGCATGATCTGTCCCTGAACCAACGAAAGGCGATGCCTGAAAGCAACGCTCGTGGTTAGCGCAATGGCCGGGGATTGGCCAGTGTCGAGGTGGGGATCGCGCGATTGTGGCCGTTGCGCCGGCAGGCGATGTGGTGGCGGCCGCAAGAGCCTGTAGTGACAGTCGACCGGCGCCCGGGATCACGCTAGTGCAGATCGATCAACCGCCTGACCGGAGGGGCACCTTGATCGTGTGCCGTGCATTTCTTGTCGCTGCTCTGCTCGCTTTGCTGCCGAGCCTGCTCGCTGCCAGCGACGGCCCGTTGGGCGTGCTGCCGAAGAGCTTCACCGGCACGCTGCCGGCGACCTCGGGGGGCAGCGCCGACTGGCAGCTCGATCTTCTGGGCGATGGCAGCTTCCAGCTACGGCGCACGCTCTTGGATCGGGCACCAACCGACGCGCGCGACGCCATCGGCCGTTGGGTCGTGGCCTCCGACGGGCAGAGCATCCTGCTCGCCGGTGACGACGCGCCGATCGGCTTTGCCATTGCGAGCCCGGAGCGGCTCGAGCTGCTGGACCATGCGGCCCGACCGATCGATCCGGCGCCGGACCACGCTCTTGAGGCCGCAGACGTGGCGCTGCTCGAGCCAGAGCTCGAGATGCGCGGGCTCTATCGCTACATGGCGGACGCGGCACTGTTCGAGGAATGCCGGACCGGCCGGCGCCTGCCGGTCGCCTTCACCGCCGACAATCTGGCGCTCGAGCGCGCCTACCTGGCGCTCCAGCAAAGCGGCGCGCTGGCGCCCGGCGAGCCGGTGCTGGCGGAGCTTCGCGGGCGCATCGCCCTGCTGCCGCCGATGGAAGGCGAGGGCCTCGTGCCGCAGCTCGAGCCTCTGCGATTCATCGCCCTGCATCCGGACGAGAGCTGCCCGGAGTCCCTCTCGCCGCCCGCATTCGAGGAGCTGCGCTAGCAGCCTGCTAGAGCGCGGCCTCGTAGCTGGCCCAGGCGACATCGCTCTCGGCGAGCTCGACCTTGAGACCGGCGAGCGCCTCGCTGCCCGGGCCGAGCTTGCCCTCGGCGATGGCGGTCTTCATCGCCTCGAAGATATGCCGGGCGAGGAACTCGGTGGTCGTGTTCTGGCCCTTGAACGCCTCGATGTCGTCGAGATTGTGGTAGTTCAGGGGCGCGAGCGTCGCCTTGAGCTGGTCGATGGCACGGCCGATATCGACGACGATGTTGTCCTCGTTCGCTTCCCTGCGGCTGAACTCGACATCGACCACGAAAGTGGCGCCGTGCAGCTGCTGCGCCGGGCCGAACACCTCGCCCTTGAAGCTGTGCGCGATCATCATCCGGTCGCGCACGCGGACCTTGTACATCGTGTTTCCTCTCAGCGATTTTGGGTCTCTAGGTCAACGGTCATGTGGCGCCGACCGCCCTGCTGTCCAGCATCGGGCGTCATGCGGGCGTCTTCGGATAGCGGATCGCATGGCAGAGGCCGGCGCCGCGGACGAGCTGCGGCATCGCCTGCGGCAGGTTGCCGAACGCCGTCTCGCCATCGATCAGCGCATCCAGGCAATGGTCGCTGGCCAGGATGTCCATCACCTTGGCGAGGCGTCGGCGGTGGTCGAAACGTGGCCGGACGGCGGGCGACACGTGGCCGACTTGCGAGGCGATGAGCCTGAGCCGGCGGCTGTGGAATGCCTCGCCCAAGGGCAGCGGCACCGTTGCATCGCCGAACCAGCTGACTTCGACAATCCGCGCCTCGAGCCCGGCGGCACCGAGCGCGGTCGCCAGCGCCGCCGGCGCCGCCGACGCATTGATCAGGCAGTCGGCAGCCGTGTCCGGCTCGATCGCGGTCTCGAACGGCACGCCGAGCCTTTGGGCAATCGCTGCCTTGGCCGGGTCGGTGTCGACCAGCGTCACCTCGGTGCCCGGCAGCTGCACGGCGAGCCGGGCGATCAGGCAGCCGACGACGCCAGCACCGATCACGACGATCCGCTCGCCGGGCAGCAGCGCCGCGTCCCAGACAGCGTTGAGCGCGGTCTCGAGATTGGCGGTGAGCACGGCGCGGCGTGCGGGCAGGCCATCAGGCAGCGCGTGCACCGCGGCCGCCGGGACGACGTAGCGGGTCTGGTGCGGGTAGAGACAGAAGACGGTGCGACCCACCAGCTCGGACGGCCCGGCGAGGACGGCGCCGACATTGCTGTAGCCGTACTTGACCGGGAACGGAAAGGCGCCCTCCTGGAAGGGGCAGCGCATGGCGGCATGCTGGCTCGGTGGCACCCGGCCGCCAGCGACGAGGGCCTCGCTGCCGCGACTGACACCCGAGAAGAGCGTCTCGACGAGCACCTCGGCTGGCTGGGCGGTCGCTGAAGGTGGTGCCAGCGTTGCTCGACGCAGCGCGCCTTCGCCTGGAGCTGTCGCCCAGTATGCCTCAGCATCAATTTTCACGGTATTGTCCTGGCCGCGTGGAACTTTTCGCCGGCTTGAGCGTCTACATTTGGCGAGTGCGTGACAGACTCGCGCGAGACTGGCAAAACGGCAAGCTTGATATAGCTATTGCAAAGGTGCGTTGCTGCAAGTCGCTGAGTGTGCTGTGATTCAGCGATCGGCGTGCGATGCAGCAAAGGGTAAGAGCGTGCCGGGGACGACGCGACTTACGACAGATAACCTCACAAGAGGATTCGATTTTGGAAACGCTTGAGCCTGGCTTTCGGGATTTCATTGGGGTTGCCGCAGCCGAGCGGTATCTGCGTGGCGGCTTGCCCTGCCGCATTGAGGCGGGTGACCGCGCTGCGACCATCCTGGCGCTCGAAGCCGTCGACGACGCGACGCTTGCTGCCCGGATCGCGGCGGCCGAAGGGTTGACCTTGATCTTGAGCGCGCGCCGCGCCGCGGCTCTTGGCGTGCGGGCGGCTGGTCCCAAGGCCGTTCGCCTGTCGCTGCCGGGCTCGATCGACGTCGAGCGGGTGCGGGCCCTGGCCGACCCGACCCGCGAGTCTCCGGAGGCGGACGGGGTGGAGCCGACGTCGGCCGGCTCGCCCATGGACGTGGCCGCCGTCGAGCTTTGCAAGATCGCCAGCCTGCTGCCGGCCTGCATCGTCGTCGAGCCGTCGGCCGAGCCGGCCGTGGTGCTCGACGAGGCGACCATCATGGCGTTTCGGGCAGCGGTCGCACGCTCGCTCGAGCGGATCACCGAAGCTGCGGTTCCGCTCTCCGACGCGGCACAGACGCGCTTCGTGGCGTTTGGCTCGAAGCTCGGCGGACCGCAGCATCATGCCATCCTGGTGGGAACGCCGGAGCGCCACGCAGCGCCGCTCTGCCGCATCCATTCCGAGTGCTTCACCGGCGACCTCTTCGGCTCGATGCGCTGCGATTGCGGCGAGCAGCTCAAGGGTGCCATCCAGCGCATGGACGAGGCAGGCGGCGGCGTTCTGCTCTACATGGCGCAGGAGGGGCGCGGCATCGGGTTGGTCAACAAGCTGCGGGCCTACAGCCTGCAGGACACCGGGATCGACACGGTCGATGCGAACACGCATCTGGGTTTCGAGCCCGACGAGCGGGACTTCCTCGCTGCCGCCACCATGTTGCAGCGCCTCGGCATCGCTTCGGTCAGGCTGATGACCAACAACCCGGACAAGGTCGAGCAACTGGCCCGGCATGGCATCGACGTCGAGGAGCGGGTCGAGCACAGCTTCGCCGCCAACAACCACAACCGCTTCTACCTCGAGACCAAGGTGCGCAGGAGCGGTCACCTGCTGGGCGTCGCAGAACCGTCGCAACGGGGCGCTGCCTAGACGCCACCCAAGAACCCGCTCGCGGTCGGCTCGAGGGGCGCCTCTCAGCTGGAGTGGATTGCCGGGATAAAGGGGCGACCGCTCAGAACGCCCGCGCCTCCATGCCTTCGACATAGTGGTCGAGGTACTGGCCGATGAAATCGTGGTCGACGAGGCGCTGGTAGGCGTCGGCCAGCTTCTTCGTCACCGGGCCCCAGACCGTTCCGGCATCGCCGATCACCATGCCGTTCACTTTGACCGCCGGGCAGATGCAGAGCGACGTCGAGGTGATGAACACCTCCTCGGCATTGTAGGCGTCGTAGAGGTCGATGTCGGTCTCGCGCACCGGCATGCCGACCTCGGCGGCCAGGTCGATCGCGGTCTGGCGGCTGACGCCCGGCAGCACGAACTTCTCGCGCGGCGTCAGGATCTCACCGTCCTTGACGACGAAGATATTGGAGCCCAGCCCCTCGCAGAGATTGCCATTGGTGTCGAGGAGGATGGCCCAGGCCTCGGGGTCGATGCTCTGCACCTCCTGGTCGGCCACGATCAGATTGAGGTAGTTGTGCGTCTTGGCCCGCGGCGTCAGCGACTCGGGCGGCGTCCGGCGCACAGACGGCACCATGACCCGCATGCCCTCCTTGAACAGCTTGGCGCGCTTTTGAAACGGCAGCGGGTTGCATTCGAGGACCACATTGGGCCCGTAGTAACCGACATTGTCGCCGGGTGATTCCTTGACGCCGCGGCTGATCCGCTGGCCGACCCAGTAGTCGTCCTTGGGCCCGAGCAGATGGCGGTTGCGCTCGAACACTTCCTCGGTGAGCTGGCACATGCGCTCAGGCCCGAAGCCCGGATCGATGCGCAAGTACTTCAAGGAGCGATACAGGCGGTCGACATGCTCGGTCACCTTGAACAAGCGATGGCCGAACGTGCGGGTCATGTCGAAGCAGCCGTCGCCATAGACCCAGCTCGAATCACGAAAGGGTATGCGGACCTCGCTCTCCGGCACGAAATCACCGTTGAACCAGGCCACCCGCTCATTGGCGCGCACCGACATCGTTTTCTCCCTGCAAGAGCTGCTCGGTTGTCCTAGCAGGCGAGGCGGTGCCTTGCGATAGGCTGGACGCTGGCGGTGACGGGCGCCTGTCGCTCGGACCGCGCAGGCCGGGCCATCACGAGGCCGTTGCCGGGTCGCCTGCCATGCCCTGTGCCGGCTCGCCGGCAAACGGGTGGACGGGCGGCTCCTTGGCGCGAAAGGCGAAGCGGCGCAGGATCTCGGCATAGCCACCGGCGAAGACATAGCCGCCGTTTCTGGCAAGCCAGCCCGGGCGATCAGCCTGGTAGGCCGCGGGCAGGGCATACCAGGGCAAGGCCGGCTTGGCGTGGTGGACCAGATGCAGGTTGTTGTTGAGGAACAAGAGCCGCATCAGCGGGCCTGCCTCGACGATCACCGTTCGATGCTCGACATCGGTCCGAGCCTGGTGCTCGAGAAACGAGCGGACCAACATCAGCGAGGTGGCCGGCCAGACGACCAGGAGCAGGTACTGCCACATCGGCATCTGGGCCACGAGGACCAGCCAGAGGATCACCAGGGCGCAGCCTGCCAAGTGCTTGGCCCAGGCCCGGCGTACGCCCGGGCGGTCCTGGCGCAGCTCGTCGAGCTGGCTGCGGAGAAAGCCTGCGACCACCAGGAGGCTGCCGATGGTCAGCCGGCCGACCAGCGTGTTGCGCATGGTGAGCAGGCGCCGCCGCCAGGCCGGCAGTCGCTGCCAGGTGGCCGGGGTGACGTAATAGCTCTCCGGGTCGTCCAGCGGGTCGGTGAGGTTGGCGTCCTGGTGGTGCTTCAGGTGCTGGCTGCGATAGATGTCGAAGGGCAGCCAGAGCATGAGCGGCAGGCCGCCGATCAGCGCATTGACCCGACGGCTGCGGGTCGGGTGGCCATGCACCAGCTCGTGCAGCAGCGAGCTGTGCCAGGCGACCACATAGGCCGTGAGTGGCATCAGCACGTACCAGGGCAGGACGGCATGCCAGTAGGTGAGTGCCAGGAAGCTCGCATAGATCACGATCGCCAGGCCGACAGTCGGCCACTCGATCGTGTCGGGTCTTCGCGCAAGCGCGGTAGCTGATGGCATGGTCGCTCTCATTTTTCTTGTTGTTGTCGCGGGAGCGGTGTCTGGCGCACGCACTTCCCCCGACCCTCAGGAAGGCCAACGCCCGCGGCTTGTCAAGAAATCGTGAGAGGCTTGCCTATCGTTCCCGGACGGCAAACAGGCCGGCGGCGACGATGATGCCGGCACCGGTGAGCATCAAGGCGTCCGGGTACTCGCCGAACACCAGCATGCCGATGACGATGCCCCAGAGCAGCTGGGTGTAGCTGAACGGCTGCAGCACGCTTGCCTGGGCCAGCTCATACGCCTTCATCAACAGCATGTGGCCGAGAATGCCGGTGCAGCCGAGGACCAGGAGGCCGAGCCATTGCTCGCTCGATGGCGCCTGCCAGAGGAACGGTCCGACCAGCGTGGCGAGCGCGCAGCCGACCCAGGCGACATAGCCATACGAGGTCTCGAAGCGGTCCACCTGCGCCAGCAGCCGGGTGAGGATGCTGTAGAGCGCGAACATGGCAGCGCCCAGCACGGCGACGAGACCGATCGGGTCGAGAAAGCCACTGGTCGGTCGCAGGATGATGATGACGCCGGTGAAGCCGGCGGCGACCGCAAGCCAGCGGCGGGGGCCGAACCGCTCGCCGAGCATCAGGGGCGAGAGCGCCGTGACGAAGATCGGGCAGGCGGCGAAGATAGCTTGCGCCGTGCTCAGTGGCAGCCGGGCCACGACCCAGCCGAAGACCCCGATCTCGACGACGAAGATCGCCGATCGCAGCACCTGCAGCCACGGTCGTCGAGACCGCAAGGCCTGCGCCACCCCGCCCGGTCGATGGGCGATCAACACGGTCGCGAAAACCGCGAACATCCAGTAGCGGACCATGACGATCTGCGCCATGGCGAGGTCTTGGGCGAGCGTCTTGGTGATCGCGTCTTGCGCTGCGAAGGTGAACATGGCGACGAGGATGAAGGCGATGCCTTTGAGCGACTGGTTCGGCGCGCTGCGCAAGGTCGGTTCTTTCGGCGTGGAGAGGCTCGCGGCAGGCTTTGGCCCTGGGCCTGGTCGTCGTCCGGGCAGGCTCGAGACCGGCATCGCGCAGGCTCGCCGGATGGGGTCGCACGGTCTATCAGGATTGTGTCGCCCTGGCGATTGGGAGCGTTCCGCACAGGCTGGCGAGAAAGGGTGCGGATTTAGACCCCGTTTCGCCAAATACGAGAAATCCGGATGCCCGCATCCCCGCGATAGCCATGTCTATGATGTGAAAGGCGAATGACAGTTGGTCGACAAGACATCCACATCCCGGTGAACAAGCCTATCCCCGGCAATGTGGATAAGGGCAACCCAATGGATACGGGTTTTCGGGTCGGTCGATTCAGCAGCGGTTGAATACGTTTGGCGAGCAGCAGGCTGACTCCAGCGTCCGGCGTCGAACGACAATAACGCATTGAAAGGCAATGGTTTATCGAGTCGTCAAGGGCTGTTCTGGGGGCTGCGTGCAGATTTATCGATTGGCCACGATCCGATCGGTGCGGTGCACCTTCTAGCGCATCGCGGGACGTCCGCCCCGACAGCTTGTGGATAATGTGGAAAGCTCGCTAAGCCCTGTCACTGTATCGTCATCTCGGGCGGCCTCATCGGCGCCATGCCCTGGCTCTTGCCTGTCGGGGCTCTATAATCGATCCTCACGATCAACCTGGTCGAGATCGCGAGGAATGATGCCGTTGATCATCACTGCCCTTCGTGCCGCCGCTCGTACCGCCGCCAGAGCTTTGCTGACCGCGCCGCTCGTTCTGGCCGCAATGGCATCGATGCCCGGCCTTGACCATGCCGCATCTGCCGAGCCGGCGCGATGGGAGATCGATCCCGGCAATTCGTCGATCGGCTTCAGCGCCAATCACATCGGCTACAAGAACGTGCTCGGGCTCTTCCTCGAGGAGCGCGGCAGCTTCACCTATGACGAGGCGACGCGCCAGCTCAGCGACCTCGTCTTCGAGGTCGATACGGCGAGCGTGCTGACCGACAACCCGGCGCGCGATCGCCACTTGAAGAGCGACGACTTTCTCGCGGCCGAGTCCCATCCGCTGATCCGCTTCGTCATGACCGAGGCCATGGCCGAGACCGACACGACGGGCACGATCATCGGCGACCTGACCATTCGCGGCGTCACCAATCCGGTCGAGGTCGACGTCACCCTCAACCGCATCGCGCCCTATCCGTGGGGCGGCAACTACGTCATGGGCGTCTCGGCCTCGACCGTGGTCGAGCGGAGCGCGTTCGGCAGCACCTACGCGCTCGAAGGCGGCCTGGTGGGCGACGAGATCAGCCTTACCTTCGAGATCGAAGCGATCCGGCAGGACTAAGAGCCTGTTTGAGGAGTTTTCATGATGTTTCATCGGCTTGCGATCGACCGCCCTTGCTGTGCCGAGCGCGGCCCGATGCCGGGGCGTCGGGCAAGCCATGCTCCAAAGCCGGAGTCGGCCGCAAGTCGACCGCAGGTGAGCTTGGCAGCAGCACCTGCTTCGTCGTCGGTCGACCGGCGATGCTCCAGCATCGACGGCCGACCAACTCCTCGCAACTGCTCACTGCCAAGCTCATGAAACACCACGAAAACTCCTCAACCAGGCTCTAGGCAGTTGGCTCGTCTCTGCACCCGCGTGCGCGGCCTCGGCCGCTCGCTCTTGATGTATTACTGGCCGCCGGGCAGCGGCCGGCGGTTGGTTGCGTTCTATGGCGAATTGGTGCCGCGCGGCGGGCTCTGCTTCGATATCGGCGCGCATGTCGGCAATCGCAGTCTCGCCTTTCGCCGGCTCGGCTGCCGTGTGGTTGCCGTCGAGCCGCAGCCGGACCTCGCCCGCTTTCTTCGCCATCTGGTGAAGCACCAGCCGGGCATCGTGCTCGAGGAGGTGGCGATCGCGGCCGAGCCAGGCGAGGTCGAGCTGTTCGTCAGTGCGGCGACGCCGACCGTCACCACTGCGTCCAAGGGCTTCATCGACGGCACCGCAGCGATACCCTCGTTTCGCGAGGTGCGTTGGGGCGAGAGTGTCGTTGTGCCCGCCGTGACCCTCGACATGCTGATCGAGCGGCATGGGCTGCCGGACTTCCTCAAGCTCGATATCGAAGGGCTGGAGGAGGCGGCGCTGCAGGGCCTCAGCCGGCCGCCTCGCCTCGTCTCGTTCGAGTTCCTGGCCGGTCGCATGGATGCCGCAACGCGCTGCCTCGATCGGCTGCAGGCGATCGGCGACTGGTCATTCAACGTCTCGAGGGGCGAGAGCCTGGTGCTCGAATGGGCCGACTTTGCCGAGCGACAGGTGCTCGATGCCTGGCTCGAGGCGCATGACGGTGAGGATTTCTCCGGCGACATCTACGCTCGTCGGAAGTCTGCGCCGTGAACCTGGACCCGGCCCGCTACTGGGCCGAGCTCCGCGATCACCGCCGCCTGCCGTCGGAGGCTCACGATGATCCGCTGGCGCGTGCCTATCTCGCTTTCGCCGCACCGGCGCATGCCGTGCTCGGCCATCTCGGGCAGAGCCTGGATGGTCGGATCGCCACGGCGAGCGGCCACGCCGCGGCGGTGACGGGACCGGAGAACATCACCCATCTGCACCGCCTGCGGGCGCTTGCCGATGCCGTGCTGGTGGGCGCGGCGACCGTTGGCCATGACGACCCGGCCCTGACCACGCGCCTGGTGCCGGGGCCGTCGCCGGTGCGGGTCGTCATCGACAGCCGCCGCGTGCTCGACGATCGCTACGGCATCTTTCAGCATGGGCCGCCAACGCTGGTGCTGTGCGCCGAGGCGGCGTTCGACAAGGCGCGTCTCGGTCGGGCGGAGGTCGTCCCGGTCGCCGCCGATGCGGGCGGTTGCCGACCGGGGGCCGTGCTCGACGTGCTCCGTGAGCGCGGTCTCGGCCGGGTCTTCATCGAAGGCGGTGGCCGGACGGTCTCGCGCTTTCTCCATGCCGGCTGCCTGGATATCCTGCAGATCTGCATCTCGCCGGTAATCATCGGCGGTGGCCGGCCGGGGCTCAGCCTGCCGGAGATCGCGACCATGGACGACGCGCTCAGGCTCGACGGCGTGGCGATACCGATGGGTGCCGACATCCTGCACCACTTCCAGCTCGACGGGCCTCGCTGAGCCTCTTGTTCGGGCTTGCGCAGGAATGTTCAGGCTTGCGCGCAGGAATGTCCGGGCAAGAGGTCGAGCAGCCGACCCGTGAAGGAGGGCCAGATGGAGGGCATCAGCCTCCGGCCAGCGCGACGCGACGAGGCTCCGCAGCTCACCGATCTCGCGATGCGAAGCAAGGCGCATTGGGGCTACGACGCGGCTTTCATGGAGCACTGCCGGGACGAGCTCACGGTCACCGCGCGGCACATTGGTGGCGCCCTTTGCCTGGTGGCTGAGGCAGCAAACCAGGCTCTGGGGCTCATCGCTGCCGAGATCAGCACCCCGGAAGAGGCGGAGATCAGCCTGCTCTTCGTAGCACCAGAGGCGATGGGGCATGGCATTGGCCGGGCCCTGATCGAGGCGGCGACGGCCCACTTCGCAAGCCACGGCATCGAGGCGCTGGTGACGGCCGCCGACCCGCATGCGGAGGCTTTCTATCACCGCGTCGGCTTCACAACCGTAGGCGTGGAGCCATCAGGGTCGATCACCGGACGCAGCTTGCCGATTGTCCGACGCGAGCTGGCACCTTAAGAACCTCGGGAAACGGCGCGGCAGTATCGCTGTCAGGGAGGACGCCCGATGTATCTCGAGAAATACGACCTGAAGGGCCGGGTTGCCGTCATCACCGGCGGCGGTCGCGGCATCGGCTTCGAGAGTGCCAAGGCACTCGCCGAGTGCGGGGCGCATGTGGTGATCGCCGAGATCGACCCGGCGACCGGCCCGAAGGCGGCAGACGAGATCAACGGCCTCGGTTACAGCGCCGAATACGTGCCGCTCGACGTGACCAAGCCCGATGCGGTCACCAGGGCTGCCGACGATCTCCAGGCGAAGCACGGGCGGATCGACATCTTGGTCGCCAATGCCGGCATCGCGGTCGGAACAGCCGCGGAGGATATGCCGGACGAGGAATGGAACCGGGTGCTCGACATCAACCTCAATGGCGTCTTCTGGTGCAACCGCGCCTTCGGCCGGCACATGCTGGCCCAGGGAAGAGGCGTGATCGTCAATATCGGCTCGATGAGCGGCATCATCTCGAACCGGCCGCAACCGCAGAGCCACTACAACGCGTCCAAGGCGGCTGTTCACCTGCTGACCAAGTCCCTGGGCGGCGAGTGGGCGATGCGTGGCGTTCGCGTGAATGCAGTGGCGCCGACCTACATCGAGACCGCGATGACCAAGGCCGGCCGCGAGAACCCCGAATGGATGCCGACCTGGCTCGACATGACGCCGATGAAGCGCTGCGGCCAGCCGGACGAGGTCGCATCCGCCGTGCTGTTCCTGGCGTCCGACGCCTCGTCGCTGATGACCGGCAGCATCGTCGTCGTCGACGGCGGCTACACGATCTGGTGAAGGAGAAAACCATGCCCGCCTACGTCATTGCCAATGTCGAGGTCAGCGACCCCGGCCCGTACGAAGCCTACAAGACCGCCGCCAACGCCTCGATCACGCAGCATGGCGGTCGCTACATCGTGCGCGGCGGCCACAGCGAGGTGGTCGAAGGCGCGTTCCCGGGCTCGCGCTTCGTCGTCATCGAGTTTGCGGATCGCGTGGCGGCCAACGCCTGGTTCACCTCTGCCGAATACGCCGCCGCCAAGGCGCATCGCCAGGGTGCTGCCACCATGAACATGGTCATCGTCGAAGGGGTGGACCCATGAAGCTCGAAGGCAAGGTTGCGATCGTCACCGGTGGGGCCCGCGGCATCGGCCTCGCCATCGCCAAGGGTTTTGCCGCCGAGGGTGCCCGCGTCGTCATCGCCGACATCCTCGAGGCGGAGGCGAAGGAGAGCGCCAGCGTCATCAGCCGCAACGCGTTTGCCGTTCGCCTCGATGTCACCGATCAGGCATCGATCGATGCCATGGTCGAGAAGGTGACGCGTGAGGCGGGCCACATCGACATCCTCGTCAACAACGCCGCGATCTTCAACATGGCGCCGCTGCTCGAGGTGACCCGCGCGGACTGGGACAAGAACTTCGACATCAACACCAAGGGCCTCTTCTTCACGCTCCAGGGCGTCGCCCGCCAGATGGTCGACCAGAGTGCCAAGGACCCCAAATGGCGCGGCAAGATCATCAACATGTCGAGCCAGGCGGGTCGCCGCGGCGAGTCGCTGGTCGCCGCCTACTGCGCGTCCAAGGCCGCCGTCATCTCGCTCACCCAAAGCGCCGCCAAGGCGCTGATCCCGCACCGCATCAACGTCAACGGCATCGCCCCCGGCGTCGTCGACACGCCGATGTGGGACGAGGTGGACGCCTTGTTCGCCAAATACGAGAACCGGCCCATCGGCGAGAAAAAGCGCCTGGTCGGCGAGGATGTCCCGTTCGGCCGAATGGGCGTGCCCGACGACCATGTGGGTGCCGCCGTCTTCCTCGCCTCGAGCGACTCCGACTACGTCCTGGCCCAGACCCTGAACGTCGACGGCGGCAACTGGATGAGCTGATCCGGCACCGGCATGTCTCCGGCGACGGCCATTCCGTCATTCCGCGCCGGCGGCGGGACGGGGGGTAGCTGGGGTCGCTGTTGTCATAGAGATCTTTGCTGTCGGCGGGGCGCGCAGCGCTGGCCGCCGGGGCACAACGTCACCTTGACGCTTCGGCAGCGATCCCGTTGTTCAGATTTGGCTCATCAACGGAGGAAGTGATGCTCTATCGCCTGGGCGACGACATGCCCACCATGGCCGATGATCGCTATTGGGTGGCACCTTGCGCCACGCTGATCGGCAAGGTGCGGCTCGAGCGGGATGCCAGCGTCTGGTTCGGGGCCGTGCTCAGGGGCGACAACGAGCTCTTGACCATCGGCGAGGGGAGCAATGTTCAGGACCTCGCCGTGCTGCACACCGACCCGGGCTTTCCGTGTGTCATCGGCCCATATGTCACGGTCGGCCACCAGGCGATGCTGCATGGCTGCGAGATCGGCGAGGGCTCGCTGGTCGGCATCGGCGCGGTGATCCTCAACGGGGTCAAGATCGGCAAGAACTGCCTGATCGGCGCCAAGGCGCTGATCGCCGAGGGCAAGGAGATCCCGGACAACAGCCTGGTGATGGGCGTGCCGGCCAAGATCAAGGGCGAGGTGCGGCCGGAGCAGGCCGAGCGGATGCGCGCCGGCACCGCCAAATACGTCAAGAACTGGCAGCGCTACGTCACCGACCTCGTCGCCGTCGACTGAGGCTCTCAGTCTTTCGGGCGGAGCCAGCCGGCGTTGCGGACGAGGGCTTGCAGATCGGCGCGGGCCTTGAGCGCGAACCAGGCGAGGCCCACGGCGAGGAGCGCTGCCGACGACCCATCCAGGCCGGTCGCTGCTGCCGCCGGTGACCAGGCAGCAAGGCCGAGCGCCAGGCTGAAGACCAGCGCCAGGACCAACCGGTAGAGTTGGATCGGCGCCCGCCAGGCCTCTCGGGTGCGGCCCGGCAGACGGTAGGCGACATAAGGCAGCCAGAGGCTCGCAAGATGTGCTGCGACCAGCGGCATGGCCGCCAACGGCAGCGGCAGCAGCAGGGCCAGGCCCAGCAGCTTGAACGCCTGCAACGGCAAATAGAGCGGCACCCGCGTTGTCTTGTCGACGTGATTGTAGAGATAGGCCAGCGCCCGCAAGGCGCCGAGCAGGCCCGCCCAGAGCGCCAGGCTTACGAGCAGGCCGGGCGTGGTGATGGCGGCTGGTGCCAGTTGCAGGATGAGGACGCCCAGCGCACCGAGGCCAAGTCCGAAGAGCCAGGCCCCGGGCTCGCTGAAGCGGTGCGGCGTGTCGTGAAAGGCGCTGCTCAGGGTCGGCTCGGCCTCGAGCGTTGCCGCCACACGGTCGTTCTCGACATAGAGGATCTCGTAGATCACCCAGAACGAGGCGTGGAGCACGAGGATGGCCAGCAGCACGGCGAGCGACGGGGTTGCCCAGAGGTAGATCAGGAAGAGCAGGATCAATTCGTCCTTGAGCACCACATTGAGCAGATGGCTGGCACCTGGCCGCTTGATGCGCTCCATGTAGTAGAACGGCAGGTAGGCGTCGGCATGCGCCGGCTCGTAGCTTGCGTCGGGCCATTTGTGGTGCACCGCGTGGCCGGCCAGCGGCCAGCAGCTCGGCATCCTCGTCATTGTCGGTGACGACCACGGCCTTCTCGAGCGTTGCCGGGCCGAGCGCCGCCTCGACGATCGCCCGCTTGCCGCGCCGCCGCCAGGCGAAGCCGCGAAGCAAGGGTGATGCCAGGAGCTCGAGCCTGGCCGATGCCGGCAAGGCATCGACCAGCGGCGCAACGATCGGGCGAAAGCCGTTGCTGACGAGCCATCGCCGGTCGGCTGGCACACGCTCGACCAGCTCTGCCAGCACCGGATTGAGCCAGCGCGGCCCGAGTGCGACCGCGCGGCGCCGCCAGAGGGCCAGCGACCAGGGAAAGAGCAGGATGACGGCGTTCACCCGGGTCCAGTCACGCCAGACATGATCCTTGTCCGGGCCCGGCAGGAACCGCCATGGCCGCAGCACCTCGATCAGCCGGAGCACGAACGCGGCGAGCCAAGCCGGGCGGACGCCCGCGAGGAACACCTCGGTCGAGTTGCGCAGCCAGTAGGTCTCGTCGAAGTCGAGGATGAGCGGGGTCTCGGGATCGAGCCGTGCCGGCAATGCTTCGGGCATACCACCGCTCGCTCGATCTGCGTCAAGCACGGTTGCCGCTGCCGCCGGCCCTTCGCCGCCTCGCATGGCTCACTCCGCTGTCGGTGGGCACGAGCGAGGCACAAACGAGCCTCGCGATCGTGGTCGACCGGCGCGCGCTGCGGATCGGCCCCCCCGATTGTCTAGCAGGCCGCCGGGCCGCCGGGCAAAGCCCTTCTTGGCACCCGTTCCTCAATAAAGCGCTTGAGATCGGGCGTTTACGCAGAGAATGCGGGCTGGTCCTCACCTAGTGCCGATTGTGGCGAGGCGGCAAGAGCTGCGGCGCAAGGGCCGATGTCGGCGGCGACCGTGGCGCTTGCCCATCTCGCCGTCTATGCTGCGGCAGAGAGTTCCCGATCGACGAGATAGAGATGGGATCGGCCTGGCAGCATCGACGAGTTGGGCGGCAAGTGCGCAGCGGTCGCCGGCACTGGTTGCTCCAGATCGTGCCGTTGTACCCACACCTCGTAGTTCATCGGATCGAGGAAGGACCAAATATCCTCGGGCCTGTGCCCGAAGTCGGGCAGCTGGTCGGCATGGACCTCAATCTGCAGTTGCGGCCTTCGGCTCAGCACCTGTGATGCCCCCGCCAGGACGTCGACCTCGTAGCCTTCGACGTCGATCTTGACGAGATTCGGGTAGACGTTGTTCTTGGTGCAATAAATGTCGAGAGTGGTGACGTCGATGTCGATGCCTTGACCACTGCGACCACCAACGATCTTGCCATTGCTTTGGCCGCTTATTCGTCCGGTGCCCGGCGTCGCGCCGACGGCAGCTTGCACGACCTCGACATTGCCGAGCCCGTTCAGCTCACAGTTTTGACGGATCACCTCGGCATTTTCGGGCACGGGCTCAAACACGATCACGCGCCCTTCGGGACCGACCCAGCTCGCGAGCGCCATCGTGTCATGGCCGTGGTGGCCGCCAACCTCGAATATGGTCATGCCCGAGCGCAACATCCGCTCACGCACGAACCTCAATTCGAGGCTTTGATGGTCGTCGGTAGCGCCATACCAAGCCTCACCAGTCGGGTTGGCGATGAGAAACTGACAATGGACGCCTTCGATGCGCTTTTCGACGACGCGACGTTCGAAGCGTGCTTTCGCCCGCCAAACGCGCCACCGCGCGAAGATGGCTTCGCGCCACCAGCGCCAAGCCAGATATTTGCTCGAACGAATGAGATTAGCCATTACGCAAGGGGCTGATAAACCGTGTTGGAGCAGGTTAATTGCCTATGGCTTAGTTGCGGACCAGCGAGCGAGCAAGCCTCAATGCCACTTGCCGAATCAGGCTGTAACCGACATCAGCCATTTGACGCCAGATTCAGCGTGATGATAGGCCCCATGACGTTGTGAGGAAGCCCATCTCGGCGCAACAGCCGCACTGGTGCTACGGGAAAATGACTTCACGGCTCGGGTCGAGCCCGTTGCGGCAGCCAAGAAGCCGTTTGCTGGGAATTCGGGCGCACGTCACCTGTGGGATTGAGCCGCATTTCGTGATCTTCCCCTCATGCCTGGAACGGCGGTGGCTGCGGCCGGAGCCGATCGATCCGTTGCAGGATCTCGTCGAACAGCCCGCGCGGCACCGCCACCTCGGCCAGTTGGAACACGACGTACCGTCCATGGCGCACGATCCGGGCACCGATCTTCACGAGCTTCTCGCGGAGCGTCGTCAGCGACCAATGCTCGACCTGCTCGGGCAGGGCCAGGGCACGCATGAAGTTGGCCAGATTGTAGGCCAGTGCATGAAGCTGGAGCCGCACGGCACTGTGCCTGAAGGCTCGGCATGACAGCCGGGTCCAGCGGATCGCGTTCTTGCCCTCGCGAATCCATTGCTCGGCAGTGCCACGGCCGTTGTAGAACTTCACCACCCGGTGATTCGGGCGCGTCAGATTGGTGACGATGAAGCCGACACGCGGATAGAGTTCGCCGCGATGCCATTCGACCTTGGCGACCACCCGGCGCCGCTGGCTCCAGCTTTGCGCCTGGTAGCTGAAGCTGGCAAAGAAAACCTGCGGCTTGTTGGGCGGTCGCCCCACCGGTCGCGTCAGCAAGTCCGCGATATGCTCCTGGAGCACGCGATTGGCTGGCAGCCTGATGGCGTAGCGGATGCCTTCGGCCTCCAGGAGTTCGTAGAGTTCGGGCTTGGCGAAGGCGGCATCGGCGCGGAAGTAGAGATCGATGCCCCGCTCTCGATACCGCGCGATCACCGGCTCGAGGACAAGGCGCCAGTCCTCGGCGCTGTGCGCATTGCCGGGACGAAGGAGGCTGCGCTCGAGGTCGCCGAACTGGTTGAACAGGAACAGCGGGTGATAACAGGTGCAGGCAAAGTGGCCATTGTAGGCGGTGCCTTCCTGCGCGCCATAGGTCGGGCTCACCGAGCTATCCATGTCGAGAATGATGCCGTCCGGCGGCTTGCGGTCATGGACACGGTCGATCCATGCGCCGCAAAGATCGGCGAGAGCCTTCAGGTTGTGATCGGTCGCCAGCCATTCGGTCTCGAAGCGTCCCATCTGGCTGCTGGATGCGGCATCGCGATCCAGACCGTCACGGCCGACGATAGCGCGCATGACCGGATCATGGGCCAGCCGTTCAGCGTCGTTGACGTCCTCGTAGCCGGCGAGACGACCGAGAACCGCCTGACGAACGAGGCTCGGCTGTTTGTGGCGGATATTCCTGCCACGTCGACCATCGCCGAGGACGGATGCGGCGAGATCCGTGAGACCAAGCGCGTCGTCCAGTTCGCGATAGGCGAGCAGACCACCGTCGGAAGAGATGCGGGCACCGTGGAATTCGAGCTTGATCCGGCGGTCGAAACCGAGCCTCAAATGAGGCTCTTGGCTTTCACCCTTCGCGTTCGCCATTCCACGCCCGCCCTGTCGCCTCTATCATGCTGAATAGTCTAGCGGAATCGGCACCGCGCTTCAGCAAAAAGAGGCGTCATATGGGGAATAGGGGATTCGCTCTCGCGCGCAGCTGCGCGACTTCGTTGTCTTTGGATGGTTGTTCGTGCTGACTGATGCCGTCTTCATCGTGCTCTTGATCGGCTCAGGCCGCAGCCGCCGCAGCTCGCGGCACGAGGGAGGGACACGCAATGAACTTCAAGCCGACAGACAGAGTACGCCCGATTTCCAACAAATTCGACCCCGAGCAAGCGCCGATGACGATCGCCGCTGCAATCTGGCGCGATCACAGCTCGAGAACAGCCCATCGGTGCTCATGCGCTTGCCTCGAGGCTCTCCCCGGGGCATGAAGCAAGCTAACCCGCTGCCAACTGGGTGACGTAGTGCGGCACGTCCGGCACGGCACCGCGTCGCAGCTTTGCCGTCAGCACAGTCCGGCAGAAGCAAGGAAGGGTTAAAGCGGTGTCGTAGCACCGAAATTCTTGAGGAAGGAAAGACCCTGCCTTTCTTGCTATATGATGACGCTTGCCAGATGGTGAGACGCGAGCCCTCTGCAAATCGATTGCGCATCTTCTTCGCAAAAGATGAAAAGGCTCAACGAACGGGCGCAAGTATATAAGCCGACTAAAGGAGATGTACTGTACTATGATGAAGGGAAAAGCTAGCGTTTGGCTAGGCAATATCGTGATCCTTCTAGTCGCAATCAGCTTCGCGCTCATTGCAATCGAGTTCGGATTACGTATCGCGTTAGGGCATGCCATCGTTCTTTTCCCGCGCAACCATGCAGAGGCACAGTACGGCCCCTATGTTCTACGTAGCATGACACCGAATACAGTATTCTGGCATCAAAGCGTAGATGGTCGATGGCGGTTCGAGACAAATAACAAGGGCTTCCGAGACAAACAAGATTATCGATACCTGAAACCGAAGGGCCTTTTGCGCGTCCTTGTGCTCGGCGATTCACACACCGTTGGATTTGAGGTCAATCAAGAAGATACGTTTGCTAGTATCCTGGAGCGTGAGCTACAAAGCAGGGGATTTAGTGCAGAAGTATTGAACACAGGCGTTTCCGGTATGGGAACCGCGGAGCAACTGGCATTCCTCGAAAACGAAGGCCTTCGCTACGATCCAGATATTGTCATTGTAGCTTTCTTTGCCAACGATTATTCAGATAGCATGCGTGCTGGGCTATTTCAGGTGAATGCTGAAGCGCTTTCGCCTGTCTCTTTTTATTACGCTCCGGGGACTGATATTCTGGAGTTCGTGAATGCAGTTCCTGGCGTCAAATGGCTCAGCGAAAACTCGTATGCCTACTCTTATGTATTCAATGCGGTATGGCGGTATTTTAAAGTGCGTTCGATCCGGCGTGCCAGAGACGGCATTGATAAAGCGTCGACGCCATCGACTGCTCTGGAACAGGCAGTTGCTGATGGCGGGGTCACTGAGACCGAGCAAGCATTGGTGATCAAACTCCTGAACCGCATCGCGAGACTTGGCCAGGAGAATGAGGCGATCAGCGTGCTGGTTGACATTCCGGCCGTTGTTGGAAAAAACACAGTGCATAGTTCTCTAGAGCCGGAAACACGCAGTGCGGTTTTGTCGTCATTCGACTACGTTCTTTCCTTTGAGGACTATCTTGCTGACGGCACGGCCAACGAAATGGCTCACGTGCCGAATGGCCATCGACACATCAGTGCTTACACGCATCATCGATTGGGTGAGGCACTCGCTGAACTCTTTGGCAACTCGGCTGATGCTAAGCGGAAATAATTTTTTGCTGCCTTCGTTTTGCTCATCCTTCACGGTATACTATCAGAGCGTGTTGCGTGATGCTCAGATGCCTTAGTGGCAAGTCTTTGACATCCGAGGCGGTAGCGCTACACTCTCCCGAGGTGAGGGGATCTCGGACTTTTCGTCTCGCCTGCGGATCATGCGCGACTGGCAGCGATCGTCGCCGACCGCAAGAGTCCTCAAAAGCATGTCTGCAGGGTGCAGGTAGTCCTCATGACCGGTGACCGGGTCGGCACCAACAAGAACAGTCGGCGGATCGGTCTCGGCGAGGTCTCGATCTGGCGGTGGTAAGAACGTTGCGTCGAGGTGGGTGTCGACGGGTTGCTGCGCGGCAAGGCGCGGCCGTCGCGCATTCCGAAGCTCGCAGACGCGAATGCGACGGAGGTGATTCGCCGGACGACGGAGGATTCACCGCCGGATGGCTGCCCATACTGGACGGTCAGGGCGATGGCGGTGTGATCGAGGTCGCGTCGATCCGGGTCGTTAAGCGGCCGCGCGCGGTGCGCCTCCGACCCTTTGCCGCGAAAAGCTGAGTGAGTCACGCATGCAGGCTGCAGGCCGCACCGCAACTGGTGATCTGATCGGCTGGCGCGCGCAGTTGCGCGACTTGGTCGCCGTCGGCTGGTTGTTTCTCGCGACCGGTGCCGTCTATATCGTGCTGGTGATGGGAACGACCGCGAGGCTCGACGCTGCACAGGAGGCGTTCTTGCGCCTCTTCGTGCTGCCGAGCCTGCCGCTCGCGGCTGTCGTTTGCTTGATCAGGGCGCGGGAGGTCATCGAGAGCTTCCTGCGCCTGCCGTTTCTCGGCCTCTTTCTCGTCTTGATGTGGAGCAGCGTCACCTGGTCGGTCGACCCGGCCATCTCGCTGCGCCGGGCGCTGGTGACCACCGCCTACACGTTGATCGCTCTTTGGTTGGTCGTCGCGTATGACCCGCGCGCGCTCCTGGCCAGACTCGCCTGGCTCTCGCTGAGCAACCTGCTGCTAACCGTGGCCTTCGCGGTGTTCCTGCCGAGCATAGCTTTTATGGAGTTCGACAACCAATTGCTGTTGCGCGGCGTCTTTTCGCACAAGAACGTGCTCGGCCAGCATCTAGCGATGTCGGGCATCTTACTCCTGACCGCTTGGCAGTGCCGCTTGATGCCGCGCTGGGCTGCGGGCCTCGGGCTCGGCCTCTGCGGGGTGCTCGCCGTGCCGACTGGCTCGGCTACTGCCATGGTCATCCTGGCCGGGCTTGCGATGATTCGTCTCGTTACGGCGATCCTCGCCTTGCCCGGTCGACAGGCAACTGTCCTGATGCTCCTCGGCATCGGTGCAGCCTGCTTCGTGGTGATGGCCGCCCTGCTGAGCGCCGACATGGTCTTCGCTGTTCTCGACCGCGATCCGACGCTTACCGGGCGCGTGCCGTTATGGGAGTTCGTCTGGCAGCAGATCGGCCATAGCCCCTGGCTCGGCTATGGTTTCGCGGTGTTCTTCACCATCGATTGGGTCAATGCCTACACCATGGAGGCGCTTGTCTGGAGCATTCCCAATGCGCATAACGGGTATCTCGAGCTATGGCTCGGCGTCGGCGTGGCCGGGCCAATCGTCGTCACGCTATTTCTCGTTCTCGGTCTCGCCCGCGCCCTCGCCCAGCTGACGCGAGAAGCGACGCCGGCCGCCCTTTTCGCCGTCTACTTCATTCCGATCTACCTGCTGCGCAACATTGTCGAATCCGATTTGGCAGAGCCGTCGACGTTCTCATGGGTCTTGGCGGCCATCGCGACGGCGATGACAACCCGTCCGGTCGACGACAGGCACGTCGCGACCAATGCCTGAGGCGAAGCGCGCCGAGTGTTCGCGGCATGACGAAAAAAGTGTTTGGACCGTGTCCATATGCTGCTTTGCACATGCACCTCGAAGCAATACCCTGTTGTGTGTGGTAGGTTGCGAATGTGTCGCAAACGGCTCATATTTCTGTCGTTGGAACGTGGTAGCCCGCTTGGTTGATTCGCCAACGTTGCGGCTGGCAGTCGCCACTCGACAGGCCGTTAGGATTTAGCTTGGGCGACCGTTGTTGAGCGATCCGGACAGCAAACAAATCATCGCGGCCTCACGGGGTGCCCAGCCAGCCCGCAGGCCCGACGGTGATGGTGTCGTCGGGCAGCCCGTGACGCCGATCGGCAAGCAATCCGAATGGAATGCCGGCATTAATTTCGACTGGCTGTTGCACGCCGTCCTGCGAAACTGGTGGTTAGTGGCGCTGGTCGGGCTGATCTGCACTGGCGCAGCTGCAGTCGTTCTAAAGAACCTGCCGGACTACTATACCGCCTACACCGAGGTCATCGTCGAGCGCGACGAGACCGAGTTCGGCAATCTCCGCGAGGGACTGGATTTCGGGCCGCGCGGGATCAGCGCGGCCGAGATGGAAACGCATCTGCGGCTGTTGGGGTCGGACAATATCGCGCGCACCGTGATCGATCGGCTGCAGCTCACGCCGACCCGAGCAGAGCCCGGCTTGGTCGAGCGCGCGCTGGCCGCGCTTGGTGCTCTCGGCGATGCCATGACGTTGCGTTTGGATGCCCTGGCGGGCGACCTGCTCGGTGACGAGAGCAGCGCGCCGAGCGGTGCCGTGGCCGCAGCGCCGCCAAGTGTCGATAGCGGGACGCGGCGAACCAGCATGGCAACGATGCTGGAGGAGTTTCGCGACAAGCTCGCCATCTACCGGGACCCCTTGGCGTTCGTCATCTCGATTTCCTATCGGGACGAATCGCCTGTGCTGGCGGCAACGGTGACCAACGAGATCGCGGCCGTCTTCCTCGAGGAGCTGGTCGGCTCGCAGCGCGACATGCTCACCCAGACGGCGGACTATCTGCGCGAGCGCGTCGAGGCGGTGGGCGCCGAGCTCGCCGAGGTCGAGCGCGCCGCCAACAAGTACCAGACCGAGGAGGCGCTGCTCGAGGTGCAGGGCAGCTCCGGCGCCGAGCTTCGTTATGTCGAGCTGTCCCGTGAGCTGTCGCTCGCCGAGGCGGATCTGGCGCGCGCCGCGGCCCGCGCCGGCCAGCTGCAGGGCGGCATCGACACCCTCTCCGAATCCGGCACCTCGCCGGTGATCACCGAGCTGCGCGGGCAGGAGGCCGAGCTCAATCGGCGGGTGGCCGAGCTCGCGACCCTGTTCGGCGATCGTCATCCGACGATGATCAATGCCCGGGCCGAGCTTCTTGACATCCAGCGTAGCTTGGGGGGCGAGCGTCAGCGTTTGGTCGAGCAGATTAACGCGGAGCGGGAGGTGGCCCAGACGCGGGTCGACGATTTGCGCAGCCAGCTCGATCGGCTCGAGGCGACGCTCGGTCGCAACACCACGGCACAGGTCCAGCTCGACCAGTTCCAGAGCCGCTCCGAGACCACCCGACGCACTTACGAGGATCTACTCGCACGGTTTCAGCGGGCGACCGAGCAGCAGCATCTGCTGCGCTCGCCGGCGCGCATCGTGACGCCGGCGCGGCCGCCGTCGAAGCCCGACGGGCGTCGCTCGATCCTGGTCCTGGGCTTCACCGCGATGGGCTCGCTCGCCGCCGGCCTGGCGCTTGCCATCGGTCGCGAGGCGATCCGGCGACAGTTCGACACCGGCGACCAGCTCGAGGCCGAGGCCGGGCTGCCCGTCTATGGCACGCTGCCCGAGGTGCAGCATCGAACGGTCCTGCAGGACCAGCAGGCGCACGAGCTGGAGACGGTGATCTATGCCGAGGCGATGCAGCGCGTGGCGTTGCGCCTCTTCCCGCCATCCGGCTTGCCGCAGCCGGGACGACCGACGGTCATCACGATTACCTCGGCGGTGCCGGACGAAGGCAAGAGTCTCGTCTCAGTCAGCCTCGCCACCCATCTGGCGCGGCTGGGTGCGTCGGTGCTGCTGATCGATGCCGACCTGCGCAAGCGGACGATCTTCGAGTATTTCGCCAAGCGCGCGACGCCGCCCAAGGTCGACCTGGTGGATCTCTTGACGACGCGCGACCACGCGCTGGGCGACGCCATCATGCGCGACGCCGATACCGGTCTCGACATCCTGCCGGCGCAACGGCACACCGATCAGACTGTGCGGCTCCTCGGCTCGCCCGCCATGAGCGAGCTCCTGGCCGAGGCACGCAAGCGCTATGGCGTGATCATCATCGACACGCCACCGGTCCTCGCGGTCAATGACCAGGCGGTCGTCTCGGGCTTGGCCGACACGCTGCTCTTCGTGGTGCGCGCCAGCAAGACGCAGCGGCGCGCCGTGGGCGCTGCGTTGCGTGAGATCCGGAGCATCGGCCTGCCATTGAAGGGCTTGATCCTCAACCGGGTGAATGTCGGCCGCTACAGCCGCATGGCACCCGACGAGTACATGAGCTACTACCAGAGCACCGGAAAGTACTACCGCGGGTGAGCGTGTCGCTGCAGTCGCAGCAGCCGCGGCTCCGGGTCGCCTGCTTGCCGACCGGCCCGGACGAGTATGCCGCGGCGGTGGTGCGTGGCTTGGCCGAGGTCGCCGACGTTCTCGTTCTGGCGCCGGAGGATTGGGTCGAGCGCTACCGCGCCGATCTCGGCGATGGAGCGGTGCTCTGCCCCCTGCCATGGCCCCGCCATCGCGATCCGCGCAATCTCTTGCTCGCCCGCCGCATCATTGCCCGGTTGCACGGCTTCGCCCCGGATGTCGTGCATTTTCTTGGCGACAGCGTGCTCTGGCTGCTGCTGGCTTTGCCCTGGTTGCGACACTTCCCGCTGGTCGTCACGGTCCACGACGTGGTCTACCACCCAGGTGATGTGCAGAGCCGGCGGGTGCCGATTGCCAGCGTCCGTCGTTTCCGCCGCGCCGCCGATGCATTGATCGTCCATGGCCAGGGCCTGCGCGACGCCCTGGTCGCCACGGGCGTGCGACCGGCGGGCGGCGTGCATGTCGTGGCGCACCCGATCCTCGACCGGCATGCGCGGTTGGCAGGTGTCGGACCAGGGCCAGCGCCTTCGCCTTCGACCTCGGCAGCGTCGAGCCCGGCAGCGTCGACCAATGACGCCCAGCGGCTGCTCTTTTTCGGACGGGCGATGGCCTACAAGGGACTGGCCGTGCTGGTCGAGGCCACCGAGCAGCTGGTCGGCCGGCATCCGTCGTTGCGTTTGGTCATCGCCGGCGCTGGACCCGAGCTCGACCGACTCGGCCCAATCCTGGAGCAGCAGGCCTGGGTCGAGCTGCATCGCGGCTACGTGCCCGATGCTGCGGTGGCTGATCTCTTTCGAGCGGCGGATGCGGTGATCCTGCCCTACGAAGAGGCCTCACAGAGCGGGGTGGCGGCCATGGCCATGGCGTTTGCGCGGCCAGTGGTCGCCAGCGAGGTGGGCGAGCTCGGCGAGCTGGTGCGCGAGACCGGCATGGGCTTGCTCGTGCCACCGGGCGATGCCACGGCCCTGGCGGCGGCGATCGCCCGTCTCCTGGAAGCGCCCGCCTTGCGCCAGGAATGCGCCGTCGCGGCCATGGCTGCGGCCAGGGGCGTGATGTCACCCGATGCCGTGGCAGCCGCGACGCTGGAGGTCTATGCCCAAGCGATTGCCGGCCACAGACAGGATTGAGCGTTGTGCTTGCAAGCGCCCGATGCCGCGGGCGGCTCAGCTTTTGCGGATGGCCTCGCGCAGCCACGTGATCAGCTGGCGCGCTACCGCGAGCCGCAACACGGCGAGGCTGGCCAGAGCGAGGCCGCCGCCGAGCGCGCCGCGGCACAGAATGGCGGTCAAGTCATTGGCGAAGGCGACGTCACGAAACAGGAACGTGGTCAACGAGATGGCGGCCAAGGCGACCACGAGATCGACCGCCATCTCGGCGACCTCGGTCGTGAAGCGAATGCCGAGCAGCGCCGCCGAGCGCCGAAAGATGACCAGCCAGCTAACGGCGAAGGAGAGGCCGCGGGCCAGTGCGGCACCCATGACGCCTACCGGTGAGAGCAAAGTGAGGAGTGCCAGGGCGGTGCCGCTCTCGCTGGTGAGCGCGGCGAATGTCGTCCCTGACCGGCCGAGCACATTCAATGCGACTTGTGCGAACAGCCGGCGCAGCGCGAAGAGCGCACCCAGTAGCATCCAGGCGATCAGGCCCGGCACGTCGGCCCAGCCCTCGCCAAAGAGCAGCGCCACCAGCGGTTCTATGGCCGCAACTACAGCGACAAGACCCGGCAGTGCCACGAGGATCAGCATGTCGCGGCTGATGGTGGCGATCTCGGCTAGCTTGTCCCGCGTAGCGCGAAACGGCGCCATGTGGGCCAGCGCCACATGATAGATGAGCTGGGTGAGCACAATCGTGATGTTCTCTACCAGCCGGCTCGCCACCGCCCATTGTCCGGCGGCATTGAGCCCGTATAGATACCCCACGAGCGTCAGGAACAGGCGCTCGGTCAGCTGCACGACGAGGCCCGTCCAGGCGATGTATTGGGAGAACTGCAAGATCGGCTGCAAGGCCCGCCAGTCGATGCGCAGCCGGGGCAGGCCGCGGCGTTTGATGGTCAGCATGACAAAGAGCAGCCCGCTGCCGGTAAGCTGCTGGGCCACGACGCTCCAGACGCCGCCACCCCCCGCCGCCAAGGCGATCCCGATGGCGAGCCCGATCGAGCGGGTGAGCAATTGCTGACGGCCGAGCGTGCGAAAGTCGAGCATCCGTCGGCGCTCGGCGATGAGGGGAGCGGTGAGCGCGCCCAGCGGCACCATTGGCAGGAAGCAAAGCAGGACCAGGGCGAGGCCCGGCTCGTCGAAGAGGCTGGCGAGGGGCCAGGCGAGGAGGCCGAGCCCGGCCGCCGCTGCGGCCCCGGCGAGGAGCGAGAAAGTGAAGGCCGAATCAAGCTGCCGCTCACTGTAGTCCGGGCTGCGGACCAGGCCGTCATGCACGAGGCTGGAGATGAAGACGATGAAGACCAGGGTAAGCCCTAGGCCAATGGCCGCGAGGCCGAAATCGATCGGTCCGATCAAGCGCGCGATGACGATGACGGACAAGAGCCCAATCAGCAACGTGCCGACTGTCTCGAGGCCCGACCAGAGGAGCGAGCGGAGCGGCGAGGCGGTATCGGCCAAAATCTACCTTGCGGATCTGGGGAAGTGGGCACGCGCGAGCATTGGGTCGCGTTTATGGTGCCGGCTCGCGGCGTGCAAGCCGCCGTTGCGTCGCGCTTCCGCCGCTGCGGTGCCGGGCGTGGCCGCGTGAGCGACGTTTCGATCGCTCGGCAGCCGTCCGCTGAGGCTGGCACGGCCGACGCCTCAGAAGTGACCGCTGCACCGGCGCCCCGTGTGGCGATTGCGATGCCGGGCGGCTTCGAGGCCGGCGGTATCGGCCGCATGATGATGTATGCGACCGAAGGTTGGGCCGACAGCGCCGGGGCGCCACGCTGGTGGGTCGTCGATGGGCGTGGCCCGGGGCATCTCGCCTGGTCACCGCTGCACATGGCAAAGGCGCTTGCCGGGCTGGCCTGGCGCCGGCCCGACCTCTTGCACATTAACGTGGCCGGGCGCGGCAGCACCCTGCGCAAGCTGTTGATGAGCGAGCTTGCCCGGGCCTTGCGGATCGCCACCATCGTGCATTTGCACGACTACGACTACGCGGCCGACCTGGCGCGGCGCCCGGCATGGCTGCGGCGCCGGATCGCTGGGATGTTTCGTCGGGCGAGGCGGGTCGTCGTGCTCGGCGAAAGGGATCGAGAAACCGTCGAAGGTCGGCTCGGCGTTGGCGCAGAGCGGGTGCTCGTCTTGCACAACGCCGTGCCGGACCCTGGGCAACCTCCGGATCGGCGCGGGCGCGCTGGCCCGACACGGTTGATCTTCCTCGGCCATCTCGACGATCGCAAGGGAGTGCCGGAGTTGCTGGAGGCACTGGGCCGCCCGGCGCTTCGTTGCCGTGATTGGCGCCTCGTCCTGGCCGGCGGCGGTGAGCTATCGCGGTTTCGGCAAGCAATCGCGACGGCCGGGCTCGCCGAGCGGTGCGAGGTGGTTGGCTGGGTCAGCCATGAGCAGGTTTACGAGCGCTGCCGCGAGGCCGACATCTTCGTTTTGCCGTCGCATGCGGAGGGGCAGGCGATGTCGCTGCTCGAGGCGATGGCACACGGCCTCGCCATCGTGACCACCCCCGTTGGAGCGCACCTCGAGGCGGTCGAGCCGGACACCGAGGCGCTGCTCGTTCGGCCCGGCAGTATCGACGAGTTGACCAACGCGCTTTGCACGTTGATCGATCAGCCAGAGCGGCGCTTGGCCTTGGGCGCGGCAGCACGTCACAAGTACTGTTGCCGATTTAACGCACGCGAATACGCAATAATGCTGCGACAGATCTATGCAAACTCATTAGGCGAACGTGGATCGTAGTTTTTTCGGAATAATTGATAAACAAATGGTTTGCAACGCTCAACCTGAGGGTTAAGCTCAATGAGCGTAGGAGTTTAGTGCGTATTTCTCAGGTCGGTCGATAACCGGCGCTGACACTCGGGTTTTCGCCCGCTTTTGGGGGCCCTGGCGCACTTTTGTCGAGATGGAGCGGCCATGCGGAACCATTGCGAGTGCGCGTCCGTCAATCGAGGATGCATCGGAATGCGGGTTTCGAGCGGTTGGCTGCGATCCAGGTCGAGCGATGTTGCAATATGGATACAGTATCCAATAGCCGGTGCGATGTGTCAGTTGCGCGATCGACGGTCTTGAGTGCGCCAGTACTTGAGGAAGGTGCTGTTGCTTTGCCGCCGCAGGCAAGCGGCATCGTGCAAGCCGGCAGGTGGCGCGGCTGGGCCTCCGGGCCGTTCGGCGTGGTAGATGGCGTGGTGGCTGCGCTCCAGCAGGCCTTGAGCGGGGCACTCGAGGCCCTGGCGATGCAGGCCGGAGCAGCCGGGCGGTTGTGCAGCAAGGGTGCCCGAACCCAATCCTCCCGTTTGGCGCGGGCGGTTCGCAGCCAACCGTCCGATGATGGGTATACTGCTTGGTGTCTCTTGGGCGTTTCGCGCTACAGCCGAGCACGGGTGCTATTGTTCGGAAAGGTGCGGGCGGCATCATGATGTGCGCTGTCTGTCGATCACCGAGGATGGGAAGCTCATGACCCTCTTGACCAAGCGCATCCTGGTCACTGGCGGTGCCGGTTTCGTCGGCTCCCACCTCTGCGAGCGGCTGTTGGCTGCGGGTCACGAGGTTCTGGCGGTGGACAACTACTTCACCGGGCGGCGGATGAACGTGGCGCATTTGCTGGACGAGCCGCGCTTCGAGCTGCTGCGCCACGACATCACCTTTCCGCTCTATGTCGAGGTCGACGAGATCTACAATCTGGCGTGCCCGGCGTCGCCCATTCACTACCAGCGCGATCCGGTGCAGACGACCAAGGTGTCGGTGCTGGGCGCCATCAACATGCTGGGCCTGGCGAAGCGGACCAAGGCGAAGATCCTGCAGGCCTCCACGTCGGAGGTCTATGGCGACCCTTCCGTGCACCCGCAGCCCGAGAGCTACCGCGGCAACGTCAACCCGATCGGGCCGCGCGCCTGCTACGACGAGGGCAAGCGCTGTGCCGAGACGCTCTTCGTCGACTACCGCCGGCAGCACGATCTGGGCATCAAGATCGCCCGCATCTTCAACACCTACGGGCCCGCGCATGCACCCGCATGACGGCCGCGTGGTCTCCAACTTCATCATGCAGGCGCTGATGGGCCAGCCGATCACGCTCTACGGCGACGGCAGCCAGACGCGGTCCTTCTGCTTCGTCGACGACCTGGTCGAGGGCCTGATCCGGCTGATGAACACCCCCCACGCGATCACCGGGCCGATCAATCTCGGCAACCCGGGCGAGTTCACCATTCGCGAGCTGGCCGAGAAGGTCATCAACCTGACCGGCTCGAGCTCCACCATCGTCACCGAGCCCCTGCCCGAGGACGACCCGCTGCAGCGCCAGCCGGACATCGCCCAGGCCAGGGAGGTGCTGGGCTGGCAGCCGACGGTGCCGCTGGAGGAGGGGCTGAAGCGGGCGATTCCCTACTTCCGCGGCCTGCTCGAGCAGGAGCCGGGCCTGGCGAGGGCGGCGGAATGAGTATGCAGAAGTTTGCCGGCTGCGCCGGCATTGAAGATTCTTTTTCTTTTTCTGGAATATTGGGCCTGAGCATGTTCGGTCGTCGGTGCTCGGAAGTAGTCCGAAGGACGATAGCGCCCATGGCTAAAACCGCGCTGATCACCGGGATCACCGGGCAGGACGGGGCCTATCTGGCGGAGCTGCTGCTGGGCAAGGGCTACGTGGTGCACGGGCTGAAGCGGCGCTCGTCGTCGTTCAACACCGGCCGGATCGACCATCTCTACGAGGATCCGCACGAGCAGAACCGGCATCTGATCCTGCATTACGGCGACCTCACCGACGCCACCAACCTGATCCGGGTGGTGCAGGAGGTGCAGCCCGACGAGATCTACAACCTGGCGGCGCAAAGCCACGTCAAGGTGAGCTTCGAGACGCCCGAGTACACGGCCAATGCCGACGGCATCGGCACGCTGCGGCTGCTCGAAGCCATCCGCATTCTCAAAATGGAGCAGAAGACCCGCTTCTATCAGGCGAGCACGTCGGAGCTGTACGGCGCCGCCCCGGCACCGCAGGACGAGACGACGCCGTTCCTGCCGCAAAGTCCCTTACGCCACGGCCAAGCTCTACGCCTACTGGATCACCAAGAACTACCGCGACGCCTACGGGCTGCATGCCTCGAACGGCATCCTCTTCAACCACGAGAGCCCGCTCCGCGGCGAGACCTTCGTCACCCGCAAGATCAGCCGCGCGGTGGCCGCGATCGAGCTCGGCCTGCAGGAACGGCTCTACATCGGCAATCTCGACAGCTTGCGCGACTGGGGCCATGCGCGCGACTACGTCGAGGGGATGTGGCGGATCGTCCAGCACGACACCGCCGACGACTGGGTCCTGGCCACCGGCGAGGCGCACACGGTGCGCGACTTCATCACCCGCGCCTTCGCCGAGACCGGCAAGACCATCAGCTGGCAGGGCGAGGGCGAGGCCGAGACCGGCATCGACCAGGCCACCGGCAAGACCCTGGTCCAGGTCGACCCCGCCTATTTCCGCCCGCTCGAGGTCCACCACCTCAAGGGCGACGCGACCAAGGCCAGGCAACACCTCGGCTGGCAACCCACCACCCGCTTCGCCGACCTCGTCAAGGACATGGTCCAGGCCGACCTCGCCAGCTTGTGCCGCGAACGGGCCAGCGGGCGCGTGATGCATGAGGCGGCCGAATGATGCCCAACAGGCTCAAGTAGCGCGACGCGCGGTAGCCCCCAACGAAGACCGCGTAATGCATGAGGCAGCGGAGTGAGCGAGGCACGCTTCGCGCTCGACGGCCGACGAGTCTTTGTCGCCGGCCATAACGGCATGGTCGGCAGGGCGCTGGTCCGGCGGCTGGCGCGTGAGCCGGTGACCGTCCTCGTGGCAGGAAGGCGTGAGCTCGATCTCACGGACGCTGCTGCGGTCGACGCCTGGATGCGGGCGAACCGACCGGATGTGGTGATCATCGCAGCGGCGAAGGTCGGCGGCATTCTCGCCAACAAGACCTATCCGGTCGACTTCCTCGAGCAGAACCTGCTGATCCAGACGCATCTGATGCGAAGCGCGCATCATGTCGATGTGGAACGGCTGCTGTTCCTGGGCTCGTCTTGCATCTACCCGCGGGAGTGCCCGCAGCCTATCCGGGAGGAGTATCTGCTCACCGGCCCGCTCGAGCCGACCAACGACGCCTACGCTTTGGCGAAGATCGCCGGGGTACGCCTGGTGCGTGCTTACCGCGAGCAGCATGGCCGGCGCTGGATCGCGGCCATGCCGACCAACCTTTACGGGCCGTTCGACAATTTCGATCTCGAGACCAGCCATGTCCTGCCGGCGCTGATCCGGCGCTTCGACGAGGCGGCGCGCGCAGGCGCACCGTCGATCACCATCTGGGGTACGGGCAAGCCCAGGCGTGAATTCCTGCACGTCGATGACTTGGCCGATGCCTGTGCGCACCTCTTGCAGGCCTATGACGAGCCCATCGCGATCAATGTCGGCTGCGGCAGCGATCTCACCATCGAAGCGCTCGCGCGCACGATTGCTCAAGTGACCGGCTTTGCGGGCGAGCTCGACTTCGACACCAGCAAGCCCGACGGCACCCCCAGAAAGCTGCTCGATACCTCGCGCCTTGCCGCTACCGGCTGGCAGCCGCGAATCGACCTCGAGGATGGTATCGCCCGAACCCATGCGTGGTTTCGCGAGCACGGCCTGTGCTCTGACCAGAAAGCTGGAACATGATTCATTTCGCTGATGACAACGAGCCCTTCGTCTCAGCGCCGGAGCCCGAGCATTTTCGCGTGCTCGGTGTTCCCATAAGTGCCATCGACATGACGCAGGCTGTCGCCCGCATCGACAGCCTGATCCGCAACCCGCGAACCGACAGTGCGGCCTATATCTGCGTGCGTGACGTCAATGGTGTGGTCGAGAGCCAGCGCGACCGCCACTTGCTGGCGATCCACGAGCACGCGGCGATGGTGACGCCGGACGGCATGCCGATGGTCTGGCTCGGTCGGCGTGCCGGCTTCGACCATGTCGATCGCGTCTACGGCCCGGACCTGATGCTCGACATCTGTGGTGTCTCGGCGGATCGCGGTTACCGGCACTTCTTCTACGGCGGTGCGGAGGGTGTCGCCGACCTGCTTGCCGAGCGGCTCGAGGCGCGCTTCAGCGGGCTCGACGTCGTCGGCCGACACTGCCCGCCATTCAGGGCATTGAGTGACGACGAGCGCGAGGCGGATGCCGCCGAGATCCGGGCGAGCGGTGCGCATATCGTGTGGGTCGGCCTCAGCACGCCGAAGCAGGAGCGATGGATGGCCGAGATGGCGCCGCTCTTGCCCGGGCTCGTGCTCATCGGGGTTGGTGCTGCCTTCGATTTCCACGCCGGGTTGAAGCCGCAGGCACCTCGCTGGCTGCAGCGAAGCGGCATGGAATGGGCCTTTCGCCTCGCCACCGAGCCACGCCGCTTGTGGCGCCGCTATTTGTTCAACAACACCCGGTTCGTGGTGTTGTTGGCCGGCGAGACGTTGCGCGGGGCGCTTGTCCGCCGGCGGACAAGCGGCTCGGCGTCCACTGGCTCTGCCAGCTAGCGCCAACGATCAGAGCAACGACCTTTACACACCGCGAATTGCGCCTTATCAACCTTAGGTAGAATTCCCCCTGGGACTTTTGCTTGAGGTTTCTCGATGCTTGATCGCCTGCCATCACGTGTCAATCGCGAGCCGCTCGATCCCACCATGATCAACGGCACCGACCCGGCGATGTTGACCATCAACGAGTCCGGTGATGCCCGCATCGAGCTGATTGGTGCCATGGCGGGCTACCAAAACACGCTCGGTGTCTATCAGATCGGTGAGGATGGGCGCTTCATCGACCCGCGAATCGTCTTCGCCGACACCAAGGCGACGCCGCTCGGCACCGAGATTTCGCTGAGTGCCCTCTATGGTGTCGAGAGCCTCGCTACCGGCACGAGCCTGGGTCTCTTCCTGATCGCCAATGGTGCCAAGAATGGTGCCGCGGGCAGGCTCGAGAGCGCCGACCTGGCCTTTGTCGACGTCCGCGACTCGTCGCCTGGCGGGCTCTTCACCAAGGCCAACCATCTCCGGCTGATCGATACCGATAGCGGTAGGGCCGTGACCCATAAGAAGATCTTTCACACGGCCGACGGCGATCCGTCCGATCCGCTGGTCAACACGCTCAACAAGGATGGCGCGGAGCACACCATCTCGGCCTCGGGCGATGCGCCTGGCGAGTTCCGGATCGCCTTCGAGGACCTGCGTGACTTCGACTTCGACGATCTGACCATTGAGGTCAGTCTCGGCACCGGCACGGCGCCGCCTGAGACCGACACCGCCCGGATCGTTCGCTTCGACGGCATTGGCGCCGGCGACCGGGCCGGCCACGGTGTTGCCGTCATCGGCGATTTCAACGGCGACGGCTTCGTTGATCTCGCCATCGGCGCGCCACATGCCGATCCACTGGATGCTGGTGGCGCTGCCCGCGAGGATGCCGGTGCCGTCTACATCTTCTACGGCACGGATGCAGAGATTCCGCCGGTCGTGCCGGTTGAGACCTTCGATGGCACCAACGGTGTCGCCATTCTGGGCGCTGCCGCCGGCGATCGGTTCGGCTGGGCCGTTTCCAGTGCGGGCGATGTCGATGGTGACGGCCTTGCCGATCTCGTGGTCGGCGCGCCGAGCGCTGTCCAGGATGGCGTGGGTGCCACCGGTGCGGGCTACATTCTGCATGGTGCCGACCTCGGCAACGCGCCTGTTCTCGACCTCGCCGACCAGGCTGCCTCTGACGCTTTGCGGACGACCGTGCTCTGGGGCGAGGCGGATGGCGACGAGGCCGGCATCAGCGTCTCTGGCGCCGGCGACATCGACGGTGACGGGTTCGACGACGTCGTGCTCGGTGCGCGGCGCGGCGAGGCCGAGTATGCCAGCTACAATGGCGGGCTGAGCTATCTGGTGCGCGGCGCCGATGGCGGGCTCGGCTCCGAGGTGGCCTTGGGCGACCTCGATGGCAGCAGCGGGTTTCGCATCGAAGGCCGGGCGATGTTCGACCAGTCCGGGCGCTCGGTGGCGATGCTCGGCGACATCGACGGCGATGGCCTCTCCGACATCGCGATCAGCGGCCAGGACGCCGATCCAAACGGCGTGATCAATGCCGGCGAGATCTATGTCGTCCTCGGCGACAGCGGCCCCTTCGCCCCGGACCTCGATCCGGCCGACCTCGATGGCACGGACGGCTTCATCATCGAGGGTGACTTCGCCAATGGCTTTCTCGGCTTCGCCCTCGACGACGCGGGCGACGTCAACGGCGACGGCTTCGACGACATCGTTCTAGGCGCCTACTCGGCGCCGCGTCCCGATCTCGGTGGCCCAGACGGCGCGGCTTATGTCGTCTACGGCACCGATCAGGGCTTTGCCGACCGCTTCCATATCGGCGATCTCGACGGCACGAACGGCTTCGCGATGCGCGGTCCGGCCAATGGCGATGGCTTCGGCCGCTCGGTGGCCGGGATCGGTGACGTCAATGGCGACGGCCTCGATGATATCGCCGTGGGCGCCCGCTATGCCGACCGCGCCCGCGCCGAGGGCGGGGGCGAGGCCTTTGTGATCTTCGGCCGCGAGGATTTCGGTGCCACCCTCGATCTTGCCACCTTGATTGACGACGACGGCGGCGTGCTCGGCGGCTGGCGCATCGATGGCGCGCTCGGCTTCGCCCTCGACGGTGGCGGCGACATCGACGGCGACGGCAACGACGACCTGCTGGTCGGCGAGCCCTTCGACATCACCGAGGCGCAGCGCCCGGACGGCATGGCCGGCTCCGCCTACCTGGTCTTCGGCGAGCCGGGCCTCGGCCCCAAGCTGCCGGCGCTCGACCAGATGATCACCGAGGGCGATGCGGTCGCCTAGGCGGCCTGCGCCAGGATCTCGACACCCGTCTGGCGCGCAATCTCGATCAGCTTGGGGATATCGGGCGTGCCCTTTGCCTCGGGAAAGGCCCAGCTGCCGCGGGGCAGGGGCTCGCCGACACGGCTGAAGAACGCTTCGTGGATCTTGCCCGGCGCATTCATGATCAAGATGCGCCCCGGCGCGCCGCCGCAATTCCTGAAGGCATGGACGGCGCCATCGGGGATCTTGACGAACCCGCCACTCTCGACCTGTCGGGTCTCGCCGTCGATGACGAATTCGAAGCTGCCATCGAGCACGTAGAAGGATTCGTCCTCGCCGGCGTGGCGATTGGGCGGCGCGCCGGCACCCGGCGCCACGAGGCCCTCGCACAGGCAATAGCCGCCGGTCTCGGCAGGCGTTGCCAGAAAGCGGACCACCACGCCGAACAGGTGGTAGGTGTCGGTATCGTACGTGGTCATCGCCACACTCCCGGTTCCTGCTATCGGCTCTTCCAATGAGACGCTTGTAGCATTATGAGACGAGTGTCTCAATAAGTTTGTGAGACGCCTGTCTCATGAATGGAGGAAGCCGTGCGGTCGACCGATGATGGCCGGGCAGGTCAGAAAGCGCGCACCCGGGCGGCTCTGCTCGAGGCCGCCCGCAAGCTGATGGCGGAGAGCGAGTTGGTAACCGTGACGTCGGCAGCGGATACTGCCGGCATCTCCAGGGCCACGGCCTATCGCTACTTCTCCGACCCGCAAACGCTGACCATCGAGGCACTCTTGGATTCGCGCATGCAATCCACGGCGGCGATCTTGGGCGACAGCACCGACCCGCGAGAGCGGGTGCAACGTGTGCGCCGCTTCCTGTTTCAGCTGACCCGCGACAGCGAGGCCCAGTTCCGCCAGTACTTGGCACGGACCATGGAGCTGTGGCTCGATGGCGAGGGCAAATCGGTCGAGATGATCCGCGGCGGGCGGCGCCTGCCGATGTATCGCGAGGCCCTGGCACCTGCAGCCGAAGAGCTCGGCGCCGATGCCCTGGAGCGGCTGGTCATGATGCTCGCGGCCACTTCTGGTATGGAAAGCTATATCGCGCTCAAGGACGTCTGTCGGCTCGATGACTTGGCGGCCGATGCCATCGCCGAGGCCGTCACCAACACCATTCTCGATGGTTTCCTGCAGCATGTCGGCTGATAGAGCGGCCTTGCCGCGCCCGCGGTCCCGTTGTTATATCGATAATTCTAGGAATACCGATTGACTGTCTTGATGGGACGTCTTATTTGCTCTCCATGGACATTTCCCAGATCGCCAGCCGACTCGAAGCGCTCGGCAACCCGACCCGGCTCGAGGTTTACCGGCATCTCGTGCGGGCGGGGCTCGATGGGCTCGCTGTGGGGGACGTGCAGGAACGCACGGGCGTGCCGCGCTCGACCCTGTCGCATCACTTGCACAAGCTGATCGCGGTCGATCTGGTCAGCCAGGAGCGGCAGGGAACGACCCTGATCTGCCGTGCCAATCTCGACGTCATGCACACCACCATGGGCTTTCTCGAACGCGAATGCTGCGCCGATGCGTGCCGCCAGAGCGATGCCGCGTGATGTGGTTTGTCCGCAATTCCCATCCTTCTAGAAATATCGCTGCAACTACCGCTGCAAGGAACGCCCGATGAGTGCCATCGCCGCCCGCCTGAGCCAGGCCGCGCGCCAGCCCGACAAGGTCCTGCTCGCCCTCGTCCTTTTGCTCGCCGCCCTGGCCGTGGCGGTGCCCGATCAGGCGCGGATCAGCATCGGCTTCGTCGTGCAGAGCTTGCTTGGCGTCGCACCCTTCCTGCTGGCTGCCGTGGCGATGGCGGCCTACGCCAAGGCATCCGGTGCCGACAACCTGATCGCTCGCGCCTTCACCGGCCGGCTCGTGCCCATGGTGATCATGGCGAGCCTCGTGGGCGCGCTCTCGCCCTTCTGCTCCTGCGGTGTCATCCCCTTGATCGCGGCGCTCCTGGTGATGGGTGTGCCGCTGCCGGCCGTCATGGCGTTCTGGCTGGCCTCGCCCTTGATGGACCCCTCGATGTTCCTGCTTACCCTGGGCACGCTCGGGCTCGGCTTCGCGCTCTTCAAGACCTTTGCTGCCATAGCACTCGGGCTGATCGGCGGTTTCGGCACGGCGCTCTTGATGAAGAATGGCGCCTTCACCGATCCCCTGCGTCCCGAGGTCGGCAATGGCGGCTGCGGCGGTGCCAAGATCAGGAACCCCAAGGCCGTCGTTTGGCGCTTCTGGGAGGAGCCTGCCCGCACCGCCACCTTCGTCACGAGCGGCCGCGACACCGTGCTCTTTCTCGGCAAGTGGCTGACCCTGGCCTTCCTGCTCGAGAGCCTGATGATCGCCTGGATCCCGGCCGAGCAGGTGGCGTCCACGCTGGGTGGCGACGGCATCCTGCCGGTGATCACCGCCGTCCTCGTGGGCGTGCCGGCCTATCTCAACGGCTACGCCGCCCTGCCGCTGATCGGCGGGCTGATGGGCCAGGGCATGACGCCCGGCGCCGGCATGGCCTTCCTCATTGCCGGCGGCGTCACCTCGATGCCGGCCGCGATCGCCGTCTGGGCGCTGGCCCGGCCGCCCGTGTTCATGGCATATGTCGGCTTCTCGCTCGGCGGTGCCCTGGCGCTGGGGCTGCTCTTCAACAGCCTCGCCTGAGCCTCGTTTACAGCAACCGGCCAACCCTCCTATGGTCGCGGACAAAGCGCACCAAGGAGGGTCGGACATGCAGCGACGGTTCATTCTCGCGGCGGGGCTCATCGCTACGCTGGCGAGCGGGACAGCTTCAGCCCAGGACGAGACGGTCAAGCTCGGCGCCGTGCTGCCTTTCTCAGGCGGGCTCGAGCTGTTCGGCGGCCAGGCCCGGCTCGGCATCGACCTCGCGGTTCAGGAGATCAACGACGCCGGCGGCATCGACGGCCGGCCGATCGAGGTGATCTACGAGGACAACCAGACGGACCCCCGCACCTCCGTCGAGCGGGCCACCAAGCTCACCCGCGGCGACGGCGTCATCGCGGTCCTCGGCCCGATCACCTCGAATGCCAGGGATGCCATGGTGCCGACCATGGAGCGCGCGAGCGTGCCGCTGCTCTACGCCACCAACTACGAGGGCGGCGCCTGCTCCCGCTACGTCTTCGCCTTCAACTCGGTGCCCAACCAGGAGCTGGCCGAGCTGGTCCCCTTCCTGGCGGAGAACCGCGGCCAGCGCTTCTTCATGTTCGGCGCCGACTATGTCTGGCCGCAGCAGATGTTCGCGACCGCGGCCGAGCTGGTCGCCGAGGCGGGCGGCGAGGTGGTCGGCACCGAGTTCACGCCCTGGGGCGTCACCGAGTTCGCGCCGGTGGTCAGGCAGATCGAGGAGAGTGGCGCCGACGTGCTGCTCTTCGCGCTGCCCGGTGCCGACGGCATCACCTTCATCCGCCAGGCCGAGGATTTTGGGCTGCTCGACCAGCTCACCGTAGGCTTCCTGGGCTTTTCGGAGGACTATCTGGGCGCGTTCGGCGAGGGCAAGGCGCAGGACATGTGGGTGACCGTTCCCTTCGCGGCGGCCGACCCGTCCGAGGGCGTGCAGGATTTCACCGCCCGGCTTGCGGCCATGGCCGGCGACGGGGTCGTGGCCTCGCACTACACCATGACCCACTACAATGCCGTCAAGGCGGTGGCCGCCGCGCTCGCCGGGGCCGAGACGATCGACGCCGAGGCATTGGTCGACGGGCTTCAGGGCCTGGAGATCGAGACGCCGACCGGCCCGCTCAGCATCGACGCCGAGAACCACCACGTCACCATGGCGATGTTCCTCGCCCGGACCGAGGGCAGCGGTCTCGAGGTGGTGGAGGCCTTGGGGCGGATCGCGCCAGAGCCCGGCTGCGACTGAGCCTATGGCGCTCCTGGCGGTCGAAGGGCTGCAGAAGCGCTTCGGCGGCATCCAGGCGCTGCGCGGCCTTTCGCTCGAGCTCGACGAAGGTGGGCTGCTCTGCCTGCTCGGGCCCAATGGCTGCGGCAAGACCACGTTCTTCCGGGTCCTGAGCGGCGAGACCCGCCCCGATGCAGGGCGCATGACCTTCGCGGGCACTGACCTCGGTGGCCGCTCGCCCGCCGCCATTGCCCGGCTCGGCATCGCGCGCAAGTTCCAGGCACCGGGCGTCTTCGGCGCCCTCAGCGTCGCCGAGCATCTCCGTCTCGCAGCGAATGCGGTGCCTGCGTGTCGGCGTGGCAACCATGGTGCATTGCTGGACGATCTCGGCCTCGCCGAGCTGGCCGACCAGCCGGCTTCCAGCCTCGCCCACGGCCAGCGGCAGTGGCTGGAGATCGCCATGCTGCTGGCGCTCGAGCCGCGGCTGCTCCTGCTCGACGAGCCGACGGCCGGGATGACCACGGCCGAGACGCGGCGCACAGCACAACTGATCCGCCGCCTCAATCAGGAGCGCGGCCTCGCGGCGATTATCATTGAGCACGACATGGCTTTCGTCCGCGAGCTGGACGTGCCCGTGGCCGTGATGCTCCAAGGTGCCGTGGTGGTGACCGGCAGCTACGCCGAGGTGGCGCGCGACCCGGCCGTCCGCGAGCTCTATCTCGGCAAGCGCGCCTGATGGCGGCACTGCTCGAGATCCAGGGCCTCGTCGCCGGCTATGCGGGCGCGCGCATCCTCGACGGTGTCGACCTCGACGTGTCGGCTGGCGGCATCACCTGCCTGCTCGGCCGCAACGGCGTCGGCAAGACGACGACGCTGGAAGCCGTCATGGGGCTCGTTTCGCCCATGGCCGGCAGCATCCGCCTCGACGGCGCCGAGCTTCGCGGCCTGCCCGCGAACCGTATCGCCCGCGCCGGCATCGGCTACGTGCCGCAGGGGCGGCGGATCTTCAAAGGCTTCACGGTCGAGGACAATCTGCGGATCGGCGGCCTCGGCCACGACCGGCCGGTTGACCCGGCGCTGCTCGACCGCTTCCCGCTCCTGCGCGAGCGCTACCGCCAGGACGCGGCCACGCTCTCGGGCGGCGAGCAGCAGCAGCTCGCCATCGCCCGGGCACTCATGGGTCGGCCGCGCGTCCTCCTGCTCGACGAGCCGAGCGAGGGCATCCAGCCCTCCCTGGTCGAGCGGCTCGCCGGCACGATCGCCGACATCGCCAGAGCCGACGGCATCGCCGTGCTGCTGGTCGAGCAGAATCTCGACTTGGCGCTCGACCTGGCGGATCGGATCGCCGTCATGGAGAAGGGCAGGGTGGTCGAGCGGCTCGATACGCCAGGTCCCGCGGCGGCCACCGCACTCGAAGCCCGGCTGGCGATCTGAGCCATGGGCGCCGATCTCCTTCTGGCGCTGCTCGACGCCGCCAACTTCATCCTTGCCATCATCCTCGTCGCCATGGGCCTGATGGTCGTCTTCGGCCTGATGCGCATCATCAACATGGCGCATGGCGAGCTCTTCCTGCTCGGCGCCTACACCGTCTTCCTGGTGCAGGGCCAGGGCGGCTCGTTCTGGCTGGCGCTGGTCCTGGGACCACTGGTGGTCGGCCTGGTCGGGCTGCTCTTGGAGGTGCTGGTGGTCCGCCATCTCTACGGCCGTGCGCTCGACAGCATCCTTGCGACCTGGGGTCTCTCGCTGCTGATTCGCCAAGTGGTTATCTTGTGGTTCGGCCCACAGAGCCAGGTGGTCACGGCACCGTTCGATGCGCGGCTCGACATCGTGGGCCAGCCCTATCCGGCCTACCGCCTGTTCATCATGGCGGTCTCCTTGGCGGTGATTGCCTTCAGCTTCTGGCTCTTCTACCGGACCCGGATCGGACTTGCGGCGCGGGCCACCATCGCCGATCGCGCCACGGCCGAGGCCATGGGCATCGACAGCCGAAGGCTCGATCGGCTCACCTTCGCCTATGGTGCCGGGTTGGCGGGATTGGCAGGCGTGGTCATGGCGCCGCTCTTGAGCGTCGATCCGCAGATGGGCCTGGGCTTTCTCATCCCGGCCTTCCTCGCCATCCTCACCGGTGGTGCCGGCGAGCTGATGGGCGTCGTGCTTGGCGGCACGGTGATCGGCGGCAGCCAGAGCCTCATCGCCCGCCTGGCCTCGCCGGTCGTGGCCGAGCTTGCGGTCCTCACCATCGCCATTCTCGTCATCCGCCTGCTGCCGACCGGGCTGATCGGCCTCGGCCGCCGGCCGCGGTGATGAAGGTGCGGCTCGTCCAGGCCGTTGTCTGGCTCGTGCTCGTCGCACTGCCGCTGCTGATCGACGAATGGCAGACCCTGCAGCTCGCCCAGTTCATCACCTACGGCATCTTCGCCATGTCGCTGGCGCTGGTCTGGGGCCGCATGGGCCTGCTGTCGTTCGGCCACGCGCTCTTCTTCGGCCTCGGCGCCTACGCCATGGCGCTCACCACGCTCGGCCGGCTGCCGGGCCTCGAGGCCGCGCCATCGTCCTGGCTCGGCCTCGTGCTCGCCTTCCTCGTGCCCTGGACCGCGGCCCAGGTGCTGGGCTTCTTCCTCTTCCACGGCCGCGGCCTGCGCGACGCCTATTTCGGCATCACCATGCTGGCGCTCGCCGTCCTCGCCGAACGCCTGGCGCAGAGCACGGCCTGGCTCGGCGGCATGAACGGTCTGATCGGCGTCCCGCCTCTGACCCTGGGCCTCACCGGCGACGGGCCCATGCTGCTCGATCCGCTACCCACCTACTATGTCATGCTGGGCGCGGCGCTCGCCGTCTTCATTGGCCTCGAAGCGCTGCTCGCCTCGCGCCACGGCTTGGCGATGACGGCGATCCGCGAGGACGAGGACCGGCTGGGTTTCCTCGGCTACGACGTCGCCGCCATCAAGCGCCAGGGTCTGGCACTCTCGGCCGGTGTCGCCGGGCTCGCCGGGGCACTCTTCGTCAGCCAGTTCGGCTTCGCCTCGCCCAAGCTGATCGGCTTCGGGCTCTCGGCCGAGGTGTTGATCTGGACGGCCTTGGGCGGTCGCGAGATGCTGCTCGCGGCCTTCCTGGGTGCGTTGCTGCTGAGCTGGCTCGAGACCTGGCTGGCCGGCCTGCTCGGCGCCTACTGGCTTCTGGCACTGGCGTTGCTCCTCGTCCTGAGCGTGCTCTTCTTCAAGCGCGGCTTCGTGGCCGAGCTGCTCAGCCGACTCGCCCGAGAGCGGCCTCCAGGTCGCTGATCAGGTCGCCCACATCCTCGATCCCGACCGAGATGCGGATCAGGTTGTCGGGCACCACGCTGTGCGGCCCCTCGACGACCTTGCGATGCTCGATCAGGCTTTCCACTCCACCAAGCGACGTCGCCGGCAGGAAGAGCCGTGTCGACGAGACGATCCGCTTGGCCGCTGCCGGCCCGCCATGCACCAGCAGGGAGAGCATACCACCGAAGCCGCTCGTCATCTGCCGCCTGGCGATGGCGTGCTGCGGATGACTGGCGAGGCCCGGATAGAGCACCCGCTCGATCGCCGGATGCCCCTCGAAATGCGTCGCGATCGCCAGCGCATTGGCCGAGGCCCGCTCGAAGCGGAGATAGAGTGTCCGCATGCCGCGGATCAGCAGCCAGGCCTCGAAGGCGCCCAGGACACCGCCCATCCGTGACCGCAGCCAGCGCAGCTCCTGCCAGGCCGCATCGTCGGCCTTGCCAACCAGCACGCCGGCCGTCAGGTCGCTGTGCCCGTTCAGGTACTTGGTCGCCGAGTGAAAGACGATGTCGGCACCCAGCCCCAGCGCCTGGGTCGTCACCGGCGAGGCGCAGGTGCCGTCGACCGCGACCACGGCGCCCGCCGCGTGGCCGATCTCGGCCGCGGCCGCGATGTCGATCACGTCCCAGTTCGGGTTGACCGGCGTCTCCAGCCAGACCAGCGCCGTCTCGCCAGGTCGAACTGCCGCTGCCAGGCTCGCTGGATCGGCGGCGTCGAACCAATCGACCCCGATGCCGCGCTTGTCCCGCAGCCGCACCAGCCAGTCCTGGGCGCCGTGATACATGACCCGCGGTGCGACGATGCGCTTGCCCATCGGCACCGTCTCGAACAATGCCGCACAAGCCGCGAGGCCCGAGCCGAAGAGCAGCGCCGCAGCCCCGTCCTCGAGGCTCGCGATGATCCGCTCGGCATGCTGCACGGTCGGGCAGGTGTCGCGGCTGTAGACGAACCCGTCCCGCAGCGCATAGTCCGCGTCGCGCGCAAAAGTTGACGCCGGCTGGATGCCCGGAACGACAGCCCCCGTCGCCGCATCGATCTCGTGCAGCGCCTGCACGGCGCGGGTCGCGGGCGTGGCGCGGTTGGGTGGGGTCATTTCGGCTTCAGCAACTGGTCAAAGGCCTCTCTATCCTCTGGCGACCACCATTCGTCGAAGAGATAGAAAGGATTTGCTTCGTCGACGTCATCGAAGATCAGCTCGTCGTCACCCATCTTGCACCTCGCTAGCCGCCGCCCCTTCTATCGAGTAGGTGGTCGGCATGGCAATCTGCTGCAGGCGCAATGGGGAGGCAGAACGATTTCCGTGCTCGCAAACCTCACCGGCATCGTCGCCAGCCTGCACACGCCGTTCACCGACGACGACCGGCCCGACCACGAAAGCCTCGTCCGGCTGATCGACCACGTCGCGGCTACCGGCTGCTCGGGCGTGCTGGCGACGGCTGTGGCGGGCGAGGTGGGCTCACTCCGGCCGGACGAGCGGCACGGCTTGCTGGAAACCGTGACGGACGCCTGCAGAAGCCGGCTTCGGGTCGTCGCCGGCGTCAGCGCGGCCGATCTTGCCACCAGCCTCGACCTCGCGCGCCGGGCGAAAACCGCCGGCGCCGACCTCGTCCTCTGGCAGCCGCCAGCCGAGATGGCCGATGCCGAGCTTGGCCCGGCGCTAAAGGCGCTGGGCGACGCCGGCCCCGGTCCGGTGATGCTGCAAGACCTCGACTGGCACGGCTCCGGCATTCCGATCGCCACGCTCGAACGGCTCGCCCGCGAGGCCGAGGCCTTCCAGGCGCTCAAGGTGGAGACCGTCCCCGCCGGCCCCAAATACACCGCCGTCCGCAACGCCCTGGGCGACCGCCTCCACCTCTCCGGCGGCTGGGCCGCGATGCACATGCTCGACGGCCTCGCCCGCGGCCTCGACGCCTTCATCCCCTCGGGCCTGCTCCCCGCCTATGTCCGCATCTTCGACCTCTGGCAGCAAGGCGATCACGACGAAGCCAGGCAGCTCTTCGAGCGCTGCCTGCCGATCATCACCTTCGCCAACCAGGAGATCGGCATCAGCATCTCGTTCTGGAAGAAGGTGCGGCAGCGCGCCGGCCTGTTCGCCACCGACCGCGTGCGACCGCCCGTGGTGGGGCTGGATGCGGTGCAGGCGACTGAGGCGGCGGGGCTCGCGGTGCGCGCATTGGCGTTGGATGGAGAGCTCATGCACCAATCACATCGCACTTGAGTTGTACGGCACTCTGCCGTACAGTGCTCGACATGGATACTGACACGCTCCGCCACGCCACCCGCTCCGAGCGGATCGAGGCCCGTACGACACCCGATATTCTCGCCGTCCTTCGCCATGCCGCAGCCATGGAAGGGCGCTCCTTGAGCGATTTCGTCGTCACCGCGGCTGAGCGTGCCGCGAGGCAGGCGATCGAGGAGGCGCAGGTGATCCGGCTGTCCGCCGAGGATCAGCGGCGCTTCGTCGAGGCGCTTCTCGACCCGCCGGCGGCCACGCCGGCGATGGCCAGAGCGCACGCTCACCGCCAGCGCCTCGTTCGGGAGCCGTGACGGCCGACATTTTCGCGATCTCGGCGCTCGGCAAGGAGGATCGATCCGGCTTCGTTTCCGGCAGCGAGCCTCTGGATCGCTACTTTCTCAGCCAGGCCACGCAGGACGTCCGTCGCCGCATGGCGGCATGCTTCATCGCGACCGAGATCGCGACGGGGACGATCGCCGGCTTCTACACGCTGGCGGCCGCCGACATTCCTGTCACGGACGTATCGCCCGAGCTGACACGCAAGCTGCCGCGCTACCCGACGATCCCGGCGGCACGCATCGGCCGGCTGGCGGTCGACCAGCGCTATCGAGGCATGAAGCTCGGCTCGGTGCTCCTCGCCGACGCCGCGACCCGCGCCGCCAAGAGCGAAGTGGCCGTGCTCGCGATGGTCGTCGACGCCAAGGATGCGGCCGCCGAGGCGTTCTATCGGCATCATGGATTCGTTCGCTATGGCTCATCACCTGGCAAGCTGGTGGCGCCCCTCAAGAGCCTGCTGCCGCGCTCGACATAAGAAAGAGTAGTGTCAGGGATGGCGGCGCAAGCCACTCCAGCTCGTCAGCTGAACGCCACCGCGACACCCCCCAACCCCTCGACCTCGATCTCGACCTCGCACGGCCCCTCGATCCACTGCACCGGCGTGATCGTGCCGAGGCTGACGAACCTCCCGCCTCGGAGCGTGCGGCGCTGGCCGGCGTAGCGGTTGGCGATCCAGACCAGCGCGTTCAGGGGGTGGCCCAAGAGCTCGTCGGAGAGGCCCGTGGCCACCTCCTTGCCGTCGATCACCGTCCGGGCGGTGAGCTTGTCGAGCTGGAGGTGCTGCCAGTCGGTGGTCTCGGGCCCGAGGATGCTGCCGGCGTTGAAGGCGTTGTCGGCGATGATCGTGCCGGCGCCCGCCGCCTTGAAGTCCTCGTAGCGGTCGTCGACGATCTCGATCGCCGGCATGACGGCGGCCACCACCTCGGCGATCCGCTCGACCGTCCAGGGCGCCTCGTCGGGGGTGAGGTCACGGGCGATGCGGACGGCGATCTCGGTCTCGACGCCTGGCCGCACATAGTCCGCGAGCTTGAGCGTGGCCTGGCCCTGGTGCACCGTCTCGGCGAAGACGTCGCCCGCGATCGGGCCCGGCACGTTGAGCAGCTGGCGCATGCCCTCGGCCGTGGCGCCGATCTTGTGGCCGACGACGTCGCCGAATTTCATCTCCAAGATGAGGTTGGCGTCGGACTGGATGTCGTAGCCGATGTCCTCGGTGAGCTCGAGCCCGGGCAGCTTGCCGCCCTTGATCCGGCTTTCCGCGACCAGCGCTCCCTCCATCACGATACGGCCCTCCTGGTTGTCGTTGAGCGCCCCTTGGGCCAGCTCTTGATCATCCACACTAGATAGCGGGTATGGCGATCGACGAGAAGCGCAAGCGGTCGAGGCTGACGCTTGCGGCTCTTCTGCTTAACCTCGAATTAAGGTTAACGCGGCATGATGGGCGGCATGATGCATGTCCGCCCCGTGTTCGTGCGCGAAGCCGCATTGCTCCTGGCGCAGCTCGCCGAGAAGGCGGCGGCCGACGGTGATTTCACGCGCGTGCTGGAAGGCGAGGCGGCGGTCGATGGCTGGTCCACAGGACCAGCCGTGTTCCGCCGGCCGCAACCGGAGCGGGCCACGGGCTTTCCGGTTCATGCCGTCCTGGCCGACGGCCCCGAGCGCGCCGCAGCGCCATTGGGCCTCGCCGCCTACGCCGCACGGGTGGCCGAGCGCGTGGTTCTCGAGGGCCCCGTCGCTGCGCTCAGCTTGCGGGTTTGAGCGCCTGCCAGGCGGCGACGAAGGCGGCCGCGCGCTCCGCCACTGCGGCTGGCGTCATGCCGGGCTTGTAGAGCGCCGAGCCGAGCCCGAAGCCTGCCGTGCCGGCCGCGACGTAGTCGGCCATTGTCTCCGGCGCGATGCCCCCCACGGGCAGCAGCCTCGTGCCTTTCGGCAGGACGGCAAGCATCGCCTTCACGGTCACGGGCGGCAGATTCTCGGCCGGAAACAGCTTCAGCGCGTCGGCGCCGGCCGCGAGTGCGGCGAACGCCTCGGTCGGTGTCGCCACGCCCGGCACGCAGGCGAGCCCCATGGCCTTGGCCGCCGTGATCACCGCCGGATCAGAATGCGGCATGACGACGAGCTGGCCGCCTGCCGCCTCGAGCCTGGCAACGGCGGCCGGATCGAGCACCGTGCCGGCACCGATCACGCATGACTGGCCGAACCGCTCGGCCAGCCGGCCGATGCTGTCAAAGGGCTCTGGCGAGTTGAGCGGCACCTCGATGATGCGAAAGCCGGCATCGACCAGCACCTCGCCCATGGCCAAGGCCTCGTCGGGCCGCAGCCCGCGCAGAATGGCAACCAGCGGCAGGGCTTGCATCGCTGTTGTCAGTTTTTCAGAAGCCGTCCCGCTCATCCGATCAATCCTGCTGCCTTGGCGATCCGCCATTGTCCACGCGCCGCTGCGTCCGCCCGGCCCGGCCGATGCGCGATCCCGGCGATGGCGAGCGCCTTGGTGTAGCGTTCGGCGAGCGCGTGGCTGCCAATGACGACGACGCGGGCCGGCCGCTCCGCCTCGGCGATCTCGCTGCCGATGAGCAGTCCGGAGAGGTAGTCGGCGACGCCAGTGGCCGCGAGCCCGCCGGTGAGTGGCAGGGTGCGGGCACTGAACAGGCGGCCGATCAGCCCCTTGCCATCGAGCCCGAGCCTGACGCCGCGGGCGAAGGCGGCATCGTCCACGGGTCCTGCCGCCATCAGTCGACCGAGGATCGAATGCTCCTTGAGGACGGCGAAGAGCTCGCCCGTCATGAAGGTCTTGAAGCGCTCGATGCGGCGTCCTCGACCACCACCCACTTGCTGTGGGTGCCGGGCAGCACGACGCCCTCGTCCGGCTGCAGGTCGTCCTGGCCGATGATCTGTGTCTCCTCGCCGCGCATCACGTCCGGTGTGCCGTCGACGCCGGTGGAGAGGAGGCCGGTGATGAAATGGAGATGCCCGAGGCCCGGCTCATCGACCTGGTGAACGGCGGAAGCGAGCGCCGCCGCGTCGGCCGGGCAGTCGAGGTAGGGCAGCTCGTGCCAGCCCTGCCGGCTGGTGATCATGCCGCTCAGCACGATGGGCAGGCCGGATGGCGCCTGGAGGCCAGCCAGCGCCGGGCGCAAGGCATCCGGGAAGCCGCCCTCGGCGACTGCGAGGATGCCCGTATCGGCCTCGTGCTCGCCGAGCGTCGTGCCGTCCCCGTCCAGGAGCATCGCGCGCAGCCGCGACGTGCCCCAGTCGACCCCGATCATCGAAGGATTGGCCAAGCGCCGCTGCTCCCTGCTGCCGTCCCCAATAGTGTCGCAGCTCGAGACCCGCCGATCAATTGGCCATCCGTGTCAGGGCGGACACTGCCGCCACGCAACCATCGATCCCAGCTGCCGCAGCGACCGAAGGTGGGCGTCGAAAGAACTCCTGCATCGGGCCATGGCCGATGGGCCAACTGCCTCCTTTCCTCGATAGCGCCGGGATGGCGCCAGCATTGGTGGCGGGCGCTTGCTGGCCCCGGCCACTCAGTCGGCCGATTGTCCGCGAGGACGGCAAGGCACCCGACCTCGCATGCCTGGCCGGGCGGCTCGCCGACACATTGCGGTGACGCCGCGGCAGGCCACCAGGGGCAGCAGTTTCGCGCGCTGGGCTATCGGAAATGCCTGACGACGACCGAAAGCCGCCTGGGTTCGGCCCATCGCGCGCCAGCAAGCTGCGTGATCCAACCCTGGAAGGGTCGCGGTCAGGAGACCGCGACGGGGCGAGTTCAATGCCGATGTGGTCGACAAGACGCGGGTTGCAGGCGAAGCCGAAGACGTAGTTGACGCGGTTCGTCTCGCACCACTCTATCAGAGAATCGCGGGCCAAGCCGCTGTCGGCGCGCAGGATGATGCGCACCTGCGGCCAGCGTTCGCGAATCTGCCCGACGATGCGTGCAACTTCTTCGACTGCCCCGGCGGATGCATCGATGTTCGACCGGCGCAGCTTTGCCGCGAGCAAGTGCTGGCCACAGAAGACGTAAAGCGGCAGGTAGCAATGGCAGTCGTAGTAGCCGTGAAAGAAGGGCCCTTCCTGATCACCGTGCAGCGGATCGTCGGTCGCATCCAGGTCGAGGACGATCTTCTTCGGCGGCTTGGCAAGGGCATCGAGAAAGAGGTCGACGAGCAATCACTCGATTGCGGCCGGATCGGGCACGATCCGGCGATAGCGGTCTGTCCACGCTGCTCCCGTGCTATAGTCGGTTCAGCGTGCTCTTGCCGGCCAAGGGCGCGCAACGCCAGTGCCTGGACTCGAGTCGTCCCAGCACCACGCCCATGACTGGATCGTGCCTCACGTGATCAACGAGGTTCTCGTAGCCGAGGGCAATGCCCAGCACGCGCTGGCCCAAGAGCGTCGACAAATCATGAACCACCCGGTCGCCGGCACCACCATCCTCAAAGCATCCGGCAAACCGCTCGGTCAGCCCGATCGCCCAATCTGTCGCACCGAGCAACAAAGCACCGGCATTCGAGGTGATCGCTCCGCCATCGAAATCCGCCACCGCCCGACGCTCATCGACGCGTGCAACAGCACTCGCCCTCGTACTCCACGCTCTATCGGCATCGGGGAGCCTCCTGCGTTCGATCAACTCTTTGTCGCAGAGCCACTTTCCCTCGTTCAGCACCCCGATCCACCTACCCCTAGTGAGAAATCCGCGCTAGAAGCCGCGCCACTTGACAGAGCCAGCTGGGCCGCAGGGCTCCAAGCCGCCCTGCCTGGCACCACGTCACCGGCAGCGGGTCAGAGAATGAACTTCGAGAGATCGGCGCCTTCGATCAGGTCGCCGACCTGGCGGCGGACGTAGTCGCGGTCGACCGTGATGACCTCGGCGTCGCTGCGGTCGGAGGCGGTGTAGCTGATCTCCTCGACCAGCTTCTCCATCACCGTCTGCAGGCGCCTGGCACCGATATTCTCGACCTTGCTGTTCATGTCGTGCGCCACGGTGGCGATCTCCTCGATCGCCTCGTCGCTGAAGTCGAGGGTCACCTCCTCGGTGCCGAGCAGCGCCACGTATTGCTTGACCAGGCTGGCCTCGGGCTCGCGCAGGATGCGGGACAGGTCCTCGCGCCTGAGCGCATCGAGCTCGACCCGGATCGGCAGGCGCCCCTGCAGCTCCGGCAGCAGATCGGACGGCTTGGTCAGATGGAAGGCGCCGGACGCGATGAACAGGATATGGTCGGTGCGCACAGCGCCATGCTTGGTGGTGACGCTGGTGCCCTCGATCAAGGGCAGCAGGTCACGCTGCACGCCTTCACGGCTGACATCGCCGCCACGGTTCTCGCGGCCCGAGATCTTGTCGATCTCGTCGAGAAAGACGATGCCGTTCTGCTCGACCGATTCGATGGCCTCGCGGACCACGCGGTCCTCGTCCAGCAGCTTGTCGCTCTCGTCGGCCATGAGCAGCTCGTAGCTCTCGCCGACCTTCATCTTCTTGCGCTTGGTGCGCTGACCGAAAGCCTTGCCCAGCATGTCGCCGAGATTGACCATGCCCATTTGCGAGCCCGGCATGCCCGGGATGTCGAGGGTCGGCATGCCGCCGCCGGTATCCTTGACGTCGATCTCGATCTCTTTTTCGGCCAGCGAGCCGGTGCGCAGCATGCGGCGGAACTTGTCACGGGTGTCGGCGCCGGCACTCTCGCCGACCAGCGCATCGATCACCCGTTCCTCGGCATTGTGCTCGGCCTGGGTCTGCACCTCGCGGCGAAGCCGGGTGCGGGTCTCCTTGAGGCCGACCTCGACCAGGTCGCGGATGATGCTCTCGACGTCACGGCCGACATAGCCGACCTCGGTGAACTTGGTCGCCTCCACCTTGGTGAAGGGCGCCTGGGCGAGCTTGGCGAGCCGCCGCGCGATCTCGGTCTTGCCGCAGCCGGTGGGGCCGATCATCAAGATGTTCTTCGGCAGCACCTCCTCGCGCAAGGACGGGTCGAGCTGCTGGCGGCGCCAGCGATTGCGCAGCGCAATGGCGACGGCGCGCTTGGCGGCATCCTGCCCGACGATGAAGCGGTCGAGCTCGGAGACGATCTCTCTCGGCGTCAGTGCGGTCATTTGCTGTCGATCGTCTCGATGGTGAGGGAGCTGTTGGTATAGACGCAGATATCGGCCGCAATGCCCATGGCCTTGCGCACGATCGCCTCGCTGTCCATGCCGTCCAGGTCGAGCAGCGCCTTGGCAGCGGCCAGAGCGTAATTGCCGCCGGAGCCGATCCCGATCAGGCCGTCGGTGGGCTCCAGCACGTCGCCCGTGCCGGTGAGCACCAGCGAGACCTCGGCATCGGCCACCGCCATCATCGCCTCGAGGCGCCTGAGATAGCGGTCCGTGCGCCAGTCCTTGGCAAGCTCGACACAAGCGCGCATCAGCTGGCCCGGATGGCGCTCCAGCTTGCCTTCGAGGCGCTCGAGGAGCGTGAAGGCGTCGGCCGTGCTGCCGGCGAAGCCGGCGACGATCTGCCCGCCGCCGAGCCGCCGGACCTTCTTCGCGTTGGCCTTGATCACCGTCTGGCCGAGGCTGACCTGGCCGTCGCCGGCGATGGTCACCCGGCCGTTCTTGCGGACCGCCAGAATGGTGGTGCCGTGCCATAGGCTGGCATCGGTTGTCGACATGCGTTCCCTACCCGAAGCGGCCCGCGGATTGACGGCGAAAAGGCCGTTCGATCAGGCACGAGCGCGTTTGCCGGACGAGATGGCAGTGCCGCCCCGTCCATCGGGCGATTTGGGCAATGTCGACGCTGGATTCAAGGCAGACGGGCTGGTCGCCGTCGGCTCGGTGGTTCGCACGGCGGTCTGTTGGTGGCTTGCCGGCGTGTGGCTGCCCGATCTGGCGGACCGGGCAGAGCGCCCGCCGCCGGGCGATGCCGGTCGAGGCGGGCGAGGATGGGTCAGCCGAAGGCGGCCTGGCGCTGCTCGGCGGGTGACTGGGCTGCGGCTTCGGCTTCAGCTTCAGCCTCCAACGCATCGACGGCGTCGGCCAGGCGGCGCAGCGTCATCACGAGTGCATCCTCGTCGCGGAGCCGAAAAGCCGTGGCCACGAGCACCGCGGTGCCGACCACGGACTCCAGATGCTCCGTCGACAGGTGTGCCTTGATCTCGTCCTCGAGGGCGGTGATCGGGGCATTGTCGTTAACGGCGCCATTGTCGGCGAACGAATGCGTGTCATTCATGCGGAAGCTCCATCACAGCAGATCGGGTTCTCAAAAAAAGGGGCCCCCGGGAGGCGATGCCTGCCGGGGGCCAAGAGGAGGGAGGCACCGTCTGACTTGACGAAAGGCACGCTAACTTAACCTATGGTTGAAATCAACGGCAAAATGCAGTCGTCGTCACTTTTTCGTATGTATTTTGAAATGAAAATAGATTGAATTTTAGAGAAATGCCGGTCGACATCGCCGAATATTATAGATCACTTCAATAAGCCGGCAAAAATGCTGTCAAATCAGTAAAATAACGCGCAAGATCGAGCTGGCGCCGATTGCTCGTCGCGAGGCGCTGGCTGATATCGGCCGACGGGCCGCTGGCAGCTGCGGCCTTCTTCGAGGAACGGCGCTTAACCAGCTGTAACATTGATCAAAAATAGTCAGGCGTCCGGTTGCGAATGGCGCCGATTGGGTGTGTGTCGTTCCGGCGTCCGACAATGCGTGCGCGCGGGTGTTCCTTGGCGTCTCGCGCAAACTGCGATAGATGCTTCGCGTAGAGCACCGTGCCGGCCTCCGGCCAGCCGTGATATCGCCGGTGCCAGCGTCAATCGAGGCAAGATCGGGCGAGGTAAGTCGGGCCATGGCAGGCCATTCACAGTTCAAGAACATCATGCATCGCAAGGGCCGCCAGGACGCGGTTCGCGCCAAGCTCTTCACCCGTCTGACCCGTGAGGTCCAGGTGGCCTCGCGGCTCGGCCTGCCCGATCCGACATTCAACCCCAGGCTGCGCTCGGCCATCCAGGCCGCCAAGGCCGCGAACGTGCCCAAGGACAATATCGAACGCGCAATCAAGAAAGGGCAGGGCGGCGACAGCGAGAGCTACGACGAGATCCGCTACGAAGCTTATGGGCCGGGCGGCGTCGCCTTCATCGTCGAGGCGCTGACCGACAACCGCAATCGAACGGCGAGCGAGGTGCGCGCCGCTTTCAGCCGGCACGGCGGCAGCCTCGCCGAGAGCAATGCGGTGAGCTTCCAGTTCGATCGCATCGGGCAGATCCGCTACGGCGCCGACGTGGCCGACGAGGAGGCGATGCTGGAAGCCGCGATCGAGGCCGGGGCCGAGGATTGCCAGTCCGGCGAGGACGGCCACGAGATCACCTGCGCGCCCGACGACCTGGCGGCCGTGACCGAGGCGTTGGAGGCCAAGCTGGGCGAGCCCGAGGCTTCGCACCTCACCTGGCGACCGCAGGTCACCGTCCCGGTCGAGGACGACAAGGTCGAGGCGCTGTTCAAGCTGCTCGAGACCCTGGACGAGAGTGACGACGTGCAGCGCGTGGTGGGGAATTTCGAGGTTTCGGAGGCCGCCATGGCGAAGCTCGCGGAGTGATTCGCCTCTTGGGCCTCGACCCTGGATTGCAACGCACCGGCTGGGGTGTGATCACGGTCGATGGCCCCAGGCTCGGCTTTGTCGCGTCCGGGGTTGTCGCGAGTGCTGCCGACGAGCCCTTGGCCGCCCGGCTGCTGGCACTCTATCGCGGGCTCGAGGCGGTCATCGCCCGGTATGATCCAGCCGAGGTCGCGGTCGAGGAGACCGTGGTCAACAAGAACGCCTTGAGCTCGCTCAAGCTGGGCCATGCCCGGGGCGCCGTCCTGCTGGCAGCCGCCACCGCCGGCCTGCCGGTCGCCGAGTACGCCGCCAAGCACGTCAAGCGCGCGCTCACCGGCACGGGCGCCGCCTTGAAGCCGCAGGTCGCGCACATGGTCCAAGTGCTGTTGCCGCGCGCCGGGCCGGTCACCGCCGATGCGGCGGACGCGCTGGCGGTTGCCGTCTGCCATGCCCACAACCGCGCCACCATGGCGCGGATCAACGCCGTTGGAGCCCCGGCATGATCGCCCTGTTGCGCGGGCGCATCGCCCAGGCCGGCGAGGACCATGTCGTGGTCGATACCGGCGGCGAGGTCGGCGGTGTCGGCTATCTGGTGCATTGTGCGGCGAAGACGCTCGGCCGGCTGCCACCATCGGGCCAGCTGGTGGAGCTGCGCATCGTCACCCAGGTGCGCGAGGACAGCATCACGCTTTACGGCTTCGAGACGGCGGTCGAGGAGCAGTGGTTCCGCATCCTCCAGGGCATTCAGGGCGTCGGCGCCAGGCTTGCCTTGGCTCTGCTCTCGGTGCTCGAGCCCGACGCCATTGCGCGCGCGATCGCGGCCCAGGATGCGAAGGCATTGACCCGTGCCAACGGTGTGGGCCCGCGCCTGGCAGCGCGGATCGTCTCGGAGCTCAAGGACCGCGTGGCCAAGCTCGGATCGGTCTCGACCACCGCCGCCGCGCCAGCGAGCCGGCCTGCTGCGGCAGCCGAGCCGGGGCCGATCGAGGATGCGCTTCAGGCGCTCGAGCAGCTCGGCTACGGCCGGAGCGAGGCTTTCGCCGTCGTCGTTCGCGTTGCCGACGAGTTGGGCCAGAACGCCAAGCTCGAGCAGGTCCTGGCGCAAAGCCTGAAGGCGCTCGGCCGATGACCGCCTGGTGCAATCGATGAGCGATGACAATCGCCTGATCGGCCTCGAGGGCCAGGCCGCCGATGCCGACCAGAGCCTCAGGCCGCGCCGGCTCGCCGAGTTCATCGGCCAGGGCCAGCTCAAGGCCAATCTGCAGGTCTTCATCACCGCGGCCAGCAGCCGCGCCGAGGCCATGGATCACGTGCTGTTCGCCGGCCCGCCTGGGCTCGGCAAGACGACGCTGGCGCAGATCATGGCGGCCGAGCTCGGCGTCGGCTTTCGCATGACCTCGGGCCCGATCATCCAGCGTGCCGGCGATCTGGCCGCGCTCTTGACCAACCTGCAGCCGCGCGACGTGCTGTTCATCGACGAGATCCACCGCCTCAGCCCGACCGTCGAGGAGGTGCTCTACCCGGCGATGGAGGACTTCCAGCTCGACCTGATGATCGGCGAGGGGCCGGCGGCCCGCTCGGTGCGCATCGACCTGGCGCCGTTCACGCTGGTCGGGGCGACCACCCGGACCGGCCTCCTGACGACGCCGCTCCGCGACCGTTTCGGCATCCTCTCGCGCATGGAATTCTACGACCAGGCCGAGCTGCTCGCCATTGTCGAGCGCGGCGCCCGGCTGCTCAGGCTCGACCTCGAGGCCGATGGTGCAGCCGAGATCGCCCGGCGATCGCGCGGCACCCCCCGCGTCGCCACGCGCTTGCTCCGCCGGGTTCGCGACTTCGCCACGGTCGAGGCCGGCGATGGTGCGGCCCGGGTCGATGCGACCGCCGCCGATCGCGCGCTGACCCGGCTGGCGGTCGACAGGCTGGGCCTGGATTCGCTGGATCGACGCTATCTGCAGGCGATTGCGATCCACTACGGTGGTGGCCCGGTCGGGGTCGAGACCCTGGCGGCCGCCCTCTCCGAGCAACGCGACACGCTCGAGGAGACGGTCGAGCCCTATTTGCTGCAGCAGGGCCTCCTGCAGCGCACGCCGCGCGGACGGCTTCTGACCCGGGCGAGCTTCGCCCATCTCGGGCTCGACATGCCAGCCGGTGCCGCTGCCGCACAGCCCGGCCTCTTCGACCCTGCTGCCGGCCCAGCCGCCGGCGAGGATGCCGAGAGCGCCGGCTGATGGAACATCGCTTTCCCGTCCGCGTCTACTATGAGGACACCGACGCCGGCGGCATCGTCTACCATGCCCAGTATCTCTGCTTTGCCGAGCGCGCCCGCACCGAGCTCCTGCGCACCGTCGGCGTCGACCATGGCCAGCTGCTCGAGGAGGAGGGTGGCGTCTTCGCCGTCCGTCGCGCGCTGGTGGAGTTTCACCGCCCAGCCCGCCTCGACGACCTGCTCGTGGTCGAGACCAGCCTCAAGGGCGCCCGTGGCGCCAGGCTCGATCTACGGCAGGAGATCAAGAGAGATGTGCAAACGCTTGTCACCATTGATATAGACCTCGCCTTCATCACGCCGGACTTGCGCCCGCGGCGCTTACCTGCTCGCGTCAAGGCAGGTTTTGCCGCCATGGCCTCTTTCTCATCTGCCGACGCTTGACAGTTGAAGAAGGCTAGCTGATAGCACGAACGGCGTGAGCGTGAATTGCGGCACAGCAATGCTCCAAGACCAAAGCCTGCCTGAACGTTCGATCTCGATTATGCGACCCTGTCGCCCGGCTCGCGCCAAACGCGACCCCATGCTGCCCAACGCAGCGCGCAAATGCTGCCCACTCCGGCGTGATTGCCCAAATGGATCCTGACACGATCAGCACCGAGATGCTCGGTGGCGCACCCCACAGTGCAAGCATTCTGGCCCTGGCGCTCGAAGCCGACATCGTCGTCAAGCTGGTGATGATCATCCTCGTTCTGGCCTCGCTCTGGGTCTGGGCGGTGGTGTTCGACAAGACGGTGCGGCTGATCCGCCTGAAGCGTCAGTCGACCGTGTTCGAGCGGGCCTTTTGGGCCGGCACACCGCTGGCCGATCTGTACCGCACGCTTGGCAATCGGATCGATCACCCGATGGCGCTGATGTTCGCGGCCGGAATGGAGGAGTGGCGGGAATCGCCGAAGGCGCTCACCGGCGAGGCGACCGAGCGCCTGCTCGCCCGGATCGGCCAGGTGATGCAGCTCACCATGGAGCGCGAGATGCGCGGCCTCGAGCGGCATGTCGGCACGCTGGCGACCATCGGTTCGGCGGCGCCCTTCGTCGGCCTGCTGGGTACGGTCTGGGGCATCATGAACAGCTTCCAGTCCATCGCCATGACCAAGAACACGACGCTCGCCGTGGTCGCCCCCGGCATTGCCGAGGCGCTGTTCGCCACTGCCTTGGGGCTGTTCGCCGCCATCCCGGCGGTGATCGCCTACAACAAGATCGCGACATCCGTCGACGGCTTGGGCGATCGCCTCGGCAGCTTCGCCGACGAGTTCAGCGTCGTGGTCAGCCGCGAGATCGACAGCCAGCGGGCGGCGGCCTGATGGCGGCGGCCACCCTGGCGACGGGCGGCCGTGGCCAGGGCCGACGCCGCCGGCGGCGGCAGATCGGCGAGATCAACGTCACGCCGTTCGTCGATGTCATGCTGGTGCTGCTCATCGTCTTCATGATCACCGCACCGATGCTGACCATGGGCGTCGCCGTCGATCTGCCGCGCGCCGACAGCTCGCCGATGCCAGGCCAAGACGAGCCGCTATCGGTGACGATCGACGCCGCCGGCACCATCTATTTGCAGGAGAGCGAGATCGGGCTCGACCAGCTGATTCCTCGGCTGGTTGCGATCACCGAGCAGAACACGGAGGCCAGAATCTTCGTTCGTGGTGATCAATCAATCGATTATGGCCGGGTGATGATGGTGATCGGCAGCTTGAATCGCGCCGGCTTCACCCGAGTGGCGCTGTTGACCGAGCTGCCGGACATCGGGCAGTTGTCGGATGCCGCAGCGCCGGATTGAGCGGTGATGAAGCGTCCCCTCATCGCGTCTCTGGTCTTTCATCTGGCTTTTCTCGTGATTCTGCTCGTCGGCCTGCCGCAATCCACGCGGCTGCTGCCCATCGACGAGCCGATCGCCGTCGAGATCATCGGGATCGCCACGGCGCCAGAGCCGACCGAGGAGCCGCCCACGCCAGAGCCCGCCGAGGCCGCACCGCTGCCGCCGAGGGTTGCGGCCAGACCGGCGCCGCCACCACCCCGCCACCGGCGCCAGAGCCGGAACCCGAGCCAGAGCCTGTCGCCGAGCCGGAGCCGGCGCCTGAGCCAGAGCCGGTGGAGGTGGCCGAGGCATTGCCGGAACCGCTGGCAGCACCAGAGCCGCCACCTCTGCCCGAGCCTGAGCCCGAGCCCACGCCCGAGCGTGTCGAGCCGACCCCGCCGGCACGGCCGATCGCGCGGCCGGCCCGACCCGAGCCGGCGGAGCCGGAGCCTGTGGAACAGGCCGCCGCCGAGCCGGAACCCGAGCCAGAGCCAGAGCCGCCAGTCGCCCGTGTCGCCGCCCGTCCTGCCCCCCCTGCCGAGCCCGAGCCGCAGCCCGACACGACGCGCGATCCGGAGCCGGCGGACGACGATTTCGCGGCGCTGTTGCGCAGCGTCGAGGAGCAGGCGCGTCGGGTCGAGGCGCCGGAGCGGCGCGAGGGTACGGGCAGCGCCGAGGTCGAGCGTCAGGTGCCGCCGGCCGCAGCGACGACAGCGAACGTCTCACTTTCGGCGAGCGAGCTCGCCGGCATCCGCCAGCAGATCGAGCGTTGCTGGAACGTGCCGGTGGGTGTGCCGGGGATCGAGACCATGCGGGTCGATCTCCGCATTCAGCTGGAGAGCGACGGCATGGTGCGCGAGGTCAGCATCGAGGATAGTGGGCGCCTGGCGCAGGATCCCGGGTTTCGCACGGTCGCCGAGAGCGCCAGGCGGGCGGTCCTGACCTGCCGGCTCAATCTGCCGATCGAGAAATATGCCGTCTGGCGTGACATGGTGCTGACCTTCTCGCCCGGAGACGCGCTCAGTGGCTGATGTGAAGCCGGTAATCTGGCAGCGGGTGATTGGTTAGCGTGAGGCACACAGGCTTGTCGTTGGTACAGCGGAACTGGACGAGGCGGCGGATCGTCGGCACCAGCCTTGCGGCTGTCGCCGGCTCGAGCCTGACGGCGTCGTTGGGCAGCGAAGCCTTGGCCCAGGTCCGTCTCGACATCACGCGCGGCGTGATCGAGCCCATTCCGATCGCGGTCAGCCCATTTGCCGGCGACGATCCGGCCTTGCGCGAGACCGGGCTCGCGATCGCCGAGCTGATCAGCGCCAATCTCGAGCGTTCGGGCCTGTTCGAGGTCATCGACCGGCGCGCCTATATCCAGGACCCCGAGAGCCTGCGCGAGCCGCCGCGCTTTGCCGAATGGCGGCCGATCAACGCCCAGGCCCTGGTCACGGGCATCGTCTCGCGGCCGCCGGGCGAGCCGGGGTTGGTCATCGAGTTTCGGCTTTGGGACGTGTTCAGCGGCAGCCAGATGCGCGGCTTGCGCTACGAGCTGCGCTCGGAGGACTGGCGGCGGGTCGGGCATCAGATATCGGATGTGATCTACGAGCGGATCACCGGCGAACCCGGCTATTTCGACACCAAGATCGTCTATGTCAGCCAGACCGGGCCGAAGACCAGGCGGATCAAGCGACTGGCGATCATGGACCAGGACGGCGCCAATCACCGCTTCTTGAGCGATGGCGGCGACCTGGTTCTGACGCCGCAAATCGCCCCTGACGGTCGGCGGGTCGCCTATTTCGTCCTCGAGACACCCAATCCGCGCATCATGATGATGGATCTGGCCACCGGCCGCTCGAGCCAGCTCGGCCAGTTCCCCGGCATGTCGTTCACGCCGCGCTTCTCGCCCGACGGCAGCGCCATGCTCTTGACCATCGCCCAGGGCGGCAGGTCCGACATCTACAGCTTCGACCCGGCGTCGCGGCGGACCACTCAGCTGACGAATACGCCGGCGATCGACACCTCGCCGAGCTTCAGCCCGGATGGCCAGCGCATCGTCTTCAACAGCGATCGCGGCGGCTCACCGCATCTCTACACCATGAACCGCGACGGCTCGAACGTGCAGCGGATCAGCTTCGAGCAGGGCCAGTACGGCAGCCCGGCCTGGTCGCCGCGGGGCGACTTGATCGCGTTCACCCGGATCACCGGCGGCTACTTCCATATCGGCGTCATGGAGCCCGATGGCGCCAATGAGCGGCTGATCACCCGAAGCTCACTTGACGAGAGCCCGGCCTGGGCACCCAATGGCCGGCTCATCGTGTTCACCCGCGAGGATTCGGCCCAGGATCGGACCCGCCTGTTCACCATCGATTCCACGGGCCGCAACCTGCGCGAGGTTCCGACGCCTCTGGACGCTTCCGATCCGGCCTGGTCCGCCTTGCTTCCATGACCGCGTGCCCCTATCCACCTCGCAACCGCCTGGCCCATTGCCGAGCCCCGTCGCCTCTCCAGCCAGCTAGGACCATTGATCCATGAAACGCTATACCGTCGTCTTGTCGGCCCTGCTCCTGCTTCTCGCTGCCTGCAGCTCGACGCCCGAGGACGAAGTCGCCGGTGGCGTTGCCGGTAGTGGCGACTCGTTCGGCAATGGTGGTGCCGGCTCGCCGACCGAGCTCGGTGCGAGTGGCGAGGTGATCATCGAGGAGGACGTCTTCGGCGCTGCGGCGCCGGGCACGCAGGAAGACTTCGAGATCAATGTCGGCGACCGCGTCTTCTTCGGCTTCGACAGCTCGACCCTCGACGACGATGCCCGCGCGACGCTGGACCGCCAGGCCGCGTGGCTGCTGCAATACCCGTCGATCATGGTGACGATCGAGGGGCACACGGATGAGCGCGGCACGCGTGAGTACAACCTGGCGCTGGGCGAGCGTCGTGCCACGGCCGCCAAGAACTACCTCGTGGCGCTCGGGGTCGATACCAACCGCATGCTGACCATCTCCTTCGGCGAGGAGCGGCCGGTCGATCCGGGCACCGACGAGGCGGCCTTCCGGCAAAACCGCCGCGCCGTCACCGTCGTCAATCTCGTCAACTGAGCTTGCGGAGAACGGCGCCAGCCATGAGCCGCTCAGGTTGCTCATCATCGCGTCGCCTATCACTGGGCGGCTCGGCCGCTCTGTTCCTCGTGCTGGCCGTAGCGCTCGACCCCGAGGCGCTGGCGCAGACCGGTGCGCCGACGCCGCTTCGGCTCGATGGCACGCAGCCGGCGCCCGCGACTACGCCGAGCCCAGCCGCGCCTCTGGGCAGCGCTGCCGAGGGCCGCGCCGTCGCCATCCTGCAGAACCGGATCATCGCGCTCGAGGAGGAGCTGCGCCGGCTCACCGGGCGGGTCGAGGAGGCCGAGTTTCGCGAGCGACAGACCCGGCAGCGACTCGATCAGCTGGTCGCCGACCTCGACCGGCGCCTCGCGGTGCTGGAGCAGCCGGGTGCGCCGACGCCGGGGGCTGACGCAGCGTCGATCGCCACCGATCCTGGCCCCCCGGTGGTCGACGCCGAGCCGACAGCACCCGCGCCGAGCAGCAGCTCGGCAGCAGCGGCGTCGAGCGATTCGCTGCCTGACGTCGAGCCGGATTCGGCCGCCCGCGACGGTTACGTTCTGGGCACCATCCCGCGTGACGCTCTCCTCGGCATTCCACAGCCGAGCGACGAGGGGGCAACGGCCACGCCTCCAGCCGCGGCCCTGCAGGGCGATGCCGCGACCCGCTTCAATGCCGCCATGGCCCTGCTGCAGACGGGCGACTACGCCGCGGCGCAGGCGGCCTTCGGTCGCTGGGTCGCCGACTTCCCGGACGCGCCACAGACGCCCGATGCCGCGTACTGGATCGGCGAGGCGCAGCTGGCGCAAGGCGACTTGCCCGATGCGGCCGCGACCTTCGCCGGCAATTACCGGACCTTCGGCGCCGACGCGCCGCGGGCGGCTGACAATCTCTTGAAGCTGGGGACGGCGCTCGCGGCGATGGGCGACACGGCCCGCGCGTGTCAGACCTTCGACGAGATCCAGCGCCGCTATGCCAATGGCGCCGCCAGCTTGCGCCAGGCGCTCGAGCGTGAGCGCAGCGCCGCTGGTTGCTGAGGCGTCGCCGTCGAGCCGCGCGGGCTGTCCTGTGGCGCCGCTCGATCCTTCGACCTTTGCCGCTGCGATGGACCGCCTCGGACCCTTCGAGCGGCGGCCGGCGATCGCCGTCGGTGTCTCCGGCGGCGCCGACAGCATGGCTCTGGCGCTGCTCCTGAAGACCTGGGTCGAGGCGCGTGACGGTCGCCTTCTGGCACTGGTCGTCGATCATCGGCTGCGGCCGCAATCCACTACCGAGGCAGCCAGGGTAGCCGCGTGGCTGGCTGGGCTCGGCATCGAGGGCAGGGTGCTGAGCCGCGACGGGCCAGCGCTGACAACTTCCGTTCAGGCAAAGGCCAGGGCTGCCCGCTACGCGCTGCTCGAGGCGGCGACCGCCGCCGCCGGGATGCTCCACCTCGCCGTGGCCCACCATGCGCAAGACCAGCGCGAGACCGTCGCGTTGCGCCAGAGCAGCGGCAGCGGCCCGCGCGGCCTGGCTGGCATGGCCAAGCTGCGCGAGCTCGATCAGGTCCGCCTCATCCGCCCGCTGCTCGAGATCGAGCCGCAGCGGCTCCGCGCCTTGCTGACGGCCAAGCAACAGCCTTGGCTGGAGGACCCGTCGAACGCCGATCCGCGCTTTTGGCGGGCGCGGCATAGGGCCGCCTCGGATGACGGCGCGGCAGCGGTCTCGGGCGTCCAATCCGCGTCGACCCACGAAGCTCGCGCTGCGGCACGACGATCAATCGATCAGCGTTCAGCAACTTTTCTGGCGCGGCATGCGCGGCCATCGGCGTTCGGCTTCGTCAACATCGATGCGGTGGCTGTGGACGAAGCAGCCGACGATCTGTTGCCGCATGCGCTCGGCCGGGTGATCGCGACGGTTGGAGGACTGACTTGGCCGCCCTCCGGTGCGAAGCTCTTGCGGCTGGCCGCCTGGTTGAGGGGCGGGCAGGGCCGCGGCCGCTCGCTAGGCGGGGTGCTGATCGAGCGCTCGCGGGGCGACGTCCGCTTCGTTCGTGAGCCACGCGCGGTCGCCGCGGCCAGCGTCGTGCGGTCGGGCGGCATCGTTTGGGACGGCCGCTTTCGCATCGACGGCGCCCCTTCCGATGGTCCGCTGGAGGTCGCGATGGCCGCCGTCGGCTGGCGGGCGCGGCTGGCGGGGCGATGGCCCGGGCCCGTGGACGGTCGCTCGACCCCGCCGGCAAAGGTGGTAGAGACTTTGCCGCTGGTCGGTGATGCCGCGTGCCCGGTGATGCTCGGCCCCTGGCCGTTGGCTGGCGCGCAGCGAGCGCTTCAGGTACGCTTTCGGCCGCAAGTCAGGCTCGCCGATTCGGCGTTCTGCCAATCGTCAATGGCCTTGGTTGTCTCGCCACGGTAATGCCTTATGTATTGTGGTGCCTACAGGGAGAGTTTCGGCTGCCAATCGATACCGATTGCTGCACCATAGATATCAAGGAGCACGAAGCTTCCTCATGACCGTCACCTACGAGGCTCGCACGTGAATAATTTCAGCAAGAACCTGGCCCTTTGGATCATCATCGGGCTGCTGCTGATCGCCCTCTTCAACCTGTTCCAGGGACCGTCGTCGCGCGGGCCCCAGACCAGTCTGGCGTTCTCCGACTTCATGTCGGAGGTCGAGGCCGGGCGCGTCAACGAGGTGACGATCAAGGGCGATTCGATCAGCGGCACCTTTGCCGATGGCCGCCAGTTCTCGACCTATGCGCCCAACGACCCGGGCCTGGTGGAGCGGCTGACCCAGAACGACGTCAGGATCAGCGCCCAGCCGAGCGAGGACAGCATGCCCTCGCTCTTGGGCATCCTCGTCTCCTGGTTCCCGATGCTGCTCTTGATCGGCGTGTGGATCTTCTTCATGCGCCAGATGCAGGGCGGCGGCGGCAAGGCCATGGGCTTCGGCAAGAGCCGGGCCCGGCTGCTCACCGAGAAGCACGGCCGGGTCACCTTCTCCGACGTCGCCGGCATCGACGAGGCGAAGGAGGAGCTCGAGGAGATCGTCGAGTTCCTCAAGAACCCGCAGAAATTCCAGCAGGTCGGTGGCCGCATCCCCAAGGGCTGCCTGCTCGTCGGCCCTCCGGGCACCGGCAAGACGCTGCTGGCGCGGGCCATCGCGGGCGAGGCCAACGTTCCCTTCTTCACCATCTCCGGCTCCGATTTCGTCGAGATGTTCGTGGGCGTCGGCGCCAGCCGGGTCCGTGACATGTTCGAGCAGGCGAAGAAGCATGCGCCCTGCATCGTCTTCATCGACGAGATCGACGCCGTCGGCCGGCACCGTGGTGCGGGGCTCGGCGGCGGCAATGACGAGCGCGAGCAGACCTTGAACCAGCTCTTGGTCGAGATGGACGGCTTCGAGGCGAATGAGGGCGTGATCCTGATCGCCGCCACCAACCGCCCGGACGTGCTCGACCCGGCGCTGCTGCGGCCCGGCCGTTTCGACCGGCAGGTCGTGGTTTCCAACCCCGACGTGCTCGGCCGCGAGCGGATCTTGAACGTGCACGTCAAGAAGATCCGGGTCGGCCCCGACGTCGACACGCGGGTCGTCGCCCGCGGCACGCCCGGCTTCTCCGGCGCCGATCTCGCCAATATCGTCAATGAGGCGGCGCTTCTGGCGGCCAGGCGGGGCAAGCGCGTGGTCACCATGGATGACTTCGAGTCGGCCAAGGACAAGGTCATGATGGGCGCCGAGCGCCGCTCCATGGTGATGACCGAGGACGAGAAGAAGCTGACCGCTTTCCACGAGGCTGGCCATGCCGTGATGGCCTACTACTCGCCGGCCTCCGACCCGATCCACAAGGCGACGATCATTCCGCGTGGCCGAGCGCTCGGCATGGTCATGCGGCTGCCGGAAGGAGATCGGATCTCGGTCAGCCGTGAGAAGCTCAAGGCCGACATCGCCGTCGCCATGGGCGGCCGGGTCGCCGAGGAGCAGGTGTTCGGCCACGAGAAGGTCACGGCCGGCGCCTCGTCCGACATCCAGCAGGCGACCAAGATTGCGCGCTACATGGTGACGCAATGGGGCATGAGCGACCTGCTCGGGCCCATCGGCTACGACGAGAACCAGCAGGAGGTCTTCCTCGGGCACTCGGTGACGCAATCGAAGAACGTCTCCGAGGCGACGGCTCAGCAGATCGACAATGAGATCAGGAAGATCGTCGAGGAAGGTTACCACCTCGCCCAGACGACGTTGCGCGAGAAGTCCGAGGATCTGCATGCGCTGGCCAACGGGCTGCTCGAGCACGAATCGCTGAGCGGCGAGGAGATCACCGCGATCCTGCGCGGCGAGCCGATGCCGACGCCGAAAAAGCCCACTGAGCCGCCGAAATCGCAGGCGCCCACGGGCGGCAAGCGCGGCTCGGTGCCGTCGACCCGCCCGGCCGACGATGGTCCGGGTCCGGGTGACCCGGCGCCGCAGCCGGGTAGCTGAGGCTAGCACCTACCGACCACCATTGACGGTTCAGACGCCGGCCTTCGGGCCGGCGTCTGGCGTTTGGGCCCTCAGGCGTCGGGCTTCTGGCCCGTGCCTTGCGGCTTGGCGAAGCGGCGGAAGACGAAGGGGGCCGCTGCCACGACGATGGCGATCCGGACAATGTGGTGGGCAGCGACGAAGGCCGGCTCGATGCCGAGCGCCAGTGCGATAATGCTCATCTCGGCGACGCCGCCCGGCACCAGCGCCAGCAGCAACAGCAAGGGTGGCGTGTCCGTGACGAGATGCACGGCAACGGCAGCCGCGAACGACATGGCGAACATGACCATGGTGAGGCCGAAGCCGACGCCCATCGTGGCCAGCACGTCGTGCAGCCGAAAGCCGGTGAACCGGCAGCCGATCGAGCAGCCGATCACCAGCTGGGCAAGGGCGATGATGACGAGTGGTGGGGCGCCTTCGAGCAGGCCCACCGCATGCCCGAGCGCGCTCAGGATCATGCCGCCGAGCAGCGCTGGAGCAGGCAGCCGGGCGAGCCCGCCGAGCCAGGTGCCGAGCACGGCCGTGGCCAGCAGTGCCAGGATATCGACCCAGTCGACCGCAGGTGTGGCGGCCGTGGCCGTCGGCAGCTCGATGCCGAAGGCGCGCACGACCAAGGGCACGAACAGCACGATGAGCAGCACGCGCACCGAATGGATCAGCGCCACGCGGCGGGCGTCGGCGCCGGCCTGATCGCTCAGCAGCACCATCTCGCCGAAGCCGCCCGGCGTGCCGGCGAAGAACGCCGTGCGCATATCGTAGCGGGCGATCAAGCGGAGATAGGTGACGCTCGCGACCGTCACCAGCGCCACATAGGCCGGCAGGCTCAGCAGTGTCGGCAGCCAGCCGCCGAGCTGTGCCACGAGCTCGGGCGTGAAGCCGCTGCCGAGCAGCACGCCCAGGATCGCCAGCATCGGATTGCGCAGCGCCGCAGGCACCGCCACCGGCAACCCGCCGATAGCCGCTATCGTCGTCGCCAGCATCGGCCCCAAGAGCCAGGGGAGCGGCCAGCCGAGCTGCCAGAAGATCAGCCCGCCCAGCCCACCCAGGCCGGAAGCGAGCGCGAAGCGGCGGCGGGCCGCCGGCGACAACAGGCGCGAGATCGAGCGGATCGGCTCAGGCCTCGGACCCGGCCAAGCCCATGATCAACGCCCAATGCGCGTCGCTCACCGGCATGACCGAGAGCCGCGATTGGCGCACCAGCGCCAGATCGGCGAGCTTTGGCTCACCCTTGATCGCCTTCAGCGACACCTCGTGCGGCAACGCCTCGACCGGCGCCACCTCGACCCGCACCCACTTGCCGTCCGGATCGTCGGGGTCGGGAAACGCCTCGCGGGTGACCTCGAAGATGCCGAGGACCGCCGGGTCCTTGAGCGACCGGTAGAAGAAGCCCCGGTCACCCTTGCGCATCGCCTTCATGTTGGCGGCCGCCTGGTGGTTGCGCACACCATCCCACTCGGTCTTGCCGTCGGCCAGGAGCTGGTCCCAGCTATAGTCGCCGGGCTCGGTCTTCATCAGCCACTTAGCCATCTTGGCTTGCCCGACATCCGAGCATCGGCGCCATGCCATGGCGCACCGATAGCGCTTGGGGCACGTCGTCACAGGAGAACGTGAGATGCAAGGCGTTTCCTCCTTTCTAGGGCTTCATGCAGTCGTGGTTGCTGCTAGGCTCGTGGTCGCCGATACGCAAGTCGCCCCGTCTCTTGCCGATCGCGGAGCCCGCTCATGCCGACCCTTGCCTTCGATGCCGCCAACGCCATCACCTATCACTGGACGGCGCCCGCAGCCGGCCGGCCGTCGATCGTCCTCTACAACCCGCTGACCGGCGATCTCGGCATGTGGGAAGCGGCGATCGCTCCGGCCTTGCGCGAGGCCGGCCTGGGTGTGCTGCTCTGGAACTATCGCGGGCAGAAGGAGAGCCCGATCGGTGCGGAGGTGAGGATCACCGCCGAGCAGGTGACCCTGGACGCCAAGCGGCTCATCGAGCATATCGAACCACCGATGCCAATCCATGTCGGCCATTCGATCGGCGGCTATTTCGCCATCCGCGCCCGCGAAGCCGGCGCGCCCGCCGCCGGCTTCGTCTTGATCAACACGCTGCGCGCCGACGGGCCGCGGCTCGCCTGGGTGAACGATGCCCTGGTCGCCTGCGCCCAGGCGGGTGGGCTCGCTCTCGTGCGCGATCTCTATGCGCCCTTGCTCTTTGGCGAGGACTGGCAGCGCCAGAACCGCGGCAACTTCCTCAAAGGCGAGGGCTACACGCCGCTCCGTGAGGGGGACCCGGACCTGCGCCTGCTCACAGCCGGAAGCACTGCTGACTGGAGCATCGCCTGGGAGACGGTCGATCTGCCGGTTGTCGTGCTCACCGGTGCCGAGGATCGGGTGTTTCTCGATCCGGCGGTGGTCGAGAGCATCCTGGCACGCCTGCCGCAGGCGACCGCCGAGCTCATCGACGACGCCGGCCACATGCTGCCGGTCGAGGCACCGAAGGCGGTGATCAAAGCCTGCCTCGACCTCGCCGCCATCGTGGAGCGGCGCCGATGAGCGAGCAACCGGCCGGAAGTGGCCTCTGGCATCGCCGCCCGGGCTTCGCCTATGCCGCCGTCTTCGTCGGTGTCATCGGCCACGCGACGACCGAGTTCGTTCAGGTGCTCTCCGGCGTCGCCGGGCCGGAATTCTCGGTCTGGCGTTTCGCGCTCGGTGCCGTGGGCCTCGTCGTCCTCTGCCTCGCTCTGCCGGGCTCGCGCGATCTCTGGACGCCGCTCAAGGAGGCATTCCTGCCGATCGCATTCCTGTCGCTCTTCGGCTTCGCCATCGCGTATCTGGCGTTCCACTGGGCGCTCGACTTCGCCACCGTGCCGCAGGTGGCGACCACGGTGACGACCATTCCGATCTTCCTGGCGCTGATCAATCTCTGGCGCAACGGCGAGGCCATCGGCTGGCTCAAATGGCTGACGGGCATCGCCGCGATCACCGGCATCGCACTTCTGATCACCGACGGTGCCCTGAGCCAGCTCGACGGCGAGGGCCGCAATCTCATCGGTGTGCTGATGGCGCTGGCCTGCGCCTTCTTCGTCGGCGGCTTCATGATCTTCGCCAAGCCCTACTTCGCCCGCTACGGCGCGCTACGCATGACGACGCTGGCGATCGTCTTCTCGGCGATCGGGCTCTGGCTCGGGGTCGGCCTGCTGTTCGGCCGCTGGGTCGATTTCAGCACTCTCTTGCACATGCCGGGCGGCCAGCTCGCCGCACTGCTGACCATCGGCTTCTTCAACACCACCATCACCCAGTGGTTCTGGCTCGGTGGGCTCGCCGCCGCGCCCGACATCACCCGCGCCGCCTACCTCTTCTTCCTCAAGCCGGTGATCGCCGCGGTCCTCGCACTCTGGATCCTGCAGCAGCCGGTCAGCACGATGCAGTGGCTCGCCGTCGTCATCATCTGTGGTGCTGTCGCCTTCGAGGCGCTCTGGCCGCGTCTGGCAGCGCGCCGTGAGGCGGCCGAAGCCTGATGCCGCACTTCTCCGCCGCCGAGTATGCCGATCGGGTGGGCCGCAGCCGAGCGGCGATGGTGGCTGCCGGGCTCGACGCCGTGCTGCTGTTCAAGCCGGAGAGCCATTACTGGCTCACCGGCTACGACACGTTCGGCTACTGCTTCTTCCAGTGCCTGGTGATGACCGCCGACGGCCGCATGTCGCTGCTCACCCGCTCCGCCGATCTGCGGCAGGCGCAACAGACCTCGACGATCGCGGACATCCGTGTCTGGGTCGACAGAGACGGCGCCGACCCGGTGGCCGAGCTGCGCGCGCTCCTGGCGGAGCTGGGCCTCGGCGGCTGTCGCCTGGGTGTCGAGTGGCGAAGCCATGGCCTGGTCGCGGCCGACGGCATGGCGCTGCAGGCAGCGCTCGATGGCTTCGCTGCGACAGATGACGCCTCGCTCCTCGTCAGCCGGCTGCGGTTGGTCAAGTCGCCGGCCGAGCTGGACGCTGTCCGCGAGGCGGGGCGGCTCGGCGACCGTGCCTTCGCGGCGGCGCTCGAGACGGCGGCACCGGGGGTCGACGAAGGGGCCGTTCTCGCCGCCATGCACAACGCCGTGTTCGCCGCCGGCGGCGACTATCCGGGCAACCCCTTCATCATCGGCTCGGGCTCCGACGCGCTGCTGTGTCGCTACAAATCCGGCCGACGCCAGCTGTCGGCGGATGACCAGCTGACGCTGGAATGGGCAGGCGTCTGGCGGCACTACCACGCGGCTGTGATGCGCACGGTGGTGATCGGCCGGCCGCGGCCGCGCCATGTGGAGCTGTTCGACGCCGCCAAGGAGGCGCTCTTGGCGTGCGAGGATCGACTGCTGCCCGGCCATACCTTCGGCGAGGTGTTCGAGGCGCACGGAAGCACGCTCGACCGGCGCGGTCTCGGTGCGCACCGGCTCAACGCCTGCGGCTATTCCCTGGGCGCCGTCTTCGCCCCGTCGTGGATGGACTGGCCCATGGTCTATGCCGGCAATCCGGTGGTGATCGAGCCCGGCATGGTCGTCTTCCTGCACATGATCCTGGCCGATAGCGAGACCGAGACGGCGATGTCGCTCGGGCGAACCTCGATTGTCGGCGCTACGGGACCGGAGAGCGTGTCGGCCTTGCCGCTGGAGCTGGTCACTCTGTAGCAGCCTTGGCGGCCGCCTCCTTCAGATCGAGCCGGTAGAGCAGCAGGCCGCTCGCCACGATGATCGCCGCACCGGCGAGCGTCGTGAGCGCCGGGGCGTCGCCGAAGACGACAAAGCTCGCGAGCATCGCCCAGACCAGCTGGACATAGGTGAAGGGCGCCACCCTGGAGGCTTCGGCGCGCTGCAGGGCATGAATGACCAGGAGATGGCCACCCGCTCCGAGCGAGCCGATGATGGCCAGGATCGCCCATTGGCCGAGCGTTGGTGATTGCCAGTGGAACGGCAGGATGGCGCTCAAGACCAGCGTGCCCACCAGGCCGCCATAGAGCAGCGAGACGATGGGTTGGGCCTCACGCACGATCCGGGTGGTGATCTGGTAGAGCGAGTAGGCGAGCGCGCAGCCCAGCGCCAGGATGGCGCCGAGCCCGAGCTCGCCGCTGCCCGGGCGAATGATCAGCATGGCACCGAGAAAGCCCATACCGACCAGGACCCAACGCCAGGCGACGACCCGCTCGCGCAGGATGATCACCGACAGACCGGCGACGAAGATCGGCGCCACGAAGATGATCGACGCGACATCGGCGAGCGGTAGCAGTGTCAGCGCCAGGAAATTCGTCACCGTAGCTGCCAGCAGCAGCACCGAGCGGCCGATCTGCACCGCCACCTGGCCGCTGCGGGCCACGCCCATGATGCTGCGCGGGAAGACGAGGATCACGAAGGCCACATGAAAAAAGTAGCGGCCCCAGATGATGACCATGGCATCCAGCGATTCCGTCAGCGCCTTGACCAGCGTGGTCATCACGACGAACAGCATGCCGCTGGCGATCACCAGCAGCACCGCGAGCAATGCCTGGCGCTGCTCGTTGGCTGCCGACCCGGTCCCGCTTGCTGCCTTTCCCGGCTGCGGCCTCAAACGCGCCCCTTTCTATGCGGCGCGTCCAGGCCTGACCCGAGCTGCGCATGGCTGGCGCTTTGTAGTCCAAGCAACGGGTGCTGGGCGAGCGTCGCCTCCATGCTAAAAAATTGAATGATGACGATGATCAATCTACTATCGAGGGCATGATCGGTTGAGCTGCCTGGTTGCTACCGCTGGCGATCCTTGAAGGCGACGCTGAGGTGACAGGAGAACACGCGCGAGCGATGGAGGGGGCCGGTGCGGCCCCGATCGGCGTGGCGACAGCGCTGCCACGTGATCCTGGCGCCATCCTGCTGCATCATCTCCTGGAGCAGCAGCCATCGCTGGCCGTTATCAACCTCTCGGTTGGTGTTACCTTCGCCTGTTTCGCCTTGTTCTACGCGCCGCCGCCAATGGTTCTCGCCTGGCTGGCCTATCTCGGTCTGGCTCAGCTGGTCCGGCTCGGTGTCACCTTCCGTGCCCGCCGAACAGGGACCGCATCGCTTGGTGAACTGGCGCTGGCCCGCCGGATGATGCTCACAGCCTTCCTTTCGGGCATCGCTTGGGGCGGCATGGGCTGGTTTTTCTTCGGGATCGAGCGTCAGGTGCTCGATGTGGTCGTGGCTTTCGTGCTCGCCGGCATGGCAGCGGGCTCCATCACGGCGCTGCCAGCGCACCCACCCACTTTCGCCCTGTTCTTGATCACCGCTCTGGCGCCGCCAGCCCTTTGGCTCATCCTCGATCCTGGCCTGCACAGCGATGTCATGGCGCTGTTGACCATCGGATATGCGCTCGGCATTCTCGTTATAGGCCGCCACGCGCATCGCGTGCAGCTGCAGAATGCCGGTCTCTATCTCGACAATGAGGAGTTGATCGTCTCGCTGCGCGATGCGGGCCAGCAGCTCGAGAGCAGAGTTGCCGAGCGAACGCAGCAGCTCGAGGAGGCGAACGTCCAGCTCGAGTCGGCCAATGCGCAGATGGCGGCCGAGATCCGCCGGCGCCGCCGGTCGGAGGCCCGGGTCCGGCACCTGGTGCACCACGACCCGCTGACCGATCTGCCCAACCGCCTGATCCTCGCCGACCGCCTCGAGACCGCCATCCGCCGGGCCAAGCGGCAGCGCGACATGGTGGCGGTCGTCGTCATCGATGTCGACCGCTTCAAGGTGATCAACGATACCCATGGCCACATTGCCGCCGATCAGGTGTTGCGGGCCCTGGCTGGCCGGTTGCAGGCGGCGCTGCGTAGCAGTGACACGCTGGCGCGAATGGGCGGCGACGAGTTTGCAGCCGTGCTCCCGGACCTGAAGAACCGGGCTGATGTCGAGCTCCTGGCGCGAAAGCTGATCGACGGCGTCGCCGCTCCCTTCGACATCGGCGGACGAGCGATCGCCGTTTCGATCAGCTTCGGCATCGCGCTCTATCCCGAGCACGGCGCTGCCGCGGCGGCGCTGCTGTCCGGTGCGGACCTGGCACTCTACGACGCCAAGCAGCGCGGTCGCGGCCGCTACAGCTTGCTCTCCGGCGACATGCTGCGCCACTCACGGGGCAGGCGGCAGCTCGAGGCGGAGCTCGTTGGCGCCGTGGCGCGGGGCGAGTTTCAGGTCGTCTACCAGCCGCAGATCTCGCTTCGGCGTGACCATGTGGTCGGTGCCGAGGCGCTGGTCCGCTGGGCCCATCCGGCGCACGGCTTGCTGCTGCCAGCCGACTTCATCCCGGCTGCCGAGGCCACCGGCGTCGTCCGCGAGATCGACCGCTGGGTCATCGCCACCGCCTGCCGCGACGCGCTCGCCTGGCAGCGCCCGGGCAAGCCGGTACGTCTCTCGGTGAACCTCTCGCCGCTCGAGTTTCGTCAGTCCGGGCTGGCGAACGAGATCGCCGGGCACTTGGCGACGGCCGGGCTTGATCCGCGGCTGCTCGAGGTCGAGATCACCGAGAGCGCCTACATCGACCGCGAGACGACCAGCATCGACTGCCAGCTGCAGGCGATCAAGGATCTGGGCGTGACCATCGCCATCGACGATTTCGGCACCGGCTACGCGTCGCTCTCCTATCTGCGCTGGCTGCCGGTCGATGTGATCAAGATCGATCGCTCCTTCATCTCGAGCATCGGCCAGAACCGGCAAGACGAGGCGATCGTGGCGAGCACCGTGGCGCTCGCCGCCACCCTCGGCAAGCGGGTGATCGCCGAGGGCGTGGAGAGCACGGCCCAGCTCGACATCCTCCGCCGCCTCGGCTGCGACGAGGTGCAGGGCTACCTGCTCGGCCGCCCGGCGAGCGTCGGCCAGCTGCAGAGCCGGCTTGCGGCCTGATCATTTTGCCAATCCGCTCCTCCGGCTAGCCCGCTGCGTAGCGGCGAAGCGTGTCGCCGGCGACCACACGGGCTCGGGATGCTGATAGAGCTGTAGGTCTGGTGTAGACAGGTGGCGCGCAGATGAAGCCGGCGACCGGCGTCGCAATGGCAAAGCCGGGCGCTTTGGTCGGTCTGCCCGTCATCTTGCGTCCGGTCAGCCGTTAGCGAGCGTTGCGGAGCCAGTCATGTTCGAGCCATTGGAAATCGACGAGGTCGAGGCCGCTGCAGTCGTTTCGACCGGTGCGTTGCCCGATCCGGACCGCATCGCTCGGCTCGTCCGGGAGACCTATGATCGCTACAAGACGCTCGATGGCGGCGCGGTCGCGGATTACATTCCAGCACTTGCCAGGGTCGACCCGAACCTCTTCGGCTTCGCCATCGTCGGCGTGAATGGCGCTTGTCATGAGATCGGCGATTCCGGGCACGCCTTCTCCATCCAAAGTGTTGCCAAGCCCTTTGTCTTCGCGCTGGTCTGCCAGGCCATCGGCGCCGAGGTGGCCCGCGAGCGGATCGGCGTGAACGCGACGGGGCTGCCCTTCAACTCGGTCATGGCGATCGAGCTGAATGGCGACCGCACCATGAACCCGATGGTCAATGCGGGCGCCATCGCGACGACCAGCCTCGTCCCTGGCGACACAGCCGAGGCCAAATGGCGCTTCATCCAGGAAGGCCTGTCGCGCTTCGCCGGTCGTGATCTCGCCTTGGACCACGAGGTCTACGCTTCAGAGGCCGCGACCAATCTCAGGAATCGCGGCATCGCCCGGCTGCTCGAAGGCTATGAGCGGATGTATTTCGACGCGCTCGAGGCCACCGATGTCTACACGCGCCAGTGCTCGATCCTGGTCACCGCCAAGGATCTCGCGATAATGGGGGCGACCTTGGCCGATGGCGGCGTCAATCCGCTCACCAACGAGCGGGTCATCGGTCCCCTCAACTGCAAGCGGGTCCTGGCGATCCTCGCTACAGCCGGCCTTTACGAGCGCTCCGGCGACTGGCTCTACGAGGTCGGCCTGCCCGGCAAGAGCGGCGTCAGCGGCGGTATCGTCACGGTGGCCCCAGGCAAAGGCGGCCTCGGCGTCTTCGCCCCGCCGCTCGACGAGGCAGGCAACAGTGTCAGGGGCCAATGCGCCACCAAATACCTGTCGGAGAAGCTCGGCCTCAACCTCTTCGCTTCCAGGCCGACGCCCTTCTCGAGGGGCTCTTGATCGCACGTGGCCCAAAAGAATACGCGGCAGGGTGGGCCGTCGAAGGGGAGCAGACCAGCGATGCGCACGGCGTCATGATCGCCGATTCGGCCGACCGGGCATGAAGCGGCTCTTGATGCTGTCGCTCGGCGGCACGATCACGATGCAGCCGAGCGCTGCAGGCGGCATCGCGCCGACGCTCGGAGCTGCCGAGCTCGTGGCGTCGGTTCCAGCCCTGGCAGGCGTGGCCGAGATCGAGGCGGAATCGCCCTTTCGGGTGGCAAGCCCGTCCTTGACGCTCGCCAATCTGGTCGACGTGGCGCGGCGGTTGGAGGCGGCGTTCGCTGCCGGCTTCGATGGCGCGGTGGTGATCCAGGGCACCGACACGATCGAGGAATCGGCCTTTCTGCTCGATCTCCTGGTGGCCGGCGACAAGCCCGTGGTCGTCACCGGCGCCATGCGTGGTGCCGATGCGCCGGGCGCGGACGGGCCTGCCAACCTGTTGTCCGCGGCCCGCGTCGCTACCGCACCGGAATCCTGCGGGCTCGGCACGCTGGTTGTGCTCAACTACGACATCCATGCCGCCCGCTTCGTCCAGAAGTCGCATACCTCGCTGCCCTCGGCTTTCCTGTCGCCGCTGATCGGGCCGCTGGGCACGATGATCGAGGGACGGCCGCGCTTCTATGCCCGAATCGCCCGCACGCCTTGCCTGCCCACCGCATCCGGCCCGCCCGAGCCGGTAGCGCTGCTGCGCACGGCGATGGGCGATGACACCCGGCTCATGGCCGCCGTCGCCGATCTTGGCTACGCAGGTGCCGTGATCGAGGGCGTGGGTGCTGGCCATGTGCACAGCGACGCCGTCCCGGTGCTGGCAGCACTGGCCAGGCGCATGCCGGTCGTCCTCGCCTCGCGCGCCATGACCGGCCCCGTCTTCACGCAAACTTATGGCTATCCCGGTGGCGAGATCGACCTCATCGAGCGTGGGCTGATCCCGTCCGGCTACCTTTCGGGCCTGAAAGCGCGTCTCTTGCTCGGGCTGCTGCTTCGTGAAACAAGCGACCGGCGCGTCATCGCCGACGCCTTTGCTGCCTACCCATGAATTCGGCGCCCCGCCGCCAACACCCTTGTTGATGAGGAAACACACCCATGGCTGATCTGCTCGCGATCGAGTTCGAGACCGAGGAGCGCGCCGAGGAGGTGCGCCGCCGCCTGCTCGAGATGCAAAAGGAATACCTGATCGAGCTCGGTGACGCCGTCATCGCGGTCAAGCGGCCGGACGGCCACGTCAAGCTCAAGCAGCTCTTGAACCCGGTGAAGGCCGGTGCCCTTTCCGGCGTGATCTGGGGCTCGCTGATCGGCCTGCTCTTCATGATGCCGCTCGCCGGTGCGGCGGTGGGTGCGGCGAGCGGTGCGCTCGGCGGCAAGCTCAGCGATTTCGGCATCAATGACGACTTCATGAAGGAGGCGGCCGACAGCCTGCACTCCGGCAACGCCGCGCTCTTCCTCTTGATCCGCAAGATGACCACCGAGAAGGTCATGGCCGAGCTGCAGGGCTCTGGCGGCAAGATCATGCGCAGCTCCTACGACGACGCCAAGGAGGCGGAGCTGCAAGCGGCGCTGCAGGAGGCGCACGGGGCGCTCGCCGAGCAGACCGGCGCCAACAAGTCCTAGCGCCTCTGCCGTGATGGACCGAGAAGGCGGTGGCGCCGACAAGCGCCGCCGCCTGTGATTGCTGGAGCCGCGATGTCCGACCTCGACGCCGTCCTCGCCCGCATCGACGCCGATCTCGACCAATCGCTCGAGCGCCTGTTCGAGCTGTTGCGGATCAAGTCGATCTCGACCGATCCGGCCTATGCCGCCGACTGCCGCGCCTGCGCCGAGTGGCATGCGCGCGACCTCAGCTCCATCGGCTTCGAGGCTGCGGTCAACGACACGGCAGGCCACCCCATCGTCACCGGCCATGCCCGCGACGCCGGCGGCACATCGGCGCTCTTCTACGGCCACTACGACGTCCAGCCGGTCGACCCGCTGGAGCTGTGGACCAGCGACCCCTTCGCGCCGGTGATCGAGACCCGCAGCGATGGCAGTCGTTGCATCCGCGCCCGCGGTGCGTCGGACGACAAGGGCCAGGTGATGACCTTCGTCGAGGCCTGTCGCGCCTGGCATTCGGTCACCGGCAGGCTGCCGATCCCGGTGAGCATTCTGATCGAGGGCGAGGAGGAATCCGGTGGCGCCAGCCTGCCGCCGTTCCTCGAGGCGCATGCCGACCAGCTCAGGGCCGATATCGGCCTGATCTGCGACACCGGCATGCTCGGCCCGAACGTGCCGTCGATCACCACCATGCTGCGCGGCCTTTGCGGCGAGGAGATCATCATCGAGGCGGCAGACCGCGACCTGCATTCCGGCCTCTACGGCTCGGCCGCCGCCAACCCCAACCATGTCCTCGCCCGGATCCTGGCCGACCTGCACGACGCCGACGGGAGGGTTACGCTCCCCGGCTTCTACGACGGCGTGAGCGAGCCGCCGGCAGAGCTCAAGGCGGCGTGGGACGCGCTGCCCATCGATGCTGCGGGCTTTCTCGGTGCCGTGGGTCTCTCCGTGCCGGCCGGCGAGACCGGCCGCTCGATCTTCGAGCAGACCTGGTCGAGGCCCACGGCCGAGGTGAACGGCATGGGCGGCGGCTACCAGGGAGCTGGCTTCAAGACGGTGATCCCGGCCATGGCGTCGGCCAAGGTCTCGTTTCGCCTGGTCTACGAGCAGGACCCGCATGCCGTCCGCGCGGCCTTCCGCGACTTCGTCCGCGCCCGGGTGCCGGCAGACTGCACGGTGCGCTTCATCGATCACGGCGCCGGGCGGGCGATCGGCTTTCCCATCGACGCCCCGGCCTTCGGCCAGACGCAAAGAGCGCTGACCGATGAGTGGGGCAGGGACGCGGTCTTCATCGGCTCCGGCGGCTCGATCCCGGTGGCGCACGAGCTCAAGGGCAAGCTCGGCATGGACGTGGTGCTCACCGGCTTCGCCCTCGACGACGACCGTATCCACAGCCCGAACGAGAAGTACGAGCTCGAGAGCTTTCACAAGGGCATCCGCTCCTGGGCCCGCATCCTGGCGGCGCTCGCCGGTTGACGCGGATGGCCACCAGGCACGCCGGTCCATGAGGCCGTCCCGTTGACCCTCGATCTCGCCATGGTCCTGGCGCTGCTGGCAGCCGCGATCGTCATGTTCGTGCGCAACCGGCCACGCATGGACGTGGTGGCGCTGATCATGATGGCAGCACTACCGCTCACCGGCACGGTGACCATCGGCGAGGCGATCGCCGGCTTCTCCGATCCCAATATCGTGCTGATCGCCGTCCTCTTCGTCCTCGGCGAGGGGCTGGTCAGGACCGGTGTCGCCCGGCGCATCGGCGACTGGATCAACACCCAGGCCGGCGGCAGCCAGACCAAGCTGATCGCACTGCTGATGGTCTCGGTCGGTGGTCTGGGCTCGCTGATGAGCTCGACCGCGATCGTCGCCATCTTCATCCCCGTCGTGCTGCGCATCTGCCGCAACACCGGCACCCTGCCGTCGCGGTTGATGATGCCGATGAGCTTCGCCGCGTTGATCAGCGGCATGATGACGCTGGTCGCCACCGCCCCCAATCTCGTGGTCAATGCCGAGCTGGTGCGCCAGGGCAATGCCGGCCTCGGCTTCTTCACCATCACGCCCTTCGGCCTCGCCGTGCTCGTGCTCGGCGTGCTCTACATGCTGGTCGCGAGGCGCTTTCTGCCAGATCACGCCGAGGATGACGCCGCAGCGCGGCGACGACCGACCTTTCGGCTCTGGATCGAGCGCTACGGGCTCGCCGCGCGGCAGGTCCGCGTCCGCGTCAAGCCAGGCTCCAGGCTCATCGGCCAGCGGCTCGAGCAGGTCGGCCTGCGCTCGGCCGGCATCAACCTGCTTGCCGTCGAGCGGCAGATGGGCCGCCATCGCCGACTGATCCGGCCGGCCCGGACGACCGAGCTGCTGGCCCAGGACATCCTGCTGCTCGATGTCAGGCTAGCCCAGGTCGAGATCGAAGCGTTGGTCGCCGAGTACGGTGTCGAGGTGCTGCCGCTGGGCAACACGCTCCGCCACCTCATCGACAGCGCGCAGGATCTGGGCATGGTCGAGGCGATCGTGCCGGCGGAGTCCAGCCTGCTCGGCAAGACCGTTCTGGAGGCCCGCATGCGCTCGGAATCCGGGCTCACGGTGGTCGGTCTCAGACGCGGCCAGCAGGTGATCGGCGACGACCTGCTGCAAGAGAAGCTCAAGGTCGGTGACACGTTGCTGCTCACCGGCTTCTGGTCGGACATCCAGCGGCTCAGAGGGGAGATCAACGAGCTGGTGCTCCTCGACCTGCCGAGCGAGCTCGACGACGTCCTGCCGGCGCACGGGCGCGCCCCGCAGGCGCTGGCGATCCTGGCCCTGGTCGTCGTGCTGATGGTGACCGGCGTCGTCGCCAATGTGCACGCCGTGCTCATCGGCTGCCTGCTGCTCGGCCTCAGCCGCTGCATCGACATGTCGAGCGCCTATGGCTCGATCAACTGGCAGAGCCTGGTGCTGATCGTCGGCATGATGCCGTTCTCGATCGCCTTGCAACGAACCGGCGGCGTCGACCTCGCGGCTTACGGCCTCCTGGGCCTCGTCGGCGACGGCTCGCCGCGGCTCATCATGGCGGTCATCTTCCTGATCACCGCGGTCTTGGGCATGTTCATCTCCAACACGGCCACCGCCATCTTGATGGCCCCGGTGGCGCTCGCGGTCGCGGCCGATCTCGGCCTCTCGCCCTATCCCTTCGCCATGACCGTGGCGCTGGCCGCGTCCACCGCTTTCATGACCCCGGTCTCCTCGCCGGTGAACACGCTCGTCGTCGGCCCCGGCAACTACCGCTTCGGCGATTTCGTCAAGATCGGCGTGCCGTTCAGCATCATCACCCTCATCGTCTGCGTCCTGCTGATCCCGGTGCTCCTGCCGTACTGATCGCCGGAGCTCGGAGCCGGCCCCTTTCCGGCGATCGCCCGTTGCGGCATTCTCCGGCGGCTTCGCGACAACCGCACGGACATCCGCCATGCCGGCCGACCAGCTGCCACCGCCCGAGGCGCCGCGCGTCCTGCGGCTGTCGGGCAATCCCATCATCCGGCCGCATATGGACGAGCGGATGGGCGACAACATCAACGGGCCCTCGCTGATCCGCGTGCCGTCGTGGGCAAGCGGCGCGCTCGGCCGCTACTATCTCTATTTCGGCCACCACGACGGCGCCTATATCCGCCTCGCCTTCGCCGATCAGCTTGCCGGCCCGTGGCGCATGCACGCGCCCGGTGTCCTGCCCCTGCCGGCCTCCGGCTTCACCGGTCACCTGGCCTCGCCGGACGTCCATGTGGACGAGCGGGAACGCCGCATCCGCCTGTATTTCCATGGCTCGAACACGCCCACCGGCGGCGGCGGCGAGCAGACCACGCGCCTCGCCCTCTCGCCTGACGGGCTGCATTTCGAGGTGCTGCCCGAGACGCTGGGCTTGCCGTACTGGCGCGTGTTCGCCCATGCGGGCTGGACCTACGCGCTGGGCATGCCAGGCCAGCTCTACCGGTCGAGGGACGGCATCACCGGCTTCGAGGCCGGACCTGTACTCTTCACCTCGGCCATGCGCCATTCGGCCGTCGGCGTCGATGGCGAGACGCTGTCGGTCTACTACACCGATGTCGGCGATTGCCCCGAGCGCATCCTGCTCGCGACCGTCGATCTCCGCCCACCCTGGACGGAATGGCGGCCGACCGCGCCGGTCACCGTGCTCGAGCCGGAGACCGCCTACGAGGGGGCCGGCCTGCCGCTCGAGCCGTCACGCCGGGGGATCGTCCACGGCCCCGTGCGGCAGCTGCGCGATCCGGCGATCTTCCGCGAAGCCGGACGCACCTGGCTGCTCTACTGCGTCGCCGGCGAATCCGGCATCGCCATCGCCGAGCTCGAGAACTGAGACACGTCGGGCGTCCGCCGCGCCGCCCTGCAGTTGCTCGAGTGAGCCGAGCCGGGCCCGGCCGCCGCTGGAATGGATCGCTCAGCCTTGCCCGTCTCGGAAGATCTTGGCGCCGGGCTTGTTCTGCAGCACGGTTCGCGCTTCGTCGATCGTGGCGCAGAAAGTCTCGCCGGACGTGTGCTTGACCCGAAAGTGACTGATTACAGCCGCCTCATTGTTGATCGTTGTTTGTGTAATGCCACCCTGCACTTGGTTGGACGGAGAGTTACGAAATTGTTGCCAATTGTTCACCAGTCACCCACCCCACGCGGTCCGAAGAGGGCAGCAACAATGCCGCGCGGCGGGTTACGAATCCACTAATTGGCGACTCTCGTTTGCGATTGTGACCGAGAAGCGACAGCCGGGTGCGCCGGCCCGCTAAACAAGGCCATAAGCGCTGGTGATTCAGAGCTGCACGCCCTTCGTCAAAGCCCCGTCGATCACCAGGTTGGTGCCGGAAGTGAAGCTCGACGCCGGGCTGGCGAGGAAGACGATGCCGCGACCGATCTCCTCGGCCGTGGCCATCCGGCCGGTCGGGTTGAGGTCGATCGCCGTCTTGAACAGCTCCGGGTTGTTGTCCTCGATCCAGTTCCAGATGCCGTCCTTGAAGTAGACATTGCCCGGCGAGACCGAGTTCACCCGGATGTGCTTGGGCGCCAGCTTGTGGGCGAGGCCGTGCGCGTAGTGGATCAGCGCCGCCTTGAAGGCGCCGTAGGCCGGGCCGGTGAAGTCGATCTCGCGGCCGGAGACCGAGGAGACGATGGTGATCGAGGGGTGCTTCGACGCCTCGAGCTGTGCCATCGCCGCATTCACGACCCGTACGGTGTGCATCATGTCGACGTTGAACTGGCTCTGCCAGGCCTCCTCGTCGTCGGTGACGGCCAGCGCCGAGACATTGGCCACCACGATGTCGATGCCGCCGAGCTTGGCCGCGGAGTTGGCCACCCAGCCTTCGAGCGCTGCCTTGTCGGCCACGTCGACCGCCTCGCCATAGGCCGTCACGCCCTTGCCCTCGAGCGCCGCCACACAACTCGTTACCTCGTCGCTGTTGCGGGCGCAGACGCTGACATGACAGCCCTCGTCGGCCAGCATGTCGGCCGCCCGTCGGCCGATGCCCTTGGTGCCGCCGGTGACGATGGCGCGAAGCCCCTTGAGACCGAGATCCATTGGTTGGTGTCCTTTTCAGCCGAGATAGGTTTTGAGGATCGACGCACCCAGCGTGTATTTGGGGTCGACCATGTTGCCGAGCCGGACCCGGCCGGCCTGGGTGAGGAGGAAATAGGCCTCGCTCTCCTCGAAGCCGTAGTCGGCGACCAGCCAGCGGGTGAGGTCGCGATAGGCGATCCGGGCGGCGTCCTCCATCGGCCGGGCGCTGCCGATCGACATGATGAAGCGCTCGTTCTCGAGCCTCGGCCAGGCGATAGACCAGCCCTTGATCAGGTCGACGTGCAGGGTCGTGGTCGAGGGGATCTCGACCGCGACACCGCAGAGCTCACCATCGCCCTGGGTGCCGTGGCAATCGCCTACATAGAGATAGGCGCCCTCGTGCTGCACCGGGAAATAGACGATGGACCCGGGTGCGACGTCCGGCAGGTCCATGTTGCCGCCGTAGTAGTCCGGGGTGAGCGAGCTGATCGCCTCGATCTCCGGGCTGACGCCGAGCGTGCCGATGAAAGGCTCATAAGGCAGGGTGATCTTGTCGTTGAAGACGACGCCGTCGCGCGTCACCACCATCTTCTTGACCCGCTCAGGGAGAGGCGGGTTGAGCAGCGCCGTGTTGCCGGTGGCGACCAGCCCGCCGAACTCCGGGATCAGCGCCGTCGTGCCCGCCGGCTGCGGACCGCGCGGCTCGATGTCGAGGATGCGCACCGCCAGGACATCGCCCTTCTTGGCACCCTCGACCCGGATCGGGCCGCATTGCGGGTTGACGAAGGGCATGTTCAAGACCTCGGACGGCTTGTCGCTCTCACTTCTGACCGCACCCTCGAAGGCGTCCTCGGTCTCGGCGATGACGATGTCGCCCGGCTGGATGGTCAAGGTCGGCGTGGCGTAGGGCCCGTAGACATAGTGCAGGTCGCCCTGCACGGCCCGGCTGAGGTCGTGCCGCTTGCCTTCCCGCCCCTTGGCCACGCCAAGCCGTGCCATGTAGCTGGCCGCCAACCAGTCCGCCATGCCGCTTCCTCCCGGTGTTCTACGCTTGTTGCGCCGCTATATTGGTATGCCGACGCCAGTGGGTCCAGTGGGCCAATCTCAGCGGCTGCCGATCCAGCCCTTCCGCCAGAACCACCAGATGAAGCCGATGCCGATGGCGGCCATGAGCCCCAAGGCCATGAAGTAGCCGAACCGCCAGGCGAGCTCCGGCATGTTGTAGGGTGAGCTGGTATCGAAGTTCATGCCGTAAAGGCTGGTGATGAAGCTCATCGGCATGAAGATGGTGGCGATAATGGTCAGCACCTTCATCACCTCGTTGAGCCGCGTGCCCTGGCTGGTGAGGTAGACGTCGAGCAGGCCCGACGCGATCTCGCGAAACGTCTCGACGATGTCCATGAGCTGGATGGCGTGGTCGTAGGCGTCGCGCAGATAGGTTCGCGTCGAATCGCTGATCTGCTCGCTGTCGTCGCGCATCAAGGCGCTCAACAGCTCACGCAGCGGCCAGACGGCTCGGCGGAGCACCAGAAGGTCCCGCTTGAGGTTGTGCACCTGCTCGACAAGGCGCGGCTCGGGCTCGTTGACCACTTCTTCCTCGAGCTGCTCGATGGTCTCGCCCATGCTCTCCAGGACGGGGAAATAGCCGTCGATCGCGGCATCGATCAGCGCGTAGGTGAGATAGTCTGCTCCGAGCTGGCGGATGCGGCCCTTGCCGTGTCGCAGCCGGCTGCGCACCGGCTCGAAGCAGTCGCCCGGCCGTTCCTGGAAGGTGAGCACATAGTTGTCGCCGACCACCAGCGAGACTTGCTCGCCCTCGACCGGGCCGTCGACGGTGACCATGCGGAACACGACGAAGAGATAGCCGTCATAGGCATCGACCTTTGGTCGCTGATGGTTGTTGATGATGTCCTCGACAGCCAACGGATGCAGGCCGAACTGCCCGGCGATCGACTGGATCTCGTCTTGATCGGCGAGGCCCACCACATCGATCCACAGCATGCCGGCGGTCGCTCGCAATGCCGGAAGGTCGGCAGCAGTCAAGGAGGGCTTCTCGATCAGGCCGTCGCCTGGCGCGTCCGTGATGGCCATTGCCGTGATCTCTGTCGGCAAGGCGCCTGGATCTTCGACCAGGATACCAGGTGCTGCACCTGGTGCGGAGCGCTTCCGGAAGAAGATGCGGGCTCGTTTTCGCAGACGCATGGGCTGTGGCACCGCTTTTCCGTGGGGCGTTGCAGCGACCATAGCAGAGTGCCCGCCGTGGGGAACCAGCACGGCGGGAGATCCGGCGGGCGCCTGCCCGCGATCCGGATCGCGGGCCATCGACCGTCGCGCCCGAGAGTGGCCGTTCAGCTGCATCTGCGCCGTTTTCTCGCACGCATCCGCAATCTAGGCGGTTCCCTCCGGCGCAAACTTCGAGTCAAATGGGTTGCGTCAGGACGTTCGGCGCCCCTGCCGCGCTCGTCGAGGCGACCCGGGTGGTGCTGCGTAACAGGACGGGAGAGGCTGATGGCCCTGGACGAGACGCAGCTCGAGAGCTTTCGTGAGCGACGGCGCACCGCACTCGCTGGCGGTGGCAAGGCGAAGCTCGAGAAGCGCCACGAAAAGGGCCTGATGAGCGCGCGCGAGCGGCTCCACTACCTCTTCCAGCCGGATACCTTCCAGGAGATCGGCACCTACGTCACCCACCAGTGCACGGCCTTCGGGATGGAGAAGACGCACGTCCCGGGCGATGGCGTTATCTCCGGCTCAGGGTATGTCGACGGCCGCCAGGTGACCGCCTGCAGCCAGGATTTCATGGTGCTCGGCGGCTCGCTGGGCAAGATGCACGCCGAGCGCATGATCCAGGGCATGGACCACGCGCTGAAGAACGGCACGCCCTTGGTGATGATCGCCGATTCCGGCGGTGCGCGGATCCAGGAGGGCGTCGATGCGCTCTCGGGCTACGGCCAGGTCTTCTACCGCAACGTCAATCTCTCGGGCGTCGTGCCGCAGATCGCGGTGATCGCCGGCCCGTGCGCCGGCGGTGCATCTTATGCGCCGGCGCTGATGGATTGGCTCGTCATGACCCGCGCCAACGCCCAGCTGTTCATCACCGGGCCGCAGGTGATCAAGTCGGTCACCGGGCGCGACGTGACGATGGACGAGGTCGGCAGCGCCGAGATGCACAGCAGCGTCAGCGGCAATGTCCATTTCGTCGCCGAGGACGACCGCCACGCCCTCGACATCACGCGTGAGCTGTTGAGCTACTTCCCCTCCAACAATTCCGACGATCCGCCGCATTTTCTCGGTGAGTCGATCAGCGTCGAGGAAGTTCGGGCGATCGAGCAGCTGGCCCAGTCCGACCCGTCGGTCGCCATGGACATGCGCGCGATCCTCCTCAAGCTGGTCGATGGCGGCAGCTTCCTCGAGGTCCACGCCAACTTCGCCGGAAACATCATCGTCGGCTTCGGCCGGGTCGGCGGCGTGGTGACCGGCTTCGTTGCCAACAACTCGATGGTCAAGGCCGGCTGCCTCGACATCGACGCGTCGGACAAGGGTGCAAGGTTCATCCGCTTCTGCAACTGCTTCAACATCCCGATCACGACGCTGGTCGACGTGCCGGGCTTCCTGCCGGGGATCGAGCAGGAGCAGGGCGGCATCATCCGCCACGGTGCCAAGCTGCTGTTCGCCTATTCCAGCGCCACCGTGCCCAAGGTCACGATCCTGACCCGCAAGGCGTATGGCGGCGCCTATGTCGCCATGAGCAGCCAGGATCTCGGTGCCGACGCGGTCTATGCCTGGCCCACCGCCGAGGTGGCGGTGATGGGGGCGGAGGGTGCCGTCAACATCCTCTACCGCAAGGAGCTGAAGGAGGCGGAGGATCCGAAGGCCAAGCGGGCCGAGCTGGTTGCCGACTACCGCGCCGAGTTCGCCTCGCCCTACCTCGCCGCGGCGCGGGGCTACATCAACGACATTATCGAGCCTGCGAGCACGCGCTCGGTGCTGGCGCTGACGCTGCGCAAGCTGCTCAACAAGCGCGAGCTCAGGCCGATGAAGAAGCACGGCAACATCCCGCTCTGAGCGGCCGAAGCCGGCATGCCGGTGCCAAGCATGATCACCATCGACCGACCGCAGGCCAAGATCGGTTGGTAGCACGAAGAGGGGGCGCTGAATGGAGGAGACGGTCGCGGTAAGCGTTGGTACCGGGCTGGTCCAAGGGCTGGCAGGCTACCTGATCACGATCGTCGTGGCGTTGGCCACCGCCGGCATGATCGCGCTTGTGGTCAAGGGGCTGGGTGCCATTCGCGCCAAGCCGGCTGCCGTGGCCGCCACCCCCGTCGCCACCACGACGGTCCCGGATGAAGCGGAGATCGCGCGTCGGGTCGCGGTGGTCGCTGCCGCCGTCGCAACGGTCGCTGGTCAGACCCGGATCGTGCATATCGGTGAGGCGCCGCTGCCCGGCATGTGGCGCACCACCGGACGCGAGCTGCACCACCGCAGCCATGTCACCCGTCGTTGAACGCCCGCAATTGCTGAACCCACCACAGCGCTGAACGCCGAACGTCGAAGGAAGCACAAGATGGCGAGAACCCGACATCTGAAGATCACGGTCGAGGGCAAGGTCTACGATGTCGTGGTCGAGGACGTGAGCGACGACGACGACACTTTCTATCCGTCGCCGGGACTGGCGACCCAGGCCGCACGACCCAGCCCCGCGCCAGCGTCCGCGCCGGCGGCTGCGGCGCCCAAGGCAGCGAGTGCTGCTGCCGGTGCTGATGACAAGGTGGCGCCGATGGGCGGCATGATCGTCGAGCTGTCGGTCGCCCAGGGCGAGGCGGTCAAGGCCGGCCAGCAGCTCTTGATCATGGAGGCGATGAAGATGAAGCAGGTGGTGACCGCGCATAAAGACGGCACCGTGCAGAAGATCCATGTCGAGGCGGGCCAAGCGGTCGATGCGGGCCAGCCGCTCATGTCCATCGCATAGCGGCGGGTCGGATATATGGGCGACATCCAGTTCCTGCAGATTTTCCAAGGCGTTGCGACGCTCGCGGAGTCTGATGCCTCGATCTTCTGGGGTCGCCTGCTGCTGATCGCCGTCGGCTGCGCGCTGATCTATTTCGGCCGCAAGGGCGTGCTCGAAGCGTTGATCATGATCCCGATGGGCTTCGGCATGGCCGTGGTCAACGCGGCCGTCATGTTCGTGCCGCCCAAGATGACCCTCGATGTCGATCCTGAGACCGGGCTCGGCATGGGCACGCTCTTCTTGAACCCGCTGGTCTCGGAAGGCGCGCAGTGGGTCGACCTCCTGCAGATCCAGTGGCTGCAGCCGATCTATGCGTTCTCGTTCTCCAACGGCCTGATCGCGTGCCTGGTGTTCATGGGCATCGGCTCGCTGCTCGATGTGGGCTTCGTCATGGCCCGGCCGTTCAAGAGCATGTTCATCGCCCTTTGCGCCGAGATCGGCACGGTGGTGGCCTTTCCGCTGGCGCTCGCCATGGGCCTGCCGCTCGCCGACGCTGCCGCGACGGCCACCATCGGTGGTGCCGACGGCCCGATGATCCTGTTCGCGGCGCTGATGCTCTCAGAAGACCTGTTCGTCCCGATAACCGTGGTGGCCTATCTCTATCTGGGCCTGACCTATGGCGGCTATCCGTTCCTCATCAAGCTCATGGTGCCCAAGCACCTGCGCGGTTTGCGCATGGCACCGGAGCCCATGCCGAAGATCACCTCGGGCGAGAAGACCGTCTTTGCCGTGGTCGCCTGCGTCGCCCTTTGCCTGCTCTTCCCGGTGGCCGCACCGTTGTTCTTCTCGCTCTTCATCGGCGTGATCATCCGCGAGAGCGGGCTTCGCCACTACCAGGAGACCTTCAGCGGCCCGGTCCTCTACGGCGCCACCTTCTTCCTCGGCCTGCTGCTCGGCGTGCTCTGCGAGGCCAGCACCATCCTCCGGCCCGAGGTGCTGATCCTCCTGGTGATCGGCATCATCGCACTCACCTTCTCCGGCATCGGCGGCCTGCTCGGCGGCTACGTCCTCTACTTCTGGCACAAGCGCCGGGGCGAGGTGTACAACCCGGTCATCGGGATCGCCGGGGTCAGCTGCGTGCCCACCACGGCCAAGGTGGCGCAAAAGGTGGTCTCCGAGGTCACCCCGGACTCGGTGGTGATGCCGGTGGCGCTGGGCGCCAGCATCAGCGGGGTGATCACCTCGGCGATCTTCGCTGCCGTGCTGATCACCATCGTTCGCGCGGCAGGCGGTGGTGCGTTCTGAACCTGTACTGCTGCGCCGGCTGCCGCGTCAGGTCTATTGGCTGGTCGGAGCCGTGGTCGCCTGCAGCGGCGCGGCGCTCGCCAACTGGCTCTCCGCGGACCTCCCGATAGCCGACCGCGCACCTTTTTGGATCGCCGGTAGTGCTGTCATCTTCCTCGGCCTTTGGATCCTGTCACTGGGAACCCGCGCTCGCTCCTCAGGTCAGCAGGACGACGTCTAGGCTTGACCAGAGTGCGCTGGCGATCAGGTCTCCTGATGGGTGAAGCCTCGCTTTATGCGCGGCATTCAGGCTGCTATCGGTGCCGCAGCCATCAGGGAGACGGGCTTGCCGGCGCTCTTGGACGTCAGCCTCGACGACAAATACACGAAGGATGACGGCCGGATCTATCTGACGGGCGTGCAGGCCCTGGTTCGGCTGACCATGGAGCAGCGCCGCCGCGACCTGGCGCGCGGCTGGAATACGGCCGGCTACGTCACGGGCTATCGCGGCTCGCCCTTGGGCGCCTTCGACCAGGCGCTGCAATCGGTCCGGCCACTGCTCGACGCCCACCACATCCACCATCAGCCGGCCGTCAACGAGGATCTGGCCGCCACCGCGTGTCAGGGCACCCAGCAGGTGCAGCTGATCGGCCCATCGCCTTATGACGGCGTTTTCGCGCTCTGGTACGGCAAGGGCCCCGGCGTCGATCGCTCGGGTGACGCCATCCGCCACGGGCACCTCTTCGGCACGCATCCCAAGGGTGGCGTGCTGCTGCTGCTCGGCGACGACCATATCTGCGAGAGCTCGACCACGGCCCACCAGTCCGAGTTCGCCATGGTCGATGCCATGGTGCCGGTACTCAACCCGGCCGGCGTCGCCGAAATCCTCGACTACGGACTCCTCGGCATCGCCATGTCGCGCTTCACGGGCGGCTGGGTGTCGCTGAAATGCGTCCACGACACGGTCGAGTGCACCGCCTCCATCGCGCTGGAGCCGGGCGGACCCACGATCGTCACCCCGCCCGAGAGCGAGGTGATGGCCGGCCAGAGGCATATCGACCTCGACACCAGCCAGCCCCTCGGTGTGCTCGCCGGCGAGCTCGAGCGGCGCGTGCACACGACCAAGCTCGAGGCGGCCCGCGCCTTCGCTCGCGCCAACCGGCTCGACCGGCTGAGCCATGGCACGGCCGGTGCTGCCTTGTGCGTCGTCACCACGGGCAAGTCCTGGCTGGACGTCGTGGCGGCGCTGGAGCTGCTCGACCTGGACGACGCCGCCTGTCGGCGCGTCGGGCTCGCGGTCTACAAGGTGGGCATGCCGTACCCGCTCGAGCCGGTGATGCTCGAGCAGGCAATGGCAGGCGTTGAGCTGGCGCTGGTCGTCGAGGAGAAGCGCGGGTTGATCGAGGGCCAGCTCAAGGAGCTGCTCTACGCCGCACCGCATCGCCCCCGCGTGATCGGCAAGACGGACGAGACCGGCGCACCACTCTTCCCGAGCCACGGTGCGCTCGACGCCGTGCAGATCGCCATCGCCATCGCCCGACGGCTGCCCGAGCCGCCACCGGGCGTGGCTGCGCTCGAAGCTCAGGCCGAGGCCGCCAAGGGCTTCGCTCCGGCCATGGCCCGGCTCGCCTATTTCTGTGCCGGCTGCCCGCACAGCAGCTCGACCCGCGTGCCGGACGGCAGCAAAGCCATGGCCGGCATCGGTTGCCACACCATGGCCCTGACTATGGACCGGCAGACCTCGGGCTTCACCCAAATGGGTGGGGAAGGGGCGGCTTGGTTGGGTGCCGCACCCTTCTCCGGCCGCCGCCACCTGTTCCAGAACGTCGGCGACGGCACGTTCTACCATTCGGGCTCGATGGTCGTCCGCGCCGCGATCGCGTCGGGTCAGAACATCACGCTCAAGATCCTCTTCAACGACGCCGTGGCGTTGACCGGCGGGCAGAAGATGGAGACCGGCAATCTCGACCCGGCGGCGATCACCCGCTTGCTCGAGGCCGAGGGCGTGACCGAGATCGCCGTCGTCACGGACGAGCCCACCAAATACCCGATCGGTACCCGCTTCGCCGCCGGCACGCGCATCCACCATCGCGACGAGATGGACTCGGTGCAGCGGCGCCTGCGCGACGTCGATGGGGTGAGCGCCATCGTCTACGACCAGACCTGCGCCGCAGAAAAGCGCCGGCGGCGCAAGCGCGGCACCTATCCGGACCCGGACGAACGCATCCTCATCAACGAGCTGGTCTGCGAGGGCTGCGGCGACTGCGGCGTGCAGTCCAACTGCGTCGCCATCCAGCCCATCGAGACCGAGCTCGGCCGCAAGCGGCGCATCGACCAGTCCGCCTGCAACAAGGACTTCTCCTGCGTGAAGGGCTTCTGCCCGAGCTTCGTCACGGTCAAGGGGGCGATGCTCAAGAAGCACGTCGTGCTGCCCGGCGCCGACGGCGCGCCATTACCCGAGCCGGTGGTGCCGTCGCTCGACCGAGGCTTCGCCATCCTCGTTGCCGGGGTCGGCGGCACCGGCGTGATCACCGTGGCAGCGCTGCTCGGCATGGCGGCGCATCTCGAAGGCAAGGGCGTGGCAGGGCTCGACCAGATCGGCATGGCGCAGAAGGGCGGTGCCGTCACCTCGCACCTCAAGCTGGCGCCGACGCAGGGCAGCATCGGCGCCCCCCGGCTGGCACCCGGCACGGCCGATCTGGTGCTCGGCTGCGACATGATGGTGGCCGCCGGCAAGGGGGCCGTGCCGATGATGGCAGCCGAGCGCAGCCGGGTCGTCGTCAACACCGCCGAGCCGATGACCGGCGCCTTCACCCGCGATCCCGACCTGCAATTTCCGACCCGCCGGCTGATGGCCGACATCGAGGCAGCGGCCAAGAGCGTCGAGCGGCTCGATGCCACCCGCCTCGCCGAGCGGCTGCTGGGCGACGCCATCGGCGCCAATCTCTTGCTCGTCGGCTATGCGTGGCAGCGCGGCTGGCTGCCGCTCTCGGCCGAGGCGATCCTGCGCGCCATCGAGGTCAACGGCGTCGCCGTCCGCCTCAACCAGGAAGCCTTCCACTGGGGCCGCCGCGCGGCGCACGACCTGGCATCCGTCGAGGCACTGGTCGGACGAGCCGGCGCGACCGAAGCTGGAGACGCTGGCCGCCATCACCGAGCACCGCGCGGCCTTCCTCACCGACTACCAGGACGCGGCCTACGCCGAGCGCTACCGGGCGAAGGTCGAGCAGGTCCGCGCCGCCGAGGCGGCGGCAGTGCCGGGCAGCGACGCGCTCGCCAAGGCGGTCGCCCGCTACCTCTTCAAGCTGATGGCGATCAAGGACGAGTACGAGGTGGCCCGCCTCTACAGCGGCGACGCCTTCAAGCGCCAGCTCGAGACCGAATTCGAGAGCTGGGACAGCCTGGAGGTGCATCTGGCCCCACCCTTCATCGCCAGTCGCGACCCCCGCACCGGTGAGGCAAAAAAACGCCGCTACGGCCCCTGGATGCTCAAAATCATGCCCCATCTCGCCCGCCTGAAGCACCTGCGCGGCAGCAAATGGGACCTCTTCGGTCGAACCGCCGAGCGCCGCATGGAGCGCCAGCTGCTCGCCGACTACGAGGCGCTACTCGACGAGATCACTGAGCGACTGACGCAAGGCAACCACGCAACAGCGGTCGAACTGGCGAATCTCCCCGAGCACATCCGCGGCTTCGGCCACGTGAAGGAACGGCATGTGGGCGAGGTCAAGGCGCGGGAGGCGCGGTTACGGGCTGCGTTCGCACACTTGGCTAAAGAGGCTTTCGCATCGAGTGGTGATAACGCAGCGGAGTAGGAACATGCCAGAAGATCGAGGACCTGGCTAGGATATGAGGGCGATCACGACAATCGCCGAAGAGCGTTTCGGCAGCCTCCAGGAAATGTTCCGACACCATGGCTGGAACTGGCCAGGTCGCGCCGGATGGCTCGCAAACCTCAGCGTCGCCAATCGCAAGTTCTGCGGAAGAGATACAGTTCGATCGAACAGTTCAGCGCTGATAAGTTCCACTGGAGCCGAAAAGGTGACGCCTCTCGGTGTGAGTGCCGAACGCGACACCCGGAATGATGCTCGATCGCTTGGCGGGCGAGTGGCGTCTTTGACCGGTGAGCGGTCCGACTGGCGCCCCGTGCATCCAGGGGAAATCCTGCTGCATGAGTTCCTGGAGCCCATGCGCTTGAGCCAGTACGCGCTCGCCAAGGCTATCGGCGTGCCGCCGCAGCGGATCGGCGAGATCGTGCACGGCAGGCGAGCGGTCACCGCCGAGACCGCGCTCCGGCTCGGCCGCTATTTCGACATGGATGCCCGCTTCTGGTTGGGATTGCAGGCCCGCTACGACCTGGATGTGGCCTGGACGCGCTCGGTGATCGGCTACAACGTGAGGTCACGCCGCGCGCGGCTTGAGCTACTCGCGAGGATGGTGCCGGCGGCAGGGTTCGAACCCGCGACCTCCCGCTTACAAGGCGGATGCTCTACCAGCTGAGCTACGCCGGCACGTGCGCGCGATTTACGAAGCCTGGGTGCGGCGCGTCAACGCATAAAGGGCGAGGCTGGCAGCCACAGAGACGTTGAGGCTGTCAATCCGCCGGTCGATCGGGATCGAGAGGGTCTCGTCGCAATGCTCGCCGGTCAGCCGCCGCATGCCGTCGCCCTCCGAGCCGATGACCAGCACCCGGCGCGGTGCCGGTGGTGCTTGGTCGATCGGCACACTGCCCTCGGCGTCGAGCCCGGTGATGGTGAAATCGGCCTCCTTGAGCCGTGCCAGGGCCCGACTGAGATTGACGACCTCGACCACCGGCAGCATGTCCAGCGCCCCAGACGCGGCCTTGGCAGCAGCCCCACCGAGCTCGGCGCTGCGTCGCTCGGGCACGATCACCGCACTGACGCCCAAGGCCACCGCACTGCGCAGGATGGCGCCGAAATTGCGCGGGTCGGTCACCTGATCCAGGGCCAGGATGAGGCTAACCGCCGGCTGGATGGCGATGACGCGCTCGAGCTGCAAATCGGGGAGCGGTGCCACGTGAAGCGCGACACCTTGATGCACCGCGCCCGGCGGCAGGCGGCGGGCGATCTCGGGATTGGCCATAGGCGTGATGCTGAGGCCACGCTTGGCGGCGGCATCACGAATCCGTGGCATGCCCTCCTCGGACGCCAGCAGTTGGTGCACGGTGCGGCGCTGGTTCTTGATGGCGGCCAGGACCGCGTGCTCGCCATAGAGCCAGAGCTCGCCCGGCCGCGAGCGAGCCTCGCCGCGCCGCCCCGGACCGCCGTGGCCCCGCTGTTGCTGAGGACCGCCGCGCCCCTGCTGTTGTTGGGGACCACCTCGTCCACGCTGCCCTTGCGGTCCGTCCGCGCCGGAGGCCGGTGGCTTGCCGGACTTGCCGCCGCGGCGGGATCCAGTGCCCTTGGGCTCGCCGCCGGGGGCTCGCCGATCGGCCGCTTTCTCGCGGTCCGGTGCTCGTTTGCCGGGCTTGCCGGATGGGCGGGGTCGATCGTTTCTTGGCGGGCGGTCTGACATTGGTCGTCCAGGGAAAAGGAGTGGAGTGGTCCAGGTGAAGAGGCGGGGGTGGTCCAGGCGGGACGAAAGCGGTCGTCCAGTTGACAAGGCAGTGACTTAGGCGATAAGCCGCGCCACGTTTTCGCCGCAGGCGGACGCCGGAGGGGTGGCCGAGTGGTTAAAGGCAGCAGACTGTAAATCTGCCCGCGTCAGCGTACGTAGGTTCGAATCCTACCCCCTCCACCAGATCGCCCGAGACGAGAGCATCGCATAACGAAAGCCGCGGGTGTAGCTCAACGGTAGAGCTCCAGCCTTCCAAGCTGGTGGTGGGGGTTCGATTCCCCCCACCCGCTCCAAACCCTGGGCCGCGGGGATGCGGCTGATCTGCACACGTCCCGGGCCGCGGCAATGCGGCTCGGTTTGCACACGCAAGGTGAAACGGGAAATCCGGTCATGGCGAAGGCGAAATTCGAGCGGAACAAGCCGCATGCGAATATCGGGACTGTTGGTCACGTTGATCACGGCAAGACGACTTTGACGGCTGCGATCACGAAGATTCTGGCGGAGTCGGGTGGTGCGACGTTTACGTCGTACGACAATATCGACAAGGCGCCGGAAGAGAAGGCGCGCGGTATCACGATCAACACGGCGCATGTCGAGTACGAGACGGCGAACCGTCACTACGCGCATGTCGATTGCCCGGGCCACGCCGACTACGTGAAGAACATGATCACCGGTGCGGCGCAGATGGACGGCGCCATCCTGGTGGTGTCGGCGGCCGACGGGCCGATGCCGCAGACCCGCGAGCACATCCTGCTGGCGCGCCAGGTGGGCGTTCCGGCGCTGGTGGTGTTCCTCAACAAGGTCGACATGGTCGACGACGAGGAGCTCTTGGAGCTGGTCGAGCTCGAGGTTCGCGAGCTGCTCTCCTCGTACGATTTCCCCGGCGACGACATCCCGATCATCGCGGGCTCGGCGCTGGCCGCACTCGACGACAGCAACCCGGCTCTGGGCAAGGAGAAGGTGCTCGAGCTGATGAAGGCGGTGGACGAGTACATTCCGCAGCCGGAGCGGGCGATCGACCAGGCGTTCTTGATGCCGATCGAGGACGTGTTCTCGATCTCGGGCCGCGGCACGGTGGTGACCGGGCGGATCGAGCGTGGCGTGGTCAAGGTGGGCGACGAGATCGAGATCGTCGGCATCAAGACGACGACCAAGACGACCTGCACGGGCGTCGAGATGTTCAGAAAGCTGCTCGACAGCGGCCAGGCCGGCGACAATGTGGGCGTGCTGCTGCGCGGCACCAAGCGCGACGACGTCGAGCGCGGCCAGGTGCTGGCGAAGCCCGGCTCGATCAAGCCGCACACCAAGTTCAAGGCCGAGACCTACGTGCTGACCAAGGACGAGGGCGGCCGGCACACGCCGTTCTTCACCAACTACCGGCCGCAGTTCTACTTCCGCACGACCGACGTGACGGGCATGGTGCAGCTGCCGGAAGGCACCGAGATGGTGATGCCGGGCGACAACGTGACGATGCATGTCGAGCTGATCGCGCCGATCGCGATGGAGCAGGGCCTGCGCTTCGCCATCCGCGAAGGCGGCCGAACCGTGGGTGCCGGCGTCGTCGCCGAAATCCTGCCCGATTGAGCCGCCGAGGCTGACGCGCGAACGACGGTTCGGTCTCGACAGCCAGGGACAGTGTGAGAGGGCTTGCCCTACGACTGCCCCTGGCCTAGAGACAGGCTGCGCCCGGCGCCCTCGAGGTTGCCGGGCACTGTCGCTGGGCTGCACCAAAGCGTTCGGTGCGACGCGGCGACAGGCAAGACCGGCGGAGGAGTGTAGCTCAATTGGCAGAGCACCGGTCTCCAAAACCGGGGGTTGTGGGTTCGAGTCCCTCCACTCCTGCCAGCCGGTAGATTACCCCAGTCGGCAGCTTGGTGAAGGCTCGGGGCAGATACGCTGTTGACCGCGCTTTCGCGGGCCAGCTCGACTAGCGAAGAGTGGATTGAGATGGCGAAGACATCGCCCGCGCAGTTCGTCCGCGAAGTGCGCCAGGAGATGAGCAAGGTTACCTGGCCGTCCAGGAAGGAGCTGACCGTCACCACGATCAGCGTCCTGGTCATGTCGGCCTTGGCGGCATTGTTCTTCTTCGCCGTCGACCAGCTGATCGCGCTGGCGATTCGCTTGATCTTGGGGCTGGGCGGCTGATGGCGGCACGTTGGTACATCATCCACGTCTACTCCGGCTTCGAGCAGAAGGTGAAGGACGCGGTACTCGAGCAGGCCGAGCAGAAGGGTCTGACCAATCTGTTCGACGACGTGCTGGTGCCATCTGAAGAGGTGGTCGAGGTCCGACGTGGCAAGAAGGTCTCGACCGACCGCAAGTTCTTCCCGGGCTATGTGCTGATCAAGATGGACCTCAACGACGAGACCTGGTCGCTGGTCCGCAACACCGCCAAGGTGACGGGCTTTCTCGGTGCGGGCGGTCGACCCTCGCCGATCCCGGACGCCGAAGCGGAGCGTATCCAGGCGCAAATGCTGGAGGGTGTCGAGCATCCGCGGATGTCGGTGTCGTTCGTCAGCGGCGATCGCATCCGGGTCACCGATGGGCCGTTCAGCACGTTCGAGGGCGTCGTCGAGGATGTCGACGATCACAAGGGCCGGCTCACGGTGTCGGTCTCGATCTTCGGCCGGTCGACCCCGGTCGAGCTGGAGTATTCGCAGGTCGAGCGTATCTGACGGACTGAATCAATTGGTCGCCTTCGGCCACAGTGCCGAGGGCGTGGCAGCGGGAGCGTCTGGGTAGCTGGACGCGTTTGCACCGCGAAGAGGAGAGCCTCAATGGCAAAGAAGATCTCGGGCTACATCAAGCTGCAGGTGCCGGCCGGCAAGGCCAACCCGTCGCCGCCGATCGGGCCGGCGCTGGGTCAGCGCGGGCTCAACATCATGGAGTTCTGCAAGGCCTTCAATGCGGCGACGCAGGGCATGGAGCCCGGCATGCCGATCCCAACCGTGATCACGGCTTTCGCGGATCGGACATTCACCTTCGCCACGAAGACGCCGCCGGCCAGCTTCTTCCTGAAGAAGGCGGCTGGCCTGGCCAAGGGTGGACAGACGCCCGGCAAGAGTGTCGCCGGCAAGGTCACCGTGGCGCAGTGCCGCGAGATCGCCGAGACCAAGATGAAGGACCTCAACGCCAACGACCTTGACCAGGCCACGACCATGATCGTCGGCTCGGCCCGGTCGATGGGCTTCGACGTGGTGGAGGGCTGATCCGATGGCGAAGCTAGGCAAGCGGCTGAAGGCGGCCGGTGAGGCCATCGACCCGACGAAGCTGTATCCGCTCGACGAGGCGGTGAGCGCGCTCAAGGGCGTGGCGACCGCCAAGTTCGACGAGACGATCGAGCTGGCGCTCAATCTCGGCGTCGATCCGCGGCATGCGGACCAGATGGTCCGCGGCGTGGTCAATCTGCCGCACGGTACCGGCAAGACGCTGCGCGTCGCCGTGTTCGCCAAGGGCGACAAGGCCGACGAGGCCAAGGCTGCCGGCGCCGACGTCGTGGGTGCCGACGAGCTCGCCGAGCAGGTGCAGGCGGGGCAGCTCGACTTCGACCGGGTGATCGCGACGCCGGACATGATGCCGCTGGTCGGCCGTTTGGGCCGGATCCTCGGGCCTCGTGGTCTGATGCCGAACCCGAAGCTCGGCACCGTTACGCCCAACGTCACTGAGGCCGTCACGGCCGCCAAGGGCGGGCAGGTGCAGTTTCGAGTCGAGAAGGCGGGGCTCATCCATGCCGGCATCGGCAAGGCGAGCTTCACGCCGGAGCAGCTCGCCGACAACGCGCGCAGCCTCATCGATGCGGTCAACAGGGCGAAGCCTAGCGGCGCCAAGGGAACCTACCTCAAGCGGGCGCATCTGAGCTCGACCATGGGGCCGGGCCTGAAGCTCGAGTTGGGGTCGCTGTCGGCCGCCTGATCGGTGGTCGTCAACGTCGAAAAAATCGCTTGCGAGAGTGGACGAGACCGCTATGCTCCCGGCTCTTGAGCGCTACGGAGCCGCGCCGGTTTGCCATTCACCTCTTTTGGGTGAGTGGGCTTGCGCGTGGCTGTTTTGGAGCACTCGTCTCTTTCGTGTTCTCGGGTCGGGTCGAGGCGCCCCAGGGTCGCCGACCGGGCCCGCTTTCGTGCTGAATTTGGAGGCCATCCGTGCTCCGCGCTGAGAAAGCCGAGATTGTCGATGATCTGCGCGGTATCTTCAATGATGCCGGGGTCGTCGTCGTCACCCATTACATGGGCCTGAATGTTGCCGAGATGCAGTCGCTGCGCGTGCAGATGCGTGACGTCGGCGCAAAGTTTCGGGTGACCAAGAACCGTCTCGCCAAGCTGGCGATCGACGGCACCGCGTTCGCGTCGCTCGACGACATGCTGACCGGCCCGACGGCGATCGCCTATTCGGACGACCCGGTTGCGGCGCCGAAGGTGATCAGTGCGTTCGCCAAGAAGAACGACAAGCTGAAAATCATCGGCGGCTCTTATTCGGGCACGTTGCTCGATGCCGATAAAGTGAGGGCGCTGGCGGAGATGCCGTCTTTGGACGAGCTTCGCGCCAAGCTGCTGTCGCTCATCAACACCCCTGCGACCCGTCTCGCGATGGTGCTGCAGGCGCCCGCCGGCCAGGTGGCCCGCGTGCTCAAGGCCAAGGCCGACCTCGGCTGAGCCGAGCCTCGACATTCGCCGCCGGTATTGCCCGAGCGGCCTGACTTACGGACCCGTTGGAGGAACTAGACTATGGCGAACCTGGAAAAGCTGGTTGACGATCTCTCGAGCCTGACGGTGCTCGAGGCAGCCGAGCTCTCGAAGATGCTCGAGGAGAAGTGGGGCGTGTCCGCAGCCGCGCCCGTGGCCGTTGCTGCTGCCGGTGCGCCTGCAGCGGCTGCCGAGGCTGCCGAGGAGCAGACCGAGTTCGACGTGATCCTCGCCGCGATCGGCGAGAAGAAGATCAACGTCATCAAGGAGGTCCGTGCGATCACCGGTCTCGGTCTCAAGGAGGCCAAGGACCTGGTCGAGGCCGCGCCCAAGGCGGTCAAGGAAGGCGCCAGCAAGGATGACGCCGAGAAGTTCAAGAAGCAGCTCGAGGAGGCCGGCGCCACCGTCGAGGTCAAATAAGATCGGCACGGCGGCAGCAGGCGACAAGCGCCGGCCGGGTCTGACGAGAAATCGTCGGGCCCGGCGATCGGACGACTTGTCGCGTCGCGGCTCCAACGCAGGTTCTGATCGAGGAAGGCGGCCGACGCGCTCCGTGTCGGCGCGCCTTTCTGTCGTTGTGCCACAGCGCTAGCACGCTGTCGGCGCTTTGCACTGGCCGGCCTGGTCGGTGCGCTGATTTGGGAAACGGAACGCAATAATGGCAGAGGCGAAGACGGCGCGTAAGCGGATCCGCAAGAGCTTCGGTCGAATCCCGGAAGTCACGTCGATGCCCAACCTCATCGAGGTTCAGCGGCAGAGCTACGAGGGCTTCCTGCAGATGCACACGGGCGCACCGGATCGCGACCTGGTCGGTCTCGAGGAGGTGTTCCGCTCGGTCTTCCCGATCAAGGATTTCGCCGACCGTGCAGCGCTCGACTTCGTCAAGTACGAGCTCGAGGCGCCCAAGTACGACGTCGAGGAATGCCACCAGCGCGGCCTGACCTACGCAGCGCCCTTGCGGGTGACGCTCAGGCTGATCGTCTGGGATATCGACGAGGACAGCGGCGCCCGCAGTGTCCGCGACATCAAGGAGCAGGACGTCTACATGGGCGACATGCCGCTCATGACGGACAACGGCACCTTTGTCGTCAACGGCACCGAGCGCGTGATCGTCAGCCAGATGCACCGCTCACCGGGTGTGTTCTTCGACCACGACCGTGGCAAGACGCACAGCTCGGGCAAGTTCCTCTACTCGGCCCGCGTCATCCCCTATCGCGGCTCCTGGCTCGACTTCGAGTTCGACGCCAAGGATCTCGTCTATGTGCGCATCGACCGGCGCCGCAAGCTGCCGGCGACGACGCTGCTGCTGGCACTCGGCATGGACGGCGAGGAGTTGCTCGCCAAGTTCTACAAGGAGGTGCCGATCCACCGCTCCGGGCAGGGCTGGAAGATCGCCCTTCGCCCCGATCGGCTGCTCGGCCAGAAGCTGACCAACGATCTCGTGGACGCGGCCTCCGGCGAGAGCCTGGCCGAGGCCGGCACCAAGGTGAGCCCGCGGCTGATCAAGCGGATCGAGGAAAAGAACGTCACCGAGCTCTACCTCTCGGTCGAGGACGTCATCGGGCATTTCATCGCCCGTGACATCGTCGACATGGAGAGCGGTCTGGTCCATGCCGAGGCCGGCGACGAGCTGACCAACGAGCTGCTGGCCAAGCTGGCCGAGGTCGGCATCGACGAGCTGCCCTTGCTCGACATCGATCATTCGACGATCGGCCCGTATATCCGCAACACGTTGGCGCTCGATCGCTCCAGCATGCGCGAGGAGGCGCTGCTCGACATCTACCGGGTGCTGCGCCCCGGTGAGCCGCCGACCCTGGAGACGGCCGAGGCGCTGTTTGCCGGGCTGTTCTTCGACGCCGAGCGCTACGATCTCTCGCCTGTCGGCCGGGTGAAGATGAACCAGCGTCTGGGTCTCGAGGCCGACGACACGGTTCGTGTGCTGCGCAACGAGGACATCCTCGCCGTCGTCAAGCACATGGTCGAGATCAAGGACGGTCGCGGCGAGATCGACGACATCGACAATCTCGGCAATCGCCGGGTGCGCTCGGTGGGCGAGCTGATGGAGAACCAGTTCCGCGTCGGGCTCCTGCGCATGGAGCGCGCGGTGCGCGAGCGGATGAGCTCGGTCGAGATCGACGCGGCGATGCCGCACGATCTGGTCAACGCCAAGCCGGTCGCCGCCTCGGTCCGTGAGTTCTTCGGCAGCTCGCAGCTGTCGCAGTTCATGGACCAGACCAACCCGCTGTCTGAGATCACCCACAAGCGGCGCCTCTCGGCGCTGGGCCCGGGTGGCCTGACCCGCGAGCGGGCCGGCTTCGAGGTGCGCGACGTGCACCCGACGCATTACGGCCGCATCTGCCCGATCGAGACCCCCGAGGGGCCGAATATCGGCCTCATCAACAGTCTCGCGACCTACGCCCGGATCAACAAGTACGGCTTCATCGAGAGCCCGTACCGGCGTGTGGTCGATGGCCGGGTCAGCGAGGAGGTCGTCTATCTCTCGGCGATGCAGGAGAACCGCTACACGATCGCCCAGGCCAACTCGGACCTGACCGAGGATCAGCGCTTCGCTGCCGATCTGGTGAGCTGTCGTGAGAACAACGAGTTCATCCTGGCGCGGCCCGAGACGATCGACCTGATCGACGTGTCGCCCAAGCAGCTGGTGTCGGTCGCAGCAGCCCTGATCCCGTTCCTCGAGAACGATGACGCCAACCGGGCGCTCATGGGCTCGAACATGCAGCGGCAGGCCGTCCCGCTGCTGCAGCCGGAGGCGCCCTTCGTCGGCACCGGCATGGAGGACGTGGTGGCCCGTGATTCGGGTGCCGCCGTCGTCGCCAAGCGCTCAGGGATGGTCGACCAGGTCGACGGCTCGCGCATCGTCGTCCGCGTCACCGACGGTGTCGAGCGTGCCGACTCGGTGGTCGACATCTTCAATCTGCGCAAGTTCCAGCGCTCCAACCAGAACACCTGCATCACCCAGCGCCCGCTGGTGAAGGTGGGTGATCGGGTGCAGAAGGGCGACATCATCGCCGACGGCCCGTCCACGGACCTCGGTGAGCTGGCGCTGGGCCGCAACACGCTTGTCGCGTTCATGCCCTGGAACGGCTACAACTTCGAGGACTCGATCCTGATCTCCGAGCGGATCGTGCGCGAGGATGTCTTCACCTCGATCCACATCGAGGAATTCGAGGTCATGGCCCGCGACACCAAGCTCGGGCCGGAGAGCATCACCCGCGACATTCCGAATGTCTCGGAGGAGGCGCTCAGGAACCTCGACGAGGCGGGCATCGTCTATATCGGTGCCGAGGTGAAGGCCGGCGACATCATGGTCGGCAAGGTCACGCCCAAGGGCGAGACGCCGATGACGCCCGAGGAGAAGCTGCTGCGCGCCATCTTCGGCGAGAAGGCGGCGGACGTGCGCGACACCTCGCTCAAGGTGCCGCCGGGTGTGCAGGGCACGGTGGTCGAGGTGCGCGTCTTCAACCGGCGCGGTGTCGAGAAGGACGAGCGCGCGATCGCCATCGAGCGGGCCGAGATCGAGCGGCTGGCCAAGGACCGCGACGACGAGCGCAACATCCTCGAGCGCAACATCTTCGGCCGCTTGCGCGAGCTGCTGCTCGAGCAGACGGTCACCGCCGGCCCCAAGGGCTTGAAGTCGGGCACCACGGTCGACACCGCGTTGCTCGATGCGACGCCGCGCCGGCAGTGGTGGGAGATCGCCATCGACGATGTCGAGCGGATGACCGAGCTGCAGGCCCTCAAGCGGCAGCTCGACGACGGCATCAAGCGGCTCACCGAGCGCTTCGAGAACAAGGTCGAGAAGCTGCAGCGTGGCGACGAGATGCCTCCTGGCGTCTTGAAGATGGTCAAGGTGTTCGTCGCGGTGAAGCGCAAGCTGCAGCCGGGCGACAAGATGGCCGGCCGACATGGCAACAAGGGCGTGATCTCGCGGATCGCCCGGCTCGAGGACATGCCCTATCTCGAGGACGGCACGCCGGTCGACATCGTGCTCAACCCTCTGGGCGTGCCGTCGCGGATGAATGTCGGGCAGATCCTCGAGACCCATCTGGGGTGGGCCTGCGCCAAGCTCGGACGGCAGATCGGCGAGATGGTCGATCGCCTCGATGAGCCGGGTGTCAAGGAGGCGCTCGTCGGCAAGTACGAGACGCTCTACGGATCGGAGATCAGCACCGAGGTGGCCGGCTACAGTGAGCACGAGTTCGCGGAGCTGGGCGGCAACCTGGCGCATGGTGTGCCGATGGCGACGCCCGTGTTCGACGGCGCGCACGAGCCGGACATCGTCAAGCTGCTGGAGGAGGCGGGTTGCCATTCCTCGGGCCAGTCGACCCTGGTCGATGGCCGCACCGGCGAAGCGTTCGATCGGCCGGTGACCGTGGGCTACATCTACATGCTCAAGCTCGGCCATCTCGTGGACGACAAGATCCACGCGCGCTCGGTCGGTCCCTACAGCCTCGTCACCCAGCAGCCGCTGGGCGGCAAGGCGCAGTTCGGCGGCCAGCGCTTCGGCGAGATGGAGTGCTGGGCGCTGCAGGCCTACGGCGCGTCCTACAGCCTGCAGGAGATGCTGACGGTGAAGTCGGATGACGTTTCCGGCCGCACCAAGATCTACGAGGCGATCGTCCGCGGCGAGGACACGTTCGAGGCCGGCATTCCTGAGAGCTTCAACGTGCTCGTCAAGGAGCTGCAGGCGCTCGGCCTCAATGTCGAGCTGCAGCAGGAAACCGTGGGCGACGATTGAGCGTCACCGAGCCACATCCCGGGCCATGAGCCGAGCTCTGGCCCGGGATTATGTCAAAGACCCGCGCGGTCCCGCCCTGACCGCCCGGTGTCTCCATTGAAGCGGCGCTAGAGAGCAGGTTCCCATGAACGATTTGCTTTACCTCTTCGGCCAGCCCGCCACCGGTCAGAAATTCGACCAGATCCAGATCTCGATCGCGAGCCCGGACCAGATTCGCGAATGGTCCTATGGCGAGGTCAGGAAGCCCGAGACGATCAACTACCGCACCTTCAAGCCGGAGCGGGATGGCCTGTTCTGCGCCAAGATCTTCGGGCCGATCAAGGATTACGAGTGCTTGTGCGGCAAGTACAAGCGGATGAAGTACAAGGGCATCGTCTGCGAGAAGTGCGGCGTCGAGGTCATCCAGTCGAAGGTTCGCCGCGAGCGGATGGGCCATATCGAGCTCGCCGCACCCGTGGCCCATATCTGGTTCATGAAGTCGGTGCCGACGCGGATCGGCATCCTGCTCGACATGACGCTCCGCGATCTCGAGCGGGTGCTCTATTTCGAGAACTGGGTCGTGGTCGAGCCCGGCCTCACCACCTTGAAGCAGCACGAGCTCCTCAACGAGGAGCAGGTGATGCGCTACCGCGACGAGTTCGGTGACGACTTCCAGGTCGGCATCGGCGCCGAGGCGGTTCGTGACATGCTCAAGGCGCTCGATCTGCCGCGCGAGCGCGAGCAGATGCGCGCCGATCTGGTCGAGACGACCTCGGAAGCCAAGCGCAAGAAGCTGGTCAAGCGGCTCAAGCTGACCGAGACCTTTCTCGAGTCGGGCAACAAGCCCGAGTGGATGGTGCTCGAGGTCGTGCCGGTCATCCCGCCGGAGCTGCGCCCGCTGGTGCCGCTCGACGGCGGCCGCTTCGCCACCTCGGATCTCAACGACCTCTACCGCCGCGTCATCAACCGCAACAACCGCCTGAAGCGGCTGATCGAGCTCCGCGCACCCGACATCATCGTCCGCAACGAGAAGCGGATGCTGCAGGAATCGGTCGATGCGCTGTTCGACAATGGCCGCCGTGGCCGGGTGATCACCGGCGCCAACAAGCGGCCGCTGAAGTCGATGTCCGACATGCTCAAGGGCAAGCAGGGCCGCTTCAGGCAGAACCTGCTCGGCAAGCGCGTCGACTACTCCGGCCGCTCGGTGATCGTGGTCGGGCCCGAGCTCAAGCTGCACCAGTGCGGCCTGCCGAAGAAGATGGCCTTGGAGCTGTTCAAGCCCTTCGTCTATGCCAAGCTCGAGCTCTACGGCAAGGCGCAGACGATCAAGGCCGCCAAGCGGATGGTCGAGAAGGAGCGGCCCGAGGTCTGGGACATCCTCGAGCAGGTGATCCGCGAGCATCCGGTGATGCTCAACCGGGCACCGACCCTCCACCGCCTCGGCATCCAGGCGTTCGAGCCGACGCTGATCGAGGGCAAGGCCATCCAGCTGCACCCCTTGGTCTGCACCGCGTTCAACGCCGATTTCGACGGCGACCAGATGGCCGTGCACGTGCCGCTGTCGCTCGAGGCGCAGCTCGAGGCGCGCGTCTTGATGATGTCGACCAACAACATCCTCAGCCCCGCCAACGGCAAGCCGATCATCGTCCCGACCCAGGACATCGTCTTGGGCCTCTACTACCTGTCGCTGCTGATCGAGGGCGAGCCGGGCGAGGGGATGATCTTCAGCGATGTGGGCGAGGTGCAGCACGCGCTCGCCGCCGGCCTCGTCTCGCTGCACGCCAAGATCAAGTGCCGGATCGCCACGATGGTGGACGAGGGCGTCGTCGAGGAGCGGCTGGTCGAGGCCACCGCCGGTCGGATGCTGCTCGGCGAGATCCTGCCGCAGCACCGCGAGGTGCAGTTCGACGCCTTGTTGAACAGGGTGTTGACCAAGAAGGAGGTGTCCAACGTCATCGACGTGGTCTACCGGCATTGCGGCCAGAAAGAGACCGTGATCTTCGCCGACCGGCTGATGACCCTGGGCTTCTCCTATGCCTGTCGGGCCGGGATCTCGTTCGGCAAGGACGACATGATCATACCCGAGCACAAGCAGGAGATGGTCGGCAAGACCCAGGAGCTGGTCAAGCAGTACGAGCAGCAATACGCCGATGGCCTGATCACCAAGGGCGAGAAGTACAACAAGGTGGTCGACGCCTGGCAGGGCTGCTCGGACAAGGTCGCCGACGAGATGATGGAGGCCATTCAGTCGGTGCAGACCCTGCACCACGATGATGGCAGGCGCAGCCAGCCCAACTCGGTCTGGATGATGGCCCATTCCGGTGCCCGTGGCTCGCCGGCGCAGATGAAGCAGCTCGCCGGCATGCGCGGCCTGATGGCCAAGCCGTCGGGCGAGATCATCGAGACCCCGATCATCTCGAACTTCAAGGAAGGCCTGTCGGTGCTCGAGTACTTCAACTCGACGCATGGTGCCCGCAAGGGCCTGGCCGACACCGCACTCAAGACCGCCAACTCGGGCTACCTCACCCGCCGCCTGGTCGATGTCGCGCAGGATTGCGTCATCGTCGAGGAGGATTGCGGCACCGAGCACTACATCACCTTGCAGGCAGCGCCCGACGAGGAGCTGGGCGAGCGTGTGCTCGGCCGGACCGTGGCCGAGGACGTCGTTGCACCGCAGACCGGCGAGGTGGTGATCCCGGCGCAGACCCTGGTCGACGAGGTTCTCTCGCGGCGGGTCGACGCGCTCAGGATCGACGTGATCAAGGTGCGCTCGGTCTTGACCTGCGAGAGCAGCGGCGGCGTTTGCGGCGCCTGCTACGGCCGTGATCTGGCCCGTGGCACGCCGGTGAATATCGGCGAGGCCGTTGGTGTCATCGCCGCCCAGTCGATCGGCGAGCCGGGCACCCAGCTCACCATGCGCACCTTCCACATCGGTGGTGCGGCGCAGGGCCAGGCCGAGCAGTCGGCGATCGAGGCACCGGTCGGCGGTGAGGTGAAGATCCTCAACCCCAGGCTCGTCACCGACAGCCAGGAGCGGACGGTGGTGCTGGGCCGCAACTCCGAGGTCGTCCTCTACGACGAGGTCGGCCGCGAGAAGATGCGCCACAAGCTGCCGAATGGTGCGCGGCTCCGGGTCCAGCCCGACAGTCACATCGAGAAGGACGAGATCATCGCCGAGTGGGATCCGCACACCCTTCCGGTCGTGGCCGAGACCTCTGGTGTCATCGCACTACAGGACATGTCGGAGGGGCTGAGCTTCCGCGAGGTCCAGGACGAGACGACCGGCAAGGCGTCGAAGGAGGTGATCGACTGGCGGCAGAATGCACGTTCCGGCAATCTGCGGCCGTCCATCCTGCTGCAGGACAAGGAAGGCAAGCCGATCATCCTGCCGTCGGGCAACGAGGCGCGCCACTATCTGCCGGTGGGCGCCATCTTCACCATCGACAATGGCGCCGAGGTGCAGGCCGGCGACGTGCTGGCAAGGCTGCCCAAGGAAGCGTCGCGGACCCGCGACATCACCGGCGGTCTGCCGCGGGTGGCGGAGCTGTTCGAGGCGCGCAAGCCCAAGGACCCGGCGATCATCGCCGAGATCGACGGCAAGGTGGAGTTCGGCAAGGACTACAAGAACAAGCGTCGCTTGAAGCTGGTCCCGGCCGACGAGGATATCGAGCCCGTCGAGTACCTGATCCCCAAGGGCCGGCACGTCGCCGTGCAGGAGGGCGATCTGGTCAAGCCGGGTGATCCGCTGGTCGATGGCACGCCGGTGCCGCACGACATCTTGCGCGTGCTCGGCATCGAGGCGCTGGCGCAGTTCCTGGTGCACGAGATCCAGGAGGTCTACCGGCTGCAGGGCGTGACCATCAACGACAAGCACATCGAGACCATCGTTCGGCAGATGCTGCAGAAGATCGAGGTGGTCGATCCGGGCGACACGACGTTCCTGGTCGGCGAGCAGGTCGACCGGATCGAGTTCGACCGGGTCAATCAGCGGGCGATGCTCGAGGATCGCCGGCCGGCGACGTGCTTCGCGGTGCTGCAGGGCATCACCAAGGCGAGCCTGCAGACGCAGAGCTTCGTCTCGGCGGCCTCCTTCCAGGAGACCACCCGCGTGCTCACCGACGCTGCCTTCTCGGGCAAGATCGATCGGCTCATCGGGCTCAAGGAGAACGTCATTGTCGGCCGGTTGATCCCGGCGGGCACGGGCGGCGTCCTCAACCGCCTGAAGAAGCTCAAGGCCGGCGACGAGCGTTTTGCGCCGCCGACCGAGATCGGCCCCGACGAGGACCCGATGCGCCTGCCGGCGTTCTCGGAGCTGCCCTCGGCGGAGTAGTCGACAGGAAGCGGTATCGGCAAAGTGGCCGACATTTGACATGGAGGCCGTCCGGATCGTCGGGCGGCCTCCTCGTTTTTCACCTGCGACGCTGCTGCCGCATGCCTGGCATGCGGGCACCGGGAATTGGCTTGACGGTCAACGCGGCGGGGCCTAGAAGCCAGGAACGCTCATCTCGGGTGCAGGCGGTGACCCTCGCGGATCAGACGCTGCACTGGAAAACAGGCGACGATATATCTTGCGGACAGTGGTGGCCGAGGCCTTCTGGCAGTCGGCCGCCTCGTTGTTCGTGCAGTGACGAGAACGGCACCGGTCGGAACAGCGACCCAGCCGTTCCCATCGCTGCGGGGTGCCGTTAGACGAGGAATGTTGGAAACATGCCGACGACCAACCAGCTGGTGAACCACGGGCGTCATGTCCCGGCCAAGCGCAACAAAGTGCCGGCCATGCAGGCCTGCCCGCAGAAGCGTGGGGTCTGCACCCGGGTCTACACGACCACGCCGAAGAAGCCGAACTCCGCTCTTCGTAAGGTGGCGCGTGTTCGGCTGACCAACGGCTTCGAGGTCACCAGCTACATTCCGGGCGAAGGCCACAACCTCCAGGAGCACTCGGTGGTGCTGATCCGTGGCGGTCGTGTGAAGGACCTTCCCGGTGTGCGCTACCACACCATCCGCGGCACCTTGGACACCCAGGGCGTCAATGGCCGCAAGCAAAGCCGGTCGAAGTATGGCGTGAAGCGTCCAAAGTAAGCCATCAAGCTAGGAAGAACAGCGATGCGGCGTCGTGCGGCCGAAAAGCGGGAAGTGCTCCCGGACCCGAAGTTCAACGATCTGGTGGTGACGAAGTTCATCAACTGCCTGATGGACGACGGCAAGAAGTCGGTGGCCGAGGCCATCTTTTACGCGGCGCTCGATCGGGTGCAAACGCGCTCAGGCGGCCGGGACGCTCTCGAGCTGTTCCACGAGGCGGTCGAGAACGTGAAGCCGACCCTCGAGGTCAAGTCGCGGCGCGTCGGCGGTGCCACCTATCAGGTACCGATCGAGGTTCGCCCCGAGCGACGGCAAGCGTTGGCGCTGCGTTGGATCATCGGCACGGCGCGCAAGCGGGCCGAGAAGACGATGACCGACCGGCTCGCCAACGAGCTGCAGGATGCCGCCAATAGCCGTGGCGCCGCTTTCAAGAAGCGTGAGGACACGCTGCGCATGGCCGAGGCCAATCGCGCGTTCTCGCACTACCGCTGGTAAGCCCGGCAGGACCGGAACGGAACGAGATCCATGGACCGCCAAATTCCTATCGAGCGCTACCGTAATATCGGCATCATGGCCCACATCGATGCGGGCAAGACGACGACCACGGAGCGCGTCCTTTACTACACCGGCAAGTCGCACAAGATCGGCGAGGTGCATGACGGTGCTGCGACCATGGATTGGATGGAGCAGGAGCAGGAGCGCGGCATCACCATCACGTCGGCCGCGACGACCTGTTTTTGGAAAGAGCACCGGATCAACATCATCGACACGCCGGGTCACGTCGACTTCACCATCGAGGTCGAGCGCAGCTTGCGGGTGCTCGACGGTGCGGTAGCGGTCTTCGACAGCGTTGCCGGGGTCGAGCCACAGTCCGAGACCGTCTGGCGGCAGGCCGACAAGTACCGCGTGCCGCGGATGTGCTTCGTCAACAAGATGGACCGCACCGGCGCCAACTTCGACCGCTGCGTCGCGATGATGCGCGATCGGCTGGGCGCCAACCCGGTGGTCGTCAACATGCCGATCGGCAGCGAGGCCGACTTCAAGGGCGTGCTCGATCTGGTCGAGAACCGTGCCATCATCTGGCACGACGAGTCGCTGGGTGCCGAGTTCTCCTATGAGGAGATCCCCGCGGACATGGTCGATATCGCGGCCGCTGCACGCGCGGCGATGATCGAGGCCGCGGTCGAGTTCGACGACAACGCGATGGAGGCCTACCTCGAGGGCGAGGAGCCCGACATCGCGACGTTGAAGGCCTGCATCCGCAAGGGCACGATCGCCAGCAAGCTGACGCCGGTGCTGTCCGGCTCGGCCTTCAAGAACAAGGGCGTCCAGCCGCTGCTCGATGCCGTGATCGACTACCTGCCGTCGCCCATCGAGCTGCCGCCGGTTGAGGGCCTGAAGCCCGACTCCGACGAGGTGATGTACCGCAAGCCGGAGGACGACGCGCCGTTCTCGGCACTCGCGTTCAAGATCATGACCGACCCGTTCGTCGGCTCGCTCACGTTTGCCCGCATCTATTCGGGCAAGGTCGAGAGCGGCTCTTATGTGCAAAACACGGTCAAGAACAAGCGCGAGCGTGTCGGCCGGCTGCTGCTCATGCATTCGAACAGTCGCGAAGAGATCAAGTACGCGCTCGCTGGTGACATCGTGGCCTTTGTCGGTCTCAAGGACACCACGACCGGGGATACGCTCTCTGATCCGGCGAAGGCGATCGTGCTCGAGCGGATGGAGTTCCCGGAGCCGGTGATCGAGGTTGCGGTCGAGCCGAAGACCAAGGCCGACCAGGAGAAGATGTCGATCGCCCTGAACAAGCTGGCGCAAGAGGACCCGTCGTTCCGCGTCGGGGTCGACGAGGAAAGCGGGCAGACGGTGATCAAGGGGATGGGCGAGCTCCACCTCGAGATCCTGGTCGATCGCATGCGGCGCGAGTTCAAGGTCGATGCTAATGTGGGTGCACCGCAGGTCGCCTACCGTGAGACGATCACCAAAGAAGCGGAGATCGACTACACGCATAAGAAGCAGACGGGTGGCTCCGGTCAGTTCGCCCGGATCAAGCTCGTCTTTGCACCGGGCGAGAAGGGCACGGGCTTCGTGTTCGACAGCAAGATCGTCGGCGGCTCGGTGCCGAAGGAGTACATCCCGGGCGTGTCGAAGGGCCTCGAGCAGTCGATGTCGAACGGCATCCTCGCCGGCTTTCCGATGACCGATGTGTCGGTTCGGCTGATCGACGGCGCCTATCACGAGGTCGACAGCTCGGTCATGGCGTTCGAGATCGCCGCCAGGGCGGCCTTCAAGGAGGGCACGGCCAAGGCCGGACCCCAGTTGCTCGAGCCGATCATGCGGGTCGAGGTGGTGACGCCAGACGAGTACATGGGCGACATCATTGGTGACCTGAACAGCCGACGCGGTCAGGTGACCGGCATGGAGCCGCGCGGCAACGGCCAGGTGGTGAACGCCATGGTGCCGCTGGCCACCATGTTCGGCTATGTCAACACGCTGCGCTCGCTCTCGCAGGGGCGAGCTCAGTACTCCATGCATTTCGACCACTACGATGCGGTGCCGCAGATGGTGGCTGAGGAAATTCGCGCAAAGTACGCCTGATCGACTGACAAAGGGCGATTTGGGCAGAGGACGGAGACGGTAGATGGCGAAGGCGAAATTCGAGCGGAACAAGCCGCATGCGAATATCGGGACTGTTGGTCACGTTGATCACGGCAAGACGACTTTGACGGCTGCGATCACGAAGATTCTGGCGGAGTCGGGTGGTGCGACGTTTACGTCGTACGACAATATCGACAAGGCGCCGGAAGAGAAGGCGCGCGGTATCACGATCAACACGGCGCATGTCGAGTACGAGACGGCGAACCGTCACTACGCGCATGTCGATTGCCCGGGCCACGCCGACTACGTGAAGAACATGATCACCGGTGCGGCGCAGATGGACGGCGCCATCCTGGTGGTGTCGGCGGCCGACGGGCCGATGCCGCAGACCCGCGAGCACATCCTGCTGGCGCGCCAGGTGGGCGTTCCGGCGCTGGTGGTGTTCCTCAACAAGGTCGACATGGTCGACGACGAGGAGCTCTTGGAGCTGGTCGAGCTCGAGGTTCGCGAGCTGCTCTCCTCGTATGATTTCCCCGGCGACGACATCCCGATCATCGCGGGCTCGGCGCTGGCCGCACTCGACGACAGCAACCCGGCTCTGGGCAAGGAGAAGGTGCTCGAGCTGATGAAGGCGGTGGACGAGTACATTCCGCAGCCGGAGCGGGCGATCGACCAGGCGTTCTTGATGCCGATCGAGGACGTGTTCTCGATCTCGGGCCGCGGCACGGTGGTGACCGGGCGGATCGAGCGTGGCGTGGTCAAGGTGGGCGACGAGATCGAGATCGTCGGCATCAAGACGACGACCAAGACGACCTGCACGGGCGTCGAGATGTTCAGAAAGCTGCTCGACAGCGGCCAGGCCGGCGACAATGTGGGCGTGCTGCTGCGCGGCACCAAGCGCGACGACGTCGAGCGCGGTCAGGTGCTGGCGAAGCCCGGCTCGATCAAGCCGCACACCAAGTTCAAGGCCGAGACCTACGTGCTGACCAAGGACGAGGGCGGCCGGCACACGCCGTTCTTCACCAACTACCGGCCGCAGTTCTACTTCCGCACCACCGACGTGACGGGCATGGTGCAGCTGCCGGAAGGCACCGAGATGGTGATGCCGGGCGACAACGTGACGATGCATGTCGAGCTGATCGCGCCGATCGCGATGGAGCAGGGCCTGCGCTTCGCCATCCGCGAAGGCGGCCGAACCGTGGGTGCCGGCGTCGTCGCCGAAATCTTGCCCGATTGAGCTCGGGCCGGGTTGGCAGCGGTTAGATAGAAGACAGCGGGAATAGGGCACTATCCGACATGGATACGCAGAACATCAGAATTCGCCTGAAGGCGTTCGATCACCGAGTGCTCGATCAGTCGGTGCGCGAGATCGTCGGCACGGCGAAGCGGACCGGTGCCAGGGTGCGTGGACCGATCCCGCTACCCAATCGAATCGAGCGGTTCACCGTCAATCGGGGACCGCATGTCGACAAGAAGAGTCGTGAGCAGTTCGAGATCAGAACGCACAAGCGGCTCCTCGACATCGTCGACCCGACGCCGCAGACGGTGGACGCGCTGATGAAGCTCGACCTAGCGTCCGGTGTCGACGTCGAGATCAAGCTCTAAGGCGAGATCGATGCGGACTGGAATGATTGCACGGAAGATGGGCATGACGCGGCTCTTCGGGGTCGACGGCAGCCATGTGCCCGTGACGGTGCTCAAGGTCGACGACTGCGAGGTCGTGGCCGTTCGCACCGAGGCGAAGGACGGCTACGTCGCCGTGCAGCTCGGTGCTGGCAAGGCCAAGGCGAAGAACGTCACGCAGCAGATGCGCGGCCATTTCGCCAAGGCGAAGGTCGAGCCCAAGGCCAAGGTCGGTGAGTTCCGGGTCGACGAGGACGCGGTGCTCGACGTCGGCGCTCGGGTGCATGTCGGTCACTTCGTGGCCGGGCAGTTCGTCGACGTCGCCGGCGTGAGCATCGGCAAGGGCTTCGCCGGTGCCATGAAGCGGCACAATTTCAGCGGCCTTCGCGCCAGCCACGGTGTTTCGCTTTCGCACCGTGCGCACGGCTCGACGGGCCACAGCCAGGACCCGGGCAAAGTCTTCAAGGGTAAGAAGATGGCCGGGCACATGGGCAATCGCAACGTCACCGTGCAGAACCTCGAGGTGTTCGGCGTCGATCCGGATCAGGGGTTGATCATGATCAAGGGCGGCGTTCCCGGCCCGAAGGGTAGCTGGGTTCGGGTGACCGATTCGATCAAGAAGGCGTTGCCCAAGGACGCGCCGTATCCGGCCGCCGTGGTCAAGGCCGGTGAGGCGATGGAAGTGATCGTCGCCGAAGAGGGTGAGGTCTAGGTCATGCAGGTCGAGATCAAGAACCTGTCGGGTGAGGTCGTAGGGTCGGCCGAGCTGAGTGACGCCGTGTTCGGCGCCCCGGTTCGTCGCGACATCCTGCACCGCGTGGTGACGTGGCAGCTGGCCAAGCGTCGTGCCGGCACGCACAAGGTCAAGAGCCGTGGCGAGGTCCGGGGCTCGACGGCCAAGATCTACCGGCAAAAGGGCACGGGCCGAGCACGCCACGGCAGCAAGCGTGCGAACATCTTTCGCGGTGGTGGGCGTGCCTTCGGCCCGGTCGTTCGCGACCACGCCATCGACATGAACAAGAAGATGCGTCGCTTGGGCTTACGCTCGGCGCTTTCGGCCAAGGCCGCTGCCGGTGAGCTGATCGTCCTGGACACCGCCGCATTGGCGGAGCCCAAGACCAAGCTGATGACCGAGGTGCTAGGCAAGCTCGGCCTTCGCTCGGTGCTCTTCGTCGTCGCCGGTGAGCCCGAGCGCAACTTCGCGCTCGCCAGCCGCAATCTGCCGACCATCGACCTGCTCAGCCAAGAGGGTGCCAATGTCTACGACATCCTGCGTCGCGATGTGCTGGTCGTGACTCAGGACGCGGCGAAGCTCTTGGAGGAGCGCCTGGCATGACCACGCCACGTAATTACGACGTTATTGTCGCGCCGGTGATCACCGAGAAGGCGACACGCGTGTCCGAGCATGGGCAGGTGGTGTTCAAGGTTCGGCTCGACGCCAACAAGACCGAGATCAAGGACGCTGTGCAGAACATCTTCGATGTGAAGGTGACGGCTGTGAACACGCTGGTCTTGAAGGGCAAGACCAAGCGCTTTCGTGGTCGTCCCGGCAAGCGCAACGACATCAAGAAGGCGTTCGTCACGCTGGCCGAAGGTCAGTCGATCGACGTGACGACGGGGATCTGAGATGGCGCTCAAGCAATACAATCCGACGAGCCCGTCGCGGCGTGAGCTGGTCACGGTCGATCGCTCGGGCCTGTGGAAGGGCAAGCCGGTCAAGAAGCTGACCGAGGGCCTGACCAAGTCCGGTGGCCGCAACAATCACGGCCGGACGACGGCGTACCATCGCGGCGGCGGGCACAAGCGGACCTACCGTATTGTCGACTTCAAGCGCTTGAAGTTCGGCGTGCCGGGCACGGTCGAGCGGCTCGAGTACGATCCCAACCGAACGGCATTCATCGCCCTTGTCGTCTACCAGGACGGTGAAGAGGCCTACATTCTGGCGCCGCAGCGCATCCAGGCCGGCGACAAGGTGATCGCCGACCAGCGGGTCGACGTGAAGCCCGGCAATGCGGCGCCGATCAAGAACATCCCGGTCGGCACGGTGATTCACAATGTCGAGCTCAAGCCCGGCAAGGGTGGCCAGATCGCGCGCTCGGCCGGGTCTTATGCGCAGATCGTCGGTCGTGACGGCGACTACACGCAGATTCGGCTGGGCTCGGGTGAGATCCGCCGGGTCCGCTCGGAGTGCATGGCCTCGATCGGTGCGGTCTCCAACCCGGACCACCAGAACATCAATCTCGGCAAGGCCGGGCGCAATCGCTGGCTCGGCAAGCGGCCGCATGTCCGCGGCGTCGTTATGAACCCGGTCGACCATCCGCATGGCGGCGGCGAGGGCCGCACCTCGGGCGGTCGTCACCCGGTGACGCCATGGGGCAAGCCGACCAAGGGTCACCGCACCCGCCAGAACAAGAAGACGCAAGGCATGATCATTCGCAGTCGTCACCAAGCCAAGAAGAGGGGAGGCTGAGATGCCCCGCGCGGTTTGGAAAGGTCCGTTCGTCGACGGCTATCTCTTCGCCAAGATCGAGAAGGCGAAGGGCTCCGGGCGCAACGAGATCATCAAGACTTGGTCCAGGCGCTCGACGATCATGCCCGACTTCGTCGGCCTGACGTTCGCCGTCTACAACGGCAAGAAGTTCGTGCCGGTCTACGTCACCGAGAACATGGTGGGCCACAAGCTCGGCGAGTTCTCGCCGACCCGCTCCTACTCGGGTCATGGCGCGGACAAGAAGGCGAAGAGGAGATAGGGCCGTGGGCAAGCCGAAGCAGGAAAGACGGTTGGCCGGCAACGAGGCCCAGGCGGTGGCGACATTGGTTCGCTCGAGCCCGCAGAAGCTGAATGTCGTGGCCGGCATGATCAACGGCATGAAGGTCGACAAGGCCTTGGTGTCGCTCGAGTTCACGCGGCGCCGCGTCTCCGACGTGGTGTTGAAGACGTTGCAGTCGGCGATCGCCAATGCCGAGAACAACCACGATCTCGATGTCGATCAGCTCTACGTTGCCGAGGCAAGCGTCGGCAAGCGGCTGGTGATGAAGCGCTTCCGGCCACGGGCACGCGGTCGTGCCGGTCGGGTGCACAAATATTTCAGCCAGCTCAGGATCGTCGTTCGCGAGCGGGCCGAGCAAGAGGAGGCCGCCTGATGGGTCAAAAGGTCAATCCGATCGGTCTGCGGGTCGGTATCAACCGCACCTGGGATTCGCGTTGGTACTCGGATCGCAACTATGCGAGCATGCTCGCCGACGACCTGGAGATTCGCCGCTTCTTGATGAAGCGTCTGGCGCAGGCCGGTGTCAGCCGGATCGTCATCGAGCGTCCGGCGAAGAAGGCGCGGATCACCATCTATTCGGCCAGGCCCGGCGTGGTCATCGGCAAGAAGGGAACGGAGATCGAGAACCTCCGTCGCGATCTGTCGAAGCTGTGTGGTGGCGAGGTTCACCTCAACATCGTCGAGGTCCGCAAGCCCGAGCTCGATGCCCGGCTGGTGGCCGACAACATCGCACAGCAGCTGTCGCGCCGGGTGACCTTCAGGCGCGCCATGAAGCGGGCCGTGCAGTCGGCGATGCGGCTCGGCGCGCAGGGGATCCGGGTGCAGTGTGGCGGTCGTCTCGGTGGTGCCGAGATCGCGCGGACCGAGTGGTATCGCGAGGGCCGGGTGCCGCTGCACACGCTCCGCGCCAATGTCGATTTCGGTCGGGTGACGGCGCACACACCTTACGGCACGTGTGGGGTCAAGGTCTGGGTGTTCCGCGGCGAGATCATGGAGCACGACCCGATGGCCTACGACAACCGCTTCAACGAGCAGAACCCGGGGCGCGGCTGAGGCCGTGCCTGGGTACAGGACCAGTTAGATGTTGCAGCCGAAACGAACCAAGTTCCGCAAGGCGCACAAGGGGCGCATTCGCGGCATGACGAAGGGCGGTGCCGAGCTCAATTTCGGCGCCTTCGGCATGAAGGCGACCGAGGGTGGGCGGATCACGGCCCGGCAGATCGAGGCGGCCAGGCGAGCCATCACGAGGCACCTCAAGCGTGCCGGCCGGGTGTGGATTCGCATCTTCCCCGACAAGCCGGTGTCGAAAAAGCCCGCCGAGGTGCGCATGGGTAAGGGTAAGGGCTCGGTCGAGTTCTGGGTGGCCCCGGTGAAGCCTGGGCGCGTGATGTTCGAGATCGACGGCGTGCCCCACGAGCTCGCCGAGGAGGCGCTCAAGCGGGCATCGGCCAAGCTGCCGATCAGCACCCGCTTCGTGCACCGGGTCCAGGAGGACGCGGCATGAAGAAGGCGAGCGATCTTCGCGCCAATACCGACGAGCAGCTGCAGGACGATCTGCTGCAGCTGAAGAAGGAACAGTTCAACTTGCGCTTTCAGCGGGCCACCGGCCAGCTCGAGGGCACGGCCCGCCTCAAGGTGGTGCGTCGCGACATTGCCCGTATCAAGACGGTGATGCACGAGCGGCGGCAAGCACCGACCTCGAGCGCGGCCTAGGAGGTAGCGATGCCAAAACGCGTACTGCAGGGTGTCGTCGTGAGCGACAAGGGCGAGAAGACGGTGATCGTCAAGGTCGAGCGCCGTTTCATGCACCCGCTCTACAAGAAGTATATCCGCCGCTCGAAGCGCTACGCTGCGCATGACGAGAGCAACGAGGTGACGGTGGGCACGCAGGTGCGCATCGAGGAGTGTCGGCCGATTTCGCGCACCAAGCGCTGGACGGTGCTGCCTGCCGGCGTCGAGGCCTCGGCTGCTGCCGAGCCTGCTGCGACGTCCGTTGCGGCGAGCGAGTAGGGGCGGCCTAGATGATTCAAGTCGAGAGCAAGCTGGAAGTCGCCGACAATTCGGGCGCACGCCGCGTGCAGTGCATCCGGGTTCTGGGTGGTTCGGGTCGGCGCTGGGGCTCGGTCGGCGACATTATCGTCGTCGCCGTCAAGGAGGCGATCCCGCGCGGCAAGGTGAAGAAGGGTGACGTGCATCACGCCGTCATCGTGCGCACCGCCAAGGACGTGCATCGCCCGGATGGCACGGCGATCCGCTTCGACAAGAACGCGGCCGTGCTCATCAACAAGCAGGGCGAGCCGATCGGCACCCGTATCTTCGGTCCGGTGACGCGCGAGCTTCGCGCCAAGCGGTTCATGAAGATCATCAGCCTTGCCCCGGAGGTGTTGTGATGGCGGCGAGAATTCGCAAGGGCGACAAGGTGGTCGTGCTGGCCGGCAAGTCGAAGGGCGTCGAGGGCGAGGTTCTAAAGGTGCTGCCGGACGCGGATCGCGTGGTCGTGCAGGGTGCCCAGATGATCAAGCGGCACAACAAGCCGTCGGCGCGTGGTGCTGGTGGCATCGACAACCGCGAGGCGCCGCTGCACGTCTCCAACATCGCCCATCTCGACCCGCAGGACGGCAAGCCGACGCGGATCGGGTTCAAGTTTCTCGAGGACGGCCGGAAAGTCCGCTATGCCAAGCGGTCCGGCGAGATCATCGATCGCTGAGGATAGAGAGATGACGCCCCGCCTGAAGCAGCGCTACGAAGAGGTGCTGAAGAAAGAGCTGACGGACACGTTTGGCTACACCAACGCCATGCAGGTGCCGCGGCTCGACAAGATCGTCATCAACATGGCGGTCGGCAAAGCGGTGACCGACAGCAAGAAGCTGACGGCTGCGGTCGGCGATTTGACCAAGATCGCGGGGCAAAAGCCGGCGATCTCGAAGGCCAAGAAGTCGGTCGCGAACTTCAAGCTGCGCGAAGGCATGCCGATCGGCACCAAGGTGACGCTCAGGCGCGAGCGTATGTACGAGTTTCTCGATCGCCTGGTCACCATCGCCCTGCCTCGGGTGCGTGATTTTCGCGGCATCTCGGGCAAGAGCTTCGATGGTCGCGGCAACTACGCCTTCGGCTTGAAGGAACAGATCGTGTTCCCCGAGATCAACTACGACGAGGTCGACGAGATCCGGGGCATGGACATCATCATCTGCACGACGGCGCGGACCAATGAGGAGGCGCATGCGCTCCTCAAGGGTTTCGACATGCCGTTTAGCGCGTGACGGAGAGGACGGCGAGCAATGGCCAAGAAGAGCGCCATCGAGAAGAACAAGCATCGGCGTGAGCTGGTGGCCCAGCAGGCGGCGAAGCGTGCGGCGCTCAAGGCCGTCATCAACGACCGCGAGGGCGATCCCGAGGAGCGCTTCGAGGCGGTGTTGAAGTTGGCAGCACTGCCGCGCAACGGGGCCAGGGTCCGGATCCGCAACCGTTGCCACCTGACCGGGCGGCCGCGGGCGTATTACCGCAAGTTCGGCCTGTCGCGCATCGCGCTTCGAGACCTGGCGTCTGAAGGCCAGGTCCCGGGCGTCGTCAAGTCGAGCTGGTAAGGCAGGAGCACGCATATGTCGATGTCAGACCCGCTCGGGGACATGCTGACCCGAATCAGGAACGGGCAAATGGCGCAGAAGGGCAAGGTGCTCTCACCGGCCTCGAATCTGCGCCGCAACGTGCTCGAGGTGTTGCAGCGCGAGGGCTACATTCGCGGCTACTCGGCGAGCGAGCCCGAGAAGGGCAAGTCCGAGCTGTCGATCGAGCTGAAGTATCACAATGGCGACCCGGTGATCCGCGAGCTGCGGCGCGTGTCGCGGCCTGGTCGGCGCATCTATGCCGGCGTCAAGGAGCTGCCCGAGATCTACAATGGTCTCGGCATCGCCATTCTGTCGACGCCGCGGGGCGTTCTCTCGGATGCCGAGGCGCGCGAGAAGATGGTCGGCGGCGAAGTTCTCTGCACGGTGTTTTGATCATGTCGCGTATCGGAAAACATCCAGTCAGCGTCCCCTCGGGGGTCGATGTCTCGATCGAGGGCCAGACCGTCAAGGTCAAGGGCAAGCTCGGCTCGTTGCAGCAGACCCTGCCGGGCGAGGTCGTGGTGGCGCTCGAGGACGGCTCGCTCGCGGTCAAGCCGCGCGAGGAGGACAAGCGCGGCCTGCAGATGTGGGGCCTGGCGCGGACCTTGGTGCAGAACATGGTGACCGGGGTCAGCGACGGCTTCACCCGCCGGCTGGAGATCTCCGGCGTCGGCTACCGGGCGAATGTCGACGGCGACATCTTGAACCTGCAGCTCGGCTTCAGCCACGACATCAAGTTCGCGATCCCGCCAGAGGTCAAGATCGTCTGCGAGTCGCCGACGGCGATCGTCATCTCGGGCTACGAGAAGAAGCTCGTGGGCCAGATCGCTGCCGAGATCCGCGGTTTCCGCCCGCCCGAGCCCTACAAGGGCAAGGGTGTTCGCTACGGTGACGAGACGATCCGGCGCAAGGAAGGCAAGAAGAAGTAGTCATGCTGAAACCCAGTGAGCGTTTTCGGCGGCGGGCCAAGCGCACCCGCTACACCTTGCGACAGGCTTCGAACGACCGCCCACGGTTGTCGGTCTTCCGCTCGAGCAAGCACATCTACGGCCAGATCATCGACGATGCGGCGGGCCAGACGCTCGTTGCCGCGTCGAGCCTGGACAAGTCGTTGAAGACCGATCTCAAGACCGGTGCGGATACGGCTGCGGCCAAGCAGGTCGGCCTGCTGCTTGCCGAGAAGGCCAAGGCGGCCGGTATCGAGGCCGTGGTCTTCGATCGCAGCGGCTATCGCTATCATGGCCGCATCAAGGCGCTCGCCGAGGCGGCGCGCGAGGGCGGTTTGACGTTTTGATCGGCAGTTTGGTTAGGAATTGATTATGGCACGTCCACAACGCGGCGACGATCGCCACCAGGACTCCGAGCTCATCGACCGTCTGGTCAACGTCAACCGCGTTGCCAAGGTGGTCAAGGGCGGCCGCCGCTTCGGCTTCTCCGCTCTGGTCGTCGTCGGCGACGGCAAGGGCCGGGTCGGCTACGGCAGCGGCAAGGCGCGTGAGGTGCCGGAAGCCGTGCGCAAGGCCACCGAGCAGGCCAAGCGCTCGATGATCCGGGTGCCGCTGCGCGAGGGGCGCACGCTGCACCACGACATCCAGGGCCGCTTTGGGGCAGGGCATGTCTTGCTGCGCTCCGCACCTCCGGGCACCGGCATCATCGCCGGCGGTCCGATGCGCGCCATGCTGGAGGCGCTCGGCATTGGCGACGTTGTGGCCAAGTCGCTGGGCAGCTCGAACCCGCACAACATGGTCAAGGCGACCATCGAGGCGTTGCGTCTGGTGAACTCACCCCGGTCGGTCGCAGCCAAGCGCGGCAAGAAGGTCGGCGAGATTATCGGGCGTCGCGACCCGGCCCCGGAAGTTGCGGCGGAGGCTTGAAGCGATGGCCAAGAAGATCAACATCACGCAGACCGGCAGCCCGATCGGGCGACGTGACGACCAGCGCAAGACGTTGATTGCGCTGGGTCTGAACAAGATGCACCGCTCACGTGCCGTCGACGACACGCCCGACAACCGCGGGCGGATCGAAAAAGTGAAGCATCTCTTGCGGGTCGAGCCGCAGCAGGCCTGAGGGCAGATCAGCTATGCGTTTGAACGAACTTCGCGACAATCCGGGCGCGCGCTACAAGGCGAAGCGCCTCGGTCGCGGTATCGGCTCCGGCAAGGGCAAGACCGCCGGCAAGGGTCACAAGGGCCAGAAGGCCAGGAGCGGCGGCGCCGTTCGGGTGTTCGAGGGCGGTCAGATGCCGATCTATCGGCGTTTGCCCAAGATCGGCTTCAAGAATCCAACCCGGCAGAGCTTCGTCGTCATCAATCTCGGCACGTTGCAGACGGCACTCGACGCCGGCCGGCTCGACGCCAAGGCGCCGATCGACGCGGCCAAGCTGGTCGAGAGCGGCATTCTGCGGCGTTCCCGCGATGGCGTGCGCCTGCTGGGCAACGGCGAGCTGAAGACCAAGGTGACCATCGAGGTCGTCGGTGCCAGCAAGGCTGCGATCGCCGCGGTCGAAAGCGCCGGGGGCAAGGTTGTGATCCAGGGCGGCCGTCCTGCCGCGCCTGCCGGTGAGACTGCCAACGAGACTGCTGGCGAAGGCTGAAGGAGCGGGCATGGCGTCGGTCGCCGACCAACTCGCGTCGAACATCAATTTCGGCGCCTTTGCCAAAGCCACCGAGCTCAAGCGGCGGATCTGGTTCGCGCTCGGTTGCCTGATCGTCTACCGGCTCGGCACCTATATCCCACTGCCGGGGATCGATCCGCAGGTCATGGCGCAAATCTTCGCGCAGCAGGCCGGCGGCATCATGGGCATGTTCAACATGTTCGCCGGCGGTGCCCTGGAGCGAATGTCGATCTTCGCGCTCGGCATTCTGCCCTACATCTCCGCCTCGATCATCATGCAGTTGATGACGGCGATCTCGCCGAGCGTCGCCCAGCTCAAAAAAGAGGGTGAAGCGGGTCGCAAGAAGATCAACCAGTACACCCGCTATCTGACGCTGCTGCTCGCCACCGTCCAGGGCTACGGTCTCTCCGTCGGCCTTGAGGCGATGGGCGGCCCGGCCGGTAGTGCGGTGATCGATCCGGGCTGGTTCTTCCGGGCGTCGACGGTGATCACCATCGTCGGTGGCACCATGTTCTTGATGTGGCTGGGTGAGCAGATCACCGCGCGCGGCATCGGCAACGGCATCTCGCTGATCATCTTCACCGGCATCATCGCGACCCTGCCCGGCGCCATCGTCAGCATGTTCGAGCTCGGCCGCACCGGCGCCATCTCGACCCTGTTCATCGTCCTGATCCTGGTGCTCGGCCTCGCTGTCATCGCCTTCATCGTCTTCATGGAGCGGGCGCAGCGGCGGATCATCGTCCAGTATCCGAAGCGCCAGCAGGGCAACAAGATGTTCGGCGGCGAGAGCTCGCATCTGCCGCTGAAGCTCAACACGTCCGGCGTCATTCCGGCGATCTTTGCCAGCTCGCTGCTGTTGATGCCGGCCACGCTCGGCAGCTTCGCCGGGCAGGGTGGTCCGGAATGGCTGATCCTGGTCAGCTCGCTGCTCGGCCGCGGCCAGCCGCTGTTTCTCCTGATCTTCATCAGCCTGATCGTGTTTTTCGCGTTCTTCTACACGTCGATCGTCTTCAACCCGCAGGAGACGGCTGACAATCTGAAGAAGCATGGCGGCTTCATCCCGGGCATTCGGCCGGGGCAGCGGACGGCCGACTATCTCGACTACGTGCTGACCCGGCTGACGACGGTCGGTGCGATGTATCTCGCCGCCGTCTGCGTGATGCCCGAGATCCTGATCTCGCAATACGCCGTGCCGTTCTACTTCGGCGGCACCAGCCTCCTGATCGTGGTTGCCGTGACGATGGATACTGTGGCACAGATCCAGTCACACCTGATCGCCCACCAGTATGAAGGGCTGATCAAGAAATCACGGCTTCGGGGGAGGCGTTCTTGATAAATCTGATCTTGTTCGGCCCGCCAGGCGCCGGCAAGGGGACCCAGGCCGCGCGTCTCAAGGAGGCGCACGGCCTTGCCCATCTCTCGACCGGTGACATGCTGCGCGCGGCCGTCGCTGCCGGGACCCCGGTCGGCAAGCAGGCCGAAGCGATCATGGCGTCCGGCCAACTCGTCTCCGACGAGCTGATCTGCAACGTCGTCGCCGATCGAATTGAGGAGCCGGACTGCCACGAGGGCTTCATCCTCGACGGTTTCCCGCGGACCCTGGCGCAGGCCGAGGCGCTGGAATCCATGTTGGCGTCGAAGGGCAAGTCGATCGACGCGGTCATCGAGATCCGGGTCGACGAGGACGAGCTGGTCCGCCGCATCGAGGGCCGGGCTGCCGAGACCGGCGGTGCGCGTGCCGACGACAATGTCGAGACGCTGCACAAGCGGTTCGAGGTCTACCGCGCGCAGACGGCGCCGGTCCTGCCGCATTTCGAGGGCCTGGGCATCCTGCACGTGGTCGACGGCATGCAATCGATGGACGAGGTGACGAGGGCGATCGAGGGGGTGCTCGCCCGGGACGGTTGACCGTCTTTCGGACCGGCGTCTCGCTTGCCAGGATCCGCGACCTTCGGTCGCTGCGGATCGATTGACAGGCGGAGACACCGATCTATACTCCGGCGGCCTGGACCGGGATACCGATCCGGAACCGCTTGCTTGTGGCTTTCGTTTGTCGTGCTCGTTGAAGCGCCCGGAAACGTAGAGCCCGCAGTCGAACAGCCCGCAATAATCTGCAAGCCGAGGAGAGCTTCTGGTGGCGCGTATCGCCGGTGTAAATGTTCCGGCACAAAAGCCGGTCGGGGTCGCCTTGACCTATATCTACGGCATCGGGCGCACGACGTCCGAGAAGATCCTGCAGCAATGCGAGGTGCCGTTCGCCCAGCGTGTCAACACGCTGTCGGACGCCGAGCTCGGGCGCATTCGCGAGGCGATCGACCGCGACCTCAAGGTCGAGGGTGATCTTCGCCGCGAGGTGGCGATGAGCATCAAGCGGCTCATGGATCTCGGCTGCTATCGCGGCCTGCGCCACCGCAAGGGCCTGCCGGTCAGGGGCCAGCGGACGCACACCAATGCCCGCACCCGCAAGGGTCCGGCCAAGGCGATCGCCGGCAAGAAGAAAGTGAAGAAGTAAACCATGGCCCAGCAGGAAACCAAGCTGCGCCGCCGCGAGCGCAAGAACATCAGCTCGGGCATTGCGCACGTCAACGCCTCGTTCAACAACACGATGATCACCATCGCCGACGCGCAGGGCAACGCCATCTCGTGGTCGAGCGCCGGCAGCCAGGGCTTCAAGGGCTCGCGCAAGTCGACGCCTTTTGCCGCGCAGATGGCCGCCGAGGCGGCGGGCAAGAAGGCGATGGAGCACGGCATGCGGACCATCGAGGTGCTGGTCAAGGGGCCGGGCTCGGGTCGCGAATCGGCGCTCCGGGCGCTGCAGGCCGTGGGCTTCACCGTGACCAACATTCGTGACGTGACGCCGATTCCGCACAATGGCTGCCGGCCGCGCAAGCGCCGTCGCGTCTGAGCTTTTCGTTTTTCAGGCCCCATTCGGGCCGTCGGGCAGGTAGGTCGCAAGGCTTGCCCAGGCCGGACGGTCCGAGCGCCATTTGGGGCATCACACCGTTTGCGAGGATAGTTCCTTGATCCAAAAGAACTGGCAGGAGCTGATCAAGCCGCAGAAGCTGAACATTCAGCCGGGCCGTCGGCCCGACCGTGAGGCGCAGATCATCGTCGAGCCGCTCGAGCGTGGCTTCGGCATCACCATCGGCAATGCGCTGCGTCGGGTTCTGCTCTCGTCGCTCCAGGGTGCCGCCGTCTCGGCCATCCAGGTCGACGGCGTGCTGCACGAGTTCTCGTCGATCCCCGGCGTGCGTGAAGACGTGACGGACATCGTCTTGAACCTCAAGTCGATGGGCGTGCGGCTGCACAGCGACGTGCCGAAGCGGGTCTACCTCAAGGTCGATGGGCCCAAGGTGGTCACGGCCGGCATGATCGAGACCGGCCACGACGTCGAGATCATGGATCCGGACCAGGTGCTGGCCCACGTCGACGAGGGCGGCAAGATCTCGATGGAGCTGACCATCAGTGGCGGCAAGGGCTATGTCCCGGCGCATTTCAACAAGTCCGAGGATGCGCCCATCGGCCTGATCGCCATCGACGCCATCTACAGCCCGGTGCGCAAGGTGGCGTATCGGGTCGACAATGCGCGTGTCGGCCAGCAGACGGACTACGACCGGCTGATCTTGACCGTCGAGACGGACGGCTCGGTGAGCCCGGACGATGCGGTGGCGCTCGGTGCCCGTATTCTCCAGGACCAGCTCGGGCCCTTCATCAACTTCGACGAGCCGCATCTGGCGCAGCCGCAAGAGCGTCGCCCGGAGCTGCCGTTCAACCCGAACCTGCTGCGCAAGGTCGACGAGCTCGAGCTTTCCGTGCGCTCGGCCAACTGCCTCAAGAACGACAATATCGTCTATATCGGCGATCTCGTGCAGAAGACCGAAGGCGAGATGCTCCGCACCCCGAATTTCGGCCGCAAGTCCTTGAACGAGATCAAGGAGGTGCTGGCGCATATGGGGCTGCATCTGGGCATGGACGTGAGTGGCTGGCCGCCCGAGAACGTCGAGGAGCTGGCACGCAAGGTCGAAGAACCGTTTTGATAAGGAGGCCGGTGCCACCGCACCGGATAATGAGACATGCGTCACAAACGTAGCGGCCGTAAGCTCAACCGCACCTCGAGCCACCGGAAGGCCATGTTCCAGAACATGGCCCAGGCGCTGGTCAAGCACGAGCAGATCACGACGACCTTGCCCAAGGCCAAGGAGCTGCGGCCGCTTGTCGAGAAGCTGGTCACCTTGGGCCGGAGCAACACCCTCCATGCCCGACGGCTGCTCATCTCGCGCACCCGCTGCGAGAAGACCGCGGCCAAGATCATCGATGTCCTCGGACCGCGCTACCAGGCGCGGCCGGGCGGCTATGTGCGGATCATGAAGGCGGGCTTTCGCTACGGCGACAACGCGCCCTTGGCGGTGATCGAGTTCGTCGACCGCGATGTCGATGCCAAGGGGCAGGACTCCGGCCCTGTGTACCGCGATGAGGACGACGACGAAAGCTCTGGCGGCCTGAGGCAACGCCTCGTTCCGCTCGACCGAGGAGCACGCGAGCGCTGCTGGCGGCCATAGCTCTGCTGCTGGCCGTCGGCTGTGTTCCCCTCGACATCGATAGCGGCGGTGCGTCATCTTTTCAGGCCATCGCGGCCGAGGCGCCGGCAGATGCTGTCGGCTCTGTGGCAGGCGCTGACGCTCGCGTGGTGCCTGCGGATTCCGAGATCATCCGCCTGTCTTTCGCGCCATTGGTGCGCGCTGTGGCACCAGCGGTGGTAAGCATCACCAGCAGACGTACAGTGGGGTCGAGCCCGCGAGGCCTTGACCCGTTCTTCGATGATCCCTTTTTTCAGCATTTCTTCGGTGACATGCCGCCCTTCGGCAACCGTCGCGGCGAGGTGCTGCAGCAGACCTCGCTCGGCTCCGGCACGATCGTCCGAGCGGATGGGCTCATCGTCACCAATCACCACGTCGTCAAGGGTGCTGACGAGATCACGGTGATCCTGGCCGATCGGACCGAGCACCCGGCGACGCTCGTTTCCAGCGACGAGCGCAGTGACTTGGCATTTCTCACGATCTCGGCCGGCAGGTCGTTGCCGGCAGTGTCGCTGGGCAATTCGGATGGCATCGAGGTGGGCGATCTGGTGCTCGCGATCGGCAATCCGTTCGGCATCGGTCAGACGGTGACCAGCGGCATCGTCTCCGCTCGCGCCCGAGCGACGCCAGGGGTGCAGAGCGACGTCTCGTTCATCCAGACCGACGCCGCGATCAATCCAGGGAACTCCGGTGGTGCACTGATCGGCATGGATGGCAGCCTGATCGGGGTCAACACGGCGATATTCGCCCGCGGCGGCGGCGGCTCGATCGGCATCGGCTTCGCCATTCCAGCCAATCTCATCGCGGCCAGGATCGAGGGTCTCGAGCGCGGCGTCGCCGAGGGGCGTCCCTGGCTAGGTGCTGCCTACCAGCCGATCGATACGGCGATCGCCGAGGCCCTGGGGCTCGAGCGGCCGCAAGGCTTGCTGATCGAGCGGGTGCACCCGCGCGGTGCCGCCGCAGCCGCCAAGCTGGAGGTCGGCGACGTCGTCACGGCGGTCGACGGCATCGAGGTGTCGGATGCGCCGTCGCTCAATCTGCGCCTGCAGCTGGCGCCACTAGGTGAGGCCGTGACGCTCACCGTCCGGCGTCGGGGCGAGCTCTTGCAAGTGGCGCTGCCGCTGGAGCCGCCGCCCGCCGATCCACCGCCTGCCCAACGCCAGCTTGCCGGCAACCATCCGCTCAGCGGCGCCGTGGTCGCCAATCTGTCGCCGGCCTTCAACGAGAGCTTCGGTCTCGATCTGTTCGCCGAGGGCGTGGCGGTCGTCGAGGTGGCGCCGCAAACCTTCGCCACCCGACTGCGGCTCCGGCCGGGCGACATCGTCGCCGCTGTGAACGGCGAGCCGGTCGTCAGTGTCGAGGCCCTGGAGCGGGCGCTCGCCGACCCTCGCCAGCGCTGGCTCGTCAGCATCGAGCGCGGCGGCCAGGTCTTCGACCTGACCATCGGCTGACCCGGATGACGGAACCGGACCTGTTCGCCGCTGAGGCGACCGAGCCACTGATCTCGCAAAGCACCAAGCCGACCGCCCCGCTCGCCGAGCGGCTGCGGCCCGGCTCGCTCGGCGAGGTGGTCGGCCAGGACGCGGCACTCGCCACCGATTCGCCGCTCGGCCGCATGTTGGCTTCAGGCAAGCTCGGCTCACTGATCCTCTGGGGCCCGCCTGGCTGCGGCAAGACCACCATGGCGCGGCTCCTGGCCAAGGAAGTGGGCGAGCAGCTGTTGCCGCTCTCGGCTGTCATGTCCGGCGTCGCCGAGCTCAGAAAGGCCTTCGAGGCCGCGCGGAAGATGGCGCCTTCGGGTCGCCGCCCGGTTCTCTTCATCGACGAGATCCACCGCTACAACCGGGCGCAGCAGGACGGCCTCCTGCACGAGGTCGAGGCCGGCACGGTGAGCCTGATCGGTGCTACCACGGAGAACCCATCCTTCGCGCTCAATCCGGCCTTGATCTCCCGCTGCCATGTCGTGGTGCTCGAGCGGCTCGACGCAGCGGCGCTCGGCCAGCTCGTCGGCCGAGCGGAGGCGACGCTCGGTCACGCCTTGCCGCTTGCGCCGGCGGCCCGCGAGCGCCTGCTGGAGCTCGCCGACGGCGACGGCCGCTATCTCTTGAACATGGTCGAAAGCCTGGCCGATTTGCCGGCCAAGCCCGGTCTCGATGTCGAGGCCTTGGCCCAGCTGCTGCAGCGCCGCCTGCCAGTCTACGACAAGCAGCAGGAGGCGCACTACAACCTCATCTCCGCCCTGCACAAGGCGGTGCGCGGCTCCGATCCCGATGCCGCGCTCTACTGGCTCTGCCGCATGCTGGACGCCGGCGAGGACCCGCGTTTTCTGGCGCGCCGGCTGATCCGCATGGCCAACGAGGATATCGGCCTCGCCCAGCCCGAGGCCATGGTCCAGGCGGTGACCGCAGCCCAGGTCTATGAGCGGCTCGGCAGCCCCGAGGGCGAGCTGGCGCTGGCCCAGGTGGCCGTGCACCTCGCCCTCGCTCCCAAGTCCAACGCTGTCTACAAGGCCTATGCGGATGCCCGCCGCTCAGCCAAGGAGCACGGCTCGCTGATGCCGCCAGCCCACATCTTGAACGCGCCGACCCGGCTGATGAAGGAGCTGGGCTACGGCAAGGGCTACGACTACGACCACGACGCCCCCGACCGCTTCTCGGGCCAGAGCTACTTCCCGGACGGCATGGCGCGCGAGCGCTTCTACGAGCCCACCGAGGAAGGTCTGGAGAAGCGTCTGAAGGAGCGGAGCGAGTGGCTCGCGCACTTGCGCGCCGAGCGGCAGACGAGGGATGACGAAGCGTGAGCGGCGTGCAGCATCGCGAGATCGGCAAGGCCGAGGCGGATCTCCGCTTCGATCGCTGGTGCAAGCGGCATTTTCCGGCGCTGGGCCACGTCCAGCTGCAAAAGCTCCTGCGCAGCGGGCAGTTCCGCCTCGACGGCAAGCGGGTGACGGCGTCGACCAGGGTCCAGCCGGGCCAGACCGTGCGCGTCCCGCCGGTCGACGACACACCTCAGGTCACCCGGCGCAAGCTCAGCGACAACGACGCCCGCTTCATGAGAAGCCTCGTCATCCACGACGATGACGAGATCGTCGTGCTCAACAAGCCCGCCGGCATCGCCGTGCAGGGCGGCTCGAAGACGACACGCCACATCGACGGCATGCTCGACGCGCTGGCCAAGGGTGGCGAGCGGCCGAAGCTGGTCCATCGTCTCGATCGCGACACCAGCGGCGTGCTGGTCCTGGCGCGCAGCGCCATCATCGCCAAGCGATTGATGCATGCCTTCCAGCAGCATGAGGTCAAGAAGCTCTACTGGGCGATCGTCCAGGGCAATCCCGACCGCAATGCCGGGGTGATCGACCTCCGGCTCGGCAAGGCCGGACCGGACGGGCGGGAGAAGATGACGCCGCAGGCCCTCGATGCCAAGCGCGCCCAGACCGGCTTCCGCGTCATTGCCCGGGCCGGCAAGATCGCCGCCTGGGTCGGCCTGCTGCCGCTGACCGGCCGCACCCACCAATTGCGCGCGCACATGCAGGCGATCGGCACACCCATCGTCGGCGACCACAAGTATGGGCCGAGCGGCGACGGGCAGCCGGCCACGGCCCCCGACGGCCTCATGCTGCACGCCCGCGAGATCGAGCTGCCGCGCGGCAAGGGGCGGCCACTGCGGCTCACCGCCGACCCACCGCCGCATTTCAAGGAAGGGCTATCCTGGCTCGGCCTGCAGCCCGAAGCCTTGCCCTTCAGCCGCCTTCAGGACTGGCCGGACGAGGGCTGAGCGGGCTCTTCGGCCGCGGGCTCGAGGCCGGAATTGCGGTAGAGATCGGCGATCACGATCTCGCTCTCAAGGAACACGCTCTCGAAATGCTGGCCCAGCTTCAGCGGCACGCTGCCGATCCACTGGCCGTTCCGCCGCTGATAGACATGGACGAGCGGCTTGCGGCTGTCGATCAGCCAGATCTCGTCGAGGCTTTCGAGGGTGCAGTAGTCCGGGACCTTGACGTCCTTGTCGGTGCGCCCGGTCGAGGGCGAGATGATCTCGACGACCAGCTTCGGCTCTTCAATGTAGGGCGCATCGCTGACGTCGTGGCAGGTCACCGCCAGATCCGGTACGTAATAGCGATCATCGCCATGGATGGTCAGGAGAAGCCCTGCCTGATGCGCGACACGGCATGGCCCATCTCGCCCGAGGCTGTCGCGGATCACCGCGCCCGCATTGTCTTGGATGACGCCATGCCGACCGCTTGCCGGTGCCATGGCACGAGGCTCGCCGCCGACCAGCTCGTAGCGCGTGTCGGTCCCGTCGTCCCAGACCAGGAACTCCGCCAGTGTCATGCGTTTGGCAGCGAGGTCACCCATCGACGTCGATCCGTGCTTGACCAGAGGCGAGTATAGCCCGACCTAGCCCATGCCAGCAAACAAAGGCCGTGCATGACCCAGCTCATCGTTTTCGACTGCGACGGGACGCTCGTCGACAGCCAGGCCGTGATCGTCGCCTGCGCCCAGGACGCCTTCGCCGCCGTTGGCCTGATCGCCCCGTCGCCGGAGCGCATTCGCCACATTGTCGGCCTCTCGCTCGAGCCCGCCATGCGCGTGCTGCTCGGCCGCGACGACCCGGAGCTGGGCCAGCAGATCGCCGCCGCCTACCGCGAGGCCTTCTTCGCCCGTCGCGCCATGCCGGATCACGAGGAGCCGCTCTTTCCGGGCGTGGTCGAAACCCTCGCCGCCCTGCGGGAGCGTGGTGCCGTGATGGGCGTGGCCACCGGCAAGACCATGCGCGGGCTCGTGCAGATCCTCGAGACGCACGATATCGCGCAGTACTTCGAAACGCTGCAGACCGCCGACCTGCACCCATCGAAGCCGCATCCGGCGATGATGGAGGCGGCGATGCAGGAGACCGGCTACACGCCCGATGTCACCTGGATCATCGGCGATACGACCTTCGATATCGAGATGGGGCGGCTCGCCGGCTGCCGCGGCATTGGCGTCGCTTACGGCAACCATCAGCCGGAAGCCCTGACCGAGGCCGGCGCCCTGCACATCGTCGACCGCATCGACGGCGTTCTCGACCACCTATGAAGCGCTTCTACAAGACGGCAGCGGCAGGCGAGGTCGAGGGCGCGCCGGCCATCCTGCTCGATGGCCGGCCGGTGCGCACCCCCGGCCGTCGGCTGCTCGCCATGCCCAACACGGCCTTGGCAGCGGCGGTCGCCGCCGAATGGGCCGGGCAGGGCGACACCATCCGCCCCGAGGCAATGCCGCTCACCCGTCTCGCCAACACGGTGGTCGACCAGCTCCCGGCCAAGCGCGACGACGCCATCACCGAGGTGATGGGCTATGGTGCTGCCGATCTCCTGTGCTACCGCCAAGTGAGCCCAGCCGATCTGGCCGAGCGGCAGGCGCGCCTCTGGCAGCCATGGCTCGACTGGGCGGTCGAGACATTCGCGGCGCCGCTGGTCACCACGGTCACCCTCGAGCCGACACCGCAGCCCGAAGCGTCGCTTGCGGCGCTGGCCGCTGCAGCCGCAGCACTCGACGACTGGCAGCTCGTTGGGCTGCATGCGGCAACCCGCCTGACCAGCTCGCTGATCTTGGGATTCGCCATGGCCAGCGGCGCGCTCAAGGCCGCTACCGCCTTCGAGGCGGCGCTCTTGGAGGAGCTCTACGAGATCGACCGCTGGGGCCTCGAGGAAGAGCAGGCGAAGCGCCACGCAGCTCTCAAGAGCGAGCTTCACGCGGCCGAGGTCTATTTCGAGTCGCTCAGAGCCCGGTCAGCACATTGACCGTGCTCATGCCGACGTCCGCCACGACGTAGCCGCCTTCCATGACGAAGAGGGTCGGCAGGCCGAGCGTGGCGATGGCCGCACCCATGCGGCTGAAATCGTCGGTGCTCAGCTTGAAGAAGCTGATCGGATCGCGCTCGAAGGTGTCGACGCCGAGCGAGACGACCAGAGTCTCGGTGCCGAAGCGCTCGATCGCACGCATCGCTTGGCCGAGTGCCTCCGACCAGTGCTGCCCGTCGATAGGCTCGGGGCAGCGGACGGTCATGCGCCGGGCGGGCCAGGCACATGGAATGGCCTCGTCCTTGAACCCGGGCCGCCTGCCAGCGCTCGAACGCGGTCTCGAGGAACGCGATATAGGCTGCATCGTGGACAGCAAGAATAGGCTCGAAGACGCGCGCCTTGTTCAGCTCGGCCCGCCTCGGGCATTCGAACGGCGCCACCAGCTCGCCGCCGAAGAGCTCGGTCCTGGCATCGCGGTGCGCGTGCTTCTCGCTGAAGACGGTCTTCAACCCTGCCATCCTTCGCTGATCGAGAGGTGGTCGGCGCTCCAGCTGCCGGGCCAGACCTCGCCGCCAGCCGCCCGCAATTGGCGCAAAATGCCGATCGGCAGATCGACCACGTCCATTGGGTCCTCGCCCCCCGAGCCGTCCGTGGCAGGCGTCTGGAGCAGCACGCCCGAGTGCCCGAGCGCCGGCTCACACGGCAGGTAGACGGCCGTGCCGGAGACGTTCTGGTCGTTCTGCGTGGTGCCGGGCGACGCGCCGATCACGCCGGTGCAGGCGACGGCGCACATCAGCTCCACCGCGCGTGCCTTGGCGCAGCCGAAGACCCGGGCATGGCCGGAAGCCGAGTCCGTCATCGACGGGACCAGGACGAGATCGAGCCCTGCGCCGGCGAGCCGGCAGGAAAGGGCCGGCAGCTCGATATCGAGGCAGACGAGAACCGCGAGCCTCAGCCCGTCGAGCTCGACGATCCGCAGTTCCGTCCCCGGCTCCAGCAGCCAGCTCGCCGGATCGCGTTCGAACGGCGTGGGACAGAGCTTGTCCTGCGCCATCAGCCGGCCGTCGGGTGCCAGTAGCCAGGCGCGGTTGCGAAACCCACCACCCACAGCCCAGGGCATGGTGCCGGGCAGCAGCGCCAGTCCGGTCTCGCTTGCCAGCTGCTGGAGGCCGGGAAGGGCGTCCGCGGCGACGCTCGCGAGCCAGGCGATCTCCTGGTCGGGCCGCAGCCCCGCCGGCTTGAAGCCGAGCCATGCCTCACACGCATATTCCGGCATCACCAGGAGTCTTGCGCCGTCCGCCAGGGCATGCCGGGCGCGGACGCCCACATGATCCAGCCAGGCATCGAGCGTCGCAAAGCTCGGGCCCAGATTGGTCGCCCAAAGGGCCAGGCGATAGCTCTCCATCATGCGTCCCGGCCCGCTCTCAGACCTCGAGCCGCGACCACACCTTGTTGCGCAGCACGCGCGCCTCCACCGAGCACCGCTCGTTGGGCCGCAGTCGATCGGCATACTCGGCTGGCATGTTGACGGCAGGGCTGGCGGTCAGAGCTTCGTCCATGAACTTTTCCGAGCCCGCGATGGCGCTCATGTAGCCGGTGAAGTTGGACGCCGTGGCGGCGTTCTCGGGCGCCATCATCCGGGTCATCAAGCTGCCTGCTACGATTGGCGTCTGATGAGCGCAAAGCTACCAGAACAGCGGGTTTTCACACAGTTTGATTATCGTCTCAGGATCGGTGGCAGGCTACTGGCGCATGAGTAGCTGGCCCGTGGCTAGCTGGTCGCCGACATAGCGCACGGCCAAGTCGTCGGCTTCCCGAGCCTCGGTTCTTCTGCCCGCCGCGCGCAAAGCGTCGGCATAGTCACGCAAGGCAGCGTGCGGCACGAAGCCTAGATAAAAGCTCGTGTCATAAGGACGTCCCTGCTCGAAAGCTGCTTGAGCTTCAAGGCGTAGGCGTTCCGATTCGCGCAGTTGCTCGGCGTTCGACGCCATCTCATCCGCCTGTCCCATCGAGCCATTCTCGCGCAGAAGTTGCGCATAATCATCGAGCTTGTCGGCGATTGTCACGCGCATCGTCGGCCTGGAGGCGCAACCAACCAGCAAGACGAGCAGCAGGACCAATGAAATAAACCGCATAGCCATGTCCCTAAACAGCGAACATTTCCCGTTCGCACTGGTTGAAGGGGTCGAGAATAATGATCTCTTGGCCTATCACTCTTCGAACACTGGTGCCCGTGCCAACGGCTTCATAGGCTCAACAAAGGCAGGCGGTGATCAAGGGCGGGTTAGCCGAACGCACAACTTCTCCGCACGGTTACAAGTAGAGCATGCCCCACTCATGGACGCTGCACAGAGGCCTGTGCATCGCCGGCCGTCGCCGACGCGTCGCGAACGTCCGCGAGCCAGGCGCTGATCGCGGTGTAGCCCAGCGCCAGGACCACCGGGCCGACGAACAGGCCGAGAATGCCGTAAGCGAGGAAGCCGCCGATCGCGCCGATGAAGATCACCGCCATGGGCAGCGCCACCCCGCGGCCGAGCAGGATGGGCTTGAGGATGTTGTCGAGCACGCCGACGAAGACGCACCAAACGGCAAAGATCACCGCGGTCGTCGTGGAAAACGTCGCGAACCCGTAAATGACGGCGGGCAGGAGCACCAGGGCCGGGCCGATCTGGACGATGGCGAGAATGAGGCAGACGAAGGCGAGGAGACCCGCTGCCGGGAGCCCGACGGCGAGAAAGCCCAGGCCTGCCGCTGTCGACTGGATCAACGCCACGCCCAGAATGCCCTTCGTGACGCTGCGGATCGTCTGCACCGCGAGCGTCGTGTAGCGCGGGCCGGTGGCGCCGCCGAGCCCGGTCGCCACGCGCCCGGCGAGCTGCTCGCCGCTTGCCGCGTTCACGAGCATGGCCGGCGGCGATGAAGATCGCGATCACGAACTGCAGCAGGCCCAGCGTGAGATTGCCGGCGAAGCCCAAGAACCACTGGCCGATCGCCGTGAGCTGCGGACCGAGCTCGGCCAGTGCCTCGTGGAGATTGGTCGATGCCAGGGTCCACAACCGATCGATCGGCTCGCCAATGACCGGCCAGGTCTGGACGGTCGCGGGCGGTCCGGCGATTGTCAGCGATCCATCGGCGAGGTCGGCGGCGAGGGTGCGAATGCCGGCGAAAAGGGTGTCGGCGAGGAGCACCGTGGGCAGCAGAATGACGGCAAGCCCCAGGATGACGAAGATCGGTGCCGCGATGCGGCCTTTGCCACCGCAGAGCCGCAGCAGTGAGAGGGAACGGTCGATAGGCTGCGACCGCGATGATAATGGCCCAGATCACCATGCCGAGGAATGGCCGGACGATGCTGAAGCACCAGCCGAGCAGAAACACGACGACCCCTATCCGGATGACCAGACGCAGCGCCAGGGACTGGACAGCCGGCTCGTCGACCGGCTTGCCGCCGCTGAGGCCGAGCGCCTCGCTCAGCTCGCCGCCCGTTGTCATGGTTTCTCCTTCGCTCCTGTGCGCCCGCTATTCTCGGCACCATGCCGGGTGGTGGCAAGCCACTGCCGGGCCTGCGACAATTCAGGCGAGTTCGACCACCGACAGTCCGAGCCGGCTTGCGACCGCTCTCAGCGTCGCCCGGTGCTCGCCATAGACGAAGCTCACGTGATGCTCGAGCCCGAGGCCCATCAGCCGGTCGAGCACGGTCGTCGCCGGCGCGTCGAAGCGGATGACACCGGCCGTGCCGCAATAGGGCAGGGGCCGCTCCAGCATCTCACCGCCGGCGAGCACCAGGCAGGGCGCGTTGCGCGCCTGGCTGAGCCGCGCCACGGTCACCCGCCCGGGCTTGAGCGCGAACGACTGAAGCAGCGGCTTCTTGCGGTTGGCGTGGATGTCGGCCCTGGGCGGTGTCGCGTCGCTCGCCATGCTGCGCGGCGCCAGGCCGCAATGCCAGAAGACGGCCGTGTCGTCCGCGGCCTCGACATCGACCAGATCGACCAGGAAGGGCGGCGTCCCGGCGATCGCCTGGAGGAGCAGGCTGGTGACGTCGCCCATGACGTCCGCCTCGCACGCCGCCGGCACGCCGTCCTCCGACAGCATGCCCATGGCGCCGCAAACGGCGCAGCCCATCTCGGTGAAGGTCTCGGGCCAGCAGCGCACGGCGACCCCGGCATAGCCCGCGTCGTCGACCCGCTGCCGGAGCGCTTCATAGAGCCGAAGCGTGCCCTCGACCGGCTCCTGCTCGAGCGCGGCCAAGCCCGTCAGCTCGGCCTCAGCACGCGCCCTGATCGGCGTCACGGCTTCCGCCGGCAAGGCGCGAGCGGCGGCGAAGAAGTCGTCCAGCGTGACGCGCTCGACGCCGATCCCGAGCACGCGCTGCAGCCAGCTGGCGTCGTAGCGGCAGGTCTCGAAGCCAGCCGGCGCCGTGCCGAAGAGGCCGATCCGCGATTGGTCGAGCTTGGCCAGCGCGGCGTCCGCTGCCGCCGTCGCTTCGGCACTGGCATCGACGGTAGCAATGGGCAGAGGCGGCGGCATCGATTCCGCATCAAGCGCGGCGCGCAGCGCATCAGAATCGTCCGGCGTGGCATAGAGGTAGCCGTACGCGCGTCCGGCCCGGCCCAGGGCATGCGCTGCGAGGTTGATGCCGCACAGGCTGTTGAGCCGCGGCCGCCCGCCCCAACGCTCTTCGGGAAAGCCCCAGAGCAGGACCGGCGCCTCGCTTACCTCGGTCAGCTCCAGGAGCATGCTGGCATCGGCGAAGGTGACCTGCAGCACCAGCAGCCGCTCGAGCGCGACACCAGCCAGCGCAGCCTTGACGGCCGTCAGGTCAACGGCGGTATAGACCAACACGGGCGGGCCCGCGGTCTCGACGCCGAGAGCGGCCAGCGTCGCCAGCGCCTGTTCGTGCACCGCCTCCGCCAGCGGCACATCGAAGGTGTTGCGCGCGATCGCAACGACGCCGATCACGGCTCGATGCCGGGATAGTTCCGCGGCAGGTCGATGCCGCCACCTTCGATCTCGATCCCATCGGCAAAGAGCGGGTGCGTGGTCCAGGGCTGCGCCTGGCGCGCCGCCAGAGCACCCAGCCGGTCGAGATAGGCACGGCCGTCCTGGGCCAGCTCGCTGCGCATGGCGTCAAGGTCAGGATAGTGCTGAAACGCATCCCACCAGATGGCGCGCCCGGCGAGAAAGCCGCTGGCACCGGCCTTGAAAGCGTAATGCAGCACCCGCTCGAAGGCCGGACCCGAGGCGCCCGCCGACAGCATCACCCAGGGCCGGCCCGCCGCCGCACCCAGCGCATCGAACCAGCCCTGGACCTCGGCCGACCCAGCCGCGCCGGGCTCGGGCACCTCGGCGGCCGGGATCGGGCTTTCCAGCTTGAAGATGTCGACGCCGTATTCCGGCCCGGCGAACGCCTTGACGCTCTCGATCACCATCTCCGGCCGCTTGGTCGCGTCCTCGACATAGTCGTGGCCGGCGTCCTTGAACGGGTAGACCAGAAGCTCGAAGACGAAAGGCAGGTCGAAGCGCCGGCAGGCCTCGCCCACGGCTTGGACATAGGCCTGCTGATGCGCGATGACCGCCGGCGAGGCGTCGGGCCGGTACCAGGCAAGGACCTTGACCGCATCACCGCCGATCCGGCGGATCTTCTCGACCGACCAGTCCGGGATCGACGACGAGGTGCGCCCGCCCGGACCATCCTCGAAGCGATGATCCTCGAGCGTCAAGATCAGCCCCTGGCGCGGCGAGAGGTGGCCGATGCAGCCCGTGTAGGCCCAGAGCGGATCGACCAGCAGCGCCGAGCTCGCCGGCGCCAGGGTCTCGGCGATCACCGCCTTGACCGCTGCCACATCGGCGTCGGGCGCCGCGTCCAGCCCCTTGCGCGCCTTGATCAGGCCCATGATCGGCGGCCGCTGGTCGAGGGCCGTCATGCGAAAGAGCCCGGCATCGTCGGCGAGCCGTCGCATGCCCCAATACTTGCCCGGCGATAGCTGCATCAGACCGTCTCCCCCAGAAAAGCGGCAAGCTCGGCCCGTGTCGGGCTCACCGCGCCGCCGCCGAAGCGCGTGCATTTGATCGCCGCCGCCGCGCTGGCGAAGCGCAGCGCCGCTGCCTCCCGCATGCCCTCGGCCAGCGCCAGCGTGAAAGCGCCATGAAAGACGTCGCCGGCGCCGAGCGTGTCGACGGCCTTAATGGGAAAAGCCGGCAGATGGCGAAGGACGTCGCCGTCGAGCCAATGCACCCCGCCGCCGCCCGAGGTGCAGGCGAGCCAGGCATCGGTCATGCCGCGAACGGCGCCGAGCGCCAGCGCCACATCCTCGGTTCCGGCGATGGCGGCCAGGCCCTGCTGGCCGAAGACCACGTGGGTCGCAGCTCCCAAGAGCTCGCTGCGCAGCCGCTCGGCTTCCCGGTCGTAGTCGAGCACCGCCGGCACGGCGAGGTCGCGGGCCCGGCCGAGCGCCGCGAGCGCGCCCTCCGGCCAGCGCGTGTCGGTCATCACCCCGTCGACGGCGATGCCGTCCAGGCTCGGCAGGCCGTGGAACAGCGCCGGGTCGCTGTGATTGACGAGCAGCCGCTCGCCCGTCTGGTCCACCAGGATGGTCGAGATCGAGCTGGCGACACCGTTCAGCCACTCGACCATCGACGTGTCGACTCCGGCTGCGGCTAGATCGCTGACGATCCGCTCGCCCACCAGATCGTCGCCGACGCGGCTCGCCAGCACCGCCTCGCCGCCGAGGCGCACGATGGCGATGGCGGCGTTGGCGGCGATCCCGCCCACCACCTCGGCCCGGCCGGTGGCGTAGAACTTGCCGCCGTGGCGCGGCATGTCGCCGACGCGCAGGACCGTGTCGAAGACCGTGATCCCGAGGGTCAATACCCGCGCCATGCTAGCCTGCCGCCTTCCCGATCTCGTCTTGTTGCCATGTCTCGCCGCTGCCGATACCACGACCGGCGCGACGCGGTCGAGGCGATCGCTCGAAAGGGGGCAGACGATGACGGATATCGTGATCAGCGAGTTCATGGACGAGACGGCGGTGGCCACGCTCGCGGCCAGGCACTCGACGCTCTACGACCCAGCGCTGGTTGATCGCCCGGCCGATCTCGTTACTGCGGTCGCCGGCGCGCGCGCCCTCGTCGTCCGCAACCGGACGCAGGTGAGGGGGAGCCTGCTCGACGCTGCGCCGTCGCTCGAGGTGGTGGGCCGGCTCGGCGTCGGCCTCGACAATATCGACCTCGAGGCGTGCAGATCCCGGTCGATCACCGTCATCCCGGCGACCGGCGCCAACGATCTATCCGTCGCCGAGTACGTGATCACGACGGCATCGATGCTGCTGCGCGGCGCCTACGCGGCGCAGGCCCGGATGCTCGCCGGCGAATGGCCGCGCAACGACCTGATGGGCCAGGAGCTCGCCGGCAAGACGATGGGCCTCGTCGGCCTCGGCGCCATCGCGCGCCTGGTCAAGCAGAAGGCGCTGGCGCTCGGCATGGCCGTCGCCGCCCACGACCCTTATGTGCCGAACGGCGACCCTGCCTGGGACGGCGTCAAGCAGCTGCCACTGGATGCGCTCCTCGCCACCGCAGACGTCCTCTCGCTGCACGTCCCGCTGACCGACGGCACGCGAGACCTGGTCGATGGCGCAGCACTGGCGAAGATGAAGCCCACCGGCATCCTGATCAACGCCGCGCGCGGCGGGGTCGTCGACGAAGCTGCCCTGGCGCAAGCGTTGCGGGACGGCCGGCTTGGCGGCGCCGCGCTCGACGTCTTCGCGACCGAGCCGCTGACCGCCGAGGCGGCACGGGTGTTCGATGCGGCGCCCAATCTCGTTTTGACCCCGCACATCGCGGGCGTGACCCAGGAGAGCAACGCGCGCGTCTCAGAGCTGATCGCGCGCAAGGTCCTGGAAGCGCTCGAAGCCTGACCGGGCCCGCGGCCGGCAACGGAGCACCGGCCAACCAGAGCTGTGTCAACGGTCCGTGGGCGTCCCGAGAACGTGCTCGCTGCCAGGCAGCAGCAGCAGCCGCGGGTCGCACGCGGCGTGAATGCCGGTTTCGGTTGCCGCACGCCGCCGCCATCGATCGACCGGTCAACTCTATTTGGTGGCTCGGCATCGGTATCGACACAATCACTGCACATAGCCGCCGCCGATGGCCGGCTCGTCAGGCGGACTGACAGGGTCTCAATCGTGCTGCGCTGCACCACAATGTCGATTAACGGTCGATTAACGGGCTTCCACAATGCCGAATGGTTTGATACAGCGTGTCTTGATTGCCAGGGACGGATCGCAAAAAACTAATACTAGTTGTTCGAGTTGGAGTGTCATGAACGGCCAGGTTGATAGACGCGGAAATCAATCAAAAGGCGAACTGCCAGCTTCTTCTCCCTACCCTGGGGTTTATCCGGGAGCTTATCCGGGTGCTGCGCAATACGACGACGATGGCGGTATCGACGTCGCCTGGCTTTGGCTCTTCTTCAAGCGCCGCTTCTGGCTGATCGCAACGACCGCCGTTATCGGCACCTGCATCGCGGCCATGGTCGGGCTGACGCGGCCCGTGCTCTACACGGCCACCGCCGAGGTCGTCATCGATCCAACCGACACCCGCGCCTTCGGCCTCGACTCCGAGACCGGCGGCCTGATCGATTCCGACTCGGCATCGCTCGAGACCGAGCTGCGCGTCGCCCGATCCCCCGACATCGCCTACGCGGTCATCAGCCGGCTCGGCCTCGACCGCCGCATGGAGCTGAAGCTCGCCGAGGCGGAGAGCGGCGGCACGACCTTGACCCCGGCCCTGCAGCCCTTCGCCCAGCTCCTCGATTTCGTCCCGACCAACCTCCTGGTCGCCACCGGCCTCGCCTCGGAGATCGTCCAGCTTCAGGTCACGGATACCGCCGCAGAGGCGCGCCGGATGGCGTTCGAGTATCTCGAGGAAAATCTCGGCGTCCGCCAGAGCGGCCGATCGCGCGTTTTCCAGGTCTCCTTCACCGCCGAGCGGCCGAGCGAAGCGGCACGCGTCGCCAACACCCTCGCCGACGCCTACGTCAACCAGCAATTGGCGCGCAAGGTCGGTGGCACCAGCCGTGCTGCCTCCTACCTGGAGATCCGCGTCGACGAGCTCGAAGAGGAGCTGCGGCAGTCCGAGCAGGCCATCAAGGACTACCGCGCCGAGAACCAGCTGATCGAGATGATCCGCTACCGCGCCCTGCTGATCGCGGCGGGCTATCCCGACGGCAATGACTGCGACGCCCTGCGCTCCGATCCCGGCCTTCAAGATGGCGGTCGGGCGGCTGCCCGAGAGCGGCGCCGATCTGTGCTCGCAGCCGACCATCAGCCGGCTGGAAAACCTGCCCGGCGCGACCGCGCTCAAGCGCATGATGGCGGCGATGGTCGAGCTGTTCTGCGACAGCTTCGAGCAGGTGCCGCGACGCATCCTGCTCGACATCGACGACACCGAGGACCGGGTGCACGGCGGCCAGCAACTGTCGCTGTTCCATGCCCATCACGACAGCCGCTGCTTCCTGCCGATCCACATCTACGAGGCGACCACCGGCAAGCCGGTGGCGATCATCCTGCGCCCCGGCAAGACGCCGGACGGGGCCGAGGTGGCGCTGGTGCTGCGCCATGTCATCGGCCGCATCCGCGCCCGCTGGCCGGCGGTCGACATCGTCGTGCGCGGCGACAGCCATTACGCCCGGCCCGAGGCGATGGCGTGGTGCGAACGCAAGCGCATCGGCTACATCTTCGGCCTCGCCGGCAATGCGGTGCTGCTGCGCCGGGTCGGCGGTCTCGCCGAGGATGCCGCGCTCGGCCGGATCGATGGCGAGGCCGACAAGGTCCGCCGCTACGGCGACTTCCGCTACGCCGCCACCAGCTGGAAAGTCGAGCGCCGCGTCATCGCCCGCGTCGAGGCCGGACCGCAAGGCGCCGACAGCCGCTTCATCGTCACCAATCTGGCCGGGCCTGCCCAAGATGGCTCTACGAGAAGGTCTACTGCGCGCGCGGCCAGGCCGAGAACCTGATCAAGGCGCACAAGCTCCACCTCGCCTCCGACCGCACCTCATGCCGCAAGGCGACCGCCAACCAGTTCCGCCTGGGAGCTGATCCACTACCGCCGCCTGGTCGACGCCACGATCCTCCTCGTCCGCTGGCAGGAGACCTCGGCCGACAAGGCGCAGAACGCGCTTCATGAGCTGGACGCCGTCAACGCCAAGGTGGCCGGCGCCGTCCTCAGCCAGGTCGACATGCAGCGCCAGGAGCAATACGGCTATGCCGGCGTCGGCTCCTACTACAAGAACTACCGCAAGTATTACGTGGATTGAGCCGGTCGATGCGTAGTCAATCTTCCAATATATTGTTGGTTTGCGCGGAACCGGGCGTTACGTGCGGCGGGTGTCGGCGGTCCTGCCGCGCGGCAGGCGGCCATCGGCTGGGCATCAATCTGATGGTCGACAGCGCCACTCGCGTTGAGGATACCGTCGCTGAGCGTTGATCTCGGTGCCATGCGCTCACGTCGCACGCTGGCCTACCGCCTCTGCGCGCTCTGCTCGCCGGCTGTGGCCGCCGACATCGCGCTCGTCATCAACGCCGTGGCGATCACGCTCCTCGCCGTCCTCACCCAGGCCGCCTACTACACCTTCTTCCTCGAGAGCACGGTCCAGGTTGACGACTACACGGTGATCGGCCTCGCCGTCGGCCTCGTCTATTTCCTCACCGCCCGCTTCGTCTTCGTCCTCCGCTTCGAGGAGCTGCAGTTCGGCCTCGATTCGGGTGCACAGAGCGTCAAGGCCCTGCTGATCGCCGGCACGATCTTCCTCACCGCCGGCTTCCTTACCAAAACAACGGAGGCGCACAGTCGCGGCTGGTTCATTGCCTGGCTGATCAACTCCGGCCTCGCCCTCATGCTCCTGCATGTCGCCGTGGCCAGGCTGTTCGAGCGCGCCATCCTCCTGCCGGGCAGTCCCTACCGCCGCCGGGTCGCCGTCTTCGGCAGCTTCGAGCTGGTCGGTGCCTTCGCCGCCTACGTCACCGGGCGCCGGGATTTCCGCACCAGCCTCGTGCACGAGGCGAGCCTGCCACCCGACGTCGGCGACACCGCCTTCCAGCTCGCCATCGACCACTTCATCGATCACTGCCGGCGCCAGCCCGTGAACGAGGTCGTGATCGCCCTGCCGGGCGCCGACGAAGGCGCGTCCTGCAGGCCGTCCGTGCCTTCGCCTCGCTGCCCGTCGATGTCCGCCTCGCCCCCGACAGTGCCGGCTTCGCGCTTGTGTCTTCGCAGCTCCTGGGCGGCGCCGGCCTTCCGATGGTTACTGTCTCCGAGCGGCCGATCCGCGACTGGGGCAAGCTCCTGAAGGAGCTCTTCGACCGCATCGGCGCCGCCGCCATCCTCCTCTTCGTGGCCCCGCTCCTCGCGCTCGTCGCCATCGCCATCAAGCTCGACAGCCCCGGCCCCGTCTTCTTCAAGCAGCAGCGCAACGGCTTCAACCACCGCACCTTCGCGATGTGGAAGTTCCGCAGCATGACCCACGGGCCGAACCCTGCGGGCGGCCCCTACCGGCAGGCGACCCGCAACGACCCGCGGATCACCCGCGTCGGCGCCATCCTGCGCAAGACCAGCATCGACGAGCTGCCCCAGCTGATCAACGTGCTCAAGGGCGAGATGAGCCTGGTCGGCCCCCGCCCGCACCCGGTCGCCCTCGACGACCAGTACATGACCCTCATCGACCAGTACGCCAGCCGCCACGCTGTCCTGCCCGGCATCACCGGCTGGGCCCAGGTCAACGGCTATCGCGGCGAGACCGACACCGAGTCCAAGATGGCCGGCCGCATCGCCCACGACATGCAGTACATCCGCCACTGGTCCTTGAAGCTCGACCTGTGGATCCTGGCGCTGACCGTGATCCGCGGCTTCGTCCACAAGAACGCGTACTGACGGAGCTGATGAACCGCGAGATGCTGGAGAACCCCACCCACGACGAGGCGATCGCTGCGAATGGCCGCCTGGCGGCAGTGATCCGCCGCTTTGCAACCCGGCACCAGACCCTCGTTATCAGCAAAACCCAGACGCCCCCAAAAACTGCCCCGTCAAGCCAGAACGCGCGCCAATCCACCCTCAAAGCGGCCAAACCGCTCGGTTGCCGGAGGTCTCCGCGTGTCCAGGAGCTAGAATGGCTCGCCCGGCTCCGGGGCAAGCCACGTCGCATCAGGATCGACAACGGCCCCGAGTTCGCTGGACAGTCCCTCGATCAGGTGCGGGCGTATTTGAACAAGGTCGAGATCGACGTGTCACGGCCCGGAAAACCTGGCGACAACGCGTCTATCGAGGTGCTCAAAGCCGCCTTCGGCAGGAATGTCTCAATGCTGAACGGTTCCTGTCGTCGGCTGACGCCCGCACCCGGATCAACAACTGGAGGATCGACTATAACCAAAACCGACCACATTCGGCGCTCGAAAACTTGACCCCGAGCGCCTTCGCAGCACAATTGAAACCAGCTCGGAAGGTCGCATGAACGCAGGACCAAAGATGCTATGAAAATCCGCCACCATCATTCGGGAACGTAAGGGTGAACCAAATCAATGGCGGGAGGATCACGCCCATGCTTAGCACCAGAATACTAGCACAATGTTCTAGAATAACTGCCCTTAAACAGGCAACGCAGACACCGCCGCGAAAAAGCTAAGAGATCAAGCCATTGGCCTTTCCGAGGTGGCAGCACCACGAAGACCCATGTCGTCGCCGGTCTGATAGGCCGGCTGATTGTGCGCTATTTCACGCCCGGCCACTAGGCCGGCATCACCGCGCACCAGTTCTGCTTAAGTGGGCTGGCCCATTCTGTAGCTTGATCGCCGATCGTGCGGTGGATTCCGGCTCCAAGTGCAGAGGTGCTAAGGTGCTGAAAACGCTTGGAGGGTTGAAGGATGGGGGAAGGCCGCTACCGGCATCTGTCGTTCGAGGAGCGTGAGCAGATCGCGATCTGGCGGCTGGAGGGTGTCAGCCAGGCCGAGATGGCGCGACGGCTGGGCCGTTCGTCGTCGACGGTTAATCGCGAATTGGCGCGCAACCGGCTGCCTTCGGGCGGCTACCAGCCGAGCTTCGCCGAGGGCTCTTACCTGGCGCGCCGCGAGCGGCTGGCGCTGCTCGAGCGGGACGAGCGACTGGAGCGGTTCGTGGTCGACCGGTTGGCCGAGGGCTGGTCGCCCGAGCAGATCGCCGGGTGGCTAAAAGCCGGCAACGAGCCTGGGCTGCGGAGGCTCGGCACGGAGACGATCTATTCCTTCATCTATCGGGCGCGGCAGAAGGTCGAGAAGCTCTGGAAGTTGCTGCCGCGTGGCAAGGCCCGTCGTGGTCAGCGCAAACGCCGTGAGACCAAGAGCAACATCACCGATCGCCGATCGATTCATGATCGACCCGAAGCGGTCCTGGGCCGCGAGAAGCTCGGCGATTGGGAGGCCGATCTCATGTTCTGCCGGCGCACGCAGCCCGTCCTGGTGCTGCACGAGCGCACCTCGCGGCTCACCCTGGCGGCCAAGCTCGCCGGCAAGAGTGCCGCCGAGACCGCGGCCACGCTCATGGCGATCTTCAAGCGGCTGGCACCCGAGCTGAAGAGCTCGATCACACGTTTTTGCGAAACGAAGCCATTTCCGGTTGGCCGGCGTGGCCAGAGTTGGCCAAAGACGCGGGCCATTTGGGTTCGACTGAGTCCGCGCTATCAGTTGCCTCGAACGCTTTGATCAGAGGGTAGCCGAGCCAAGGCATCGTGGAGCGGCCGGACAGCATTCGGGGCTTTGTCGTACACTTCGCGATAGAGCTGCTGGTAGTGTTGCGCCCAGAATGGCTCTGGCGCCACCTGCTTCTCGCTGCCACGCATGGCGGCGACAGCTGCGGCTTGGCTCGGATAGACCCCAGCACCGATCCCGGCGAGGATGGCGGCACCCGCGCAGACGCTGTCGGCGAGGTCGACCACGGTGATCGGGCGGTCCAGCATGGCGGCCTTGATCGCCATGTAGAGCCGGTTGCGGGTGAGGCCGCCGATCACCCGGATGGCATTGGGCGGTGCGGCCGGGATCAGCGGCAGCATGCCCTCGGCGCAGCGGCGGCTGTCCGCGGCGATGCCTTCGAGCACCGCGCGGAACAGGTCGCCGCGGGTGATGTCGGTGCTCAGCCCGAGAAAGGCGCCCCTGGCCAGGGCGTTGGGCGAGGGCGCCGTGCCGAGACGGAGGTGTGGCAGGAAGACGGCGCCCTGGCTGCCGGCGGGCGCGGCGGTCGCCTCGGCGACCAGCGTGGCGTAGTCGGCGCCGTCGGCCATGGTGCGCTTGAACCAGTCGATGGCGCCGCCGGCGGTGAAAAGGCCGCCGAGGACGTAGTAGACTGGGGTGTCGACGTAGCAGACGCCCTGGGCGTAGCCGGCCTGGCCGAGCGCCGGGTCAATCGACGGCTGCGAAGCGCCCATGAGGTTGGCTTCGGTCGTCCCGGTCGAGCTGAGCAGCACGCCGGGCCGCATGGCGTCGGCGGCGACCGCACCGACGATGTGGTCGTGCCCGCCGGCGGCGACGACGCAATGGCGCGGTAGCCCGGTCGCCGCGGCACCGTCCTCGCTGACCCGGCCCACGGCTGTGCCGCTCGGCACCAGGGGAGCCATGAGCTCAGGGTCGACCTCCATCGCAGCGAGGACCTCATCCGACCAGCAGCGCTGCCGGAGGTCGAGCGCCAGCGTGCGGCAGGCTAGGCTGAAATCGGTCGCCATCTCGCCGGAGAGGCGCCAGGCGAGGTAGTCGGCGACATTCAGCCACTTGGTCGTGCCAGCGAAGCCCTCGGGGCGGTGGCGGCGGTGCCAGAGCAGCTTGCCGAGTCCGAAGATCGGCTCCGGCGAAAGCCCGGTGATGGCGAACAGTCGCTCGCGGCCGACCCGCTCGCCAATCAGCTCGATCTCGGCGTTGCTTCGCTTGTCGAACCAGGCGATGGCAGGACCCGTGGCAGCGCCGGCTCGATCGATCGGCACGGCCGTCTCGGCCATGCTGGCAAAGGCGATGCCCTGCACGCGGTTGGTGTCGTCGACCTGAGCCAGGGCGCCCTGAATGGCGCCTGCTGCAACCTGCCACAGGGTCTCGCCCTCATACTCGGCCCATTCGGCCCTCGGATAATGGATGGGCGTGGGCTCGCTCGCTTGCGCAACCACCCGGCCCGCCTGATCGAATACGACGGCCTTGGTGTTGGTCGTCCCGGCATCGACACCGATGAGCAATGGCTCACGTCCTTCTGGCCCCGCCATGCTCAACCGTTCCTCCCCGCGTTGGCGCCCGGCTTTCCCGCTGCGCGCAGCAAGGGGGCCGGCTCGTGCCGTTCTGTGGCCGAGTGATGCCAGTGGGGCGCCGGGGCGGCAAGCCGAGCTGACCTGCTCACCAAAATCGGCGGTCGGGCGCGTAGAGCGCCATATCGAGACCGGGGTCGCGACCGGCGACCAGATCCGCGATGATCCGCCCGGTGATGGGACCGAGCGTCAGCCCCAGATGCTGATGACCGAACGCGAAATAGACATTGGCGAAACGGTGCGACGTGCCGATCACTGGCAGGCTGTCAGGCAGCGATGGCCGAAAGCCCTGCCATTCGCTCAGCACCTTCTGCTCCAGCCCTGGCACGTAGCGCCGTGCCAGTGGCAACAGTCGGCGCGGCAAGCTGAAATCGGGTGGTGCCTCCAGGCTGGCGAGCTCGACGCCGCTGGTCAGCCGGATGCCGTGATCCATCGGTGCCAGAAGGAAACCCGGATCGCTGAAATAGATGGGGCGGCCGAGCCCGGGGCTGTTATGCGGCAACATCAAGTGGTAGCCGCGCTCGGTCTCGAGCGGCACCTTGTGGCCCGCGGCACGGGCGAGCTGGCGGGAGAAAGCGCCGGCCGCCACAACCATCGCATCGCCCGCGATGGTGCCTTCCGTGGTCAATACGCCGGTGACCCGGCCATTCTCGATGGCAAGGCCCTTGGCGCGACTGGTTTGCTGCTTGCCTCCACGCTCGAAAAACAGCGCGGCCAGGCGATCGCTATAGGCTTGCGGGTGGGTGATCTCGCGGTTCGCGGTCAGCCAGAGTCCGCCCGCGATCTCGCTCGACAATGCGGGCTCCAGGTCGTGCAGTGCTTCGCGGTCGAGCACCTCGAAGGCAATGCCGAAGCGGTCGAGCAGCGGCGCTTCCGCCGCCACCAGACGATCCAGCGCCGGCTGGTCCAGCGCCACCTTGACCCAGCCGCCGGAGCGCAACAGGTCACCGGCCCCGGCGCGCTGGATCAGCACCTCATGCGCCCGAAGCGCCCGGCTCGCCAATGCCTGAATGCCGATCATTGCCCGCTCGACCGTGGCAGCGCGGCTGGCAAGCGCCGCACGGGTGAGCCAGGGCAGCAGCGTCGGCAAATGGCGCCAGCGCAGCCGCAGCGGGCCTACCGGATTGGCGAGCATGGCCGGCAGCGACTTCAATGTCTCGGGCGTGATCAGCGGCGTCACCGACGAGACGCTCAGGATGCCGGCATTGCCCGAGGATGTGCCGCTGCCCGGCCTAGCGGGATCGACCAGCGTCACCTGATGGCCGTCATTCTGGAGAAAGAGCGCCGTCGACAGGCCGACAATGCCGGCGCCGATGACGAGGATGCTCTTGTTGGTCGTGCTCATGCGTCAGCCTTGGCCTCTTCTGCTCTGGTCGGCCTCGGCTGCGCGCTCGGCCAGAGATCCGAACGGCGGAATGCGCTCGCCAGATGGTCGACGAAGCGGCGCAGCTTGGGCTGCAGCTGGCGCTGCTCCGGGAAGACGGCGTGGATGTCGATGGTCGGTGTCGACCAAGGTTGCAGCAGCGGCTGCAAGCGGCCGGATTTGAGGTCGGCGCCGATGATGAAGGCGGGCTGATAGACGACGCCGAGCCCGCTTACTGCCGCCTCGCGCAGCGCCTCGCCGTTATTGGCGACCAGCGTCCCGGCGACCTTGACGGCGATCGCCTTGCCGTCGCGCTCGAAGCGCCATTCATTGGGCTGGCGGTTCAAGCTATAGCGTAGGCAGTTATGCTCGCTCAGGTCCTCGGGCCGCTCGATCGGACGACGCCGATCGAGATAGCGCTTGGCTGCTGCACAGACGAACCCCACTGACGCCAGCCGCTTGGCGATCAGCGTGCTGTCTTCCAGGCGGCCGATGCGAATGGCGACGTCGAAGCCGTCCTCGATCAGGTCGACACGGCGATCGTCGAGGACCAGCTCGATCTCGATGCGCGGGTGCGCTGCCATGAAGCCCGGCAGCTGCGGCGCAATATGCAGGATGCCGAAGCTCATCGGCGCGTTGACCCTGAGCTTGCCCTTGGGCTCCACCGTGTGGCCCTGAATCGCGATCTCCGTCTCTTCGATGTCGCCCAGGATCCGCTGCGCGTGATCGCGATAGGCAATACCCAAATCGGTGAGCGACAGGCGTCGGGTCGTCCGGTTCAAGAGGAGCACGCCCAGATGCTCCTCGAGCGCGCTGACATGCTTGCTCACCGTGGATTTGGAGAGACCGAGCGCCAGTGCCGCGGCCGACAGGCTGCCGGCCTGCGCCACCTTGACGAACACCGTCATGCTCATGATGCGATCCAAGCGAACTCCCTCACTCTATCGGCCATGCGCAGCCGTGACCGTCCGGCGACCCTGGAGCGACTGGTGCCTTGCCCGGCGCGCGGCTAGAGATAGCTGCAGGATCACAAGGTCGGTCAACAGAATTGCGTGACCGGATCGAAGGACGCCCGCCCGTGTCGAGCACGCTCACGATCGCCCTAGCACAGTGCAATCCCACCGTCGGTGACCTCGACGGCAATCTGGCGTTGATCAGGCGGCTTCATGCCGACGCCCGTTCTGCTGGCGCGGATCTCGTCGTGTTTCCCGAGCTTGCGCTCACCGGCTACCCGCTCGAGGATCTGGTGCTCAAGCCGGCGCTGCTGGAGCGCGCGGCGGCGCTGATCGATGCGCTGGCGGCGGACACGGCGGCGAGGGCGCCCGCCATCCTGCTTGGCGCTCCCTGGGCGGAGGCCGGAGAGCGCCCGCGCAATGGCGTCTTCCTGCTGGCCGACGGTGTGATCAAGGGGCGGCGGGCGAAGCACGAGCTGCCGAATTACGGGGTGTTCGACGAGAAGCGGGTGTTTGCCGCGGGGCCGATTCCCGGACCGATGCGGCTCGACCTCAAGGATGGTGGCGCTATCCGTTTCGGGGCCATGGTCTGCGAGGACATGTGGTTTCCCGACGTTGCCGAGGGGCTCGAGGAAAGCGGTGCCGAGCTCTTGGTCGTCATCAATGCGTCGCCCTTCGAGGCCGGCAAGCAGGACGACAGGGTGCAACTTGCCGTGGCACGGGTGACGGAAACCGGCCTGCCGCTGATCTACCTCAACCTCGTCGGCGGCCAGGACGAGCTGGTGTTCGATGGCGCCTCGTTCGCGCTCGACGCCGATCGCCGGCTGGTCGCCCAGGCGCCGTGGTTCACGCCGGCGCTGACGCTCACCCAGTGGACCAGTGACGGTGAGCAATGGCGCCCGGCGGGCGAACGCCAGATCGAGACGCCGCCCGAGCCGCTGGAGGCCATCTATCGGGCGATGGTCCTCGGGCCTTCGCGACTACGTGGCGAAGAACGGCTTCCCCGGCATCGTGCTGGGCTTGTCCGGCGGCGTCGATTCCGGCCTGTCCGCGGCCGTTGCCGTCGATGCGCTCGGTGCCGAGCGGGTGCACGCCTTGATGATGCCGTCCCGCTACACGTCGGAGGAAAGCCTGGAGGATGCTCGGGACTCGGCGGCGCTGCTGGGCATTCGCCTGGACAGCGTGGCGATCGAGCCCGCCTTCGAGGCGTTCGGCGCCATGCTCGGCCCGCTCTTCGGCGATCGGCCGCCGGACATCACCGAGGAGAACATCCAGTCGCGCATCCGTGGGCTGATCTTGATGGCGGTCTCCAACAAGCTGGGCTCGATGGTGCTGACCACCGGCAACAAGTCGGAGATGTCGGTGGGCTATGCCACGCTCTATGGCGATATGTGCGGCGGCTACTCGGTGCTGAAGGACGTCTACAAGATGACGGTCTTCGCGCTCTGCCACTATCGCAACGAGAGCCGACCTGCCGATTGCCTGGGGCCCGAAGGCATGGCCGTGCCCGCGCGGACCATCGAGAAGCCGCCCTCGGCCGAGCTGCGAGCGGATCAAAAAGACGAGGACTCGTTGCCGCCCTATCCGGTGCTCGATGCCATCTTGCAGGGGTTGGTCGAGGATGACCGCTCGGCAGCCGAGCTGGTCGAGGCCGGGCACCCGGAGGAAGCGGTCAGGCGGGTCTCGAATTTGCTCGACATCGCCGAATACAAGCGTCGGCAGGCGCCGCCGGGGGTCAAGATCACCCAGAAGGCTTTCGGCCGCGACCGCCGCTACCCGATCACCAACCATTTTCGCCGGCTCGGGCTGCACGATCCCAAGTCGTAAGCGGCACCGATGCCTGTGATTTTCCGTTGGCAAGCCGGGCTGGCGCTGCCATCTCTCCCCCGCTGATCAAGGAAACGTCATGCTTTTGGGGCCGCAACTGCCGGTGGGCACGTGGCAGAAGAACTGATCGATTGGCTGCAGCGCCTGTCAGCGCTGCAGCTGATGCTCTACTGCTCGCTCTTCCTGGTCGCTGTGACCTGGGTTGGCCTCATCTTCGTGCGGCCATTTCTTTGGGCATGGTTGCGGCCCGAGCCGCGGGTCAACGATCTCGTGAGCCATGCCAGCGGTGGCTTCAGTCTGTTCTACGCTCTGTTGCTCGGGCTGCTCTCGGTCGCTGCCTACCAGAACACCGAGCACGTCAAGCAGCTGGTCAATGTCGAGGCGGCCGGAATAGGCTCTCTCTACCGCAGCTTCTCGACCTATCCCGAGCCGCTGCGCAGCGATCTCGAGTTCCTGCTGCGTGACTACACGCTCTTCGTCATCAACGAGGACTTCCCGGCGCATCGCCAAGGCGAGATCGCCTATGGCGGTGCCAATCGACTGCAACTGATCGCGCGGCGGCTTGCCGAATACGAGCCTTCGACCCGCTCGGGAGACCTCCTGCACAGCCAGGTGTTTCGCGGCTTCAGCGAGGTGTCGTCGGCGCGCCACCAGCGCCTGGCGGCCGTCGATATCCGGCTGCCGGGCGTGCTTTGGTATGTCGTAGCGATCGGTGCGGGGATCACCGTGATGATGCTCTGGATGCTGGACATGCGTTTTCGCTCGCATCTCCTGCTGGGCGGCCTGGTCTCCTTCTTCCTGGGCGTGATGCTGTTCGTGATCCTGGCCATGGATCGTCCCTTGCGCAGCGAGCTCGGCGTCGGTGCGGACAACTTTCAGCTGATCTATGACTTGGTGATGAGCGAGGACGATCGTGCAACTTAGCCGTTTGAGCGCGCGTCTTTTCCGGCTGCAGGCACTGGTCCTCGTGCCGCTGCTCATGCTGCTCGCCGTGCCGGCGCCAGCGCATGGGCTCAGCGACACGTTCGTATCGATCGGCACCGGCTCCTACGGCGGCATCTACTACCCGATCGGCCGTGGCCTGTGCCGCATCATCAATCGCGATCGCACCGAGCACGGTCTCCGTTGCTCGGTCGAATCGACGGCAGGCTCGATCTACAATTCGCGGATGCTCGAGGCCGATCAGCTCGAGTTCGCCATCCTGCAGGGTGACGTGCTGTTCGAGGCCTACAACGGCGTGGGCGGCTGGGCCGGTAAGCCGATGACCGATCTGCGGGCGATCATGCCGCTGCATATCGAGGTGGCGACCCTGGTCGTTGACAGCCAGGTCGCCGTGGACAATCCCGTCGAGCTGCTGAAGCGAACCGTCAACAAAGGCCATCCGGGCTCGGGATCACGCAGCAGCTTCGACATGTTGATGAGAGCCCTCGATCTCGATGCACCTGCTGGGGTGGGACGGCGACTGGAGCTGCGCAGCAGCGCCTTGCCGAGCGCGCTGTGCGATGGCCGGATCACGGCATTCCTCGAGGTCGTCGGCCATCCCTCGACGCTGGTCCGGACTGTTCGGCAGCGTTGCGGCGCACAGCTCATGGCGCTCGACGGGCCGGCGGTGCAAGCCGTTGTCGCCGAGCGGCCCTACCTCGAAATGCACGACATTCCGGGCAGCGCCTACGGCCTGCCCGACGACGTCCGCAGCTTCGGCAGCCATGCAGCACTGGTGACCCGGGCCGACGTCGCCGATGACGTCGTCTATCTCATGACCAAGCAGCTGCTCGAGCGGCTCGACGAGGTGCACGACCTGCACCCGACCCTGGCCGAGCTCGATCGAGAGACCTTGACCGAGACCGTCCTGGCGGCGCCTTTGCATCCGGGCGCCGAGCGCGCCTATCGCGAGCTCGGGCTCTTGCCGTGAGGTCGAAGCTGCCCTCGGCCGTGGCGCCGCTCTGATGGCCCGCTACGACATCATCGAGCTCGAGGGCATGCGGTTCCTGCGCATCACGCTCGACGACGAGGCGGTGCGCACCGAGCGTCGGGCGGTCACCTATATGAGCGGCGATATCGAGCTGCGGGCACCCCTGCCGGGCGTCGGCGAGGCCATTCGCTGCGCCGTCGGCAACCAGTCGCTCATCCGGCCGCGGTTCACAGGGACCGGCGAGCTCAACCTCAAGGCCAGCCTCGGCGGCTATCACATCTTCGATCTGGCGGGGGATGGCTGGGTGCTCGAGCGGGGCGCCTACTGGGCCTCGGACGGCTCCGTGCAGATCGGCATCCACCGCGATCCGTTCTGGACGTCGCTCTGGGCCGGTGACGGGCTGATCAATTTCCGGCTGCATGTGAGCGGCGAGGGGCGGGTGGCGCTCAATGCCTACGGACCGGTTCGCGAGCTGACGCTCACCGACCAGCAGGTCAAGGTCGACGGTCGGCTGGTCATCGCCTGGAGCGGCTCGCTCAACTACCGGATGCGCCGGGCGGCTGCTAGCCTCGCCAGTCACTACCTCTCCGGCCACCGCTGGATGCGCACATATTCCGGCACCGGCAAGGTGCTGATCTGCGGCAGCCCGTACTGGCAGCGCCGCATCCTGGGTGCGGTCACCGGTCGCCGGGACGACATGAACGAGGAGGAGCTCGAGCCGCGTTGAGCCGTTCTGCTGCGAACCCGCTTGGCTCATTAACCCAGTTTGTTGTGGGATCGACGGGCCTCGGCTATAGGCTGTATACCGAACGAAGGGAGCGGCGCTCAGATGCGGGCGCCGTTTTCGGTTCCAAGTATCCGAGGCGGAGCAGATGGCCCGGCGCAAGCAAGTTTATGAGGGCAAAGCCAAAATTCTTTTCGAGGGCCCGGAATCCGGCACGCTGATTCAGTATTTCAAAGATGACGCCACCGCTTTCAATAACAAGAAGCACGCTGTTATTACAGGCAAGGGGGTGCTCAACAATCGCATCTCGGAATATCTGATGGTCAAGCTGCAGGATGTCGGGATTCCGACGCATTTCATGCGGCGGCTCAACATGCGTGAGCAGCTGATCCGCGAGGTCGAGATCATCCCGATCGAGGTGGTGATCCGCAACATCGCGTCCGGCCAGCTGAGCAAGCGGCTCAACATCGAGGAGGGCACCATGCTGCCGCGCTCGATCGTCGAGTACTACCTCAAGGCCGACGAGCTGAACGACCCCATGGTGACCGAGGAGCACATCACCGCCTTCGGCTGGGCGTCGTACCAGGAAATCGACGAGATCATGAACATGGCGCTCCGCGTCAACGACTTCCTTTCCGGTCTCTTTCTCGGCGTCGGGCTCAAGCTGGTCGACTTCAAGCTCGAGTTCGGCCGGCTCTGGGAGGACGAGGACATGCGCATCATCCTCGCCGACGAGATCAGCCCGGACAATTGCCGGCTCTGGGACGTCAAGACCAACGAGCGCCTCGACAAGGACCGCTTCCGCCAGGATTTGGGCCAGGTCGAGGAGGGCTACCAGGAGATCGCGCGGCGGCTCGGCATCCTCCCTGAGGCCGGGCCCCGGGACATGCGCGGGCCCGAGACCATCCAATAGACCGGACCATCCAATAGGCGGCACCATGCAGGCCCAGATCACCATCGGCTTTCGTCCAGGCGTCCTCGACCCGGAGGCGCAGGCCATCCAACGCTCGCTGCAAGGCCTGGGCTTCGCCGAGGTCGACGGCTTGCGCAAGCTCAAGGTCATCGAGCTCGAGCTGGACATGACCGACCGCGACGCCGCCGAGGCGCGGGTGCGCGAGATGTGCGAGAAGCTGCTCGCCAACCCGGTGATCGAGAGCTACGCGGTCGAGCTGCTCCCCTGATCCTTCGTATCTAGGAATATAGTCGGATAAGCCGCCGCGGTCAAGCCGCGCTCGGGTTCGATTGGCGATTCCATGCCTGGCCATGCCGGGCACGCCGCCATGCCGGCCGAACGCCAGCCGATTCGGGCGCAAACGGCGGGCTCAGCCGCCCAGGGTGCGACAAACAGTGCCGCCGGGTTCGACCCCGAGAGGTCGGGTTCGATCGTTCGATTCCTGGGTTCGTTCGTCGATATCTCGGGTTCGTTCGTCGTTGCGCGGGTTCGTTCCCGGGTTCGTTTGCCCCAAATGAGTCGAAATACGCTACATAAGCATCGCTAATGAGTCGATATATGCGACATTTCTCAGGGTTCGTTGCGCTATATGCAACGCGGCTCGGGTTCCGTTGCGCTATACGCAACAAAATCCACCCGCCGTTGCGCTATATGCAACGGCGGGTGGCTCTGGGCGGGCGATCCATAAGCGTTCGTTATGGCCCGATTCTGGGAGTTCTCAGAGCTTGAGCACGGCCTCGGTGACCTCGTTGTCATCGGCAAGCGGGCGCTTGGGCGCCAGCTTCTTCTTCTTCAAGGCGTCGTGGTAGGCCTTGACCGCGTCCTTGGGCGTGATGTCGCCTTCGACGATGCGGCGCATGCACGCGACGATGGTGAGCGGGTCCTCGGCGAGGTTGATCTTGCGGCCGAAGAGGACGACCCGGGCGCCGCCCTTCTGCGAGGCCTTCAACAGCTCGAAGGTGTCGCGGGTGGTGCCGGCACCGCCGCCGAGGATGCCGACGATGATCGAGGGATCGTAGGCGACCAGCTCTTCCAGTGCCCTGGGGCCGTTATAGACAATTTTGAGGAACTCGGGGCGCTGGCTCATCGGCACGGCGGCGATGACCCGGACGATGTTGTCGTTGACGAACTGGCCGATCTCCTCGGAGCCGAGCTCGCCCAGCCCGACACCGGCGCCGGAGACGTTGGGGTTGAAGACCTCGAGGAAGTGCTTGAAGCCGTAGGCCTCGGCCTCCATGCGGAACTCGCGGTAGAGCTCGCCGGCCAAGGCGTCGGTCTCGGCGTCGTTCATGAAGGTGATCGAGTAGAGGCCGAGATTGGTCAGCCGATGCGCGTGCTCGATCATCGCGGTGCGGTGCGGCACCGAGGGCTGCTCCTTGTAGCGGCTGTGCCGGGGGCCCCAGATGTCGGTGGTGTCGTTGGCGCGGATGGCGGTGCCCATCTTGCTGTTGGCGAACACACCGCGGGCGAGCAGCCGGTCGAGATTGCCGACCGACAGCAGCGTCATGTCGAGAATGTCCTGCTCGACCAGTGCTGTCACCTGGGCCAGATGGTCCTCGGCCGTCTTGTAGCGGCCGGTGGGCTTGCCCTTCTTGTCGAGCACCGGACCCGGCATCGGGATGCCGCCGCCCATGTCGCCGTCCTTGGCGTCGCAAATGATGAAATCCTTCGCCCCGCTCGGATCCTGACGGATGCGTTGCAGCTTCTTCTCGAGGCGGTTCTTGGCCATGACATTCCTGTTCTGCCGGGCCACCGAGGGCCGGGCGGTTGCGTGATCGTCACCGATGCGGGTGCGTGCCGGCCGGGCGAAGCCCAGGCCGAAAGTCGCGAAATCGGGAGCGCGGTTGGCGCGCGCGGCACTGATTGCCACAGATCGAAGGCAAAAACGAGACACGCGGTGGGGATTTTGTGGGCCGGCGGGGCCATGACGACGCCTGCGAGCGCCTGGGATCATGCTGCGATGCGCTGGTGGTAGGGCTTCGAATCTACGTCTCCGCGGTACAGGGGAGGGAGAAGCCGAGAAGGGAGGCTGGCCTCCCTTCACCCTCCTTTACTTTTGGTTTGGTAGTGGGGACTGGCGCGGTTAGCCTCGTCCTTGGGCCATGACCGCGCCCCGACGTCTCGTCTTTCGGCCGAGCCCGGCCCGCTGGCGGCCCGGCTTCAAGAGAATGCGCACGCCATGAGATGCCCCGTTTGCAAGAACGGCGAGACCCGTCCCGGCACCGCCACGCTGACCCTCGAGCGCGGCCCCCTGACAATGGTCGTCCGCCACGTCCCAGCCCAAGTCTGCGACAATTGCGGCGAAGAATACATCGATGAAGCCACGACCCCAGCAGCCCTGGCCCAAGCCGAAACCGCCGCCCGGTGGCGCTGAGCGCGTCGTCGCGGCGGCCCAGCGCGTCGAGCCCGTTGCCCAGATTGTTGAGGCCGTCGCGAGGTCGGGGTTGAAGGCGTCGGGCCTGTCCCGGGCGAGGCGTCGGCGGATTTCGACCGCCTCCTCGGTGGCGCTGAGCGCGTCCTCGCGTCGGCCGAGGGCGTCGAGCCTGATGCCCAGATTGTTGAGGCTGGCTGCGAGGTCGGGGTTGAAGGCGTCGGGCCTGTCCCGGGCGAGGCGTCGGCGGATGGCGACCGCCTCCTCGGTGGCGCTGAGCGCGTCCTCGCGGCGGCCCAGCGCGTTGAGCCTGTTGCCCAGATTGTTGAGGCTCGCTCGCGAGGTCGGGGTTGAAGGCGTCGGGCCTGTCCTGGGCGAGGCGGCGATAGAGGTCGACCGCCTCCTCGGTGGCGCTGAGCGCGTCCTCGCGGCGGCCCAGCGCGTCGAGCCTGATGCCCAGATTGTTGAGGCTCATGGCGAGGTCGGGGTTGAAGGCGTCGGGCCTGTCCTGGGCGAGGCGTCGATAGAGGCCGACCGCCTCCTCGGTGGCGCTGAGCGCGTCCTCGCGGCCGGCCCAGCGCGGAGCCTGATGCCCAGATGTGGGCGGCGAGTGGGGTTGAAGGCGTCGGCCTGTCCGGCGAGGCGGTGGAGGTCACCGCCTCCTCGGTGGCGCCGAGCGCGTCCTCGCGGCGGCCCAGCGCGTCGAGCCTGGTGCCCAGATTGTTGAGGCTCTCGCCGAGGTCGGGGTTGAAGGCGTCGGGCCTGTCCTGGGCGAGACGTCGATAGAGGTCGACCGCCTCCTCGGTGGCGCGAAGCGCATCCTCTCGGCGGCCGAGCGCGTCGAGCCTGTTGCCCAGATTGTTGAGGCTCCTGGAGAGGTCGGGGTTGAAGGCGTCGGGCCTGTCCTGGGCGAGGCGTCGATAGGGTCGACCGCCTCCTCGGCGGTGGCGCTTGAGCGCGTCCTCGCGGTCGGCCCAGCGCGTCGAGCCTGGTGCCCAGATTGTTGAGGCTGGCCGGTCGGGTTGAAGGCGTCGGGCCTGTCCTGGGCGAGGCGTCGATAGAGGTCGACCGCCTCCTCGGTGGCGCTGAGCGCGTCCTCGCGGCGGCCCAGCGCGTTGAGCATGGCGCCCAGATTGTTGAGGCTCATGGCGAGGTCGGGGTTGAAGGCGTCGGGCCTGTCCCGGGCGAGGCGTCGATAGAGGTCGACCGCCTCCTCGGTGGCGCTGAGCGCGTCCTCGCGGCGGCCCAGCGCGTCGAGCATGTTGCCAAGTCGACCATGCGCTAGTGCAACGGCGTCCAATTCATCACTGTCCACGGCACGCTGCGCAGCGGCCGTCAGGTTCGCTAGGTCTCGCTCGAAGGTTTCGAGGGCGACGCGGTAGTCGGCGCCACGTCCCGTGACCTCCGCGTCGCACCAGGCGAGCAGCGCCAGATAGTATTCACGATACCGCCCGCCTGCGGCGTCTTTCTCGCTCGCGTCGACCTTCGCCATCGCCAGCTCACGCAGGAAGTCGTGCAGGCGGTAGCGGCCGGGCAATGGCTGCTGGACGAGGCTGCGGCGCCTTGCAGGAGCGCCAGGTTGCGCGCGGCGTCGTCGCTGTCGAGGACGGCAGTCGCCGCGGCGACGTCGAAATCGGCCGGAAAGACGCTAAGCAGGGTGAAGGTCCGGGCGAGCGCGGCGTCGGAGTCGGCGAGGCGGTCGTAGCTGTGGCCGAGCACGACCATGGGATCGAGCTCCGGCCGCTCGATGTCGGCGGCGCTCTCCGTCATGTGCTGGAGGCGACGCTCGGCAAGCTCCTCGAGATAGGCATCGGGTGCGAAGGCGGTCTCCTGCAGGTACGAGCCGGCGACGCGCAGCGCCATGGCAGGTCGGCGCAGAGCTCGGCGAGGTGGTCGGCCTGCGCGTCCGTCAGGGTCGGGCACCAGGCTCGCGAGCAGCGCCTTGGCGGCGACGCGGGTCAGGCGCACCAGCTCGATCGGCGCGACGCCGGCAAGGGCGATGCGGGTGCGTGAGGTGATCAGCAGTGCTGCCGGCGGCGGCGGAACGAGGTCGCGAAGGCCAGCACCGCTCGCCGCGTCGTCGAGCAGGACGAGGAGGCGCTTGCCGTTGAGCCGGCTGCGGTAGTCGGCGGCGCGGGTCTCGGGGCGGATTTCGTCGACACCGAGCGCCACCAGAACGCTGGTCATGGCGGCTGCGGCGTCGAGCGGCCGGGGCTTGGTGCCCTGCATGTCGACGAGGATCTCGCCGTCGGTGAAGTGGTCGGCGAGGTCGGCCGCCACGAGATGCGCCAGCTCGGACTTGCCGGTGCCGCCCATGCCGTAGAGCACCGCGACGGCCGCGGCACCGTCACCGGTGAGCGACTTGGCGACGGCGGCGCGCTCGGCCTCGTAGCCCTTGAAGTCGGGGACCGGCTGAGGAATGGTGAAGGGCGATGGCGGAGCTTCGACCTGTTGCGTCCTGTTTCTCGACCCATTGGCGTACGAATTTGACGTCGCCTTTACCACCGACATCGACTGATCAAGCGGCCGATCGCCACCTGCAGATCGTTGTCGAGGTTCTTCGGATCAGTTGGTCGTAGAAGTACCGCACCATTGAGTTGCTTGAGCGGGGTTTCGGATCCGCGGCGTCGATCTCGACGGGTGGCGACTGCCGGTCCGAAGGTCGAAGCAGCCTCACCGAGACCGAGCGATGCGTGTCGTCAGGCCACGCGTGCAGAGCGCATCCGGGCCGCTGGTCTGCGCCCACTCGGCCAATGTCGGCCTTGCAGGCTGGCGAGCTCGGCGGACGACAGGCCGTGCCATCTAAAGAGGTCAGTGGCGGCCGCGCTTCAGATGGTCGTGGCTGTCGGCGTCGAGGCCTGGCGGTGTCGAAGTCCTCGAGGACCCGTGACAGCAGAAGCTGGGCGGTGTCGGTCGGCTCCGGGAAGAGCCGGTCGAAGGCGTCGCCGATCTCGTCGGCGGCGAGCTTGAGGGCAACGCCTTGTCGGGTTGACGAAGACGCTGATCGCCGCCCTGACGATCTCCGCTTGGCTTACCGTGCTCGTCCCGACATCGGCACCTCTGGGTTGATGGCACCATCGAATGAACACGGCATGTCGGTAGCGTTGCGATGGGCGGATGGCGTCAGTCCGTTGACCACCGTAACGCCCATGAATCTCAGTGGTGGGCTCGGACCATCTCCCCCTGGGCTCGCGCCAGGCTTCCTCGAGGAGCGGCTTGCCTTCGATGAGAGAGCGGTGGTTCTAGTCAGACAATCGCTTCGATCAGGAAGGGGCCTTTCGTGGCGGCGGCTTCCTGGAGGGCGGCGGCGAAGGCCTCGGCCGTCTCGGCGCGCTTGCCGGGGACGCCGTGGCCTTTGGCGAGGGCGACCCAGTCGAGCGTTGGCTCGGCGACGTCGAACATGCGCCGGGCATTGCGGCCGGCGTCGGGCAGGCCGAGGGCCGCCAGCTCCATGTGGAGGATCTGGTAGCCGCCATTGGCGATGATGATCACGGTCACGTCCAGGCCTTCGCGCGCGGCGGTCCAGAGCGTTTGCAGCTGGTACATGGCGGAGCCGTCGCCCGATATCGCGAAGACGGGTCGGTCGGGGCAGGCGACGGCGGCGCCGATGGCGTTGGGCAGGCACTGGCCGATCGAGCCGCCGGTGTTGTTGAGGCGATCGTGGCGCCGGGCGAGGTCGGTGCGGGCGCAGATCGCGAAGCTGGCGGTGACCGCCTCGTTCACGAGGATGGCGTCTTCCGGCAGATGACGGGCGAGGGTGCGCCCGATGGCGTCCGGGTCGAGCGGTCCGTGCGCGGCCTCGGGCGGCTCGTGGGCGATGCGCGGCACGGTCTCGGTGCCGTCGACGCCGGCTGAGCGTGCCAGCGCATCCAGCGTCCAGGCGATGTCCCAGTCGCGGTAGCACAGCCGGTCGACAGCACAGCCGGCCGGCTCGGGCGTGCTCGGGCTTCCGGGATAGGCGAAGAAGGCCACGGGCGGGGCCTCGCCGACGCAGACGAGCCGCTGCAGGTCGGCCAGGAACGCCTGGTTCTGGTCGAGCCGATAGCGCAGCTGCTCGAAGGCCACAGCACCGGCGCCCCGGGTGATGCGTGGCGCGAAGAACGGTGCCAGCAGGCGGCAGCCCGTGCGTGTGGCGATGCGCCCGGCGAGCTCGGCCAAGGCACCGTGGAGTGCCGGACCGCTGACCAGCAGCGCCGCGCCCGGCTCGAACAGCGCCTTGGCGGCGGCAGCGACGCGCTCGGCGTCGGGGCGGTGCAGAGGCGGCGGTGGCGAAGCGCGCGTCGGTGCCGTTGTGGTCTCGGTCCAGGCGGCGTCGGCCGGCAGGATGAGCGTGGCGATCTGCCCGCCGGCGCTGCGGGCCGCGCGGATGCCGGCCGCACCTTCCGTCGCCAGGGCTGACGCGTCGTCGACGCGGCGCACCCATGCGGATACCGAGCGGGCGACGCCTTCGAGGTCGGCTTGCAGCGGCGCATCGTGCTTGAGGTGATGGGTGGCGTGATCGCCCACCACGTTCAAGACGGGACTGCCGCCCTTCCTGGCATTGTGCAGATTGGCCCAGCCATTGGCGAAGCCGGGGCCGAGATGCAGGAGCGTGGCCGCCAGCTCGCCGCTCATCCGGGCGTAGCCATCGGCAGCCCCGGTGGCCCCGCCCTCGAACAGGCAGAGGATGCAGCGCATGTCGAGATGCGTGTCGAGCGCCGCGACGAAGCTCATCTCCGACGTGCCGGGATTGGCGAAGCACACGGAGATGCCCGAGGCGAGCATCGTTTCCACCAGGACTTCTGCACCATTCATGGGCTATTCTCGCAGGTTCGGCGACGCCGACGGCGTGGCGCTCTCGACGTTTCGGCTGGGCGCTGCGACAGTCACGGCCGCTCGCGGTCGCCGCCAACTTCGCCCGGCGGGGCGACGCTGGCAACCGAGAGATACGAGCCTGTCGGGCGGCGCGCTCAGCCGATGGTGGCAGTCGGTCGCCTGAGCGTCACCCCTCGCGCTGGTGCTCTGGCCGCGCGGCGCTTGTCTTCGGCGGGTTTGCCGGTAGGCTCACGCTCATGGAATTCTTCATCAATCGGCCGGTCTTTGCGGGCGCGCTTGCCATGATCATGGTGGTGGCGGGCTTGGTGGCGGCGTTTGTGCTGCCGATCTCGCAATATCCCGAGCTGGTGCCGCCGCAGGTGAAGATCAGCACGACCTATACGGGTGCGAGCGCGCCGGTGGTCGCAGATTCGGTGACCACGCCGATCGAGAAGCAGCTCAACGGTGCGACCGACATGATCTACATGTCGTCGAACAGCACCAATAACGGCGATGCCTCGATCGTGCTGACCTTCGAGGTCGGCTCGGACCAGAACTTCGCCCAGCTCGAGGCGTTGACGCGGACCTCGATCGCCGAGGCGCAGCTGCCCGAGGATGTCAGCCATTTCGGCGTGACGGTGGCCAAGCAGTCGACCAATCTGCTGTTCGCCATCAACCTGGTCTCGCCCAACGGCACCTACGATTCCGACTTCCTTTCCAATTATGTCGATATCCACCTCAAGGATCCGATCTCGCGGCTGCAGGGCGTGGCGTCGGTCAATGTATTCGGTCTGCGCCAATATGCGATGCGGGTCTGGCTGGACCCGGCCAAGCTCAGCAATCTCGGGCTGACCGCCGAGGATGTGGTCGATGCGATCAAGGCGCAGAACGACTCGGTCGCCGCCGGGCAGCTCGGCAAGGCGCCAGCGCCCAAGGGGCAGCCCTTCATCTACCAGCTGAACACGCTCGGCCGGCTGACCCAGGCGCAGCAGTTCGAGGACATCGTCATCAAGGCGCTGCCGGACGGGTCGATCGTCCGGATCGGCGATATCGGCCGCGCCGAGCTGGGCTCCGACAAATATAATTGGGCGAGCCAGCTCAGCGGCAAGCCCACCGGCACGCTCGTCATCTTCCAGCTGCCCGACGCCAACGGCCTCGATTTGTTCAAGGCCGCGGAAGCGCAGATGGCCCAGCTGGCCAAGTACTTTCCCGAGGATGTCGAGTACCAGATCCTCTACAACACCACCGAGTTCATCCGCGAATCGATCAAGGAAATCTTCGTCACGTTGGCGATCGCCATCGCCCTGGTGATCGTCGTCGTCTACATGTTCCTGCAGTCGTTCCGGGCGACGCTGATCCCGGCGATCACGGTGCCGGTGTCGTTGATCGGCACCTGCGCGGCGATGGCAGCGCTCGGCTTCTCGTTCAACATGTTGTCCTTGCTCGGGCTGGTGCTGGCCGTGGGCCTCGTCGTCGACGACGCGATCGTTGTGGTCGAGAACGTCGAGCGGCAATTCGAGAACGGCGAGACGGACCCGGTCAAGGCGACGTCGACGGCGATCGCCGAGGTCCGGGGCCCGGTGATCGCGACGACCTTGTCGCTGATCGCGGTGTTCGTGCCGGTGGCCTTCCTGCCGGGGCTGACCGGCCAGCTCTACAACCAGTTCGCGCTGACGATCGCCATTTCGGTCGGCCTTTCGGGCATCAACGCGCTGACCTTGAGCCCGGCGTTGGCGGCGGTGTTGCTCAGGCCAGCCAAGGGCGAGAAGTTCATCTTCTTTCGCTGGTTCAACAACGCGTTTTCGGCGCTGGCGAGCGGCTATGCCGCCTTCGCCCGGACGATGGCCCGGCTCTGGCTGCTGAGCTTCGCCGTTTTCGCGGCGCTGTGTGCTGCGACCGTCTACCTCTTCCTGCAGATTCCGACCGGTTTCGTGCCCGAGGAGGATCAGGGGTATTTCATCGCCAATGTCGTCCTGCCGGAAGGGGCGACGTCGGAGCGCACGATGGCAGCCGTGACCGAGGCCGGCGAGATCATTCGGCAGAACGAGGCGGTCTCAGGCACGATGGAGGTGTCCGGCTACAATATCATCCTGGCGCTCAACCAGGACAATGCCGGGGTGATCTTCGCGGTGCTGAAGCCGTGGGAAGAGCGTTCGGGCGGCGGCGGCACCGTCTTCGAAGTGATGCGCGAGGTCCAAGGGAGGTTCAACGCCATCACCGATGCCCGGGTCGTGGCGATCAATGCGCCGTCGATCCCCGGTCTGGCGGCCACCGGCGGTTTCCAGTTCGAGATCCAGGATCGGACCTTCCTCGGAGTTCCGGCACTGACCGAGGCGACCGAGAACTTCATCGCCCAGGCGCGCCAGCGGCCAGAGCTTGCCGGTGTCTTCACCTTCTTCAGCAACAACACGCCGCAGCGCTGGCTCGAGATCGATCGCGTCAAGGCGATGACCCGCGGCGTCGCGATCGAGGACATAAATTCCGCTCTGCAGATCAATCTGGGCTCGCTCTATGTCAACGAATTCAATCGCTTCGGTAATGTTTATAAGGTCTACGTGCAGGCCGAGCAGGATGCGCGCACCCGGGAGGCCGATCTCTCGAAGATCAAGGTGCGCAACCGCGACGGCGAGATGATCGATCTCAGCACGTTCGTCTCGGTCCGCAACATGACGGGTCCCTTCAACATCCCGCACTACAACGGCTACCCGTCGGCGGAGATCGATGGCGGGCCGGCGCCGGGCTACAGCTCCGGCCAGGCGATCACGGCGATGGAGGAGCTGGCCGAGGAGTATCTGGTTCCGAACGGCTTCGGCTACGAGTGGACGGGCACGACCTACCAGCAGCTCCTGACCGGGTCGCTGGCGCCGATTGCGTTCGGCTTGTCGCTGATCTTCGTCTTCCTGGTTCTCGCCGCACAGTACGAGAGCTGGTCGATGCCGGTCATGGTCCTGCTCTCGGTGCCGCTGGGCCTGCTGGGTGGTGTCGGCGCCCTGATCATGCGCGGCTTCGCACTCGATGTGTACGGTCAGATCGGCATGCTGATGCTGATCGGCCTGACCGCCAAGAACGCCATTTTGATCGTCGAGTTCGCCAAGGATGAGCGGGAGCAGGGCAAGTCCGTGATCGACGCCGCGGTGGAGGCCGCTCGCGTTCGTCTGCGGCCAATTCTGATGACCGCTTTTGCCTTCATCCTCGGCACCTTGCCGCTGGCCATCGCCTCTGGCGCCGGTGCCAGCGCGCGGCAGTCGCTCGGCACCGTGGTCGTTGCCGGACTGACCCTGGCCACGGTGCTGATCGTCTTCGTGCCGGTGTTCTATTACGCCATCGAGCGGGTTCGCGAGCGTGGCGAGAAGGGTTCGGGCACGGCCGCACCCGCCCAAGCTGCAGCCGGTCCAGCGGAGTGAGCAAGACCATGAACACCCCCAGGCCTGAGCGGTTGAAGAGGCCCGGCTGGCCCGCACGTCGCTTCTGCGGCCCTGCTGCCGTCTTGGCGGTCCTCTTCCTCGCCGGTTGCGATTCCGAAGAGCAGGCCAAGGCCGCGCCGCCGCCGCCCAAGGTCGTGGTGGCGGATGTGACGGTCGGCGACGTGCCGGTGGTCTACGACTTTGCCGGCACGGTTAAGTCGGTCCGCATGGTCGAGATCGTGCCGCAGGTCTCGGGCGAGGTGATCGAGCGACCCTTCACGGAGGGCAGCGTCGTGCAGCAGGACGATGTGCTCTACCAGATCGACCATCGCCCGTTCGAGGCCGCGCTCGACAACAACAAGGCACTCCTCGAGCAGGCCCAGGCCGATGTCGGGTTCTGGACGTCCGAGGTCGAGCGCTACTCCCAAGCGGCGCGGAGCGGCGCCGTCTCCAAGCAGGAGGTCGATTCGGCCAAGACGCAGCTGCAGAATGCCCAAGCGCAGGTCAAGCAGTACGACGCCGACATTCGCCAAGCGCAGCTGAACCTGGAGTTCTCGACAATCAAGTCGCCGTTGAGCGGTCGCGTTCTGCAGAGCGATCTCTATGAAGGAAGCATCGCGACAGCCTTCGAGTCGAGGCCGACATCGGTCATTCAGCTCGACCCGATCCACGTGGTCTTCAATGTCAGCCGGGTGCAGACCCAGCAGATCCAGGACCTGATGAACCAGGGCATCGCCGGCGCCGATCCTTACGAGGACTTCGTCGTCCAGGTGTTCAATGCCGATGGCACGCCGTTCGAGCACGAGGGCAAGATCGATTTCCTCAGCTTTCTGATCGATCCGACGACCGATAGCATGACCGTTCGCGCCACGTTCCGGAATCCTACCGGCGAGCGGGATGAGACCTTGTTGGTGCCCGGTCAGTATGTGCCGGTGAAGCTGACGGTCGGCGCGCGTCGCGATCAACTGCTGATCCCGGGAACCGCGGTCATGGAGACCGAGGCCGGCAGCTCGGTCTATGTCTACGACAAGAGCACCGAGGAGGTCGCAACGCGCCGGATCACCACGGCTGGGCTGCATGACCAGGGCTGGGTGGTGACCGATGGGCTGAAGGCTGGCGAGTCCGTGCTTGCCGCCGGGCAGCTGAAGGTACGCCCCGGCATGAAGGTGGATGCCGAGACGGCGCCCGCCGCCGGTGCGAGCGGGGATGCGGGTGATGACACAGGCTCGAGCTCAGGCGACGATACCAGCGCCAGCACCAGCAGTGACCCGGCGCAGAGTGCGGCAAACGATGGCGGTCAAGATGCCGACAAGGAAACGGCGCAGCAATGAGCGTCGACGGGTGCTGTGATCAATCGCTGCAGCGCATCCTGCGAGATTAAGCTGATACGCTTGTAGGTTCCCTCGTCGTGGCGGCGATGCCAAAGTCTTGGCATCTTGAGAAGCGGGAGTGAATTGTTTGGGTCGTGTCCGATGTCGACGCAGCGCAACTCGGTTGTTTCATGGCGATCGTTGAGCGTTTGTCATTGCGGCAAGGGACGGACGGCGGTAGCGATACTATCGGGACAGAGCGAGGTTGGGGCTGGTTCGTGCAGAGACGTAAGCGATGAGGCGAGAGCGCATGCGCGTCTCGATCGAGGGCAGGGTGGGCCGAACGCTGACTCTCGGCGTGATCCTGCTCGCCGGTTGCACCGCCGTCGGCCCGAACTACGAGCCGCCCGAGCTGGCGGTCCCCGGCGAGTGGCAGGAGCCGCTCGGCCAGGATCTCGAAGCGGGCGGCGCGCCGCTGCAGAGCTGGTGGTCGGTGTTCGAGGATCCGACGCTGGACGGGCTGATCGAGCGGGCGACCGATGGGAATTTGACCCTCGAGCAGGCGTTTGCCCGCATCCAGCAGTCCCGAGCCGCCTTGGGCGTTGCCCGCGGTGAACGGTTTCCGGCGGTGGACGGCGAGGGCAGCGTCACGCGCGAGCGGCTGAGCGAGGGCATCGGTGAAGCGGCACCGCCGCGTGGCGGCCAGGTCGATACCTTCCGCGGTGCCGGGCTCGACGCGTCCTGGGAGATCGACTTCTTCGGTCGCATCTCTCGCTCGATCGAGGCGGCGAGCGGTGAGTTCGAGGCGTCGGTCGAGGATTACCGGGACATCCTCGTCGTGCTCTACGGCGATATCGCCCGCACCTATGTCGAGCTGCGCACAACGCAGGATCGCCTCCGCGTCGCCAACGACAATGTCCGCATTCAGCGCAACTCGCTGGCGCTCGCGCAAGATCGCTACCGCGCCGAGCTGGCGCCGCTCCTCGATGTGCGTCAGGCGCAGCAAAACCTGGCGTCGACGGAAGCCACGATTCCCCAGTTCGAGGAGGGCATCGTTCGCGCCATCAACCGCCTGAGCGTTCTCGTCGGCGAGGTCCCTGGAGCGCTCTATGCGGCGCTCATCGAGCCTGAGCCGATACCGCTGCCGCCGGCCGAAACGCAGGTCAGCGAGCCGGTCGACGTGGTCCGCCAACGCCCCGACATTCGCCGCGCCGAACGGCTCCTGGCGGCGCAGACCGCGCGCATCGGTGTGGCCACGGCCGATCTCTACCCGCGCTTCTCGCTGTCGGGGATGTTCGCCTACGAAACCTACCAGGGCAGTCTCTTCAGTGGCGACAATATCGCCTTTTCCTTCGGTCCCGCGTTCAGTTGGAACCTGTTCGATGGCGGGCGCGTCCGGGGCGTGATCGACATCCAGGATGCCGCTACCGAAGAAGCGCTGAAGGCTTATGAGGAAACGGTGCTGACGGCGCTGGAAGAGGTCGAGAACGCGATTGTCGGCTTCACCAAGGAATCGGAGCGGCAACAAGCCCTGGTTCGCTCGCAGGAAGCGGCGGGCCAATCGGTCACGCTGGTGCGAACGCTCTACACCTCCGGTCTGACCGACTTCCAGAACGTTCTCGATTCCGAGCGCACGCTGTTCGATCAACAAGATCAAACGGTGGTCAGCCTCGGCCGGCGTACCTCGCAGCTGGTCGATCTCTACACGGCCTTGGGCGGCGGCTGGCAGAACGAGCCCGAAAGTGTCCAGGAAGTCGTCGCTTCCCGCAACAAGCAGCTGCTGCCGATCCTCGGCTACGACCTGATCGAGATGGACATGTGAGCTGCGAGTGCTGACAGAGTCGGCTGTAGCGTTCCGCCCGCGGACGTCCCGATCGATGCGCTGGCGCACAACCGCCACGACGGTGGGTTGATCGGGTAGCGCCAGTGCCAAGCCCTCGAGATCTTTTGCGCCTTGCAGAAGCAGTAAGACCAGACTGCGCCTGCGCAGAGATGCCAGACTGCTTTTCCCATCTATCAGTATACGGAACGCGACAGATCGTTTTTTTGCCATACGATTTGCACCTTCACGACTATAATCTCGCTCCCTACATTATGACGGAATGTGCTTGACAGTATTTGGAGGTTTCTTTTACGAGTGCCGAAGCCCTCAGATTTTGGCTTTTCGTCAAAATTCGCCTGCGCAGAAATTCCGACGTACGCAGAAATATCGCGAATATTTTTGTTAGACTCCCTAGCTTCGCCAAATCGATCAGTAGTACTCATTGCTCAGAACGAAGGCGAGATCGTTTTTTTGGCTACTTCATAATTGCGCCTCACGACAACGATTATTCGATCTCGTTTCCATATTGCTCTGAAGCATGTTATCACCTAGGTGATAAGCGAAGTGTAGTGGCGAAAGAGCACATGGATATTATAGGCAAAATTATTGAAGAACGTCCCTATGAAATATTTCAAAAACATATGCAGGTGAAGGTTGATACATCATAAGTGTGTATGAACCCTAGAACGTGTCTGTCCTTCGGATGGATTCACATTAGGGGCTTATCACACTTCCGGCGTGATCGACGTGGCGGCGCTTGGAGGACCGACCGATAGCTAGAGTCTTGTCGGCACTGTGCGTGAGCCGTGCGGTTTCTGTCGATCGTGCAACCGCCTGGACCGCGGTCGTCTCAACCACCGCCGCCCGCGGCGACGATCTCGCGGAGCTGGTCGAGGGCGGCTTTGGGGTCGATGCGCCAGGCTTCCTCGAGGAGCGGGTTGCCTTCGATCAGCGAGCGGAGGTTCGGGTCATCGATCGAGCGGGTCGCTGGCGGCGGAGTCTCAGGCGTGCCGCCTTCGATGATCTGGTTGAGCGCGTCCAGGACCTGGTCGGCCTTGGCCGGGTCCTGCTCGTGGAGCTCGGCCAGGGCCGGGTTGAGCTGGATGCGCAGGTCCGTCGCGGCGAGCGCTGGCGCAGAGGCGGTGCCACCCAGAGCGAGGCCGGCGAGGAGTGCGAGTGCGAGGCTAGTGCGGCGCATGGCGGACCTCGTGGAGGCGGTCGGCGAGCGCGTCGAGATGCTTCGCCACCAGGGTTTCGAGGGCACCTTCCGACCAGATGAGGCGGAGGTTGGGGCGCACCTCGTCGGCCAGGAGGCCGATGCGGATCAGGGCGTCGAGGCGGTCGCGGCAGAGCGTCGGGTCCATGTGCATGGCCATGAAACGCTCGAAGTCCTTGAGCGTGAGGACGATGCGGTTGCCGCCGAGGCGATCGATCGAGCCCGCCTTCATCCTATCGTTGAAGCGCGCGTTCTTGAGCCGCCAGAGGCGTTGCTTGTGCCGCGCACCCACCGGCCGGGCGGTGCCGTCCTGGTTTTCGAGATCGGCCAGGAGGCGGTCGATCATCAGGTTGTGGCGGTCGATGAAGGCGCCCATCGGGCCGGGCTCGGTGCAGCCGGCGCTGCGCAGCACGAAGAGGAACTGGGCGATGTACTCGGTCTGCTCGGTGGTCACCTGCTGCTCGATGAAATCCTCGATCTCATCGGCGTCCATGCTGTTGCTGCCGCTGAGCGCGTCTCGGGTGTGCGTCTCCAGGGCCTGGTAGAGGTCGGCGCGGACCTGCCAGAGCGAGAGCAGCAGGCCGGCGCGCGTGGCGGTGCGGGCGGGGGTGTCGCCGGGCCCGTCATGGGCGACGGCGCTCATGGCCGGGCGCCTCGGGCCGCGACCCGCCGGGTGGCGGGCAGGGACCAGGCAACCAGCCTACTCGAGCGCATAGAACTCGACCCGGCGGTTGATCCCGTCGAAGGGATCGGTGCCGGCCAAAGGCTGGCTCTTGCCGCGGCCTTCGACGGCGAGGCGGTTGGGGTCGATCTGCCAGGTGTCGACCAGGTATTGGCCGACGGCGAGTGCGCGCTGCTCCGACAGGCTCTGGTTGTAGGCAGCACCGCCCGTGGCATCGGTGTGGCCGACGACGCTCACCACCTTGGTGCTGTTCTCCGGCAGGGTGAGGACCTCGCCCAGGCGCTGCAGATAGGGGATCGATTCCGGCAGCACGCTGGTCGAGTTGAACTCGAAGAGGATGTTGAGGCCCAAGGCCGTGCCGCTCGGTGGCGGTGGGGCCGGTGTGGGGGCCACGGGTGCCGTGCTGGCGACCTCGCCGGCGGTGGTGGTTGGCTCCTGGGTCGGCGCCGGCTGAGCCGGCGGGGCCGCCTCGTGGAAGCGGATGGAGCGGGTCTTGGGCGCCGTCGACTCCTCGGCCTCGGGCGCACCGAAGAGCACGCTGTTCAGCTCGTCGACGCTGGGCACGTCGCGAAAGATCACGAGCTCCTGGGCGTTGGCGACCGCAGCAGGCAAGCTCAGCGCCGTGCCGAGCGTGGTCGTTGCCAGGCAAAGTGCCGTAAGCGTGTGTCGGAAGGGCTTCAGCATGACTGTTCTCCTTTGCGGACACCTGGCGCCGCCAGGGGTGAGGCAGACCCCGGCAAGGCCAGGGTTGGGCGGTTAGGGGCTGATGGTCAAGAGGCAGAATGTGTCGGCGAACGGCAGCAGCACCGCGGTGCGGCCGCTGGCCCGGAGGCTCACGGCTTGCGCCCGCAATTCCGGCGGCACGGCGGCACTGGCGAAATCGGTGACGTCGAGGATCTCGTTGCCGTGCTGCCAGCAGCGCGCCCTTACGTCACCGGCGAGCGCGCCGGCAGTGCCGGTGACGCCATCGCCGACGCGGGTCGGGGATGGTGCGGGGGTGGCACGATCGGGGCCGGTCTCGATCTCGGCGCGGGCCGGCATGGCAGCGAGCGCCAGGGTGAGAGCGAGGCCAGCCACAGCGGCTAAACGCTTGGGCCCGCGCCGGCTTTCTTGATAGAGTGAGCGGCACACCAGCGGCGAGGAGGGCTTTGCCATGGGGACGGCCGGTCGGCCATGTCGTGTCGCGCTCGCGGCGCTCGTCATGGCATTCCTTGGAGGTGCGGTCATGGCCGCTGAAGCCGAGCATGGACCCTTCACCATCGACACGGCACGGCTCGTCGGGCTCTCGGGCAAGCTGGAGATCCGGGTGGTCGAGGGTGACGCGGCACGGCTCCGCGTCACCGGCGAGGCGGCTGCCGTCGACGCGCTCGAGGTGGCGAGCGAGGGCGGCACGCTGGTCGTCACGGCACCATCCAGCGGCACGTCGGTGACGGTGGTCGAGAACATGACCGTGGTGACGGGGCCGGGTGCGTCCTCGAGCGTCACCATCGGCGGCGTCTCGGCGTCCAGCTCCTCGGCGTCGAGCCGCTCGGCAGGACCGCCGGTCGACATCGTGCTGGACCTGCCGGCGGGGACCGGGCTGGCGCTGCACGGCTTCACCGGCGAGGCCGAGATCGGCGATCTCGGGGCAGCGGTGATGCTGCAGGTGATCGGCGGCACGGTGCGGGCGGGTGCCGTGGCCGACGCCGAGCTGGCGGCGGTCGGTGGCGGGGTGATCGAGGTGGCGTCGGTCGAGGGCGACCTCGAGGCCAGCATCACCGGCGCTGGTCGGATCGCGGTCCTCGCCGGCGCCGTCGGCGACGCCCGGATCTCGGTGACCGGGGCCGGCACGGTCGGCGTCGATGCGCCGGCGCAATCGGCTGTGGTGGACATGGTGGGCGGCGGCAAGGTCCGGCTGGCGGCGGTGGCGGAGACGCCCGAGGTCAACCGGGTCGGCGCCGGAACGTTCAGCGTCGGGGCACCTTGATACAGGGGATCTGCAGGCGCGAGGGATGGTGCGGGGGACGACATGACGGCGTTCCTCGATGCGAATTGCGGGGGTGAGGATGGGGCGGCGCGGGCCGCCCCTTCGCTCAATTGGTGACGGTGATCTTGACCCTGGAGCTGGCGAGGTTGCCACGGGCCGAGGCCTTGAGCATCTGGTCCACCTGGTCGAGCCCCTGGACCGGCATCGGCGTCAGGTCGTCGGCCTGCAGCATGGCCGGCAGCTGGGTGCCGATCTCGGAGCCGGCGGCGACGCAGAGGACCTCCTCGGTGACGTCGGGCCGCTCGGGCACCAGGCTGAAGGGGGCGGCGCCGGGCAAATAGAGCGGCTGGCGGGCCGGCAGATAGGGGTCGGGGGCGAAGCGGTTGGGGAAGATGCGCGACACCCGGCCGGCACCGTCCTGGTAGTAGCAGTAGGCGAAGCTGTCGCCGGAGCTGCGCAGCGTCAGATCGATGGCCTCGCCGACGGCGTAGCGATGCGCGGGTCCGCGGGGCGTCGTCAGGTTCAAGCTGATCGACTGTGCCGCGGGCTCGGTCGAGATCGGGATGACCGGGTCGGCGGTGGCGGTCACGGCCGGCTCGCGGCCGAGCGCCAGGTCCGACGCGATGAGGTCGGCATAGAGGTCGAAATTGACCCTGCCGTCGGCGATCAGGCCGCGCTCGGCCTGGTACGCGCCGATGGCGTCACGGGTCGCGGCGTCCATCTGGCCGGTGGTGGCCCCCTGGTAGCGGCCCTGGCCCTTGAGTGCGCGCTGCACGAAGCTGATGCGCTCCTGGCCGGACATGCTGGAGAACCAGTCGCGGGCCAAGGCCACGACCTCGGGGTTGGTCTGCTCGATCTCCAGGCAGCGCCAGTAGGGCACCTGCAGCAGCTTGCCGGCGAGCTCGATGGTGGAGAGCTCCATCAGGCTGCGGACGGCCGAGTGCATGCCCTCGGACTGGTTGAAGCTGAGATTGAAATTCGCACCCAGCTCGCTGATCGTGGCGCCGGCATCGACGGCCTGGCCGGAGCGGCGAACGACGATCGAGTTGTTGGCGGCGACGCCCGGCAACAGGCGCCGGTTGAGCACATTGCCGACGGTGAGGTCGACCGAGACCACCGAGATGACCTGATCCGCGCTGGCGCCGATATCGGCCTGCTCGATGCCGATGCCGCCGCCGATGCTCTCGGCGATGACGCCGCTATCCAGCTGGGTGATGGCACCGCGGACATAGTAGTTGGGCACCTCGAAGCCGGCCGGGACCGGCGGTCCGCCGGGATCGGCCAGGAAGCTGCCGAGCACGAAGACCGAGCCGTAATCCTCGAAGTCGACGAAGTTGAAGGCGTTGCTCTTCACCGACATCTGCGAGATCGCCGAGATCAGCATTTCCTTGGTGCCGGTCTGCACCTGGCCGGTTGCGTCCGGGATGTCCTGGGCGGTGACCAGGTAGTTGGTCTTGCCGAAGCGGACGAAGAGATCGTCCATGCAGCGCAGGCTGGCCGAGAAGCTGGTGAGCGTGCGGGTCGGCAGGGTCTTCGGCTGGGCGGCGATGGTAGCCTGCTCGGGCGGCGTGAAGGCGCAGCCGGCGGCGGTAAAGGAAAGGGCGGCGAGCCCGGCGAGGGCGAGGCGCTTGATCGGCTGGGTGCTGGGCATGGCTCTGGCCGTCCGTTCGCTTTTTGAGTTGGCTCGGGGCTGAGTCGGCTTGGGGTGGTGTTGGCGCGATCGGCGCTTCGATGGGCGTGGTCGGGGCCGCGCCGGCTCAGCGCCGGCCGCGGGTGCCGCAATTGATGGGCGCGTTGATGATCTCGCGGGCGACGACGATGTTGTCCTGCACGCGTTCACCGCGGCGGCCGCTAGTCTGGACATTGCCGACCGAGAGCTCGCCGCAGCCGGTGTTGACGATCGACTGGTTCGGGTTGTTGCTGCCGCCTCCGGCGTCGACGCCGGCCTGGTTGCCTTGCATCGCCCGGCCGCTGGAGATCACCCGCTGGACCTTGGCGCTCTCGCCGGGGGCCAGGAACGGGCGCTGGTTGTATTCCTTGTTGCCGGCGTGGGCGCTGTCGGCGCCGACGCTCGAGAGGCCGAGTGCGACGAGCATGGGCAGAGCGAGCAAAGAGGTGCGGCGCATGACGGATCTCCGGCTGGCCGGCCGGGCCAAATGGTAGCCCGGCCGGCGGCTTGGTGGTCGAGGGCTAAGGCTCAGTCGCAGGCGTCGGACTTGCCGATATTGCCGATCTCGGAGCAGGCGGTGGTGTTGACGCCGATGGCGGCGTTGGTGTTGCGGTTGACCAGGGTGAGGTTGTTGAGGTTGCCGCCGACCTTGGCGTCGTTGACGGTGCCGATGGCGGTGCCGGCCTTGGAGTTGACGCCGATGGCGGCGTTGGTGTTGCGGTTGACCAGCGTCAGGTTGTTGAGGTTGCCGCCGACATCGGCGCCGTCGATGGCGCCGATGCGGGTGTTGGCCTCGGCGTTCTTGCCGATGGCCGCGTTGGTGTTGCGGTTGACGAGGGTCAGGTTGTTGAGATTGCCGCCGATCTTGCTGTCCTGGACGCTGCCGATCTTGGTGGTGGCGGTGGCGTCCTTGCCGATGGCGGCGTTGGTGTTGCGGTTGACGAGGGTGAGGTTGTTGGCGTTGCCGCCGACCTCGACGCCGCCCTGCTGGGCAAAGGCCGCATCGCCGAAGCTGGTGGCGGCAAGCAGCGAGAGGGTGAGGGCGGCGGCGCTGAGCTTGATCGTCTTCATCTGGAGTCTCCTCGGGGTTGTTTTCAGTGAAACCGCTCAAGTTTTCGCAGGCATCACTAGGTTTATCAGTGGTCTGGGTACTTGACGACTCGATTAGACTGATGTTCGCATGGTCGGTTCGTAGCTCGGTACCGCTCGATGCTTCCCTTTATCCGCCGTCTCGTTGGCGACATCTGGGAGCGCCTCGGTTGGTGAGACGGACTATGCCCGAGGCAAGCTGCTGGGTAAGGCTGGGCTTTTTCAGGGGTCGGCGCGGCGCGGCTGTAGCCGCGGCGGTCCCGACCGCGGGCCTGCCACAGGGTGCGAGCGCCTGATCACGACTCCGTGATCGAGCGGGCGATGGACGGGCGCCTCGCGCATGGCGCTTGAAACACGCGGAGATCTTCGCTTTGCGGCTGCGCCCAGCCTGAGCGGTTTCTGTCTTACCCCTGCTGGATCACAGCAGTCTTTCGACGCCGGGCGGTGCTCGGCGCAGCAGGGGTGATCGATCGCAAGCGGATGAAATGCCGTGCAAACGTCTCGGGTAGGCACCGAGACGCTCATGGATCAGGGGCGCTCCAGTGGGGAGCGTGTGACGCAGGCTTTCGGCCTAGCCGGACGGCGTCTCCAGGGCACCGAGGATGCTGCGGCTCGCGAGCCCGAGACCCGGCTGCGCGACACGGCAGCGCATGGTCTCGGGTCGCGCAACGCTACCGGCCTATTCGACCAGCACGATTTCACCTGGCCGCCACGTCTTGTCGAACCATGCCTCGGTCGGCCCGTAGAGCCGGAGAATGGTGTTCCAGCCCTTCTCGGGCACGGTTTGAATCCAGTTGTCCGCGAAGCCGGCCGGGGCTTCGGGGCCGAAATAGATGTCGTAGGAGCCGTCCGCGTTCTGCTTCAACCCCGCCTTGTTGTTGTCGATGCCCGGAAATTGCTGGTCGGTCTGCAGCATTGACCGGGTTTGGTTGTCGTAGAGGGTGAGGGACCAGAAATCGTTCGCCGGCACGTCGGGCGGCAGGGTCACCCGGTAAATTTTGCTGCCATCGAACGCCTGGCCGTCGGCATCGACATAAGCCACCGCGTATTGCGAGCCCTTGCCCACGATCTTGGCCGTCATGGCCGGCGTGATGCCGGTCGCATAGAAGTGCATGAAGGTGCGTGCGTCCAGAACGCGTGCGCCATTCTCGAGGAATTGATAGCTGCCACCGGGAAACGGCGTGCTCCACGCACTCTCGCCCGGATAGAAGTAAAACTGGTCGTCGCGCGGCCGGGACGCGATGGCCCGCGCCGTCACGGCGCCCACGTTCGCGGCCTCCGTCAAGATCGCCTTCATCCGCGCATCCGGCGCGAAGGGCTCGCCCTTCTTGATGCCGATCGACGCAAGCAGGCCCATGATCTCGGGGTTGGCGCCCTCTATGGCTTCGGCCTGCACGACTTCGTCGACCTCCTCGAAGAAGCCGTAATCCATACGATGGATGGTATTGTTGAACACGCCGGAAGCATTGACGAACGTCATCTCCGGCGGAGAGTCTGCTTGCGATAGCGGGTAGATGCGAAACAGCTTCTTGGTCGCCGCCACAGCATTGGCCGGGCTTCCGTCCTCCTGAAAGCCGCGCCAGATCACCCAATTGCCGTAGGTCGCCGTGCGGGCGACGTGATAGCCATCCGGAATCTCGCCGGCATAGCCCGGCGGGAGGATCAGGAACTTGCCACCTTCTCCCTTGTCCGGGCCCGCATTGCCGAAATCGGTCACGTACTCGAACCAGAAATCGTCGATGATCCCCAGCACGTTCGGCGGCGTCTCGATCACCATCGGCTCGTCACCGAGCTCCAGCCAGGACGCCATGTAGACCGAGGTCGTGTTCGGCGTGAGCCACAACGCCTTGGAATCCATCAGCGTCTCGAACAGCACGGCAGTCGTGTTCGCCGGGCCGAACGCCAGCAACCCCTTTCGCATGCCGTACATGGACGCGATCTGGATGCTGTTGAGATAGGCCTGGACGCCGCGCTGGAAGTCGAGATTGTCATAGACCGCCTGCGCCGTTTCGGCGTCAGGCACGCCGTCGAACAGCGTCAGCGTCCCGAGGCGGGTTTCCAGGCTGTCGGGCGTCGCGATGCCCGCTGGCACCTCCGTCGTCATCTTCATTCCGGTAGCATCCGCAGCTGCCGCCGATGCGATCAGTGCCGCCGAGGACAGCAGCGCCGCAACTGTTCTTGATCGGGTCATGGGTTCTTCCTTTCGATGTTCGGTGCAGGCCCGGCGTCGTCTGGGTCGGCCGCGCCGTAGAGTGTTGCGAGCCAGATCCGTGTGATGGCCTCGGTCACTTCCGCTACGTCGCCTCGTTCCGGTCGCCCGAACCGTTCGATCAGCAGCGCCGCGTCCATGCGGTTGAGCGCCGCCGCGACCGGGCGTGCGGGAAAGGCCGGGATCAGACCCCGTGCCTGGTGCTCCTCGATGCGCGCGGCCACAGCATCATCGAAGCCCTCGAGGAACGCCGCCCATGCCGCCTCGAGCCTCGCGTCGAGCGGGGCGGCGTCCGACACCGCCCGCAGGATCGGTCCTTGCGAGTGGCTGATCTCGACCAGGGCCCGAAGGCTCCGCTGCAACAGCAGCACCGGATCGCCTTGCTCGGTGAGCCAAGGGGCCGCGGCGCTCATGATGTCGTCCCGCAAGCCCCGCAGCAGCGTTTCCAGGAGATCGTGAAGGTCATGGAAATACTGGTAGAAGGCCGGTCGGCTGGCGCCTGCTCGCGCCATGACCTCGGCTACCGTGATCTCTCGAAACGGCCGCGTGCGCAGGAACTCGAGGGCCGCGTCGAGAATGGCCTGGCGCGTCCGCTCGGCTTTCCTCGGGCCGGCTCCGCGCAGGTTCCGATGATCGGCTGGCGCATTTTCTGACATCGCGTCAGATTAAGCTGACGCGGCGTCAGATGCAAGCCTATCCGAGACCGCCTTGGGCCGGGGCTCCCGGCTGGCATCCCAGCCTCACGCGTCGCATGGCAGGATCGAGGTGATCGAGGACGGGCGGCTCGTTTCGCTGGCCATTGGTTAGGCTGGGATTTTTCCACCCTGTTCGACGGCGGCCTCAGGGGCGAAGTTGCGGCTGACGGCGGGCAGCGAGCTCGGCCGGGGCTTCAGGAGAAACGTGATGCCATCCATCGAGAGGAACGCCCGACCGCGCTGCCGCATCGCCATCGGCCTCGGTCTCTGGCTCGCCGCCTGCGTGGCGCTGCCCGCCGCGGCCGAGGTGAAGATGTCGGGCAATGACGGCGTCAAGGCCGGAGGCTCCATCACCAACGAGCTGCAGATCAAGAAGCTCACCACGTCGGCCCAGGGCAAGAACGCGAAGACCGTGCTGCGTGGCAACACGATCCAGCGGACGACCGCCGGCGGCGACATCTCCAACGTCACCGAGATCGATGAGCTGACTCTGAGCGCCGATGGCAAGGGTGCCGTGAGCAAGATGGCGGTGGGCACGATCAGCGACGTCGAGGCTGGCGGCGACATCACCAATCAGGTGACGGTCGGCACCAGCACCAATGTCGCCATCGGCGACGGGGCCCGAGCCTGCACCGAGCTCGGCACGCTGGGCGGCCCGTCGTTCTGCAACTGATCAACCTATCGGGGTATGTCTCACCCGCTTGCATCAATCGAACAGCCCGCGTACCAAAAATACCAGCAATAAGCCCGGCCTAGTTGGACGCGTTGGTTGCTTGGGCGGCGGGCACAAACACGAAAGGGACGACGAGATGCGCTATCGTCTTCATGTCGCCGGAGTGCTCGGTATCCTCCTTCTGGCCGGATGCGGCAGCGACCAGCCGGAATGGGTGCCGGATGTGACGGCGCTGACCGGTCAGTCGGCAGCAGCGCCCGATGCCGGCACGGCGCTGGTCGAGGCGCGCCGCTGTGGTCGCGCCATCGCCGTCGCCACTCGCTGCAACTTCCTGCGTGACGACCGTGACGTCGCGGCGTTGCGCTTCACGGTCCTGCAGGGCCTGGGGCAGCGCTATGCCGGCGTGGTCGACGAGCCCCGCCTGACCGAGGCGGTCGATCTGGCCGTGCTGGATCGCATGGCGACGATCGGCCAATGCAGCATCCCGTCAGGCGATATGCCGGTGGTGCAGAGCGGTCTGCGCGACGTGCTCGGCACCTGTGCTGCGCCATGAGCGCCGCTGACCCCGTAACCACTTTCCGGCCACGGCCGAGGCAGAAGGGACTTGCCATGTCGACTCGCACAGCCACGCGATTGGCCGCAACGGCCGTGGTCGTCACCATGGCCTGGCCAGCGATGGCGCAGGACGTGGGCTCGCTCGTCACGTTTCGCGCCGACAACCGCTCGGGCAGCGCTGCCGCGGCCGAGGTCATCGCCGAGATGATCGCCGAGCGCAGCCAGTCCGCGGCGGTGCAGAACCGGGCGCGGTCACTGGCGCCGCAAGGCACGCTGGAGCTCGGCCCAACCGAGCTGCTGCTCGACATTGGGGCGCATGGCCACATCGCAGACGTGACCAATACCGGGGCCGTCGTGCAGCCCGCTGTGCTGCGGCCCGCGACCGAACCGCGGCCGGCCCGGGTCGAGCCGGTGGCGGCACCGGTCGTCACGGCACCGGCTCGGACAGCGCCAGCGGCAGCTCCGGTGACGACGCCGGCAGTCGTTCTGGCGCCCGAGCGCCCTAGCTCGACCCCGCGCCGCAACTGGAACGCCGGCGGCGGCACGTCGGCGATCGAGGATCGTGGCGGCAATAATGGCGGCGGCGGTGGCGGCGGCTCCGGTGGCGGTGGTGGTGGCGGCGGCGGCGGTGGCGGTGGCGGCGGCGGCGGCGGCGGCGGTGGCGGCGGATGGAACTGACGTTCGGCGTGCCTGCTGGCTTTGCTGCGGCAGCCTCGCCGCCAGCCCGCAGGCGCCGCCACAGGCCCGAGGCCATCCGCCGGACGGTGGGCGTCGCGCTTGCAGCGCTGCTGCTGTCGGGCGTGTCGCATGCGGCATTCGCCGAGGGGCGGCAGGCGCTGCTGATCGGCAATGCCGACTATGCGAGCCTGCCGGCGTTGGACAACCCGGCCCAGGATGCCGCCCTCCTGGCGGCCACCCTGGAGCGGCTCGACTTCACCGTGCACATCGCCCAGGACGCCGACTATGACGGCATGCGGGCGGCGATCGACGTTTTTCGCCGCGAGGCTGCCGGCGCCGAGGTGGCGCTCGTCTACTATGCCGGGCATGGCGTGCAGGTGGACGGCATCAACTACCTCCTGCCGGTCGATGCCGAGATCAGCGGCCGGGACGATCTGCGCCGCGAAGGACTGGTGCTGCCGTTCCTGCTGCACGAGCTGGAGACGGCCTCCCCGGAATTCGGCATCCTCGTGCTCGATGCCTGCCGGGACAACCCGATCGCTGCGCTCGAGGAGCAGCTGGCGCAACAGGCCGGACGCTCGCTGGCGCCGCGCGAGGGCCTGGCACCGACCACCTCGTCGAGCGGGCTGCTCATTTCTTACGCTACGGCACCCGGACAGGTGGCGCTCGACGGGCCGCGCGGCGGCAACAGCCCGTTCGCCGAGGCGCTGGCGCATTACCTGGACGAGCCGGGGCTCGAGATCGGGCTGTTGTTCCGCAAGGTCAGTGCCCGGGTGCGCGCCGCCACGGCGGGCGCCCAGGTGCCCTGGACGGAGGCATCGCTCACCGGTGATACGCTGGTCTTGAACCCGGCGCCGACCCGGCCGAGCCAGACGGACGCGATCGCCGAGCTCAACCGGGCGCTCGATCAGGCGGACCCGATCCAGCAGCGACTGGCGCTCACCCAGTTCACCCGGGCGCATGGCGACACGCCGCTGGCGCAGCTGGCCACGGCCTATCTGGCCAGGCTCCAGCCGCAGGTGCCGGTGGCGGGCGTCCAGCTGGCGAGCTTCGAGACCGAGGTTGCCAACCAGCAGCGCGTCGAGCTGGTCGCCGGCAGCACGGCCGAGCCCTTGGCGAACGAGCTCCTGGCGGCGCTGCACGCCGAGCCGGCTTCTGCTGGCGCGCCCGAGGGAGCGTCGGTTGCGGCAGACGCAGGTGGGGCTGGAGCAATGGAAAGCGCTGCTGGCGCGACCGAGACTGCGGCAACCGCAGCGCCGCCGAGCGATGCCGCGGGCCTGCTCTGGCCATTGGTCGCCGCCGCGAACCGGCCGGACTACTACGAGCGGTATCTCTCGATGTTTCCAAGTGGCCCGCATGCCGGCTCGGCCGAGGCCGCGGTCCAGCTCGCGGCGCTCGAGGCCGGGCCAGCGATCCCGCTGACGTCCCGGCAGATGGTCGAGGCCCCGGTGCTGGTGCCGGTCGTGGTCGGCACGGGCCCGGTCGAGGTTCCGCTGCCCGATGGAGAGCGGGCGATCACGCTGCGTGAGCCGCCACGGCACGGCCGGCTGATCGCGCTCGACGCGGCAGGCGCCGAGCTGCCGCTGGGTGTGGCACCGGTGCAGGTCGATTTGCTGCGCTATCTGCCACCTCAGGCGCTGCGGCGGGGTGTCGACGAGATGGTGCTCGAGCTGGTGGCGTTGCCGGAGGGCGATGCGCCGGACAGTGATGCGCCGGCGGTGACGCGCTCGCTGGAGGCCGCGGGCGATGCGACCGCAGGAGCAGCGAGCGCCGTTGAGGAAGCGGCGGGCGAGGCCTACGTGGTGCAGCTCGAGATCACCACCGATCCGTGCGATCAGCTGGCCGGCAACCGCTTCGACCCGCAGGGCGTGGTGCTCGGCAACTTCCTGGGCGAGATCGACACCGGGGCCGCCATTCCGGCCTGCGAGGCGGCGGTCGCGGCCTACCCCGACGAGCCACGCTTCAACTACCAGCTCGGCCGCTCGGTGGAGCAGGCGGGCTCTTATGAGCGTGCCGCCGAGCTCTACGAGGAGGCGGCGGCGGCCGGTCATCTGCTGGCCGTCTACCGGCTGGGCTATCTCTCGCTGATCGGCCGCGGCGTGCCGCTCGATGTCGACAAGGCGATCACCTTCTTCGAGACGGCGGCCGCCGGCGGCGAGACCTATGCGATGAACAGCCTGGCCCGGATGTACGCGTCAGGCGAGGGCGTCGAGCAGGACCGTGACAAGGCCATGGACCTCTATCTGCGCGCGGCGGCCCAGGGCAACACCTTCGCCTACAACAATCTGGGCTACCTGCTCGCCGAGGAGGACCAGGGCGATCGCGCCTTGCCGCTGTTCCAGGCCTCGGCGGAGGCGGGCGACATCTACGGCTACAACAACATGGGCTACGCCTATCAGCGCGGCATTGGCGTCGAGCCGGACATCGGCGAGGCGATCGCCTGGTACGAGCGGGCGGCCGAAGGCGGCCAGCCCAACGCGCCGATCAATCTGGGCTTCATCTACCGCGACGGTGCGCCCGGTCTGGCGCCCAACCCGGAGCGCGCTGCCTTCTGGTTCGCCGAAGCCGCCAAGGGCGGCAATCCCTGGGGCTCCGTCCATCTGGCTGCCCTGCGTGACGCCGGGGTGATCGGCGACGTGCCCGATCCGACGACGGCGGCGAAGCTGCTGGCGCGCGTCGCCTGGATCGATGGCGAGGCGGCGCGTGATGCCCAAGAGCAGAATTACGGTGGTGCCGGGGACGCCGCGCGTGAGCGCTTCGCCCAGCTGCCGGTGACGGCCGTCGTCATGGCGGTGCAGGCCGAGCTGGCCCGGTTGGGCTTCGATCCGGGCCCGGCGGACGGGCTGCCCGGCAGGCGAACCGATGCGGCGATCGACGCGTTCCTGTCGTCGGCCGATCCACGACTGGCGCCGGACCTGCCGCCGATCGACATCCTGGCCGAGCTGGTGCGCCGGCCGGCGCGTTGAGCAACGACAGCGTTGCGGTCGCCGGGCGGCCGTTCGCCGATGGTTGACAGCAGCAGAGCCCAGCAAGGGCCGGAAAGGAAACGCTCATGTCGGGTATTGTTCCAGGCAACTCGGAGGGTTGGCGCCGCTGGCGCTGCCTGGCAGCGACCGCGATCGCCAGCGTGCTGGCTGGCCCTGCGCTGGCCCAGGACGTCGGCCAGCTGGTCACCTATCGCGCCGACAACCAGGCGGCTGCCGCGGTGGCCAACGGCTCGGTGGCCGAGCTGATCGCCGAGCGAAGCCAGTCGGCGGCCGTGCAGAGCCGGGCGCGCGCGCTCGCTCCGCAGGGCACGCTGAGTGTCGGTGCCGAAGAGCTGCTGCTCGATATCGGCGCTGGTCAGCACCTCGACCGCTTGCGCGGCGAGGGGGCGATCGTCACGGCGCCCGTGGCGCGGATTGCGCCAGACACCGCGGTCCCCTTGGTGGCGCCTGTGGTGACGCCGGCGCCGCCGGTCGCGGCAGCCGTCGCGCCTGCGGTCGTGATCGACGCTACGCCGCCAGAGCCGGCTGCCGGACCGACGGTCATGACGGCTGCGGAGCGCCGGGAGGAGCTGCGGCAGAGCTCGGCACGAAGCTGGACCAGCAGTGGCGGCTTCAACACTGCCGTAAACGACCGAGGCGGCACTGACAGTGGCGGTGGCGGCTCCTCTGGCGGCGGCAATGGTGGTGGCTCCTCCAGCGGTGGCGGTAGCTCCGGCGGTGGTGGTGGCTCCTCCGGTGGCGGCGGTAGCTCCTCCGGCGGCGGCTCCGGTGCTGGTGGCGGCAGCTCCGGTGGCGGCGGTGGTGGCGCCAGCTCGCGCAGTGCGGACTGACCATGCATGCCCGCACCATAGCCGTCGGTCGGATCGTTGCAGGCCGGCGTGTGGCATTCCTGCTGACGGTGGTCTTGCTGTTGGCGGGCTTGCTCGCCCACGGCATGGCCGACCCGGCGCGGGCTGCGGGCGGCCGGCAGGCGCTGGTCATCGGCAACGGGGCCTACGCGCACCTGACGCCGCTCGATAATCCGGCCCTGGACGCACACCTATTGGCAGCAGCGCTCGAGCGCCGCGGCTTCAATGTCGAGCGGGTGATCGACGCCGACTACGAGGCCATGCGGGCGGCGATCGGTCGGTTTCGGCTGGCCGCCGAGGATGCAGAGGTGGCGCTGGTCTACTTTGCCGGGCACGGCGTGCAGGTCGATGGTGTCAACTACCTCTTCCCGGTCGGCGCAGATGTCCAGAGCCGTGCGGATCTGGGGCGCGAGGCGGTGATGCTGCCGCTGCTGCTGCAAGAGCTCGAGCGCGCGGCACCAGGGGTCGGCATCCTCGTGCTGGACGCCTGTCGGGACAATCCGGTGGCGGCGCTCGAAGCGACGCTGGCACAGCAGTCGAGCCGCTCGCTGCGGCCGCGCCAGGGGCTGGCACCGGTCGAGTCGGAGACCGGGCTCTTGATTGCCTACGCAACGGCGCCGGGCCAGGTGGCACTCGATGGACCGGTCGGCGGGAACAGCCCCTACGCCGAGGCGCTGGCTCGCTATCTGGACGAGCCTGGGCTCGAGATCGGCATCTTGTTCCGCAAGGTGAGCGCGGCCGTGCGGTCTGCCACGGCCGGCTCGCAGGTGCCGTGGACCGAGGCGTCGCTTACCGGCAAGCCACTCGTGCTCTATCCCGACACCGCCGAGCCGGGCTCCGGCGACACGATCGCCGAGCTCAATCGCGCCCTCGACGAGAGCGATCCCGCCCGTCGGCGTCTGGCGCTCGCCCGTTTCGTCGATGCCAATGGCGGCACGTCGGCGGCCGAGCTCGCGAGCGCTTATCTGGACGAGATGCAGACGACGGAGGCGGCCGCTGCCATGGCCGATCTGACCTCGCCCGAGACGACGCTCGCCGCCTGGCAGCGGGTCAACCTGATGGCCAGCACTGTTGCCGGCGACTTCGCGGGCGAGCTGTTTGCCAGCCTGCACGGTTCGGCGCCGTCCGCCATCGGCAGCCAGCTCGGCGGGCCTGGAGCCGCTGGCGTCGTCGGCGCCGAGGCCGCCGAGCTGCTCTGGCCCCTGGTCCAGGCAAGCGGCAGAAGCGGCGACTTCGAGCGTTATCTCGACCTCTTCCCGAATGGACCGCGCTCCGAGGCTGCGGCGACGGCGTTCGAGCTGGCGTCGCTGACGGGGCCTACCGGGCTGGCGACGGCCGGATCGGACACCACGGCACCGGCGACCCGGCGTCTGCCGGTGGTCGTGGGCACAGGCCCGGTGACGCTGCCGCTGCCGGCGTCCGACCGGCCCGTCGTGGTGATCGACCCGCCCCGGCATGGCCGCCTGCGGGCGTTCGATGCGGCTGGCAACGAGCTGCCACTGGGTGACCAACCGGTGCAGATGGCGACGCTGAGCTACGAGCCGCCCTTGGTGATGCGCACCGGCGTCGACGAGCTTTCGCTGGCGGTGTCCATTCCGGCAGCGCGCGAGGCCGGCAAGTCGCGCTCGCTGGATTCGGCGGACGATCGGCCACGCGATGCGGCCGCTGCTGCCGGGGATGAGCCGGCTTTCGGCACGGAGCGCGTGGCGGCCTTGACGCCGACGCTCGGCAGCGCCCTCGGCGAGCGGCTGGCGGTGCAGCTCGAGATCGGTGTGCATGCCTGCGACCGCGAGGCCAGCCTCCGCTTCGACAGTCAAGGTGTGGTGCTCGGAAAGTTCCCCGAGGAGATCGACACGGAGCGGGCGGCGCGTGCCTGCGAGGCGGCGGTGGCGCAGTTCCCCACGGTCGCGCGTTTTCACTTTCAGCTCGCCACCGCGATCGACGAAGGTGGTGACCCCGCGGCCTCGGTAGAGCATTACCGGCGGGCGGCGGAGCTGGGGCATTGGCAGGCGGTCAACCGTCTGGGCTTCTTCCAGCTGACCGGCCGCGGCTTGCCGGTCGATTTTGCCAAGGCGCTCGAGGCGTTCGAGATCGCTGCTGCCAACGGCGACAGCTTCGCCATGACCAATCTCGGCCGGGCCTATCGCGACGGTGAGATCGTCGAGGCCGACCGGGATCAGGCGATCCACTGGTTTCTGGAGGCCGCGGCGCTCGGCAATACCTTCGCCTACAACAATCTCGGCTACATGCTGCTCGACGAGGGCGACACCGCGAGCGCCTTGCCGCTGTTCGAGCAAGCGGCCGCAGCGGGGGACATCTACGGCCACAACAATCTGGGCTACGTCTACCACAACGGCATCGGCGTCGACCAAGACGTGACCCGTGCGATGGAGCACTACGCGGCGGCGGCCGAAGGCGGCCAGCCCAATGCGCCGATCAATCTGGGCTTCATCCATCGCGACGGTGCGCCCGGTGTGTCTCCCGATCTGCACCGTGCCGCTTTCTGGTTCGCCGAGGCCGCCAAGGTCGGCAATCTCTGGGGCTCGGTTCATCTGGCGGGCTTGCATGCCGGGGGAGCATTGACGGGCACTCCCAATCCCGAGCTGGCAGCCAAGCTGCTGGCCAGGGTCGCCTGGCTGGACGCGCAGACCGGCCGATATGCCGAGTCGCAGAACTATGGTGGCGCCGGGCAGGCCGCTTTCGAGCAGTTTGCCGAGCTGCCGGTCGACGTCGTGGTGCGTGCCGTGCAGCTCGAGCTGGCGCGGCTCGGCTTCGATCCTGGGCCTGCCGACGGGCTGCCCGGCAGTCGCACCGATGCGGCGCTCGACGCCTTCCTTGCTTCCGGCGAGCCGCCTTTGCCGGCTGACTTGCCGCCGATCGAGATCCTGGCCGAGCTGGTGCGTCGACCCGCTGCCTGACGGCTGAGGGCCACCTGCCGTTCAGATCACCGGCTGGACGGTGTGCTCGCCGAGCACGATCTGGCGCACCGTGTGCAGGCAGGCGGCGAGGCTCGCTTCGTCGGGCATGGCGCCGAGCGACAGGCGCAGCGTCGGTGGTGACGTGACGCGACCGACGGCGAAGACATCGAGCGGCGTCGTCTGGATCCCGGCATTGGCGAGCTGGAGCAGCGTGCTGGCGGCATCGATTCCGGCCGGCAGCTGGAGCAGGACGTGGAGCGCATTGGCCTTGCTGCTGACCTCGAGCCCGGCGAGCGCCTCGAGCGCCACCTGACGACGGCTCACCAGTGCCGTGCGCTGCTGCTCCAGCGCCTCCTCCAGCACGCCTGCCGCGATGAGCCGTGCCACGGTCTCGACGATCAGCGGCGACACGCCGACGGCGAGGTGCGCTTGTGCCGCCACCAGCTGCTTCATGCGCGACGCCGGTGCGGCGACGCAGCCGAGGCGCAGCCCCGGGGCCAGGAACTTGGAGATGCTGGTGACCAGCAGCGTGAGGTCGGGGGCGAGCGCGCGCAGCGACGGCAGCCCGGTGGCTGCGACCGGCGTGTAGACGGCATCCTCGACCAGTGCCAGGTCATGGGCGCGGATCACGGCGATCAGCGCCTCGCGGCGGGCGAGCGAGGCGGTGGCCAAGGTCGGGTTCTGCAGGTCCGGGCTGAGAATGACGGCGGTCGGCCGGTGCTGGCGGGCCTGGGCGTCGAGGCTCGACGGCACCGCCCCTTCGTCGTCCATGGCGATCGGCTGGACGTCGAGGCCGAGGCGGCCGGCAAGGCCGTGATTGCTGGCGTAGGTCAAGGCCTCCATCAAGACCGTGTCGCCCGGCCGGGTGACCGCGGCCAGCGCCACCGCCATGCCGTTCTGCGTGCCCTGCGCCGGCAGGACGCAGCTCGGATCGACCGGGCCTGCGAAGGTTTCGAGCCAGTTGGCCAGTGCTGCGCGGTGCGCCGGCAGTCCGGCATAAGGCGGATAGGTGAGGAGGCCGGCGAGCGTTGCCCCCTGGGCCGCGATCTCGCCCAGGATGCGAAAGACCTGGGCCTGGACGGGGACCGGCACCGGCCGGTTGACGGCAAGGTCGTGCGCTGGCCGCGGCTCCCCCCAGATCGACAAATGGCGTGGCTCGGGGATGGTCGTGCTGCGGCCCGGATCGAGCACGAAGGTGCCCCGGCCGACCTCGCCCTTGGCCAGCCCGCGTTTGAGCAGGACCGCGTAGGCCCGGCCGACCGTGCCGACGGTCACCTCGAGGTCGTAGGCGAGGTCGCGCTGCGCCGGCAGGCGCTCGCCGGGCTTCAGCCGCGCGTCTTCGATCGCGCGCGCCAGGCAATCGGCGAGCGCCTGGTAGCGGGGCCCAGGATGGCTGGCGAGCTCGGCGGCGGAAATGGTCATCAGCGGCTCCGATTGTGACGGTGACAATGTATTGATTGACTCGAAATGCGAGTCAAGGTGAATCGATATCCGGTGCAATCATCCGCACAGGAGTGATGACAATGTCTTCCATCAACGGTGCGATCACGGGCTTCGGGCGGCTGCCGCCGCAGGCCGCCTTGCTGGCCAAGCGGCTGCGGCAGATCATCGGTGTCTGCATGACACGGCGGCGCGAGCGCCTGGCGCTGGCCGAGCTCGACCATCGTCTGCTGCGCGACATCGGCACGGATCGACTGACCGCCCGCTTCGAGGCCGAGCGGCCGTTCTGGGAAGGCCGCGAGCGGCGGCGGGGGTGGTGGTCATGACGCGGCGATTCGCTTTCCGCACGCTCGACGTCTTCACCGACGAGCGCTTTCGCGGCAATCCGCTGGCCGTCGTGCTCGACGCGGGCAGCCTGGCTGCGGCCGAGATGCAGGCCATCGCGGCTGAGTTCAATCTCTCGGAGACGGTGTTCGTCACCGGCATCGATGCGGCAGCCGCTCGCGCGGACGTGCGGATCTTCACGCCCAAGGCGGAGCTGCCCTTTGCCGGCCACCCGACCGTGGGCACCGCATTGCTGCTGGCGCGCGAGGGGCTTGGCCTGACGCAAGGCGCAGGGCGCCATCTGGTGCTGGCGGAAGGGGCTGGCGATGTGCCGGTGGCGATCGAGCTGGCCGATGGTCACGCCGCCCGGGCGCGGTTCACGGCACCGGGCGAGCCGACGATCGGGCAGCCGGTCGATGCGTCGCCGGTGACAGCAGCGCTCGGTCTCGATGCATCGGACCTCGCCGGTATCGCACCGCGTTCGGCCGGTTTCGGCGTCATGTTCTTGATGGTCGAGCTGGCCTCGCTCGACGCTCTGGCGCGGGCATCGCTCACTTTGCCGGCTGCCGCATTGCGCGATGCGGGGCTCGAGAACGGCGTCTATCTCTTCACCCGTGCGACGCCGGACGGGACGATCCGGGTGCGCATGTTCGCGCCTTTGCACGGCATCGTCGAGGACCCGGCCACGGGCTCTGCCGCCGCCGGCCTGGCTGCATTGCTGGCCGATGCGGACCCGGCGGCGACGCTCGACGGCAGCTGGCGGGTCGTCCAGGGGGTGGAGATGGGCCGGCGCAGCGTCATCGACATCACCGCGACCAAGCGGGACGGTGCGATCGGCCCGGTGACGGTCGCCGGCGGCGCCGTCGCGGTGAGCGAGGGCTGGATCGAGGCTTGAGACGATGAGCGCATGCCCGATCGTCTTCACAGGCGCAGGGGCCAGGCGGGGTGCGGTGGCCATGCTGCCGCTCCTGCCGGGTGTTGTCGCCTTCGGCCTGCTCTACGGCTTCTTCGCCACGCAGACCGGCCTCACGCCGCTCGAGGTCGGGCTGTTCTCCGCCTTCGTCTTCGCCGGCGCCTCGCAGTTCCTGGCACTCGAGCTCTGGCAGGAGCCCTTGCCCGTGCTGCCGCTGCTCGTCGGCGTCGTCGTCCTCAACCTGCGCCACGTGCTGATGGGGGCCGCCATCATGCCCTGGCTGCGGCCGGTCGGCGGCTGGCGGGCGCATGGCAGCCTCTACTTCATGACCGACGAGAGCTGGGGCATCGCCATGGCCGAGGCGCAGCGCGGCGGCCGCGACGCCGCCTATCTCGTCGGCGCCGGAGCGACGCTCTGGCTCTTCTGGGTCACCAGCTCGCTGCTCGGCACGGCTACGGGCGACGTCGCACCGGTGATCGAGCGCTTCGGCCTGGCCTTTCTCACCACCGTCTTCTTCGTCGTCCTGCTCGCCGGCTTCTGGCGCAGCCGCGCCGATCTCCTGCCCTGGGGCACGGCGGCGGGCGTCTCGATCCTCAGCCACCAATTCCTGCCCGGCACCTGGTACATCGTGCTCGGCGCCGTCACCGGCAGCCTGGTCGCGGCACTCGCGCGGCGGCCCGCTGATGCTTGAAATTGGCGTCATTCTGGTGCTGGCCGTGGCCACCTACGCGACCCGCATTGGTGGCTATCGCCTCGCCCAGCGCCTGCAGCCGAGCCCCTTCGTCGAGGCCTTCATGACCGCCATGCCGGGCACCATCTTCGCCGCCCTCACAGCGCCCGCCGTGCTCGCCGCCGGCCCGCCGGGCTGGCTCGCCGCCGGCACGGGCTTCCTGGCAATGCGCTGGTCGCAAAATTTCTTCCTGGCGCTCGCCGCCGCCATGGCGGTCTACTTGGCGCTGACCCTGACCATCGGAGGGCTACGTCCTTGAACCTCTACGAAATCTGGTGCGATCTGAAGCCCGGCATGTCGGACATGACCTTCGCCGAGCGCACGGCCGACTGGCTGGGCAAGCTCAAGGACGAAGGCGCCATCGAAGGCTTTCGCCTCAGCCGCCGCAAGCTCGGCCTCGGGCCGCGGCCAATGGGCGAGTTCCACATCCAGATCGAGGTCCGAGACCTCGCCCAACTCGACAAGGCCTTCCTGATCGCTGCCAGCCGAGCGGAGCCCTATGAGCTTTTGCACCATTGCGTCAATCACATGGTGGAGAATGTGTCCTTTGCGCTTTACCGGGATTTCCCGGACGCGGTGCGCGAGGTTGGGGCGGAGAGGTTTTAGAGGGAAGAGCGGGGGACATGATGTCCCCCGTGCCCCCTCGGGATTTAACAAGGAGAAAGAGAGGGGATGACGAGGACAGCGATCAAGGCGCTTGCGGTGCCGCCGCGGGCGAAGGCGTCGAATTATCCGGAACCGTTTGCGTCGCGGATGCAGAAGCGGGTGAAGCGGCAGTTGGGTGATCATTTCGGGCTGAAGGCGTTCGGCGTGAACCTCACCGAGCTGCTGCCCGGCGGCGAATCGGCGCTGCTCCACCGGCACACGACGCAGGACGAGTTCGTCTACATCCTCGAAGGCCACCCGACCCTGGTCACCGACCAGGGCGAGGAAGAGCTCGCCCCCGGCATGTGCGCAGGCTTCCCCGCCGCCGGCGTCGCCCACCAACTGGTCAACCGCACCACCGAGCCCGTCCGCTACCTCGAAATCGGCGACCGCCGCCCCGACGACGCCGCCACCTACCCCAACGACGACCTCGCCGCCGCCATGGGCCCGGACGGCAAGTGGCTGTTCACGCGGAAGGACGGGTCGGCGTATTGAGGGCGCATCGGGAGAAGTGAGCCCTCGGCCGCGATTGCCCGGCTACGCCATCGGCGATGCCGCCGCTACGCCAGTTGACCGATGTTGCTCTTGAGCGGCGCGTGCGAACGTTTGGGCCTCTTCACCGATGGAGGACCGACGGATGACCGTCTCGAAACGCACGACCCTCAATGCCGGCGCGATCGCCTGCCTTGCAGCCATCGTTGCCGGTGGGCCCGCCCTGGGCGCTGAAGGCGACGCGGCGCTGATCGCGGACGCGCTCCGGGCGGCACCGCCCAATATCCGCGACACCGCCACCGTCTCGGACCTCGAGGGCAACATCCTGCGTGCCGGAACCGGCGACTACACCTGCTTTCCCGCACCGCAGGGCGTTGCAGGGCCGATGTGCATGGACGGCGAATGGCGGCGCTGGATGCAGGCCTGGATGCACCAGGAGCCCTTCACCGCGTCGCGGGTCGGCATCTCCTACATGATGGCCGGCGACTCGCCGGACGGTGGTGCGAGCAACGTCGATCCGGCGGCGGGAATGCCCATGGCCGGCAACGACTGGGTGGTGGAAGGCCCGCATGTAATGATGATCGTGCCCGATCCGGCGACGCTCGAAGGCCTGCCGGTCACGCTCGACACCGACGGCCCCTACGTCATGTGGTCCGGCACGCCCTACGCCCACATCATGATCCCGGTCGATCACCGGCCAGAGCAGCGGGCGATCACGAACTAGCGTTGTCGGCCGACGAGAAGGGGAAGGAGGCGGGGGAACTGAGTTCCCCCGTGGCTCCCTCCGGACTCTTCGGGGTGGTGGCGGGCTTTGATGGGTGGTGGTTGGTGCGGCTGGCGTGGTAGGGATGACGCGTGCCGATGGATGGCGCGGGGCCATGGGGCGAGAACGGCGAACCGCATGACGACAGCGACGATGAGTCGGCGAGCTCGACGCCGCGTTGCCGGACATGCTGCCACGTCCCAGACCAGCTCGTGCCTTGCCGCTTGACGACACGGTGAAGGTGACCTGCGCGCCAAGACGCCGCTCGGTCGCGTTCTTCGAGCGCGAAGCCGCCAAGCAGCGCGTGCCCTACCAGCGGATGATCCGGGCGCTGGTGGATGCATATGCGCGGCGGATGGGAATGAGCGGCGCGACATATGGCTTCGACGGAGGTTTCCCTCTTCGCTATGATTGGTGTCCACCTGAAGGGCGGATTCGTGCTGCCATCGCCGGCCTCGTCGCGTCCTCAAGCGGGCGCGTTGCGCTTGAACTCGATCATTGCCGCCTTCTTGCTCGATCTGGCGACGACCGTACGTGCATCCGCTGCGTGTGCCAGTTTTCGATGCTGCCGCCGAAGGCTTTGGCGAGCCTGACGGGCATCTCTGGTGAGATGCCGGAATGGCCGTTGAGCAGCTCGGACAGGGTCTTGCGGCTGACACCGAGCGCGGTGGCTGCGGTGGTGATCGTCAGGCCTGCCGGCTCAATGCACAGCTCTTGGATCAATTCGACCGGGATCAGGCGGGTCGTGCATCAGGGATGCTTTCAGTGCCTCTTGGCGAGGATTGGCCATACTTGCTCGGGCCACGATGGTCAATTGATGGCCGCCAAGCTCATTTCCCCGCAGCTCTATTGGATGCGGGTCAAAGTAGCTCCTGCCATTGCCGGGCACCATGGATAACGCGGACGATTTCGGCGTCGTGGCCGACCTGCTGGTAGAGGATGAGGTAGTTGCCGACTGGGAAGGTCCGCAGGTTTGGTCTCACCTCCGGCCGTGCGACGCCCATGCCGGGTAGGTCGCCGAGCTGCCGGCAGTGGCGCAGGATGTCGTCGTACCAACGTCGAGCCGCCGTCGGGTTGTGCTCGGCGATATAGAGGGTGATAGCCTCAATGTCGGCCTCCGCCAGTGGGCGGAGTCGGAAGCTCATTTGGCTGGGTGTTCGGCGAGCTTGGCGTCGAGCTTGCTCCTGATGCGGGCGAACGCTTCCTCGCCGTCAATGGGCGGGCCGCTGGCGATGCCGGCATCCCAGAGACGGGCCGAGCTGCTCGATCGCCTGCTGGCGCGAGGTGCGGCGGTGCTTCCACTCGCGGAGCGCCTCGCCGCATGACTTCGCTCGCTGAGGCGTACTCGCCGGCTGCAACCACCTCGCGCATCATCGCCGCCATTTCCGGCGTGAGGCGCGAGCGCTCATCTTTTCGGACATTCGCCATGGGGTCTCTCCTTTCGCGCTCCGGAATGGTAGGCAAGTTTCCTACCAGCAGCCAGGAAATCGCCCACCAACCCAAAATCCGGAGGGGGGCGAGGGGGAACTCAGTTCCCCCGCACTTTCTTGTTTTTCTTACCGAATCCCCGCTTCGATCAGCGGGATCAGCTCTTCGATCGTTCCTGGGGTGACGACGCCCGCACCTGTGTTGATGCTGAGGCCGGCGAAGCCGTAGGCTTCGGAGAGGACGCATTGGGTGACGGGGAGGAAGCCTTGGAGGTAGAGTTGCTGGTCGAGGGAGGCGGTGATGTAGCCTTCGGTGAGGCCGTCGATGGTGGAGGGTGCGAGGTCGATGCCGCCGACGGTGATGTCGCCGGGTTCCTTGCCGGCCTGCTCCATGACGCGTCGGATCTGGCCGGTGACGCCGCCGTGCTGGGTGCCGAAGGCTTTCACGTCGGGGTTGGACTCGAAGTAGGAGACGAGGATCGGCACGGCGAGTGAGGTGTCGTTGTTCACCTCGGGGCTGATCTCGAGATAGTCGACGACGACGCCGGCTTCCTCGAGGCCTTCCTTGAGGCCGCGGGTGGATTCGCCGCGCTCGCCCTGGCCGAGCAGGCCGTAGACCAGGGCCTTGTCGCCTTCTGCGAGGCCGCCTTCGGTGATCATCTGCTGGGCGGTGAGGTAGCCGCCGTCATAGAGGATGACGCCGGCATAGCCCATGCCGTTGCCGCCATATTGCTGCTGCAGGGCGGAGAGCGGCGTGTTGTTGACGGTGACCCTGACGCCGGCTTCCTGCGCCTCGTCGACCAGGTCCTGGAAGGCGTCGCCGCCGGGGTGGCCCATGATGACGATGCAGTCGGGCGAGGCTGCCAGGGCCTCGCGGAACTGCTGGACCATGACGTCGGGCAGCCAGCCGGAGTATTGCTCGACCAGGTCGGCGCCGAGGTGGCGGGCGGCGTCCTTCGCACCATTGGCGCGGGGCAGGGTGGCGGGGCCGCCGGGCGGGCCGCCCATCTGCATGTAGATGGTCTGGCCTGCGCCCAGGAGATCCTGGCTCATGGCGGGCAGCGCCGTGGCGCCGATGGCGAGGGTCGCTGTCGTGGCGAGTAGAGTTCTCAGCATGACGGTTCTGGCTCCCTGTTGTTACCGAGCATTGCCTGTTCCGCCGAAGCGCTCGGCCCGCTCCAGCGAGAGGTGGAAGACGACGGCGGTGATGAAGATGAGGCCGATCACCACGTCGTTCCAAAAACCCTGGACGCCGGCGGCGACGATGCCGGCCTGGACGACCAGGACGATGAGGATGCCGAAGACGGTGCCGACGATGCTGCCGGAGCCGCCATAGATCGAGGTGCCGCCGATGAAGACGCCGGCCATGGCGAGCAGCAGGAAGCCCTGGCCCTGGTTGGTGTAGAAGGTGATGTTCTCGGCCGTGAGGAAGACGCCGGAGAGGCCGGCCAAGGCGCCCATCAGCGTGAAGAGCTTGATCCGCGTCAGGCCCACATCGATGCCCATGACGCGGGCCACCTCGGCATTGTCGCCGAGGAAGAGCAGCGCCTCGCCGAAGCGGTGGCGGTTGAGGATGAACCACAAGGCGATGGCGATCAGCACGACCCAGAGCGCCTGCAGCGGCAGCCAGTCGAAGAGGCGGCCGGTGGTCACTTGCCAAAGTGCGGTGTCGCGCACGCCGCGGAGGTTGTAGCTGAGCCCGCCCGCTAGGACGACGGCGACGCCGCGCCAGAGGAAGAGGGTGGCGAGCGTCAGGATGATCGATGGGATGTTGAGCCTGGCGATCAGGACGCCGTTGAGCCAGCCGGCGCCAGCGCCGGTGAGGACGGCGAGGATCGCACCCGGCCAGATCAGCCAGGCGCGCATCGCGGTGATGGCTTCGGGATCGGCGCCCTCGGCGAGGAAGGCCAGGAGCGGCAGCTGGTCGAAGCGGTAGAAGGCGGCGAAGACGAAGCCGGAAAGGGCGATGATCGAGGGGAAGGAGAGGTCGATCTGCCCGGATGCGATGACCAGGGTCAGGCCCAGGGCGACCAGCAGCAGCGGCGCCATGGTGATCAGCAGCGAGACGTAGATCCGATCCGAGAGGAAGGTGCCGGGGGCGAGGTACATGAAGATGCCGACCACGACCGCGAAGACCAGGATGATCGGCAGGCCTTCGATGCGGTTGAGGTGGCGGAGCATCAGGCGGTCTGCCCGTGCGGCTGGCCGTCGCGCTCGCCGGCGCGCTGCAGGTCGAGGAAGTGCTCGGTGAGCTCGCGCACGGTCATCTCGTCCCGCATCACCTGGGCCACGATGCGGCCGCGGTCGACGATCAGCATGCGATCCGCCATGGCGTGGACATGCGCCAGATTGTGCTCGACATAGAGGCAGGCGCGGCCGGAGCTCTTGATCGTCTCGATGAAGGAGAGGACCTTGCCGACCTCCTTGACGGCCAAGGCCACGGTGGGCTCGTCGAGGATGATGAGGTCGGCGTCGAAATGCATGGCGCGGCCGATGCAGATGCCCTGGCGCTCGCCGCCGGAGAGGTTGCCGGCGGTGGCGTCGACGTCGATGCCGACGCCCCTGAAGCCGATCGCACCCTTCAGGACGTCGTTGGCGAGCTCCTTCTGCCGCTTGACGTCGATGAAGCCCCATTTGTTGGTGAGGTTGCGGCCGACGAAGAAGTTGCGCCAGAGCGGCTGCTTGTCGCCCAGGCTTTTTTGTTGATAGACGGTCTCGATGCCGTGGTCGTGCGCCTCGCGGACACCATAAGTGCTGAAGTCGATGGGCTGGCCCTTGATCCGCATGGTGCCGGAGGTCGGCCGCTCGACGCCGGTCAGGATCTTGATGATGGTCGACTTGCCGGCACCATTGTCGCCGATCAGGCCGAGGATCTCGTTGGGGCCCACGGCAAGATCGACGCCGTCCAGCGCCTGCACCTTGCCGTAGCGCTTGGTGATGCGCTCCAGCTCGACGACCGGGCGCTCGGGTGTGTCGGTTTCCCTGGACGCCAAGGCGCCTTGCCTCCCCTGCAGGCGATTTGCGGCGGGAGCTTGGCGGCTCGGGCCTGGGCGGTCAAGCCGCCCAGGTGCCGTGGCTAGTCGGTGAAGCGGAACATCCAGGCACGGTCGCGCATTGCGCGCCAGTCGGCGAGGCTGCGCGGCATCACTTGGGCGGGCGCCGGCTGGGTGCTCGGCGCCGCGCTCGGCTTGGGGATCTGTGGAAAGGCGAAGCTCAAGCGGCGCTGCATGTCGAGTCGCCAGGCCTGGCGCCACTGCGGCGGGACAGCCGGTTGGGGCGTCACCGTCGCTGGCGGTGGCTGAGGCGCCACGGGCGTCGCGACCACGCCTGCCGACGAGTCGGCGGGTGGCTTCGGCTTCGGGGTTTGCTCAGGCTCGGCCGCTTCTTTCGGCTCAGGCGTCGGCTCAGGCTCGGCCACTTGTATCGGCTCAGGCTTTGGCTTCTCCGCGGTGGCCGGCTTCGGCTCGGGGTCTTGCCGCGGCTCGGTCGCCGGCTGAGGTGCCGCGATCGGCTCAGGATCGCTTGCGGGTTGCGGGGTGGCGGCTGGCTTCGGCGCGGCGACCGGCTTTGGCTCGGCGGCTGGCTTTGGCTCGTCGGCTGGTGCCGGTGGCGGCGTTTTCGTCGTGCTCACTGGCTCGGGTGCCGCTTCGCTCGGGGTTGGCGGGGTGGGGGTCGGCTCGGCCGGGGCGCGCGAGCTGGTGACGGCTTGCCCGGCGGGCATCTTCTCGTAGAGGCGGACGTAGTCGATCTCGACCTCGCCCGGCCAGGGTGTGTTGCCGGTCGGCTTGCCGGGCCACTTGCCGCCGATTTCCCAGGAGACGAGGAAATAGAGGCGGACGTCGCCGTAGAGATTCTCGTGCTCGCGGACCGTCTTGCCATTCACGGTCCAGCGCATTCGGTCGTCGGTCCACTCGAAGCCGAACGTGTGCCAGCCACGCGCGCCATTGGGCGCTCTGTAGCCCGTGATGTAGGGGGCTTTGCCCTCGCGCACATGCGTGTTGGCGTGGAACTTTGCCGGATCCAGGCCGACCACCTCGAGGATGTCGATCTCGGGCGGCCACTCGTGCTCGTCACCGAGCAGCCAGACGCCGAGATGCATGCCGTCGCCGAGTCGGTTGATGCGCAGCCGGGTTTCCCAGTAGCCCTGGTTTTGCGCTGGCAGCTGCTCGCCACTGATCATCGAGGCGATGAAGGGAAAGCCGAAGGCCTTGGCCCTGCCAGCGCTGCTCAACGGGTAGGCGCGCAGCTTGAGCGTGCCGCCCGAGGCCTCGTGCAGGTAGGGGCCATCGCCCCAGCGGCCCTCGCGCTCCAGCATCGCGCCGGCGGTGATGCCGCCCTTGAGCGGCTCGTCGTCCGCAAACTTTCCGGCCTGGTCGTTGTTGCCGCTGAGATGGCGAACGCCCCAGGTCCGCCAATAGGGAAGCCACGCGCCCTTCCGGTTACCCAGCTTCAGCGTGTTGAACTCGTCGCTCCAGACCAGGCGGTAGTCGGGAGGCGGCTGGGCGGCCCCTGCGTGCCGCTCCGCTGCGACGAGGCCGAATGAAGCGATGGTCAGCGCCAAGAAAAGACTTGTTCTCTTCAGGGTCTTTAGTGCCCGGTATTGGTTCAACCGCATAGTTTATTCCCGGCTAGCGAGGGCAGTCGGCGGATTGCCGTAAGATAACCCTGGCCGGAATTCAGGCCACACGCAACGCTAACCTGCGGTTGTGGCTTTCAGCCTCAGGCGGCGCCGGCTGCCGTCTCGAGCCGGGCGATCCATTCCTCGAGCCGCGCCTGATTGACGCCCATGTCGCTATAGCCGAGCTCGGACCTGGAATAGGCGGCAAACGTGCTGCCGCCGTCGCCCGCCGGCAGGACGTGGATGGCGATGGTGTCGACGAAGCGAAAGACCCGCGAGCGCTGCTCGGCGTGGATCAAGAGCGTCGTCTCGTCGATCTCGAGCAGCCGGGTGCGCGGGCTGGCGGCGATCACCTCCTCCCACAGCCGCAGCTGGTCGGCAGGCGCCATCGCCAGGACGGGGCCGGTGCGGTCGGCGACCGCCGTGCACAGGCCTTCCGGGCAGACCAGGAAGTCGTTGGGCTTGCCGGTGCGCTCCAGGGTCAGCGGATCGAGCGCCAGGCGCTCGGCCTCGGGCGCGGCGCCGAGACCGCAGGCGGTGAGCAGGCTCACCAGCATGAGCAGTGGCAACAGGCGGCGAATAGCGGGGCGGGACATCGGGGCTCCAGTCGGGCGAGGGCCAGTGATGGCCGGCCGCCCATGCCGGTGTCGAACGACGCGAGGGGCTCTTGAGGCTCCGTCATGGCCGAAGAATAGGTGGTGGTCGCGGGCGGGACAAGCCGCTGCCGACGGTGGGCTCGCGACGAGCGGTGCGCGACGGCCAGCACCCGACGCTCGGTTCACGACGATCAGCGCTCGGGCGGCATGCCGGGGATCGGCTGGCCCACCGGACCCAGCACGGCGAGCACCGCCGAGCGATACTCGCGGCGGTAGATGATCAAGATCACCAGAACCGAGCAGAGGACGAAGAGCCAGGACTGGATGAACCAGGAAAGGGCAGCCAGCCCGAAATAGTAGGCCCGCATCGCCCGATTGAAGTGGTCGCCGGCGCGGGTGGCAACGATGGCGATCTGGTGCGCCATGCGGTTGTTCTCGGGCGACTGGCCATAGGGTGCCGCGCCAATTAAAACAGCCACATAGTTGAACTGGCGGAGTGACCAGGTGAACTTGAAGAAGGCGTAGACGAAGATGACGATCAAGAGCAGGATCTTGAGATCCCAGACCAGCGGGCTGGCGCGCTCGGCGAAGGGAATCTCGGCGATGATGGCGCGTGCCTGCTCGCTGGCCCCCAGCACGGCGACGAAGCCGCCGACGATGAGGATGGTCGAGGATGCGAAGAAGGAGACGTTGTGGACCAGCGTCTGCACCACCTGGACATCGACCATGCGGTTGTCGCGGACCAGCATCTGCATGAGCCAGGCGTGGCGATACTCGTTCATGCGTTGCATCAAGGAGCGCTTGGCCGAGCTGCAGGAAGTCGGCGACCAGCCAGTAGCCCACCCAGCAGGCGAGGAACACGACAGGCGCCGCGAGCTCGATCCAGCTCGCCTCGGCCAGAATGGCGCGCACCACGTCAATTGCGAAGCCGCCGCTTGCGGCCGTGTCAGCCAAGGCCTAACTCTCCGCCATGTCAGCAAAATCCTCCAGCGCTACCCGTCCGCGCATCGGCGTCACCTTGGACTCCGAGGAGCCGGGTGGCTACTCCAAGTTTCCCTGGTTCGCGCTGCGGCAGAACTATGCCAGCTCGATCATCGATGCGGGCGGCCTGCCACTGGCCTTGCCGCATGTGCCAGCTGGGCTGATCCCTGCCTATCTCGACCAGCTCGACGGCCTCGTCGTCACCGGCGGCGCCTTCGACGTCGATCCAGCGCTCTACGGAGCGAGCGAGCGCCACCCCACCGTCGATCTGAAGGCCGGGCGAACGGCCTTCGAGTGGGCGATCACCAAGGGAGCTTTGGATCGCGACCTGCCGGTGCTCGGCATTTGCGGCGGCCAGCAGCTGCTCAACGTCGTCCTCGGCGGCACGCTGATCCAGCACATCCCCGAGACCGTGGCCGAGCCGCTGGCGCACGAGCAGCCCAACCCGCGCGACGAGGCCGGCCACAACGTCGATGTCATCGAGGGCTCGCTGCTGCACCGGCTGGTCGGCACCACCACTTTGGCGGTCAACTCGGCGCACCATCAATCGGTCGATCGCGCCGGCCCGGACGTGCGGGTCTCGGCCACCGCACCGGACGGCGTCGTCGAGGCGATCGAGCATCTGGGCTATCGCTTCTGCCTCGGCGTGCAGTGGCACCCCGAGTTCCTCATCAGCCCGGGCGATGGGCGGATCCTCGAGGGCTTTGTCGCGGTCGCCGCCGAGCGGGCTTCCGTCGCCGCTGCCGCCGACCGGGTTGCGGGGCGATGAGCGGCGAGCCGGGGCCGACGCCGACACCCGAGCCGGCATCGACACATGAGGGCGAGCGGATCGCCAAGCGGATCGCACGGTCCGGCTACTGCTCCAGGCGGGATGCCGAGCGGCTGATCGCCGAGGGCAGGGTGGCTGTCGACGGCACACCGATCGAGAGCCCGGCCTTGAACGTGACCGCCGCGCAGGAGATCCGCATCGACGGCGAGCGGCTGAAGGCAGCCGAGCCGACGCGGCTGTTTCGCTACTACAAGCCGGAAGGCGTGGTGACCACCGCGCGCGATCCCGAGGGCCGGCCGACGGTCACCGAACGGCTGGGCGTCAATCAGCTAGGCATCGAGCTGCCGCGGCTGATGCCGGTGGGCCGGCTCGACATCAATTCCGAGGGCCTCTTGCTCTTGACCAATGACGGAGCCTTGAAGCGGATGCTCGAGCTGCCGGCCACCGGCTGGCTCAGGCGCTATCGGGTCAGGGTCTATGGCACCGTCAATCCCGACGCGCTCAAGGCGCTCGAGGATGGGATCGAGATCGAGGGCGTGCGCTACGGCTCGATCAAGGCCGAGGAGGAGACCCGCACCGGCGCCAATGCCTGGCTCAAGGTGGGCTTGCGGGAAGGCAAGAACCGCGAGGTTCGCCGGGTGCTGTTCCATCTCGGTCTCGACGTGAGCCGTCTGATTCGCACGGCCTACGGCCCGTTTCAGCTGGGTGCGCTGAAGCGCGGCGGCATCGAGGAGGTGACGCCCAAGGTCTTGAAGGAGCAGCTCGGCGGCATGGCGGCCCAGCTCACGCTGCCGGCGTCGCGCAGCCATGCGGCGGTCAAGGCCGGCGCCGGCAAGGATTCTGCAGCCGGCAATGGCGAGCCAGCCAAACCGCCGCGCCGTCCGCCGGCTCGCGCGCGGCGACGGTGAGCCCGCCGCGGATCATCGCCGGGCGGCATCGTGGCCGGCGCCTCGAGGTGCCGACGGGCACGGTCGTCCGGCCCAGCGCCGAGCGGCTGCGCGAGGCGGTCTTCTCGATGCTCGAGCACCGACCGCCCGGCATTGCGGGGCGGTGCTTTCTTGATCTCTTCGCCGGCAGTGGTGCGATCGGCCTCGAGGCCCTGTCGCGTGGTGCTGCAAGGCTCATTGCGGTCGAGGCCGACCGGGCAGTGGCGGCTGCTCTCCGGCGCAATCTCGCCAAGCTCGGCGAGAGCGAGCGGGCCCGCCTGCTGATCGGTGATGCGACCCGGTTGCCCCGGGCGACGGCGCCCGCCGACATCGTCTATCTCGACCCGCCTTACGACAGCGGCCTCGCCGCACCGGCGCTGGCCTCGCTGATCGCGGGCGGCTGGCTCGCCGAAGGTGCCCTGGTCGTCGTCGAGCTCGCTGCGCGCGAAGGTTTCGAGGTGTCGACCTGCTTTACAGCCATTGATGAACGGCGCTACGGCGCCGGGCGGATCGTGCTGCTCGAGGTGGCCGCGGCCCTGGACAGCACGGCCGAACAGTAGCATTCGTAACCGGGTAGGCTGCGCGCGGGCAGGGCATGGCTCAGCGCGCACAGAAACGAGAGAGCAACCTCAGTCGGGCAGCCAACACATGCCGAGCAAGCAGTATGGGCACTTGGCCGATGTGGCCCTGGTGCCTTGGTTTCGGCCGCCGAATGTGGCGTGGGCAAGGGTTCTGGAGCGTCGATGACCGCGACGCTCGATTTTCTCGCCGGCGGCTTCGGCGTCTTGGCCTTTCTCGCCAACGGCATGCTGGCGTTGCTGATCGCTGCCGGCCGGCCGCGACCGGCGAACGGGCTCGCCGGGCTCTACTTCATCGCCGCCGTCACGACCGCGCTCACCGGGTTGGTCGCGGCACTGCTGGGTGTCGCTGCATCACGCCCGGTGGTGCTGATCGAGGTCGTGCTGTGGGTCATCCTGCTGGCGGCCGTCGGTCATGTGCTGGACGACAAGCTGGCACGGCTGGTCGCCGTTCTCGCCGTGCTCTTGACCATCGTGATCGCCGTCGTGGCGCCGGCCGATCCTTGGCTGATGGCCATGGCGGCGACGGCGATCATCGGTCTCTTCATCGTCACGGCACTTGCCGGCAGCTTCAGCAGCCTGCCCAGCTTCGGTGGGCGGATGCTGTTCCTGGCGCTCGGCATCGGCTTCGCCTTCGACGTCCTGCTCGCAGCCCTGACCTTGGCGGATGCCGAGCTGCAGGCGGTAGTCGAGATGCTCCGGCCGCTGCTCCGCGCCCTCCTCGTGCCCTTTTTGCTGCTCGGTGCCGCTGCACCGCCACTGCCGAGCCGGACCGTGGCGTTGTCGCCGAAGGCGCGGCGCCTGGCCCTGGTGGCCACGGCGATGGCCACGGCGCTGCTGGCCGCTGCCGCGGGGGCTGCATGGCTCGGCCGCTGGGCCGGGCCAGCGATCGGCCTGGCCGTCTTCCTGCCGGCGGCGCTGGCCATTCTCGGCACCGCGCTCGCACCCGGCGCCGGGCGGCGGATGGACGCTTTCTATGCGCGTTGCTTCAGTGCGCATCGCTACGACTATCGGTCCGTCTGGCCGGGCTTCGTCGACGTCCTGACCGGCGCCGATCCCCGGTTGAGCGACGATCTGCCGGAGCGCGTCATCCGGGCGGTCGCCGGAACCGTTGGCGCCGGCGACGGGGCGATCTGGCTCGCCGAGGGGGACGATCGCTACCGCTGGGTCGCGGCGAGTGGCCCTGCCAGCCTGGACATTCGCTCAGGGAGCGCCCCCGGCTTCGGCACCGCCTTGCTGGCGGTCGAGGCGCGCAATGACGTGATCGAGCCGATGCCCGGTGCCTGGCGAACCGCGCGACCGACGACGCCCTTTCCGCGAAGTATCGACTGGCCCCCCTTCCTGCCGGCACGGAAGTCGGTCTGGCTGGTCCTGCCGCTGGTCTACAAGGATGTGCTGTTCGGCTTCTTGACCCTGGGCCCGCCGCCCCATCCGCGGCCGCTCGACCACGAGGACCGCGAGCTCCTGACCCTGGTCGCGCGTCAGGCCACGTCGTATCTGGCCGAGGACGAGGCCGCCCGGCAGCTGAGCAATGCCAGGCAGTACGAGAACTTCACGCGCCGCTTCGCCTACGTCATGCACGACGTGAAGAACGTCGCTGCCGAGCTGTCCTTGACCCTCGCCAACGCCAAGCGCCATCGCGGCAACCCGGCCTTCTACGACGACATGCTGGAGACGCTCGAGTTCTCGGTGCAGCGGATGAACCGGCTGATCGACCAGCTGCGCCAGGAGCGCAACCCGCGGCTCGATCGGGTGCCGCTGGCGCCGCTCTTGCGTAAGGTGGCGGCCAGGCGGGCCGATCAGCGGATCGCCATCGACGAGCCCCTGCCCCCGGTCGCCGCCCGGGTCGAGGCCGACGCGCTCGAGACGGCGATCGAGCATCTGGTCGACAATGCGCTGCAGGCGGTGGGGCCGGGCGGCCGGGTGCGGCTCGGGCTCGAGCAGCGCGACCGCATGGCTGCGGTGGTGGTCGCCGACGATGGCCCCGGCATGCCGCCTGAGATCATGGTGAGCGCCGGTCGGCAGCGGTCGTTCACCAGCCGCAAGCCCGGCGGGCTCGGACTCGGGCTCGACCAGGCGCGCAACACGGTGGAGCGAGTTGGCGGCCGCTTCGATCTGCAATCGAGCCCGGCCCACGGCACCACCATTGCGCTGTGCCTGCCGCATCTCGAGGAGGTAACGACATGACCGAGCGGCGGCTGCTCGTCGTCGAGGACGATTTGGCGTTGCGCAAGCAGCTGCGCTGGTCGCTCGATGCATTCGAGGTGCTGGAGGCCGGCACCCGCGAGCAGGCGCTGGCGCTGCTGCGCGCCAACGAGCCGCAGGTGGTGCTGCTCGATCTCGGCCTGCCGCCGGACGAGGGCGGGGTGCGCGAGGGCTTTGCCACCTTGGGCGAGGTGCTGGCGTTGGCGCCGGCGACCAAGGTCATCGTGATGACCGGCCAGGAGGGCCACCAGCATGCGCTGGATGCGATCGCCGCCGGGGCGCATGATTTCCACAACAAGCCGGTCGACCCGGATCATCTGGCGCTGCTGCTCGATCGCTCCTTCTACCTGAGCGAGCTCGAGACGGAGAACGCGCGACTCCTGGCCCGCGGCTCACCGAGCCGGTTCTTCGGCATGATCGGCGACAGCCCGGCCATGCTGCAGCTCTACCGCGCGCTCGAGCGGGCCGGGCCCACCGATGTCAGCGTCACGCTCCTGGGCGAGAGCGGCACCGGCAAGGAGCTGGCGGCGCAGGCGCTGCATGCGGCGAGCCCGCGCCGCGACCAGCGCTTTGTCGCGATCAACTGTGCGGCCATTCCACCGACCCTGCTCGAGGCCGAGCTCTTCGGCTACGAGCGTGGTGCGTTCACCGGCGCCTACCGGCAGACGCCGGGCAAGATCGAGCTGGCGCAGAGCGGCACGCTGTTTCTCGACGAGATCGGTGATCTGCCGCTGGAACTGCAGGCCAAGCTCCTGCGCTTTCTCCAGGAGCGGATGGTCGAGCGGCTGGGCGGTCGGCAGGAGATCCCGCTCGACGTTCGGGTCATTTCGGCGACGCATCGTGATCTACCTGAGTTGATCGCCGCCGGCACGTTCCGCGAGGATCTCTACTACCGGCTCACCGAGATGACCCTGGAGATGCCACCGCTCCGCGATCGTGCCGGCGATGCGATCCTGCTCGCCCGGCATTTCCTCGCTCGCTTCGTCGACGAGCTCGGCAAGAAGCGGGTGACGCTGACCGCCGAGGCGCTCGACGCCATCGACGCCTACGCCTGGCCCGGCAACGTGCGCGAGCTGCAGAACCGGCTGAAGCGGGCGATCATCATGGCCGAGAGCAAGCGAATCGGTCGCGCCGACCTCGATCTCGCCGCCGAGGACGAGGATTACGCGGTCTTGAACCTGCGTCAGGTGCGCGAACGCGCCGAGATCGGTGCCCTGCGCCGCGCGCTTGCCCGCGCCGACGGCAATATTTCTCCAGACCGCGCGATTGCGTGGGCGTCAGTCGTCCCGACACTCTATGATCGGCTGGGCAGCCGTCTGGGATGCTGAGAACTGGGGCGGGGGACTTGGTAACTCGACGTATTCTTCTTCAGGTTGAACTGTATTGTTAGTTGACCATTCGTGGTCACTTTGACCCACTTTTTCCCGTTCTTCTTGACATTGCGCGTACCGGCGTGCTCAAGCCGACAAATAGCGTCGGTGCTGCAGCAGTTGCAGGCTTGGCGGTCTCCGCGGTTCAGGGCCTTGCGATCCAGCCCTGTGTCGTCGCCGTCGGGCGCTGTGGCGCCGCCGTTGCGAGAGGGCGCTTGCGCCCGCCAATTCGAGCCCGTCCGGGTCTCCCGGGCGGGCTTCTTTTCGTCGTTCGCACCACTCGCCTGTTCGCCCTCAAGGTGACGACGCCCTTGTCATGGGCGTGCAATAGATCATTCTTGGTGCACGATACGTGCCTCGACTGCGGGCGAGCTGATGATCGGCTTCGGCGAATGGCTCGCGCTGGGTTCCGGTATCGCGAGGCTGCGCTGGACGCCGCGCCGGTCATCGATCGCCAGCCGACGCAGAGCTGCGTGACCGTCACGGACCAGCTCTGAGGGAACACCGATGGCCAACGAGACACTGCCCCGCGGCACTGCCGCCGATGACAGCAAGGACGACGCGTCTGCCGGCGTGCTGCGGCGATGGCTGCGGGAGCTCGGCTCTGGCGGCGGGCTCGGCGAGGGGCAGGTGCGATTCTTCACCCTCGCGGTGATGCGTTGGGTAGCGCTGGGCGGTCAGGTCTTCACCATTCTATTCGTCCATTTCTCGCTCGGCATCGAGTTGCCGATGCACTGGCTGGTCCCCGCCCTTCTGGTCACCTTGGCGCTGAACATTTTTCTGCAAGTCATTGGAGCACCAGCTGATCGTCTGGGTGAGAATCCGATTTTCGCGCTGATGCTCTTCGATGTCTTGCAGCTCGCCTACCTGCTGGCGATGACCGGTGGGCTGCAAAATCCGTTCATGCTCCTGCTCGTGCTGCCGGTTGGGCTCGGTGCAGCGACGTTGGGCCGGCAACGCACGGCCGGGCTCACGGCCGCTGCCCTGCTGTCGCTCGCCACCATGGCGGCGCTGCCGAGCGAGCTGCCGTGGCTCGATGGCGGCCTCAGCCTGCCGCCGCTCTATCTGTTCGGCGTCTGGCTGGCGATGTCGCTCGCCGTCTCGATGGTGGCGGGCTATGTCTGGCGTCTGGCCGACGATGCGCGGCGACACGCGCTGGCGCTCGCGGCGACCCAGCTGGCGTTGGCCCGCGAGCAGGAGCTTTCCGCCCTGGGTGGCCAGGCGGCGGCGGCGGCCCACATGCTGGGCACGCCGCTCGGGACCATCAACATCATCGCCAAGGAGCTGGTGCGCGAGCTGCCGGCGTCGAGCCCGCTCAAGGAGGACGTCGACGAGCTGCTGGCGCAGGCCAAGCGCTGCCGCGAGATGCTGGCGACGCTCGGTCGGGGCGGCGACCGCGACAAGCGGCACTCGAGCTTCTCGCGAGCACCGCTTTCCAGCCTGCTCGACACCATGGCCGATGCCTATCGCGGCCGCGCCGTGACGGTCGAGGTGACGGCGTCCGTGGCGCCGCTGCAGGCTGAGCCAGTTGTCGCCTGGGCGCCGGAGCTGCGTCATGCCATGACCAACTTCATCGACAATGCCGTCAGATTCGCCCAGACACGCGTGCAGATCAGCGTTCACGTCCGGCAGGGGGCGGTGAGTGTCGAGATCGCCGATGACGGTCCGGGCTTCACGCCCGAGGTGCTCGACTGGCTGGGAGAGCCGTATCTCTCCACCCGTCGCAAGGAAGGCGGCCTTGGGCTGGGCGTCTTCATTGCCAAGACGCTGCTTGCCCGAACGGGGGCCAAGGTCCATTTTGCCAACCGAGACAAGTTGTCTCACCGCGAGAAAGGTGCTTTGGTCGCCATCGAGTGGCCAACCGGCGCCCTTGAACAGATAGGACGGGAGTCCTCACTGTGACGATTGAGATGGAAACGTTGAACGAGCCGGTGCACCAGCGCCTGACCACCGGCGAGCCGCCGGTGCTGATGCTGGTCGACGACGACGCGCCGCTGCGCCGCAGCCTGCAGCGGGCGATGGAGCGGCGGGGCTTTCAGGTCTATGCGGGCGAGAGCCTGAAGGAGGGCCTGAACATCGCGCATTCGATCAAGCCGGCCTATGCGGTGATCGATCTGCGTCTTGAGGACGGCTCTGGCATCGACCTCGTGACCCGCATCCGCGAGCTGCATGCCGGCGTGCGGATCGTCGTGCTCACCGGCTACGGCAACATCGCGACAGCGGTGGCGGCGATCAAGGCCGGTGCCGTCGACTACATCGCCAAGCCTGCCGACGCTGACGACGTGATCGCAGCACTGCTGAGCACCGGCAGCGGCTTGCCGCCGCCGCCGGCCAACCCGATGTCGGCGGACCGGGTGCGTTGGGAGCACATCCAGCGGGTGTTCGAGCAGTGCAACCGCAATGTGTCCGAAACGGCACGACGGCTCAACATGCACCGCCGCACGCTGCAGCGTATCCTCAACAAGCGGGCGCCCAGGGAGTAGTGTCGCGCTTGGCGGCAAGCGGCCGTCGAGATGTGCCAGCCGGGCACGCAGCGCGGCCGACGAGAAAGAACTGGAGGCTCTGATGATCGGCGGAACCGAAACGGGTGCCGGCACAGCGCCGCCGGGTCAGGCGGGGCGCTTGCTCCTGGTCGACGACGATGCGCCCTTGCGGCGCAATCTCGTGCGCTCGCTCGAGCGCGTCGGCTACGAGGTGGCAACCGCCGAGTCGTTGCGCGAGGCCTACGACGTAGCGGCCACGTTTCAGCCGGATTTCGCCGTGATCGACCTCAATCTCGGTGACGGTCACGGCATGGAGCTGGTCGAGTCGTTGCAGACCCTGCGTCCGGGGCTGCGGGTCGTGGTGCTGACCGGCTATGACAGTATCGCGTCCAGCATCGTCGCCGCCAAGGCCGGGGCGCTCGCCTACCTGGCGAAGCCGGTGAAGCCGGAGGAGCTGGCCGCCGCACTGGTCGGGGATGTCGACTCCACGGTGGACGATTCGCCCATGTCGGCGGACCGGGTGCGCTGGGAGCACATCCAGCGGGTGTTCGAGCAGTGCAACCGCAATGTCTCGGAGACGGCGCGCCGGCTCAACATGCACCGCCGAACGCTGCAGCGCATCTTGAGCAAGCGGGCGCCTCGACCTTAGAATTTGTCGCGTTCTCTCCGGCCGGGCGGTCGGCCCGGTCTCAGGTGAAGATCGAGACGGCGAGGACGATCACCAGCGTGTAGGCGACGACGCTGGCGATGATGGTCACCGGCTGGTAGCGCTTGGCGACCGTCGCCTGCGCCGTCTGCCGGGCGAGCGACAAGGCCTGGGGCAGGGTGGTCGCGACGAAGTCGCGCTGGCTCACGATGCCGATGGGGTGGCCCTCGTCATCGACCACCGGCAGATGCCGAAAGCCGCCCGAGGCCATCAGCTCGAGGCTGTCGATCGCCGCGTCGTTCGCCCGCGCGGTCTTCGGCGAGCCGGTCATCACATCGGCGATCAGGGTCGAGCTCGGGTCCAGCTCCTTGCCCACGACCTTGGTCATCAGGTCGCGCTCGGTGAAGATGCCGGCCACCTTGCCGGCCTCGACGATGAGGATGGCACCGATCGATTTCTCGGCCATGGTCTTCACGGCGTCCCGCACGGTGGCGGTGCCGTCGATGGTGACGAGCGCCTGCTTGTCGAAGGCCCGCAGCTCTGACACACGCATTGTCGTCCTCCCTTAATGGCTTTCGCCCGCGCATTGATACTCACCGGGCCAGCCGGCACAAGGGTTCTGGCCACAGGGCCGGCCCGCGATCGTCGCGCCGGCGCGGCCGCCGGTCACCTCGGTCCGGCGCCTTGCGCTGCGCCGGCGGCGCGCTGTCGGCGTCGCCGCGAGATGCGCCTGGCACCGGCTGCGCGATCGCGTCGGCGCGCGAGCTTCCTGCATTTTTCGCCTTGACCTTCCAGTTGCTGGAAGGACTAGCTGGGCGGTTGGCTTGTCGAGGGAGAGGTGCCATGGCCGTCGAGGTCCGAGATCGTCAGACGCCCGAGTCCGCGCCCGTGCCGGCCTCAGAGGCGCCGGCCGGCTGCTGCCACGGCCACGCCGGCAAGGCGCCGGTGGATCATGGGAAGGTGGCAGAGGGCACGGTCTTTCTCTGCCCGATGCATCTGGAGGTCCGGCAGATCGGCCCCGGCGAATGCCCGATCTGCGGCATGGCGCTCGAGCCCGAGACCGTGACCGCCGATATGGGCCCGAGCGACGAGTATCTCGACATGCGGCGGCGGTTCTGGGTGGCGGCGGCTCTCGCCGTGCCATTGGTCGCCGTCGCCATGGGGCGGCATCTGCTGCCCGACCTCTTCCAGGCGCTGCCGGCGACGGTGCTGAACGGGCTCGAGCTGCTGCTGGCGACGCCGATCGTGCTCTGGGCCGGCTGGCCCTTCTTCGTCCGGGGCTGGCAGTCGCTCAAGACCCGCCACTACAACATGTTCACCCTGGTCGCGATCGGCACCGGCATCGCCTGGCTCTACAGCCTGGTGGCTGTGTTGGTCCCCGGTCTGTTCCCGGCGGCCTTTCGCACGGCACAAGGCCAGGTCGGGCTCTATTTCGAGGCGGCGGGCGTGATCGTGACGCTGGTTCTGCTCGGCCAGGTGCTCGAGCTGAAGGCGCGGGAGCGCACCTCGGGGGCGATTCGCGCACTGCTCGAGCTGACGCCCAACACGGCGAGGCGGATCGAGGCAGCGGGCGACGAGCACGACGTGGAGCTGGACGAGCTGCGCGTCGGCGATCGGCTGCGGGTCAGGCCCGGCGAGAAGGTGCCGACCGACGGCATCGTCGTCGAAGGCAGGAGCGCCGTCGACGAATCGATGCTGACCGGCGAGGCGATGCCCGTCGAGAAGCAAGAGGGTGACCCGGTCACCGGCGGCACGCTCAATGGCCGGGGCGGCTTCATCATGACCGTGGCGAGCGTCGGCGCCGACACCACCTTGCAGCAGATCGTCAAGCTGGTGGCCGATGCGCAGCGCTCGCAGGCGCCGGTGCAGCGTCTGGTGGACAAGGTGGCGAGCTACTTCGTGCCCGCCGTGCTGGCCGTGGCCGTGCTGGCTTTCGTCGCCTGGAGCCTGCTCGGCCCGCCGCCGGCCATGGCCTATGCCGTGATCGTCGCGGTCTCGGTCTTGATCATCGCCTGCCCCTGCGCGCTCGGGCTGGCGACGCCCATGTCGATCATGGTGGGCGTCGGCCGTGGTGCCGGGGCCGGGGTGCTGGTCAAAAACGCCGAGGTGCTGGAGCGCATGGCCGCCGTCGACACGCTGGTCGTCGACAAGACCGGCACCCTGACCCGCGGCCGGCCCGAGCTGGTCGGGATCGAGACGGTGCCGGGCGGGCCGGGCGCCGATGCGCTCCTGGCGCTGGCGGCCGGGCTCGAGCGGAGCAGCGAGCACCCGCTGGGCGCTGCCATCGTCGAGGCGGCAGAGAGCCGGTCGCTCGAGCGCTATTCTGCCTCGAGCTTCGAATCGCTCACCGGCAAGGGGGTCCAGGGCGCCGTCGCGGGGCAGGCCATAGCGCTCGGCAATGCGGCGTTGCTCGCCGAGCTCGAGCTGGAGCCTGGATCGTTGCAGGCGGTCATGGAGCGGCGGCAGGCCGCCGGCGAGACGGTCGTCTACATGGCCGTGCAAGGCGAGGTGGCGGGCCTGCTGGCCATCTCCGATCCGCTGAAGGCGGGCGCCCGCGAGGCGCTCGACACGTTGCGGGCCGAGGGCGTCGAGATCGTCATGTTGACCGGCGACAACCGGCGGACGGCCGAGGCGGTGGCCAGGCAGCTCGGCATCGAGCGGGTCGAGGCCGAGGTGCTGCCCGAGGCCAAGGGCGAGGTCATCCGCCGGCTCAAGGGCGAGGGGCGGGTGGTCGCCATGGCCGGCGACGGGGTCAACGATGCGCCGGCGCTGGCCGTGGCCGATGTCGGCATCGCCATGGGCACCGGCGCCGATGTCGCCATGGAGAGCGCCGGGGTGACGCTGGTCAAGGGCGACCTTGCCGGCATCGTGCGCGCCCGCCGGCTGAGCCGGGCCGTGCTCGCCAATATCCGCCAGAATCTGGTCTTTGCCTTCGGCTACAACGTGCTGGCGGTGCCGATTGCCGCTGGTGCGCTCTACCCGTTATTGGGCATTCTCTTGAGCCCGATCATCGCTGCCGCGGCGATGAGCCTGAGCTCGGTCTCGGTGATCGGCAACGCGCTCCGGCTGCGCCGGGTCCGCTTCTAAGAGGCGCTCAAGGCGCGCCGAGCTTGAGCTTGGCCAGCTGGCGCTCGAGCCCGCGCTCGCGCGCGCAATGCTCGAGGAAAGCACGGAACGGCGCATCGAGCATGCCGCTGCCGGTAGCCAGCTGCGGCAGGTTGTAGTCGCCGCCGATATTGACCTCGACCAATAGCGGGCCGTCGCCAGTGAGCGCCACGTCCCAGGCCTGCATGCGCACACCGGGGAGTGCTGTGGCCGCGCGATCGACCAGATCGCGGATGTCTGCCCAGTCGGGCAGTTGGACACCGAGCAAGGGAGCGCCGCTGGTGGGGTGGCGGTCGACCTCGCGAGCATGCGCACCGACGCCCTCGACCACGCGGGTGAGCCGGCCGCTCGAGGGATCGAGGGCGGCCAGCAGATTGCCGTCCCGCCAGAAATTGTCGGCGACATTGCTGCCGGCGGGCAGCTTCCAGAGTGCCCGGTGGATGACCCGGCCTGCCGGCGTCAACAGCACGATCAGGCGAACCGTGGCGATCGCGGCACCGCATAAGGCTTCGATCGCCGAGTGCTGGGCGATGCGTTCCTGCAGTAGATAGCCGTCCTTGGCATAAACGCCGACAGCGTCGACCACCTCGTCGACGGCGACCGCCTGGCCCTGGGCGAGCTGCAGCTGGTCGGTGGCTTCATCATAGCCGTCGATGCTCAGCACGCCGACGCTGCGGATGCCGCGGACCGGCTTGCCGAACAGCGGATAGGCGATGCCACCGCGCAACGCGGCTGCGAGCGATTCACGGTCGGGCAGGGAGTGCAGGCCATGCCCGGTGCCGAAGGCGGCGCCGTCGCGGTAGAGTGCGCGCGTACGCGGCACGGGCAGGCCCGCAGCCTGCAGCACGGCGTAGCAGACCAGCTTGTCGTGGGCGACGATCCACCAGTCATTGTCGCAGGTCAGGTCGTGGAGCCGTGCCTCGAGCCGCTTGCCGACGAAGCGCCGCTGCGTTGCGGCATCGATGCCGGGCTCGAACAGCCGGTAGTAGAAATAGTCCTGGGGCTGCAGCCGTCCCGGCGCCCTGGTCAGGCTCGCCAGCTCCCTGATCAGCTGGCCGAGGCCGCGGCCGCTGCGGCTGGCTGCCAGGCGCAGGCTTTCGGCCAGGGGGATGGTCGGCACGACCGGGGTCGTCTGCCAGACATCGGCCATGCTCATGGGCTGCTGCTCCAACGGGCTCGAGAGGCGCCCGAGGATAAGCAGGCATGGTTAAGGCGAGGTTAAGCAGCCCGGCGGGCTCGTGACGTCGACCAGCAGGGTGCGACCGCTGCTGCTCGGATGGATCGGAAGGTCGCGCGCATGCGGCTGACGACCCCCGTCGCCGAAGTTGCGCCTGGCGGACGCCGACCTTATGTCAGCACGGTGTCTGCCCAAAGGACTGTCATGCCCTCGTCCGTTTGCTCCGTCTCGCTCGCCGCCGCTTTGGCCGCAGCGTTGGCCGCCCCGTTGCCGGCGCTGGCGCATCCGCATTCCTGGATCGACCTCGAGAGCCGGCTGATCTTCGATGACGCGGGCCGGCTCGAGGCGATCGAGCTGGATTGGCTGTTCGACGAGTTCTACACGGCCTTCATCGCCGAGGAGTTCGTCTCGGCCGGGATCGAGCCGGCCGCGTTCCTGACCGACGTGGCGGTCGACAATCTCGCCAATCTGCGCGAGTTCGACTACTTCGCCGATCTTCGGCAGGACGGGCGCAAGCTCGCTCTGGACGAGGTTCGCTCTTATGAAACGGGGCTCGAGGGCGAACGGCTCTGGCTCTCCTTCGTGGTGCCCCTGGCGGCACCGGCCGACCCGGCCGATGGGGCGTTCGAGCTCGCGGTCTATGATCCGACCTACTACATCGAGGTGCTCTACAAGGAAGGCATCTCGCCGGTGCTGGACGGTATCGACAGCGACGCTTGCAGCATCTTCGTCATGCCGCCATCACCCACCGCCGAGCAGGTGTCGCTGGCCTTCATGCTCGATGCGAGCCAGACCGGCGAGACCGGTCTCGGCCGGCATTTCGCCGAGCTTGCAACCATCGATTGCAGCTAGCGATGGCGGTCAGCGATGCCGGAAGCACAGCTCGGCGAAGCGATCTCCTGCGCAAGCTGCCACTGGCGCTCCTCGTCGTCCTCGCGGGTGGCCTCGTTGTGGCAATGGCCACCGGCGCTGTCGATCCGGGAGCAGCCTGGGTCCGGCTGATGGCCTGGATCGTGGCGACGCAGCGCGAGCTGCATCAGGGCCTGGCGACGGCGCTCAGGGCCGTCCAGTCGGGCGGCCAGGCTGCCGTGCTCTGGCTGGCACTCCTGGGCTTTCTCTACGGCGTCTTCCATGCAGCCGGGCCGGGGCACGGCAAGGTGGTGATCACCACCTATCTGGCGACCCAGAAGGAGACGCTGTGGCGCGGCATCGCACTCGCGGTCACAGCATCCATGCTCCAGGGTGTGGTCGCCATCACCGTCGTCTTCGCGGCGATGCTGGTCTTTGCGCAGACGGCCCGGCAGAGCCAATGGCTCACCGATCGCATCGAGCTCATGAGCTTCGCCCTCGTTGCCGCGCTCGGGCTCTTTCTGGTCTGGCGGCACGGGCGCAATCTGTTGCGGCCGCAAACGGCTGCGGCGTGTGGTGGCTGTGGCGGGCACCATGACCACCATCATGCCCCGCCGCCGGGCAAGGCGTTCGTCGCCGGCATCCTGTCGATCGGGCTCCGGCCCTGCTCCGGCGCCATCCTGGTGCTGGTCCTGGCGATCGCCCTGAACCTGCGGCTCGCCGGCATTGCGGCGGTCATCGCCATGTCGATCGGCACGGCGCTCACCGTCTCGGGCCTCGCCGCTCTGGCGGTGCTGGCGCGCGAGCAGGCCGGCCGGGTGGCGCAACGGTTGGAGATCAGCGGGGCGCGGGTGGGCCGGGCGGTCGACGTCGTGGCCCTGCTCGGCGGGCTGCTGCTGGCGGCTATGGGCATCGCGCTCTTGCAGGTCGGCCTGGTGACGCCGGTGCATCCGTTGATGGGACGCTGAGAGCCTCTGGCTCGCTGGTCAGCGGCTCAGCGCGGCGCTTCGCCCTCCGCGGTGAGCGGTGGCGTGTTGCCGATGCGCTGGTGGTCCGGTAGGGCTTGCCAGGCAGCGAGCTCGGTGGTCACCGGCTCGATGGCGAGCCAGGCATAGGGCAGGCTGGTCCAGGCGCGCGGCGTCGGGTAGCGGTTGTCGAAGACCAGCGTGCCCTGGGTGGTGTGGATGGCGAGGACGGCGTGGATCTCGCCCTGCTCGGTCTCGGCGACGGCGATGTCCATGGCACCGCGCGGCAGGCCGGCGGCGACCAGGGCCTCGCGCCAGGTGATGGCGTAGTCGTCGCAATCGCCGACGCCCGGATGGTCGATCTGCCGCCAATGGTCCTGGCCTGGCGGCTCCTCGACCGGGGTGATCCGCGCCAGGACGGTGGCGAAGACTTGGGCAAGCACGCCCGCGGTCGCGTCATCCAGGCCAATGACGGCGGCACTCGTCCGCCGGCATTTGGCGGCGGCGTCACGGCACCAGGCTTCCCAGCCGGCCGGGCCGCGGATCGTGCCCGCGGTGAAGTCGCGCATCAGAGGTGCCGGCGCGGCCAGCTCGAACCAGGACGTCGACAACGGCGTTGCCGACGCCTTGCCGCCGAGGGCAAAAATGGCGAGCGCGATCGTTAACCAGCGCCAGGCTCTCCCGTCCCACATGGCCGGGTCTCCATCCCAATTCGCGTGCTTCCTTGGCGAGCACGCTTGGTCTCTCGAGGACATTGGTACGCCGAGCCGATGCTCGTTAACAATATGTTAACGTATTTGGGCGTAGTGAGGGGTGGCCAGCCATTAGGTCTGATGTGTGCTCGGGCATGCCCGGATACAGGATTAGTGCCGGGCTGCTGCCGTCGACCGTCGACCAGTGCAGGGGCTGCGCTACGTGGCCGGATCGGCAGCGTTGGCGCGCATTTGCCGTCTGTAGGCTTTGACGGCGGCACGCAGCGTTGGAAAGAACAGGGTCTGCCCGGCCGCCATGCGTTCGGCAATAAAGCTCGGATCGAAATGCTTGGCCAGCTGCTGCCGGGCGCGCGCCACGGCGAGCGTGATGCCATCGCGAAGCTGCAGCTCGTCGCGCAAATCTTCGAAGCGGTTGAGCGCGGTCGTGTCGATGATGCTGACCGGGGAGAGATCGACCACCACCCAGCGCAGCGGCTTCGTGGATCGACGCACCTGCGCGAGCACGCGCTCGCGGAAGTAGTCGATGTTGTAGAAGACGATGTTGGCGTTGAAGCGGTAGATGAGCAGCCCCGGCTCGGTGACGGCCTGCGGGTAGTCGCTCTGGCTGTGAAAGCCCTTCAGGCCTCGAACCCGGCCGAGGACGGCATCGCCCGGGCGGATGGCGAGCGCCAGGATCCAGACCAGCGAGAGGCCGACGGCCACCACGACGCCGTCGAGAACGCCGAGCACGAGCACACCGGTGGTGGTGAGGATCGAGATCAGCGCCTCGCGCCGGCTCATCTGGCCGAGCTGGCGAAGGCCCTTGAGATCGAAGAGGCCGAAGGCGGAGATCACGATGACGGCGGCGAGCGCTGCCGTCGGCACCAGCGCCAGCGGTGCTGTGAGAAAGAACAGCACCAGCAGCATGGCGCTGGCGGCGACGATGCCGACGAGCTGGGTCTTGCCGCCCACGGCGTCGTTGACCGCGGTGCGGGAGTCGGCGCCGGTGACCGGAAAGCCCTGGGTCAGGCCGGCGACGAGATTGGCCGCGCCAAAGGCCACGAGCTCCTGGTTGGCGTTGATCTCGTAGCCGTTGCGCTGGGCGAAGCTCTTGGCGGTCAGCACGCCGCCGGTGAAGCTGATCAGCACGATGCCGGCCGCGTTCTCGAGCAGGCTTCGGTAGGTTTCGACGTTGAACACGGCCAGGGCGAAGGTCGGCAGGCCTGCGGGCACAGCGCCGATCGTCAGCACGCCCAACGCCTCGAGGGTCAAGAAGAAGACGAGGATGATGCCGATCACCACCACGACCAGGGCGGCCGGCAGGGTGGGAGACAGCCGGCGCACCACGAGCAAGACCGCCAGCAGGCCGAGGCCGAGCAGCGGCGGTCGGCAAGTGGGACTGGCCCAGCCGCTGTCCAAACTCGAGCAGCTGTGGAAGCACCTCGTCCGCCTCGCTCGGATAGCCCAGCAGCTTGGGCAGCTGGCCGACGATGATGACGATGGCGATGCCGTTGAGGTAGCCGGTCAGGATCGGCTGCGACAGGAAGCTCGCGAAGAAGCCGAGGCTGGCATAGCCGGCGCCCACGTAGAAGCAGCCGGTGATCAGCGTCAGCATCGGCACCAGCGCCAGGTAACGCGCAGGATCGCCTGCGGCCAGCGGCGCCAGGGTGGCGGCGACCATGATGCAGGTGGCGGCATCGGGGCCGAGGATCAGCTGCCGCGACGAGCCGAACAGCGCATAGGCGAAGAGCGGGAAGATCGCCGAATAGATGCCAATGGCGGCCGGGACGCCGGCCAGCGACGCGTAGGCGATGCCGACCGGGAGCGCTATGGCCGCGACCGACAGCCCGGCCGCCACGTCCGCACCCAGCCAGCGTCGGTCATAGGCCAGCAGCGCCGCCAGGCCGGGCAGCCAACGGGCGATCGCCGACCGGCAATCCGTCGGCAGAGCCGGCGTTCCGGCTCCAGGTACTCTGTCGGCAGCTATCGTGACGGGACGACCTCGCCGGCCTCGAGCGGTTGCTGGCCCCTTGGGTTGTGGCTTCGCCTTCGGGATCTTCGGCAGGTCGGCCGCACCTTGCCGTAGGGGATGCTGTCGAGCAGGTGCCTGATCAGGTTGAGCCGGGCACGGCGCTTGTCGTCCGCCGGCACGATGTGCCAGGGCGTGTCGGGGGTGTGCGTCGCCGCGAACATCCGCTGGTAGGCGGCTGTGTAGTCCCACCAGCGGCGCACCGATTCGGTGTCCATCGGGCTCAGCTTCCAGTGCTTCATCGGCTCCTCGATCCGGGCCTCGAAGCGGCGGCGCTGCTCGTCCTGGCTGACGTCGAGGAAGTACTTGAGCAGGATGATGCCGTTCTCGACGAGCACCTTCTCGGCCGGAGGCACGAGCTGGAGGAAGCGCTTGACCTTGTCCTCGGTGCAGAAGCCCATCACCCGCTCGACGCCGGCCCGGTTGTACCAGGAGCGGTCGAACAGGATGATCTCGCCCGCGGCCGGAAAATGGGCCATGTAGCGCTGCATGTAGAGCTGGCTCTTCTCGCGGTCCGAGGGTGCCGGCAGCGCCACGTGCTTGAACACGCGCGGGCTGCAGCGCTCGGTGATCCGGCTGATCACGCCGCCCTTGCCGGCCGTGTCGCGGCCCTCGAAGACCACGATGATCCGCGGCCCTCGGCCTTGACCCAGGCCTGCAGCCGGGTGAGCTCGACCTGCAGCTTCTCCAGCTCCTGCTCGAACGTCTTGCGCTTCATTTTCTCGGGCGCTGCGGTCGCGGCCGGGGGGGCCTTGCTCTCTTCTTTATCCTTGTTCTTCTTTCGCGCCATCGCGCCTGCCTCCATGTCGTAGACTTATATCATTTTGGTGGCCGAGTCGTGGCCGGGCAAGCCTCAAGCGCAGCGCTGGGTCCGCCAGCGCTGGACATTGGGCAGGGACTCCCAGCCGAAGGCGTCGGCGGCGGCGCCTCGCGCGTCGAGCTGTTCGAGCTTGGCCAGGGCCTCCTCCAGCCTCGGCCGATGGCCAACCGGAACCCACCACATCACCAGATTGTGGGCTTTGGGTGGCACAAACCACTTGGCTTTCCTGGCATAGACCTTCTTGTGCAAGGCGCCCCAGACAAAGTGCTCGAGATCCTCGGCCGTGGCCCAGACCGAGAGGTTGACGATCAGCCGCGGATCGTTGCGCGCCTGGATGCCCGTGGCAGCGCCGATCTCGTCCTGCAGCCGCCAGACGAAGCCCGGTGACGTCTCGGCCCGCTTGTTGACGCCGCGGATGGCGGCCATGAAGCCAGTGAGCCGGTCGCTGTCGAGCTCGTCGATGGCCGTCGCCACGTTGAGCTGGGCCAGATGGGTGCCCGGCGGCTGTGCCACGGCGGTTCCTTTGCTGAGAGCCGATATATCGGACAGGCTCTTAGCCCTCAGTTCAGGTCCCTGGCTACCCGCAATCCCTTGAACAAGGCTCGCGAGTACGGCGGGTCGTAGCCGCGAAAGGCCGAGCGGACCTTGTGCGGATGGTTGAGAGCGTTGCCGCCCCGCATCACGCGTTGCTCGCAAGAGGCGCTCGTCGCCGCACTGCCATCCGAGGGCGCGCCGACATAGTCGTTGCCGACGTAGCAATCCTCGACCCATTCCGCGGCATTGCCGTGGACGTCGTGCAAGCCGAACGCATTGGCGGGGAATGAGCCCACCGGCATCGTACGCCCGCGAAACTCGCCTTCGGCTCCGGCCCCGTACGCCCGGGTCCCATCGTAACTGGCTTGCTCCGCTGAGATCGTCTCGCCGAAAGAGAACGGCGTCGTCGTTCCGGCGCGCGCGGCATACTCCCACTCGGCCTCGGATGGCAGACGGTAGGCTTCGCCGGTCTCGGCAGCGAGCCACTGCGCATAAGCCTGCGCATCATCCCAGGATACCTTGCCCACCGGCAGCTGGCCGCGGCCCCAGCCCTCGTCATCCGGCTCGTAGCCGTTGCAGCCACCAGCGGCGACGCAGGCGGCCCATTCATCGAAGGTCACCTCGTGGACGCCGATCGCAAACGGTTCCTCGATGGTCACGCGATGCTGCGGGTCCTCGTCGTTGAAGCGCTCCGCCTCGGCCTCGGGCGAGCCCATCATGAACGATCCCATCAGCACCACGACCATCATCGGGCACCAGCACTTGCCGTCGCAGTCGTCGGGGGTCTCGACTGCCCCCTTGAGCCGAAAGCGGCGGGGCAGAAACTAGCCAAACAAGCAAAGCAAGCAAAAGAATAGCGAGACGAAACATGGTTGCCTCCCGCGATTGATTTTGCGGCAATATACTCAAATGACTCGCCGAGTGTGAAGATCTCGACGTTTAGCGATGACAGTTCGCCTTTTGGCAGAAGTGGCCCTTGGTATTTCGGCCTGCCGAGAGCTGCGGGTTACGAGG
>CALOAB010000009.1:0-171585 GCA_942491185.1 uncultured Alphaproteobacteria bacterium | reverse complement strand
TCGTTGACGTTGAGCGTACCGTTCACGATATGCGCGGAGTTGACCACGTGAAGGCCGGGCACCGAGGTGATCATGGGCGGAAGCCGATCCGAGTAGTTGAGCGTGGAGATCGCCAGAACCTGCCGCACGCGAGAAAGACGGAAGCACAACACGTTCTCCGGGTCCATGCCAGGGTACATTTTTCTCAGTCCCGACATGAACCGCTCTTCCACCTCGCCATCGGAAAGTGCCCAAAACGGGTCGTCCGCCGTCACGTAGCGCGGCAGGTAGATCAGAGACCGCCCGCCCAGCTGGTCCGTGCCGATCAACGCGGTCATTTCGACGATCGCGGTAAAGGGAATGGTCTCGTCGGTAATGTAGGTCAGATAATATTCCGCGAGGGGTCGCTTGAGCACCAGGGAAGCGCAGATGATGCCTTGATAGACAATGCCCTGGAGCCGCTCCGTCTCCTCCGCCTTGAAACCGGCGCAGACCCGCGCGGCCAACGGTCCGGCGAACGTGACGACAACTTGGTCGAAACGGTTGTCGCCGAGACGGGATCGCACCTGGATGCCGTCTTCGGACCGCTCAATCCGCTCAACCGGACAACCGAGCTCCAGGGCCACGCCGGCGGCGGTGAGCCGTTCGGCGAACCTCTCCAGGATGCGGCCGTAGCGCCCTGCAGAATGTATCCGAACATCTCGGTCTTCAGTCCGCTGCGGCGCGCCGCGTACAGACGCCGGATCACCGCCCAGATAAACGACGCGGGACGCCTGAGTGTAATTGTCGCCGAGCTTGGCGCGCAACAGCGGCCGCCAGATCTGCTCGAGCACCCGTCGGCCCGAGAGCTTGACAAGCCAGTCGGTGAGCGGGATGCGCTCGAGCGGCCGCCCATCCTCGATCCGCGACGCGGCCATGATGGTGCCCGCTAGGCGCACCTTGTCGACAAAACCGAGAGGGGGAACCGGAGGTAGTCGATGGCGTTGTTCAGCCGGAACAGCCGGCCGTCCGCGTAAAACCCCGTTTGAGTGGTTCACCACTGAAACTCGTCGTCGAGATCGAGTTCCTTGAGCAGGCCGCGCAGATAGCTGTCGGACAGCAAGGTGACGTGGTAGTGGCGATCCCACACGATGTCATCCAACTGCCATGCCGAGGCCAGGCCGCCCAATTCCGGCGCCGCTTCCATGACCGTGACCCGTTGCCCGGCCTGGGACAGCCGCCAAGCGAGGGTCAGGCCGAGCATGCCGCCGCCGACCACGCACCAACTTCGTTCGGTCGCCGCCATTACATGCTCGAGGCGCGGGTTCTCCCGGGGGGCCAGTTCAACAACGGTTCCGCCATCCAGGCGATGGCGCAAACGCAGGCACCGCAGGCAAGTTCTTCCGAAATGACCGACGCCACCCAGGGCCCTCAGATCTCAGGATGGGTTCGCCACAACGGCAGACTAGTCCGACCGGCCGCGCCGGATGTCCATCACCAGATGAAAATCGGGGACGCTGCGGGTGACCACGGCACCCATGCCGACCATCGCGAACCTGCCGATCTCCATGGCTCCCTCGATGACCCAGCGCGCGCCGATCGGTGGCACCGGCCCGCACACGCGTCGGAGAGTCAGGTCGTCGGGTGCCCGGAGTCCCGCAGTGCAGAGAGGTCCGGTGTGGTGGCGCTGGGGAAACGGTCGTTGGTGAAGGTCGTGCCGGCGCCGATCATCACGCCGGTCTCGATGGTGACGCCGGTGCAGATGTAGACGAAGGCGTTGATCTTGACGCGGTCGCCGATCTCGACGCCGTAGGCGATGTAGGTCTTCTCGCCGATGATGCACTGGTGCCGATGCGCGACGGAGCGGATGTGGACATTGTCCCATACCGACGTGCCGTCGCCGATCGACACCCGTTCTCGACGAGGGCGGTCGGGTGGATGCGGTCATGGCCGCGACCGAGCTGCCGCGCTAGATGCGGGCGTCGATCGGGCTGGTGTCCGCTGGCGGCGGCGCGGTGACGCTCACATTTGCCCTGGTGCAAGGACCGTAGGCCGCCTCGATCACCTCGCCGAGGCGATCGCGTCCTCGTTGGTGATCAGCAGCGGCTCGTTGCCGGGATGGCGATGCCGCAGAAGTTGTTGATCTGGCTCAGAATGCCTGCACCTTGTCGTAGCCGCTGCCGAAAACGACCCAGTCGGCATCGACTGTTCGATCTTCGGACTCACGCCAGCCGACGAGGATCTCGCCGTGGGTGCCGTAGATGCGGATGTAGTGTCCGTAGGTCCTTGTTGATCGTCCACGACAGATCGATGCGACCGATCGCGCCGCTCTCCGTGTCGCAGCAACAGGTTGACGCCGTGTCCTCGACCGGCGAGGTTCTGGATGCGCTGCCCTCGACCGCCAGGACCTCGGCGATCGGCCCCAGCAGGTAGCGGGCGATGTCGACGGAGTGGGTGCCGTTGTCGATCAGCACGCCGCCGCCGCTCGATCTCTGGGTCCGAGTTCCAGCGTTCCGTCATGTCGACGATCCGACGCAGAAGGCGTTCTCGAACAGCACGAACTCGCCCAGGACCCGGAGTCGACCAGGCTCTTGGCCCGGATGACGTCCTCGACGTAGCGGAACTTCGAGGCCATCGTCAGCATCACGCCTTGCGCGCTCGGCTGTCTGATCCATCGCGCGTCGTCGCTGCTGGTCGACGGCTCAGCGGCTTCTCGCACAGGACGTCGCCTCGGCGATGAAGTCGCGGCGATCTCCGCGTGGGTGACGGGCGGCGTGCAGATGAGGACGGCGTCGATCAGCCCGGCGTCGAGGTCGACCAGTCCGTGCATGGTGTGGATAGCTCTCGCACGCCCGTCGCCGCGGCGGCAGCGCGGCCGCGTTCTCCGAACGTCGGCGATGCCGACCATCGCCGCGCGGAGTCGACGCCTCTTCGAGGCGCCGTCACCCTAGGCCTGGGCGATGCCGCCCGCACCGACCAGGCCGAAGCGCGCAATGGCGTCGGCTCATGTTCGCTTCTGGTCATCCCGCAAGCGCTTTCTGGGCCGAACGCCTGCGCGCCGCGATGTAGTCGACATGCTCGTCTCGGTGTAGCGCTCGTTCCACGGCAGCACGAGCACGCCGCGCGAGCGCCCTCGAAGGTGCCGGGGAAGCTCGGCGGCGTAGTCCACGGCCTCCTCGCCGCGAGCGTGAACGGGAACCGGCTGTTGCCGAACGTCCCTGGATCGCGAAGCCTCGCACCGAAAGGCGGGCTTCTGGATGTAGCGCGGCGCGCGGCGATGCCTCTTCGTCGCGGAGCCGGCGCCCAGCGCGGGCGAGCCGCCCGGGACCTCCGCCTCGTCGACGCGCAGGCAGTACTTCCAGTAGGCGTGCCGTTCATCCGGCGCGTCGCGCGGGGTCGAGATGCCTGCGATCTCGCCGATCTGCTCCGCAGCTCGGCGGCCCATGCGCGATGCGCTGCTCGACACCACACTGTCGAGCTTCTCGAGCTGCGCCAGGCGACCGCGCCCTGCAGCTCGGTCATGCGGTAGTTGAGCGCCAGGAAGTAGTGGTCGGGTTCTGGTCGCCGTAGCCCCAGGCCTTGTTGATGAACAGGTAGACGCGGCGGGCGAGAAGGTCGGCGCCGGTCAGGACGATGCCGCCCTCGCCGGTGGTAATGTGCTTGCCCTGCTGCAGGCTGAAGCAGCCGATATCGCCGATGGTGCCGACCATCTTGCCGTCCCTCGCGCGAGGAGAAGGCCTGGGCGCAGTCCTCGATGACCGGAATGCCAGCCCGTTGCAGCCAGCTCCATGATCGCGCGTCCATCTCGCACGGGTTGCCGAACAGGTGCGTGACGATGATCGCCTTGGTGCGCTTGCTGAGCGGCTCGATGGTCTCGGCCGTGACGTTGTAGTGTGCGGGTCGACGTCGGCGAACACCGGGATCGCGCCCTGGTAGAGGATCGGCGCAACGCGCCCATGTCGGTGATCGGCGGTGGTGATGATCTCGTCGCCCGGCTCGGGATCGATGGCGGCCATCGCGGTGTGAATCGCCGCGGTTCCGGACGCGCACGCCACCCTGGCAGAATGGAGCGCCCACCAGCTCCGCGAAGCGCCTCTTCCAAGGCGGCACACGCCCGTGCCCTTGGTAGCAGGTCAGCGTCCTGCTTCGATGACCCCGGTCAACAGTTCCGCAACTCTTCCTTGGCCCCCGAACGTCCGGCCGGTGTGATCCTGGTCGGATGGCAGTTCCATCACGGTTTCGTTTACCGCTGTGAGCGGGCTCATGGCACTTCTCCTGTCTGATTTGATTGTTGCGGGCGGAACTGGCGCGAAATCCGTTCCACCACAATGTGGGCAAGCAATTCGAGATGACCACGAATGGTCTTGAGATTTCTCATTTTCGAATGCCCGAGCAGCCTCACTTCCATGACGGCAGGACACTCGACGACGCCTTTTCCGCTCATGTCCAGTTGGCTCAGAATCTCCGCGATACCGACAAATCCGTCATACCGAAGGGTCATGTTCCTGACGGCAGAGGCCCGGTAGACGCGGAAACAACTGGTATACGTGGCCAGCTTCTGGTGAAGCACGCGGCGATACAAGAATGACAGCCCCCTGGAGAGGAACAACCGCCAACCTGGAGCGTTTATGACCTCGCCAAGCTCATGGTAGGGCGATGCCGTGATGAGATCGACGTCGGGCCCCAACAAGGGAACCATTTCTTTCAGTTGCAGCGGGTCGTAGGTACCGTCGCAATCAATGGTGCACACGATCTCGGTGTGGGCATGGGCTATCCCGGTCAGCGTCGCCGCCGCCACGCCCCGGTTGCGCGCATGCTGGACCAGCGAGCAGTCTTTCCAATCGCCAAAGATTTCGTTGAGCCGTTCCCAGGTGCGGTCGCTGCTGCCGTCATCGACCAATACGTAGAAAACCTTGTACTCATGCGCCACTGCCTCGCTGAAGCTTCGCAACGTATTGGCGAGATATCCGAGTGTCGCCTCCTCGTTATAGCAAGGAACGGCGACGGTTATGGGCAGCACGGTTGTCAAACTCGCGGCACCCGTGCTCGCCCCGAGGTCGACGCCGGACGACGCATTCTCCAACGGTTCGAGTTCGGCTGGCTTGGGCGCCGGCAGCCCCAAGTAATCCGCGATCGGCGAAAAGCGATAATTCGAGAGATAGTAGCGCACCCGGTCGAGCATCACGTCAAGATTGCGGTAGTGGCGCACGCGCTGTAGCGGCGGCGCGGCGGTAATGCGCGGTTGATCGGGATCCAATTCCCAAATATGAAAATAGAAAAAAAGCGGGACCGGAATATCCCGATCCCAGCGGGCGACGATCCGGCGAACCAAGCCGTCCGGAAATTGCCGCACGTAGTTTCCGCCCGAAAACGGAACGCAAAAAAGGCCCGAACTTCCAAACTCGACAAAGGAATTTCCCATATTTCACCGTCATCACATTTGTGGAGATGCGGAAAACGCCGAAACGGCTCATCGGAGAATTCGGCACCCAAAAGCCGGATGCTCGTGTCATAATTTGAAGCCCTCCTGGCACAGAATATCCAGTGCCCATGGATCTCGCCACGTAAACCAATCCGTTGCAATACGGTAACCGCGAACCTCGATGCCGCTGGCGCGTTCCAGCGCGTTCCGCGACCGGATCACGTCTTCGCGGAATTCTTCCGGCGACATTTGACTGATCGACCGGTGGAAATATCCCTTGCTGGCGATTTCGTGCCCGCGCAGCACAACTTCCTTAATGACATCCGGCTGGTGATCCGCGATCCAGCCCAGCGAGAAAAAAGTAGCCTTCACCCCCATCTGGTCCAGCAGATCGAGGGTAAATGAAGTGTTATGCTGAACGCGGCTTTCGAAACGATGCCAATAGCCGGGCGGAACGACCCGGCTTACGAGCCACATGACAGTAATCCTCAATAACCACCGACAGAATATGACGGCGCGCTTCGCTATCATGTTTATCGCTCATTCTCGTTTTCCCTGGGCGCCGTCGTCGTCGGGTTGTCAAGGTAAGTGCGCGGAGAAGAGTCTTCCCAAGATGTAAGACATACTGGTCAGGCGCCTTCGACAAAGCGGCGCCTGATCCTTACCCCCGTGCCTAAAAGATGTAAATGCGAGCGCTCCTGACTTTCCTCGAACAACTGCTTCGGGCCCCCCTCAACAGACCTACTCTCAATATTGTTTTATCTTTTTGTTCAACCGAACTCGACCCCATCAGGGTTAACATTACACTTAATTGATATGAGCATGTTGCAGAATAGCGTTTTCTGTGTTGCTCCCGTTTTGACCGGCTGATGGCGGCCTGATTTTCTCGGAACGGCGGATCTGATGCCAGATCCTTTTGATTGATTCGCTTGAGTTGTGAGTTACGTCAGGTTGTGGCCACGAGATATGGTGTGATCATGACCGGACGGATAGAGATTGAAGGATATTTGAGTGCGGATGCTCTGCGCGAGCGATACCCGGGTTGCCGATGATTCGGTGGCTCGCAGCCACTTCCACATTATCTGGCTGATGGCGAGCGGGAGCAGTGTGTTGGAGTGTGCCGCGGTGACCGGCTGCTCGGTCCGTTGGATCGAGATGCTGGTCAAGCGCTACAACGTCGGCGGCCCGGATAGCCTGGGTGACCGACGCCGCGCCAACAAGGGGCGAAGCCGCTGTTGGCGGCCGAGCAGTTGGACACCTCGAAAAACCTGGTCGCTTTATCGGCAGTCTGATTCAATGGGTCCTGTGTTTCATGGGAGGCCTGAATGGATTGTCAGCCTGGTTTTTTCGACCTTGATTACCGGTATGAGCAACTCAGCAAGTCGGGCGATCCGTTGGAGCGTCTGTCGGACGTCTTAGAGTCAGAACTCGAAATGACTTCATGGATTTCAAGCCCTTGCGATTCTGCGGCTGAGGAGTTGAATGCTGGCGATCAGCAGCCAGGCTTCGGCGCTTTCGACGGTTTTCTCGAAGTCCTTGGCGAGCCGCCGGTTGCGGCCGAGCCATGCGAAGGTACGTTCGACGACCCATCGCCGAGGCAGCAGCACGAAGCCCTTAGCCGCGTCGGAGCGCTTGACGATCTCCAGCGTCCAGGTGCCGAGTTTGGCCAGTGCCGCCATAAGCTTCGGCCCGGCGTAGCCACCATCGGCGAACACGTGGCGCAGCCAGGGAAAGGCCGAGCGGATCGAGGCCAGCAACGCCGGTGCGCCGTCGCGGTCCTGGATGTCGGCGGCGTGGACCATGGCACCGACCAGCAATCCGCCGGTATCGGTGATGATATGGCGTTTGCGCCCTTTGACCTTCTTGCCCGCGTCAAAGCCCCGGATGCCGCCGCTTTCCGTGGTTTTCACCGATTGACTATCGATCACACCAGCCGACGGGCTGGCCTCGCGCCCCGCCGCTTCTCGCGCGGCCATGAGAAGGTAATGGTTCGCGGCGCGCAACGTACCGTCGGAACGCCAAGCGTAGAAATAGCGCTGGATCGTGCTGCGCGGCGGAAATTCCTTCGGCAACATCCGCCATTGGCACCCCGTGCGTGCCATGTAGAAGATCGCGTTCAGCACCTCGCGCAGGTCCGTCGTCCGCGGGCGGCCTTGCTTCTTGCGGGCAGGAAGCAACGGTTCAATCAAAGCCCATTCCTCGTCCCTCAGGTCACTTGCGTAGCGCAGGCCAGACCGCTCATACTGAGGGCGAGTGATTTCAGTCCACATGTCGTGTCTCCTCGATTGCTTAGACACAAACGATGGAATCACAACACCCTGGAATCACTCAACTCATTACGAGCCGGACACTTAAATTTCGAGGCGTTCCGGTACCGGCTTGAGAAAGCGGTCAAAGAGGTCCGACGGTTCCAAGGGCGGACGTCCGCCTTACGACCTGGTTCTGATGTTCAAGATCTTGGTTCTCCAGGCGCTGTACACGCTTTCGGACGAACAGACGGAATTCATGATCCGGGACCGCTTGTCGTTCATGCGGTTCCTGGGTTTGGGGATGAAGGACCCGGTTCCCGATGCCACGACGATCTGGCTGTTTCGGGAACACCTCACCCAGGCCGAAGCCATGGACAAGCTTTTTGCCCGGTTCGACAAGGTTTTGACCGAGAAGGGCTATCTGGCCATGTCCGGGCAAATCATGGATGCCACCATCGTCGCGGCTCCGAGACAGCGCAACACCGACGGCGAAAAGCAGGCCATCAAGCAAGGGCGCATTCCGGAAGGCTGGGAGGACAAGCCCGCCAAGCTGCGCCAGAAGGACCTTGACGCCCGCTGGACGGTGAAGTTTTCCAAGGCCAAGCCCCGCGAGGACGGCCAGCCCCAGCGGGATCTGGCGATCCCGGCCTTCGGGTACAAAAACCATATCTCGACCGACAAACGACACGGCTTGATCCGCAAATGGACGGTGACCGACGCCGCCGCCCACGACGGTGCCCGGCTGCCCGAGCTTTTGGACAAGAACAACACGGCAAGCACCGTCTGGGCAGACACCGCCTACCGTTCCAACAAGAACGAAACGCACATGGCGAAGAACGGTTTCGTCTCGCAGGTTCACCGCAAGAAGCCGATGGGCAAGCCGATGCCGGAAAGAACCTCAAGGGCGAACGGTCGGAAATCGAAAGTCCGCGCCCTCGTCGAGCATGTCTTTGCCGCGCAGAAAGGGCCCATGGCCCTGTTCATCCGCACCGTCGGCATCGCCCGCGCCAGAACCAAGATCGGCATGGCCAACCTGGTCTACAACATGAAGCGCCTCGTCTGGCTCGGAAGCCCGAAGTGTGCCCGGATAATGGAAAACAAAGCGAAAAAGCTGCCAACACAGCCCGGAAACCCGTAAATCAGGCCAAAAACGACCTCTCCTCTGGAGTGACAGCGAGCAATTGACTCCGCCGGGCCTCAATTATCCGGTATTTCGAGGTGTCCACTTGACGCCACTCAGAGGCCAACCCGAAACTAGTTGCGTGATTTCAATCAGGTGATTTCGAGTTGTCTATCGAGGTGTCACGATGTCTCGAGTCATTCGCGTTGTCTATGAGCGTAGATTGAACCGTTGATGCCGTCCCGCAAGCCGACGGGGCGCCCTCGGACGCCGGATCTGCGTGATGTGGTGGATGCGATCCTGTACATGGCGTCGACCGGCTGCCAATGGGCGATGCTGCCCAACGATTTTCCGCCGTCGTCGACGGTGCAGCGCTATTTTTACGACTGGCGGTCCAGCGGTTTGTTGGAGGACATCAACCACCATCTGGTGATGGCCGCGCGGGAACTGGAGGGGCGCGAGGCCAGTCCGACCGCTGGCGTGATCGACAGCCAAAGCGTCAAGACCACGGAAAGCGGCGGGGTTCGCGGCTATGACGCTGGCAAGAAGACCAAAGGGCGAAAACGCCATATCGTCACCGACACTCTTGGTTTGTTGATCGGATTGCTGATCCACGGCGCCGATGTTCAGGATCGCGACGGCGCGCCCAACGTCCTCAAAACCATCCGTCATAGGTTTCCTTGGCTACGCCACCTCTTTGCCGATGGCGCATACGCGGGACCCAAATTGCGCGGCGCCCTGGACAAGATTGGTGACTGGACACTGGAGATCGTCAAGCGCTCCGACACAGCTAAGGGCTTCGTGCTGCTGCCTCGGCGATGGGTCGTCGAACGTACCTTCGCATGGCTCGGCCGCAACCGGCGGCTCGCCAAGGACTTCGAGAAAACCGTCGAAAGCGCCGAGGCCTGGCTGCTGATCGCCAGCATTCAACTCCTCAGCCGCAAGAATCGCAAGGGCTTGAAATCCATGAAGTCATTTCGAGTCGGACTCTAAGGAGAACTGAACAGCCCTGGGTGAAGTGCAAATCAGTGATGTCTTACGTCGCCTAAATTAGCATATTTACCTTGATTTTGATCACAAATAAGAATATAAACCTTTCTAGGCACAAATTGCCGGCGGCTTGGCACCGTCGATACCCGAAGGGTTAGGCGGGTGGGTGTGTACCGATGAGGGTCAGCCGGGTATCTGAAAAACATTTGAACAAGTTGAGAGCTAAAGAACATGGACAATCTAAGTTTAACTATAAACGGGGAAACGCGCGCCCTTATCGATACCCTTAAATATCTGGATGGTCCCGACGCGCCATCAGGCGACAATCTTGTTGATAGCGTTTTCGGTCGTACCGGCGCCATTACCGCTGAGAGCGGCGACTATAGCGCCTCTCATGTCATCGATGACTCCGCCGCCCCCGGCGCCACGGTTGCCGAGTCATTGGAAGCGCTCGAAGACGATCTTAACGTAGTGAAAATCGCCGCGGCCCGTGCCATCGTTGGGCCGGAGAGCGACGCCGCTCAGATCAGCCTGGAACTCCCCGATGCCAGGAAGCGCCGCGACTTCCTCCTCGGTTTCACCTCGTCCGGCGCCGTAACCACAACGGCGGTGGCGACCGTCGCAAACATCGATGCGCTCGCGGCGCAAGGCCATTCCGGCATTGCGACCGTGGCGGAAATGAACGCGTTGCGAGGTCGCGCCGGCGCCCCCGCCGAGGTGGTGTTTCTGGGGTATTACGCCACTGCCGACGGCGGTGATGGATTCTTTGTCTGGGATGCCAATTCGACAGAGACCGATGATGGTGGCATCATCATTGCTCCCAACCCCGCCAATCCCGGCCGTTGGAAACGCTCCGGCCTAGGCGAAGCACTCAACGTCAAGTGGTTTGGTGCCAAGCTCGACGGGGTAACGGACGACACTGCGGCAATCAAGGCCGCGATTGATGCCAGGCTCGCCCCTGTCTTTATCCCGGCAGCCCCAAGAAAATCCACCGGTATTATTGTTTCGCAACTTCAAATATACTCAGGGACGAAACTTTTCGGAGTCGGGTCTGGCTCGATCCATAATGTTGGGACGCGCCTAAAACAAAAGTCAGGGTCCAACCTCAGTATGATTGTGCCACACTCTTCAATCCCCTCGTGGGAGTGGGTGCATGGTACGCAAATCTGCGACCTGATGCTGGAGGGAGATGCCGTGCATACTGGCGGCAGTTCGGCGGCGGGCTGCGGGATCGAAATGACGCGCAGAACGGGAGAAAACTTTCTTATTCAGAATGTCCACGTCCGGCGGTTTGCGGAGAGTGGCATCAGACTTACAAAGGGATCGACGCCAGGAGGGATCTTAAACTGTGCGTCGTTCTGGAATGGTGAATATGGCTTCGATCTCCAGAGATCACCCGGAGATGTTTGGCATCAATTCGCCTTGCGCTCTGTTTCGGGTGACGGTAATGGGTTTGCGCTGATCCGCGTAAAGAACTACGGCGGCCACCTTGACATGATCTACATCGACGGTGTCAAGGCCGAGACTAAGGACGACCCGACGAAGCAGCAAGATGTCATCATTCTTGACACCCTGAACAACTGTCCGATCAACATTTCAAATGTGACGCAATTCTCACTCATCCCCACGAGATCCATCGTTCGGATCGTCGGCACTGGCGCGCGGGCGATCGTACGGAACTTTCGGGCGACGCTCTGAATGTGCAATTGTCGTGACGAAATGCAATTTTACTAGTTTGCGACGCCACGGGATCCCAGTCAGGGGCTTATCGAGGGTATTGGGCCAGTTTCGCCTAGGGACCCCACTGTTAACATCAAAGTTCAGCTGATTACTTATGGACGCGTGTTTCCGCTCGCAGTCACCTTTGGCTGATCCATAGGCAGAATATTGCCACGCGCACCCTCCCCACGGCGGCATGGACCGGATTTTTAGTTCATATGTTGCCCAAGCCGATGACGGCTATCTATTCGCGCTGTATCGTGGCGTCGGCTAACAAGAAATGGTGAAGAGGCGGTGAATCGGCGGATCTGTTGGCCGAACTGGTCGTTGGTGACGAGACCTCACGGCCAGTCTGGCGTCCAGACACCGGGCGCTTAAAAGGGCCGCGAAAACGCCGCGCCGCCTGCCCCGATTAGATGGCGCGCCATACTCAGGCGCGAACGGGCGGGCGGGCGGCAAGAGGAGGGTCAATGGATATCTTGCTCGTTCATAACGACTACAGCAAGTTCGGTGGAGAAGAGCGGGCAATTCGAAAGATCGCCGAGGTGCTACAAAGCCGCGGGCACAGCGTGGCGTGGTATCGCAAATCATCCGAGGACATTGGAAATTCCGCACTAAGAAGAGCACAAGCGTTTTTTTCGGGGATCTACAGCTTCGATTCCAAAGTTGCTCTGGCTGAACTATTGGAGCGACGGAGGTTCGACGTTGTTCAAGTCCAGAACTTGTACCCCTTGATATCATCCTCCGTGCTCCCCGTCTGTAAAGCCAAGGGCATCCCCGTTGTCATGAGATGTCCAAACTACAGGCTGTTTTGCCCCAGCGGACTGCACCTCCGTGACGGCAAGGTCTGCGAAAGATGTTTGGGAGCGGGGAGAGAATGGCATTGCATCGTCGGCAATTGCGAGGGCGATCTGGCAAAAAGTATCGGATACGCGGCGCGAAACGCGTTCGCTCGTATTTCGAGGATGATCGTCGATAATGTTACGATTTTTGTTGTCCTCTCCGAGTTCCAGAAGGCTCGCTTTGTCAAAAACGGCATCCCGCCCGAGAAAATCGAAATTCTGCCGAACACCGCACCCCATTTAGACGTTCAGGAAAGCTCGGAGGTTGGCGAGCACATTGCCTTTGTCGGCAGAGTCAGCGAGGAAAAGGGCGTCAGGGAATTCCTGGAGGCCGCGCGGGCGCTCCCCGCGCTCCCCTTTGCGATAGCGGGCGAAATTGACGGAATGGCCGACGCCGTTGCACAGGCGCCAGAAAACGTGAGTATCAGGGGCATGTTGAAGGGGCCGGCGTTGGCTGAGTTCTACGCGCGCAGCAGAATGGTTGTCGTGCCCAGTAAATGGTTTGAAGGTTTCCCCAATGTCATCGCCGAGGCCATGGCGTATGGGAAGCCGGTCGTGGCAGCCCGGATCGGCGCCATTCCGGAGATCGTCGACGAGGGCGTAACCGGCTTGCTTTTCGAGCCTGGAAACGCCCACGATCTCAGCGAAAAGATCCAGTTTCTCTCGGATCGACCCCAAAAATGTCAGGAGATGGGGCGCGCGGCCCTTCGGAAAGCGCACGGAGTATGGCGAAGAGCGATTTTACACCCTCCTGACAAGGATCTACGAAAAAGCCATAGACATTGGCAACCCTGAATACGCTGTACGGTAGTTTGCTGGCTAAATTCACATTTCAAGTGCAACACCGGTATGTTCGGAGTTGCGATGGGAAAGAACTATGATCAGCTCGATATTGACCAGCGTTATGAGATTACCGGCTTCATGAAGCCGGACAACTCGAAAAACCTATAGATCAGCGGATTCGAGCCTTACAAGGCATTGAAACCATTGTGGCGCAGTTTTCCAAAATCAAAGTTTTCGGAGGTGTCCAGCCGGTAAATCTCTAGGAAAAATCGGCCATCAGTGGGCCGGAGTGCGTCCACGATTGGGCGTGAGTTGCGCCGGAATTCGCTGCCGAAGGGCGGCTACAAACCGGCATCGGCGGACCGGATTGCCCTGTCCAGGCGACGGCGCCCGTCCAAAATCGAGCGCCTGAGCCCGCTGCGATCGTACGTTGGTGACCGCCTTGCGATGGGATGGTCGCCGGAGCAGATCGCCGGCAGGCTCAGGCTCGAAGGATCAAGGCACACCGTTTGCCACGAGATTAATCTACCCGCTTCACCACCGACCGCGCCTGCGGGCGAAGCTGTCGGTTGCTGCCGAGAGCCAAGGCGACGCGGGGGCGGCGCTATTTCAAACGACGACGCCAACCGATCCCCAGTAACCGGTACGCTCAGGAGCCCGCCGATCCGGTTCTGATGGGTCGGCAAGGGCTTTGGGGCCGCCGTCTTTTCTGTAGATCTCGATGAGTGCGCGCAGGTTATCGATGCCGAAGTCGGTGAAGGCGGGAGTGTAGTCGTCGTCGCCGGGACCGTAGACGGCGATCACGCCGTCCTCGGGCTCCATCTCGATGCTGATCTCCCGCAGCCAGTCTTCGTCCTCGCCCAGGAGTTGGGCAACGCGGGCGATCGTGAACACGTGCGTGATCGCCGCCATGGTCAGGCGGCTTGGACCTGCGGCGGCACGGACTCCCAGTTCCAGGGGAGGAGTTCGCCCAGCCGGGTAATGCGGTGGTCGTTGATCCGAGCCAGGACGTCGGCGACATAGGCCTGCGGATCGAGGCCGGAGAGTTTCGCCGTCTCGATGATGGTCATCGCATCGGCGATGATCTCGCCGCCGGCATCCGAGCCGGCGAACAGATAGTTCTTCCTTCCGATCGCGATCGGGCGGATCGCCCGTTCCGCGGCGTTGTTGTCGAGGGCGACACGTCCATCCTCGAGGAACAGGGTGAAGGCGCTCCAGCGATTGAGCGCGTAGCGCATCGCCTTGGCGAGATCGCCCTTGCCGGGCAGCCGGGCCATCTGGACCACACACCAGGCATGGAACGCCTCGACCCGGGGCCGGCTCTCCCTCAGGCGAACGGCAAGACGCTCCCCGGCCGGCCTTCCCATGATCTTCCGCTCGATGTCGTAGAGCCCCCCGATCCGATCGAGCGCCTCCTTGGCGATCGGAGAGCCGGTCGTCTTCCACATATCATGGAAGTCCCGGCGCAGGTGGGCCCAGCAGGCGGCCTCGCGCACCTGGACGACGCCCGCGGCGTCGGGTTTGTACAGCTCCTGGAAGCCGGCATAGGCATCCGCCTGCAGGATGCCTTTGAAGGCGGCGAGATGGCGCTGTGGATGTTCACCCTTTCGGTCCGGCGAGAACCAGTACGCCGCTCCGGGCGGATCGCCGCCGCCCCACGGACGGTCGTCCCGCACATAGACCCAGATGCGGCCTTCCTTGACACCGCGCGGCTTCCCGTTCCTCCGCTGCGCCGGATCGAGCACCTTGATCGGCGTGTCGTCGGCGTGCAGGCGGTCGCCGCTCATGATCTCGCTCTTGATCAAGGCGCTCAGCGGACGAAGCGTGGCCACCGCCTGGCCGCACCAGTCGATCAGCGTCGCGCGCGGGATGTCGGCACCGTGGCGCGCCAGGATCTCGCGCTGCCGGTACAGCGGCAGATGATCGTCAAACTTCGACACCAGAATCCAGGCGAGCAGGTTGGGGCCGGCCATGCCGCGGCGGATCGGCCGCGTCGGCGCCGGCACCTGCACCATCCTCTCGCAGCAGCGGCAGGACTTCTTGAGACGCGCCGTCTCCACCACCTTCAGCTTGGCGGCAATGAAGTCGAGAATCTCGGTGACATCCTCTCCTACCAGCCGGAGGGGACCGCCGCACTCCGGGCAGCGCTCGCCCGGGTCGAGCACGATGCGCTCGCGCGGCGTTGCCTCGTTCACACGCGGCTTGCCCCGCCGTCCTGCCGATCGCGGCGCCTCCTCGGTCTGCTCCTGCGCCGGCTCCGGCGAGCGGTCGGCCGCGGCCATTGCCACCTCAAGGTCCTCCAGGGCCAATTGGAGCTGCTCGATCTCGCGCTCGATCTTCTCCGAGCTCGCCCCGAACCTCTGCCGCTGCAGCCGGGCGATGCGGATTTTCAGGGCTTGGACGAGCGCTGCGCATTCCGATGATCTCGACCGGTTATTCCGATCGATCGCGACCACCTTTTCCGACGGATCGCGACCACTTTAGTGGACGTGATCGCGGGGTTGTTCGAACTTCACCTCCGGGTGATTTGTTGATGTCATGTTCGTTTCATCTGGTCAATGGTTTCGGCGCCGATATTCTCGGCGTTGAGTTCGCGCGTGAGGGCCCATCGAGGTCGAGCCTGTGGGCGTTATGGACGATGCGGTCGAGGATGGCGTCGGCGAAGGTGGGCTCACCTCGATGACCTCGTGCCATTGGTGTTGACCAGGAGTTGGCCGGTGATCAGGATCGAGGCGTTCTGGTGGCGGTCCTCGACGATTTCCATGAGGTCGCGGCGCTGATCGGCGTTGGTCCAGTTGGACCTCGTCGAGGATGAGGAAGTTGGCCTTGGTCAATAGCCCCGGGAACAGGCGGGGGTATCGGCCGTGGCCTGACCGCGCCCACCGTATCGAGCATCTCGCGGATTTCGGGCGCCGTGACCAGCGCCCGCAACTCCACGAGCGTCGTCGTCAGCTCTGCCACCACCTGCTCGAGAGGCAGGGCCGCCATCCGCTCGAGCAACGTCTCGAGGGTCCCCCGCAGCTCGTCGGCCAGCGACGGCGCCGTCGGGATCTCCGGGTAGCGGCCACCCTCCCCGAGCTCGGCCGGCTCGGCATCGGGAACGAAGGCCAGCGTCACCCGCTGCGGGCCGCCGAGCGGCGTCGCCGATTCGAGCCCGGCGCGCAGGCCTCCCGCCACCAGGCGCCGGGCCAGAGCGTGAACGGCAGCGGCGTCCTCGGGCCTGCCGCCGTCGACCGTGATCCGCTCCGGCACGACATCGATCACCACCGGCACGTCGATCACGGCGCTCACACTGTCGATCACCACGGCCACCTCGCGCACCGTGCCGACCCGCAGACCCTTGACGGTGACCGGCGCGCCGACGGTGAGCCCGCTCACGTCCTGGTCGAAGCGCACCATGAATCGCACACCCTCGGGCAGCATCTCGGGCGCCGCACCGATGGCCGTCGTCAGGCGCTCGATCAGCGCGTCGCTCGCTGCCGACGGCAGCTCCTGTGCCACCGAGGCGCCGCCGTGAAGTAGGCCCGAGACCAACAGCGCCGCAACGAGACCCGCACCCGGTCGCAGGCCGTGCCACAATAGGTGATGCCTTTGGCGTGAACCGTGGCGATTATTGCATTGCAACATAAATGCCCTTTCCTATCTTAGGAGGCATACATCCTAAAACGAAGGACGGCATCATGTTCGGCAGCGGCTATGGCGCTTATTTGATCGATTCGTGGCAGCGATCGATCCTGTACGCAGATGTGATGCGCGAGCGCGGCAATCAGTTCGTCGAGCATTACCAGGCCGGCAAACCACCGGTGCTGGTCTTCGAGCACGAGACGGTGATGGACGGCGCCGACCTGCCCCGGCCGTGCAACTACCTGCTGCTCAAGATCAAGCCCGAGCCGGGCGTGCCGACCGATCCGACCAAGCGGCCCTTCGTCATCTTCGATCCGCGCGCTGGCCACGGTCCCGGGATCGGCGGGTCGAAGGAGGCGAGCCAGGTGGGCGTGGCGCTACGCGCCGGCCATCCGGTCTATTTCGTCTCGTTTCGGCCGAACCCGGTCGAGGGCCAGACGCTGGGCGACATTGCGCACGCCGAATGGCACTTCCTCGAGAAGGTGCGCGAGCTGCACCCTGAAGCCGTCGCCAAGCCGGCGATCGTCGGCAATTGCCAGGCCGGCTGGGCGATCATGATTCTCTCGGCCTATGCCCCAGACCAGGCCTCGGTGATCGGCATCTCGGGCGCGCCGCTCTCCTACTGGGCGGGCGTCGAGGGCAAGAACCCGATGCGCTATCTGGGCGGCCTCTTCGGCGGCAACTGGATGGCGTCGCTGACCTCGGACCTGGGTGCCGGGATCTTCGACGGCGTCAATCTGGTCAGCAACTTCGAGAGCCTCAATCCGGCCAACACCTATGTCGGCAAGCCCTACAATCTCTACCACAAGGTCGACACCGAGGCGGAGCGCTATCTCGGCTTCGAGCGTTGGTGGGGCGGCCTCTTCCTGCTCACCAAGGAGGAGATCGAGGAGATCACGTCTGAGCTCTTCGTCGGCAACAAGCTGACCCAGGGCAAGATCGCCGCCGCCGACGGCACGCGGATCGATCTGCGCAAGATCAGGGCACCCATCGTCGTCGTCTGCTCCGAGGGCGACAACATCACCCCGCCGCCGCAGGCCTTGAACTGGATCCTCGACCTCTATGACGACGTGGACGAGATCCGCGCCAACGAGCAGACCATCGTCTACACGGTGCACCCGACCGTCGGCCATCTCGGCATCTTCGTCTCGTCCAAGGTGGCGCTCAAGGAGCATGCCGAGTTTGTCGACTCGCTCGACCTCATCGAGACGCTGCCGCCGGGCCTCTACGAGATGGTCATCGAGGAGGAGCATCTGGAGAGCGAAGGCAAGGCAGCCGAGCATCCGGAATACAATGTGCGCTTTGCGACGCGCACCTTCGAGGACATCCTGGCCTACGACGACGGCCGCGAGGACGAGCTGCCGTTTCGCACGCTGGCCAAGGTTTCCGAGACGAATCAAGGCCTTTACAACCAGCTGATGAGCCCTTGGATCAAGGCGATGGTCACGCCGCAGCTGGCCGAAACGATGCGCCTGATGAATCCGCATCGACAGACCAATATCTGGCTCTCCGACCTCAATCCCTGGATGGCCGGCGTCAAATGGGCGGCCGGGCAGGTGCGCGAGAACCGCGCCGAGCTCTCGCCCGATGATCCCTTGCGAGCGGCGGAGAAGGCCTGGGTGGACCGGGTCGAGCATGGCATCGAGAGCTGGACCGAGGCCCGCGACCGCATGGTCGAGCAGGTGTTCAAGACCGTTTGGACGCAGCCCTGGATCCGGGCGATGGTCGGCGAGGAGGCGTCGCACGCCGACGTCAAGAAGCCTCGGGCGACGAGCGAGAAAGCGTTCCACGAGCTGGCCGCGCTCAAGCTCGCATCGTTCAAGGACCGCGAGGAGAAGGGCAGCTTCGCCGAGGCGATCCTCAGGGTCGTTTATGCGGCGATCAAGGCAACTGGCGGGATCGATGCCCGCGCCTTCATCGCCGCCCAGGCGGTCTGGCAGAGCCATCCGCGGCTTGCCGCGATGCCGCGACACGAGATGCTGGCCGAGGCCAAGGAGGCGGCGTTGATGGTCGCATTCGACGAGGAGCGGGCGCTGACCACTTTGCCCCTGCTCTTGCCGAGCGAGGCCGATCGACGCGATGCGCTGGAGATCCTGCGGCAGATAGCGGCTTGGCGGCCGAAGATGCTGCCCGAGGTGGCCCAGTTGATGGAGCGGGTCGAGGCCGTGCTCGAGCTGCCGGCCGAGGCCATCGAGACGCCACAGCCGGCGCCTGCGCTGGCAGCGCCCGAAGCGGCGCCGGTCATGGCACCTGCGGCGCCGCAGGCTCCAGTCGCCGCCCCGAAAGCCAAGACGGTAGCGCCCAAGGACAAGCCAGCGCCTCGCGCCAAGAAGCCTGCCACCAAAGCATCCTCGAGCAAGGCGGCAGCGGCCAAGGCAGCGCCCACCACGACCGAACGTGCGGCGGCGAGACGTGCACCGGCCAGGCGGACGACGGCGCGGCGGACCAGCACGACCTCATAGGTGCACCAGCGCGATGCCCCCTGGACCGGGGCATCGCCGCAAGCTAACTCTGGACGATCAGAGGGGAATGTCGTTCCAAAGAGGTGCAACGCTTGCGCACGGGCATCATCCGCTACACCAATGTGCTCTCCATCGTCGGCGACATCCTCCAGGTGGCGCTGGCCGAGCGTGACCGGGAGACCAACGACAAGCCGCGCTTCGGTGATCTGGCGATGGTCGGCAATGATGCAGAGGAGCAGCGGCTCGCCCAGGTGATACGCCTCGACGGCGATGTCGCCTCGCTCCAGGTCTTCTCCGGCACCAAGGGGCTCTCGACCCAGGCGACCGTGCGCTTCTTGGGCCATCCGCCGGAGGTCACCTGCTCGGCCAACATCCTGGGCCGCGTCTTCGGCGGAACCGGCCTGCCGATCGATGGCGGCCCCGATCTCGACCACGACCCCAAGATCGCCATCGGTGGCCCCTCGGCCAACCCGGCAAGGCGCGTGCTGGCGTCCAAGATGATCCGCACCGACGTGCCGATGATCGATGTCTTCAACTGCCTGGTCGAGAGCCAGAAGATCCCGATCTTCTCCACGGCCGGCGAGCCGTTCAACGCCTTCCTGGCACGGATCGGCATCCAGGCCGATGCCGACATCATCGTCTTCGGCGGGCTCGGGCTCGTCTTCGACGACTACTGGTTCTTCCGCAAAAGCTTCGAGGATGCGGGCATGTTCGCCCGCACCATCATGATGGTGAACCAGGCCTCCGACCCGGTGATCGAGCGGCTGCTGGTGCCCGACATGGCACTGGCCGTGGCCGAGCGGTTCGCGGTGGAGGAGAAGAAACGCGTCTTGGTGCTGCTCACCGACATGACCGGCTATGCGGATGCCTTGAAGGAGGTCGGCATCGCCATGGAGCGGGTGCCGTCCAACCGCGGCTACATGGGCGATCTCTACTCGCAGATGGCGCGCCGCTACGAGAAGGCCTGTGATTTCAAGGGCGGTGGATCGGTCACCATCCTCTCGGTGGTCACCATGCCGGGCGGCGACGTCACCCACCCGGTGCCGGACAACACGGGCTACATCACCGAGGGGCAGTTCTACCTCAAGGGCGGCCAGATCGAGCCCTTCGGCTCGCTTTCCAGGCTCAAGCAGCACGTCATCGGCAAGCGCACCCGCGACGATCACGGGGCGGTGATGAACACCATGATCCGCTTCTATGCCGGTGCGCGCGACGCCGCACAGAAAGAAGCGATGGCCTTCGATCTTTCGGCCTACGACTACCGGCTGTTGAAATTCGGCCAGCTGTTCGAGACGCGCTTCATGGACATCGCGGTCTCGATGCCGCTCGAGGAAGCGCTCGATCTCGGCTGGCAGACCATGGCCGAGTGCTTCGCGCCCGAGGAGCTGTTGATGAAGGACGAGTTGGTCGAGAAATACTACCCCGCCGACGCCAAGGCCCGGCACGAGGCCGGCGCCTCGTCCGAAGCGGCATAACCGGCGGGCGGGCCCTTGGCGCAACTGCAACTGAGCAAGGCGGCGCTTGGCCAGGCGAAGACGAGGCTCGCCGGCTACCGGCGTTTTCTGCCCTCGCTCGACCTCAAGCGCCGGCAGCTCATCGCCGAGCGCAACAAGACTCGGCAACGCCTGGCCGAGATGGAGGCCGAGCGCGAGGCGCTGTTCCGCGAGGCGGGCGAACGCGTGCCGATGCTAGCCTTCGCCGGGATCGGGCTCGATGGGCTGAGCTGGATCAAGAGCGCCCGCTACGGCCAGCAGAACGTCGTGGGCGTCTTGCTGCCGGTGGTCGACGAGGTCGAGATCGAGACCCGTGACTACGGGCTCTTGATTCGCCCGCACTGGGTCGACCGCGTCGCCGAGCTGCTGGCCCGCTCGCTCCGGCTCGAGGTCGAGATCACCGTGGCGCGGCAGCAGGTTGGCGTGCTCGACGAGGCGGTGAAAAAGGTGACCCAGCGGGTCAACCTCTTCGAGAAGGTGCTGATCCCGCGCACCCAGGCGCATATCCGCAAGATCCAGATCGTTCTCGGCGACGCCGAGCGGGCCGGCGTGGTCACCGCCAAGCTCGCCAAGCAGAAGCAGGGTGCCGCGGCATGAGGCGGGAGGTCGAGCCTTGGGCATAGCGCCGATGACCCGGGTGACGCTCTGCGGCCTCGGTCGCGAGAAGGACATCGTGGTCGACGCGCTGCAGGCACTGGGCGTCGCCCATCTCGTGGCGCTCAGCGAGCCCGGGCCGCTCGAGGAGCCGCGCACCGGCCATGCCAGGCGCGCCTACGCCGCGCTCAACTATCTACGCGACGCGCCGGAGAAGCGCCGCCAACGGACCAGGGGACCAGGCTTCGACGTCGAGGCCTTCACCGACCGGGTGCTCGCCAACAAGGAGCGGGGCCGCACCCTCGACGACCGCCACGCTTTTCTGGTCGAGCGCATCGCGACGCTGGAGCCCTGGGGCAATTTCAGCTTTCCGCCGCTGCACGCGGTCGCCGGCCAGCGGCTCTGGTTCTACGTCCTGCCGGTCAAGCATCGAAGCCGCTCGAAGCCATCGACCTGCCCTGGCAGATCGTCCACCAGGAGCCGTCGCGGCTGTTCGTCGTGGTCATCGCGGCGCATGAGCCGCCGGCCGACCTGCTGCCGGTGCCCCGCTGCCGCACCGGTGCCGTGTCGCTCACCCATCTCGGCGAGGAGCTCGAGGAGCTGGAGCTGGCGCGCGAGGAGGTGGCGGCCGAACGCTTCGCGCTGACCCGTGACCTGCAGCTGCTGGCGGCCAATCTGGCGGCAGCCGAGAACCGTGCGCTGCGCGAGCAGGCGCTGTCGATGACCGCCGATCGCGACAGCCTGTTCGCGCTGCAAGCCTGGGTGCCCGACGCGAAGCTGGGCGAGATCGAGGCCCTGGCCAAGGATTTCGAGCTGGCCATGCTCACGGCGCCTGCCGGCGCTCAGGACCGCCCACCGACCTTGCTCACCGGCGAGGGTGTGACCGCGAGCGGTCCCGATCTGGTCAATTTCTACCAAACGCCGGCCTATCGCAGCTGGGACCCGGGCGTCATCGTCTTCGGCTCGTTCGCCCTCTTCTTCGCGATGATCCTGGCGGACGCCGGCTACGCGCTGCTGCTCAGCGCTGTCGCCGGCCTGCTCTGGCGCAAGCTCGGCGCGTCGGCGACCGGCCGCCGGCTGCAGCCCTTGGTGGTCGTCATCCTCGCCGCCAGCTTCGTCTACGGCGTGATGGTCGGCAGCTATTTCGGCATCTCGCCGCCGGCAGGCTCACTGCTCGCCGGGCTGAAAATCCTCGATCTCAACGATTTCGACACGATGATGAAGCTCTCGCTGCTGATCGGCGTCGTGCATATCGTCATTGGCCACCTCTCTTTGGCCTGGCTGCATCGGGCCGAGCGTTTCGTCTTCGTGCCGCTGGGTTGGACGATCGTGATGGCGGGTGGCCTGGTCCTCGGCTTCGACAGCTTCGACTCGCTGCTCGGCCGTGGGCTCTTGGCGTTTGGCCTGCTCTGCGTCGTCTGGGGCGGGCTGGCCCGGGGCATCAGCGGGCTCTTGGAGCTGACCCGCGTCACCAAGCTCTTCGGCGACGTCTTGAGCTATCTCAGGCTCTTCGCGCTGGGCCTGGCCTCGGCGTCGCTGGCGCTCACCTTCAACGACCTCGCATCCGGCATCAACGAGGCGCTGCCCGGCATCGGGCTTCTGTTCGCCGCATTGGTGCTCGTCCTCGGCCACGGCATCACGCTGGCGCTCGGCATCATGAGCGGCGTGGTGCACGGGCTCAGGCTCAATTTCATCGAATTCTTCGGCTGGGCCCTCACCGACGAGGGCTACCCGTTTCGCGCATTCGCAAGAAGGGAGACCCCGGCATGAGCGAGTTGGTCATCGCACTGGGCTGGCTCGGCGTGTTCTCGCCCATGGCCTTGGGCGCGCTTGGCAGCGCCATCGGTGTCGCGATTGCCGGGCAGGCGGCGATCGGCGCCATGCTGGAGACCGATTCCGGCTATGGCCGCTTCGTCGGCGTCTCGGCCATTCCCTCCTCCTTCGTCATCTACGGCATCGTCGTGATGTTCGCGCTGCAGCAGCCGGTCACCGGCGCCAATGGCGGCGCACTCTTCGGCATCGGCGTGCCGACCGGCGTCGTGCTGCTCTATTGCGGCATCTGGCAGGGACGCTCCTGTGCCAGCGCCATCATGGCGACCAAGGACAAGCCGGAGATCTTCGGCCTCGCTTTGGCCCCTGCGGCGATCGTCGAGGGCTTCGGCGTCTTCGCCTTCGTCTTCGCGCTGGTCCTCTCCGGCGGCATCGCCGGCTGATCGAAAGGAAAGGCCGATGCCAGAGCAGACCGACCACCCCACCGCTGCCGGCGTCGAGGCGCTGCTCGACCGGCTACAAGCCGAAGGCGTGCGCACCGGCGAGGCGGCGGCCGCCAGGCTCATCGCCGATGCCGAGGCGCGTGCCCGGACGATCCGCGAGACGGCCGAGCGCGAGGCCGATGCCATGATCGAGGCGGCGCGCAAGGAGGCGGCCAATCTCGAGCGCGGCGGCAAGGAGGCGCTCAAGGTCGCGATGCGCGACACCGTTCTCGACCTCAAGCAGGCGCTCGCCAACCGCTTCAAGGGCGATCTCGCTCGGCTGGTGAGCAAGCATCTCCAGGACGAGGACCTGCTGCGACAGCTCATCATCGAGGTCGCCGGCAAGACGGCACGCGATGCCGATCTGGCGGACGCCGACAAGGTCGAGGTCTTGCTTCCGGCCGACGTCGTCGGGCTCGACGAGCTGCGTCGCGATCCAACCGCACTGCGCGACGGCAAGCTGGGCCATTTTGTCCTCGGCTCCGCGGCCGAGCTGTTGCGCGAGGGCGTGACGCTCGGCCGGACGCCCGATGGCTCGGTCGGCATCCAGGTTCGGCTCGAGGACCAGGACATCGTCCTCGATCTCACCGACCAGGCGGTGGCCGAGGTCATCCTGCAGCATCTGCAGCCGCGCTTTAGGGCCCTGCTCGAAGGGGTGATCGGCTGATGCTTGCGCTCGATCTCGCGGGCGCCGAGCTGGAGGCCACCGCCCCGCCCTACATCACGCTGATGGCGAGCCTGCCGGCCCTGCCCGACATCATGGCCGCCAAGCAGACGCCGATCTCCAGGCTCCGCCTCGAGCAGCGGCTGCGCGGCCTCGCCCCGGACGACAAGGCGCTGCTCGACGACCTGCGGGGCCTGCTGCCCTGGCAGCATCTGGCCTTGGATGAGACCGACGCCGATTTCGTTCTCAGGGCCAAACGGTTGGTGCCACGCCTGCCGACTGCGGCGCTGAAACGTGCTGTCGTGCATCGGCTGGAGATGCGAACCGTCCTGGCCGCCCTTCGCCGCCGCCAGCGCGGCGAGCCGGCGCCGACGGCTGATGTGGTCTGGGGCTATGGAAGCTGGACCCGGACCATCGCCCAGAGCTGGCAGGAGCCGGGGCTCGGCGTCGAGCGCGCCTTTCCCTGGGTGCGCGACGCCGCCGAGCAGCTGAAGGCCGGCGACGCCCTGGCCCTGGAGAGCCTGTTGATGCGCGAGCTTTGGACGATGACCGGCCGGCACGGCGCCGGCCACGCGTTCGATTTCACCGCGGTCGCCCTCTATGCGCTCCGCTACCAGCTGGTCGAGCGCCGGGTCGCCTACGACGCCGAGGCCGCGGCATCGCGCTTTCGCCGGCTGGTCGACCAGGGCTTCGCCGCCTTCGCCGAGCGGGCCTCGGCATGAGCGAGAAGCTGCCAAAAGCTGGGCCAACAGCCGAGCCCACCGCCCGCGTGGTCGCCGTCCAGGAGGACATCGTCCGCATTCAGCTCGACACCAGGGTCGCGGCCAACCGCCTGGTCAAGAACGAGGTGATCTACATCCTGCCCAGCCGCGACAATGGGAAGGGCTATCAGGAGCGGCTGCAGGCCGAGGTGCTCCGGGTCAAAGGCGACATGGCCGACGCCCAGGTGTTCGAGAGCACGGACGGTGTCGGCATCGGCGATCCGGTGGAGCAGACCGGGAAGATGCTCTCGGTCCGCCTCGGCCCCGGCCTGCTCGGCAGCGTCTATGACGGCCTGCAGAACCCGCTCGAGCAGCTGGCCCAGGCGCAGGGCTTCTTCCTGCCCAAGGGCTACAAGGTGGCCGGGCTCGATGCTAGCGCCAAGTGGTCGTTCAAGGCCACGGCCAGGAGTGGTGCGAAGCTCGGCGGCGGTGACGTGCTGGGCACGGTCGAGGAAGGCGTGATCACGCACAAGATCATGGTGCCCTTCGACCTCGACCAGACCGCCGAGCTGGTGTGGATTCAGGACGGCGCGTTCACCGTGGACGAGCCGATCGCCCGGCTGCGCGATGCAGGGGGCAACGAGCTTGCGGTCAGCATGGCGCAGAGCTGGCCGGTGCGCCGGCCGGTGCCGGAGCGGCTGCTGCGCCGGCGGACCAACGAGCGGCTCTATCCCGAAGCACCGCTGATCACCACGATCCGGCTGGTCGACACGTTCTTTCCGATCGCGCAAGGCGGCATGGGCTGCATTCCAGGCCCGTTCGGCGCCGGCAAGACGGTGCTGCAGAACCTGATCGTCCGCTACGCCGATGTCGACGTCGTCATCGTCGTCGCCTGCGGCGAGCGGGCCGGCGAGGTGGTCGAGACGATCACCGAGCTGCCGCAGCTCAAGGACCCGAAGACCGGCGGCTCGCTGATGGACCGCACGGTGATCATCTGCAACACCAGCTCGATGCCGGTGGCCTCGCGCGAGGCCTCGATCTACACCGGCATCACGCTCGGCGAATACTACCGGCAGATGGGGCTCAAGGTGTTCCTGATCGCCGATTCGACCTCGCGCTGGGCACAAGCCATGCGCGAGACCTCGGGCCGGCTCGAGGAGATCCCGGGCGAGGAGGCCTACCCCGCCTATCTCGATTCGTCGATCAAGGGTGTCTACGAGCGGGCCGGGCTGATCCGCACCAATGACGGCAGCACCGGCAGCCTGACCATCATGGGCACGGTGTCGCCGGCCGGCGGCAATTTCGAGGAGCCGGTGACCCAGTCGACGCTGGGCACGGTCAAGACCTTCCTCGGCCTCTCCGCCGATCGCGCCTACAAGCGCTTCTACCCGGCGGTCGACCCGCTGCTCTCCTGGTCGCGCTATTTCGATCAGCTGGCGCCCTGGTATGCTGAAAATCTCGGCCCGCAATGGCTGAAGCGTGTGCAGGCGATGGGCGAGGTGCTGAAGCGCGGCGATCAGGTCGAGCAGATGATGCAGGTGACCGGCGAGGAAGGCGTCACCATGGCGGACTTCCTCATTCACCAGAAGGCCAGGTTCCTGGACATGGTCTACCTGCAGCAGGACGCGTTCGACGCGGTCGACGTCTCGGTGTCGCTGGAGCGGCAGAAGGTGACGTTCGACCTGGTGTGTCGATTGATCGAGCGTAGCTACGCGTTCCCCGACAAGCCGGCGGCACAGGCCCATTTCACCCGATTGACCGGCTTGCTCAAGAATCTCAACTACTCACCTTTCAACTCCAGCGAATACAACGGCCGCATCAGCGAAATCGAAGCGCTGGATACTGCCGTGCCGGCCGAGCACCCGACCATCGAAGAGGACGCGTAGGGTCGCGTTCGGCATCGTTCTTGCTCTGTGACGGTCGCCTGAGCACCGCCCGGGTCATCGGGCTTGCGGCCATTTCAAGGCCCAAGCCTCGAGACCTTTGCGCACGTTCTTGCCTGCCAACTGGCGGACTGTCACAATACGACCACAACGGGCTGCCACACGCGTGGCAGAACCCCGATCCGAGGAGGGACACAATCGATGAGCAATCAGAGTATTGCGAAGGCCGCCGGCATCCGTCGCCGCCGCTTCCTGCAGACCACCAGCGCTGGCGCCGCGGTCATCGCAGCACCCGCGATCATCAGCCCGAAGGCCCTGGCCTCGTCGGGCGAGATCAACATCATGATGTGGTCGGACTACCTGCCCGACAGCTTCCGTGAGAGCTTCACCGAAGCCACCGGCATCACCATCAACTTCACCGGCATCGGCTCGAACGAGGAAATCATCAACCGCATGCGGACGACCCGCGGCCGCGGTTTCGATATCGTCTCGCCGACCATGAACCGGGCACCGCTCTGGGCCGAGCTCGAGCTCCTGCAGCCGATCGACCTCGCCCGTGTGCCGGTCGACAACGTCAACCCGAACATGCTGGCCCAGGGCAGCGAGATCTGGAACCTGAACGGCAATGGCCCGCACTGGGTGCCGCATATCTGGGGCACCGAGGGCATTGCCTGGCGCACCGATCAGTGGAGCCCCGAGGGCGAGTTCCCGAGCTACGGCGATGTCTGGGACGACGCCAATGCCGGCAAGACCATGGGCCGCGGCCACTCGATGATGCTCGGCGCCGGGCTCTACCTCGAGCGGATCGGCGAGCTGGAGCCGGGCTCGATGTGGCAAGCCTATATCGACGAGAACGACATGCGCGAGACGTGGGGCAAGCTCACCGAGTTCTGCATCTCGAAGAAGCCCAACATCAAGCTCATCTGGAACGACGCCGACACCCAGAAGAACGGCCTGATGAGCGAAGGCGTGATCGTCGGCCAGACCTGGGACGGCCCGCCCATGTCGCTCAAGACCGCGGGCGAGCCGGTGATGTACCGGGCACCCATCGAGGGCTCGATGGCCTGGGTCGACGGCATGACCATCCCGATCGGGGCGGAGAACATGGACGCCGTCTACGCCTTCATCGCTCACTGCTACGAGGCCGAGCCGGCCGGCCGGGCGATCGACACGCACGGCTACAACTCGCCGGTGATCGGCGCCGAGCAGTTCGCCAACGAGGACTACGCCAAGAACTTCGCCGACGCCTATCCGGGCGATGCCTTGGCCAACCTCAACCCATGGCCGGCTGAGACGCCCTGGTACGCGGACATCCGCGCCGAGTACGTCAACCGCTTCCTCGCTGCCTAGTCAGACTTCGGGGCATCGGCCAGACCGGCCGGTGCCCCTTCGGTCTGTGGCACGAACCTTGCTCTAATCATAATACCAATAACCAGGGCGGAGCTGGCGGATGGCGAGTGGCGTAAGCGTCGAGTTGGACCAACTGCTCGTCCAGTTCGACGACTTCGTCGCCGTGCGCAACGCCGACGTGAAGATCGAGCCCGGCGAGTTCTTCAGCTTTCTCGGCCCCTCGGGCTGCGGCAAGACCACCATTCTTCGGGCCGTCTCGGGCTTCCTCCAGCCGACCAAGGGCGAGGTCCGGATCGACGGCAAGAACATGAGCCGGATCGGCCCGAACAAGCGGCCGACGGCGCTGATCTTCCAGAACCTGGCGCTGTTTCCCTTGATGACCGTCTGGGAAAACATCGCCTTCGCGCTCGAGATGAAGGGCGTCGATGCGAGCCAGCGGCGCAAGCGGGCTGACGAGCTCTTGTCCCTGATCGCGCTCGAGGGCCAGGGCGAGAAGCTGGTGCACGAGCTCTCCGGCGGACAGCGGCAGCGGGTCGCGATTGCCCGGGCACTCTGCGCCGAGCCCTCGGTGCTGCTCCTCGACGAGCCCTTGTCCGCGCTCGACCTCAAGCTGCGCCAGCACATGCGCACCGAGCTTCGCGCCATCCAGCGCCGGGTCGGGCTCACCTTCATCTACATCACCCATGACCAGGGTGAGGCGCTGACCATGTCCGACCATGTCGCCGTGATGCGCGAGGGCGTGATCGAGCAGATCGGTGATGGGCGGACGATCTACGACGATCCGGCCACGTCCTTCGTCGCCTCCTTCGTCGGTGAGAACAACGCGCTGCCCGGCCGGGTCGACGAGATCCGCGACGGCATCGCACTGGTCGAGACCAGCGTCGGCCGGCTTGCGGCCCGGGTCGCCACGGCCGCCCGCGACACGCTGCAGCCCGGTGCTGAGGCCATCCTCTTCATCCGCCCCGAGGCGGTCGACATCGATGCTGCAGGCGCAGCGCCGGAAGCCACCATTCGAACGACCGTCACCGGCGAGGAGTTCGAGGGCCCGAACGTGCATTTGAGCCTGACCCATGCCAGCGGCACCGAGCTTCGCGCTTCGCTCGTCAACAAGGGCACGGCCAGGGCGGCGCAGGTCGGGACCGAGCTCGACGTCGTCTATGACCCGATGAAGGCCGTTGCCCTGCCCTCGGGCGCTCTCTCCGAGGAGGAGTAGCCCGGCTCATGTCGCGATTCGCTTCCTGGGTCCGTGATTTCTTCGAGCGCAATGGCGGGGTGCTCGGGGTCTACATCCTCGTCTGCGTGACCTTCTGGATCTTGTTCCTGATCATCCTGCCGCAGCTGGCGATGATCGACTTCTCGCTCCGCTACGACCTGCCGGCCTCGGCGCGCGGCGGGCCCGAGGATGTCTGGACGCTCGAGAACTACCGCTATTTCCTCTTCGGCCATTCGGGCAACCCGGACGGCTGGAACAGCATCGACGTCATGGTGTTCGTGCGCACCATCATCGCCGCTGCCTGCGTCACCATCCTCAATCTGGTGATCTGCTACCCGGTGGCCTTCTACCTCGCCCAGGTGGCCCAGGGCCGCGAGGCGCGCATCCTCGCCGTCGCACTGGTCATCCCCTACTGGATCAACGAGATCCTCCGCGCCTTCGCCTTTCGCATCATCTTCGGCTCGACCGGTGTCATCAACTCGACGCTGATGACGATGGGCCTGATCGACCAGCCGATCGACTTCATCCGCGCCGACGTGGCGCTCTATGCCGGGCTCGGCTACGCCTACGTGCTGCTCATGGTCTTTCCGCTCTACTCGGCCATCGAGAGCCTGGACAAGAACCAGATCGAGGCGGCGCGTGACCTGGGCGCGCCCTGGTGGAAGATCCACTCGCGCATCGTCATTCCGTTCGCCAAGCCCGGCATCACCTCGGGCTGCACCATGGTCTTCATGCTGGCGGCGGGTGCGCTGGCCGCACCGCAGATCCTGGGCGGTCCATCGAGCCTCTGGTTCACCCAGCTCATCTATCGCCAGTTCTTCGAGAGCGTGAACTGGCCCCGAGGTGCCGCCTACGCCATCATCCTGCTGGTCGCCTGCACGATCCTCGTGCTGCTCGTCATGCGCCTCTTCAAGGTGCGGCTGGGTGAGATCGGCCGATGAGGATGCGCTGGTCGCAGGTGCTGATCCTGGGCTATCTCGGGCTCTTCTTCCTCTATCTCTTCGGGCCTTTGGTGATCATGTCGATCACCGCCTTCAACAGCTCCGCCTTCCCCAGGATCAGCCCCTGGGAATGCCTGACCTTCGAGTGGTTCGTCCGGCTGGTCGAGGACCAGCGGCTGATGGCGGGGCTCCGCAACAGCGTGCTCATCGGCATCGGCGTGGTGTTCCTCGCCGTCGCCATCGGGCTCGCCGGCGCCCTCTTCCTCACCCAGGTCGCGATGCGCGCGCGGTCCGGCACCTACGCGCTCTTCATCTCGCCGATCCTGATCCCGGGCGTCGTGCTCGGCATCGCCACGGTGTTCTTCTGGGACCGCGTCGCCACGCAGCTCGGCATGAGCTACGGCGGCATCTTCTACGACGGCATCTTCCTCACCGTGCTCGGCCAATCGGCCTTCATCGCCGCCTACTGCATGCTGGTCTTCCTCGCCCGGCTGCAGCGCTTCGACTACCAGCTGGTCGACGCCGCGCTCGATCTGGGTGCCACCAACGCCCAGGCCTTCCGCCGCATCCTCCTGCCCTTCCTCAAGCCCGCCATCGGCGGTGCCGCGGTGATCGCCTTCCTGGCGTCGTTCGAGAACTACAACACCACCGTCTTCACCATCTCCTTCTACAACACCTTCACGGTCGAGGTGGCGCAGAAGGTCCGGCTCGGCATCGACCCGTCGATCTCGGCGCTCGCCGTCATCATCATCTTCCTCTCGCTCTTCGCCGCCTTGATGAACGAGGCCATGCAGGGCCACACCGCCAACCGGCTGAGCGGCGGCGGCCGGGGCTTTGCCGCCTTCTTCACCCGCAACCCGGCTTCCATCCTCGCCGCCTTCATCGTGCTCGCGGGCGTGGTGGTCGTGGCCTACGCCGTCCAGCACGATCCGGCGGCCTGCCAGGCGCGGGCGCTCGAGGAGCGGCTCGAGCGACGGCAGGAGCAGCGCGTCCCTGCAGCAACCCCGCAAGCCACCACACCAGCGCCCGCGCCATCGACCGACGCGCCCTCAGCACGCGACCAGAACCCGGGCCAAGGCACCTTCGGCGACGTCTTCGGCCCAGGCGGCCTGGCGCCGGCGACCCCAGACGAGGAGCCGAGCGAGGAGGCTCCTGCCCCCACACCGAGCAACGACCCCGAGGCACGGATGCGCAATCCCGGCCAGGGCACCTTCGGTGACGTGTTCGGCAGCGGCCTGGCGCCGACCGCACCGGCGGAGGCGACGGGCCAGTAGGCCGTTCGGCCGGTCGACGACGAGAGGCCGTCAGCCTTTCACTCGCTCGTTCCGCGGATCGTAGGGCGGCTCCAGGAAGACCTCGGCCGGAACGCGCTCGCCGGCGACCTCGAGCTCGTAATCGCCGTCCAGCACGTAGGAACGGTCGACGCCTTTGGCGTTGCGGACATAGCCGAGGCCGATGCTCTTCTCGATCGTGTAGCCCCAGCCGGCCGAGCTGAGCCAGCCGCAGCGCTCGCCGTTGCGGTAGAGGGTCTCGCGGCCGAGCAGCACGATCTCGGGATCGGCCACGGTGAAACCGGCGAGACGTCGCGGCAATGGCTGGCGCTGCTGGGCCTCGAGCGCGTCCCGGCCCAAGAAGGGAATGTCGGTCTTTAGCTTCACCGCCCAACCGAGGCCGGCCTGAAACGGTGTGTGGTCGGGGCCGATGTCGCTGCCCCAGGCGCGGTAGGCCTTCTCCAGCCGGAGCGATTCGATGGCGCGGTAGCCGGCGAGGGCGAGCCCATGGGCAGCGCCGGCCGCGCTGATCGCCTCGAAGAGGGTCGTGGCGAACTCGACCGGTGTGTGCAGCTCCCAGCCCAGCTCGCCCACATAGGTGACCCTAAGCGCTCGGACCGGGCAGCCGGCGATGCCGATCTCCCGGACATGGGCGAAGGGGAAGGCGGCGTCGGACAGGTCATTTGCGCTGAGCGGCTGGAGGATGGCTCGCGCCTGCGGGCCGAAGAGCGAGAGGACGGCCCAGGCGCCGGTCACCTCGGTGAGCCGAACATCCATGGCGTCCGGGATGTTGCGGCTGATCCAGTCGCGATCGTGGGTGGCGAAGCCCGTGCCGGTGGTGATGTAGAAGCGGTCGCGGGCGAGCCGCGCCACGGTCAGGTCGCACTCGATGCCGCCCTGCTCGTTCAAGAGCTGGGTGTAGGTGAGCCGGCCTTCGGGCTTGCGCACATCGTTGGCACACAGCCAGGAGAGCGCCGCCTCGGCGTCGGGTCCGACAAGCTCGAACTTGGCGAAGCTGGACTGGTCGAAGAGCGCCGCCGTCTCGCGGGCCGCCTGGTGCTCGCGGCCCACCGGCTCGAACCAGTTCTGCCGGCCGAAGCCGTAGTGGTCTTCGCGAACATCGTCTGGGCCGGCGAACCAGTTGGCGCGCTCCCAGCCGAGCTTCTCGCCGAAGACCGCGCCTTGCGCCGCCAGCCGGTCGTAGAGCGGCGAGCGGCGCAGCGGGCGGCCCGAGGCCATCTCCTCGAATGGCCAAGCCATGGTGTAGTGCTTGGCATAGGCCTCGAGCGTTCTGGTCCTGACCCAGCCTGTGTCGGCGTGGTTCGGGCCGAAGCGGCGGATGTCGACAGCCCAGAGGTCGAACGGCGGGTGGCCGGTCGCGACCCATTCGGCGAGCGCCATCCCGGCACCACCGCCGGCCGCGATGCCGAACGCGTTGAAGCCGGCGCCGACGAACACACCGCTGACCTCCGGCGCCTCGCCCAGGATGAAGTTGCCGTCGGGCGTGAAGCTCTCCGGGCCGTTGATCAGCTGCTTGATGCCGGCGGTCTCCAGCGCCGGGACGCGGCCCAGTGCCAGCTCCATCATCGGCTCGAAATGGTCCCAGTCCTCGGGCAGGAGCTGGTGCGCGAAGTCGGCAGGCACGCCGCCATTCGCGCCGGGCACCGGGGCCCAGGGCACGGGATTGGGCTCGTAGCCGCCCATGACCAGCCCGCCCACCTCCTCCTTGTAGTAGGTGAGCCGGTCGGGATCGCGCAGCGTCGGCAGGTCGGAGGTCACGCCCGGGATCGGCTCGGTGATCAGGTATTGGTGCTGGACCGGAACAAGTGGCACGTTGACGCCGATCATCGCCGCCAGCTGCCGGGTCCACTGGCCGCAGCAGAGCACCAGCTTCTCACAAGTGACGCGGCCGCGGCTGGTCTTGATTGCACGGATGCGCCCCTGCTCAACCTCGAAGCCGATGACGCCGGTGTGCTCGACGAGCCGCGCCCCGGCCTGCCTGGCACCCTTGGCCAGCGCCTGGGTGATATCGGACGGGCTCGCCTGGCCGTCGGTCGGCAGGAAGGCGGCGCCGATCACGTCGTCCACCTGCATCAAGGGCCAGAGATCCTGTGCCTCCTTCGGGCTCAAGAGCTGCATGTCGAGCCCGAAGCTGTGCGCCGTCGTCGCCTGGCGCTTGACCTCGATCCAACGCTCGGGCGTGCAGGCGAGGCGAAGCCCACCGTTCCGCTTCCAGCCCGTCGCCTGGCCTGTCTCCGCCTCGAGCCGGTCGTAGAGCGCCACCGAGTAGCCCAGGAGCTGGGTGATATTGGCGTTGCTGCGCAGCTGGCCGACGAGCCCGGCAGCGTGCCAGGTGGAGCCCGAAGTGAGCGCATCTTGCTCGATCAGCAGCACCTCGCCCTTGCCCATGCGCGCCAGGTGGTAGGCGGTGGAGCAACCGACGATGCCGCCGCCGATGACGACGTACTTGGCGCTCTCCGGCAGCTCGGTCATGCCCTGTCCAGCTCGTTGAAGTAGCCGAGCGCGCGCTCGTAGCGCTTCAGGTTCTCCTCGGTGTAGGCGATGAAATCCATGTCGATCTTGGAGTAGAGCTCGGAGACCATGCTCCACATCGCCTCGCGCAGCAGCGAAGCGGTGAGCATCGCCTGGCTCTGCACCCGCAGCGCATCGTCGACCGGGCGCTCGTAGTAGGTCTCCAGCAGGAACTCGCGCCCTGCCTCGTCGAGCTCGCTGTTCGACGCCAGGCCGCCGAGATCGAAGAGCGGCGAGTTGAACCCGGCATAGTCCCAATCGACCAGCCAGAGCTTGCGCCCGTCATCGATGAGATTGCCGGCCAGGAGATCATTGTGGCCGAGCACCAGCTCGATCGGTCCGACGCAGGCCTCGAGCCTGGCCGCCGTTTTCGACCACTCGCCGAGCCTGGGGACATGGCGATGACCGGCTTCGGCCAGAAGGTGGCTGTAGTCGCGCAGCACCTGGAAGACCCAGAAAGCCAGCACGGGACCGCGCAGGTGGCGCGGCACCTCACGGTGGCAGCGCCTGACCAGTGGCACGATGCGCCGCTGCATGGCGCGCTCGCGGATGTCCGCTGGCTCCAGCGTCCGACCCTCGATGAAGTCGAGGATGGTGATGCCGGGCTCGCTGTGCAGCACCTCGGGCGAGATGCCGGCGCGGGCTGCCGCACGGCTTGCGGCGACGTCGGCAAATCGCAGCAGGTTGTGCTCGGGCACGTCAGCACCAACCCGCACGACACAGCGGCGGCTGCCGTCCTGGACGAGAAAGTTATGGTTGGTCATGCCGCCGCCCAGAGGCACCGGCTCGACCTTGCCGCGCCAGAAGGAAAGTCTGGCGATGCGCGCGATGAGATCGTTGGTCATGGAGCAAGTCCGAGGCGTTGACGGGTGCGGAGACTGGCCGCCTGGATGAGCCGGTCCGCGATGATCGCGATGGCAGCGACCGAGAAGCCGGCCACGAGCCCGAGGCCGATATCGGCCTTGGTCAGCGCGATGTAGACCTCCTGGCCGAGGTCGCGGGTGCCGACAAGGGCGGTGATGACGAGCATGGAGAGTGCTAGCATGATGGTCTGGTTGAGGCCGAGCAACATCTCGGGCAGCGCCAGCGGCAGGCGGATCCGGGCGGTGAGCTGTGGGGCCGTGCAGCCGATGGCGACCCCGGCCTCGACCAGCTCGGCCTGGGTCTGGGCGATGCCGTGGCGGGTGTAGCGGATGGCCGGCGCCAGAGCATAGAGAATGATGGCGATCATCGCGGTGAAATCACCGACGCGAAACAGCATGACCACCGGGATGAGATAGACGAACGACGGCAGCGTCTGCAGCGTGTCGATGACCGGCTCCACCACCCGCCAGACGCGGCGGCTGAGCCCAGCCATGATGCCGATCGGCAGGCCGATCAGCACCGCCAGCACCACCGAGACGCCGCAGAGATAGACCGTGGTCATGGCCTTCTGCCACTGCCCGGCGAGCCACGATGTAGAGTGCTAAGGCCGCCACGAGCCCAGCCAGCCGCCAGCCGCCGAGCCGCCAGCCGAGGAAAGCGAGCAGGCCCACGACCCAGGGCCAGGGCTGGGCCAGGAGGAAGCGCTTCACCGGCACCAGGAGGTTGATCAGCATGGCGGTGCGGAAGGCCTCGAGCTGATCGAAGAAGTTGACGTTGATCCAGCGGACCAGCTCGCCCCAGACGGGTGCGGTCGAAACCTGCAGCGCCGGCGGGAAGGTGGCGAGCCAGGGCACGAGCCGGCCGAGCGCCATGCTCAAGACGGCAAGGCCGATGAGCCAGAGGAGCACGCGATCGTGCCGCCAGTCGTGATTGCCGGAGCCGGCAGCCGCCGCCTGGCTCAGCCGGTCGAGAGCGATGGCCAGCACGGTGATGGCGAGCCCGGCCTCCAGCCCGGCGCCGATGTCGAGGCGGCGAAGGGCGGTGAGCACGTCGTAGCCGAGCCCGCCGGCGCCGATCATGGATGCGATGATCACCATGTTGAGCGACAGCATGATCACCTGGTTGAGGCCGACCATCAGCGCCGGGCGCGCGGTCGGCAGCTGCACCTGCCAGAGCAACTGGCGGCTGGTGCAGCCGGCCATCCGGCCGTACTCGGTGATCTCTGCTGGCACCTGGCGAAGCGCCAGGAGGGTGACCCGGACCATCGGTGGCATGGCGTAGACGATGGTCGCCAGCATCGCCGAAACCGGGCCGAAGCCGAAGAGGATGAGGATCGGCACCAGATAGGCGAAGACGGGGACGGTCTGCATCAGATCGAGCACCGGCCGCAGCATCCGCTCGACCGCCGTGGAGCGAAAGCCGGCAATGCCGAGCAGCAGGCCGGTGCAAGCTGCGAACGGCACGGCGATGACGATCGAGGCCAGCGTGACCATGGCACTCTGCCACTGGCCGAAGACGAAGAGATAGGCGAAGGCGAGCACGACCAGCGTGGCCAGGCGCAAGCCGCCGATGCGCCAGGCGAGCCAGGCGAGCAGGCTGGTGAGCGCCGCCCAGGAGATCGGTGCGGTCCAGGCGACCGCCGCCGACCCTACGCCGGTCTCGACGCCGGTGACCAGCAGGCTGCCCGCCAGCCAGAGCGGCCATTCCATGAGCCAGGCGAGCCCACGGGTGAGATCGCGAAAGGCCAGCGGGCCGATGGCGGCCTGCTCGATGAGCCAGGTCATGCCGTCGCGCAGCCATTGGGCAAACGGCACCTGCCAGCCTCTCGGCAGCTCGGCGAGCCATTCGGGGAGCACGCCGCGTGGCGCCATGGCGAAGGCGAGCGACACGGCAAAGATGCCGAGCAGGACGGCCGGCATGCGCAGCCGCTGCAGGCTGCCAGCAGGCTCGAACGCGGCTGCTGGCGCTGCCAGGCTCACGGCACGGCCTCACCACCGACCAGCACGGCCATGACGGCAGCCCGATCGAGCTGGCCGATGACGGTCTCGCCGTCGACCACGGCAACCGGCGACCCGGCGGCGTCGACCTCAGCCGCGATCGCGGCGATCCGCGCGTCGGCGGCAACGGCAGAGCTGAAGCTGGCACCTACGGCCGGGCGCATGATGGCCCGCGCGGTCAGGATCTTGCCGCGCGGCGCGTCGGCGGTGAAGGCGGCAACATAGTCGGTGGCCGGCCGGAGCAGCAGCTCCTCGGGCGTGCCGATCTGGATGATCCGGCCGTCCTGCATGATGGCGATGCGGTCGGCCAGGCGCACCGCCTCGTCGAAATCGTGGGTGATGAAGACGATGGTCTTGTGCAGCAGTTGCTGCAGCCTGAGGAACTCGTTTTGCATCTCGCGGCGGATCAGCGGATCGAGTGCCGAGAATGGCTCGTCGAGAAACCAGAGCTCAGGCCCGACGGCGAGCGAGCGGGCGATGCCGACCCGCTGCTGCTGGCCGCCGGAGAGCTGGCGTGGGAAGTAGCCTTCCCGCCCCTCGAGACCGACCAGCTGGATCATCTCGCACGCCCGCGCCTCGCGGGTCTCGCGCGCCACGCCCTGGATGGCGAGCGGAAAGGCGACATTGCCCAGCACGGTGAGATGCGGCAAGAGCGCGAAATGCTGGAAGACCATGCCCATCTTGTGGCGCCGAAGCTCGATGAGCTCGGCCTTGCCCATGGCCAGCAGGTCCCTGCCCTCGAACAGAACCTCGCCAGCCGTGGGCTCGATCAGCCGTGACAGGCAGCGAACGAGCGTGGACTTGCCGGAGCCCGAGAGCCCCATGATGACGAAGATCTCGCCCGAGCCGATCTCGAGATCCGCTGCCGCCACCGCAGGCACGAGGCCGGCATCGCGGATCGCTTCCGTCGAGGCATCGAGATGCTGCTCGAGAAAGCGACCCGCGTCAGGGCCGTAGAGCTTCCAGACCCGCCGGCAGGCGAGCTTCGCCGCCGTCATCCGCCGGCTATTCGATCCAGGCGCGCCAGCGCTCTTCGTTGGCGGTCATCCAGGCATCGACCACCTCGTCGATCGGCTGGCCCTCGAGATCGGCCTGGGCGATCATCCCGGCCATCTCCTCGGTCGAGACGTCGAAGGCGCTGATCGCCTTGTGGGCACCCGGCCACTTTTCCTCGACGCCGGCCCAGGCGACCTTCCAGATCGGCCCGCGCGGCTTGCCGCAGTCATAGGCCATGTCAGGGTTCGAGCCCCAGCTCGGATCCTCGTAGCACTCAACCGTGTATTCCGGGAACTCGACCCACTCGCCGTCGTATTTGGCCACCGCCCAATGCGGCTGGTAGACCCAGAGCAGCACCGGCGCCTCGCGCTGATACGCGCTCTCCAGCTCGGCGAAGAGGGCCGCATCTGTGCCGGCGTGGATCACGTCATAGTCGAGCCCCAGGGCTTCGACCCGCTCGTCGTCAAAGCCGCCCCAGGTGACCGGCCCACCGAGGTAGCGACCGCGCGGCGAGGTCTCGGCCGTGGCGAAGACCTCGGTGCAATCGTTCAGCGCCTGCCAGTCCGGCAGCCCCGGGCAGAGCTCCTTGACGTAGCTCGGGTACCACCACTCCTCGATGGCGAACATGCCGCTGTCGCCGAGATTGACGACGTTGCCGGTGGCCACGGCCTCGTCCATCGCCTCGCGTCCGGTGGTCTCCCAGATCTCCATGGCGACGTGGAGGTCACCGGTCTTCAGCCCAGCAAACTGCGCCAAATAGTCCGCCTGAACATACTCGACGGTGTAGCCGGCCTCCTGCAGCACCTCGCCCATGATCGTCGTGGTGATCAGCTGGCCGGTCCAGTCATGTAGCGTCAGGCGAAGCGGATCGGTCGATTCGACCGCCCATGCGGTCGTTGTCAGCATCGACATGGCCAGTGCGGCAGCACCCGAGCGCCATCTTTTTGTGATCATTGCCATTGCGCGTCCCTCTGTTCGTCGTGGGGTGATCATCCGCCGCGGCCCACCTCCCGGTCAAGCATGAGCTGTCGCTTCTGGGGTGACCGGCCCGCCAATAGCCTGTAGAAGAACCGGTTAATTGGGAGTTGGCGATGAGCGTTGAACGAGACGCGCCCGGCGAAAAGGGGGCACGCAAGCAGCCTCTGGGCGCGGTCGACCCGACCGCTCCTCGACCTCGCATTGCCTTTATCGGGCTCGGTCGCACCGGTGCGCGAATGGCATGGCGGCTGGCCGATGCCGGCTTCGATCTTTCGGTCTACGACGCCGATCAGCGGGCGATGAATCGCTTTGGTGCTACCCGCATCCGCCGCTACCGCTCGCCCGAGGCCGTGGCCCTCGATTGCGCCATCGTCGTGACCGCTTTGCCCAGCGTGTCTGTGGCGAGCAATGTGCTTCGTGCCGCAGCACCTGCCGCCGGCAGCCTGGTGATCGAGATGAGCGCCGACGATCCCGACGCCGTGCGCGAGCTCGCCAACACGCTGGCCGAGCAGAGCGTGACGCTGGTCGACGCCGCGGTTTCCGGCAGCGTCGAGCAGGCTGCGGCCGGCACGCTGTCGATGCTCATCGGCGGTGAGCCCGACCCCGTCGCCAAGGCGTTGCCGGTGCTCGACCTTCTGGCCAAGCGTGTGGTGCATTGCGGCCCCGTCGGGTCCGGCGTGGCGATGCGGGCGCTCAACAGCCTGCTCACCGCCATCAACTTTGCGGCAACCATCGAGACAATGCAGATCGGCCGACGCTACGGCCTCGACCCTGAGATGATGCTCGACGTCTTCAATGGCGCGACCGGCACCAACCATGCGACGGCCGAGGAGATCGCCCCCTTCGTGCTGACCGGCCGCTTCAACTCCGGGCTCAGCCTCGAGCAGCTGGTCCGCGAGGCGACAGCCGCGCTCGGCGTCGCCCGCACGACCAAGACCGACGTCCCCTTGTGCCGCACCGCCGGCGAGCTCTGGCGCATGGCCGAAGCCGGCCTCGAGCCCGGCGCCGACCACACCGCACTCGCCAGATGGTACGAGCACCGCAGCGGGACGCGACTTCGATCTTGAGGAAGATGGGGAGGCCAGCCTCCCCATGCCCCACCGCTACTTTGGTTTCGCTGCCTGTCACGCTGCCGGGCGGATGTTCATGTTCATGCGCAGCAGGTTCTTGGGGTCGGTCTCGGCCTTGATCTTGGCCAGGCGGTCGTAGCTGGGGCCGAAGGCGCTCTTGACCCGGCCCGTCTCGTCCTCGGGCATGAAGTTGACGTAGACGCCGCCGGTGGCGAAGCGGGCGGTGCGGTCGAACAGCTCGCGCGCCCAGGCGATGCAATGGGTGTCCTCGGCCGGGTCCTGCCAGCGGGTATGGACGTTCATGAGGAAGCTGGCGCTGCGCTGGGCAAACGCGGTCGCGTTGGCGTCGACCCGCTTGGTGGCGCCGCCGAGCTGGGCGATGAACACCTCGCACTCCCCGGTCGGCAGCCGGCCGACACCCTCGGCCAGGAGGTCGATCAGGCCGTCCTCGATCGTGTCGAAATTGTGCGACTTCCAGTAGTTGCGGGCGCCCGGCGTGAGCAGCGGGTCGAAGGCCTGCTGCCAGCCGGCAAACGGATGCGGGCTGATGACGTCGGCGATGGGGTTGCCCAGCGCACGGAGCGGAGCCAGCGCCTTCTCGCCTTCGGCCATGTCGCCGGCATAGCAGGCGGCGAAGACCAGCACCTCGCGGCCGTGCCATTCCTCGGGCAGGAACGGCAAGGGCGGCGCCTTGCGCATCACCACCCAGACGGTGAGCTCGTCCGGCATGGCGGCCGCAAGGCGGCGATACTCGCGGAGCAGCTCCGGGGCTGCCTCGAACGGGTGGACGACGAGGCCGGAGAGGACCTCCGGGCCGACCTGGTGCAGCTTGAAGTGGAACCGGGTGACGACGCCGAAATTGCCGCCGCCGCCGCGGATCGCCCAGAAGAGGTCCGGGTTCTCACTTCCGCTGGCGCGGCGGCTCTCGCCGTCGGGCGTGACGATCTCGACCGCTTCCAGGCTGTCGATGGTGAGACCGAACTTGCGCGACAGCCAGCCATAGCCGCCACCGAGCGTGAGGCCGGCGATGCCGGTGGTGGAGTTGATGCCGACCGGCAAGGCCAGGCCGTGCGCCTGGGTCGCCGCGTCGACGTCAGCCAGCAGTGCGCCGGGCTCGACACTCGCGGTGCGTGCTGCGGCGTCGACCGTCACGTCCTTCATGCCCGAGAGATCGAGCATCAGCCCGCCATCGCAGACGGCATTGCCGCCGATATTGTGGCCGCCGCCCTTGATCGCGGTGAGCAGTCCGTGCTCGGCGGCGAAGCCGACCGCGCGCTCGACGTCGGCGGCCGACCGGCAGCGCACGACGAGGCCAGGCTTGCGGTCGATCATGGCGTTCCAGATGGTCCGCGCCTCGTCGTAGCCGGGGTCGCCCGCGGCGATGGCATCGCCGTCGAGCGAACTGCGCAGGCCGGCGAGCGCTGCCGCGTCAAGGCTCTTCGGGCCCGCGTCGAGTGTCGCCAGGGTCAGGTTGGTCATTGGCTCATCCTCCAGTATTGCCGATGACCCGATGGTGGCACTGGCCGACCGATCATGATATCGGTCAACTAGCGTAGTAGTGCTGCCAATGATGACGTAGTCCGGTGTTCATCTTCGCGACTGCAAAAGAACCCGGCACTGCTCGCATGATTGGGGGGAGGACGAGGCGTTTGGCGGCCGCAGCGGACGGTGACGCACTCAGCGCCCGTGAAGGCGAGGTCGCTCGTCTTTACGTCGACGGGTTGAGCTACAAGGAAATCGCGCGCGATCTCGAGATCTCGCCGGCGACCGTGCGCACGCATCTCAACACCATCTACCGCAAGCTCGAGGTGTCGAGCCGGATCGAGCTGCTGCATCGCCTCGGCGGCAATGGGGCCGGCGGCGACGCGTCGGCCGCAGCCGCGGCTGAGCCCGTGGCACCACCCGCCGCCCCTGTGCCACGGACCGAACGGCGGCAGCTGACCGTGATGTTCGTCGATCTCGTCGGCTCCACGGCGCTAGCAGCCGGCATGGACGCCGAGGACATGCACGAGCTGCTGCAAGCCTACCGCGCGGCGGTGCGCGCCCAAGTGGAGGCGGCGGACGGGCATGTCGCCGGCTTTCCGGGCGACGGGGTCGTCGCCTGCTTCGGCTGGCCCCGGGCACTGGAGGATGCGGCCGAGCGCGCGGTGCGCGCCGGGCTCGCCATCCAGGCCGCGATCGGCAAGCTCAGCGCGCCCGGCGGTGCCCCGCTGCAGGCGCGGATCGGCATCGCCACCGGCGTTGTCGTGGTCGATGGCAGCAAGGGTGACGCCGACAGCCTGACCGGCGGCACGCCCAATCTCGCCGCACGCTTGCAGAGCGTCGCCGAGCCCGGCGGGCTCGTCATCGCCCAGGCGACACGCGAGCTGATCGGCGACCTGTTCGCGGTCGAGAGCCTGGGCGAGCACGAGATCAAGGGCTTGCCGGCGGCGGTGCCGGTCTTTCGGGTGACGGGCGAGCTCCAGGCCGAGAGCCGGTTCGAGGCACGCCATGCCGGCAGCATCGCACCCATGGTCGGCCGCGACCTGGAGCTGGCGCTGCTGCTGGAGCGCTGGGAGCGGGCCAAGGAGGGCGAAGGCCAGGCGGTGCTGCTCACTGGCGAGCCCGGAATCGGCAAGTCGCGGATCGCCGCGGCTCTGCTCGATGCCGTCAGCAGCGAGACGAATGGCGGGGCCACACCGCTGGTCCTGCGCTACCAGACCTCACCGCAGCAGGGCGACAGCCCGCTCTGGCCGGTCCGCCGCCAGCTGACGCTCGCGGCCGAGCTCGAGCCCTCGGCCGACGACGAGACCAGGCTCCGCCGCCTGGAGGCCTTCCTCAACGCAACGTCGCCGGTCTCGGCTGAGACCCTGGCGCTGGTCGCCGAGCTGCTCGATATCGAGACGACGACGAAACTGCCGACGATGAGCGCCACGCGGCGCCGCGAGCGGATCATCGAGGTCTTGACCGAGCGGCTGCTCGCGCTGGCCCGCAAATCGCCTGTGCTGCTCCTGTTCGAGGATCTGCACTGGGTCGACCCCTCCTCGCTCGAGCTGGTCGACCGGCTGATCGCGCAGACGGCGGACGCGCGGGTGATGCTGCTGGCCACCTCGCGGCCGGAGGACGAGCCGCGCCTCGCCGGTCACGCGCACCTGACCCGGGTGAGCCTGAGCCGCCTCGGACGGACGGCCGCCACCCTGGTCATCCAGCGGCAGGTCGGCGAGCGGCAGATCACCGACGAGCTGGTGCAGACCATCCTCGAGCGCACCGATGGCGTGCCGCTCTATCTCGAGGAGATGACCCAGGCCATTCTCGAGGCTGGCGGGGCCGCCACCGAGGTGCCGGCCTCGCTCTACGACTCGTTGATGGCCCGCCTCGACCGGCAGGGTGACGCCAAGGAGATCGCCCAGCTCGCCGCCTGCATCGGTCGCGAGGTCGACCCGGAGCTGCTGCATGCGGTGGCCGACCGGAATGCGGCAGCCATGAAAGAGGCGATCGATCGGCTGGTCGCGGCCGAGCTGCTGTTTCGGCGCGGCCAGGGCTATGTCTTCAAGCACGCGCTGGTCCAGGACGTGGCCTACCAGTCGCTCTTGCGCAGCCGGCGCGCCGAGCTGCACGGCCGCATCGCCGAGACGTTGCTCGGCCGTTTTCGCAGTCGCGCCGCCGCCGAGCCGCAGACCGTGGCCCACCATCTCGAGCAGGCCGGCCGCACCGAGGCGGCGATCGACTACTATTCGCTGACCGCGGATCTCGCCAATGACAAGGGCGCCAATCGCGAGGCCAAGCGCTATCTCGAGCGCGTGCTGCGGCTGACCGAGACCTTGCCGACCTCCAGGGAGCGCGACCGGCGCGAGGTCGCAGCGCTCACCATGCTCGGCAAGGTGACGGCGGCGATCGAGGGCCATGCCAGCCCGGTCACGGCTGCCGTCTACCAGCAGGCGCTCGAGCGCTGCCGCAAGGCCGAGCTCGGCCTTTCCGAGTTTCCCATCGTGCTCGGGCTCACGGTTCTTCGCGCGGTCGAGGGCAGCACGCACGAAGCGATGAAGCTGGCGCAGCGACTGGCCGAGCTGATCGAGGGGATCGACGACCAGACGCTTGCCGTCGAGGCCGACTACGCGCTCGGCATCACGCATTCCTGGCGTGGCGATCTTGCCCTGGCCCAGCACCACTTGGAGCTGGCAAGACAGCACTATTCCATCGATCAACACCCGCGGCATCTGGCACTCTACGGGCAGGATCCGGGTGTGGTTTGCGGCTGCCGTGGAGCGATGACGCTCTGGTACATGGGCTTGCCCGATCAGGCCGCCGCGCAGTTCGAGGCGTCGATGGCCCTGGCGAACCAGCTGGGCCACTCGTTCAGCACCAACTATGTCCTGAACTGGATCGCCATGCATGCGCTCGAGTGCGGCGATCGGGCAGCGGCCGAGGCGGCGGTGACGGCGACGCTCGAGCATGCCGCCGAGCAGGGCTTCGGCACGTGGCTCGCCCTCGGCGACGTGTGCCGGGCCCGTTTCCTGCTCGAGCATGGCACATTGGACGAGGCGCTCGAGGCCTGTGTGCAGGCGCTCAAGGAGGCGCGTTCCACCGGCAGCGGCTGTTTCGAGGGTCTGGGGCTGGTGCTGCTCGGCGAGACCCTGCGGCGACGGCGCGAGCCCGAGCAGGGGCTCGCCCGGATCGAGGAGGCGATGCAGGTGATCGAGCGCGGCGGTGCGCGTTGGATCGAGGTCGAGGCGCTGCGTCGGCGCGCCGCCTGCGAGCGCGACCTCGGTGCCGAGGACGCAGCCGGCGCGACGCTGGAGACGGCACTCGCGGTAGCACGGCGCCAGGGTGCGCGGATGCTGGAGCTTCGGGTGTCACGCGATCTGGCGACGCATTGGGCAGAGCGCGGCGACCCGGCCCGCGGCCACGCGCTCGTCAGCCAATGCCTCGCCGGCTTCAGCGAGGGCCACGAGACTCGCGATCTCCGTGCGGCGCGAGTCCTGCTGCAGTCGCTCGACGGCTGATCACCCACTCAGTCGCTGACGATCACCACGGTGCGATCATCGGCGCGGATTCGCCCAATGGTGCCCTTCACCGACGGGTAGCGGTGGAGCTTGTCGGGATCGTCACGCTCGACCTCGGCAAAGGCGGCTTCCCAGGCCGCAACCGTGGGCTCGGCACCGGGCTCGAAGTAGCCGTCGGTGAAGAGCTCGAGGGTCGAGAATGAGCTTTTCGGGCGATCGATGGTGCGGACCAGGGCCATGGGCACGGGGAAACCGTCGAGGACGCAGTAGCTCAAGGGGCTGTCGGTGTTGTTTTGAAAGCGGCCCTGCCCGTCGATGATGCCACCGTCGGTTAGCGTCAGGATGTCTTCGGCCGGCACGTCGGGGAAGCGCTGGGCGGCGTCTGCCAGGTAGCTTGTCCGCAAGTCGGCGAGCGCTCGCTCGTCGAGCCGGGGTGCCATGTCGGGGTGGAGCCGGGCCAGGCCATTGAAGACGCAGGCGCGGGAGATGCGGACGCACTCGCCGTGATCGGCGCCCTGTTGCTCGAGCAAGCGCCAGGCGGCTTGGCGGATGCTGGCCGTGACCTTGTCGAGGCCGGGATCGACCGTGATCAGCTCTTTGCCGTCGAAGCGCACGCCGCTGTCGCCGACCAGCACGACGCGGATGCTGTCGCCCAGGTCGGCAGCAAGCGCCAGCGTCGCACCGAAGCGTCTTGCGGGCTTGGCTCTGGCGATCTCGGCGATGTCGAAACGAGCGTAGGCGTCGCGGATGGCACTGGTGACGTGGCCCACGAGCCTCGTCGGATCGCAGTCGCGGTTGGCTGGATCGAGGAGGAAAGTGACCGTTGCATCGCGGACCAGCAAGCCCGCCATCTGTCCCGCCAGCATGCCGTCGTAGCGATCACCGGTGCGGTCGGTGACGCCGTCGATCACCGCATAGCCGCGGCCCGGCAGGACCAGGAGCTGATCCTCATTGGCGCCGGGGTCATCCAGGTTCTTGCCTTCGGAGAACGCCTCGATCCGCATCCGTCAAACAGTCAGCCGGTCGTCATTGCCGCCGATCAGCGTGAAGACAATGAGCGAGAGGACGGTGGCGAGGATCAGCAGCGAGGCCACGGCGGCGGCGGGACCATAAGCGCCGGCCAGCACCTGGCTGTAGGTGGCGATCGGCATGGTCGACGTGGTGCCGGTATAGAGCACGACCGTGGCCGAGAGCTCGTTGATGACCTCGACCCAGGAGAGCACGGCTCCAGCCAGGATGCCGGGTGCCATCAGCGGCAGCATGATCTTCCGGAAGGTTCGGGCCGGCGGGGCGCCGAGGTTGATGGACGCTTCCTCGACCGACGGGTCGATCTGGTAGACGAAGCTGGCGCACGCCCGGACCATGTAGGGCAGCCGGCGAATGAAATAGGCCAGCACGATGATGGCGGCCGTGCCCGTGAGCCAGATGGGCGGCTGGTTGAAGGCGGTGATGAAGCCGATGCCGAGCACGGTGCCGGGGATGACGTAGGGGATCATCAGCCCGGTATCGAGCAGCTTGGTGAGTGCGGTGTCCCGGCGGCTGATGATGTAGCCGATCACGCTGCCAGCGGTGACGATCAGTGCGAGCGCAATGCCAGAGAAGACGAAGCTGTTGACGATCGCACCTCGGACCAGATGGAAGACCTGGCGGTAGCTGTCGAGCGAGAAGCTCTCGAGGAAAACCGGCCCCGAGGTCTCGAGGAACGACGTGTAGACGATGATCAAGAGCGGCACGTTGGCGATGACCATGACGCCCCAGGCGAAGGCCGGGAAAGCCCACTTTTGCCAGCCGTGCAGCGGCAAGACTTCCGGCCGGTTGATGGCATCGGTGGCGTAGTTGCGCCTCGCCACCACCCAGCGCTGCAGCAGGATGAGCAGCATGGCCGTGGTGACCAGGACGACGCTGGTGGTCGATGCCATGGCCGGGTTGCCGCCGATCTCAGACAGAAAGAGCGTGAAGGCCAGGGTCGCCAGCACCGGGTAGTTCTCGCCCAAAAGCGCCGGTGTGCCGAAATCGGAGAGCACGCCCAGGAAGACCAGGAGCGCGCTGGTCGCCATGGCGGGCAAGGTGAGCGGCAGGGTGATGTGGCGAAGCGTCTGCAGGCGGGTCCGGCCGAGGCCCATCGATGCTTCCTCGAGCGTGCGATCGATGCGCATCAAGGCGCCTGAGACCAGGAGGAAGACCAGCGGGTAGAGGTTGAGGGCCGTCACCAGGATGATGCCGGTGGCACCATAGATCGTCGGCAGCTGAATGCCGATGGCAGACGCCGCCTGGGTGACGATGCCCTGCCGGCCGAGCAGCATGATCCAGGCATAGGCGCCGATGAAGGGCGGCGAGATGAGCGACAGGAGCACGAGGATGCGCAGCAGCGGCTTGCCCTGGAGCGCATAGCGCGACGCGATCACCGCCAGTGGCAGGCCGATGGCCAACGCCAGCAACGTGCCCATGGCCGAGGTGTAGAGGCTGTTGAAAAGCGCGCGGCGGAAATAGCCGGAGCCGAAGAAGGTGACGTAGTTGTCGAGCCCGAGCTCGCCACTGAACTCGCCGTAGAAGCTGGCCGAGAAGACGTTCCAGAGCGGCCAAACAACGAGAATGCCCAGGACCAGCAGGCCGAGCAGCGTGAGCGTGGTCCAAAGATCGGGAAGGCTGAGCCGGCCCTGCATCTAGCGCACTCGCTCGCCCGTCTTGGCGTCGAAATAGTAGGCGCTGGTGGCACTGATCCCGATGCGTACGGGGCTGCCGGCAGCAAGCGCGCTCTCCGGCGCATTGCTGGGTGCCTCGACCTCGAGAGTCGAGCCGCCGGTGCTGGTAGTGACCTGGATGCGCGATTGCGGCCCGAGATAGCTCACGAGGTCCACCGTGCCGTCGAGCGTGGCGAGGCCGGGCTCGGCCGCTTCGGTCAGAATCCGCAGATGCTCGGGGCGCAGCGCCACCTTGAGCGCCGTGCCGGGAGCGATGGCAAGGTCGGGGACTGCGAGCACGGCACCCTCGACCCGCACACAGCCCGCATCGTCGCTCACACCGTCGAGCAGGTTGCTGGTGCCGATGAAGCTGGCGACGAACAGGTTGGCCGGGTTCTCGTAGATCTCGCGCGGCGTGCCGAGCTGGCGGACCTCGCCTGCCTCCATCACCATGATGCGGTCGGAGACGACCAGCGCCTCCTCCTGGTCATGGGTGACGTAGAGCGTGGTGATGCCGAGCTTTTGCTGGACGAGGCGGATGTCGCGGCGGAGCCCGACCCGGACCTTGGCATCCAGCGCCGAGAGCGGCTCGTCCATGAGCAGCACCTGCGGCTCGATCACCAGCGCCCTGGCCAGCACCACGCGCTGCTTCTGCCCCCCTGAGAGCTGGTCCGGGAAGCGCTTCTCGTAGCCCTCGAGGCGGACGAGCTCCAGCGCCCGGCCGACACGCGTGACAATGTCCTGCCGGCTCACCCGGCGCTGCTGCAGGCCATAAGCCACGTTGTCGAAAACCGACATGTGCGGGAAGATGGCATAGTTCTGAAAGACCATGCCCATGTCGCGGCGGTGTGCCGGCAGGTCGTTCGCCAGCTTGCCGCCGATCAGAAGGTCGCCCGCGTTCTGCCGCTCGAAGCCGGCGACGATGCGCAGCAAGGTGGTCTTGCCGCAACCGGACGGCCCGAGGAGCGTGAAGAACTCCCCGGCCCCGATCTCGATGTCGAGCGACTGGAGTGCGGTGACCGCACCGAAGCTCTTGGCCAGCCGCTCGATGCCGATCGCCGCCATCAGGCGATCAGCCGCTCCCGCCCCGTCATGCTACTGACGCAGGATCGAGAGGTAGCGCTTGATGATGTTCTCGCGCTCGGCCCCGGCCCAGGCCATGTCGTAGTTCTGGATCGCCAGCGTATCGAGGCCCGGCAGGCCGTCCGGCTGGGCGACGTCGGTGCGGATCGAGCGGCGCTGCATGGCCTCGACCAGGAACGCCTGGATCTCCTCCGACAGGACGAAATCGACGAAGGCCTTGCCGGCCTCGGGGTTGGGGCCGTCCTTCACGAGTGCGACGGCATCGGGAAGGGCCGAGGTGGCGGGCTCGGGATAGACGATGGTGACGGCGGCACCACCGGCGACATAGCGCTGGGCTGCCTCCTCCAGCGTCAGGCCAACGGCGAACTCGCCGTCAGCCACGCCGCGCGGCACCCGGCCGGAGCTGCCGGTGACGATGAAGTTGCCCATCATGTCCTCGAAAATCGCCCAGCCCTCCTCCTCGCCGTAGACGTCGAGGATGGTGGCCAGCTGCATGAAGGCCGAGCCAGAGCTGTCGGCACCGGCATAGGCGACCTTCTGGTCCCACTTCTCATCCGCCAGATCGCCCCAGGCGGCGGGCATGTCGGCCTCTTCCACCATGTCGGTGTTGACGACGATGACCATCGGGATGCCGGTATAGGGCAGCCAGTTGGTGCCGACCTTGTAGAGCGGGTCGATCATGTCGTCGTGCGTGCTGGTGTAGGGCTCCAAGAGGTCGCTATTGGCCTCGAGCGCCTCGCCGCCGATCGACCAGATGACGTCGGCCAAGGGCGATGCGGCCTCGGCCCGGGCACGCTGGACGATGTCGCCGGAGCCGGCCTGGACGAGCGAGACGGTGATCCCGGTCGCCTCCTCGAACATCGGCACGATCTCGTTGTAGATCTCGGGCGCGTGCGCCGTGTAGACGGAGACCGACCCTTCCTGGGCATGCGCCGTCGTCAGCGTCGTTCCGGCGAGCAGGACGGCCGCGAGGCCGGCGATGATAGGCTTCGTCATGAGTGCGTTCTCCCTTGGGTCACACCAGCGCTGCACGGCATGCGTGGGTAGCCACCGGCCATGCGTTTTTTATGACAGTTGCGTGATGCCCGCTTAGCACCGCCGCGGCACCCTGACCATCGCGAAGCGCGCCGGCGCATCGCCTATCCCTGCCTCGACAGACCAGTTCTCGGGCCGGGGGCGTCAGTCGCGTGCTGACGATCCAAGGTTACGAAAACCAGCGGATATGCTATACTTGCACGCGAGCACGTATGGTCAGGAGCAACCGCAGGTGGCGAAGATCTCGATGCGCGATCTCGATCGCATGCTGGCCGACGTCGACGTCCCGGATGCGGAGATCGCCGCGTTCCTCAAGCTGCTCCCCGACGAGTCGACCCCCTTCAACCCGATCGCCGTGCCCGATCCGGCGAAGGTCGAGGCGCCAACCCCGCTTGAGGATCTCCATGCCGAGGCGGCGGTGGCCACAGGCTTCATGAGTTTTTGGGCACGAGAGCGCCGACGCCGACGATTCGAGCGCGATCTGCCGCACAGCGACAAGCCGCTGGTCTATGCAGAAGGCGATTCCTGGCTGCAGTTTCCCTTCCTCATCAAGGATGTGATCGACCATCTCGACGACGATCACCTGATCTACTGCAACAGCAAGCCCGGCGACACGCTCGCCAACATGGTGATGGACACGACGCGCAAGGAATACGTCGATGAGCTGGGGAAGCTGCTCGTCGACCGCCGCCTGCCGATCAAGACGTTCCTCTTTTCCGGTGCCGGCAACGACGTGATCGGCAAGAACGCCGACGGCGAATCAGCGCTGGCCGCGATCGTCAAGCTCTACGATGCGGCACGGAGCATCGCCTGGCATATCGAGACGCCGCGCCTGGTCGAGACGCTGGCCTTCATCGAGAGTTGCTACCTCAAAGTGCTGAGCGACATCGACGACGCCTTTCCGGCGAGCGCCTTCCCCGATCTCAAGGTGGTGATCCACGGCTACGACTACGCGCCGGTGCGCGGCGTGCCGAATGGCGACCCGAACCACCCGGCCTACGCCCGGGACTGGACCGGCGAGCCGCTGCGCCAGCTGGGCTTTCCCGACAACGCGGTTGCAAGCGAGGTGGTGGCGGCACTGATCGACCGCACCAACGAGATGACGGCGCGGGTCTGCGGCGCCAATCCGCGGGCGGTCCATGCCGATCTCCGCGGCTCGGTCCCGGCGCATCAATGGGCGGACGAGCTGCACCCGACCGACGAAGGGTTCGCCGCCGCCACGCGCAAGCTCCGCGGCTTTCTTTGAGCAAAGCGGCAGCGGGCTCGACCTGCCGGCTGGGACAAGCGCTAGCGGCGGCGGGCCTTGGTCAGGATCGGCCAATAGACAATGGCGAAGGTGGCGAAGGCGAGGATCCAGAGCGTGGCCGCGAGGTGCTGAAGTGCCACGAAGCCGAGGCTGGTGCCGGCCATGATGCGGGCCAGCGCCGCGCCCAGGATCAAGAGGTAGATGGCACGCGTCCAGCCATCGGCCGTGAGCGGGCGGCCGGAATGGCCGAGGCTGGCACGGGTCATCACCGCCAAGGTCATGGTGCCGATAGCGCCCGCCGTCCAGGCGTGGATCGCGGCCACTGGCTGGATCGCATCGGGCAGCAGAAAGGCGCCGGCCACGAGCAGGAAGCCGAGCGGCACGAAGGCGTAGCCCAGATGCAGGATGAGGACGAGGGGCTCGGCCGTGGTGCGCTCGCCGGCCCAGCGGCCGAGCCGCAGTAGCTGCAGAACGCCGGCGACGAGAGCGAGCGAAGCGGTGAGAGGCGATAGCGGCTCGACCATCCAGCTCATCAGTGCGAGGCCGGCAACCGCGATGGCGACACCGTCGAACCGGCCCATCGGCGCCGGCAGCCGCCCACTACCCCGCTTGGCCAGCCAGTTGCGCGTGAAGCTCGGCACGATCCGCCCGCCGATCAGCATGATGAGCATGAGGGCACCGGTAATGCCGAGCCTCGTGCCGATGACAGCATTGCCAGTGACCGCCACCTCGAGATGGAAGACGGCATTGCCGATGAGCAGCAGTGTCAGCAGCAGGAGAACCGGCAGGTTGCGCTTGTTGGCGCCGGCGATCAGCTCGCGGGCGACGACGATGGCGAAGCTGGCGAGAAAGGCCAGGTCGATGATCGCCGTTGCCAGCGGCCCGAGCCAGAGACCGGCGAGCACGGCGAGGCGGCCGGCGAGCCAAAGCCCGACCAGCGCCAAAAGCGGCCAACCGGTGACCGGCAGCCGGCCCGTCCAGTTGGGCACCGCCGTCAGCAGGAAGCCCGCGGCGATGGCCGGGAGATAGCCGTAGAGGAAGGCGTGGACATGCCAATCCACCGGCCCCATGGCGACCGGCAGGGTGATGCGGCCGGTCAGCACCAAGAGCCAGGCCAGCATGGCGAGCGCCGCCCAGACGGCACCCGCCAGGAAGAACGGGCGAAAGCCCAGCGCCAGGATGGCCGGCCCCTGATGCGCGCGGATGCGTTCGGCCGTGGTCGTCGTCATGAGTATCCGATCGATGGCCGAAGCGGTGCCGGCGACGCTGCCGACGCCTGCTCGACAATCCTCAAGGTAGCAGGGCCGACGCGAAGCAGTCGGCCGGGCCTCAGTGCAGGGCGGTCGACGCTAAGTGCTCGGACGGGCCGGCGGCCTCCCGCCAACAGGCGTCGAGGCCCGTACTCTCCAAGTAGCGATGCCGCACCAGATCCTCGACCAGCTTGGCGGTGCCGGCATAGAGCCGCCGCCATTTGGGACAAGCGTCGGCCGGCGGCTGATGACCGGCGGTCAAGGTCTCGAGACACGAGAGGTAGGCCTCGATCCGCTCATGCTCGAGCTTGAGCTGATGCAGGTCGTTGTCACCTTCCGGCGCGATACGACGGAGCCGTGGAAAGAGCTCGGCCTCCTCATGGCCCATATGCCCGTCGAGCATCAAGGACAGCTCGTGCAGGACACCGGCCAGGCCATATGGCAGATCGGGGTGGCCGGCATGCTCCGTCTCGACCGCCTCGGCGAGCGCGATCAGCTCCGGCAGCTCGGCCCGATGCACAGTGTGGTAACGGGCGAGGATGTGACCGATCAAGGGCTCCAACCGGTGCGGCCGGGTCGCCAGATCGGCCGGCGGCAGCTCGAGAATGGCTGCCTCGACAGCGTCGATCGGCGTGTCATGCGCCGCCGCCACGGCGCGGAGCGGCTCGTCCAGCATGCCGCAAAAATCGAAATGGAACTGGCGAAACACGGCCGTGGCCCCGGGCAGGGTCGCGGCAAGCTCGACGATCGTCCTATCGGCGAGGCTCGAATTGGCACTCATCTTCAGCTCCCCCGAGCGACGGCGATCACCGTCGCGCTCAGCAATACTTGCAGCATGCATTTCAGGCGCCCAAGAACTGGAGTTCAATGCCTTTTTGTGGTGGAGCGTCGATGGGTCTCAGCCGGCTCGCGAGCACAGGCGGTACGGGCCGGCGGTCTGCAGGATGACGGCCGGCTGGGCTGGCTTCGGCCTGGCCTTCCTGATCTTCGTGCTGGCGCATGCCGTGCCGGCGCGGCCGACGGTCCGTACGAAGCTCACCGCCTGGCTCGGCGAGCGCCGCTATCTCTGGCTTTATTCCGCCCTGTCGCTCGGCCTGCTCTACTGGCTGCTCCTGGCGGCCGGCGACGCGCCCTACGTCCAGCTCTGGCCGCCAGCACCCTGGCAGGCCTGGCTCGTCAATCTCGTCATGCCGGTTGTCGTCCTGCTCGCCGCCGTCAGTGTCGGCCGGCCCAACCCGTTCTCCTTCGGCGGTGGCGGCGGCAGCGGCGATTACGATCCCAAACGACCGGGCATCACCGCGCTCAGCCGCCATCCGCTGCTGCTCGCCATCGTGCTCTGGGCGTTGGCGCACCTGCTGGCGAACGGCGATCTGGCCCACGTCCTGTTGTTCGGCCTCTTCGCGCTGATGGCTGTGCTCGGCATGCCCATGCTCGACCGGCGCCGCCGCCGAGCCTGGGGCGCCGATGTCTTCGCCGAGCGAGCGCGCAACACCTCGCTTTGGCCCGGTGCCGCCTGGCTCACCGGCCGGGCCAAGCTCGATGCGAGGGCACTGCCCGTCCAAAGGCTGATGGTCGCCCTCGTCGCCTACGGTGTGCTGCTCTGGCTGCATCCGCTGCTGCTCGGCGTCTCGCCGCTGCCTCCCTAGAATCTGTAAGAGCGAATCGCCAAGCGCACCGCTTGCCGCTAGCTTGGCGCCGGGCAAGAACGCCCATGTGACGCGGGGAAGGAAGCAGGGACATGGATATTGTGAGCTTGATCGTCTTCATCCTGATCGGCGCCGTCGCCGGCTGGCTCGCCGGGCTGATCGTGAAGGGCTTCGGCTTCGGCCTCCTCGGCAATATCGTCGTCGGCATCGTCGGCGCCTTCATTGCAGGGCTGATCTTGCCGGCTGTTGGTCTCGGCCTTGGCGGCGGAATCCTGGCGGCGATCATCCACGCAACGATCGGTGCCGTGATCCTGCTGGTCGTCATCAAATTGGTGAAGAAGGCGTAGCCTGCCGGCGGAGCACGGCCATCTGGCTCGGTCCGCCGAGCACCGGATGGCTGCCGCCGAGATCGTGTAGCGTCGCCCGGTAGCCGTGCCGCCGGGCGACGCCGTTCGCCCAGGTGCCGAAGCGCGCACGGCCCCACTCGAAGCGATGGTCCGGGTGACGCATCCGGTGGTCTGGAACGCCGAGCAGCGGGTTGAAGTCGGCATTGGGTGTGGTGACGACAACGAGCGCCGGCGCCAGCGCTGCGAAGACCGCATGTTCGACCGCCGACAACCGCTCCGGGTCGATATGCTCGATCGTCTCGACCATGATCGCCGCATCGAAGCCGCGCAGACGCGGGTCCGGCCTGGCATAAGAGCCTTCACGCAACGACAGCTTGGCGGCCACTGACACAGGTGCAGCCTCGAGCTTCCGGCGCAGGGCGGCGAGTACGGTCGGCGACTGGTCGATGCCAACAAGCCGCTCGATGCCGGGCAGCTCGGCCAAGCGCAGCAGCAAGGCACCATCGCCGCAGCCGAGATCGAGCACCGTCCGGGCACCGCTGGCCAGCACCACATCCAGCACGGCGGCAAACCGCGCCTCGTGCAGGTCGGTGGTCACGAAGCGGTTGGCTTGCGCAGGATCGCCACGTCCCTCGCCGGCACGTCGATGGCGAGCCCGAGCAGTGCCGCCAGGTGGCGGAGCGTGGCCTCCTTGTAGAACACCACATGCGTCGGGTCGCGGCGGTAGTGCCAATCGGCGAAGCGCGTGTCGTCTGTCTGAAAGCAGGTCATGATGCCGAGCAACCCGCCCGGCCGCAACAGTGCTCGAAGCCGCACGAGCTCCTGCATCGGCTCGTGAAAGTGCTCGACCACCTCGGTGCAGGTGATGGCGTCGTAGGACCCTTCGAGCACGGCTGTGTCCGGCTGGTAGAAGGGATCGTAGAGGCACACATCATGGCCGGCCTCGGTGAGCATCGCGGCCAAGGCCGGGCCGGGACCGCAGCCGTAATCGAGGACGCGCGAGCCGGGTGCCAGACGCTCGAGGAGCGGGACGGTCAGTCGTGCCAGAAAGCGCCGATAGCCCGGATCGTCGATCTCGTTGCGGTGGCTGTCGTAATGCGCGCGTTCCGCTGCAGCATCCGGCCGCTGGGTGGGCTCGAGAAAGGTCGCGCCACATTCGGTGCAGCGCCAGTAATCGCGGCCTTGGATGGTGAGGAAAGCGCGCGCCGCCGCTGCCAGGCAGACCGGACAGGCAGGTGCCGGGCTCATCCGCCGCCGTTGGTCGCGAGATAGACCGTCTGTATCACCTCGCGGCCCTGCAGCGGGTTCCAGAAGGTGACGGGCGCCGCCTCGGCAGTAGCGAACACGCCGGCAAGGCGGACGGTGAAGGCGTCGTCCGGCGGCTCGTTCGACCAGAGGCCGAAGATCCCGCCGGGGCGGAGATGCGCCGCCAGCTGCTGCAGCCCCACTGGCGTGTAGAAGCCAGCATGGGCCGGATCGAGGTGGAAATCCGGGGTGTGATCGATGTCGACGAGGATCGCGTCGAACCGGCGACCGGCAGCCTCGGGATCAAAACCCGCGGCAGAAGCTGCCAGTACAAAAAAATCGCCCTCGACGAAGCGGCAGCGATTATCGGCGCTCAAACCGGACCCCAGCGGCACCAGCCCGGCCTCGTGCCACCTGATCACCGGAGCCATGGTCTCAACGACCAGCAGCTCGGCAACGCGCGGCTCATCGAGCACGCGCCTGGCCGTGTAGCCGAGCCCGAGACCACCGACGACGACGCTGAGCGCATCGCCCGCGCTAGCCTCGAGCCCGAGCTCAGCGAGCGCGATCTCGGACGTGCTGAACTTGCTCGACATCAAGAACGCATCGCCGAGCTTGACCTCGAAGATGTCCTCGCCGGTGGCGAGGTCGCGCCGCCGACGCAGGCTCAAGCCACCCATCGCCGTCGGCACATAGTCCAGCTCCTCGAAGGCGAGGCTCATACCGGTACCAATGCTCCAAGACTGCTCGAGCCAACGTCTCGGGCTCGATTGAAGACAGTCAGAAGTAGCAGAACACTGGGTGCCACACCATCGAGCCGCCAGCCGGAAGAGGGTCGACAGGCGGGCTGTCGGAGCCTGGCACCGGCGAACAGGCGGCTCAAGCGATCTTCTCTGGCCGCGCCCCGAACGCCGCCGCCAGATCGCGCACCGACTGCCGTTCGACCTCGAGGCCGAGGGCCGCCTCGGCGCGAGCGAGCGCCAGGCGTGAATGGCGGGCAGCGCTTTCCTCCATCTCGGCGTCGCCGAGGGCGGCCAGCGCCAGAAGGGCCTTTTGCAGCTTGATCTGGATCTCGACGAGACCGGCACCGTCCCGTCCGATCGGGCCAAAGAAATCGTCGAAGAGGTCGTCCGAGCGAAGTGGCGGCACGAACACGCGCGGGCATTCGACCTCGCGTTCCTGCTCCTTGTGATCAGGCTCGTCGTTATCCTGCGGCGCCCAGTCCGCCAGCACGCGCACGCCGCGGCCGATCACATCGATGGCGGTGCCCGGGTCGTTGATCCCGGGCGAGAGGGCCCGCGAGGCGACCTCGGCCAGGACGCAAAGGCCGAAGCGCGGGTCCTGGTCGAACGATCGGTCGTCGCCGATGGTGAAGCAGCCGGCGAGTCGCTTCTGCATGGCCTCGTCGGCGTCGCCGACCACCTTGGCCAGCGCGCGATTCGGATCGACGAAGGAGCCGGGCAGCACCAGCACATAGACGGCACCATCGATCTCGCCGGCGCAGGTCTCGAGCTCACGAATGTCGATGTGCTGGACGTGGCCGATGCGCGTAACACAGACCGGCTGAGCCCGCACCTGCGCCGGCACATCACGATCGACGTCGCGCAAGGGCCGCCCACCGAGAAACGGGTGCTGCATGCGGTCCCGAAGTGCCTTGGAGGCCTCGATCTCGACCTTCTCCGCAGTCTCGCCGACCCGGCCGACCCGCGACAGATAGTCGATCCAACGCAGCATGGTGACGACGATGAGGAGAATAACGAGGAGCGTGACGACGAACAGCACGAGGCGGCCATTCTCGCCATAGGCCCCCGTGGTCAGCAAGATGATGCCGACCAGGCTGAAGATGAAGGACCCGATGAACGTGCCGAGCGTGTTTTGCGTCGTCGGATCGTCCATCAGGAGCCGGCTGGAGCGTGGGGTGGCATTGCTCGTGGCCGCCGTATAGGCGGTGACCATGGTGGTGAGCGAGAACGTGGTGACCGCCAGCATGCTGGAAGCCAGAATACCCAGAATGTTGTCGAGCGCATCGGCCCCGACTCGGCCGGGGACGGCTGCCGGGATCAGCGGCCCGATCACGGTGGCCAGCAAAGCCGAGGCGAGGGCAGCGAACGAGAACAGCGTCACCCGCAGCCAGAGCCGGCGACTGAACTGCAAGGCGAGCCACTGCCAGCGCGAGAGCATGATGGTGGGTTTCCAATGTTGCAGCGCGTCCAAGCAGTAGCGCCATGCCGACCCAACTGATCGGCGCCAGTTGGTGTTCCGGCGCTGGCAGAACACTATGTCACCGCACGCACCCGGCAACTGCATGGCGGCGGCCAACTGCCTGAATGCGCAGCCGTCGATACCGGCGGCGACACGGGGTGCTGATGGCTACATGCCGCGCTCGATCGGATGCTCGACGGCGCCGCCGCTTTCGACCCAGCCCTTGAAGCCACCGAGATTGCGGACGTCCTGGTAGCCGAGATCCTTGAGCACCTTGCCGGCCAGCGCCGACCGGCCGCCCGAGGCGCAGTAGACGATGACGGTGCCCTCGGGACGCAGGCGGTCGTCGTGAAAGGGCGAGGCCGGATCGGCGCGAAACTCCAGCATGCCGCGCGAGATGTGCAGCGCACCCTGGATCTTGCCGTTGGATTCCACCTCGGGCGCGTCGCGCACGTCGATGACCTGGGCGGCCCCATCGGCGAGGAGCAGCTTGGCCGCTTCCGGCGTGATCGCCGGCACCACGCTGTTGGCCTCGGCCACCATGTCCTTGAGCGTCGTCGCCATCGCCTTCTCCCGCATGAAGCGCCGATCGCATCTCGCCCCTTCCGCCGGTCGGGCGCAATAAGAAAAACATGTCGCGGCGGAGGTCGTGCGCCTCGGCCACCGACCGGCTGACACCATCGCGTTCAGCCGGCGGGCGCCACCGCCACCTTGTGCGCGGACAAGCTCGCCTCGAGCGCTGCCCGGTCGTGGCCGGCGAAGCGGCAGAGCAGCGTGATGTAGGCGCGCACGAAGGCCGGCCCGTGGCCGTCGTCGCTCATGCCATGCGCGCATTCATGCAGCACGATCGTGCGGGTGCGGGCCCAGCGCGGCAGCTTGATCACCTGCCGCGAGCCGCAGGCATGGCGTCGGCCACGACCATCGCCGAGCACCGGCGGCTGCCAGTCGCGGGCGGCCGGGCTCGGCTGCTCGTGCCAGCGATAGGCCTCCTCGATCAGCGCGGCGCAGGCCTCGAGCGAGAGCTTGCGGCCTGCCGTCGGGTCGAGCACGGCGGCCTCCCAGGCATAGACCCGGCGGCGCTGCGAATCCCGCTTGCGTGGCGGCCGCGTAACCCGCTTTGCGGACGCCCGCCGCGCCGGCGGCGACGGCTGGCGCGGCACGGCGCCCAGGAGTACGAACAGGCGTTCGAGCACAAAACGCAACCTTGCGTGGTTGACAGTGGTTGCCTTTTCGCGGGTTTTTGGCGATGCCGCCAGGGCCTGGGCGACGAGCTACGGAAGTTTGATCCTTGACCTTGCGATTCTCACGAGCCGAGCGGCATGCCGGCAACAACTGATCCGGCAGGATACTACCAGGCGCTCGGCGTGCATCGCACGGCGACGGCGGACGAGATTCGCGCCGCCTTCCGCAGCCGCGCCATGACGGCCCACCCGGATCGCGCTGGCGCCACGACGGCCGACAACGAGACCTTTCGGCTGATTCGCGAAGCTTATGAGGTGCTGCGCGATCCGCGGCAGCGCATGGCCTACGACGCCGCGGGATTCCCGGCCCCACCCGGCGAGGCAGCGGCCGAGGCAGAAGCGACGGCAAGCCCGGCAGCGGGAGCGCGCGAGGCGCCGGCCGAGCCACGGCCGGAGCCGAAGGCCGCTGGCGGGCCGGAGCAAAGTGGCCGGCGGCGGCCGGCGACTCCGCGCGGGCGCGGTCTTGCCGGGGTGCCGGATTGGGTGCCGCGCTATGCGCCTTTCGCCGTGCTCGGGCTGGCCTTGCTGCTGCTCGTGGCGCTCGGCGCGCTCTGGTCGGCCAACCGCCAGCTCGCTGATCAACAGCTGCTGATCGACGACCTCCATGGCCGCCTGGCGCTGCAGGGCGAGACGCAGGCGGAGCTCAATACCCAGTACCGCTCGCTGGCCTTCCTCGACCTCGAGCGTGCTATTCGGCGCGGCCAGAGCATGACCGGAGCCGTCCATGCCGATGCCGGCGCCGCAACCTATCTGCACAGCATCGCCTTCAACCCGAGCAGCAGCGAGCTGGCACCCGGCGCCGAGAGTGATCTGGCCCGGGCGCTCATCGAGATTGCCCGGCGGATCGAGGACCTGCCGGCGGGAGCCGATTGGCTGATCGTGCTCGATGCGCAGGCACGCCGGGCGACGCTCGCCGACCAGGTCGCGGTCGAGGCCTGGGAGCCGGCCCTCCTGCAGCTCGCCACGGCCCTCGACCACCTGCTGGCGCAGGGCCTGCCGAGCGAGCGGCTGGCGATCCGGTTTGCCGCCGGGTTCGCTGCCGACGCGGCACCCGAGGGTTTGCCAGCAGGGCCGCGAAAAGATGCGACGGCAAGCCAGGTGCTGATCAAGCTCATCTGCTGCGGCCCTTGAGCGCGCGCCGGTCGTGGCCTGCGATCGCTGCTTGATCGCGCCCGCCCGTTATGCCCAAACGGCGCCGATCCAGCGCCGCTCATGCCATCCTGCCGAGGGAGACCAAGCCCATGTACGTCGCCATGAACCGCTTTCGCGTGCGCAAGGGTGCCGAGGATGAATTCGCCGCCGTCTGGCAGAATCGCGACTCGCACCTGAACGGCGTGCCCGGCTTCGTCGAGTTCCATCTGCTCAAAGGTCCGAGCGAGGACGACCACACGCTGTTCGCCTCGCACACGATCTGGGCGAGCCACGCGGCCTTCGTCGACTGGACCAAGAGCCAGGCCTTTCGCGACGCCCACAAGAATGCCGGCGGGCATAGCGACCTCTATCTCGAGGCACCCCGCTTCGAGGGCTTCGAGGTGGTGCAGACCATCGGCTGAGCCACCGGCTGAGCCATAGCCAACACGTTGGTGCACTCCCAGGCTGGCGGTGCTATTCGAGCACGACCGGCGGGCGTCTCGCCGCCGATCAAACCAAGCTGGGGAGGACAAGCGCTCGTGTCGCTCGACAAGGAACTGCTCGACCATCTCAAGGCGTTCGATACGCCGACCATCTGCAACGCGCTCGAGGTCGTCCAGGGAGCGCGCCTCACCACCGGCTTCACGACCGCGCACATGGTCTGCGCGTTTCCCGATCTCGAGCCGATCGTCGGCTTCGCCCGGACGGCGCAGATCAAGGCGTTGACCCCCTCGACCCTGCCGCCGGCCGAGGCCAAGGCGCTGCGCATCGGCTACTACGAGTATCTGGTGAGCGGGCCGGTGCCGGCGATTACGGTCATCCAGGACCTCGATCCCGATCCCGGCTTCGGCGCGTTCTGGGGCGAGGTGAACACCGCCGTGCATCGCGGCCTGGGTGTGCTGGGGTGCATCACCAACGGCTCGTTCCGTGATCTCGACGCCATCGATCCGCGCTTCCAGCTGCTCGCCGGCAAGATCGGGCCGAGCCACGCGCATGTCCATGTCGAGGCGATCGACGTGCCGGTCGAGATTTTCGGCATGCACGTCAAGCCCTTGGACCTGATCCATGCCGACCGGCACGGGGCGGTGGTCATCCCGGGTGATGCAGCCTTCAAGCTGCCCGAGGCCATCGACCTCTGCATCCGCAAGGAGAAGCCCGTCCTCGAGGCTGCGCGCAGCGGGCATTTCGACATCGACCAGCTCAGGGCGGCCTATGCCGCGGCCGACGACATTCACTGACGGCAGTAGCTCCAGCACGGGACTTCTTCGGCAGTCTGTTAACGCTTTCGCAAGGCTTTCGGGCGATAGTGGCGGCGCCGTCGAGTCTGGCGGCACCGCGATGGAGCGTGGATGCCTGCCGCCTCGACCCTGCTGGACAAGCTGCGCGAGCTGATCACCCATGACGGCACGCCTGCGGCCGAGCGCCGGTCGGCGCTCGAGCGGCTGGAGCGGCTGATCGCCGGGCATGACGGCCCTTGCCTCGCACCGACCCGGATCACGCGCTCGGCGCGGATCGGCCGCCAGCGCCGCGCCTTGCAGCTGGACGAGTTGGCGCGGCTCGGTCCGTTCACGGACCAGCTCAGCTTCGCCGACTGCATCGCCGCAATCGCCCGGGCCTGCGAAGCGCATGGGGTGATGCCGGGCGGCATCGATTTCGGCTGCCGTGGCAAGGATCAGCCGGTGATCGCGGCCGTCTTCCTCACCGAAGAGGCGCCGAATGTGGTGGCCTTCGCCGCCGCCATCGCCGAGGCGCTGCCGGGCACGAGCGTCAATCTCGCCGAGCGCGGCGGCCCGAACGAGCGGCGCTTTCTCCTCTATCTGCCGGGCAAGGTCTTCGAGCCCGCAGAGGCCTGACGGCCCGCACCGGCCTCGCCATCGATGAAGCACCGCGAAAAGGTCTGAAACGGGTACGCACGCGCACCATCGCACGAGAGCGGCCGCCGCTCGATCGGCACCAGAGCGCACAGCTTACGCGGCCGCAATTCGTGGTCATCGTCTCGGCTGCCGACCGCCCGGCGGCAGCCATCGACGCTTCATGCCAGAATGGCGCGATCAGGTCTTCGCGATCAGGCCGGTTCGTCCTTGCCCTTGCTGCCGTTCTTCACCTTCCCCAGGCGCTCGACGCAGTTGTCGGCCATCTCGCGGCTCATCGCCAACAGCTTCTGCGCCTCCTCGATGTAGTCCTCGCGCGCGGCATCGACGAAAGCGGTCTGCAGCTCCAACGCCGCGTTGACGTCGCGGCATTCGGCCATCCGCTTGGCGACCTCGACATCCTTGCGCATCCGCTCGCCGAGAAAGCCCAGATAGTCGCGCTGCAGCTTGCCCATGCCGACCAGCCAGTCGCGCTGCAGGTCGAGCATTGCCTGGCTGTAGGCAGTGCCCATCACGCCCGGGTCCATGCCGGTGATCTTCATGCCGCCGAACGGTCCCATGGGTCCGCTCGTTCGTGCGCCTCGCTCACCATCGCTCATCAGTGTCTCCTTCCACACAGATGCTCGGGCCCATCCGTCGCGGATGGACTCGCGGCGATCATACGTTGGAAGACGCGTCGGGCGATAGCGGAAATGCGCTCAAACGATCTTGAGCAAGACACCGGGCTCGCTGCCGGCACCCAGCGCAAGAGCGAAGTGCCGGGTTCTCAACCGCCGAACGGTGCGTTGAGCCGGACCACGGTGAAATTGAGAAAGGCGGCAAAGCTGACCCAGAGCAAATAGGGGACCAGCAGCCAGACCGCGCGGACCGAGTACGGCCGGACCACGACCATCAAGAGGATGATCGAGGCCCAGAGCGCGCCCACCTCGACCAGCGCCCAGTCCGGGCGCTGGAGTCCGAAGAAGAGCTGGCTCCAGAGCAGGTTCAAGCAGGCGTTGAAGGCGAAAACGCCGATGATCCGCGTGCGCGGCCAGCCCTGCTCCGCCCTGATCCAGGCCTCGAGCGCAGCAAGCGCGGTCAGCGCGTAGATCAGCGTCCAGGCCGGACCAAACAACCAGTCGGGCGGCTGCCAGGACGGCTTGACGAGCCCCTGGTACCAGGGGCCGATGTCGGGTCGCGGCACCACCGAGCGCGGCCACCACCAGAGCCGCGCCAAAGGCGATGAGGATCGGTTTCCAGCGACGGCGGGTCTGAGGGCTCGTTTTGGTGCTCAAGCTTTGGCTAGTCCCGAAAGATGGGCCAGGTTCTTGAAGAAGATGCGCATGTGGGCCAACGGCTTCGCCTTGACCAGCTCCTTGTCCATATAGGCATCGAAGGTGAGCTCCTGGACGTCCCGGTCCTTGCAGATCGTGACGAAGCGCTCGCGCCGATTGTCGTTAATGTACCAGTAATCCTGCATCACGCCCAGGATCCAGAAGACCGCGCCATGGGTGCGCATGAACCGGCGCCGGGCCGATTTCAGCGCCGCGGCATTGCCGGTGCGGCAGAGCTCGTCGACGGCATCCGCGGCGAGGCGGCCGCAGGTCATGGCGTAGAAGATGCCCTCGCCCGACGATGGTGCGACGACGCCGGCAGCGTCGCCGGCGAGCAGCACGTCCTTGCCGTTGTCCCAGCGCTTGTGCGGCTGCAGCGGCAGGGGTGCTCCTTCCGTGCGGATCGTCTCGGCATGCTCGAGCCCGAGCTTCTGGCGCAGATCGGTCGTGGCCTTGCGCAACGAGAAGCCCTTGACCGCCGTGCCCATGCCGATCGACGTCGTCTTGCCGTGCGGGAACACCCAGCTGTAGAAATCCGGCGAGTACTTGCCGTCATAGATGACATCGCAGCGGGTCGGGTCGAAGGCGTCGTCCGCGGCCCCATTGGTCGGCGTCTCGGGCGAGCGGATGATCTCGTGATAGGCGAAGACCTTGCGCATGTTCTCCGCACCCGGGACGTTGCCCTGCTTCGCCACCAGCGAGTTGGCCCCATCGGCGCCGATCACGGCGCGGGCACGGACCGCGTGGCGCTCCGTCTCGCCGTCCTCGTGGCGGACCTCGAAATGGACCAGTGCGGTGTCGTCCTTGTCGCGCTCGATCCGGGTGAAGGTGCCGGTGCGGCGAGTAGCGCCGGCCGAGACGGCGCGGTTGCGCAACCATTCGTCGAAGACCTCACGGTCGACCATGCCGACATAGCCGCCGCCGATCTTGATATCGACGTGGCGGTAGGTGGGTGAGACCATCCGGGCGGAGGTGACCCGGGCCACCAGCAGCTGCTGCGGAATGGCGAACTGGTCGATCAGGCGCGGTGGAATGGCGCCACCGCAGGGCTTGATCCGACCGCCGCGCTCGAGCAGCAGCACGCTGCGCTGCTTGCGCGCCAGATCGGCAGCGGCGGTGGCGCCGGCGGGACCACCGCCGACCACGACACAATCATAAGTTTCCGGTGTCTGCATCGCTTCAGCCTCCCAGCCCGGCGGCATAACCCTCGCCGGCATTCTTGACGTTGAGCTTTTGCTGCGCCTCGGCGATCCGCCCGAGGCGGGCGGCGAGGACGGCGGCGGCGAGAAAGACCAGCCCCTGGGCCATGAAGACACCAGCGTAGGCGAAGAGCGGTGTGCCCATGATCCAGCGGACCAGATCGACCAATCCGGTGGCGACGATGCCGCCGAGGCCGACGGCGATCGCCTGGGCACCTCCGAAGAGGCCCATGCGGATGCCCTCGCGACGCTCGCGTCCGGCATCGACCAGGCTCATCATCGAGCCGATCGCAGCCACGGCGAAAATCCCGAGCATGACGCCCAGCGCGAAGACCGCGATGCGCAGGGGAAAGGTCGGCCCAACGAAGCCCGCACTCATCAAGAACAGCATGGCAATCGCCGATCCGGTGCAGCCGATGACCATCCAAATTCGCAAGGTGCCGAGATACGGCCCCAGCCCGCCGACGAGCAGCATGCCGAGCAGGATGCCCTGGTACTGAAAGCTGGAGAGCGTCGTGCTCTCGCCCGGCGTGTAGGCGAAAACCGCGCCGGCGAACGGCTCGAGCACCAGATCCTGGGCACCATAGCCGAGCATCGAGACGAAGACGAAGATCGTGAATTGCCGCGCGATGGGCTCGGCCCAGACCTCGCGAATGGCCTCCTTGAAGGGCGCGCTGGCGGTGCGCGGCTCGCCGTCCGCCTCGCCGACGGCCGTGCTCGGCAAATGGTGCCCCTCGACCCCCCAAACGGCAACGATCGTGATCAGCATGGCGGCAGCTGCCACGCCGCAGCCCACGGCCATCAGGCGGCTGGCTGAGAACGGATCGAGCAGCTGGCCGGCCGAGGCCGTGGTGATGATGAAGCCGAAGATCATCATCAGCCAGATGATGGTGGCCGCGGTCGGCCGGCGGCGCGGCTCGATCCGCTTGGCGACCAGCGTCAAGAGCGCCGTCCCGGCCGCCCCGACACCGATGCCGATCAGGATGAAGGCGACAACGGCGAGCGCCACGCCCGACAGCGTCGCCTGCTCCATCCAGACCGTGGCGGTGACGGCAAGCGCACCGCCGGCAGAAAGCACGGCCATGCCGCCGATGATCCAAGGCGTCCGCCGGCCGCTGACATCCGAGCCGTAGCCGAGGCGCGGGCGCAGCAGCTGGACCGTATAGTAGAGTGAGACCAGGGCCCCCGGCAGGAGGGCCGGCAGCATCAGCTCGACGACCATGACGCGGTTGAGCAGCGAGGTGCAGAGCACGACGATCGAGCCGAGCGATGTCTGCACCAGCCCCAGCCGGAAGATGGCGAGCCAGCCGAGGGTCGGCGCTGGCTTCGGGGACTTGGACGTCGGGGGCACCGTCTCCGGGGGTGCTGGCTCCCGGGGCGCGCGCATCGGGACCACCGTCACAGGTCGGCACCAACGAGCGCTCGCACGGCAAACGCGCTGGCCAACATGCCGAGAACGTAGAGTGTCGTGCCGGTGGCGTTGTACCAAGGGGCACGCTCACGCGGCGCCTGCAGGAGGCGAACCATCAGCGCCGCCTGGGCGGCGAGCAGAACGAAGACAATGCCGGCGTGGTAGGGCCGGTCCCAGGTGACCAGCAGCACGATGACCACGACCTGCGGCACCGCCATGACCCAGCAGGCGAGCCGGGCGGCCGCATCGACGCCGAGCGTCGCCGGCAGCGAGCGGATGCCCATCTGCCGATCACCCTCGACCGCCTTGAAATCATTGAGCGTCATGATGCCATGCGCGCCGACGCTGTAGAGGAAAGCCAGGGTGACGATGCGCCAGTCGGGAAAGCCAGCGACCATGACCGCGGCACCGGTGAACCACGGCAGGCCCTCATAGGAGAGGCCGACCGCGCCTGGCCCCCACCAGCCGCTCTGCTTGAGCCGCACAGGCGGTGCGGAGTAGAGCCAGGCGAGGATCGTGCCGATCACCGCAGCACCCAGCACCCAAGGACCGAGCATAGCCGCGACGATCAGTGCCAGCACCGTCCAGGCGACAGCAATATATAAACCCCATCTGCCGGGGATGCGCCCGGACGGGATCGGTCGGTCGGGCTCGTTGATGGCATCGACATGACGATCGAACCAGTCGTTCACAGCCTGGCTCATCGCGGTCAGCAGCGGCCCTGCAAGCAGAATGCCGAGAATGATCACCAGCCAGCGCTCAGCCAGCGGCACGCCGGCCGAGACGATACCGCAGCCGAACGCCCACATGGGCGCGAACCAAGTGATCGGCTTGAGCAGCTCGATGAAGGCTGGCAGGCTTGGGCGTTCCATGGATCGGGCTTATGCTCGCGCTTGGGGTGTGTCAATCAAAGTTTACAGCACCCGGCACCTCGCAGCCGGGCATGGAAAGGCAACGTGATGGGGCATGCACAGGGCGGCCGGCGGCGGCTTTTGCGCAGCGCTGCCGGGGTGTCATTCATCACCGCGGCGGGTCTCGGCACGACAGCGGGCTTGGGCGCCGGCGTTGGCCAGCCGCTGGCCGCCGCGGCTGGCACTGCCACCGACCAGCCGCCCCTGCTGCCCGCAGCGGTACGCGGCGAGCGGCTGGAGATCGACGGCCGTGCCGGCAGGCTCAGCTACTACGTCGACGGCGAGGGCCCGCCGCTGCTGCTGCTGCACAGCATCAATGCCACCGCCTCGGTGTTCGAGGTGCAGCCGATCTACGACGATCAGCTGCGCGATCGCCGTGTCTTCGCGCCAGACCTGCCGGGCTTCGGCTTCTCCGATCGATCGGACCGCCGCTACACGCCCAAGCTCTATGTCGACGCGATCTTCGACATGCTCGACGTGATCGCCGCTGATCAGGGCAACCAGCAGCCGGTCGACGCCCTGGCGCTGTCCCTGTCGAGCGAGTTTCTGGCCCGGGCCGCGAGCCTCGAGCCCGAGCGCTTCCGGCGGCTCGTCCTGGTCACGCCCACGGGCTTCGACAAGCGCTCGGCGCGCCAGCGGGGCAAGCCCGGTGCGACGCGTGAGATGCCCTGGCTCTACAGCTTCTTCGAGCGCCCGCCCTGGCGGCAGGGCCTCTTCGATCTGCTCGTCAGCCGGCGCAGCATTCGCTACTTCCTCGAGCGCACCTTCGGCAGCGACAATGTCGATGAGGCGCTGATCGAGTACGCTTGGCTCTCGGCGCACCAGCCGGGTGCCCGCTTTGCGCCCTACGCCTTTGTGTCGGGAGCCCTCTTCAGCGCCGACATCCGCGACGTCTACGAGAAGCTGGCCATGCCGATCTGGGTGCCGCACGGCACACGGGGCGATTTCAAGGACTTCTCCGGTGCTGGCTGGGCCGAGGCGCTACCGAACTGGCAGTTCGAGGCGTTCCCTACCGGCGCCCTGCCCCAGTTCGAGATGCCCGGCCCCTTCAACGACGCGCTGCGCGGCTTCATCGGCCCCTGAGCGGCTCAGGAGCTGCCGACCGGGCGCCGATCAGGCCTCCGCACCCTCCGGGCCGAGATCACCGAGGCCGTAGCGGCGGAGCTTGACGTAGAGGCTCTGGCGGGAGAGGCCCAGGAGCTCGGCCGCCGAGGCGCGGTTGTCACCGGTCAGCTCGAGCGCCGCCTCGATGCAGAGGCGCTCGATCACGTCGGTGGTCTCGCGCACCAGATCCTTGAGCGGCACCCGGCCGACCAGCTCGGTGAGCTGCTCGACGGAGCGTGGCAGCTCACGCACGCTGGACGAGCTCTCGACCGACAAGCGGTCGCCGATATTGCGGATGGTGAAGCCGAAGCCCGGCTCCTTGCCACCATGGACGGCGGTCGCCGAGAGCTCGACGTCGGCAGTGGCGCCATACTCGCCGCGGATCAGGGTCGAGAAACGGCGCACCGAGCCGTGCTGGCGGAGATTGGCCAGGAGAACATTGAAGTCGATCCCCGGCCGGCCGAGCCAGCGCTCCAGCGGCTCGCCGCGCACCTGCTCGTCGGTGGCGAGCTGCACGAGGTCCAGGAACGCCGCATTGGCGCTCTGCACGCGGCCCTGCGGATCGGTGAGCACGACGGCGTCGGGCGAGCTCTCCACCAGCTCAGCCAGGCGCGTACGCCCTTTCGCACCCTGCCCGTCGGCCGTCGCCGTCTCGGCCGGCACCAGGCGGACCAGGAAGAGCGCCGTGCTCTCCTGGCGGAACAGCGAGGCGGAGACGATGAACTCGCGGCGCGAGTCGGCGAGCTTGGCGCGCACGTCCTCGGCCCGGCCGGTGGCGCGCACGCTGGCCAGGAGCGACTGCAGCGCCGTGGTGCTGTCGGCGTCGAAACCGTCCGGGAAGATCCGCCCGACCACGCGGCGCGCCGCCTCGCCGAAGAGCGGGCCGGCGGCGGGGTTGGCCTCGATGACCTTGCGGCTGACCGCGTCGACGACGAGCACCGCCTCGGCGCTCATCTGGAACAGCAGGCGATAACGGGTCTCGAGGTTGCGCAACCTCGAATAGTGCCGCTCCATCGATTGCTGCGCCTCGATCAACCGCTGCTGCAGAGCGGCTGACGAGCGGAGGTCGCGGCCGCAGGCGATGATCGGCCCGTCCGGGCCGAGCCGCATCGAGCAGTAAAGAACGGGAACGTCGGCGCCCCAGGAGGACGGATGGTTGACCTGCCGCCAGCGCGACGGTGCTGCGGTCGTCGCCTCCTCGGTCAGCGCCTCGATCTTGCCGCGGGTTTCGGTGGTGACCGTGTCGACCCAGGGCAGGCCGAGCCACTTGCCGTACCATTCGACGGACCAGTCGTCGCTGCCGAAGGCGAGGTCCCTGATCACGCCATCGTTATCGATGATGAGTGCGATATCGCTCATCGCAGCGATCAGCGTCGCTGCCATGTCGGCATCGACATCGCCAATCGAATCGCGAGGAAACCTGAATCGCATCACCGGTGGCGAGCCCCCTTGCCAGGCGTCTTCATTGGCCTGAGCACGCTCGACACGACCCCCTCCAATACGCGTGGAAGAGCGCCCATAGCACCTGTCTGGTATGCGGCGGCCAGAGCGAAATGTCAACCTAGCTTAACACTCGTACAACATGCGAATGTTAATAGAGCCTGACACACCTCCGCGGCGGAGGCCTGTAAGGCAAAATTGACAGATTCTGGCGGCAGGCCCTCAGACCGAAGTCCAAACGCTTTGCGCCCAGCGCTGTCACGTCACAAAGCTGCCTGAGAGAAATCGATGATGCAGAAAAGAAAGCCGCGCCGCCGGAGAGACGGCTCGGATCAGCGGCCGCGGCCGAGCAGTGACAGGGTGCTCTGTGCCTGATGCGTGGCCTGCCGCGCATCGATGGCCGTCGCGTCGGCGCCGACCAATGAGACCAACTCGGGGTGGCCAACGAAGACCGGGCCACCGACAAGGACGCCCACACCGCGATTACAGGATGCCCGGCGCACCGAACGGATGCTGGAGGCGAGCGCGTCCAGCCGGTCGTCCGCGCTGATCGAGAAGCCGACCAAGGTGAAGGCCTCGCCGCTGACCAATTCGGCGAGCTCGCGGTTCGGCATGCTGCCGCTCCACACATCCCAGCCGGCGCGGCGGAAGAACTCGGCGACCATATAGACGCCGAAGGTGTGCTGCTCACCGGGCACCGGAACGAGGAGCACGCGGCGGCGATGCTCATGATGATCGATCTCGTGGACGAAGGCCGGGCTGAGCTCGTGCAGCAATTGCTGCAACCGGCTGCAGCCGAGCGTCACCGAGGTGAAATCGGCGATGTCGGCGTCCCAAAGATCGCCCAGGTACCGCGCGGTGGGCGCCAGCAGCTCCAGATAGAGTGTCTCGACGGTGATGCCGCGGTTGCGAAAGGCCTCGATCCGCGTCGACGCCGCAGCCACGTCCTGATTGGATACGAGGTCGGCAAACTCGGCGATCTCGCCATCGCCAGGCATCCAGCCGAGGGGCTGGCGCACAGGTGCCGGCTCCGCAGCGCCACGCCGGGACAGCACGAGCCGAGGGATGATCTCGCTCTCGATGGTCGTCAAGAGATGCCGCTCGCGTCGGTTGCCACGCCGATTCCGATCGCGCCCGCCGACCTCAATCTCAGCGCTGTCATGACCTTCAAGCTGGAAGGCACCAAAGCTTCCGTCCGACGACGACATTGCGCAGTCCTCCCAAACGTTGCTTCAGCCATACAACGCAGTGCCTGCGACGCTCAAGTGACTTCCTCATGCTGCATGGTCGATTTGTCACGCCCACACACGTCTTTCGCCTCGATTCACTGGGTGATTCGGGCGGCGATCAGCTTGCCTCCTAGCTAGGGCGGATCGCCGGAATCTGTCAAGGATTGTTGACGTGTAGTTATGTTGACAGGTGCGCCGGATCGCGGTTAGCTTCCTTTAGATGCCAGCACCGTTGGGGCATCCACCGTTAGGGAGGGCAGACGGAAGATGCAGCGAGGACGGCCAGGACGCACGATCGCCCAGCCGCTCTACACGCCAGAAGAGCGGCGTCGGCGCGACGCGTCGCCGTGGACCCTGGTGCAGGGCATCCTGGCGCCGGTCCAGTTCGTCGTCTTCCTGGTCAGCGTCGCCCTGGTTGCCCGCTACCTCATCACCGGCGAGGGGTTCGCCGCCGCCAGCATCTCCATCGTGATCAAGACGCTCACCCTTTATACCATCATGGTCACCGGCTCGATCTGGGAGAAAGAGGTCTTCGGCCACTGGTTGTTCGCCGGCCCCTTCTTCTGGGAGGACGTGGTGAGCATGGGCGTGATCGCCCTGCATACGGCCTATCTCATCGCCCTCTTCACCGGCTGGCTGAGCCCTGTCGAGCAGATGCTCCTGGCGCTCGCAGCTTACGCCACCTACGTCGTCAATGCCGCGCAGTTCTTGTGGAAACTGCGCATGGCCAGGCTCAGCTCGGAGCCCAACGGTGACCAAGAGCTGCGCACGGGCGATCTGGAGCCGGCGCGATGACGGCGGTGACCAGCCCGCCCCCGGCCATCGGCGGCTGCACGGATGCCCCGGTCCGCTTCGAGCGAGGCCAGCGCGAGGTTTTTTGCGGCCTCACCGGCATCATCTGGCTGCACCGCAAGATCCAAGACGCGTTCTTCCTGGTCGTCGGCTCGCGCACCTGCGCGCACCTGATCCAATCGGCTGCCGGCGTCATGATCTTCGCCGAGCCGCGCTTCGCCACGGCTATCCTCGAGGAGCGCGACCTCGCCGGCATGGCGGATGCCAATGAGGAGCTGGATCGGGTGGTCACAAGGCTGCTCGAGCGGCGGCCCGACATCAAGCTGCTGTTTCTCGTCGGCTCCTGCCCGTCCGAGGTGATCAAGCTCGATCTGCACCGTGCCGCCCAGCGCCTGAGCCGGGAGTTCGCGCCCAACGTTCGGGTTCTGAACTACTCGGGCAGCGGCATCGAGACCACCTTCACCCAGGGCGAGGATGCCTGCCTCACCGCCATGGTTCCGGAACTGCCGGAGGCCGGTGACGAGCGCTCGCTCCTGGTCGTCGGCGCGCTTGCCGACATCGTCGAGGATCAATTCCGCCGGCTCTTCGACCAGATGGGCATCGGCCCGGTCCACTTCCTGCCGCCGCGCAACAGCCGAGAGCTGCCGCCGGTCGGGCCCGGCACCCGCTACCTCTTGGCCCAGCCCTTCCTTGCCGACACCGGCAACGCACTCGACAGCCGCGGCTGTCAGCGTCTGGCCGCTCCCTTCCCGCTGGGGATCGAGGGCACCCGCGCCTGGCTGGAAGCCGCCGCCAGTGAATGGGGGGTCTCGGCCGACCGGGTCGCCGAGGTGACCGCAGCACCGAGCGAGCGTGCCGCCAAGTCGCTCGAGCGCTACCGCGCGCATCTCGCCGGCAAGCGGATCTTCTTCTTCCCGGACTCCCAGCTCGAAATTCCCCTCGCCCGCTTCCTGGCGCGCGAGATGGGCATGGAGCTGGTCGAGGTCGGCACGCCCTATCTGCACCGCAGCCATCTCGCCCACGAGCTGGCCTGGCTGCCGGCCGGCACCGCGCTCAGCGAGGGCCAGGACGTCGAGCTGCAGCTCGACCGGGCCAAGGCCGAGCGGCCGGACATGATCGTCTGCGGCCTCGGCCTCGCCAACCCGCTCGAGGCCGAGGGGCTCACCACGAAATGGTCGATCGAGCTGCTGTTCACGCCGATCCAGGGCTTCGAGCAGGCAGGCGACCTGGCCGAGCTCTTCACCCGCCCGTTCAACCGCCGCGCCCGGCTGATGGTGTAATTCGATGCAGCTGACGCTTTGGACATATGAAGGCCCGCCGCATGTCGGAGCGATGCGTATCGCGACGGCGATGGAGGGTGTCCACTACGTGCTGCACGCGCCGCAGGGCGACACCTATGCCGACCTGCTGTTCACGATGATCGAGCGGCGCGACAAGCGCCCGCCGGTGACCTACACGACCTTCCAGGCCCGCGACCTCGGCGCCGACACGGCCGACCTCTTCAAGAGCTCGGCCCGCGATGCCTATGAGCGGTTCAAGCCCGAGGCCATGATGGTCGGTGCGTCGTGCACCGCCGAGCTGATCCAGGACGATCCGGGCGGTCTCACCAAGGCCCTGAACCTGCCGGTTCCCGTGGTGCCGCTCGAGCTTCCAGCCTACTCCAAGAAAGAGAATTGGGGCTCGGCCGAGACCTTCTACCAGATGGTCCGCTCGCTCGCCGGCCCGCACGCCCCGGCACCCGGCTTCGTCCGCCCGGAGCGGTCAGCGGACGCCAAGCCCAGCTGCAACATCCTGGGCCCGACGGCGATGGGCTTTCGCCATCGGGACGATGTGGCGGAGATCACCAAGCTCTTGGGCGAGCTCGGCATCGACGTTCGCGTCACAGCGCCTTTGGGTGCCCGGCCGGCCGATCTGGCGCGGCTGGGCGACGCCGATTTCAACGTCGTGCTGTACCCCGAGACGGCCGGCATCGCCGCTGGCTGGCTCGAGCGCACCTTCAAGCAGCCACGGACCAAGACGGTGCCGATCGGCTACGGCGCCACGGTCGACTTCATCAACGAGGTGGCCGAGATCACCGGCATCGACCCGACACCGGTGCTGAGCGGTGCCAACTCGCGGCTGCCCTGGTACTCGCGCTCGATCGACAGCACCTACCTGACGGCCAAGCGGGTCTTCATCTTCGCCGATGCGACCCACGCGATTGCCGCGGCCCGGGTCGCCGCCGACGAGTTCGGCTTCGAGGTGGTCGGGCTCGGCACCTATAGCCGCGAGTTCGCCCGCGACGTGCGGCAGGCCGCCGAGCGCTTCGGCCTCGAGGCGCTGATCACCGACGACTATCTCGATGTCGAGCAGGCCGTGGCCGAGGCGCAGGTCGAGCTCCTGCTCGGCACGCAGATGGAGCGGCACATCGCCAAGCGGCTCGGCATTGGCTGTGCGGTGATCTCCGCCCCGATCCATGTCCAGGACTTCCCTGCCCGCTACTCGCCGCAGATGGGCTTCGAGGGCGCCAACGTCCTTTGGGATAGCTGGGTGCACCCGCTCTACATGGGCCTGGAAGAGCACCTGCTCGGCATGTTCCGCGAGGATTTCGAGTTCGGCGACCATGCCGCCCCCTCGCATCTGGGCCACGGCCACGCCGCAGCAGCACCTGCCGCCGTCGAGCCTGCCAGCGTCGAGGCCGAGCGGCTTCCAGAGCCGGCCATGGCCGGCGATGTGGCGCCCACGGGCGAGGCTGGGCCGATGGCAGCAGCCGACGGACCGCTGAGCTGGGCGGCCGACGCCGAGAAAGAGCTGAAGAAGATCCCGTTCTTCGTCCGCGGCAAGGCACGCCGCAACACCGAGCGCTTCGCCGCCGATCATGGCGTGGCGCTCATCACCGTCGAGACCTTGTATGATGCAAAAGCGCATTTCGGCCGCTGATAAGCCGCAGGCGTGCGGTGTTCCGGTCCGGGTGACGATCGTCACCTTGGACAATCACGCGGCTGGTGCCTTCGCCCGCGCCCGGATGACCTTGCGCAAGGAGATGCCGGGTCTCGAGCTGCGGCTGCACGCGGCGACCGAGTTCGGCAACGATGCCGCGGCGCTCGAGCGCTGCCGCCAGGACATCGAGCAGGCCGACATCGTCTTCTCCTGCATGCTCTTCCTCGAGGATCACATCCAGGCCGTCCTGCCGTGGCTCGAGGCGCGGCGCGACCACTGCGACGCGATGATCTCCTGCATCTCGGCGACCGAGGTGGTCAAGCTCACCCGGATGGGCCGCTTCGACATGCAGGCGAAGCAGAGCGGTGCGATGGCGCTGCTCAAGCGGCTGAAGCCGAAGCGCGCGAGCAACCAGCAGAGCGACGGCGCCAGGCAGATGACCATGCTGCGCCGGCTGCCGAAGATCCTGCGCTTCGTGCCGGGCGCCGCCCAGGATATCCGCGCCTACTTCCTCTCGATGCAGTACTGGCTCGCCGGCTCGGACGAGAACATCGCCAACATGGTCCGCTGGCTGGTCAACCGCTACGCGGCCGGTCCCCGGGAAGTGCTGCGCGGCACGCTGGACGCCAAGCTGCCCGTCGACCATCCCGATCTCGGCCTCTACCACCCGCGGCTCAAGGGCCGGGTGACCGAGGATCTGGCCAAGCTGCCGGGCGTCTCGGCCAAGCGGGCCAAGAAGGGCCGGGTCGGCCTCCTGGTCATGCGCTCTTATGTGCTGGCCGGTGATAGCGGCCATTATGACGGCGTGATCGCGGCGCTCGAGGCCAAGGGGCTCGAGGTGGTGCCGGCATTCGCGTCCGGGCTCGACGCCAGGCCGGCGGTCGAGCGCTACTTCTTCAAGGACGACGCACCAGCCGTCGACGCGGTCGTCTCGCTCACCGGCTTCTCGCTGGTCGGTGGTCCCGCCTACAACGACGCCAAGGCGGCCGAGGACATGCTGGCGCGCCTCGACGTGCCCTACATCGCCGCGCACGCGCTCGAGTTCCAGACGCTGCCCGAGTGGGAAAGCTCGGATCGCGGCCTGCAGCCGGTCGAGGCCACGATGATGGTGGCGATCCCGGAGCTCGACGGCTCGACCGGGCCGATGATCTATGGCGGCCGTCCGGCGATGGCCAAGGACGACCGGGCCGGCGACATGGAGGCCCATGGCGACCGTGCCGAGCTCCTGGCGGCCCGCGTCGAGAAGCTGATCCAGCTGCGCCGCACCGAGCGCGCCGAGCGCAAGATCGGCATCGTCCTCTTCAACTTCCCGCCCAATGCCGGCGCCACCGGCACCGCGGCCTATCTCGCCGTCTTCGCTTCCCTCTTCCGCACGCTGACGGCGATGCACGAGGCCGGCTACGACGTCGAGGTGCCGGAGAGCGAGGACGCGCTGCGCGACCGGCTGCTCAAGGGCAATGCCGAGCAGTTCGGCGCCGATGCCAACGTTTTCCACCGCATCCCGGTCGACCAGCATGTCCGCCAGGAGCCGTATCTCGACGAGATCGAGGGCGCCTGGGGCCCGGCACCCGGCCGCCAGCTCACCGACGGCCAGAGCCTGTTCGTCCTGGGCGAGCGCTTCGGCAATGTCTTCGTCGGCATTCAGCCGGGCTTCGGCTACGAGGGCGACCCGATGCGGCTGCTCTTCGAGAAGGGCTTCGCCCCGACCCACGCCTTCTCCGCCTTCTACCGCTGGCTGCGCCAGGAATACGGCGCCCACGCCGTCCTGCATTTCGGCACCCACGGCGCGCTCGAGTTCATGCCCGGCAAGCAGGCCGGCATGTCGGCCGCCTGCTGGCCCGAGCGGCTGATCGCCGATCTGCCCAACCTCTACCTCTATGCCGCGAACAACCCGTCCGAGGGCACGATCGCCAAGCGGCGCGCGGCTGCCACGCTGATCAGCCACCTCACCCCGCCGGTCGCCCATGCCGGGCTCTACAAGGGCCTGGTCGAGCTGAAGAGCTCGCTCGACCGCTGGCGCGGCCTCGCCCCGGACGCCCAGGAAGAGCGCGCACGGCTCGCCGAGCTGGTCCAGCTGCAGGCCTCCGAGCTCGAGCTGGCAACCGCCGAGCCGGCCTGGGGCGATGCCGCCACCGCCGAGATCGCCAAGCTCACCGGTGCGGTGCTCGACCTGGAGTACACGCTGATCCCGCACGGCCTGCACGTCATCGGCAAGCCGCTCAGCGTCGAGGCCCGGACCGACATGCTGCTCGCCATGGCCGAGGCGAACGAAGGCCCGCTGCCGTCGCGCGACGCGCTCGAGGCGCTGGTCGAGGGTGCCGCTCCCGAAGCCGTGCTGGCGCTCACCGCGACGCCCCGTGACGTCGCGATGCTCGAGCAGCTGCGGACGCTGGCGCGTGCCGATCGGCTGCTGGCCGAGGATCACGAGCTGCCGGGCATCCTCCAGGCCCTGGACGGCCGCTTCGTCCGGCCGGTGCCGGGCGGCGACCTGCTCCGCCAGCCGGCGATCCTGCCGACCGGCCGCAACCTGCACGGCTTCGACCCCTTCCGCCTGCCCTCCGCCTTCGCGGTGGCGGACGGTGCGAAGCAGGCGCAGCGGTTGATCGAGCGGCACATGGCCGACGGCAATGGCCTGCCCGAGACCGTCGCACTGGTGCTCTGGGGCACCGACAACCTGAAGTCCGAGGGCGGCCCGATCGCCCAGGTGCTGGCCTTGGTCGGTGCCCGGCCGCGCTTCGACTCTTACGGCCGCCTCGCCGGCGCCGAGCTGGTCAGCCTGGAAGAGCTGGGCCGGCCCCGGATCGACGTGGCGGTGACGCTTTCCGGCATCTTCAGGGACCTCCTGCCGCTGCAGACCCGGCTCCTGGCGGAAGCCTGCTTCCTCGCCGCCAGCGCCGACGAGCCGGCCGAGATGAACTTCATCCGCCGCAACGCGCTGGCGCACATGACCAGGCATGGCTGTGATCTGGAGACCGCGGCACTGCGCGTCTTCAGCAATGCCGACGGCGCCTACGGCTCGAACGTCAACCAGCTGATCGACAGCGGCTGCTGGGACGACGAGGACGAGCTGGCCGAGACCTACACCAAGCGCAAATGCTTCGCTTATGGCCGCTCCGGCAAGCCGATGCGCCAGGCCGAGCTGCTCGGCAGCGTGCTCGAGGGTGTCGAGCTGGCCTACCAGAACCTCGAATCGGTCGAGCTCGGGGTCACCACGGTCGACCACTATTTCGACAATCTGGGCGGCATCAGCCGTGCGGTTGCCCGGGCCAAGGGCACCCAGACGCAAGACGGCGTGCCACCGGTGCCGGTCTATATCGGCGACCAGACCAAGGGCGGCGGCACGGTCCGCTCGCTCGGCGAGCAGGTGGCGCTCGAGACCCGGACCCGGATGCTCAATCCCAAATGGTACGAGGGCATGCTCGAGCACGGCTACGAAGGTGTCCGGCAGATCGAGGCGCATGTCACCAACACCATGGGCTGGTCGGCGACGACCGGTCAGGTGGCGCCCTGGGTCTACCGCGAGATCACCCAGACCTTCGTCCTCGACCCGGCGATGCGTGAGCGCTTGGCGGCCTTGAACCCCAAGGCCTCGGCCAAGGTCGCGAACCGGCTGCTCGAAGCCTATGAGCGGCAGTACTGGGAGCCCGACGAAGCGACGCTCGAGGCGCTGCGCGAGAGTTGCGAAGATCTCGAGGATCGGCTCGAGGGGATCGGCGTCGAGCCGGCCCCAGCCGCCACCCCCGTTCAACCCAACAAGATCGCCACGAGTGCGGTCACCAAGGAGATGGCCGCGTGAGCACCCTTACTTTGGACATGCCCCGCCACAAGCTGCACCCGACCGCGCAGAAGCAGGAGGACGGCGAAGGCAGCGTGCAGGTGAAGCTGGACCCCAACGTCAAGATCGAGGGGGCCAAGGTCTTCGCCGTCTACGGCAAGGGTGGCATCGGCAAGAGCACGACGTCGTCGAACCTCTCCGTCGCCTTCTCCAAGCTCGGCAAGCGTGTCCTGCAGATCGGTTGCGATCCGAAGCACGATTCGACCTTCACGCTCACCAAGAAGCTGATGCCGACGGTGATCGACGTGCTGGAATCGGTCAACTTCCACGCCGAGGAGCTGCAGGTCGAGGACTTCGTCTACGAAGGCTACAACGGCGTGATGTGCGTCGAGGCGGGCGGCCCGCCGGCCGGCACCGGCTGCGGCGGCTACGTGGTCGGCCAGACGGTGAAGCTCTTGAAGGAGCATCACCTGCTGGAAGAGACCGACGTCGTCATCTTCGACGTCCTGGGTGACGTCGTTTGTGGCGGCTTCGCAGCACCTTTGCAGCATGCCGACCGGGCGATCATCGTCACCGCCAACGACTTCGATTCGATCTACGCGATGAACCGCATCGTCGCCGCCATCAAGGCCAAGTCGAAGAACTACGATGTCAGGCTCGGCGGCGTGATCGCCAATCGCTCCAAGGACACCGACGAGATCGACAAGTACAACGCGGTGGTCGGCCTCAAGACCATGGGCCACTTCCAGGATCTCGACGTCATCCGCCGCTCGCGGCTGAAGAAATCCACCCTTTTCGAGCTCGAGCCCACCGAGGAAGTGCTGGCCGTGCAGGCCGAGTACATGCGGGTCGCGCAGACGCTCTGGAACGGCGTCGAGCCCATGGAAGCGACGCCGATGCGCGATCGTGACATCTTCGAGTTGCTGGGCTTCGACTGATGCCCACCGCCACCTACCAGACCCGGCGCTCGCAGCTGCTCCACTATTTCGACCGCACCGCGGTCGATGCGTGGGCGCGGCTGACCAGCGACGTGCCGGTGAGCGGTATCCGCGCCACGGTTCGCGCCGGCCGCGATACCATGCGGCAGACGCTGCTCGACTGGCTGCCGCGTGACCTGACCGGCCGCCGGCTGCTCGATGCCGGCTGCGGCACTGGCGCGCTGTCCGTCGAGGCCGCCAAGCGCGGTGCCGAGGTGGTGGCGATCGACCTCTCGCCGACTTTGGTCGATCTCGCGAGGCAACGCCTGCCCGCGATCCCCGGCCCCGGGCGGATCGACTTTCGCACCGGTGACATGTTCGACCCGGCGCTCGGCAGCTTCGATCACGTGGTCGCCATGGACTCGCTGATCCACTACCGGGCACCGGACATCGTCGACGTGCTGGCCGGCTTCACCGCGCGGACGACGGGCTCGGTGCTCTTCACCTTCGCGCCGCGCACGACGGCGCTGGCGACCATGCACGCGGTCGGCAAGCTCTTCCCGAAGGGCGACAGGGCGCCGGCGATCGAGCCCGTGGCCGAGCTTCATCTGCGCAGCCTGCTGCTCGACGAGCCGGCGCTGGCCGAATGGATGCCGGCCCGGACCAACCGCGTCGCGCGCGGCTTCTACACCAGCCAGGCGATGGAGCTGGTCAGGCCATGAGCAAGGCGGCGACGGGCAAGGCGGCAGTCGGCAAGCTGAACGATCAGCTGGCCAAGACCTGGGTCATCCTGGGTCCCCGCTTCCTGCCCTTCGCCGACGCCGCCAGCGACGACCTGCCGCTGCCCCGCCTGCTGCGCCTCTCGCTCTTCCAGATCTCGGTCGGCATGGCCGTCGTGCTGCTCACCGGCACGCTCAACCGCGTGATGATCGTCGAGCTCGGCGTGCCCACCTGGCTCGTGGCGCTCATGGTGTCGCTGCCGCTGCTCTTCGCGCCGTTCCGCACGCTGATCGGCTTCAAGTCCGACAACCACCGCTCGTTCCTCGGCTGGCGCCGGGTGCCCTATCTCTGGATGGGCACGCTCCTGCAGTTCGGCGGGCTGGCGATCATGCCGTTTGCGCTCATCGTGCTTTCCGGCGACAGCACCGGCCCGGCCTGGCTCGGCCCCGCGGGTGCGGCCTTGGCCTTTCTCCTGGTCGGCGCCGGGCTGCACACCGCCCAGACCGCGGGCCTGGCGCTCGCCACCGACCTCGCACCGGTGGACAAGCGGCCGCGGGTCGTGGCCCTGCTCTACGTCACCCTGCTGCTTGGCATGGTCGGTGCGTCGCTCGTCTTCGGCGTCGTGCTCCACGACTTCAGCCAGGTGCAGCTGATCCAGGTGATCCAGGGCACGGCCGTCGTCACCGTCGTTCTCAACACGGTTGCGCTCTGGAAGCAGGAGGCGCGGAACCCGCAGCTGACGCGGCACAGCGACGAGGTGCGGCCCTCCTTCCGTGCATCGTGGTCTGCCTTCGTCAATGGTGGCCAGGCGACCCGCGTGCTCGTGGCCGTCGGCCTCGGCACCGCGGCGTTCAGCATGCAGGACGTCTTGCTCGAGCCCTATGGCGGCGAGATCCTCGGACTTTCCGTGGGCCAGACGACGCTGCTCACGGCACTCCTCGCCGGCGGCTCGCTCGCCGGCTTTGCGCTTGCCGCCCGGCGCCTCGGCCGCGGCAGCGATCCCTACCGCCTGGCGAGCCTCGGCCTGCTGCTCGGCATCGTCGCCTTCTCGGCCGTCATCTTCGCCGAGCCGCTCGGCTCTGCCGCGCTCTTTCGGGTCGGCACGGTGCTGATCGGCTTCGGTGGCGGGCTCTTCGCCGTGGCGATGCTGACCGCATCCATGCATCTCGCGAAAGATGGCCAGAGCGGCTTGGCGCTGGGTGCCTGGGGTGCCGTGGTCGCCACCGCGACCGGCGTTGCCGTCGGGCTCGGTGGCATCATTCGCGACCTGGTGACGACGCTCGCCAGCAACGGCGTGCTCGGCCCGGCGATGACCGGCCCCGAGGTCGGCTACAGCGTCGTCTACCACCTGGAAATCGCTTTTCTATTCGCGACGTTGGTCGCCATCGGCCCGCTGGTCAGCAGCGCGCGCCAGCGCGACCCGTCATCCACGCAACCAGCCAAGTTCGGCTTGAACGAATTTCCGGCCTGAGGCCGGCTTACCCTAGCGGGGCAATCTCGGAGACGTCACATGGATACAGGCGCAATCACCGGCTACATCGACGTCGCACAACTCGTGCTCTACGTCTTTTGGGCCTTCTTCTTCTGCCTCGTCATCTACCTGCTGCGCGAGGGCAAGCGCGAGGGCTACCCGCTCGACGCTGACGGTGGCCGAGCAGATACCGGCGATTTCCTGCTGCCGATACCGGCGCCGAAGACCTACCAGCGGTCCGAGGGCGGCACGTATTCGGTCCCCGATGGCAGGTTCGACACGCGCGAGATCAAGGCGCAGCCGCTCGAGAGCTTCCCGGGCGCGCCACTGCACCCGACCGGCAATCCGATGGTCGACGCCGTGGGTCCGGCCGCCTACGCCGAGCGCGGGGACTATGCGGACATCACCTTCGACGGCAAGCCGCGCATCGTGCCGCTTCGTGTCGATGATCACTTCGAGGTGGCGGCCGAGGATACCGACCCGCGTGGCATGCCGGTGATCGGCGCCGACGGTGGCGTTGCCGGCAAGATCAGCGACATCTGGATCGACCGCTCGGAGGCGATCATCCGCTACTACCAGGTCGAGCTGAGCGGCGGTGGCCAGGTGCTGCTGCCGATGTCCATGGCCAGGCTCAATCGCTTCAAGGGCACGGTCATGGTCAAGTCGATCCTGGCCGAGCACTTCAAGGACGTGCCGCGCACCAAGAGCCTGGATCAGGTCACCCATCTCGAGGAGGACAAGATCGGCGCCTATTATGGCGGCGGCCAGCTCTATGCCACCGCTGATCGCCTCGGGCCGGTGATATGAGCCGCCAGGCCTCTCTCGAGCCGCATCACGCAGGCGCCATGGGCGAGCACGATTTCGAGCCCGTGCCCGGTCTTCCCGGCCGCCCGCCAGAGGGCGAGGACGTCCTCTGGCAGGGGCTGCCGGACTGGAAGAGCTTTGCGATCCACGCTTTCCATGCGCGCAAGGTGGCGATCTACTGCGTCGTGCTCATGGTCTGGCACTTCATCGGCCGGCTCTACGACGGCTACACGCTGGGCATGACCCTGAGCGCGCTCTTCTGGCCGGTCGTGCTCACCATCACCGTGACCGCGCTGCTCACCGGCCTCGCCTGGCTCAGCGCCCGCTCGACGCTCTATACGATCACCAACAAGCGCGTCGTGATCCGCTCGGGCATCGCCATTCCCGTTAGCATCAACATCCCGTTCAAGAGCCTGGCCGAGGGTGATCTCAAGCAGCATCGTGACGGGACGGGCGATATCATCTTGAAGATTGCCGGTCGCGACCGCATCGCCTATCTCCACCTCTGGCCGCACGCCCGCCGCTGGCGGTTCAGCCGGCCCGAGCCGATGCTCCGCTGCATCCCCGACCCTGTTCACGCCGCCGAGGTGCTCGGCCGCGCGATCAACCCGGAGATGCCGCCGGAGCTAAAAGCCATGCCCGCCCCGGATGCCCGTCAGGGTGCGGCGACATCCGAGACGAAAGGCAATCGGTCGGGCGATTTCGCCGCACTGGCGCGCTGAGGCCATTCCCTCAGCCGCACCGAGGTGCAAGTCAAGCAAAGGTCGAGGTCAAGGAGGGACGACCCGGTCATGAGCGAAAACTTAACCAGCACCCCTTTCATCCCCAAACCGGCGCTGATCGGTGCGGGGCTCGTCGTCGGCTTCGCCCTCCTCGCGGTGGTCGGCGGCCAGGCGTTCGATGTCGGTGTGGTGAAGAACCCCGAAGCCGCGGTTGCGATGGAACGCATGCTGCGTTTCGAGGATCGGGAGAATGGTGCGCTCCTGGTGTTCGAGGCGCCCGACGACGAGCTCGTCTTCACGATCGAGCCCGGCTCGAACAGCGGCTTCGTGCGCGGCGTGCTGCGCGGCTTCGCCCGTGAGCGACATCGCTCGGGCGTCGGCATCGAGCCGCCGTTCTTGCTTTCCGCGCTGACCGATGGTCGACTGTTCCTCGAGGATCCAGAGACGGGTCGCAGGGTGCCCTTGGATGGCTTCGGCCAGACCAATTCCGAGGCCTTTGCCCGGCTGCTGGTCGCCGATGGAGGGACCCTATGATCGCCGGCTTCCTGGCCAGCCGCGAGACCTTCACCGTGCCGTGCACGGTCGAGGTCGAGCACAGCTTCGACAATCTACATGCCTATGCCGATCTCGACGGTGACATCGAGTTTTTTCCGGGCGACGAGGTCATCATCCACGACGCCCCGACCGACGTGCCCTATGGCGAGACCCGCACCGTGCGGTCGACCGCCACCGTGATCCGGGCATCGGCCATCGAGCGCGCCTGGACCAAGATCACCGGCCGGCTCGAGTTCATGGAACTTCTGGAATTCAGCTTCTCCTCGGGGACCAAGCTATGAGCGTCAGCATGACCGCCTCAACCGAAACCGCAGCGCCGCGGCAGCGGGAGGTCAACGAGACGACGAAGATGGCCCAGCAGACCACGATGCTGAGCCCGCGCTTCTACACCACCAATTTCGCCGAGATGGACAAGCTCGACGTCGAGCCGATCCGCGCGCAGTGGGATGCCCTCATCAAGGAGATGCAGGACGATCCCAATCGGGGCCATTTCAAGCGCACCGACGAGTGGGACACGGTCGACCTCGAGGCGCTCGAGCCCGAGCTCCGCAAGGAGCTGACGGACTTCCTGGTCAGCTCGCTCACGGCCGAGTTCTCCGGCTGCGTGCTCTACACCGAGATCAGAAAGCGCATCCAGAACAAGGACATCAAGGAGCTGTTCAAGCTCATGGCGCGGGACGAGTCGCGCCATGCCGGCTTCATCAACGACACGCTCAAGGACTTCGACATCGGGGTCGATCTGGGCTTTCTCACCAAGGCCAAGAAATACACCTACTTCCAGCCGAAATTCATCTTCTACGCGACCTATCTCTCGGAGAAGATCGGCTACGCCCGCTACATCTCCATCTATCGTCACCTAGAGAAGCACCCCGAGAACCGCATCCACCCGATCTTCAAGTGGTTCGAGAAGTGGTGCAACGACGAGTTCCGGCACGGCGAGGCGTTCGCGCTCCTGATGCGCGCCAATCCCTCGATCCTCGAGGGCATGAACAAGCTCTGGGTGCGGTTCTTCGTGCTCGCCGTGTTCGCCACCATGTATGTGCGCGACCATGCCAGGCCCGCCTTCCACAATGCGCTCGGCCTCGATCCTACCGAGTACGACAAGCAGGTCTTCCGCATCACGTCCGAGATCACCAAGCAGACCTTCCCGCTGACCCTCGCCATCGAGGATCCGCGCTTCTATGCCGGCCTCGAGCGGCTGCGTGAGACCGCGGTCGCCATCGGCGAGGCCGAGAAGGCGGGCGGCATCGGCGGCAAGATCAAGAAAGCGGCGCTCGGCACCAGGGCTTTCTTCACCTTCGCCCGTCTCTATCTCATGCCCGTGCACAAGAACGAGTTGCCGCAGCAAATTCGTCTCTCACCGGTCTGGTAGACAGGGAGCCCTACGCGTGTCCGGTTACGGCTGGCCCATTTTGGTGACGCTCTTCGTCTGGTGGTTCTCCACCGGCTTGGTGCTGTTTGCCGTGCGCTCGCCGCGCGCCAGCTATCGGTGGAGCCTTTGGGTCGCCACCGGCCTCTTGGCGCTCGGGCTCTACGGCATTGCCTGGAGCAGCGGCGAGGCCACCGTGACCGGCGCCTATGTGGCGTTCCTCTCGGCGCTGCTGGTCTGGGCCTGGCCCGAGATCACCTTCCTCATGGGCTACATCACCGGCCCGAGGCGGCGGCCGAGCCCGGTCGGTTGCGGCTTTTGGCCAAGGCTCGGCCTGGCGACGCAAACCGTGCTCTACCACGAGCTCGCCATCATGGCGGCAGGCTTGGCGGTGCTGGCCTTGAGCTGGGGCGCTGACAACCAGATCGGCGTTGCCGTCTACCTGGTGCTCTGGGTGATGCGGCTCTCGGCCAAGCTCAACGTCTTTCTCGGTGTGCCGAACCTCGCCGAGGAGTTCCTGCCGCGCCATCTGCGCCACCTGAAGAGCTATTTCAGGAAGGCGCCGATGAACGTCTTCTTTCCCCTTGCCGTGACCGCAGCGACGCTGGTTCTCGGCATGCTCGTCCAGATCGCCGTGGCGGCCGATGCGTCGGCCTTCGTCACGGTCGGCTGGACCCTCGTCGCGACGTTGCTGGCACTCGCCATCCTCGAGCACTGGTTTCTCGTGCTGCCGCTGCCCGATGCGGCGCTCTGGAGCTGGGCCGTCAAGGCGGCCGAGCGGCAATCCCATCCCACCGGTGGCCCGAGCCACCATTTCACGCCGGCGCCCAGCCTGATCCCGGCTACTTCGACCCAGCGGAGGCAATGATGCACTACGACGGATTCTTCAAGAGCCAGCTCGACGGCCTCAGGGAAGAAGGCAACTATCGGATCTTTGCCGATCTGGAACGGCATGCCGGTGATTTCCCGCGCGCCACGCATTACAGCGACGGCCGCCGCAACCAGGTGACGGTCTGGTGCTCCAACGACTATCTCGGCATGGGCCAGAACGCGACGGTGATCGATGCCATGCACGAGGCGATCGACCTCTGTGGCGCCGGCGCCGGCGGCACCCGGAACATCTCGGGCACCAACCATTTTCACGTCCTGCTGGAGCGTGAGCTCGCCGACCTGCACCAGAAGGAAGCGGCGCTCCTGTTCACCTCGGGCTATGTCTCCAACTGGGCAGCGCTCGGCACCCTCGCCTCGCGGATGCCGAACTGCGTCGTCCTTTCGGACGCCGGCAACCATGCCTCGATGATCGAGGGCATCCGCCACAGCCGTGCCGAGAAGATGATCTTCCGCCACAACGACCCGGAGGATCTCGACCGCAAGCTGGCCAACACCGCACCCGGCCAGCCCAAGCTCGTGGCCTTCGAATCGGTCTACTCGATGGACGGCGACATCGCCCCCATCGCCGAGATCTGCGACGTCGCCCAGAAGCACGGTGCGATGACCTATCTCGACGAGGTGCACGCCGTGGGCCTGTACGGCCCCAGGGGCGGCGGCATCGCCGAGCGCGAAGGCCTGATGGACCGTGTCGACGTCATCGAGGGCACGCTGGGCAAGGCCTTCGGTGTCATGGGCGGTTTCATCACCGGCTCCACGGCCGTGTGCGATTTCGTTCGCAGCTTCGCCTCGGGCTTCATCTTCACCACGGCGCTGCCGCCGTCACTCGCTGCCGGCGCGCTCACCAGCATCCGTCACCTCAAGGAAAGCAGTGCCGAGCGCGATCGGCAAAAGGAGCGCGTGGCCCAGGTGCGCGCCCGCCTCGACGCCGCCGGCATCCCGCATTTGCCGAATGAGAGCCACATCGTGCCGGTGATGGTCGGCGATCCCGTGCGCTGCAAGCAGATCAGCGACCAGCTGCTGGAGCAGCACGGCATCTACGTTCAGCCCATCAACTACCCGACCGTTCCGCGCGGCACCGAGCGGCTGCGGGTCACCCCCTCGCCGCTGCACACCGATGCCGATATCGACCACCTGATCGGCGCGCTTTCCGCGGTCTTCACCGCCGTTGGCCTCAAGGAAGCCGCCTGACGGACACCTTGCTCTGACATCAGGCTCGGCCCGCGGCCCGCTGATCATCGTCAGCGGGCCGCTTGGTTTTTGTCGGGAAATATTGTCGAGGATTATTGATTTCGATCAATGATCAGCTAGTTTTATTTGGTGTAACTGTTGATACTCAAAAAATGAACAACCACGTCTAGGGGAATCCCATCGATGCAGCAGGCCGCAGGTGTTGCCGGGCGCATCGGTCCAAACGCCATCATCCAACTCGCCGCCGTGCTCGGCGATCAGGCCGGTGCCGTGCCGGTGCAGAGGCTCTTTGCCAGTGCTGGCATGGAGCACTACCTCGACTCGATGCCGAAGGAGATGGTTGCCGAGACCGAGGTCCGCACACTGCACGCCGCGCTTCGCAAGCAGTTCGGCCCCGCCTGCGCCCAGGCCCTGGCCCGCGCCGCTGGACGGCGCACCGCCGGCTATCTGCTCGAGAACCGGATCCCCAAGCCCGTCCAATGGCTGTTGCGCCGGCTACCGAAGCCGATCGCCGTGCGCGTGCTGCTCAAGGCGATCGAGCGCAATTCCTGGACCTTCGCGGGCAGCGGCACCTTCGTTGCCGTGTATGGCCGTCCTGCCCGCCTCGGCATCACCCACAACCCGCTTTGCCGCGGCCTGCAGGTCGAGGAGCCGGCCTGTGACTTCTATTCCGGCACCTTCGAGGCGCTGTTTCGAGCGCTGATCAATCCCGAGGCCAAGGTCCGCGAGGTGGATTGCGAGGCGATGGGCGACAAGGCCTGCGTCTTCGAGCTGGAGTGGTAGCCGGCACGCACCTTCGGCTTCAGCCGCGACCATGCGACATCCCATACATGCTGCCCACTCCATCAGCGCCACGCGATGCTGGCGCCGGTCATCGCCACCGGAGCGGCCGATCTGACATTCGACTTCGGCAGTCTCGATGCAGGTGCGCACCTCGACCGTGTCGGCCACAAGTATTCTCGGTCACGACTTCCGCCACGAGTTGGCCGCGCTCCCGTCGCTGCCTCTGTGGTCGTAGCGCCGACGAAGACGCACGGTCGCCACGGTCGCTTGCGCAAGACCCGGCGCGCTGAGCGAAGCGCAGCCACTCCAGCATGGCGGCGGCGACCGAGGCTTCGGGGTGACGGTACGGGCCATCGGTGCACCACGCCCTGCCATCGGACGCTCGTTACCTGCAATCAGGCTCCCCTTCAACCCGAGACAACAGCGGAAGCGCGGCGAGCCCAATAGGTCCCCTCAAAACCCGCGCGGCCCCGGGCGTTAGACGCCCGAGGCCGCTAGCCAGCCGGCTGCGCGCCGAAGCGCACAGCCTGCATCTCTCCAATCGTTAGTCGACGACCTCGACACTGCCGGTGTCCGGCAGAGTGAGCGAGGCCTGCGGTGCCGGCGCCAGCCCGTCCGGACCGAGCGATGGGAACTGCTCGTAAGCAGGGGCACCCTGCAGCGGCAGGTTCAGGCCGTTGTGACAGGTCGCACAATTGGCCTTCGGCGCATCGCCTAGCGGACCCAAGCGATGGGGCGGATACTCCGGACCCAACGGCTCGAGGTAGTCCACGTTCACGGCTCGGTTCATGCGGATGCCATACCAAGCGGTCATCCGCGCCGGCGGCGCACCTTCCCAGCCCTGGAACTGCCGGGTGTTGTGGCAGTACGTGCAGTTGACCCCCAAGCTTTCCGACATGTGATTCATGAGGCTGTAGGTATACTCGGTGGCCTTGGTGCCGATCTGCGGTCCCTCGGGCGGTGGCAGAGCGCCGAGCCCGATCTTGCGGATATCCGTGTCGCCCAGGAGATAGCGGGTGAACGGATCACCCGGCAGCGACGCCGAGGCGATGCCCGGCTCGTTCTGCCCGGCCCGATAGCCGACCATGCCGGTCGATGCCGTGTCCTGGGTGAACCAGATGTTTGCCGGCACATAGAGGCCACGGTGACAGGTGTAGCAGTTGACGCCGGTCTGACCGACGTGGTCCTGCCATTCGGTGTTGATGGTCTGCGTCATCTGGATCATCCGCCGCGAGACGATCTTGGTGTAGACCGAATCGTCGGCGAGGTTCTCCGGATTGTGGCAGTAGTTGCAGCCGGGCTCGAGCGACACGCCCTCCAGCGGCTCGTCGGTGTAGGGCGCGACCCATTCGGTGATCTGCGCCATGAACCGGTCGAACTGGTCGGCCGGCAGATGGCCCAGAACCTGGACGTTCTCGTAGACCTCCGACGCCAGGGGTGTGCCCTCCGGTGACGGCTCGTACGGCCAGACCGGCTCCGGCATCACGCTCGCGTCCAGGAGCTTCGCTCGCGTCCGCGGGTTGACCACCGTCTCCATGGCAACGCCACGATAGCCGATCTGCTCGCTCTCGATCGGCGGCACATCCCAGCCCGCCGTCGTGAGCATGGCGATGCCGAGCAGCGACCCAACGCAGATGGCTGCTGCACCGCCTATACCGATATTCATCACATGGCTCCCGTAAGCGTGGCCGGATCGACCGTGTCGGGAAAGACGATCGGGTATTGCGGCGCGAACTGGTGCTTCACCGCCCACAAGTACCAATTGTCGACGACTGTGCCGGTGAGCAGGATCCCGAGGCCGCCGGTCAGGGTGACCAGGACCGCGAACCACCAACCCCAGCGATGGATCGATTCCATCGAGGCATTGAAGCCCATGGTCCAGCGCCAGAAGAGGGCGGCCCGCTCGGATGCGGTTCCTCGATCGGTGATCTGCTCGATCTCGCGCTCACCGCCGAGGCGGCTAAGGGCGAGGATCGTAGCGCCGTGCATCGCGAACAGCAGGGCTGAGCCATAGAGAAAGACGATCGAGAGCGCGTGGAACGGGTTGTAGAAGAGGTTGCCGTAGCGGATCGAGAAGGCCGCAGTCCAGTCGAGGTGCGGGAAGATGCCGAACGGCACCGCCTCCGACCAGCTCCCCATCAGGACAGGGCGGATGAAGCCCAGCACCAGATAGAGGAAGATGGCCGACGCAAACGCCCAGGCGACGTGCGTGCCGAGGCCCAGAGCCCGGGCACGGCGATAGGTGCGCAGCCACCAGAGCAGGATCGAGACCGTCAAGAAGAACCCGGCCATCAGCCACCAGCCACCCTCGGCGAGCGGCGGGATGGAGAGCCCGTACTTTGCCGGCGGCGGCTCGAGTGCCAGCCAGAACAGCTGGCGGATGAACTGGATCGGATCCCAGCCCACCGAGGCCCACATGTTGAGCCCGATGATCTCGAAGGCGATGAAGCCCGTGAGCAGCGAGAGGATACCGAGCCAGCCGAGATAGATCGGCCCGATCTGCGCGTTGCCGAGCCGGCCATAGAGGTGGACGAAGAAGCCTTGGCCGGTGCGTGGATCGTCTCCGGCAGGAAGGTCAGGACCGACCTCCGGCTCCTTCGGACGAATCTGCACCTGGGTGAAGATGTTTTGGTACTCGATGTCGATCATGGGTCTGTTGAGCATTGATCTATCCTCCCCCCTCAGCGCCAGATCGGCAGATCGAGCCACCAGTTCCACCATTCGGGCCAGCCACGGGTCCAAAATGGGCCACTGATGATGATGCAGACCGCGCTCCAAAAGCCGGCATTCAGGGCCAGGAAGAGACCGAGCCTGTGGATGCCGAGCGAGCCTATCGAATAGCCGATCGTGTCACGGAAGAAGGTGTCCTCGTATTCCGGGGTCTTGACCTTCTCGCCCTTGGGCGGGTTGGTGACCGACAGGATCAGGCCACCGTGCAGGGATAGCGCCAACGCCGTCGTGAAGAAGAAGCTCACGGCGAGCATGTGTGCGGGGTTGTAGTGGAAGTGCAGGTACTGGTAGCCGACGTTCGACACCCAATCGAGATGGCTGAAGATGCCGTACGGAAAGCCGTGTCCCCAGGCACCCATCAAGATCGGGCGGAAGACGACCAGCGTGATGTAGGCGAAGACCGCGACGCTGAAGGCGAAGGGAATGTGCAGTCCCATGCCCAGCTTGCGGCTGATCTCGACCTGTCTGAGCGCCCACGAGACGAAGGCGCCGATGGCGCAGATGGTGATCAGCTGCCAGAGCCCGCCTTCCGCGAGCGGCGCGAAGGCCAGCCCGTAGGAGAGATCCGGCGGTGCGATGTTGATTTGCCAAACGTTCCAGGTGGGTCCGAGAGCTGCACCCCAGAGGATCAGGGCAGTGCCCAAAATCGAGAAGAAGATCGTCGTGACCCCGAAGAATCCGACGAAGAAGGGCCCGACCCAGAAATCGAAGAGATCTCCTCCGATCAGTGTCCCACCGCGGACGCGGTATTTACGTTCAAAGTTTAACAAAGCCATAGTCTTAGCTCCGATCGGAAGGCCCGGACCCAGTCACCGCCGCCCCGGCGCCGCCCAAGCCGGCGGCCCCGGAGCTCGCGGTTCCGGCAGCGCCTCGAGGTTGGACATGGCATCCGCCTCGAAGCCACTACCGCAGTCGCACGCGACTAGACGATGAAGCCCTCTACGCCAGTTCGATCGACGAGACGGTGATCATCGGTTCGACACTTGCGGCCGGGCCAGCCAGCCAGTTGAACCGCTCGGTGCTGAGCAGGATGAAGTGAATCAGGATCGCCAGCGTGAACAGGAAGACCCCGAGTGCGACCAGCGTGCGCCGCGGGTCGAACAACTGCCAAACGCGCCACATTTCCATGGTACGGCTCCTTTAAACGAGGAAGGAAATGGTCTGGAGCGCAGTATCCTGCACCCCGTTCATGGCCGCTTGCCAACCGCCTTCTGGCGGCAGCCAAGGCCGCCAGGCCCAGGCGAGGATGTGCGCGACCACGGCCACCGCCGTGAAGATGATGAAGCTCTGGACGAAGATCTTGTGGAATTCCTTCGCCTCGTTGTCGGTCAGGCCCGAGAGCCCACCCGTCTTTTCAAGTTCCGCAGCCATATCGGATACTCCGGCTGTTGGCCGCTGCGGCCGTTACCGCGCCAAGCCCGCGCGGCGGGGGTTGCTCTGCCCGTTGGTGACGCCAGCACGCTGGCCCCTCCCCCGAACGGACAGCCTCGCGTCGCCTATCTGGAGAACGCGAATGGGATAAAGGCGCTGGTCAGGGCCCGAGCCTCGCCGATTACCGAGCGCTTGCCGGCAAGGCCGGCAAGGCTGGGGCGTCGGCTCTTCGGCAGGAACCGCATGGCAACGACCACGAGGAGGAAGTAGGCGAATCCGACCCAGTACATGAGGCGGAACTGCCTCGCCGTGGCCGAGCGCACATCGCTCGGCAGATGGGTCATCGAAGCGCTAGCATTTGCCATGTCAGCCACCTGCTCTAGGAAACGACCGGACCCCGTGGCCCAGCGTGTGATGCCCGGCCGCTGACGCGGTGGCGGACATCGGGAAAAACCGTGAAAGATCGAAAGGACGCCTGGTCATGCGACGGGCTCCGCCTTGCGGACATCGCCGAAGCGCGCCATCCGGGTCCTGGTCACCCGTCCCTCGCCGGCCTCGAGCGCCTGGCGCTCGGCCTGGTCGCGAAGCTGCTTGGCAGCCGAGATGCGGGTCAGGACGGGATAGGCGTCGACCAGCTCGTCGAGCACCGCCTTGGCCTCGTCGTCCCAGGGGATCTGCTCCTCGAGCCGGGTCGGCGTCGCCTCGACCTTGTCCATCTCGCTGCCCAGCGGCAGGATGTTGAACAGCGCGTCGAAGAGGGCGTTGCAGACTTCCTGGACGATGTAGGTGGCGCCCGAATAGCCCATGAACGGCGTGCCGGTGTGCCGGCGGATGATGGCGCCCGGGAACGAGGCCGGGATGTAGATCGCGCGGTTGCCGATCTCGGCCAGATACATCCGCTCGTTGTAGCTGCCGAAGAGAACCAGCGGCGTCTCGTTGTGCACCGCTTCGCGGACCGCCGCGTTGTCGGTCTTGCCGCCCGGAATGCGCGGGATCGCAAAGCGGCAGGGGAAGCCCAGCTCGTCCTCGAGGAAATGCCGAACGCCCCTGGCGTAGGTCTCGCCGGCGACGATGCCGAAGCTCGCCGTGCCGTAGAAATCCTGGGTCACCGACCGCCAGAGATCCCAGAGCGGCTTGATCGTCGTGTGCTTCTCGCGCTCGATGAACGGCTCCGGATCGAGACCCAGCAGCTCGCCCAGCTTGCGCAGGAACTTGGTGGTCGAATGCAGGCCGATCGGTGCCTGCAGATAGGGCTTGTCCAGCGCCTCGCAGAGCATGCGGCCGAACTCGCGGTACATGCAGACATTGACGTCCGCATCGACCAGCCGGCTGATATCGGCCAGATGGCTGCCGAGCGGGAAGACCATGTTGATATCGGCACCGATGCCCTCGACCAGGCGACGGATCTCGGCCAGATCGGACGGCATGTTGAAGGTGCCGTAGGCCGGGCCGATGATGTTGACCCTGGGCTTCGCCCCTTCCGGCCGGCTCTTCTCCTTGGGCATCCGCCCCTTGATCGCGCCGAACTCGGACCAGAGCCAGGCCATCGCACGGTTGGCGCTCTGCCACTGGTCCTCGTCGATGGTCCTGGGCAGGAAGCGGAGAATGCCGGTGCCTTCGGGCGTCACGCCGCCGCCGATCATCTCGGCGATCGAGCCGGTGACCACCACCGACGGCAAATGCGGGTCGAGCGTTTTGTGCGCCCGCATCATCGCCGCCTCGGTGCCGTGCTGGCCGAGCTCTTCCTCGCCGAGCCCCGTGACCACGATCGGCAGCTCGTGCGGCGGCAGGCCGTCGGTGTAGTGCAGGACCGAGGTGACCGGCAGGTTCTCGCAGCCGACCGGGCCGTCGATGATCACCTGCAGGCCCTTGATCGCCGTGAAGACGTAGACGGCGCCCCAGTAGCCTCCTGCACGATCGTGATCGAGCACCAGCATCAGTAGTCCGCCAGCTTGGAAGCGGTCTTGGCCGTGGCCTTCGCACCGCGCTTCTTCATCCGCTCGCGGAACTCCGGGCGGTCCACAGGTGTGTCCTCCCAGACGCCAGCCGAGAAGCCCGTGCCGACGCCCTTGAAGAACGCGTCCATCGCGTCGAACCGCTCCTTGTTGCCGATCGCCGTGTTGACGACCTGGGCGAGCGAGCCGGCGCCGGCCGGGCCCATCAGCGGGCGGGCCGAGATCAGGTTGGTGAAGTAGAGGGCGGGGATCGCCAGCTCCTTCGCCTTCTGCACGACGGGCGTCGTGCCGATGGCGAGGTCGGGCTCGAAGGCCCGCATCGCCTCGATGTCCTGCTCGAGCGAGGCGCGGTACTGGACCTGGACACCCTTGGCCTCGAGCCACTCGCGGTCGCCGTCGGACCACCGCGTCTTCGGGCAGGCCGTGCCGACATAGCGGACATCGGCGCCACTCTCGACCAGGAGCCTGGCGACCAGGAGCTCGGAGCCCTCGTAGCCCGAGAGCGTGATCCGACCCTTGATCGGCATGCCGGCGAGCGCACCCTGAATCGCCGGGAGGAAGCGATTCTTGGCGTCTGCCACCTTGGCCGCAGCGACGCCGTAGGCGTCACCAATGGCGTCGAGCCAGGCGGCGGTGCCGTCATGGCCGACCGGGCCAGAGCCCACCACCTTGCGGCCGGCCTGCTCGAAGACGCGAACCGAGGCCGTGTAAAAGGGATGGATTGCGGCAACGACCTCGCTGTCGAGCGCTGCATAGAGCTCGCGCCACTCGCGGGTCGGCACGACCGGCCCGGCGGCGAGGCCCAAGGGCTCCAGCATCATGCCGATGCCGACCGGATCGGCCGGGAACATCTCACCCAGCAGCGTCACCGTGGGCTTCGCCGAACGACCACCCTTGGGCGCCTGGACGGGGCCGCTCTCGGCCTCCTTGCGGGCGTAGTCGAGCATCGCACCGGCGAGGATGTCCTTGGCTTCCGCATGGGTCGGCACGCCGAAGCCCGGCACGTCGATGGCGATGATGCGAACGCCGTTGATCTCCTTGGCGATCTTCTGGATCGGCACGCCAGAGGCCGTCGGCACGCAGAGATTGGTGACGACGATCGCGTCGTAGAGGGCGGGGTCGGCGAGCTTGATGACCGCCTCGCGGATGTCCTCGTAGAGCTTGCCGGTGACCAGCGTCTCAGAATTGAAGGGCACGTAGCCCACGGTGCGCCGGGCGCCGTAGAAATGCGAGGTGAAGGTGAGGCCGTAAACGCAGCAGGCCGAGCCCGAGAGCACCGTCGCCGTCCGCTTCATCCGCAGGCCGACGCGCAAAGAGCCGAATGCCGGGCACATGCTCTGCGGCTGGTCGTGCGGGCCGACCGGGTAGTCCTCGGCATACCGCTCGAGGGTCTCGCTCTTGCCGGCGGCAGCGGCTGCGGCCTTCATCTTCTCGGCACCGGCGTGGCAACCGACGCCGTCGCCGGAGGGGGGCGACGACGTCGGTGCCGAAACCGCCAGCTCACCGCCCTGGTGCTGCCCGGCAACGCGCGGGGCGTCGTCGGACTGAGCGGCATCGAGCTGGGCGGATGCGGTCTGATCGTAGAGGATTTCCGTCATCGGCTAGCGTTCCTCAGGCGTCGTCGTAGACGACTTCGAGGGAAGGCTTCTCGACGATCTCGCGGCCGCACATATCGGCCAGCGTCGCCGGCTGCAGCGCCACGCCGCGCCCGACATCCTCGCTCTTGAAGAGGGCCAGGAGCTCGTCCTGGGTCAGCGGATTGGGGCGCACCGGCTCGGCCTCGGCCGCCTCGCGCGCCAGATCCTCGAAGACCGGCGCCCAACGGCCACCCGGAATGCCGATGATCTCGTAATTGGCGCTCTTCTTCCTGATGTCCTCGTCGGCCGGGATGGCGGCGAGGACCGGGATGCCGACCGCTTCGGCGAAGGCCTGGGCCTCACCGGTGTGGTCGTCCTTGTTGATGACCAGGCCGGCGACGCCGACATTGCCGCCGAGCTTGCGGAAATAGTCGACCGCCGAGCAGACATTGTTCGCCACGTAGAGCGACTGCAGGTCGTTGGAGCCGACGACGATGACCTTCTGGCACATGTCACGGGCGATCGGCAGGCCGAAGCCGCCGCAGACCACGTCGCCGAGGAAGTCGAGGAGGACGTAGTCGAAGCCCCAGTCGTGGAAGCCCAGCTTCTCCAGCAGCTCGAAGCCGTGGATGATGCCGCGCCCGCCACAGCCACGGCCGACCTCGGGGCCGCCCAGCTCCATGGCGAAGACACCGTCGCGGATGAAGCAGACATCGCCGATGGTGACATCCTCGCCGGCGAGCTTCTTCTTCGACGAGGTCTCGATGATGGTCGGGCAGGACTTGCCGCCGAACAGCAGCGAGGTGGTGTCGCTCTTCGGATCACAGCCGATCAGCAGCACGCGCTTGCCCTGCTGGGCCATCATGTAGCTCAGGTTCGAGAGCGTGAAGCTCTTGCCGATGCCGCCCTTGCCGTAGATGGCAATGACCTGCGTCTCTTTCTTCGGCGGCTCGGTCGAGACCGGATCGGGCTCGATCGCCGCTTCCGCGCGAAGGTCGTCGGTCTGGCTGGTGCCGAGCGTCATGAGCAGGCTCTCCAGTCGAGGATCATTTTGAGGCAGGCGGGGTCGGAGAAGGCCGTGCCGTAGGCACTGGCGGCATCCGTCGCCTGCGCGCGATGGGTGATGAGGCCGCCCAGCGACAACCGGCCGGCGTCGATATGCTCGCGCACCGCGACCAGGTCCGGCGCCTTCCACTCAGCCGCGATGCGAATGCGCGCCTCCTTCATGAAGGCGGGCGGGAAGGTGAAGGCGAGGCGATCGCTGTAGAACCCGGCAAGGACGATCTCGCCCATCGGCGCCAGGCGGCCGACCAGCGTATCGAGAATGTTGCTGTCACCGCTGACATCGTAGATGGCGTGGTAATCGCGGCGCTCGTCGGCATCGGGATGAACGGTGCGGTAGCCCTCGGCACCCTTGGCCCGCTCGGCGTCGAGCTCCCAGACGGTGGGCTCGCCACCGATGGCGACCGACAGCCGGGCCAGGAGGCGCCCGAGGACGCCGTGGCCGATGATCAGATCTGGCGGGGTGAGATTGCCGTCCTTGCGGCTGCCCTCGATGGCGTGCCACGCGGTGCCGGCGAGTGCGAGCAGCACCGCCTCCTCGCCCAGCGCGTCGCCCACGGGCATGACCCGATCGCCGGCGACGACGAGCCTGGATGCGGCACCGCCGAACAAACCCTTGACCTCGCCGTAGCAGCGGGCACCGGGCACGAACACGCGATCACCAACCTGAGGCTTGGCCTCGGCGCCGGCCTGGGCCACGCGGCCCACCGATTCGTAGCCGGGAACGAGCGGGTAGCCCATGCCCGGAAAGGCCGGCATGCGGCCGGTATAGAGGAGGCGCTCGGTGCCGGTGGAGATACCGGACCACTCGATGTCGACGACGATGTCCGCAGCCGTGGGCTCGGACAGATCGATCCGGCTCAAGACCAGGCGCTCAGGCGCTTCGAGGACAACGGCGAGGGTGTTCATCCAGACGCTCGCCTCCCAACGAGCTTTGCAACTGCTCAATCAGCTACCGTGTCAGGTTACTTTTACGGCGCCTCATGTCAAGCAAGATTTACACTTTCTCAGGGCTCGCTTGCGCGATGATCACCCGGGTCAAAAGCGGCGTGCGGGTCGGCAATAAACGGGCCTGGGCGAAGCCCGCCTCGGCCAGCATCGCCTCCAGCTCGGCCTGGGTTCGCGGCCGGCCGCTGCCCATCGCCATGAGGTAAAAGCCGAAATACGCGTCGCCCGAGGCCTCCGCCCCGGCCGTCCCGGCCATGGGCTCGGCGAGCAGCAGCGTGCCGCCCGCCGGCAGCGCCGCGCGGGCCCGGCGGAGGATGGCGAGTGCCGCCGCGTCATCGTGGTCGTGAATGACCCGCACCAGCGACACAATGTCCGCACCTTCCGGCAGCTTGTCTTTGTGAAAGTCGCCGCCATGCGCGCTGGCTCGCCCAGCGATGCCGGCCTCGGCGAAGCGCGCTTGGGCGCGCTCGGCCACGGGCGGCAAATCGAAGAGCCGAAGCTCGAGCGCGGGTGCCGCCTTGGCCACCGCCATGAGGAAAGTGCCGTCGCCGCCACCAAGATCGAGCAGCCGGCGATGCCGGCGCAGCTTGTAGGATGCCAGGATCTCGGCCGAGACCAGGCCCTGCGACGCCGCCATGAGCCGGCTGTAGGCAGCAACGGAGTCGGGCGGCACGGCACCCGGATCATCGGCCCGGGCGTAGCGCCAGAACCGCATCAGCTCGGTCTCGCCGGCCTCACCCTTGAGCAATGGCAGCGGGTCGGCGAGGTCGGCATAGAGCATGGTGTGGTGCTCGACCATGGCAGCGATGCCGGGATTGTCGACCATGGCCGCGCCCAGTTGGCCAAGCCCGAACCGGCCCTGGCCCCGCTCCTCGACCAGCTTCAACGCCTTGGCCGCGCGGAGCAGGCGCAGCATGCCTTCCTCCGGCAGACCGAGCCGGATCGCGAGCGCTGCCGGCGTCGCCGGCGCTTCCGCCAGCACGTCGAACAGCTGCAGCCTGACGCAGGCGAGCAAGACCTGGGTGTAGACGAAGCCGGCGCAGAGATCGAAGAGATCGCCCGCGCGCCGCCTTGCAACGAAGCGGGTGAGCGGGAAGGCCGCCGCCAGCTCGCGAAAGCGCGGGCTGGCAATGCGGCGGTCGCGCCAGGCGAGGAGACGATCACGCCAGGAGAGTTGCGCCACGGCGCCCGGAGCCCTCGCCATCGCAGCCGGTCAGGCCGCCTCCTGGTCCAGCGCCGCCTTCTTCGGGGCGAGACGCTCGGCCTCGCCCATGACGATGCCGCGCAAGAGATCGGCGCCCTGGCAATCGGGAATCGCCTCCATCGCTCCACCGATCAGCTGCTTGAGCCGGTCGACGGCGCCAGCAACGCCGAGCTCGCTCACCGCGTTGGGACGCTCCAACGCGGCGTCGACCCCGACCGGCTTGCCGATCGTGGCCGCATCCTCGAGCGCATCCTTGAGATCGTCGGCGACCTGGTAGGCCTCGCCCAGCCGGTCGCCGAGATCACGCCAGGGTGCTGGATCGGCACCGGCGGCAGCGGCACCCGCCGCGGTCGCGGCGATGAACAGGGCACCGGTCTTCGCCCGCTGGTACTCGCGCAAGGGTGCGGTGGGCTCGCTCTCCCAGGCCTGCCCGGCGCAGATGCCGAACGGTGCGCCGACGCTGCGGCCGATGATCGAGACCAAGGGGCCCAGCCGCTCGGGTGCCGAACCTGCCGCCCTGGCCAGGGTCTCAAACGCGAGCACGATCAGCGTGTCGCCGGCGAGCACGGCCAAGGGCTCGTTGAAGGCGCAATGCACGGACGGCTTGCCACGGCGGAGCGCTGCGTTATCGAAGCAGGGCAGGTCATCATGGACGAGTGAGGCGCAATGCAGGATCTCGATGCTCGCGGCTGCCGCATCGGCGAGCTCCGGGCGGTCGTCACCGCAGGCCAACGCCACGGCGAGGCAGAGCTTGGGGCGAACGCGGGCGCCACCCGGAAAGACGGTGTAGTGCAGCGCCTCGGCCAGCCGCGGCGGGCAGCTCGGCCCCTCGGCCGCGGCGATCGCCGCCTGGAGCGCTCGCTCGATCCGCTCGGTGCCGCTCATCAGCCGCCTCCTCCTGCCTCGCTTGCTAGCCGTAACTGTCAATCTTGCTTGTCATCATTAACTGTCATTCAAGATAGACACAACCGCCGCATCGCGACAAGACTGCGCTGCGACCGCAACCCTGGAGAGCCTGATCCCCTTGCCGGAAACCGCCTTGTCCGACACGCGCCTTGAGTAGCTCTGGGACCAACGGCGGCGTCATCGTCGTCGGCGCCGGCATCGGCGGCCTTGCCGCCGCCGCCGAGCTCGCCGCCAAAGGTGTCGCGGTGACCGTCGTCGAGGCGCAAGCCACGCCCGGCGGCAAGCTGCGCGAGGTGCCGGCCGGCATCACGCCAGGAGCGCCGCTGCTCGATGCCGGCCCCACCGTCTTCACCATGCGCTGGGTGTTCGACGCCTTGTTCGACGCGCTCGGCACCTCGACCGAGAGCGAGCTCGACCTCAAGCCGGCGTCGATCCTCGCCCGGCACGGCTGGAACGCGGATCGGCTCGACCTTTTTGCCGATATCGACCGCACGGCCGATGCCATCGGAGCGTTTGCCGGTGCCAAGGACGCCGCCGGCTACCGCCGGCTCTGCGCCGACAGCCGGCGGATGTTCGAGATCCTCGATCATTCGTTCATGCAGGCGCCGGCCCCCACCATGCACGGGCTGATCGGCGGCGTCGGCGTAGGCGGGATCTTCGGCCTCCGCCATATCCGCCCCTTCACCACGCTGTGGCAGGCGCTCGGCGACTATTTCACCGACCCGCGGCTGCGCCAGCTGTTCGGCCGCTACTCGACCTATTGCGGCTCCTCGCCCTTCCAGGCGCCAGCGACCTTGCTGCTGGTCACCTATGTCGAGCAGGCCGGTGTCTGGTTCGTCGAGGGTGGCATGCACCGATTGGCACGGGCCATCGAGGGTGCCGCGATGCGCCATGGCGCCCGCTTTCGCTACGCGGCGCCAGTCGCCGAGATCCTGGTCGAGCGCGGCCGCGTCGCCGGTGTCCGGCTCGCCTCGGGCGAGCGCCTCGAAGCCAGTGCGGTGATCGCCAATACCGACATCTCCGCACTCGCCAAGGGTCTGCTCGGTGCGGGTGTCGGCAAGGCGGTGCACGGCACAGCCCTGCCCCGCCGCTCGCTCTCGGCCGTCACCTTCTGCATGACAGCCAAGGCAACGGGCTTTCCCCTGGTCCGCCACAACGTCTTCTTCTCGAGCGACTACCAGCGCGAGTTCACCGACATCTTCCAGCACCACTCGGTGCCAGGCGACCCCACCGTCTATGTCTGCGCCCAGGATCGCGGCGATACCGGCGAGCAGGAAGCGGCCGGGGCCGAGCGCCTCTTTTGTCTCATCAACGCGCCGGCCACCGGCGACGTCTCAACGCCTGTGGAGATCGAGCAATGCACGACGCGGCTGCACGCGGTTCTGGCCCGCTCGGGGCTGCAGCTGGAGGTGGAACAGGACGCGATGACGGTGACGACGCCCACGAGCTTCGAGCAGCTCTTCCCGGCGACGGGGGGCGCTCTCTACGGCCCGGCGTCGCACGGCTGGCAGGCATCCTTCCAACGCCCGGGGGTCAAGACCAAGCTGCCGGGGCTCTATCTGGCGGGCGGCAGCGCCCATCCGGGCCCGGGCGTGCCAATGGCGACGCTCTCGGGACGCATGGCGGCCCAGGCCTTGTTGAAGGACCGCGCTTCGATGCCAAGGTCCCGCCTGGCGGCTATCACTGGTGGTATGTCGACGCGCTGAGCGAAGACGGGCGGTTCGGCCTCACCATCATCGCGTTCATCGGCAGCGTCTTCTCGCCCTACTACAAATGGGCCAGGCGCAAAGGCCCGGCCGAGCCCTTGAACCACGCGGCGGTCAACGTCGCCCTGTACGGTGCCAGTGGCCACAAATGGGCGATGACCGAGCGCGGTGCCAGCGCCGTCGACCGCTCCCGCAGCCACTTCAAGGTGGGCCCGAGCGCGCTGCTGTGGAACGGGCAGTCGCTGGAGATCCGCCTCGACGAGATAACCTTCCCCATCCCCGGCAGGATCAAGGGAACGATCCGCCTGCATCCGACCAGCCTCAACCCCGATGCCTTCACGCTGGAGAGCGCCGGCGGCCATCTCTGGCGGCCGATCGCACCCACGGCCCGGGTCGAGGTGGCGCTCGACAAGCCACATGTCCGTTGGCAGGGCGACGGCTATCTCGACAGCAACTGGGGTGCCGTGCCGCTGGAGACCAGCTTCGTGCGCTGGGATTGGAGCCGCGCACCGGTTGGTGGGGGGGCGGCCGTTCTCTACGAAGGCGTGCGGCGGGACGGCGAGCCCTTCGCGCTGGCTCAGCACTTCGACCGCAATGGCCGGGCCGAGCCCTTCACACCACCGCCGACGCAAGCCCTGGCAAGCTCGCGGATCTGGCGTATTCCGCGCGCGACTCGAGCCGACCAGCCGGACGGCGCCAGCGTCACCCGGACGCTCGAGGACACACCCTTCTACGCCCGCTCGGAGCTGACGACGCGGCTCATGGGCGAGACCACCCAGGCGATCCACGAAAGCCTCTTCCTCGACCGCTTCGCCAAGCCGATCGTCCAGGCGATGCTGCCCTTTCGAATGCCGCGACGGGCGCGCTGAAAGCCCGGCAATTGGGGATGTGGGCCTCAGAGCCTGCTTGTGCCCCTATTCCCCAGATGGCACAGCATCTTGCTGACGTACGGAGTCAATTTCGATATATTATTCAATGTGATAGAGGCGGCAGGGTGGGCCCAGAAATGGCGAGCGCGAAGGATGAAAGCCAAGAGCCGCATTTGAGGCTGGGTTTCGACCGCCGAATCAAGCTCGAGTTTCATGACGCCGGCAGCTCTTCCGACGGTGGCTTGCTTGCCTATCGCGAACTGGACGACGTTTTCGGTCTCACGGATCTCGCCGCATCGGTCCTCGGCGAGGATCGGCGCGGCAGGAACATCCGCCACCATTTGCCCGCGCTGTTGCGCCGATCGGTTTTGGGGCGTCTCGCCAGCTACGAGGACGTCAACGACGCCGAGCGCTTGGCTGCCGATCCGGTCTGGCCGTGAGAGCGGTGCAAGAGAACCCACGTCGCTTGCTTGGTGCCTCCAACGAGGCCACTCTGGCCACCAATCCAGCGCCAACTGGGGAATACCGGCTCATATCACTATGACCATGCAGGAAGCGCGGACAGCTCGACGACTAGCGGCGGTCATGGCGACCGATGTCGTCGGTTACTCGCGAATGATGAATGCCGACGAAGCTGGCACGCTCAAGGCGCTGAAACGCCATCGAGAGTCGCTGGTCGATCCGACCGTCGCCGCTCACAATGGCCGTCTGGTCAAGCTCTTGGGTGATGGCTCGCTGGTCGAGTTTTCGAGTGTCGTCGATGCTGTCGGATGCGCCGTGTCGCTGCAGCGCGCTCTCCATTCTGGCTGTTCGATCAATGACGGCATCGTCCTGCGGATCGGCATCAACATCGGTGATGTCATCATCGATGGAGACGATATTTATGGTGAAGGCGTCAATATCGCTGCGCGATTGGAGCCACTCGCCGAGCCCGGCGGGGTCTGTGTGTCCTCGATTGTCGTCGACAGCCTGGGCCGCAAGACCGACATCGTTTTCGTGGACTGCGGCAAAGTCGCGGTCAAAAACATCGACCAGCCGATTGGTGTCTGGAAATGGCATCCGTCTGGCGAGGGCCCGGGAAATACCGGGCCCCAAGCCGTCGCCCAACCGTTGCAATCAACAGATCAACAATCGTCAGTCGCCGTCTTGGCGTTCAACAACCTGTCAGGTGATCCAGAGCAAGAGTATTTCTCGGACGGTATATCTGAAGATATCATCACTGATCTTTCGAAGATCAGCGGTCTTTTTGTCATCTCTCGCAATTCGAGCTTCTCCTACAAGGGCAAGAGTCCTGACATTCGCACTGTCGGGCGCGAGTTAGGTGTAGGGTCGGTCTTGGAGGGCTCGGTGCGTCGCGCCGGCGATCGTGTGCGGATCACCGCCCAGCTTATCGATGCGGCCACCGGCGCACACCTTTGGGCTGACCGATACGATCGAGAGCTGACCGATATCTTTGCCGTTCAGGACGATGTCACCACGAGCATCGTCAGCGCGCTCAGAGTAACGCTTACGACCACGGAACAGTCACGTATCACCCAGGTGCTGACACACAATGCCGAGGCGCACGACCTCTTCTTGCGCGGGCGTGAGGCGCTCTTGAGCACCCAGAACAACAAGGAGATGTTCGAGCTCGCCGTGCGTTGCTTCAATCGGTCGATTGCCCTCGATCCAGACTATGCCGAACCCTATGTGGGCCTCGCCCATGCCTATAATCGCGATTTCCAAAACAAGTGGACGGGGCGGCCCGACAGCAAGGAGCTTGCGGCACAATTCAGCGAGCTGGCACTCGCGAAGGCCCCGGATCTTGCCTATGCGCACTACATGGCGGGACTGACCAAGTTCTGGAACGCCGATTTGGCCGGAGCGACCGCATCGATGGAGCGAGCGCTGCAGCTCAGCCCGAACTTCGCGCTCGCCATCGGCATGCGGGGCTTGGCCAATATCTATGGAGGATCACCGCTCGACGCCGTTCCAGATCTCGAGCGCGCGTTTCGCTTGGACCCGCTTGCGGGCCATCTCTACCTGCACTTCAAGGGAACGGCCTATTTGCTCGCCGGCGAGACCGAAAAGGCCGTCGAGGCCTTCGAGGAACGGATCGGAAGATCACCCAACACCGATTTGACCCGCGGCTTGCTGATTTCGGCTCTTGGTCACCTCGGCGACCGAGACCGAGCCCGCCGGATCCAGGCCGAATTGACGGAGCTGAACCCGGCATATTCATTCGCCGAGCATATCGGACGCTTGCCCTTCAGCGACCCGGCCGATGCCAAACGGCTCCTGGACGGCTATGCCAAAGCCGAGGTTGCAAATTAGCGGCCGACGACAGGCTGCCCAATCTGGCTCGAATCCGCCCTAACTTCAGAGCCTACCAGGCGACCCAGGTCGAAACATTTTTCATGGTATTTCATGAGCTTGGCAGCGAACAGATGCGAAGAGTTGACCGGTCGTCGATGCAACGCATCATCGGCCGACCAACGACGAAGCAGGTGCTTTGCTGTGGGGCTGCGGGGTCCCCACAGCCCCGCAGGCTGCCAAGCTCACCTCCGGTCGACTTGTGATCGGCCCCGGATTTGTCGCGCCGGCTGTCGATCGCAAGTCGATGAAACATCATGAAAACGTCTCAAACAGGCTCTAAGAAAAATGGCCCGGGGTCGCCCCCGGGCCATGAGACCGTTGCCTGGAGCTAGGGGTCAGGCAACGTTTTGACCGAACTCCGGATAGGCTTCCATCCCGAGCTCCGCTTGGTCGATGCCGCGCTCCTCGTCTTCCTCGTCGATGCGAATACCGGCGACCGCCTTGAGGATGCCGAACACCACGAGGCTGGCGATGAAGGCGAAGGCACCGTAGGCGACGACCCCGATGAGCTGCATGCTGTAGCTGGCATCGGCGTTGGTCAACGGCACGATCATCGTTCCCCAGATGCCGCAGACCAGGTGCGCCGGGATGGCGCCGACGACATCGTCCAGCCGCAGCTTGTCGAGGACCGGCACGGCCAGCACCACCAGCACGCCACCCACACCACCGATCAGCATGGCGGTCAGGCCGGTGGGCGCCAGCGGCTCGGCAGTGATCGAGACGAGACCACCGATGGCACCGTTGAGCACGAGGGTGAGATCGATCTTCTTGTAGACACCCTGGCAGACGATCATTGCCGCAACCACGCCACCAGCGGCAGCAAGATTGGTGTTGGCGAAGATCCGCGCGATGGCGGAGACGTCGACGGCCGAGCCCATGGCGAGCTGCGAGGCGCCGTTGAAGCCGAACCAGCCGAGCCAGAGGATGAAGGTGCCGAGCGTCACCAGGGGCAACGAGCTCGCCAGCATCGGGTTGACCGAGCCGTCACGGTTGTACTTGCCACGCCGGGCACCCAGCAGCAGCACGCCGGCGAGAGCCGCCCAGCCGCCCACCGAGTGGACGATGGTCGAGCCGGCGAAGTCCAAGAAGCCCATCTCGGAGAGCCAGCCACCACCCCAGCCCCAAGAGCCGGTGATCGGGTAGATGATGCCGGTGAGCACGACGACGAAGACCAGGAACGGCCAGATCTTGATGCGCTCGGCGACGGCACCGGAGACGATCGACGCCGCGGTCGCAACGAACACCATCTGGAAGAACCAGTCGGACGACGCCGAGTAGCCGGCGCTCAGATCGCCAGCACCGACCACGTCGTCGGCCGACCAGGAGAAGAGCGAGAAGGAGCCGAGATAGCCGCCGTCGACGCCGCTATACATGAGGTTGTAGCCGACGACGTAGTACATGATGCCGGCGATCGAGTAGAGCGAGATGTTCTTGAGGCACTGCACGCCGACGCTCTTCTTGCGGACCATGCCGGCCTCGAGCATGGCGAAACCAGCCGCCATGAACATCACGAGGAAACCGCCGATCAAGAACAGCAGCGAGTTGAGGATGAAGGCCACTTCCTCGGTGACCCCGCCGGCCGCAGCAACCACCTCGACAGCTTCAGTGGCGTCCTGACCGAAAGCCAGAGCGGGTGTCAGCAGGGCAGCGCTCGCGACCAGCCCGAGCCCGACCCTGCGGCCGCTCGACCAGCCGGCGCCTGCCGCAGCGCGGACAGGGTCGCTCGCCTGTGATAGATCTCGTTGCATGCGTATCTCCCGCCATGCCAAAGCCATTGCATTTCTGGTCACGCCAGCGCGCGGCGACGTGACTTCTCGGCTATTGGACAGCAAGCTGCGTGCCAATCACGGCGATGCGCCGCCATTTGGTTCCGCCTTGTGACGCTTGGTCGGGCCGATGGGTCGCATGGACGACGCAAGGACGCAGCACTAATTGCCATTCAACGATGCAGCTGACTAAAAATTAGGCAATACGAGCGAGGTGCCTCTTGAGCGAGCGATACGATCTGATCATCCAGGGCGGCGGCCTCACCGGCCTTGCACTGGCAGCAGCCGTCGGCGGCGCCGGGGCGCATGTTCTGCTGGTCGAGGAACGACCCATCCCGAGCACGACCACAGACCTCTTCGACGGCCGGGTGACCGCGATCGCCCGCGGCGTCAAGCAGGCGCTCGCGACCATCGGCGCCTGGGACGACATGGCAGGCGCTGCCGAGCCGATCCTCGAGATCGAGGTCGCCGAGCAGAGCTCGCCGGTGACCGTCAACTACGACTACCGTGATGTCGGCGACGAGCCCCTGGGCTGGATCGTGCCCAACCAGGCGATCCGCAAGGCCCTGTTGGCGGCAATCGAACGCTGCCCGGAAGTCGTGATCAGGGCACCGTCGACCATCACCGAGCTCGAGCGTGACGGCCATGGCGTCCATGCCACGCTGAGCGATCGGAGCCGGGTGCGCGGCAGCCTTCTCGCCGTCTGCGAGGGCCGCTTCTCCAAGACCCGCGAGAGCCTCGGCATCGGTGCCAAGCGGTGGGCCTACGACCAGACAGCACTGGTCTGCACGCTCCAGCATGAGGAGCCGCATGACGGCAAGGCGGTCGAGCGCTTCTTCCCGGACGGGCCGTTCGCCATGCTGCCATTGCCCGGCGACCGCTCGTCGATCGTCTGGGCGCTCGACGACGCGCTCGCAGCAGACGTCAAGTCGCTCGACGATGAGGCCTTCACGGCCGAGGTGCAGGAGCGCTTCGGCGATGCGCTCGGCCGGCTGACGCTCGAGGGCCATCGCTGGTCCTACCCGCTGGTGCTGGTCTGGTCCGACCGCTACACCGCCGAGCGCGCCGTGCTGGTCGGTGACACCGCTCGCGGCATCCACCCGATCGCCGGGCAAGGCTGGAACCTGGCGATGCGCGACGTCACTGCGATCGCCGAGATCATCGTCGACCGGCTGCGGCTCGGCCTCGATCCGGGCGGGCCCGAGGCACTGGAGCGCTACGCTGCGTGGCGATCCTTCGACAGCCTGGCGCTGGTCGCCGTCACCGACGGCATCAACCGGCTCTTCGCCAACGACATCCTGCCGCTGCGGTTGGCTCGAGAGGCCGGCCTCGCCCTGGTCGACCGGATACCCCCGGCGAAGAAGTTCTTCATGCGCCACGCCATGGGGCTGGTCGGCGACCTGCCGCGGCTGGTCCGCGGCCTGCCTCTCTGATCGAGCTGCTACCACCCGAGCTGGGCGCTGGCTGGGCGGCCGGGCTGATCGTGCTCGCCGGCTTCACCTCGGCGCTCACCGCGATGGCCGGCATCGGCGGCGGGGTCGTCATGCTGGCCGCCATGGCGAGCCTGCTGCCCCCGGCTGCCATCATCCCGGTGCACGCCGTCGTCCAGGTCGGCTCCAATATCGGCCGCGCCCTGGTCATGCGTCGCTGGATCGACGGCATGCGGCTGCTGCCGTTCCTGCTGGGCAGCCTCGTCGGCGTCACGCTTGGCGGCAGTCTCGCAGTCAACCTGCCCGGCGAAGCGCTGCGCCTCGTGCTAGGGCTCTTCATCCTGCAGACGGTGTGGCTGCCGATCGCGGCCATGGCGGCGATCAAGGGTCGCGGGCTGGCGCTGGGTGGTGCCATCGCCTCCTTCCTCACCATGCTGGTTGGTGCGACCGGCCCTTATGTGCTGGCCCTGCTCAAGCCTCTGGGCCTCGAGCGGCAGGGCATCGTGGCCACCCACGCCGCCATGATGACCGCCCAGCACGGCCTCAAGATCATCGCCTTCGGCGTCCTGGGCTTCGCCTTCGCGCCCTGGCTGCCCTTGATCGCGGCGATGGTCGCTGCCGGCTTCATCGGCACGCTGATCGGCAGCCGGCTGCTCGGCCGGCTGAGCGAGCATCAGTTCGAGCTGATCATCAAGACGCTGCTCACCGTCCTGGCGCTGGACCTCGTGCTCCGCCCGCTCTGGCAGCTCATGGGTTGAGCGGCGCAAGCCTCGGCTGCCAGGAGTTCAAGTCACCCAGGCGATCCGCAGCAGGTTGGTGGCGCCGGGCGTGCCAAAGGGCAGGCCGGCCGTCACCACGATGCTCTCGCCGGGCTTGGCGAAGCCCTCTTCCTTGGCGTAGTGGCGGGCCTTCTGCACCATCTGGTCGAGGTCCTCGGCATCCTCGCAGTGGACGGCATGCACGCCCCAGGCCAGCGCCAGCTTGCGGGCGGTGACCATGCGCGTGATGAGGCCGAGGATCGGCCGATCGGGGCGCTCGCGCGAGGCCCGAAGCGTCGTTGCGCCAGAGGTGGTGTAGGTGACGATGGCAGCGGCCTCGAGGGTGTGCGCCACCTGGCCGGCGGCGAGCGTGATGGCGTCGGCAGACGTGCCCAGCGTCTCGGCGTGGAAGGTGTCGATGATCGAGCGATAGAGCTCGTCGCTCTCCACCTGCTTCATGATGCGATCCATGATCGCGACCGCCTCGATCGGGTACTCGCCGGCAGCGCTCTCGGCCGAGAGCATCACCGCGTCGGTGCCGTCATAGACCGCGGTCGCGACGTCCGAGGCCTCGGCCCGCGTCGGTGCCGGGTTCTGGATCATGCTCTCGAGCATCTGGGTCGCGACGATCACCGGCTTGCCGGCCTCGCGCGCCGCCCGGACGATTCGCTTTTGCAGGCTGGGCACCACCTCGGGCGGCATCTCGACGCCGAGATCGCCCCTGGCGACCATGATGCCGTCGGAAAGCTCGATGATCTGCTCGAGCCGGTCGATCGCGGACGGCTTCTCGATCTTCGCCATGAGCGCCGCTCGTCCGGCAACGAGGCGCCGCGCCTCGGCCATGTCCTCCTCGCGCTGGACGAAGCTCAAGGCCACCCAGTCGACGCCCAGATCGAGGCCGAACTGGAGATCCTGGCGGTCCTTCTCGGTCATCGCCGCAATCGGCAGGACGACATTGGGGACGTTCACGCCCTTGCGGTCGGAGAGGCCGCCGCCGGCGGTGACCACTGTCTCGGCGAAATCTTTGCCGCAGCTCTCGACCCGAAGCCGGATCTTGCCGTCGTCGAGCAGCAGCTCGGCGCCCGGCTGCAGCGCCTGGAAGATCTCCGGATGGGGCAGCTGGACCCGCTCTTGGTCACCCGGGGCACTATCGAGATCGAGACGGAATGAATCGCCCCGGGTCAATCGCACCCGGCCCTGCTCGAACTTGCCGACGCGCAGCTTCGGCCCCTGCAGGTCGAGCAGAATGCCGATCGGCCGGCCGAGGACACGCTCGGCCGCACGCACGTGATCGCGCCGCATGGCATGCTCGTCGTGGCTGCCATGGCTGAAATTGAAACGGAACACATCGGCGCCGGCCTCGGCCAGTGCCACGACAACCGCCTCGGTCGAGCTCGCCGGTCCGAGGGTCGCCACGATCTTGGCACTGCGCCCACGTCGCATGCCGCACTCCCTGTTGCGCCCCGACTACTGCCGCCGAGCTGCGCTGGCCTTGGTCATTAGAGGATGCCGGGAAGCCTGTCACGGCTCAGACGCGCCTCCGGGAGCAGGGCGGCCGAGGGTTGCCGAATTGGCTTGCTATTCGACGCAAAAAGCCAACAATCGAAGGGGCCATTCACTAGGCTCTCGAGCCCTTGGATCGACCACCATGTCTCGTGCCCGCACCGGCCCTCTTTATCTGGCTTCGATCGCTCTCGACGCGGCGGCGTCGGCACCGCTCCACCGCCAGCTCTATTTCGGCCTGCGCGAGGCCATCCTCGAGAGCCGCCTGCCGCCCGGCGCCCGGCTGCCGTCCACCCGCTCGCTGGCCTCCGACCTCGGCGTCTCACGCAACACCGTGCTCGCCGCCTTCGAGCAGCTCCTGGCCGAAGGCTATATCCAGGGCCGGGTCGGTGCCGGCTCGTTCGTCAGCCGGCAGCTGCCCGAGGAGGCGCTGCAGGCGCGCAAGGTCGAGCGCCACCCGGGAGTCGGCAGCCCGAACCCGTCATCGCCGCCGGGCGCCTCGGCCCGCGGCCGGGCGCTCACCGCCCTGCCCCAGCCGGAAAGCCGGCCAACGGCGTTCGCGCCGGGCCTGCCGGAGCTGGCCCGCTTTCCCTTCGAGGACTGGGCAAGGCGGCTCGCCAAGACCTGGCGGAACCCGCCCAAGCGGCTGCTGATCGGCAGCGAGCCCGCCGGCTTCGGCCCGCTGCGCGAGGCGCTGGCCGCCTATCTGGGTGCGGCCCGCGCCGTGCGCTGCAAGCCCGAGCAGATCTTCGTCGTTTCCGGCGCCCAACAGGCGCTCGATCTGGTGGCCCGGGTGCTGCTCGACCCGGGCGATGCGGTGTGGGTCGAGGAGCCTGGCTATCCAGGCCTGATCGGCGCGCTGCTGGCCTCGGGTGCGGCCATCGTGCCGGTGCCGGTGGATGATGCGGGCATCATGGTCGATGCCGGCCGGGGCATCGCGCCTGCAGCGCGGATGGCCTGCGTCTCGCCCTCGCATCAATTTCCCCTGGGCGTCACCATGAGCCTCGGCCGCCGGCTGGCGCTGATCGAATGGGCCAGGGAAGCCGACGCCTTCATCCTCGAGGACGATTACGACAGCGAGTACCGCTATGCCGGCCGGCCATTGGCGGCGCTGCAGGGCCTCGATGCCGACGGTCGGGTGATCTATGTGGGCACCATGAGCAAGGTCATGTTCCCGGCACTCAGGCTCGGCTACATGGTCGTCCCTGAGCATCTGGTGCAGGAATTCGCCGCCATCCGCCGGCTCACCGACAACCACCCCTCCACCCTGGTGCAGCCGGCGCTCGCCGAGTTCATCAAGGACGGCTCGCTCACCGCCCATATCCGCCGCATGCGGGCACTCTATGCGGAGCGCCAGGCGCTGCTGCTCGATGCGGCGGCCCGCCATCTGGGCGATCGGTTGATGCTCAAGCCCGCCGAGGCCGGCATGCATCTGGTCGGCTATCTGCCACCCGGCACCGACGACCGCGCCATCGCCGCCCGCGCCCGCGAGCGCGGCGTTGAGGTGACGCCCTTGGCCGCACTCTACCAGGGCAAAGCCGACCGCAGCGGCCTGCTGCTCGGCTATGCCGGCCTGACCGCGAGTGAGATCGAGAACGGCATGCGCGCCCTGGCACGCTGCTTCACCGACGCACTGGCCGCTTGAGATCGGCCAAGCCGCCGCGCCACGCCGTTTCGCGGTTTTCGGCCCGGCCGCGGCGCTGCCGCGCCCCGCGCCGCGGCGCGGCAGGGCGCTCGGGCCGCCCGCCGCGCGCTGTTGGCGCGCGGGCGCGCCGGGGCTCGCGGCTCCTCCGGCGGGGTGTGGGGGCGGTGCGACGCCGCCCGTCGGTCGGGCCCGCTGGAGGGGCGCCGCGGCCCGTCGCCGCACTGCCATGCGCCGCACGGTGGCGCTGGGTGTGGGTCAAGGTCAACCACTGCAGCAAGGGCTGCACGACGTCGTCCTCGCTCGGATGGAACACGAGGTGCCAGTGGCTCGGCATCAGGCACCAGGCCAGGAGCCGCGCCTGTGGCACCCGCGCCACGGCCTGCACCAGCGTGGCCACGAAACGCCGCGCATCAGCCGCCTCGGCGAAAATCGGCGCCCGCCCACTCGCCGGGGGGGTTCCGGGCGGGCCCACCCCAAGAAGAAAATTAGGACCCCCCGGGTGCCCGCCGGCGCCCCGGCGGGGCCCCCCCCCCCTCGCGCTGTTGTGTGAGCCGCCCTCCGGGGTGACCCCTCCCGACCCCTTCCCTTGCCGGCCGTCTGCCCCCCGCGCGATGCTCCCGGAGACGGATATCTGTTGGATTTCGCCCGAGACTGCGTCATCTCCCCTGTCACGCCGCCGCCGCACGCAACCAAACGGAGCGCCCGCCGATGCATCGATCTTGGTCACTGTGCCTTCTGGCCATCGCCATTGCCGCCGCCGGCACGGGTTTCGCCAGCGCTCAGGCGATGGCCGAGCGCGAGCGCTTGACCATCGGCGTCACGCAGTATCCGTCGACCCTCAACCCCAATATCGACAGCATGGCGGCCAAGTTCTACGTGCTGGGCTTCACCCATCGGCCGGTCACCCATTTCGGCACCGATTGGGAGCTGCGCTGCTTCCTCTGCACCGAGCTGCCCGACCTCGAGGCCAGCACGGCGGAGATCGTGGAGCGCGCCGACGGGACGACCGGGGTCAAGGTCACCTACACGCTCGATCCCGAGGCACGCTGGGGCGACGGCACGCCCGTGACCACCGAGGACGTCGCGTTTACCATCGAGGTCGGCCAGGATCCGCAAAGCGGGGTCAGCAATGCGGAGCTCTACCGGCGGATCGTCAATCTCGAGATCCACGACGACAAGACCTTCACCATCGAGGACGAGAAGCTCACCTACCTCTACCCTTCGATCAACGACCTCCGGCTGCTGCCGGCGCATCTCGAGCGGCCGATCTTCGAGGCGGACCCGGTCACCTACCGCAACCGCACGCTCTACGACACCGACCCGACCAATCCCGGCCTCGCCATGGGTCCCTATCGGCTCAAGAGCCTGGAGACCGGCGCCTTCGTGGCGCTCGAGCGCAACCCCGAATGGTGGGGCGAGCCGCCGGCCTTCGACGAGATCGTCATCCGCACCATCGAGAACACGGCAGCGCTCGAGGCCAACCTGCTCTCGGGCGAGATCGACATGATCGACGGCCCGCTCGGCCTCGCCCTGGACCAGGCGATCGCCTTCGAGCAGCGCCACGGCGACCGCTTCGAGGTCTTCTACAAGCCGGGCCTGATCTACGAGCATATCGATCTGCAGCTCTTGAACCCGATTCTCGCCGATGGCCGAGTGCGCCAGGCGCTGCTCAAGAGCCTCGACCGCGAGGCGTTGAGCCAGCAGCTCTTCGGCGGCCAGCAGCAGGTCGCGGACACCAACATCAACCCGCTCGACTGGGTCCATACCGACGACGTGCCGATCTACACCGAGGATCTCGACGGTGCCGCGGCCCTGCTCGACGAGGCGGGCTGGACCGAAATGCGCAACGGCGTGCGCCACAATGCGGCCGGCGAGCCTTTGCAGCTCACCATCATGACCACCGCCGGCAACCGCACCCGCGAGCTGGTGCAGCAGGTCCTGCAGTCGATGTGGCAGCGGGTCGGCATCGACGTCAGAATTGAGAACGAGCCGGCCCGGGTCTTCTTCGGCGAGACCCTGACCAAGCGCCGCTTCACTGGAATGGGCATGTTCGCCTGGATCTCCAGCCCCGAGATCGTGCCGCGCTCGACACTGCATTCCGAGGAGATCCCGACCGAGGCCAATGGCTGGTCCGGGCAGAACTACACGAGCTTTGCGAACGCGCGGATGGACGAGCTGATCGACGCCATCGAGATCACGCTTGATCGCGACGCACGCGAAGTGCTCTGGCACGAGCTGCAGCGGCTCTATGCCACCGAGCTGCCTGCCCTGCCGCTCTATTTCCGCTCGGACGCGCATATCTGGCCGCGCTGGCTCGACGGCGTCGAGCCGGCCGGGCACCAGGCCGCCACCAGCCTCGGGGTCGAGAGCTGGCGCGTGGTGGAGGAAGAGTGAGCCGCCAAGCGGTGCTGCAGACCAGATGAGCGGCTACCTCTATCGGCGGATCGCCGAGACGGCTTTCCTGCTGCTGTTGATGTCGTTTCTGATCTATGGGCTGATCGGCCTCATGCCGGGCGACCCGATCGACCTCATGATCAGCGCCGACCCCAATCTCTCGGCCGCCGATGCCATTCGGCTGAAGGCGCTCTACGGCCTCGATCGACCGCTCTACGAGCGCTACGCGGCCTGGCTCGGCAACGCGCTCACCGGCGATTTCGGCTATTCCAGGCTCTACGCCCGCCCGGTGCTCGAGGTGATCGGCCCGCGGCTGGTGAACACCCTGCTCTTGATGGGCACGAGCCTGGTCCTGGCGCTGCTCATTGCCATCCCCGCCGGCGTCGTCGCCGCCATGTACCCGCGCGGGATCGTCGACGGCACCATCAACCTCCTGGCCTTCGCCGGCTTCTCGGTCCCCTCCTTCTGGCTCGGCCTCATCCTCATCATCGTTTTCGCCGTGCAGCTCGGCTGGCTGCCGGCCGGCGGCACCGCACCGGTGGGCGAGGCCGACCTGCTCGACCGGCTCCGCTACCTGATCCTGCCCGTCTTGACCCTGACCCTGCTCGCGGCCGGCACCTTCGTCCGCTTCGTTCGGGCTGCCATGCTGGAAGCCTTGCGCGAGGACTTCATCCGCACGGCCAGGGCCAAGGGCCTGTCGCGGACCGCCATCGTCGTCCGCCACGCCCTGCCGCACGCCATGCTGTCGCTGGTCACGATCGTGGCCTTGAACGTCGGCAACCTGTTCTCGGGCTCGCTCGTGGTCGAGACCATCTTCGCCTATCTCGGCATGGGCAAGCTGATCTACGATTCGATCATGGGCAACGACTACAACCTGGCCTTGGCCGCCCTGCTGATCGCGACGTTCGTGACGCTGGTCGCCAATCTCGTGGCCGACATCGCCTATGGCTCGCTCGATCCACGGATCGACCATGGCGGTTGAAAACACTGTAGGGCCGAGCGCGAGCGCCCGAAGAGATCAAGGCCCATGGCGGCGCTTCTGGCGGCGCTTCGCCACGCATCGGCTCGCCTTCGTGGCACTCTGGCTGCTGCTCTTCCTGGTCCTCGCGGTGCTGGCCGGACCGACCGTCGGAGCCGCACTCGGCCTCGACGGCAGCAGCGTCGACCTCTTCAACCGCATGGCACCGCCCGGCCCCGGAGCGCCGCTCGGCACCGACGAGCTCGGCCGCGATCTGCTGATCCGCCTGCTCGAAGGCGGCCAGGTCTCGCTGCTCGTCGGCATCGCTGGCGCACTGCTCACGGCCGTGATCGGCACCGCCATCGGGCTCGCGGCAGGCTATGCCGGCGGCCGCGCCGACAGCTTCTTGATGCGCTTCACCGATGCGGTGATCGCCCTGCCGCTGCTGCCGCTCTTGATCGTGCTGGCGGCCATCGACGTCACCAAGCTCGGCCTGCCCCAGGCGCTGGCCGGCGACGGCTGGAGCAGCGTCTACCGCATCGTCCTTCTGGTCGCGCTGTTCGGCTGGACGACCGTGGCCCGGCTGGTGCGCGCGGCCGTGCTCAGCCAGAAGGAGCGCGACTATGTCCGCGCCGCACGCGCCATGGGGGCAGGCCCCCTGCCGCATTGCGCTTCGCCACATCCTGCCCAACGTCGCCTCACCGATCATCGTCGCGACGACGCTCTCGATCGGCAACATCATGCTCGCCGAATCGGTCTTGAGCTTCCTCGGCCTCGGCATCCAGCCGCCCTTGCCGTCCTGGGGCAACATGCTGACCAACGCCCAGGAGATCATCTGGCAGGCGCCGGCGCTCGCCATCTGGCCAGGCGCCCTCCTGTTCGCCACGGTCATCGCCTGCAACATCCTCGGCGACGGCCTGCAAGACGCCCTCGACCCGCGCGGCGACCGCCACTGAGCAGCAGCCCGAGCTGGGTCGCTGCGTGCCTCAGGGACAAGTTGGCCAGCGGGGCGGACTCAGTAGAGCAGGCCGTGCGCTCCCAGCACGGCGGCGCCCGTCGTGATAGCGGCGCCCAGCAGCAGCACGGCATGGGCGCGATGAATGAGCCGGAACGTGCTCTCTGGAGCCTCTTCGGCGCGCCGGCGGAACCAGTCATGCAGGACCAGCGGCTCGGCGATGAACAGCACGATGGTGAAGACGAGCCAGACCAGGACCATGGCGTGCATCCACCAGAAGCCGGGCTCGAGGAAGCGGTGCCAAGCATCGAGGCGATGCGTGATGTAGAAGCCGGTAAGGCCGGCCAGGGTGACCGAGACCTTGGCCTGGGCCGCAAAGCGACCCTCGATCGCCTCGAACGTGGCAAGCCGCTCGGCTGGCCGGGCGATGCGCCGAACAGCCGGCAAAATGACCAGGGTGACAAGACTCACCCCACCGATCCAGTGGACGATGGCCAGCACGTGCAGGGCACGGGCGATGGTCACGTCGTCCAAGGTATCGCTCCAAGTTCGCTCAGACGTTGAAATACCGCGCCTGCGGGTGGTGCACGACGATGGCGCTGGTGCTCTGCTCGGGGTGGAGCTGCCAGCCGTCGCTGAGCTCGACGCCGATGCGCTCGGAGCCCAGGAGCTCGAGCATCGGCTCCTGGTCCTTCAAGGTCGGGCAGGCCGGGTAGCCGAAGCTGTAGCGCGAGCCGCGATAGCCCTGCTTCAGGAGCTCGTTCATCGAGCGCGCATCCTCGTGGCCGAAGCCGAGCTCGGCGCGCATCTTGCCATGGACGTACTCGGCCAGCGCCTCGGCCAGCTCGACGCCGAGCCCGTGCAGCCGGACATAGTCCTGGTAGCGGTCGGCCTTGAACCACTCGCGCGCCACCTCGGCGGCGTGCTGGCCGACGGTCACCACCTGCAGGCCGATGACGTCGCGCTCGTCGCTGTCGATGTCGCGGAAGAAGTCGGCGATGCAGAGCCCGTCGGTCTTCTTCTGCCGCGGCAGGTTGAAGCGACAATATTCGGTCGTGCCGTCCTCCTCGAAGACCACGAGATCGTTGCCCTCGCCGGCGGCCTTCCAATAGCCGTAGGCCGCCTGCGGCGCGAAGACCTTGTTCTCCTCGGTCTCGGCCAGGAGATCCTGGAGGACCGGACGCAGCTCCTTTCGGGCCCAGGCCAGGAACTCGTCGAGCTTGCGCCCCTCCTTCTTGTAGCCCCAGTGGAACTGGTAGAGCATGTTGTCGTTGAGGTAGGGCAACAGCGCCTTGACCGGCACATTGTCGATCACCTGGGCACCCCAGAAAGGTGGTGCCGGGATCGCCACGCCGTTGGCCAGCTGGTCGCGGCGGAGCTTCGTCTCCTCGATGTCGACCGGGCGCATGAGCGGCATGCTGCCGTCATTGTGCTCGAGCGTGCGCTGCTTCCTCGGCGGCCGCTTCTTCTGCGACTGCTTGGTCTGGATGTCGGCCAGATAGTTGTCGATCTTGCCGGTGGCGACGTGGTCCATCAGCCGGAGGCCGTCGAAGGCGTCCCTGGCATAAGCGACCTTGCCGCAATCATAGGCCTTCACACAGTCGTCCTCGACATAGGCGCGGGTCAGCGCGGCACCGCCCAGGATGACCGGGATGTCCAGGCCCTCGCGGCCCATCTCCTCCAGGTTCTCGCGCATGATGACGGTCGACTTGACCAGCAGGCCGGACATGCCGATGGCGTCCGCCTTGCTGTCGCGCGCGGCCTCCAGGATGTTCGCCAGCGGCTGCTTGATGCCGATATTGACGCAGCGATAGCCGTTATTGGTGAGGATGATGTCGACCAGGTTCTTGCCGATGTCGTGGACGTCGCCCTTGACCGTGGCCAGCACGATGGTCGCCTTCTCCTGGCCCTCGACCTTCTCCATGAAGGGCTCGAGATAGGCCACGGACTTCTTCATCGTCTCCGCCGACTGCAGCACGAAGGGCAGCTGCATCTTGCCGGCACCGAACAGCTCGCCCACCACCTTCATGCCCGAGAGCAGGTGCTCGTTGATGATGGTCAGCGGCGGGTAGCTTTCCATGGCCAGCTCGAGGTCGGCCTCGAGCCCTTCCTTGTCACCGTCGACGATCCGCTGCGCCAGGCGCTCGTCGACCTTCTCCGGCCGCTCCTTCTTCTTCGACGCCTCGGCCTTGCGGTCGGCAAACAGCGCCATGAAGACCTGCAGCGGATCTTTGTCGTCACGCCAATTGTCGAAGATCAGGTCCTCGGCCGCCTGCACCTCCTCGGGCGGAATCCGGTGCAGGGGCATGATCTTGGACGAATGGACGATCGCACCGGTGAGCCCGCGGCGTTGCGAATGGTCGAGCATCACCGAGTTCAGCACGTGCCGGGCCGCGGCATTCAGGCCGAAGGAGATGTTGGAGAGCCCGAGGATGATCTGGATCTCCGGGAACTCGCCCCGGATGCGCTCGATCGCCTCCAGCGTCCACAAGCCCAGCTTGCGGTCGTCCTCGTTGCCGGTGCAGATCGTGAAGGTGAGCGGGTCGAGCAGCAGGTCCGATTGCGGCAGGCCGTAGCGGCCGCAGGCGAAATCGACCAGGCGCCGCGTGATCCGCAGCTTGTCGTCGGCGGTCTTGGCCATGCCGGCTTCGTCGATGGTGAGCGCGATCACCCCGGCACCGTGCTTCCTGGCCAGCGCCATGCGCTTGTCGGCCGCCTCCTCGCCGTCCTCGAAATTGATCGAGTTCAACACCCCCTTGCCGCCATAGAGCTCGAAGGCGGCCTCGAGCACCGGGTACTCGGTCGAATCGAAGACCAAAGGCGCATCGACCTGACCGCGTATCAGCGTCGTGAAGGCCGTCATGTCGGCCACCTCGTCGCGGCCGACAAAGGCGGTGCAGAGATCGAGCGTGTGCGCACCCTCGCGCTGCTGGTCGCGGCCCATGGCGACGCAGCCGTCCCAGTCCATGGCCTCCTGCAGCTCGCGGAACTTCCTCGAGCCGTTGGCGTTGCAGCGCTCGCCGATCGAGAGGTAGGCGTTCTCCTGGCGCAGCGGCACGGCGGAGAAGAGCGAGGCCAGCTGCGGCGTGGTCTCGACGGTCCTGGCCTTGGGCTCCGGGCGGAAGCCGTCCTCGGCGACCTCGCGGAGCATCGCGTCGACCGCCTTGATGTGGTCGGTGGTGGTGCCGCAGCAGCCGCCCACCATGTTGACGCCGTCCTCGAGGATGAAGCGCTTGAGCCACTGCGCCAGCTCGTCCGGGCCCAGCGGGTAGTAGGTCTGGCCGTTCTTCAGCTCCGGCAGGCCGGCATTGGGCTGGACCGAGATCATGCCGGGCCAGGTCTGGCCGAGCTGGCGCAGATGCTCGGCCATCTCCTTGGGCCCGGTGGCGCAGTTCAGCCCGATCCCGTCGACCCCGAGCGAGCCGATGATCGAGATCGCAGCCGCAATGTCGGTGCCGACCAGCATGGTGCCGGTGGTCTCGATGGTCACCTGGACCATGATCGGCAGCTGCTTGCCCTCGGCCTTGAGCGCCATCTTGGCACCGTTGACCGCGGCCTTGACCTGGAGCGGGTCCTGGCAGGTCTCGATCAAGAGCGCGTCGACCCCGCCCTGGATCAGCGCGCCGGTCTGGACCGCGACGGCCCCCTCGATGTCGCGATAGGCGATGTGGCCCAATGACGGCAGCTTGGTCCGGGACCGATGGCGCCCACGACGAAGCGCTGGCGCTCGCCGGCGCCGAGGCCCTCGATGGCGCTTCGGGCGAGGCGCGCCGCCTCGACATTGATCTCGAAGGCCCGGTCCTGGAGGTCGAACTCACCCAGCGTGATCGGCGAGCCGCCGAAGGTGTTGGTCTCGACGGCATCGGCACCGGCCAGCAGATAATCGCGGTGGATCTCCGTCACCAGGTCCGGCCGCGACAGGTTCAAGATCTCCGAGCAGTTCTCCTGCCCCCAGAAATCTCCATCGACGGTCAGATCGCGGCTCTGGATCTGCGTGCCCATGCCACCGTCGAAGAGAATGACCCGCGTGCGGGCGTGGTGGGCGAAATCGACCATGTTTGTCCTTCGATATCTGAAATGTCGCGCAGCGCGCCTCGGCGGCGCTGTCGCTGAGCCTGGCTAGGACTCCTGTCAGGCAGCCATTTGCAAGGCCGGGCGGCCGCCCAGCAGGCGGAACACGGCGACCGACAGCTCAGCCCGGTTCAAGGCGTAGAGATGCAGCTCGTCGAAGCCCTCGGCGACCAGCCTGCGGCACTGCTCGCCGGCAACGGCGGCCGCCACCATCTTGTGCAGGTCGGTCGAGGCCTCGACGCCGTCGAACAGCCGGATCAGCCAGCCCGGCACGCCGGCACCGCAGCGCTCGCTGAAGCGCTTGATCTGCTTGAAGTTGTGGATCGGCATGATGCCCGGCACGAACGGCACGGTGATGTTGCGCTGGGCGAGCTTGTCGCGAAAGCGCAGCACGTCGTCGGTGTCGAAGCAGTACTGGCTGATGATCTTGTCGGCACCCGCGTCGACCTTGCGCTGCAGGTTGTCGAGATCGAAGGCCTCGCCCGGTGCTTCGGGATGCGTCTCGGGATAGCAGGCGACGCTGATCTCGAAGGGATGGCGCGCCTTCAGCCCGGCCACGAGGTCGGACGCATAGGCATAGCCGTCGGGCTGCGGCTCGTAGCGATCGGCACCCTTGGGCGCGTCACCGCGCAACGCCACGATGTGGCGGATGCCGGCCTGCCAGTAGGCGTCGGCGACCGCGTGGATCTCGGAGCGCGTGCGGCCCACACAGGTCAGATGCGCCGCCACCGGCCGCTTGGTGTGCTCGCGCACCGCCTCGACCACGCTCTTGGTGGCATCGATCGCCCCGCCGCCAGCACCGCTGGTCACCGTGTAGTGGTTGGGCTCGAGCACCTCCAGGACGTCGATCTCCTGAAGCAGCGCCATCGCATCAGCCGGCCATTTCGGCGGGAAAAGCTCGATCGACAACCGCACCTGCGGCAGCTCCGCGGCGAGCGTCCAGGCCTTCGTCGTTGCTGAAACCGTCATTAGGCGGCCCTCTCCGTTTGCTGTTCGAGCGGCTGGGCATCGCGCCGGCTGCCATCCAGGGCAACCTTGCGCGCCAGCCAAATGCACACATCGGCACCCTCACCGGGCAACCGGACCAAAGGCGCCGGCTCGAGCCCGAGCTCGGCGAACCAGCCGGCGACCTCTTGGGCGCCGAAGCCGAGCCGGCGATGCCCCTTCTCGGTGCGCAGCCATTCGAGGTCGTGCTGCGCCAGATCGACGACGACCAGCCGCCCGCTGGGAGCGAGAACGCGGACCGCCTCGGCGAGTGCTGCCCGCGGGTCGTCGGCGAAGTGCAACACCTGGTGCAGGGTCACGGCGGCGACCGCGCCATCGCTGAGTGGCAGCTGGTACATGTCGCCGTAGCGGACATGGCAGTTCCTGGCCTCGCGGCGGTCGAGATTGGCACGCGCGACGCGCAGCATGTCGTGGCTGAGATCGACGCCGAGGCCGCTGCCGATCTGGCCGGCCAGCACCTGGAGGATGCGACCGGTGCCCGTGCCGATATCGAGCAGCGACTCGGTCCGCTCCTCACCGAAGATGCGCAGCAGCTCGCGCTCCACGGCCCCCGCCTCGACGGCGACGTCGGTCTCGCTGTCCCAGATGGCGGCACGCTCGTCGAAAAACCGCTCGGCCTGCCGCCGGCGGGTGGCCCGAATGGCGGCGAGCCGCTGCCGGTCGAGGTCGAGCAGCGCATCGTCGTCGGGCAACAGACGGCAGAGCGAGCGCGCGAGCCGCGCCGCGTCACCGGTCTGGGCGCGGCGATAGAAGACCCAGCCACCCTCGCGGAACCGCTCCAGCAAACCCGCATCGGCCAGGAGCTTGAGGTGGCGCGAGATGCGCGGCTGGCTCTGCGCCATCACCTGGACGAGCTCGCTCACCGTCCACTCGCCGTGGCTGCAGATGGCGAGCAGCCGCAGGCGCGACGGCTCGGCTACGGCACGCAGGCCGTTCAACAGCTCATCGAGGGACGTGGTCGCCATGAGAGATACGCATCACCAAAATTGGATATGCGCATATCTTTATATCGCCGAACTGCCGTGTGCAAGCCTGGACCTGCAGCGGCGAGCAAAAAAACGGTGCGGGCAGCGCCCGCTTCGAACCTAGTGCAACGCCTCGGTGGCGGCGGGCAAATCGAGCAGGCCGCTCGCATCCTCGGTGTCGAACAGCCAATCGAAGAGCACCGATTGCACGCTCTGTCGAATGGCCTCCGGGCAGGCATCGAGGGCCTCGATCGCCGCATGCAGCTCTGCCTCGTCGTTGCTGTCCAGCGCCCGCGCAAACTGCGCGAACAAAGGCGAGCCGATCCCCAGGACCGCCCCGAGCCTAGACCTCAGCGCCTTGAACGACACCACCCGTACCGAGCTCATGACGTACCCTTTCCTGCCCGTGAGAGCCCGTTTCAGGAGTTTTCGTGGTGTTTCATCGACTTACGGATGAGCGCCGGCGAGGAGCCGAGCGTGGGTCGATGCTGGAGCATCGGCCAAGCTCGGCGACGATGCCGCCGCCAGCCGTAAGCCGACCGGAGGTGAGCTTGGCAACAGCACCTGCTTCGTCCTTGGATGACCGACGATGCTGGAGCATCGACGGCCATCCAACTCCTCGCATCTGCACATTGCCAAGCTCATGAAACCCCTCGAAAACTTCTGAAACGGGCTCTAATCCATATTGTACGTCGCCATCGCCAAACCGGCGTCGGCACCGACCGTGTTTAAGACCTTATTGACCTTTGCCGTGTTATCGAAGCCCTGAAAGCCCGTGATCATAAGTGATTACGGGTGGTGATTAAGCTCAATGCTCGACGGTTCGGGTGCAGAACCAGGGCGATGACCTTGCTTGAAATGACGAAAGCCGACGCGTAGACCGGTCGGCGAGAGAGGGTGGCATGTCGCGAGACGCATGCCCGCGTTGTCGAGGATCAATCATGCGTCGTTGGGGCCGCATCGCACCGGCGGACCGCGCGGCTGGCAATGTCAGTCGACAGCGGCCATGGCTGGCCCTCGGGCTCGCTGTGGTGCTGGCCGGCGCGCCGATCGGGTCGATCGCCGAGACGGTGGGTGATCCTCTGGAGCCCGTCAATCGCGGCATTTTCGAGTTCAACCGCATCGTCGACGGGCTCGTTCTCGAGCCGGCGACGCAAATCTACACGTTTGCCGTGCCAGAGCCGGCGCGAAACAGCGTCAGCAACTTCCTGGCAAACCTCCGCTCGCCGGTGATCTTCGTCAATCACCTGCTGCAGGGCGAGCGCGAGTATGCCGGCGTGACCGTCGGCCGGTTCATGATCAACAGCACGATGGGCATCTTCGGGCTGTTCGACTTCGCCTCGGTCGTCGGCATGGCACCGCGCGAGGACGCGGATTTTGGCCAGACGCTCGGCGTCTGGGGTGTCGGTGCCGGCGCCTATCTGGTGCTGCCCATTTTCGGCCCCTCGACGTTTCGTGATGCAACCGGCCTGGTCGTCGACAGTTTCGTTTTTGATCCGTTCCCCTATGTTGCTGACGAGGAGGTGCGGCTCGCCCGTCTGGGCGCCACCGCCATTGACACACGTTATCGCTATGGGCCGCTGATCGACGACCTCGAGGCATCGAGCCTCGATTTCTACGCGGCGGTGCGCACCGCCTTCCTGCAGAACCGCGCCTCGCGGATCCGCAAAGGCGAGCAAGTGGTTGATGAAGATTATGAAAGCATCTTCGATGAAGACTTCGATGACGACCTCATCCCCGACTGACACCACGCTCCCACATGGCTCGAGGCGCCGGCTGCTGCAACTTGCAGCACTGCTGCCGCTCGTGGCCATGGCCCGGCCGGCGCTCGCCGACGCCAGCAACGCCCAGGCATTCATCGCCGAGCTCGGCGATGACGTGGTGGCGATCCTGACCCAAGCCGATGCCGACAATCAGCAGAAGCTTGTCGAGCTGAAGACGCTGCTCGACAACAACACCGATCTCGATCTCGTCGCGCGGCTGGTGCTCGGCCGGCACTGGCGGTCGGCATCCGAGGCCGACCGCAAGGAATATGTCGGGTTGTTCCGCAAGATTCTGACCAACACCCTGGCGGCCCGCCTCGGCGATTACGAAGGCCAGACCTTCGAGGTGGTCGGCAACAACGCGTTGAGCGAGCGGGACACCGCGGTTCAGACGCGGATCAACCGGCTCAACGGCGCACCGCCGCTCAGTGTCGATTGGCGGGTGCGCCAGGGCGATGGCGGCTACGCGATCATCGACGTGGTCGCCGAGGGTGTCAGCCTGGTCGTCAGCCAGCGCAACGAGGTGGGCAGCATCATCGAGCGCCAGGGCATGCCGGGATTGATCGAGGCGATGCGCGAGCGCAGCGAAGAGGGCGGCGCGGTCCTTTAAGTAGGCTGCTGAGCCTCCAACGCCGCTGACCAAAAGGCCTACCGCACTCAGAGCCCGTTTCAGGTCGACGGTCGTACGCGCGCGCGTCATCGCCACGGCACCCGCCATGGCCCGCCGAGCTGACGGCCATTGCCGGGGCGGCGCAGGACCTTGCTGCTACTCGGCGGCCTGCCGTTGCGTCGCCGCCAGCGCCTTGAGCCTGAAGGCAAAGCGCGCGCCACCGAGCGCGCCATCGGCGACCCAGATCTCGCCCTCGAAATGGTCGACGATCTGCTGGCAGATGGCGAGACCGAGACCCGTGCCCTTCGGTCGGTCCTTCAGGCTCTCACTCGCCTGGAAGAACTTCTCGAAGATCTGGCCCCGGTGCTGCGCACCGACGCCCGGCCCATTGTCGTCGACCGTCACGACGTAATCCTCGTCTTCACGGTAGAGGCCGAGCCGGACCCGGCCATTGCCGGCCGGTGTGAACTTGAAGGCGTTGCCCAGCAGATTGACCACGACCTGGACCAGCCGATCGTGGTCGCCGCGAACCAGTGCCGGACCACTCAGGCCGGTGACGGCACGCTCGACGACGGCACCGAGATCGGTCGCCATGCCGCGCGTCGCGCCCAAGGCCTCGTCGAGCACGGTGTCGAGATCGACGTCGGCGACGTGCCAGTCCATGCTGCCGGACTCGATCTTCGAAAGATCGAGCACATTGTTGATCAGCCGCGTCAGCCGCTCGCTCTCCCGCACCAGAATGCCGAGGAACTCCTGGCGCTGCTCGACATCCAGGTCGGGGTTGTCGATCAAGATCTCCGAGAACGAGCGGATCGAGGTCAAGGGCGTGCGCAGCTCGTGGCTGACGGTGGCGAGGAAATCGTCCTTCATCCGATCGAGCTGGCGCAGCCGCTCGTTGATCTGCTTGAGCTCGGCGCCGGCCTCCTCGAGCGCGCGTGAGCGCTCCTCGAGCTGGTGGCTGTACTCGATGACCTGGCTCGCCTCGTCGAGAATCTCCAAGATGTCGTCCGGCCCGATCACCTCGCCACGCACCACGGACGCCACCATCGCCCGGGCCGAGGCGGCGCCGATGGCGCGGGCCACATGCCGCTCGACCAGCTGGACGAACTCGGCATCCGCGCTCTCGTCGATGCCGAGCGGCTGGCCTCTGGCGATGGCATCGATCGCCAGGACCCGGTCGGCAGGCTCACGGCCAACGAACCGCACCAAGAGGTCGAGCAGGTCGCCGACCCTGGTGTCACCGCGCCAGATCCGGGTGGCGCCCTCGCGCTCGAAGACGTTGACGAAGAGCAGCGCCTGCAGGCGCTGCAGATTGTCCTGCTGCAGCAGCAGCGAGCCGCCGACCAGCAGCAGGACGTTGACCGTGATGCTCCAGAAGAGCGCGTGGCTGACCGGTTGCAGGCCGGTGAGCCCGAACAGCGCCTCAGGCCGGAGCAGCGCCGAGCCGAGGAAGCCGTCCACCACGACCGACGGGTCGATCACCCCGGACCTGGCGAGCGCCGGGACGACGAGCGTGAGGCCCCAGACGGTGATGCCCGCAATGATCCCGGCAAGCGCGCCGGCGAGATTGGCGTCGCGCCAGTAGATGCCCAAAATGAGCGCCGGCACGAGCTGGGCCACCGCGGCAAAGGCAATGAGCCCGATGCCGACCAGGCCGAGATCGCCGCCGAGCCCTTTGAAGACGAGATAGGCCAGGAGCAGCAGCGAGAGGATCGACGCGCGGCGGATGGCGATCACCAGCCGCGAGAGATGGCGCCGGCGGGTCAGCCGCAGCGGCTCGATCCGCAGCAGGATCGGCATCACCACATCGTTGGAGATCATCGTGCTCAAGGCCACGGTTGTGACGATGATCATCGCCGTGGCAGCGCTCAACCCGCCGATAAAGACGGCGAGCGCCAACCAGGGGGCGGCGGCCTCCAGCGGCAGTGCCAGCACGATCAAATCGCTCTCGGCGATGCCCGCGATCCGCCCCGAAAGGGCGATCGGAATGACGAAGATGTTGATCAGCAACAAATAGGTGGGAAAGGCCCAGGTGGCCGTTCGAAGATGCCGCTCGTCCACATTCTCGATCACCGCAAGGTGGAATTGTCGCGGCAGGACGAAGATCACCGACGCGGCGAGCAGCGTCATCAAGAACCAGTCGAGATATTGCCAGCCTTCGGGCATCAACAGCAGATCGCCGTGACCGGCAGCCCTCGCCGCTGCGGTGATCGATGCGAAGCCGTCGTAGAGATAGAAGGTGACGAAGATGCCCACGGCCATGAAGGCGGTGAGCTTGACGATGCTCTCGAAGGCCACGGCCAGGACCATGCCCTGATGCGTCTCGGTGGCATCGATGTGCCGCGTGCCGAAGAGGATGCTGAAGACCGCCATGACCACGGCGATGATCAAGGCGCTGTCGATGCCCAGCGGCGAGAACACGTCGCCGTCACCGAGCCCGAGCATGACGTTGGTGCTGGCCGAGAGCGCCTTGAGCTGCAGCGCGATATAGGGCAGGGCCGCGATCATGGTGACCAGCGTGGCGATGCCGCCCAGGGCCGTGCTCTTGCCGTAGCGGGCAGCCAGGAAGTCGGCCACCGAGGTGATGCTGTAGCTCTTGGCGATACGCAGGATCTTGTGCAGCACGAAGGGAAAGAGCAGCGCCGCCAGCGTCGGCCCCAGATAGATCGGCAGGAAAGCGACGCCTGATTGCGCGGCCAAGCCCACCGAGCCGTAGAAGGTCCAAGACGTGCAGTAGACCGCCAGGCTCAGCGTATAGATGAGCGGATGATTGATGAGCTGGCGGCCTTCCCGGGCACGCCGGTCGCCGTAGGAGGCGATGAGGAAGAGCAGGCCGAGGTAGCCCGCCGCCATGGCGACGATGAACCAGGCCTGAAACATCAGGGCTTGGCCCGCCAGTGCATGGCGAGCCCGGTCAAGAAGATCACCAGCGCCCAGGCGAGGAAGAGATAGGCGGGCAACAGCCCCCCCTCGCCCAGCCGGTCGACGATGATCACCAAAGGCGCGTTGAACAACAACAGCGCCAGAATGATGATGGCGAAGAGATAACGCCGGCGCCGGCCGTCGATCATCCGTCGGCCCTCCACACCACCAGCGTCACCATCGCTCGTTCATCTTGTTCATTGCTCCCTGATCTCGAGTGCGACAGCATTTGCCGCAAGGTTTACTTGCCCGCCAGCACCTCCTCGATCTGCACCATCAGCTCACGGGTCGAGAAGGGCTTGGTGACATAGGCATCCGCCCCCAGCGCCAGGCCCTTGTCGCGCTCGCTGTCCCGGCCGCGGGCGGTCAGCATGAAGATCTTGGTCGAGGCCCAGTTCGGATCAGCGCGAATCCGCTCGCACACCTCGTAGCCGTCGAACTCCGGCATCATCACGTCGAGCAGCAGGAGGTCGGGCGGCTCGCCGGCCAGCGCGTCGAGCGCCTCGCGGCCGTTGCGCGCAATCGTCACCTCGAAGCCGGCGCGCTTCATCAAGAACTCGAGCGACAGCACGATATTGGGCTCGTCATCGACGATCAGGACACGTCTGGCCACAAGGAACCCCTCGCACAGCCGATCCACATGGCGGGCCGGCAATCACCGCCGGAGAATGGCACGATCCGACCCGAGCGCCGTCCGGGCTTTGCGGATGGCCCACCTATTGCTACATAAACGTGTCCGCGCCGCCAAGCTGCTGATTGCCGCCCGGCCACCCCCACCTGATCTCGCGCCCACAAGAAGGACGTCTATGGCCTCCTATCAATACATCTTCGTCATGAAGCAGCTCACCAAGATTTTCCCTGGTGGCAAGAAGCTGTTCGAGAACGTCACCCTGGCCTTCCTCCCCGGCGCCAAGATCGGCGTCCTGGGCGTCAACGGCTCGGGCAAGTCGAGCCTCTTGAAGATCATGGCCGGCCGCGACACCGACTTCAACGGCGAGGCCTGGGCCGCCGACGGCGTCAAGGTCGGCTACCTCGAGCAGGAGCCGCATCTCGACGACAGCAAGGACGTGCTCGGCAACGTCATGGAAGGCGTCGGCGAGACCAAGGCGCTGCTCGACCGCTTCAATGCCGTCTCCGAAGGCTTCGCCGACCCCGACGCCGACATGGACGCGCTCATGGCCGAGCAGGCCGAGCTGCAGGAGCAGATCGACGCCTGCAACGGCTGGGAGATCGAGCGCACCCTCGAGATCGCCATGGACGCGCTGCGCTGCCCGCCCGGCGATTCCGACGTCACCACGCTCTCCGGCGGCGAGCGCCGCCGCGTGGCGCTCTGCCGCCTCCTCCTCTCGCAGCCCGACCTCCTGCTCCTCGACGAGCCCACCAACCACCTCGACGCCGAATCCGTCGCCTGGCTCGAGCGCTTCCTCCACGACTACAAGGGCACCGTCGTCGCCGTCACCCACGACCGCTACTTCCTCGACAACGTCGCGGGCTGGATCCTCGAGCTCGATCGCGGCAAGGGCTTCCCCTTCGAAGGCAACTACTCCGGCTGGCTGGCACAGAAGCAAAAGCGCCTGGCCCTGGAGGAGCGCGAGGAGCAATCCCGCCAGAAGACCCTGGCCCGCGAGGCCGAATGGATCGCCAGCTCCCCCCGCGCCCGCCAGGCCAAGCAAAAAGCCCGCATCTCGGCCTACGAGGACCTGCTCCGCGCCGCCAACGACCGCGCGCTCGGCTCAGCCCAGATCATGATCCCGCCCGGCCCCCGCCTCGGCGCCAGCGTCGTCACCTTCGAGCACGTCTCCAAGGGCTTCGGCGACCAGCTCCTGATCGACGACCTCTCCTTCGAGCTGCCCCCCGGCGGCATCGTCGGCGTCATCGGCGCCAATGGTGCCGGCAAGACCACGCTCTTTCGCATGATCGTCGGCCAAGAGACGCCCGACAGCGGCGCGGTCAAGCTCGGCGACACGGTCGAGCTCGGCTATGTCGACCAGTCCCGCGACACGCTGGAGGCCGGCAAATCCGTCTTCGAGGAAGTCTCCGGCGGCACCGAGCACCTCGAGTTCGGCAAGCAGGTGATGAACTCCCGCGCCTACGTCGCCGCCTTCAACTTCAAGGGCGGCGACCAGCAGAAGAAAGTCGGCGTCCTCTCCGGCGGCGAACGCAACCGCGTCCACCTCGCCAAGCTGCTGCGCTCCGGCTGCAACGTCCTCCTCCTCGACGAACCCACCAACGACCTCGACGTCGACACCCTCAGAGCGCTCGAGGACGCCCTCCTCGACTTCGCCGGCTGCGCCATCGTCATCAGCCACGACCGCTGGTTCCTCGACCGCATCGCCACCCACATCCTCGCCTTCGAAGGCGACAGCCACATCGAATGGTTCGAAGGCAACTTCGAAGACTACGAAAACGACAAGAAAAAGCGACTAGGCGCAGAATCGGTCGAGCCGCACCGGCTCAAGTACAAGCCGCTCAAGGTGGCTTGACGAAGGAAGAAATCCGGGGAGGATGATCCTCCCCGGGCCCCACCTTCTCTATAAGGACACGGCAATGCGAGTTCGCGCCCTAATAGCCGCAAAGAAGGAGCTTCAGACGGACTCTGATTGGCAATCGACCGATCTGCAGCCTCGGCACGCGCCGATTTTTCCACGAACAACGCCTATCCGGGCTGGATGGAGATGGAGGTCTGCGAAGGCTTCTGGCGCACGTGCTGACTTCGTGCTCCTCGCGAAATGCAACCCGAAACGGGACAACTGGCAGGCCTTCCTGATAGCCACGACCACCGATGGATCGTCTTCAGTGGTTGGTCGATTCGAGCACCACGGCAGCCACCCTGGCTTGCATGTACATACACACTGCGAGCGCAGCGGTGTCGAAGCCGGGACGCGCAGCCTTGATGACCTCGCTCGTATCCCTGCTGCTGGGAGCAAATCCTATCATCGCCGGACAAATGCCTGGACCGAGGGGAGCTTTTGGGAGGCTGCCAAGCGCTTCTTTCGCGTAAGCGAAAAGCAAGGTCCGCTTTTATGATTAATTCCGAAGCGCTAAAAGCGAATCTCTGCAAGACGTTTTGTGCGTCGATTTCTGTCAATGCAGTGCCAGTTGGCTTTGCAGTGAGCACACATTTCTCTGACCGTTCAGGCGATCCACTTGGATTTTATGTTGTAGACACTGGCGACGGGTATCGAATTGAAGACGATGGTGAGTATCTTGCGCGGCTGGTGGGCTCCGGTATCCCGATCGATCAGGGCTCGAGGGGTCAGCTGCTCGAATCAATTTTGGATTCGGCGGACGCTTCGTGGGATCAAGATACATACGAAATCAAGAGTCGTAGCTTCCAAGAGGCCGAGCTTGGAGAGCGTTTGACGACCTTTCTTTCCGCTCTGATCCGAGTGCGAGACCTCGAATTGCTGACACGGGATGTCATCCGTTCGACGTTCCGGGAAGATGCAACCGCCGCGCTAGAAGACCGCTTTGGGACACTTGCGCAGTTCGATGAAAACCAAGCCATAGACCGCGCTTTTGCAGAGTTTCCTGCCGATCTAATTATCAGGCCAAGCCAGAGCGGCGGCAAACGCGGAGCACTATATTTCGTTACATCGAACGACAAGCTTAATGAGGCTCTGCTCTTGAAGATGGAAGCTGAAAAGCTTGATCGCAATGATTTTTTCTATCATAGCATTGTTAGAGGACTCCGAAATGAAGGGGATTAGCCGGAAGAGATTTCAACGAGCGCAAAACCGCTCACTATCAATGCCGATCTTCCGCGGCGATGAAGATGCGGCCGTCAATCGGATCGGACGCGACCTCATGTTGGCTGCGTAGGAGGCGGTGATGTTCAGGGGCAGGAGGGCCACGCATACGCCTCTCCCTCTCGATTGGTCTTTTGCTCTTGCTCGACACCCGAGATAGTGCTCAACGTCGCGAGCCGCTCCCGAGCATCGCACCCCTGGAGTAGCGCTATGCTAAAGGACATCGTTGAAGCTAATCCGCTGGGACAACACCGCCTCTTCCTCCGTTTCGAGGACGGCGTCGAAGGCGAACTCGACATCGCCAGTATGATCGACTTCACCGGCATCCTCGCCCCCCTCGCCGAGCCCACCTTCTTCGCGAAGGTCATCACCGACCCCGCAACCGGCACAATCACCTGGCCCAACGGCGCCGACCTCGACCCGGATGTGCTTTCCGCAGCCCGCAATTCGATAAAGTGTCCACTTCACCGTCATGAGTGACCAATAAGAATGCTGACGATATCCCCAAAAATGACATAATCCAAAGGTCCCGCCATTCGCAAGTGCGAGCAAAGGATAACTGGGACGAAACGATGATGACATGATACTGGAAACCGTCGACACCGAGGTCAAGGCATATCGAAGCCTGCAGGCGCTAGATTTTGGCCCTGCGGCCGCAGTGAAGAGTGAAATTCTCACTCATGCCGAGGAGATGTCGGACAGCTGGGAAGACCGGCTGTCGACCGTAGAAGACGAAATCGCGGCATTTCAGGAACTCAAAGACCTAAAGGCTGATGAAGTATCGCCGTCCCTTATCAGGGAACTCAAGGAAGCGGCGGCACGAGAGCATGTGGCAGACTACGTCAGCCAACGCGACTATGTCTTGAATGGCATTGCCCACCATAAATATATCGAGGAAATACGGACCAAGGTGGTTCCTGTGCAGAACCTGCTTATCCAGATGGAGCAGATCATTGGCAATGAGTGCTATAATGCAAAAATATCCACAGGAATTATGGAGCGTGGGGCATGTGGGCAGGAGGAGAAGGTCGTTCGTTTCGATATCCCGTTAGCTTCATCCGCAATAAAGAGAACGAAAAGCGCCGGTCCGTCCCCGAAGACATCGCGCCAGAAATTCTCATGACCGGCCGGTACAAATTCGGTGCGAACGAGATGAGCATCTTCCGGGCATTGTTAAAGTATCATCGACATGGTCAAAGGCTGAGTATGGGATCAAGCTGGCACGCCGGCAAAAAAATTAACCTGATTATCTGTTTTTCTCATCCAGCCCCGGGCTCCGACATGTGTTGGACGCCCCGTCGGATGCAAGCGAGAACTTGGCCTTGGTCTGGGCTGATGGTCGGGTGCTGACATGTGTCCGGCCTCTGGTTGCGGCGTTCGACAGGCCGCGGGGCCGCAGGGCGAGCCGCCGGATCGGGGCCGCGTCACCGCCGGGCACCCGTCGCCGCCGCTCCCTGACCGCCCCCGACTGGCATCGTCGGCAATGCGCCGCCCCCCACCGCCACTGAACCGCCATCGCCGTCCAAACGCGTCGCCCGCCACACCGTCACGAAACCGGCATCGCCGTCCACGCCCCGCCACACCGTCACGACACCGGCATCGCCGTCCACACCCCGCCACACCGCCACCGGCATCGCCGTCTTACACCCGCCGGCAAAGCCCGCCCGCCCGAGCCGCCGGCCCCCGTCACCCCGGCGCCGCACCTTCTCCACCATTCGCGACTCTACCCGAAAACCCCTAACGCCCGGCTAACGCCCCCCCCCAAAAATCCGAGGGGGCCCGGGGGAAATCATTTCCCCCGCCTCCTTCTCGTTGTGGCATGATCCGAGCGGCCGGAAAGAACGAAGCGGATAGGATCGCGGTGGTGACAGAGCGGGCGTTGACGGAGCGGCTGCGGGATTGTCTTGCTCGGCGGGCTGGGGTGCTGGTCGGCAAGGGGGTTCGGTCGGCGTCGCTGGTGGGCTCGGCGGCGCGTGGCGAGGCCGGGGCCGACAGTGATGTCGATCTCTTGTTGGAGCTCGCACCTGATGCCGCCTTCGATCTCGTCGATCTGGTCGAGCTGAAGGACGAGCTCGCGGCCGAGTTCGAGCGCCCTGTCGACATTCTCTTCAAGGGCAGCCTCAGGCCCTATGTGGCCGAAGCGGTGGAGCGCGATGCGCTTCGCTTGATCTGAGCGGTGCCATGGCCGGGCCGGATCGCGTTCGCCTCGCCCTCGACCATATCGCCGATGCGCTGGACGATCTCGAAGCGCTCACGTCGGGCGTCGAGCCAGCCGCGTTTGTCGCCGATCGCCTGAAGCAGCGCGCGGTCGAGCGCTGTCTCGAGGTCGTCTCCGAGGCCTCACGCCGGCTGCCGGACGAGCTGAAGGCGACGCATCCGGACATCCCCTGGCGGGCGATAGCCGGCATCGGCAATGTCCTCCGCCACGACTACGACGACATTGATCCTCTGGTCATCTGGCAGACAGCGACGGTCCGCACCGTCCCGCTGCGCGCCGTCATCGCCACCATGCGCCGGCAAACCCGCAACTGAAGACGAAGGCCCACTCCCCCGCCCCCACCCCAAATCCCGAGGGGGCGCGGGGGAAATCATTTCCCCCGCCTCCTTCTTCGCCCCCCATCTCCCTTCCCCATCTCGCCCCGCCTCCCTATCCTCCTCGTCTCCGTTCTCCGAAGGGGTGACGAGCATGGCTGGTGGTTGGACGCGTGATGGGGCGGTTCAGGAGCAGATCGACGACACGGTGAGCGATGCCGTGAAGCGGGCGCGGGAGAGGCTGGCCGCGGGCGAGGGCGAGACGCATTGCCAGCGCTGTGGGGAGGAGATCCCCGAGGCCAGGCGCCTGGCGCTGCCTGGAGCGCGGACCTGTGTGGCGTGCCAGGCGGCGCTCGACGGCCGCCCGGCCGCTTCGGCCTTCAACCGCCGGGGCAGCAAGGACAGCCAGCTGCGCTAGCGGCGAGGTTCACCGAACAAACGGGCCACCTGCAGCCCTTGGCGCCGCGGATGGACGACGGTCGCCATGGACAGGCGCCAGCATGGCGCGGGCGCTCCATAACGAACGCTTATGGATTAGCAGCTCTGAGCGGCGTGCTGTTGCATATAGCGCAACGGAACCCGAGACTTGTTGCGTATACCGCAACGAGAACCCGAGACTGTTGCGCTATATGCAACGGAACCCGAGATTTGTCGCATATAGCGACTCATTAGCAATGCTTATGTAGCATATACCGCGCAATTCGGCCGAAACGAACCCGGGAACGGGCCTCCAGCCGACGAACGAACCCGGCGATTCGACGAACGAACCCGAGTTTTCGACGAGCGAACCCGACGTCCCGGGATATAACCCGAGCTGACAGCTTGCCGCAGGCAGACTGATCAGACCTTTGAAAATCAGAAGGTTGCGCGACGACGAGAGTTCAGCCTGTCAAATCGGGCCGCTGACCCGGCCGCGCGGCCTTTGGTGCCGCCGAACGATCCCGAGGTCCGACTTGACCGAAAAGTCGTTTTCGGCTATTATTCCTATAATGGCTCTCCGGCTGCTGCACGTGTCCGAGCACTCCCAGGATCGTTCGCCGTGCTACGGGGCCGCAATGCGAGGCGCCGGATCGGTGCCGCGTCGACCGCCGGGCACCCGTCGCCGCCGCTCCCTGACCGCCCCCGACTGGCATCGTCGGCAATGCTCCGCCCCCCCACCGTCACTGGACCGTCATCGCCGCCCACGCGTCGCCCGCCAACCGTCACGAAACCGGCATCGCCGCCCACGCCCCGCCCTGCACCGCCACCCGCCGGCAAAGCCCGCCCGCCCGAGCCGCCGGCCCCCGTCACCCCGGCGCCGCACCTTCTCCACCATTCGTGACTCTACCCAAAAACCCCTAACGCCCGGTGAGCACCCCGCCCCAAAAATCCCGAGGGGGCCCGGGGGAAATCATTTCCCCCGCCTCTTTCTTCGCCCCCCATCTCCCGTCCCCATCCCGCCCCCCTTCCCTATCCTCCTCGTCTCCGTTCTCCGAAGGGGTGACGAGCATGGCTGGTGGTTGGACGCGTGATGGGGCGGTTCATAACGAGATACCGGCAGAGCGCTCCGGATCTGGAAATCGTCATCCGCGACCTGAACCGGTCCGACCTTTCCGAAACGCTCCTGAGCGGCGCTGTCGATGTGGCGCTGGTCGGCGCGGAGATCGGCGATGTGCAGCGCTTTCGCTATCTCAAGCTCTACGTGGAGCGGATGGTCGTGGCCTGCGCGCCGGGCCATCCCTTCGCCGGCCGGCGCTCGGTCGATCTCGGCGAAGTCCTGCGGGAGCCTTATGTCGACCGCCTGCAATGTGAGTTTCGCGACACGTTTTTCGCCGAAGCCAATCGTCGCGCCTTCACGCCGATCTTTGCGGCGCGCAGCGACCGGGAGGAATGGGCACAGTCCCTCGTCGCACAGGGCACTGGCGTGACACTCGTCCCGGAACGATCGACCGTCGTGCCCGACCTGGTCCTGGTGCCGCTCAGCGAGCTGCAGCTCGAACGCTCGGTCTCACTCGCCGTGCCCATCGGCCGCGAGGACACCGAGGTCGTGCAGAAGTTCCTCGGCGCGGTGCGGACGCACAAGTGGAAGGATCAGTGATGCCAGCCGGTATTTCAAGATCAGGCGTTGCCTGACTGAGTCGCTCGGGTTTGAACCATAGCAAAGGGGTTCGCCTTCAAACCGCCATTTGCCGCCACTCTGTCATTGCAACATCACGCAACCTCGCTTCTGCCGCCCGCGACGGCGTCTCGCCAAGCGCTCTTCTTGGTAGAGCCGTGCCTTGAGCTCGTGATTGGCGTGCCAACCCTCGCGCTCGAGAAGCTCCTTCAGCCGACGGTTCTCGTCCTGCAGCGAGTTCAGCCGCTTGGCGTCCGACGCGGTCATCCCGCCATACCTGGCTTGCCATCTTCAGCGCGTGGTCTGCGACAAGTCGTGCCGCCGACAAAGCTCGTCGAGCTTCGCCCGGGCCCGATACTCCGGCAGGATTTCGATGACCTACTCCTCGGTGAACCGGCTCTTGCGCATCTGTCCTCCTAACGAACCAAGGCAGAACTGAGTCCCCTTGTCCGTGGCCTTGGTTCAGCGGGCTGGAGTCCGACCATCCATAGCTGTCAAGCCATTGAATTATATTGATTTATTCAAATCAACAACCGAGACAAGCACCGGAACGGGTTGTGCAAGCGGGCGCCATCTCGCTAGCCGGTCCATCATGCCGGCGAAAGGCAGGTTGCTCTGACACCGTTCTTCGGGCCACCGGCCCGGCACTTGACCGCTCCCGGACGAGCCGGCATGGTCTGATATATCACGCAAAGGGGAGGCTCAAGATGTTCAAAACTCTGGCTCGACTCTGCATGGCCACGGCGGCGCTCGTGGCGCTGGCCGGCCCGGCGGCCGCCGAATGGCCCGAACGGCCCGTCTCGATCATCGTCCCGGCCGGCGCCGGCGGCGGCACCGATGCCACGGGCCGGCTGATCGCGGCCGGGCTCGAGGAGCGCTTCGGCCAGCCCTTCAATGTCGTCAACCAGGGCCAGGGCGGCGGCGTGGTCGGCTTCACCTCGATCACCACTGCCGTTCCGGACGGCTACACGCTGGGCGTCATCTACAATTTCGCGCACTACCGGCCGATGGGGCAGGGCGATTTCGACGCCGCCAGCTTCACGCCCATCGGCCAGTTCAACTTCGACCCGGCCGGCTTCCACGTGCGCACCGATTCGCCCTGGAGCACGCTGCCGGAGGCCCTGGACGCGATCAAGGCCGAGCCCGGCGCCTACGACATCGCCTGCGGCGGCGGCTGCGGCGGCTCCTGGCCGCTGGCCCTCGCCTCGCTCCTGGTCGCCTGGGACGTCGACCTCGCCGAGGTCCGCATGATCAGCGGCCAGGGCGCCGCTGCGGCGCTCCAGGAAATGGTCGCCGGCGGCTTCGACGTGGTGCCGTGCTCGGTGCCGGAGGCTGGCCCGCTCATCGAGGCCGGGCTGGTCAAGGGCCTCGCCGTCTTCGGCAGCGAGCGGCTCGCCGCCTTCCCGGAGATCCCGTCGCTGCAGGAGGCCGCCGGCCTCGACCTCGAGCTCGGCGCCTGGCGCGGGCTGGTCGGCCCCGCCGGCCTGCCGGACGACATCGCGGTCCAGCTCGAGGAGGCCTTGGCCGAGATCTACGCCGACCCGGCCTTCCAGGAGGCGATGACCAGCCGCGGCTTTGGCCTGCGCTGGCGCGACGCCGCCGAGTTCGAGGCCTTCATGCAAGGCCAGGAGGAAACGGTCCGCCCGCTGGTAGCCGATCTCGGCCTCTAGCCCGGCGCAGACCTTGCCCAGCGACACCGAAGCGACGGCCCGCGGCGACAGCACCGCGGGCCGTTCGCCGGGCTCGGAGACCCTGGTCGGTGTCGCCCTGGCGGTGCTCGGCGGTCTCATGGTCCTCCAGGCCCGCGGCCTGCCGACGGTCGCACATATCGAGTTCGGCCCTGGCCTCTTTCCCTCCATCGTCGGCGGCCTGATGCTGGTGCTGGGCCTGGCTCTCGCGATCCGCAGCCGCCTCGTCCGACCCACCGCCGACAGCCGCCCGCCCGATGCCTTTCTGCGCCCGCCACGGCCGGGCCTCCTGGTCGCCTATCTGGCGGCACCTGCCCTCTACATCGTCGTCGCCCCGCAGCTCGGCTTCCTGCTGACGATGGCGCTGCTCTTCGCCGGCCTCGCCTGGCTCGCCGCCGGCCGGCCGCTTCGGGCCATCGCCGCGGGCATCGCCATGGCCTTGCTGATCCACATCGTCTTCGTCGGGCTGATGCGGGTGTCATTGCCCTACGGCATCGTCGAGCGGCTGATCGGCGGTCTCCCTTGGCCGTGATGCTCGAGGCGATCGGCCTGCTGCTCGATCCTGCAGTGCTCGCCGCCATGCTGATCGCCGCCGTGTACGGCCTTTTCGTCGGCGCCATTCCGGGCCTCACCGCCACCATGGCGGTGGCACTGGTCATCCCGATCACCTTCTTTCTCGATCCCCTGCCGGCCCTGGCCGCGGTCATGAGCCTCGCAGCCATGGCGATCTTCGCCGGCGACCTGCCGGGAGCACTTCTGCGGATACCGGGCACGCCGGCCTCGGCCGCCTATACCGACGACGCGCACCGCATGGTGCAGAAGGGCCAGGGCGGCCTCGCTCTCGGCCTCGGCCTCGTGGCCTCCGCCCTGGGCGGCGTCGTCGGCGCCATCGTCCTCATCGCCGCCGCCCCGTCGCTCGCCCGGATCGCGCTCCAGTTCTCGAGCTACGAGAAGTTCTGGCTCGCCTGCCTCGGCCTGACGGCCGCGGTCGCGGTGAGCCACGGCCACTGGATCAAGGCGGCGCTCAGCCTGCTCATCGGCCTCGCCATCGCCCAGGTCGGCCTGGATCCGGTCTCCGGTCTCGCCCGCTTCACCCTGGGCTCGGATCTCCTGATCGGCGGCCTCGGCTTCATCCCGGTGCTGATCGGCGTCTTCGCCGTCCCACAAGTGCTGCGCTACGCCCGCGACGGGCTGGAGACCGAGAAGCCGGCGCGCCAGGGCCTCTCGAACATCCTGACCGGCGTCGGCCGCGAGCTGCGCCGGCTGCGCTGGGGCATCGCCAGGGGCTCGACCATCGGTGTGGTCATCGGCGCCATTCCAGGCGCCGGCGCCGACATCGCGGCCTACGTCTCCTATGCCATCAGCCGCCGGCTCTCCAGCCGCAGCGACGAATTCGGCACCGGCATCCCCGACGGCATCGGCACCGCGTCGGCGGCCAACAATGCCTCGATCGGCGGCGCACTGGTGCCGGCCACGGTGTTCGGCATCCCGGGCGACAGCCTGACCGCCATCATCATCGGCGTCCTCTTCCTCAAGGGCCTCAATCCGGGGCCGACCGTGTTCCTGACGGACGCCGCCCTGATCAACGCCGTCTTCCTCTCCTATCTGCTCGCCAACCTGCTGCTCGTGCCCCTCGGCCTCCTGGCCATCCTGGCCTTCCAGCCGGTCATGGCCGCGCCCAAGGCGCTGCTGATGCCGGCGGTCCTCGTCTTCTGCATCGTCGGCGCCTTCGCGGTCGAGAACACCCTCTTCGCGGTCGGCACCATGCTGGGCCTCGGCGTCGCCGCCTATATCCTCGAGGAGCACGGCTTCCCCATGGCGCCCCTGATCCTCGGCGTGGTGATCGGCCCGATGCTGGAGGAGACGTTCCTGAACTCGCTCATCCGGGCGCGCGGCGACCTCTGGCAGTTCGTCGAGCGGCCGGTCTCGACGGGCCTCGCTCTCGTCACCATCACCCTCTGGCTGCTGCCCTTGGCCCTGCTGCTGTGGCGCCGCCTGAAGAGTGTCCTGTGACCGGCGCCAGCCTCGCCGATCGGGCCTTCCGCCTGATCGAGGCGCAGATCGTCACCCTCGTCCTGCCGCCCGGCAGCGCCACCACCGAGCAGCGCCTCTGCCAGTCCCTGGGCCTCGGCCGCACGCCCGTGCGCGAGGCGCTGCTCCGCCTGACGCAGGGCTTCCTGGTCGAGATCCGCCCGCGCCAGGGCGTGCGCATCCGCCCGATCGAGCCCGGGCTCATCCTGCAGACGCTGGAGATCCGGCGGACCGTCGAGCGGCTCGTGATCGACCGTGCCGCGACCCTCGCCGACGCTGCCGAGCGGCAGGCCCTGGCAGCGCTCGTGCCGGCCTTCGAGGACGCGCTCGGCCGCGGCGACCCCGGTGCCTTCGCCGTGGCCGACGCCACCCTCAACGAGCTCTTGAGCCGCGCCGCCCGCCACGAGGTGGCGGCCCGCATGGTCGAGCCGCTGCACTGCGTCAGCCGCCGCGCCGGCTACGTCCACGCCTGCCGCAACACCGCCGGCATGGCGCGCACCGGCCCGGCGCATATCGCCATGGCCGAAGCGGTCGCCGCGGGCGACGCCGGCCGGGCGGTGGCCGTCCTCGACGACCTCCTCGACCTCAGCGCCGAGATCGCCGGCCGGCTCGACGAGACCACCGCCGGGCCCTTGTCCCCACCCCAGCCGAAAGCCGTCGCATGAGCCGCATCAGCGTCGTTCTCAACGGTCCCGCCGTCGCCGGGCGCGGGCCGTGGCTGGCGGGCGAGCTCGGCGACGCCTTCCAGGTGCACGAGCTGGATGCGGCCGCTGCCACGGCGGCTGACGCAGACCTGCTGGCCGGCGCCGCGGCCCTGGTCACCGTCGCCTTCGATCACCGCTTCCCGCCGACCCCGGCGCTGCGCCTCGTTCAGGTGCCGGGCGTCGGCTGCGATCTGGTCGAGCTGGCCGCACTGCCGCCACGGGCCACGCTCTGCAACGTGCGCGGCCACAGTGCTGCGGTTGCCGAGTACGTCATCCTGCAGCTGCTCGAATGGCGCCACCGCACCCGCGAGGCCGAAGCGCTCTTTCGCCAGGGCGACTGGCGCCGCTCGAGCCGGCTGGGCGCCGCCCCGCACGGCGAGCTCGAAGGCGCCAAGGTCGGCATCGTCGGCTACGGCGAGATCGGCCAGGCATTGGCCCGACGCCTCGCCGCCTTCGGGGTCGAGCTCCACGTCACCAACCGCACCGCACCGGCGAGGCTCGACGGCATCGCCTCGTTCCACCCGCTCGCCGCCCTCGACGACCTCATGGCGGCAGTCGACTTCGCCGTTCTCGCCATCGCCGCGACACCGCAGACCACGGGCCTCGTCGGACGTGCCGCCCTCGACGCGCTCGGCCCCCAGGGCGTGCTCGTCAATGTCGCGCGCGGCGCCGTGGTCGACGAGGCCGCCCTCTTCGAGAGCCTGCGCAGCGGCCGGCTCGGCGGCGCCATCCTCGACGTCTGGTACAGCTACCCGGACCCGGCGCAGCCGACGGTCGCCCCCTCCCGCTTCCCCTTCGCCGAGCTGCCGAACGCCGTCATGACCCCGCACATGTCCGGCTGGACCAAGGGCACGGTCGAGCGCCGCTGGCGCGACATGGCGGACAACCTCCAGCGGCTCGCGACCGGCGAGCCCTTCCAGAACGTCGTCCGCCAGCCTCAGACCGGATCGACCACTGTGTAGCGGTCAGCGAAGGTGCCGGCCGGGAGCGACCAGGTGCGGACGGCGCCGCTTCTGCAAGGATTGGTTTGCTCTGAGGGCGATCGTTGCCGGGAGCCGACTCCACGAGCACCAGACCGTCTCCTGCCTGTCGTCGAGCTTCGGTCGAGCGGCGGCAACCGGCCGGATCAACTGGCGCTTGGCACTTTAGCGGGTTGTCTTGCGGGCGATCAGGTTCGCTGTGCCCAGTCTGCATACCATGACTTGAACTGGGCGAGCTGCGAGGCGGCGAGATGCTTCTGGCTCGCCGAGAGTGCATCGGTCGGGACGAAGTTGCGCTCGTAGGCCGCGTCTCCCTCCAGCACCATCAGGTATTTGTAGTAGAGAACCAGATCGGTGCCCTCGTCGAACCAGGAGAGGACGCCGAGCGCTGCCTCGAGCTCGAGGGCAGCGCGGCGGGCGGTGACATCGCCCTTTTGCGCCCGCTCGCAGAGCTGAACCAGATGCAGGACCTCGCGGGGCAGGACATTGCCGATGCCGGTGATGGCGCCGCAGGCGCCGCAATTGACATAGCCATGGAACACCCCGGTATCGACCCCGACCATCAAGATCAGGTCCTCGTCCGCGCCGGTGATGTGCTCGGCCGCATACGTCAACGCATCGTTGCCGCCGAACTCCTTGAAGCCGACCAGGTTCGAATGGTTGCGACGCAGCTCGTTGAACAGATCGGCGCGGGTGGCAAAGCCGTAATAGGGGCTGTTGTAGATGACCGCGGGCAGGTCGGGCGCTGCTGCCAGGATGGCGGCGAAATGCGCCCGCTGGGCCGCGAGCGAGCTGCCCCGCGACAGCACGCGCGGGATCATCATGAGACCGCTGGCACCGACCCGTTGGGCGTGGGCCGCATGGTCGGCCGCGGCCCTGGGATTTTGCGCCCCGGTGCCAACCACCACGGGCAGTCCAGCCGCGACGAGATGCTCGACCCCCTCCTGCCGCTCGGCGTCGGTGAGCAGCGGCCAGTCGCCCATCGAGCCGCAATAGACGACGGCGCTCATCCCGGCCTCGATCAGCCGACGCCCGGCGCGGACCAACGCCTCGAAATCCGGCCGACGGTCCTCCGTGCACGGCGTCATCAACGCCGGCATGCAGCCGCGGAAGGCTGAGATATCCATGAACGCTTTTCCTTTTGGCTTTCACCCAGGCGCCGCTGGCCGGCGACCCTTGATCAGCCCCCACTGACACGTTGAGGCTCAATGTTAGTGCATGGGCGGCTACGCCGCCAAGCTGGATGGCCGGCGTAGCGGAGCGGAGCCGAACGGCCAGCTTGGCGGAAGGATCGATTCCGGCGCCGGGGCTGGTATCCAAGCCTGCTATGCGGGCAGATCGTGTTGTCGTGCCGGCTTCACTCGGCTTTCGAGTGCGCACGCACCCACTCGGCAAGCTGGCGATGGGTCGGGAACCAGACGGGGCCGCGCGACCTGGCGTGCGCGATGAGCTGCTCGAGGATCCAGATGCGCGAACGATAACCGATAACGAAGGGATGGAACACCAGCTGACAGACTCCGCCCTCGTCGAAGGCGGCGTCGAACTCGCGGCGGAAGATGTCGAGCACGGCCTCGGGCGGGGTCCAAGGTCGGGTCGGGGGCGTGCGGTTGAAGAGGAAATACACGGCGTCGTCGCGCACCCAGTCCACAGGTATTTCGACGAGGCCGGTAGGCCTGCCGTCGGCGACGAGCTCGTAGCAGCTGTCGTCGGCCATCAGGCTGGAATCGTACAGAAATCCCAGCTCGGACACGAGATCGATCGTATGCGCGCTGAGGTCCCAATTGGCGGCGCGGTGGCCCACCGGGACGACACCGGTCATCTCGGCCAGAGCGTCGCGGGCGCGCAGCAGCAGCGCTCGCTCGGTGGCACGGTCGAGCTGCGAGGTGTTTTCGTGGATCCAGCCATGCACGCCGATCTCGTGGCCCGCGGCGACGATGGGCACAAGCGCGCCAGGGTCGATCAGCCCCGCCACCGCAGGCACGAAGAAGCTGGCGCGAACGTCGGCCCGCGCCAGGACGTCGAGGATGCGCGGCAGGCCGCGCCGCCGCCCGAACTCGCCCCAGGCGAGGCGGCCGATCGCGGCGCCGCCAGCACCGAGCTCGAAGGTCTCATGATCGCAGTCGAAGGACAGGGCCAGGGCGCATCGCGCACCGTCCGGCCAAACGTCCGGCATCAGTGGGCGTCCGGCGCGGACGCGGTTGACGAGGCCGCGCCACTCCGCCTCGGGCATCTCCCATGGCCGGTCAGGGATCATGGGCCAAGCCCGTCGTCGAGCATCTGGCCCAGGTCGGCGCAGGTGATGCAGGTGCCGCCGCCGCGCGCAAGATCGGCTCTCTGGCCGGTCGGATGCAGCGCGCCCTCCCCAGTCCACGCGGCAGGCAAGTGATCGACCTGTGGTGCGGCGCACATCCTTCGTCAGCCCCTTTGGCGTTGCCCCGGCGCCGAGCCCAGGCGATCGCCAGCCACCCCGCGCGAGACCGTTCTCGGAACGCACATCCGGGCGCCACTAAGCGCGATCGAGCGGTGCTGGGCAAGCCGTGTTGTCCCAGGGCACGCTGAACGCCTCCTGCACGGCCTGGATTGCCGCCAGCGGCGTCGGCCTGACCGGGACGCGGGGTGCAAAGCCGCTGCGGCTGTCGAGTGGCGCGCCCGTTGTTTCCGCGACTAGCCGGGCCAGCACCGGCGCGCAATAGCGGCCCTGGCAGCGCCCCATGCCGGCGCGGGTCGAGCGCTTTAGTGTCCCGGCATGCCCCGGCCGCTCGTCCATTGTGGCCCGCAAGGTGCCGAGGTCGATGTCCTCGCACCGGCAAATCGGCGTGGCCTCCGGCAGCCCCGCGACGTCGCACGGGGTCACGTCGTAGAGGCGCCAGAGACAGGCCTGAAAGAAGCGGTGGCGCTTTAGCTCGCGCATCTCAGCGAGAAGGTCGGCGGCACCGCCGAAGCCAGCTGCGGCAGCCGCAGCATGTCCAGCGATCCGCCCCTCGACCCGCGCTGCCGGCGCGCCGCCGAGCCCGGCGCAATCGCCCACCGCAAAGAGCCCTGGGACCGACGTCTGCATCAGCTCCGACCGCCGGGTGCGCAAGTGCCCGAACGCGGCGTCGTAGTGCATCTCGGCGCCGAGCAGCCGCAGCAGCTCGTTCTGGGGCTCGAAGCCGATATTCATGCAGACCGAGTCGACCTCGACGCTCGTTTCGCCGCCATTGCCGGTCCGGACCCACGCTTCGAGGCCGGCTCCGGCAGGCTCGACCCGGAGAAGCTCTGTCCGGTCACGCACGGGAACGCCCCGCCGCCGCAAGCGTCGGTAGATAGCGATGCCTTGCGCCGTAAGCCGCGGCCCGGCGGCCAGCATCCGCAGCGCCGCCCAGGGTCGCCGGAACGGCGCCGACGCCCGTTCCGCCACCATCGCCACCTCTGCCCCGCCTTCCGCCAGCTCCAGTGCCACCTGGAGATTGAGCGGCCCCGAGCCGCACACCATGATCCGCCGCCCGGGCAAGATGCGGTCGCTTCGCCAAAGCGTTTGCGCAGCGCCCGTCGTCATCACCCCGGGCAGCGTCCAGCCGGGCACGAGCACCGGCCGCTCATAGGCTCCGGCCGCCACGATGGCGGTCCTGGGCCGAGCGACGAAAGCCGCGCCGTCCTGGGTGCCGGCGAAGACCAGACCGTCAAAGGCACCCCAGATTTCAGCACCTTCGAGGATCTCGGCCCCACTGCGCACCGCCGCCTCGACGAGTGCCGCCCCTTCGGCCTGCTGCGGGTCGAGTGGCGGCCCGCTGCTCGCCTGCTTGTAATACTGCCCACCCAGCCGCTTGCGCTCGTCGATGACGATCACCGAGGCCCCGGCTCGCCGCGCCGCGATGGCCGCCGACAAGCCCCCGGCACCGCCGCCGATGACGAGCACGTCGGGCGCGATGGTGCGCAAGGCGCCGCGCGTTGGACGCGCGCCAGCTGCCCCCATGTCGGGATGTGGCACTTGCCGGCGAACATCGATTCCGTCGCTGGCCAGGATCATGCAGGCGCGGCGGTTCGCGACACCGTCCACCGAGACGAGGCAGTCCTGGCAGACGCCCATCCCACAGAACAAGCCACGCTCGCGACCGCCGGGCGTGGTGCGCAGGACCCGGTGCCCGGCAGCGGCCAGGGCGGCGGCAAGCGATTGACCGCGTCTTGCGGAGACGGGGCGCCCCTCGAAGCGGAAGGTGAGGTCAGCCATCCGCGTCCCGCCAGAGCCGGTCGCGCAGCGCCACCAGCCGCGTGACGTTGTCGGGGTTCACCAGGGTGACCTCTGCGCACGCATCGGATAACGCCGCAGCGTAAACGAGACACCGATGGAACCCGCGCCGAGGATCACGATCCGGACGGCTTCGCCTTGCGCCACCTCGCGACCTTTCGCTTGATCGGGTTCATATGACGAACGATTGTGCGGAGAACACAGGGCCGTTCGTATCGACAGGGGCCAGCCGGCGCAACATGGGCAACGCACAAGATCTCGAAGGGCGAAGCGCGGTTGTCACCGGCGGCGCGCGCGGGCTCGGCCGTGCCATCGCCGAGCGGCTCGCCCGCGCCGGCGCGGCGATCACGGTCGTGGACCTGCCGGACGCGCTCGGCGATCTGCCCGGGAGCTGGACCGCGGCACCCATCGACCTTGCCGCGGCTGGAGCCGATGCCGAGCTGCGGGCGCTCGCCGAGGCCGCCGGCCGGGTCGAGATCGTGGTGGCGAACGCCGGGATCGTGCCGCCCTGGCGCAGCATCGACGCGCTCGACGCGGCCGAGTGGCAGCGGGTGATGACCGTCAACACCTGGGGCGTGGCCGCGACGATCGGCGCTTTCACAGGCGCGATGGCGGCGTCGGGACAGGGCTCGGCCATCGTCATGGCGTCGCTCAACGGCTACCGCGCGCACCCCAAGCAGGTGCTCTACAGCGCCTCGAAGCACGCCGCCATCGGCATCATGCGGGCTGCAGCACTGGACCTCGGGCGGCGGGGAATAAGGGTGAACGCGCTGGCGCCGGGGCCCATCGCGACCGAGGCGCTGGTGGGCCGCGTCGAGGCCCGCGCCGCAACCGGCGGGCCGGCCGCGACAGCGGCGCTGGCCGCCATGGCCGAGGAGACCGCGCTCGGTCGGATGGTGACGGTCGAGGACGTGGCGAACGCTGCGCATTTCCTGGCCTCGGATGCCTCGGCGGGCATGACCGGCACAGTGTTTCCCATCGACGCCGGGCTCGACTGAGCCCCGACGCGGGCCCGGTGCTCCGGACTTGTCACGCCGCGAGCCGCGTGGTCCTCTGGTGAACAATTGTTCCCATATCGAACAGCGCGCCCGCAAAGAGATCGGACATCCATGCCAGACAGCACGCTCTTCTCGCCCATCACGCTGCGCGATGTCACCGTCCCGAACCGCATAACGGTTTCGCCGATGTGCCAATACGCCGCGACGGAGGGCGTGCCGGGCGACTGGCACCTGGTGCATCTCGGCCAGTTCGCGCAATCGGGACCAGGGCTGATCTTCGTCGAGTGCACGGGCGTCGAGCCCCAGGGCCGGATCACGCCCGGCTGCACCGGCCTCTACGACGACGCAACCGAAGCGGCCTTCGCCCGTATCCTGCCGTTCATGCGCTCTGTCGGCCCGGCGAAGATCGGCATCCAGCTCGGCCACGCCGGGCGGAAGGGCAGCACCGTGGCCCCGTGGGAGGGCGGCGGGTACCTGGAAGGCGCCGCGGCCTGGGTTACCGAAAGCGCCTCCGATGTGCCCTATCTGCAGGGCTGGCCGGCGGTGCGTGCGATGGATGACGCCGCATTGGAGCGCGTGAGGGTCGCCTTTGTCGAGGCGGCGCGACGCGCTGATCGGGCGGGCTTCGATGTGATCGAGGTGCACATGGCGCATGGCTACCTGCTGCACCAGTTCCTCTCGCCGATCACCAACAAGCGAACCGATGGCTATGGCGGGTCGCCCGAGGCGCGGATGCGCTACCCGCTCGAGGTATTCCGCGCCGTCCGCGCCGCATTTCCCGAGGACAAGCCCGTGCTGGTGCGGCTGTCGGCCACCGACTGGATCGAGGGCGGCTGGGACCTGACGCAATCGGTAGCGCTTTGCCAGGCGCTGAAGGAGGCCGGCTGCGACATGGTCGACGTCTCCAGCGGCGGGCTGGATCAACGCCAGCAGATCGTCACCGGCCCCGGCTACCAGGTCGCCTTTGCCGAGACGATCCGGCGCGAGACGGGCCTGCCGACGATGGCGGTCGGGCAGATCACCGATCCGGTGCAGGCCGAGACCATCGTCGCCACGGGCCAGGCCGACATGGTGGCGCTGGCGCGCGGCATGCTCTGGGACCCGCGCTGGACCTGGCGCGCGGCGCTGGCGCTGGGCGAGGAGATAGCGCTGCCGGCAGCCTATGCGCGCTGCAACCCGGCGCTTCGCAGCAAGCCCTTCGTGACGAGGCAATAGGCCGATGCCCCGGCTCTCCGGCAAGACCGTTCTCGTCACCGGCGCCTCGAAGGGGATTGGTGCGGCGACGGCGACGGCAATGCTCGCTGCCGGCGCGCGGGTGATCGCTCACTATGGGCATGACCGCGCCGGGGCCGAAGCGGCGGTTGCGGCGGCACCGGACCGCGCGGTGCTGCTGCAGGCGGATTTCTTGGACCCGGCGGCGGTGGACGGGCTCTGGGACAAGGCGCTGGACGCAGCGGACGGGCGGATCGACGTGCTCGTCAACAATGCGGGCATCATGCGCCAGTCCGGCGGGCTCGCAGCACCCATCGAGGAATGGGAGGCCGTCTGGGCCGAGGCCATCCAGGTCAACCTGCACGCACCAGCGCGGCTCCTGCGTCACGCCGTGCGCCGCTGGCTCGAGCGCGAGGAGACGGGTGCTGTGATCGGCATCGGCAGCTGGGTCACGACGCGAGGGACGGCGAACCCCGAGGCGATCGCCTATGCTGGCTCCAAGGCCGCCATCGTGGCGGCGACCAAGACAGTGGCGCGGGGCTATGCCGACAAGGGCATCCTCGCCTACGTGATCTCGCCGGGCGTTGTCGACACGCAGATGTCGGTCGATTCCGCGAACCGCTCCGGCGGTGCCGCGGCGGTCACGGCGACGCTCCCGATGGGCGAATGGGTGCCGCCGGAAGACATCGCCGAGGTCGCCGTCTTCCTCGCCGAGGGACGCGCGCGGCACCTCACCGGTGCCACCATCGACGTGAACGGGGCGGCCTATATTCGATGAGGCTACTCGGCGGCTTGCTTGCGCCCCTCGATGGCATCGACCACCCGGTCGAGCTCTGCCATCAGCGGCACCATGCGCGCGACCCGCTCGCGCCCCTCGGCGCCGAGGCTGGCGAAGGTGGTGATCGGCGCGCGCACGTCGCCGACCGGGCAGCCGGCGGCGGCGGCCAGCGCCTTGGAGTAGCACTGGTGCCCGTAGAGCGGATGCCCCTCGGTGATGATCTGGTCGAACGCGCCGATGATCTGCTGCACCGCCCAGACATCGTCCCAGCGCCGCTGCTCGGCCCATTCGACGAACTTGACCGACGCCCGCGGGATGTAGTTGCCGTAAGGGTTGACGTAGCCGACGGCACCCATCTTGTAGCTCTCGAGCACGCGCTGCCCGGCCCAGACATTCATCAGCCCGTCGGATTCGACGATGATGTCGTGCACCCGCTCGATCCGCTGCGACGCTTCCTTGATGTAGCGGATCTGCTCGAACGACTTGGTGAGGCGTCCAACGAGCTTGGCGCTCATGTCGACATTCGAGGTGAACGGGTTGTTGTAGAGCATGATCGGCAGGCCGACGGCCTCGCAGATCGCCTTGTAGTAGTTGAAGATCTCGTCGTCGGTGGGGGTGTAGTAATAGGGCGGGATGATCATCAGCCCGTCGGCGCCCAGTGCCTCTGCCTGCTTCGAGTAGCGCACCGCATTGGGCGTGTAGGCGTTCATCGTGCCCACCATTACCGGAATGCGCCCGGCAACATGCTTGACCGTGGCCTCGATGAAGGCGCCGCGCTCGTCGTCGGTCAGCGTCAGGAACTCGCCCGTCGTGCCGAGGATGATGATGCCCGGCACGCCAGAGGCGAGCTGCCAGTCGACAAAGCGCTTCCAGGCCGCGTAGTCGATCTCGGCACCGCCCTCGGTGAACGGCGTGACGGTGACGGTGTAGCTGCCGGAGAAGGTCTTGGTCATGGGTCTGTCCTTATGGGGCGCCGGGCCATGCCGGCAGGCGTGCCGGGTTGAGGCAGACGGCAACCGATGTCCTGGTCATCGGCGGCGGGATCGTCGGGCTGATGACCGCGTGGTATCTGGCCGAGGATGGCGCCACGGTGACGCTGGTCGAGGCCGGTGAGATCGGTGCTGCGGCCTCTGGTGCCAATGCGGGCTCGATCCACCTGCAAATCCAGTATCCCGAGTTCGTCGCCTACGGTGAAGGCTGGGCGCGCGCCTATGCACCGTGCCTCCGCTTCCTTACCGCCTCGCTGCAGCTCTGGCAGGACTTGCCGGGCCGCGTCGGCGAGGATCTCGACGTGAAGCTGGCCGGCGGCCTGGTGGTGGCGACCGAGGCCGGGCAGATGCGCCAGATCGAGGCGAAGGCGCGGATCGAGGCGTCGGCCGGCGTCGAAACGGCCATCCTCGACCGGGACGCGCTGCGTGACATGGCGCCTTATCTCTCGCACCAGGCCATCGGCGCTGGATTCTGCGCCATGGAGGGCAAGGCGAACCCGCTGCGCGCGACCCCGGCCATCGCGGCCGCGGCCGCGGCTGCCGGGGCGGTGCTGATGCGCGGGATCGAGGTGACCGCGATCGAGCGGGACGGCGCAGGATTTCGCGTCCGGCATGCCGGTGGTGAGATCCGCGCCGGGCGCGTGGTCAACGCCGCCGGTGCCGCGGCGGGACGGATCGCGGCGATGCTGGGCGTGACACTGACGATCGACGGCTTCCCGCTGCAGGTCACCGTGACCGAGCCCATTGCACCGCTGATCCCGCATCTGGTCTATTCCGCGGCCGGCAAGCTGACGCTGAAGCAGGTCGCCAACGGCGGCTGCATCATCGGCGGCGGCTGGTCGGCCGATATCCGCCCCGACGGCACGCTGGCGAGCAATCCGGCCAATCTCGCCGCCAACATGGGCATGGCCATCGACGTCGTGCCCGCGATGGCCAATGTCCAGGCACTCCGCAGCTGGACCGCCTGGGTCAACGGCACGCCGGATTGGCGACCGATCCTGGGCGAGGCACCAAGCTGCCCGGGCTTCTTCCTGGCACTGTTCCCCTGGGTCGGGTTCAGCGCTGGACCGATGAGCGCCCGGGTGATCGCCGATCTGGTGCTCGGCCGCGATCCGGCGATCCCGCTCGAAGGCATCTCGGTGCTCTACGACTGATCCCGCCGGCCCGGTGGCGTGCACGAGGTCCATCCTAGGCCACGCCGCGGCTCGCCTTGTCCGCGCCGGCGCTCTTGCGCCGCCAGGCCCGCCAGGTCATCGCCCATCTCTCGGGATCCTCGAAGACGTCGCCCTGGAGCTGCGCCACCGGCTGGTTGTGCGGCGCCGTCTTCACCACCTCCGGATCGCTCCGGGCCTCGTCCGCGATCCTCGCGATGACGTCGATCCAGAGGTCGATGTCCTCCTTCGACCAGAGCTCGCCCGCCTCCGGCGTGAAGGGCTCGGCGACGATCCAGGGCTCGTGGCTCATCCACCAGGGATCGATGCCGTAATCCGCCATCCGGTTGGCGAAATCCACCGTGCCGACGCCGGTCTCCGCGGCGAGCGGCCCGAGCGACCAGCGCGTCATCTCCATCCGGCGCGCCTGGATATCCGGGTTCGACATGGCGAGCCCGGGGATCTTGCCCAGCCGCATGTCCATGTAGTTGTTCGCCACGACCGAGATGTCGGACGCCAGCTGGATGCCGTCTGCGCCCATCGCCCGCGCCCAGGCATAGGCCTTCACCACCTGGGGCACGTTGCCCCAGAACTCGCGAACCTTGCCCGCCGCCTTCGGCCGGTCCTCGTCGAGCCGGTAGCGCCCGTCCTCCTGCACCACGACAGGGACCGGCAAATAGGGCGCCAGCGCGTCGCTGCAGCCGAAGGCGCCCACGGCCGGGCCGCCACCGGCCTTCGGTGCGCCGAAGGTCTTGTGCAGCATGAACATGCAGGCGTCGAAGCCGAGCTCGCGCGCGCTGAGCTTGCCCATCACCCCGTTGAAATTGGCGTGATCGTAGAAGCAGAGCGCGCCGACCGCCTTGGCGGCCTCGACCCACTCTTTGATCTCGGGGTTGTAGATCCCCATGTCGTCGGGGTTGTTGATCATGATCAGGGCGGTCTTGTCGCTCAGCGCCGCCTTGAAGGCCTCGAGCGAGGGGTAGCCGTTCTCCTCGAGCGGCAGGTTGACCACCTTGAACCCCGCGGCCGCCGCCGTCGCCGGATTGCAGGGGTGCGCCTGGACCGACGTCACCATCTCGGTCCGCTGATCGAGCGCGCCCTTGTCGGCCCAGTAGGCCCGGGCCAGCGTCGCCATGGTGTAGGCCGCGTCCGCGCCGCCACCAGCCTGGAAGATGAACTGGTCCATGCCCGACAGCGCGCGAAGAATGCCGTCGAAGTCGTGCAGGATCTCCAAGACCCCCTGCAGCGTATCGACGTGCTGGTAGGGATGCACCTCGGCGAGCTCGGGCCGAAGCGTGGCGTATTCCGACGTCTTGGAGTTGTATTTCATGGTGCAGGTGCCGAACAGGCTCACCCCCATCATGCCCAGCGTCATCTGGCTGAGATGCAGGTAGTGGCGCTGTGCCTCGAACTCGGTGATCTCGGGCAGCTCCGGGCGGTCGGCCCGGGCCATCACCGCCGGGATCGGTGCGTCGCCCGCGGCCGCGGCCACCTCCGGCTCCGGTGCCGGGAAGAGCTGGCCGCGCCCGCCGGGGCGGCCGAGCTCCATCACCAGGGGCTCGTCCCATTTCGCAGCGTGGAAGGCAGGCAGACGGGTCACGACAGGACCTCCTTCAGCGTGTCGACCAGCCGGCGGATGTCGGCGGCGCTGTGCACCTCGGTCACGCAGTAGAGCGCTGCCTGACCGAGACCGAGCTCCTCGCCGCTGATGTCCTTGCCGCCGAAGATGCCGCGGGCGCGCAGCGCATCGTTGATCTCGGCGACGCTCCGCCCGGTGTCGTCGACATTGACGACGAATTCCTTGAACGTGGTCTCCGGCCAGACGATCCGCACGCCCGGCACCTCGCCCAGCAGCTTGGCGGCGTAGCGGGCCCGCGACACGATCAGCTGGCCGAGCTCACGAAAGCCCTCGGGGCCCAGGAGGCTCATATAGACGGCACCGGCAATCGCCCAGAGATAGGTGGAATTGCCGGTCCAGTCATTGCCATGCTCGCGCATGCCGTAGGAGTTCTGGTGCGGGCAGGCGAGGCCGAAGCCGAGCTGCCCGGGTTCGCGCGTTTCGGCGATCGACACCAGAAAGCCGTTATAGGCGCGCACATAGCGCTCTTCGTCCCGGCTCGCGATGAAGCCGCCGACGCCGCCGCCGCAGTTCATGTGCACGCCGAGCGGCTGCACCGGGCCGGTGACGATGTCGGCGCCATAGTCGCCCGGCGCCTTGATCACGCCCAGGCTGACCGGATCGACGCCGACGATGGTCTCGGCGCCAGCACCACGCGCCAGGGCGGCGATCTCGGCGGCACCGGTCTCGATGGTGCCGAGATAGGCCGGGTTCTCGAAATAGACCGCGCCCACGTCCGGCCCGAGCTTGCGGCGCAGGTCGGCGAGGTCGAGCCGGCCCGACAGCGGGTCCGCCGCCACGGTCACCACCTCGATATGCCCGTCCATGCCGCGCGGCTGGCAATAGGTGCGGAGCACGCTCAGCCGCTCCGGGTCGGAGAGCTGCGGCACCAGCACCTTGCGCCGCCCGGTGATCCGCGCCGCCATGCGGATCGCGTGGCCGATGGCGCAGCCCCAGGAATAGACCGGCAGCTGCACCACATCGAGATTGAGCAGCGCGCCGAGCTGCGAGGCGAACTCGAACCACGCCTGGTTGCGGCCATGGTCCGACTGGTAGCTGCCCCAGACATTGGTGGCGAACTCGGTGCGCCCGACGATCTCGTCGACCACGGCGGGGACGTGGTGCTGCCAGACGCCGGCGCCGAGGAAGCTCAGATTGTCCTCGCAATTGGCGTTCTTCTTCAGCTTCGCGACGAGGTCGCGCTTCAACTCCATTTCCGAGCTCAGCGCGGGCGGCATCTCCAGCGGCGCCTTGCGGAAGTGATCGGCCGGGATCTGCTCGAACACGTCGGCGACCGAGCCGGCGCCGATCTCGGCCAGCATGGCATCGAGCTGGCCGGGTGCTGAAAGGGCCATCCACGGATGCGCGCGGGGTTCGCTTGCCATGGGCATCCTCATCGATGAAGTGCGATCCGGCCGGGCCGGCGTTCTGCATACCTGTTCGCATGTCGCACAGCCGTAATCAACTCGCGGCGATGCGCATGACCATTTCCCGCCGCCTGCCGGTGCGCACCCGGACGAAGCCGGCAAGTGCCGCGTCGAGCGCCGGGTCTCCCGTGTCCACCCAAAGCCGGGGCTGGGCGAGGCCGGCGAGCTTGTCCTCGCTGGCCAGCACGATCAGCCCGTCGCGGCCTGCCCTAGCGACGAGCGCCGGGCTGATCTGCTGATTGCCGCGGCCGAGCAGAAAACCCTGCTGCCCGGTGACGCCCAGCACGATGCGGACCGGCCCGTCGCCGGCCAGCGCCTCGAGCGCCGCCGCGGTGGCATCGCGCGCGACCACTTGCCCGTTCCTCAGCGCGTCGATGCCGAGAACGGTGGGCGAGTGGCCGGCGGCGCGCACCACCGTTCCGGCACTGGCGCCTGGGCCAATGATGTAGAGCGTGCCCGGTTCCATGCCCTCGACCACCTCGCGCGCGGCTGCCGCTAGTGCTGAGCCGGGCGCGGTCCGCGGACCGCCCTTCGCTGCCTGCATGCGCAGCCGCGCGCGCGGCACGCGGGCATGGCCGAAGAGCCGGGGCGCGATGTGGCCGGCGCGCAGGGCCGCCTCGTCGATGTCCATCACCTCGGCCTCGTCGCTCCAGCCAACGCGCTCAGGGACCGTCAGCAGATCGGCGAGCAGGGCGCCGGCCGCCTCGGGCGAGACCGCGAAGACGCCGGAATGCATCTTCACGCCAGAAGGGATGCCGAGCATCGCCTGACCGGCGGCAAGCTGCCCGGCGACGTCCCGCGCCGTGCCGTCACCGCCGGCGAAGATGACGAGATCACGATCGGCCATGGCGGCGACCGCCTCACGCGTGTCGCGAGCGGTGCCGCTCGGCCGGACGGGCGGTGTCGGCACCACGGTCAGCGCCAGACCCTCCAGCCAGTCCGCCCCGAGCTCGCCAGCTGGCGCTGCGATGGCGGTGCCGGGCGCGCGCTTGGCGAGCAGCGCCAATGCCCGCCGTGCCCGTGCGCCTGCCTCCGGCACCGCGCCGCGGCGCAGCGCCTCGGCCACGGTGTCGGGACCGTCGGTGCCCTTCAGCCCGACGCGCCCGCCGAGCCCCGCAACCGGGTTCACGACAAGTCCGATCCGCACGCACCGCCTCCACTCGCCCGCGCAGTTCCCGGTTGCGGCGCCGCCCGAACTGCGCACAGGTGCAGGCAACTCTAGGAGAGAGCCCATGAAACGGGAACCGGATCGCGCCATGCTGGGGCGAGACCTGCCCATCCGCCGGCTGATCACCGGGCTCTGGCAGATGGCCGACCAGGAACGCGACGGCAAGCCGTTCGATCTCGACGCGGCGGCCGAGGCGCTGCTTGCCTACGCCCGGGCAGGCTTCGACACCTTCGACATGGCCGACCACTACGGCAGCGCCGAGCTCGTCGCCGGGATGGTGCATCGCACGATGCGCGAGGCCGGCGAGACGCCACCGACCATCCTGACCAAGTGGTGCCCGCCACCGGGAGAGATGCGCCCCGAGGTGGTGCGCGCAGGCGTCGAGACCGCGCTCCGCCGGCTCGACCTGCCGGCTGTCGACGTCATGCAGCTCCACTGGTGGACCTACCGGTCGCCCCAATATCTCGACGCGCTGGAGCAGCTGATGCGGCTGCGCGAGGAAGGACTGATCCGCGAGATCGGATTGACCAACTTCGACGCGGCGCATCTCGGCATGCTGTTGGCGCACGGGATCGAGATCGCCTCCAACCAGGTCTGCTTCTCCCTGCTCGACCGCCGCGCGGCCGGCGCGCTCGCCGAGGTGGCCAAGGCCCATGGCGTGGCGATCCTGGCCTTCGGCACGCTCGCCGGCGGCTTTCTCTCAGACCGCTGGGCAGGTGCCGACGAGCCCGACGACATCCCCGACTGGAGCCGGATGAAATACAAGCGGTTCATCGACGCTGGCGGCGGCTGGGAACGTTTCCAGGCGCTGCTGGCAACGTTGCACGAGGTCGCCCGCAAGCACGACGCATCGATCTCGAACGTGGCGTCGGCCTGGGTGCTGGGGCATGCCGGCGTGACCGCGACGATCATCGGCGCGCGGCTCGGCGAAGCGGAGCACCGCACCCAGAACCTGCGCGCCTTGGACGTCGTGCTCGACGCCGAGGACCACGCGCTCATCGACAGGGCAGCCGATGCGCTCGACCCGATTCCGGGCGATTGCGGCGACGAGTACCGCAAACCGCCGTTTCTGACCGCGTCGGGGGATCTCAGCCACCATCTCGACGCGCTGCCACCGGTGTTTCCGACCGCAGCGGTGCCCGGCCGCCCCGGGCGGCGCCGGGCGGAAAGCGGCTCCATCTGGGAGCAGCGGGCGGGCTTCGCGCGGGCCATGCGGATTGGTGATCGCATCGTCGTCAGCGGCACCACCGCGACCACGCCGGGCGGCGATCCGGTCTCCCCGGACGACGCGGCAGGACAGGCTGTCTTTGCGCTCGACAAGATCCTGGCCGCCATCGAGTCGCTCGGCGGTAGTGCAGAAGACGTGATCCGCACGCGCATCTACCTGAGCGATGAGGAGGACTGGCAAGCGGTCTCGGCCGTTCACGCCCGCTACTTCGGCGAAACGCGCCCGGCGAACACGCTGATCGCGGGTGTCACGCTGATCGGCGGCTACAAGGTCGAGATCGAGGCCGAGGCGCTGGTCGACCCAGACGGCTGAGGCGCGGCCTGCCCTGCCCCCGCCGGCATTGACAGACGCTGGAATCTGTCCGACGCTAAATCCCGTACAAAAGTTCATCTTTCGTACATCCGTCCCCCTCGGGAAGAAAAAACGCGGTCGGGCCGCAACAGTGGAGGAGCTACGATGTTCAGACGGACCCTCATGGCCGCGGCAGCGGGCCTTGCGCTGGTCGGCCTCGCGGCCGAGCCTGCGGCAGCCAAGTCGCTCGACGACATTCTTTCCGACGGCACGATCCGGATCGGCATCAACCCGAACTTCCCCAACATGTCAGTCAGGAATTCTGACGGCGATTGGGAGGGCTTCGACATCGAGATCGGCAAGGCGATTGCCGGCGCGCTCGGTGTCGAGGTGGAATGGGTGCCCACCGAGACGCCGCAGCGCGTGCCGTTCCTGGTCTCCGACCGCATCGACATCTCGCTCGGCGCGCTGACCCGGAACGCCGAGCGCGCCAAGCTGATCGACTACACCGTGCCCCTGCATACCGAGGTTCTGGCCGTGCTCGCCACCGACCAGATCGAGGGTGACAGCTGGGAGGACTTCAACAAGGAAGGCGTCACGCTCGCCAACATGCGGGGCAACTGGACGGTCGGCTGGGTCGAGGAGAACATGCCGAACGTCGAGCTGGAGCTCGTCGATTCTCTCGCCGACACCGTGCGCCTCGTCGGCCAGGGCCGGGCGGATGCGATTGTCGAGAACATCGACTTCTTCATGGCGTTCACCGAGAACTACCCGGACGTCAACTGGCGGGTCGTGGAGGAGCCGATCTTCGTCGCCTACTGCGCGATCGGCGTGAGCCAGGGCAACGAGAACCTGGCGGAAGTGCTGAACATCATCCTCTTCGATCTGCACTCCTCCGGCACGGTCAACGCAACGTGGGAGCAGTTCTACGGCGCGCCGATGCTGCGCAAGGTCGAGCCGACCCCATTCTTTTGATGATCCAGCCTGCGACCCGCCGCCCGGCCGACTTGGCCGGGCGAACGTGGCGTTGAGCCCTGCATGAACTACAACTTTCAGTATGGCGTCGTCTGGGACAACTTCGATGCGCTGTTGCAGGGCGCATGGCTGACTTTACAACTGGGCGTCCTGGCTTTCGCCGGGGGGCTGCTGATCGGCTTGGTCTGCGCAGCGATCAAGACATTCGGGCCGCTGCCGCTGCGGCTGCTCGTCGACGGCTACGTCATCTTCATCACCAACACCCCGGCCCTGATCCAGATCTACTTCCTGTATTTCGGTCTGCCCGAGGCCGGCATCCGCTGGTCCAGCGAGACCTGCCTGCTGATCGGGCTGATCTTGAACGCCGGTGCCTACCTGACGATGATCCTGCGCGCCGGATTCCTGTCGGTTCGCAGCCAGGAGCTGGAGGCCGGGCAGACCATCGGCATGTCGATCATCCAGCAGATCCGCTACATCATCGTGCCGCACATCGCCAAGACGATCTATCCGGCGCTGGCCAACTTCTTCATCGTGGTCCTGGTCATGGGGACCTCGATCGGCGCGGTGATCGGGGTTGACGAGCTGACCGGCGAGGCCATCAACCTAGCGACCGTGAACTACCGCTGGCTGGAATACTTCTCGGTCATCGCGGTGATGTATGTCGTGCTCACCTTCATCGCCTCGATCGGGCTTGCCTTGCTCGGGCGGTGGTCGTTCCGGGTGAAGGTCAAGATCTTCTGATGGAGCGTATCCTCGAGCAGCTGCCGCGTTTCTTCGCACCGGGCAATCTCTGGCTCCTGGTCGAGGCGGCGGGCTACACGCTCGGCATGACGCTCGTGGGCTGCACTATCGGCTTCTTCTTGGCCTTCCTCTTGGTCTATCTGCGCCAGACACCGGGCCTTTGGGCGCTGCCGCTCAGGGTGGTCTGCATCGCCTATGTCGAGATCTTTCGCCGAATTCCGTTCCTCGTGGTGATCTATCTCGTCCTGTTCTTCATCCAGACCGTCGCCACCGACGCCTCGCTGTTCACCATTGCCGTCATCGCGATCTGCACCTACGCCATCGCGTACACCGCCGACATTATCCGCGGCGGGCTCGAATCGGTCCCGCGGACCCAGGTCGAGGCGGCACAGACGATGAACATGTCGCGGCTGCAGACCACGCTGATGGTGGTCCTGCCGCAGGCCTGGCCGGTGATCATCCCGCCTGCCATCGCGTTTGCGGTGTCGTTCATCAAGGACACCGCCCTGGTCAGCCAGATCGGCGTGTTCGAGCTGACCTTCCGCGGCAAGGAGCTGAACAATCAGGGCTTCTCGGGCATCCTCGTCTTCGGCACCATCGCGCTGTGCTACTTCATCATATCCTTCCCGCTGAGCATGCTGGGGCAGCATCTGGAGAAACGCCTTGCCACACCTCGCGGTCAGCGACGTACGCGCAAGCTACGGCGGGCTTGAAGTCCTCAAGGGCGTCAGCTTCTCGATGGAGAAGGGCGAGGTCGTGGCGCTCGTCGGCCCGTCGGGATCCGGCAAATCGACCGTTCTGCGCACCCTGGTCGGCCTCACGCCGGCCTTGTCGGGGCGGGTCGAGATTCACGGCACCGCCATCGACTACCGCTCGCCCGGAGCGGTCCGCGCCGCGCGCGACCAGATGGCGATCGTGTTTCAGCAGTACAATCTCTTCCAGAACATGACGGTGTACCGCAACGTCACGCTGGCACCGCTGAAGATCAAGCGCCGCCCGCCGGACGAGGTCAAGGTCGAGGCCGAGCGGCTCCTGGCCCTGGTCGGCCTCGCCGACAAGATGGATGCCTACCCGGACGAGTTGTCGGGCGGCCAGCAGCAGCGCGTGGCGATCGCCCGCGCGCTGGCGCTGCACCCCGAGATTCTGCTGCTCGACGAGGTCACGTCGGCGCTCGATCCCGAGCTGGTCACCGAGGTGCTCGACACGATCCGGCGGCTCGCGACCGAAGGCATGACGATGATCATCGTCAGCCACGAGATGGGCTTCGTGCGCGAGATCGCGGGCAACGTGGTCTTCATGGACCAGGGCGAGGTGATCGAGATCGCCCCGCCCAGCAAGATGTTCGACAACCCGAGCAGCGACCGCGCCAAGGACTTCTTCAGCAAGATCCTGCGCCATTGAGGCGCGGCCGCCGCCCTGAGGGGGCACACCGATGAAGATCGATACCATCCGGGTCTACCAGATCGACCTGCCGCTCAAGGAAGGCCGCTATGCCTGGGCCGACGGCAAGTTCGTCGACGTCTTCGATTCGACCGTGGTCGAGATCGTCACCGCGGACGGCCAAACCGGGGTCGGCGAGATCTGCCCGCTGGGGCCATTCTACCTGCCTGCCTACGGTCCAGGCGCCCGCACCGGGATCGCCGAGCTGGCGCCACACCTGATCGGCCTCGATCCGCGCGAGATCACGGTGATCGAGCAGGTGATGGACCGCGCGCTGCTCGGTCATCCGTATGTGAAATCCGCACTCGACATGGCCTGCTGGGACCTGCTCGGCCATAGCACCGGCGAGCCTCTGGTAACGCTGCTGGGCGGGCGCCACGGCGACCGGGTGGCCCTTTACCGCGCGATCTCGCAAGGTGCGCCCGAGGCGATGGCCGGGGACGTCGCCGGCTATCGTGCCGAGGGCTATACCAAGTTCCAGCTCAAGGTCGGCGGCGACCCGGCCGCTGACATCGCTCGGATCCATGCGGTGGCCGGTGTCCTGCAGCCCGGCGACGTGCTGGTCGCCGATGCCAACACCGGCTGGACGTCAGGCGACGCGCTGCGGGTGGCCAACGCGGTCAAGGACTTGGATGTCTATATCGAGCAGCCCTGCCGCAGCTACGCCGAATGCCTCGGCGTGCGCCGGGCGATCGCGCTGCCGATGATCCTCGACGAGAACATCGACGGGCTCGACGCGTTCCTGACCGCGCATGCCGACAAGGCGATGAACGCCATCAACCTGAAGATCTCGAAGGTCGGCGGCCTGACCAAGGCGCGCCGCATTCGCGATCTCTGCGTGGCACTCGGCTATCCGATGTGCATCGAGGACAGCTGGGGCGGCGATATCGTAACCGCGGCCATTGCCGCGCTGGCGCACTCCACGCCCGAGCGCTTCCGCTTCTCGGCGACCGACTTCAATTCCTACGTCACCGTCCCGTTCGCCGACGGCGCCCCGCAGCGGGAAGACGGCTCCATGCGAGCGTCGGAAGACGCAGGCCTCGGCGTCTCGCTCCGCCTCGACGTGGCGGGCGCGCCCGTCGCCGAGTATCGCTGATCGACACCGTCTTCATCGACGGTCCGACCTTGCGCAGCCCGGCGCGCCACGACCGTCCGATCCTGGACACGTCAGAGCACCGCTGTGCTGCCGACAAGTCGACCGCCCTACTGGCAGCTTCTGCATGGCGGACCGGGTGCCGTCGACGGCCGGGTCGACAACGGGGTCTGCGCTGCGCTCGAGGACAAGCAAGCCTAACCGCTGCAGCGACTGGCCGCCCCGAACGACGCGACGTGCCTCGGCACCGGCCAGCAAGAGGGAGTGAACGGGAATGATCAAGTTCTTCTACAACATGGCGCCGAACCCGATGAAGGTCGCGCTGTTTCTCGAAGAGGCCGGCCTTGCCTATGCGCCGGTCCCGATCGACACCCGTCGCGGCGATCAGCACAGCCCCGACTACCGCAAGGTCAATCCGAACGCCAAGGTGCCGGCGATCGTCGACGGCGAGACCGTGGTCTTCGACAGCAACGCCATCCTGCTCTACCTCGCCGAGAAGACGGGCAGCTTCCTGCCGCCCGACAGCGACGCATCGCGCGGTGCGCTCTTGTCCTGGCTGATGTTCATTGCCACCGGCGTCGGCCCGTTCTCGGGCCAGGCGGTGCATTTTCGGAACTTCGCGCCAGAACGGATACCCTACGCGCTCAGGCGCTACGACTACGAGGCCCGTCGGCACTGGCAGATCGTCGACGACCGCCTGACCCAAGGCCGCTACATGCTGGGCGAGACCTACACCATCGTCGACATGGCCGTCTGGGGCTGGGGATCGCGGCTCACCTACATGCTGGGCGACGACGACATCATGGCGGCGTTTCCCAACCTCGACCGGCTGATGAAAGAGATCGACGCGCGCCCCGCCGCACAACGGGCGAAGGCCTTGAATGACCGACACGCCTTCAAGGTCGAGTTCGACGACGCCGCGATGCGCCACCTCTACCCGCAGATCTTCGCCGCCGATCCGGCTTAGGCAATAGCGAACGTGATGGGCCAGGCTGAGCACCCCACCGCGCTCGTGACCGGCGCGGGCTCGGGCATCGGGAGGGCCATCGCGCACCGTTTCGGGGCCGATGGCTACGTGGTCGTCTGCGCCGACCTCGACGGCCAGGCGGCAGACCGGGTCGTGGCGGAAATCGTGGACGCCGAGGGTCGCGCAGTCGCGGTGCAGGCGGACATCGCCGATGAGGCATCCATCGATGCGCTCACCCGTAAAACGGTCGCGTGCACCGGTCGTATCGACACGGTCGCGGCCAATGCCGGCATCATGGTGGAAGGGGGGATCCTGTCGCTATCGCTGGAGGACTGGAACCGAGCCATGACGGTGAACGCGACCGGCGCGTTCCTGACGGCGCGGGCAGTGCTGCCGCATCTGGTCGAAACCCGTGGCACGCTGGTCTTCACCTGCTCGACCGTGGCACTGACCGGCATGCGCGGGGTCGCGGCCTACTCGGCCTCGAAGGGCGCTGTCGTGGCGCTGACCCGCCAACTCGCCGCCGATTTCGCGGCCGAGGGCGTCAGGGTCAACGCCGTGGCACCGGGCGCGGTGCGCACGCCGCTGTCGGAATCGCAGTTCCGCGCCCGCGCGGCCGACGACGCGGCGTTCGATGCGCTGCTTGACCAAGTGATCCAAAAATATCCCATCACCCGATGGGGGACGCCTGAGGAAATTGCCGAAGTCGTGCATTTCCTCGCGACAGCGCGCTCCTCCTGGATGACGGGTCAAATCCTGCCGGTCGAGGGCGGGCTATTGCAGCTGCGCTGACCGGAGCGGCGATGCAACAGGCGGCGATGCAACAGATTGACCGCTCTGCCGAGCTTGGCGACGCCTGGCTCTTTCCGACAAGCTGGCCTGCGTCGCAGGGTGGGGCTCAGCGAAAGATGCGAACGAGCTCTGCCGGCATGCCGCCCGTGTCCTTGAGGCGGAGGGCTCTAATACCATCCCCACTAACTTATGCCCGTTGTTGCCCACTCCATTGAGCAGAGGGATTTTATCCTTCTTGTTTCACTGGTACCGCGCTGCCAGGCTTGGCAGACGGCATTGACGATGGCGTCGTAATCGGCCCAGAGGCGGTGTGGGAGGGAGCGTTCCTTGAGGTACAGCCAGAGGCGCTCGATGGCATTTAGCTCTGGTGAGTAGGGTGGCAGGAAGACGGGCGTGATGTTGTCGGGGATGACGAGGTCGTTGGTGCCGTGCCAGCCGGCCCTGTCCATGACGAGGAGTGCTCGGGCGCCGGGGGCCACTTGCTCGCTGAGCTGGTCAAGGAAGGCCTGCATGGCGCCGGTGGAGACGATCGGCAGCACCAGGCCGAAGGCCGCGTCGCGCTCGGGACAAGCGGCACCGAACAGGTAGACGGCCCAATACGGCCGGATTTGGGGCGCTGGTCCTTGAGGCCGGTCGGGCGGGTGCCGCGCTGAAACCAGCGTCGGCAGTTTCGGCCGGTCTGGCCGATCCTCGCCTCGTCCTGGAACCAGACCTCGATGCGCTGAGCCTCGGGGTACGCGGTCCGAGCCTCGGTGATCAGACCGCGACATTTTTGTTGAAGTCCGCCTGCGCCCGGCGATCGGCCTTGGGATGTGCGGGCCGAGTCTTCTGCCAGGAGAGATCCAGGCTGTGCAAAAGCTTCAGTGTGCCGTTCTCGCTGTAGCTCGCGCCGTAGCATCCCTCGACGATGTGGCAGAGATCCTTAGCCGTCCAGGCGCTGACGCCGTCCCGCTCGGCATCCGGCCCGCGCAGGACGAGGGCCCTGAAGGCCGCCTGTTGACCTTCGGTCAGCCGGGGCGGACGGCCCGTGTGCGGGCGATCGCGCAGGCCTTCGATGCCTTCTTCATTGAAGCGGTGAACCCATCGATGGTCAGCAGACCATCGATCCGATCCCTGAAAGGGGCGCAGCCAGCAGGCTGCGAAGGGGCTCTGAGGCTCTGGCGATCCATCCCCGCGAGTCGGGCCGCATCCGCCCGGCTCGCCCCCTCAAGCGCCGCCGCCAGGGCCAGCATCCGCCGTGATGCACGACCGTCAGGCACGAACTTGGCGCAGCGACGCAACTCAGCAGCCGGAATGTCCTGGCGAATCGGCACGGCGCTCGGCATGGGCGTGTCCTTTCTTTCCCAACAGCCAAGCCGCAGTCACCCTATTTCACAAGGCAGGTGAGTCAAAATATCGCGGGGTTGGTATGACCTGCCTGCTCGTGATGCGGGTGCCATTCAGCGGTGGCGTCCATGCGCCCGAGCACGATGTCCGTCGTCAGAAAGAATGGGACAGCTTAGGCGGTTATCGAAGGGCGGGTATGGCTCATCCTGTTTGCCGTTAAGCGGCTTGGCGCTGATGGGCCAAGCGGCGTTTTCGGATGGTCAGGTCTTTGATCTTCCGTCTTCTGTCGATGATGGCGCGGTCGCGTCCGAAGTAGACGTCAGCCGGCGTCAGATTGGCGAGGCTTTCGTGATAGCGGCGGTTGTGGTCGCGCTCGACGAAGGCGCCGATGCTGGCCTCGAGGTCGCCGGGCAGATCGTCGTTCTCGAGCAGGATGCGGTTCTTCAGGGTCTGGTGCCAGCGCTCGATCTTGCCTTGGGTCTGAGGATGGTTCGGCGCGCCGCAGATGTGAGCCATGCCCTTGTCGATGAGCCGGTCGACCAGGTCGCCGGCGATATAGGACGAGCCGTTGTCGCTTAGCAGCCTTGGCTTGTGAACGCCCTCGGCCCGATCGCAGCCCGATGCTTTCAATGCCAGATTCAATGTCTCCGTCACGTCATCGGCGCGCATGAACGTGCAGAGCTTCCGGGCGATGATGTAGCGCGAGAAGTCAGCAAGAATCGTCGACAGATAGAACCAATCCCAACCGACGACCTTGAGGTAGGTGAAGTCGGTCTGCCATAGCCGGTTCGGTGCGGTGGTCTGGTCCTTGAAGGCATCGGCTGCCTTGATGACGACGAAGACCGGGCTGGTGATCAGGTCGTGGGCCTGCAAAAGCCGATAAACGCTCGCTTCCGAGACGAAGTAGCCCTTCGTGTCGGTGAACGTCACGGGCCAACTCCCGGGGCGACAATTCAGGCTCGTCTAGCAGGCTGCTGAAGAAGTCGCGATGGCCGCGGTGCGGCCAAAATGACCGGGAGCGAGGAGACGTGAGGGCCAGCGATGCAGCGCGCATCGCGCCCGAGCGCCGACGAGGCTCGCGGCCATTTTCGCCGCAGCGGGCGTTGCTCGATACTCGACGATGCGTTGCATCGCCTTCGCGCCGAGCGCCTACTCAGCGGTGAAAACCGATCCCGTCGCGGCCATCGGGACTTCTTCAGCAGCCTGCGAAAGGTCACGAACGGAGCGATGGAGATCGAGGGCGCCGCCGCGACGCCTGGCGGCGAGTCCACAGAACGCTCCACATGATCCGCCGTGCCACCTCGACCCCATACCCGGACCGGATTTGCGATGTTCTTGAGTTGTTGTGGCCCGAGATCGGTGAAGCGCGACCGCAGCGTACCGTCCAGGCTCGAGTAGACGGTATCTGAGATCGCAAGTCCGCCTGGTGCAGCGAGGGCCTCCTTCCGGGCGGCGATGTTCACGCCGTCGCCGTAGATGTCACCATCCTCGAAAGCGACATCGCCGATATGAACCCGATCCGCAGCCGCATCGGCGCACAAGCTGTCTTGAACGGATGCTGCACAGTGCACGGCCGCGGCCGCGCTATCGAATGAAACGAGCCAGCCATCGCCGAGGCCTTTGATGATCTGGCCGCCATGGTCCGCGACGGCTGGTGCGAACGTCTCGTCGCGCAGCCGTCGCAGGTCACCCAGCGTGCGCGTTTCATCCTCGCCCATCAGTCGCGAGTAGCCGACGACATCCGCAGCGAGGATCGCCGAAAGCCGTCGGACCAGGCTCTTTTCCATAAGAGCCCGAGATTAGTCGATCGCAGCCCGCTCTGCCATCGCTCGTGGGACGGCACGATGGGCGAAAAGCGACTGCCGGATCGCCTGGTCGTGGCGCATCGAAGCCGCGAGCGGCGGGTCGGCCAATGCCCGGTCTCTTGCGGCAGCAGAGACAGCGCCCGCTACGAGAGCCTGCTCAGCGCAAATAGAACTCGTCGATCGCGCCGCCAATCACGCCCGTCCGCTCGATGGTCTCGGTCAGGAACTCGTGCAGCCCGGTCTGGAAAATGTCCTCGATCGAGCTGTAGCGGAGCCGCGCCAGCAGCTCACCGCAATAGCGGTGCGGGGCACCCGAATGGCCGCCGTAGCGGCTGGCCAGAAGATCGAGATTGATCATCACCTGCTCGTAGCAGGCGCGAAGCGAGCGCGGCATCTCGGGCCGGAGAATGAGCATCTCGGCCACCTGCCAGGGCACCACCCGCCCCTTGTAGAGCACATGGTAGCTACGCCTCGCCGAGACCGAGCGGAGGATCGCCGCCCACTGGTAGTAGTCGAGCGCCCCGCCCACCTTCTCATAGCTCGGCAGCAGGATGTGGTACTTGACGTCGAGGATGCGCGCCGTGTTGTCGGCCCGCTCCATGAACGTGCCGAGCCTGAGGAAATCGTGGCTGTCGGTCCGGAGCAGGGTGTTCGAGTAGGCACCGTTGAAGAGCAGCGCCTGGCGCTTCACCCAGTCGACGAAGACCGGGAAATTGTCCTGCGCATAGGTCGCCTCGGTGAACTGCCGGGCCTCGAGATAGGCGCCGTTGATTGCCTCCCAGACGTCGATGGTGATGGCTGCCCGCACCGCCCGCGCGTTGTTCCGCGCCTGAAACAGGCAGTTCATCATGGACGACGGATTGCTCGGCTCGCGGGTCATGAAATGGACGACCGACTCCAGGTCCGCCGTGCCGCCCATTGCTTGGTAGGCGTCCTCGCAGCCGGCCGCGATGATCGCCGAGCGCCACTCGTTGACGGTCGAGCTGGTCGACAGCACCGACATGCGCTGCGCCACGTCGAGCAGCCGGGCGGCGTAGTCCATGCGCTCGACATAGCGGGCGAGCCAGTAGAGGTTGCTGGCACTGCGGCTGAGCATGGCGTCAGCCTCCGAGCTGTTGCGACTGGGACTGGGACGGGCTCTGGCCGAGCGCAGCGTCCGCCACGCTACCCTGCCGCGTCGCCTCCGGCGCCAGCACCCAGGTGTCCTTGGTCCCGCCACCCTGGCTGGAATTGACCACCAGCGAGCCGTGCTTGAGCGCCACCCGGGTCAGCCCGCCAGGCACGATCCTGACCTCGTCGGCGCCGTAGAGCACGAAGGGGCGAAGATCGACATGCCGGGGCGCCACGCCGCTCTCGACGAAGGTCGGGCAGGTGGAGAGCGCCAGCGTCGGCTGGGCGATATAGTCGTGCGGCCTGGCCTGGAGCTTCGCCCGGAAGGCCGCCAGCTCCTCCTTCGTCGCGTGCGGGCCGACCAGCATGCCGTAGCCGCCCGAGCCGTGCACCGCCTTCACCACCAGCTCGCCCAGATGATCGAGCACATAGGCCAGGTCATCGGCCTCGGCACAGCGCCAGGTCGGCACATTGTTCAAGATCGGCTTCTCGCCGAGATAAAAGCGGATCATCTCCGGCACATAAGTGTAGATCGCCTTGTCGTCGCAAACGCCCGAGCCCACCGCATTGGCGAGCGTGACATTGCCGCGCTTGTAGGCATCGAACAGGCCGGGCACGCCCAGCGCCGACTCCGGCTTGAAGGCCAAGGGATCCAGGAACGCATCGTCGATCCGCCGGTAGATGACATCGACCCGGCGCAAGCCCTGGGTGGTGCGCATCTTGACGATGCCGTTCTCGACCACGAGGTCCTGGCCCTCGACCAGCTCGACGCCCATCTCGTCCGCAAGGAACGAGTGCTCGTAATAGGCGCTGTTGTAGAAGCCGGGCGTCAGCAGCGCCACGACCGGCTCGCCCGGGCAATTGGGCGGCGCCACGCTCACCAGCGTCGACAACAGCTCTTCTGGGTAGTGCGACACCGGCTGGATCGCCTGCCGGCCGAACAGCTCCGGGAAGAGCCGCATCATCACCTCGCGGTTCTCCAGCATGTAGGAGACCCCGGACGGCGTGCGGCCGTTATCCTCGAGCACGTAGAATTCCTCGGGCCCCACCCGGACCATGTCGATACCGGCGATATGCGTGTAGATGCCGCCCGGCACCTTGACGCCGACCATCTGCTGCTCGAAAGCGTCGTTGTTCTGAATCAGCCGCTCGGGCACGGTGCCGGCGCGGAAGATCTCGCGCTCGCCATACACATCCTCGACGAACCGGTTGAGCGCCTTGACCCGCTGCTCCAGACCACTCGCCAGCAGCGACCACTCGGCCGCGTCGAGCACCCGCGGGATCAGGTCGAACGGGATCAGCCGCTCCGGATCGCCGCCCTCGGTGTAGACCGCAAACGTGATGCCGATCTTGCGGAACAATGCCTCGGCCTCGACCTCCTTGCGGCGCATCAGCTCGGCCGGCGTCCGCTCCAGCCAATCGCGAACCAGCTCGTAGGCCGGGCGACAATCGGCATCGAGTCCTCGCATCTCGTCGAACATCTGTCGTTCCCTCCAGGTGCGCGGACCGGCACGCGAGCCGGCTCCGATCGCCGCTGTCCCGACCATGCCGGCCGCGTCGGCAGCCTGTCAATCTTGCCCAATAATGCGGCAGATCGCCTGCTCGCTGGGCGATCGACCCGCAATGCCTGTCCAGCACCCTCGCGATGCTTGGCATGAGCATGGCAGAGTGCGAATGCGAAGCACCGATCGGCCGTCCTCGCCATCCGTCTGCGCCAGGCCGTGGGCGATCGCAAGCCAACGAAAAAACCTCGCAAACACCTCGGAAGGCCTCTAAAATTCTCTGTAGCAATCAGCGAGAAGGCCTCGAGTGACATGGCGACGCCACCAAGCCGAGCCGGCCCCGCGCAAGCCCGATCGACGCGGATCCAACCACGACAAACCCAATCGCGGCATGGAATACGCCTGCTCGGCAACGCCGTCAGCCACGCCCCTCTCGACCGGCGACGCTTCTTCGCGTGCATGGCCCAGGCCACCGGTTTCAGCGCCGCCGCTATTGCGGCCAACGCGATGCTCGACAACAAAGCCAAGGCGGCGACCGTCGCCGACGACGACCCGCAGCTGGTCACCAGCCGGGCCAGCTACACCGGCGCCACGGGCGAGGTCAGCTGCTACCTGGCGATGCCGGCCGACAACCTCAGTCCCTTGCCGGCGATCTGCGTCTTTCACGAGGATTGCGGCCTCGGCGAGTACATCGAGGACGTCACCCGGCGGATCGCGCTCGCCGGCTTCGTCGCGATCGCCCCCGACTTCCTCTCGCGACACGGCGGCACGCCCTCGAGCGAGGCCGCGGCCCGCCGGCTGATCGGCGAGGCAGGAGCCGAATCGACGGTCGGTGACGCGGTGGCCGCCATCCGCTTCCTCGAGGCGCACCCGGCGACCACGGGCAAGGTCGGCGTCACCGGCTTTTGCTGGGGCGGCGACCTCGTGCATCGAGCAACCATCGCCGTGCCCGAGCTCGGCGCCGCCGTCGCCTGGCACGGCAACCCGCCTCCGGCCGAGAACGCAGCCAGCATCCAGTCACCACTAATGCTGCACCACGCCGAGCGCGACCCGCGCACCAATGCGGTAGTCGCCGACTACGCCGCAGCCCTCGACGACGCCGGCGTCACCTACACGCTCTTCGTCTACGAGGGGGTCCAGGAGGCCTTCGAGGACGACACCAACCAGGCGCGCTACAACCCAGCCGCCGCCGCCCTCGCCTGGCAACGCACGATCGACTTCTTCACGGCCAAGCTGGCGGCTTAGACCCCGTCAAACCGGGTTCTGCGCGCCCACGAAATAAAGCAGCTCGCCACGCTGATCGAACAGCGGGCGAATGCGCAGCCGATTGGTGAACGGCGTCCCGTCCTTGCGGTAGTTCAGGATATCGATCGTGAACGTGGTCCGCGCCTTGAGCGCCTGACGGATCGCCTCGATCGCATGCCGGTCTGTATCTGCGCCTTGCAGAAAGCGACAATTCTTCCCGACCGCCTCCTCCGCCGAATAGCCGGTCTGCCGCTCGAATTCGTCGCTCACGTAGATCATCGGATTGTCGGGCAGCGCAGGGTTGGAGATGACCACGCTCATCTCGGCCTCATCCGCCTCGAGAAAACCCTTCAATTCAGCCACGTCCATATCTGTGTTGCTCCCCTGTTCGATCATCGACAAGGCCGCCAAAATTCCAGGAACGCGACCGCGGCCAGTATCGTCGACGCTGATCGATCGCCAAGTGAATTCAGCGTCAGCATGCCGCTTTCGTCGACGAGGGTCCAAGCGTGAATTGGAGGATGTGGGGAAATGATTTCCCCACGCCCCTCGGGATTTAGGGAGTGGTGGATGGCGGGGTGCGTCCGCTTGGCGCTGGTGTGGATGGCGGGCGGCTGGCAGTCTGGTGACCATGACAAGCAGAGGAGAGATCGCCGCCATGAGCATGATCCAGCTCGTTTATGCCTCCAAGCCCTTCGGCTTCGACTCGCCCACCCTGAATGCCATCCTCAGCGACGCCCGACGGCTCAACCCGGAGAACGACGTCACCGGCGCCCTCATCTGCCGCGCCGACCTCTACCTCCAACTCCTCGAAGGCCCAAAGGAAGCGGTCGAAGCCACCTACGAGCGCATCACCCAGGACGACCGCCACGTCGAGGTCCAACGCCTCGTCAGCAAACCCATCGACCAACGCCTCTTCGCCAACTGGGCCATGCGCGACGACCCGGCGCGGTCATGGATGTGGACCCAGCAAGAAGTCGACGATGGCGCCATTGGCCGGGCGAAAGAAGACGAGATCGTGGCGGTGTTCCAGCGGCTTGCCAGGGAGCCATCCCAAGCCGGTGACGTAACGGCTAGTTGAGTCAATCGGCGCAGTTGCCAATTTATGATTGCGAGCCCTGAAGCGAATCGACGCCCGCAATAGTCGATAAGATCGGTGTACTCCAACGTCCCGAAATGGTTAGTAACGGGGTGCCCTCTCGCTTCACAGTTAGGGCAGTGACACGGGCTCGTTGCTTTGCAAACGCAGGAAAGAAATTATGTCCGCACGGTCTTGAGATTCCAATATATCCACCTTGCCTATCTTTGACATAGCATTGCCGGGGAAGTAGTTATCTGAATCGAGCAAAAGCATATTTAGATTTTCGAAGCTCCATACCCCATCAAGGCGATCGAAAGCGGCAGAATAAACAAAATCGTCACGCGCCGACTGCCGACGCCCCACCACGTTCCACAGACTTGGACCAATGTCATTTTTGTTGGTCTCGGGTAGATCGTGACAATGAATGCAATTGGCCATGAAGCGTTCTTCACCTCTCTCTGGCGAAGCAGAAGTCAACAACGATTCGATTTTATCTGGTGGCGGCAGTTGGGCACCCTTTGCAATAAGTAGCTCCACAATATCAAAAGGCTGTGTAGTACCAGGGTGGATTCCCTTTCCAAGCGCAGCGGCGGCTGGTTCAAGCAAACCGTATCTCGATCTCCTTGCCAAGACCTTTGAAGAAGGCCTGGATCGGCGTGAGATAGCCGAGGCACTTGCGCGGCGTGAGGTTGAGGGAAAGCACGATCTCCTGGAGGTCGGCCTGGCTGAGAGTGTCGAGGTCGAGGTGTCGCGGCAGCTGCCGTCGGAGCCTGCCGTTGGTGTTCTCGACGCTGCCTTTCTGCCAGCTGGCATAGGCGTCACAGAACCAGGTCGTCATGCCGCTGACGCTGGCCAGCAGGCCATGGCGGGCGAACTCGCTGCCCCGCCGAGGCCTCCTGGCCTCGGTCCTTTCAGGAATGGAGCCGCTTGCCTGCTGGCGCGGCTTGTCGAAGGTGATCGAGCCTTTGAGTTCGGGGGTCAGCCGTTTGAAGACGGCCATCAATGTGGCCACGGTTTCGGCAGCGCTCTTGCCAGCGAGCTTGGCCGCCAGGGTCAGCCGCGAGGTCCGTTCGTGCAGGACCAGAACCGGCTGGGTGCGCCGGCAGAACATCAGATCGGCCTCCCAATCGCCGAGCTTCTCGCGGTTCTGGACGGCCTCGGGCCGCTCATGGATCGAGCGCCGATCGGTGATGGTGCTCTTGGTTTCGCGGCGCTTGCGCCGGCCGCGCCTCGCCTTGCCGCGCGGCAGCAGCTTCCAGAGCTTCTCGACCTTCTGCCGGGCACGATAAACAAAGCGATAAATGGTCTCTGTGCCGAGCCCACGCAGCCCGGGCTCGTTGTCGGCCTTGAGCCATCGCGCGCCAGGAGGCGGCGCGATCCATCTGCGAAGCAGCCATGGTCAGGAGACCGTGGCGGGCGGCGATCTGCTCGGGCGACCAGCCCTCGGTCAGGCGATCGATCACAAAGCGCTCGAGCTGCTCGTCCCGCTCCAGCAGCGCCAGCCGCTCACGCCGCACCAGGTAGGAGCCCTCCGCGAAGCTCGGCTGGTAGCCGCCCGAAGGCAGCCGGTTGCGCGCCAATTCGCGATAAACCGTCGACGACGACCGCCCCAGCCGCCGCGCCATCTCGGCCTGGCTCACACCCTCCAGCCGCCAGATCGCGATCTGCTCACGCTCCTCAAACGACAAATGCCGGTAGCGGCCTTCCCCCATCCTCCAACCCTCCAAGCGTTTTCAGCACCTTAGCGCCTCTGCGCTTGGAGAGGGAATCCA